>JAHHGX010000031.1 GCA_019359675.1 Calothrix sp. FI2-JRJ7
ACTCTCTAATTATTTAATTCAACAACTAAAACGTCCAGACGTTCATATGTGTTTAGTCTGATTTAAATTATCGCGCGGCGGGGGCGAAGCCCCCGCCAGCACCTTGTGCCAGTTGCGTAAGTCCTGACACCTTATGATTAAATTATTTAAAGTTAAGGTTTCTTTACATAGGGACAATAACTAGCAAATGGCGCCATTTATTAGCCATAAATCTTTTAAGCATCATAATAGTGTCATAATATATATGTATGGCTTTAAAGTCAGAACTAGCATGGCTGAAACAAAAACAACTCGTACCCTGCGCCGAGGACGCGGAATCCAGTGTACTCCTGAACAAATTGCCCAATGGGAAGCTGAACGCAAAGAATTTGAAGACCGCTGTTTACCTATATTTAATCAGGTAAAATTGGAATTGATTGAGACTCATTACAACTGGTATGTTACCGTTGAGCCTGATAGTGGTGATTATTTTGTTGACAAAGATATAGAAGTTGCTTCACAAAAATGCCGTGAGAAGCATCCTGATAAAATACACCAAGCTTTTCGGATTAATGAAACTGGGGTGTGCGGCACAATATGACAATTTCTGGATTTTTTGGTGATGAGGATGCTTTGTTTTTTGAAATTGAGCTAATCCCATCAGATGGATTAGGATTTTCTGTTGGTGCAATGCTTGATACTGGTTTTTCTTATTGGCTGGCAATTGATGACCAGGATTTAGATGGGCTTGATTGGGTTTTCTTACGCCGACAAAAAATGTACACGGCGCAAGGTACTTTTTACTTTGACATTTATGCAGGTAAAATAAAACTTGGCGATCAAGAATACGACATACCTGTGCATGTTGGTAATGGTTTATCCGAAGTTTTACTTGGGCGCCAATGGCTAACAACTCGACAGTTACTGGTTAATATGCCAACACGCTTGTTAACATTAGGGTAATTAAACGGCACCTACTGGCAAGTGGCGCCATTAAATAAGCTAGGTGCTATAGTATCTTGCTTTTGTTCAAATCCAAAAATTTCTTCTATAGTACGTGCATTTCTTATTGGCAAAAGTACTCACGTTAATCAAGTTGACTTAACCGTTTTAATATTCTCAATACATCGTATAGTTGATTTCCTAGGTTACGAACATCAAAAATATTAGAAGTGCCATATCTAGGAGCATTATCCTTAACCAGTTTGACAAACATAAAACTTCCCCCACTAGTTATCATCCCGTAAACTTGCCCGTAAACTTTATTATGGGGAGAAGCGAGCAAATAAGCTAAAAGCTGGTCGAGTCCTGCTTCTACAGAATAAGCAACTTGTTTAGACTCAATTACCGTTACCCAAAACTTATTGTTGCTGCACTTTTGGGGGTTATGTGTTCCATTACTAATGGCATACCAATTAAGCGAGAATTAGTTCGGCAATATTCACATCTGTAATTTGCTCTTGCTAAAACCTCAGAGCGAATTTTTTCTGAGATAGACATAACTATTCGGGCAATTCGTCAACAGATGGTATTCTATGTCCTCGCCAACGAAGAACTGACCAAGCATACGCTCTCTGCAACATTAATTTATCAGCGTTGATTCTTAGCTCGCTTAATTCTTGCCGTTGTGCAGGAGTAAGTTCGCCCTGAATTTTATTTTTCTCTAATAATTCTATATGGCGTTGCTGTAATTCTTTGTTAATATGCCTTTTGGTAATCGATAGTAAATCTGTATCTTCCCAGGTTTGCATTTGTAAAAGCTCTGCTTGTATTTCTACCGGAGCATTATCGGGTGTAGGAGGTAAGTTACTAGCTATGCTTTGAGCTGCCAATACCTCTAATGGCTGTTGCGTTGCTCTTGCAATGCGAGTTAATTGTTCAAATACTGGTTCGGGAAGCTCGACCGTAACTTTTTGTGTTGCCATTGGTTGCTGAATATAACTTGCTGTTTGTATATCTAATATAACGAGCGGCGCCTGTCGCGGTACAATTCGTAAGCTTTTTAGTACGATTATCAAATGTCAAATACCATTGTTTTGAAGTCAGTACAGGTTTTTCTACGGTCATTACACGGTCAAGGTCTGCAACTAACTTCAAGCCAGCAGCACCTGGAATATAGGCATATTGAGGGCGCCTACCTTTCTGAACTTCACGCAAAGAAGGCTCATCAACTTCTACAAGAGGAACAACCTCAATAAAAGGACGAGATGTACATGTTCGCACAATATCGCAAGTTTGTGTAACTATTACAAAACCTCTGACTTCAGACTCTAAAATGTCTGTTTCTTCCTGTGCATAATTTTCAGAGTCTTGCGTGAGGGAACGTTGAGGATTGAAACGATGTACAAACCAATGCTCTCCTAGTACGTAGTCACCCTGACACCACTCGCAGTGCCCACCCTACCAAACAATGAAAAAACCGCCCCAACCAATTGATTGAGACGGAAATATTCTGTGCAGAACGTTTAAAACTTGTTGAACGGCGCCTCAACGCTTCACCCACTTCAACCTCATCAAACCGCTAACCACCAAACCCACTACAACTCCTTTCGCCAAATCATGAGTCCAGAGAGCAAACACCATAGTTATGGGCATAATCACAGCTTGCGAAGGCGCCAATTCACGGAATAATTTCAAAGATTTCCAGTCAAAAGTCTCAAAAGCCACCATAATCATCACACCAACCAGAGCAGCCATTGGTATTTTGACGACAATATCCTTAAGTACAAATATCAAAACTAGTAAAAATGCTCCAGATACAAAGGTAGACAACCTACTGCGTCCACCACAGCGATTATTGATAATCGACTGTCCCACCATACCACAGCCTGCCATACCACCAAAAAACCCGGTAATAATATTAGCTATACCTTGTCCAGATGCTTCATGGTTCTTAGAACTCTTAGTTTGAGTCGTCTCATCCAGCAAGTCAGCTGTTAATAAAGACTCTAAAAGCCCAACCATTGCTAAAGGTATTGAATAAGGCAGTATAATTGACAGCGTTTGTAGTGATAAATCAACATGTGGCAAATGCAGCAATGGTAATTGGTTTGTAATAGTACCAATATCACCAACACGACGAACATCGGCGCCTGTCGTCATTGCAATTACTGTCATCACCACAATAGCTACCAAAGGTGATGGTATAGCTTTAGTAAAGCGCGGAAGTAAATATACAATCGCTAATGTACCTGCAACCATAAAGTACATAGGTAACGCTTCACCAGCAAAAAGTTGAATTTGGGCAATAAAAATTAGAATACCAAGCGCGTTAACAAATCCGGCTACAACCGTTTTGGGAATGAAGCTAAAAAAGTTACCTAGCTTGAATAAACCAATAAAAAACTGAATGATACCTGTTAATATAGTTGCCGCAAATAAATATTCAATACCATATTTTTCTACCAGCGTTGTCATTAACAACGACATAGAACCCGTTGCCGCTGATATCATTGCAGGGCGCCCACCAAATATAGATATACTGATTGCAATGCAAAATGACGTGTATAAAGCAACCATTGGCGGAACCTTTGCTATTGCAGCAAAAGCCAATGACTCAGGTATCAGCGCTAATGCAACGGTTATCCCCGCTAACACCTCTGTTTTTATATTCGCTAAATCTAAATTTTGATACTCTCCTGATTTAAATTTGTGAGTTAACTTAATATTGATTTTTCTTGCTTGGTCTTTGAATGATAGCACTACTTATTCCCCACATAACTTGATATTTAGCCAAAATAATTGCTTCTTCAGCTTTTTATCTAAGTAATGCTATCACTACTCGTGTACTTCCAAAGATTGAACTAGATGAAAACTATAAATTTCATCAATAATTTATTGTTTACAAGTTAAATATAAATTTTATATATAGAAACCTGGTTTCTACTTATAATTGTGATTTAGATTACAAAATATGATAAAGAAACCAGGTTTCTTTCTATCTGACAAATGCTACAGGTAAAGTGTTTTGATACCAGTTAGGGGGCAAGTTTGCGTCGGCACCAGCTTTTTTAATTATTGCCATAAATCTTCGCATATCTTCAACACGATGACGATAACAACCATTTGAACCACCCCCTGCCATTAAGTTACCTTCACGTCCATGAAGTCCAATGTTTACCGGGTTTCCATTTTTATCTTTTTTGCCTTTCGGAGAATAAAAGTTTGCATATGCGGGTTTGAAGCTAGGACTATTATCTGATTTAATATAATCTAGGGTATACATTCCCGCTTCTGGATACCACTGTTGATAACGGGCGCCGACCGCTTGGAATTTTTCTTGGATAATTTGATTTTTGATTTTGTAAATAATGGTAGTTGTAATAGTATGTGACGGTTTGCCGACTTCAAAAACTATTATGACTGGAGATGTTGTATTTGTATCGGGGTTGTAGCCAAATGTGTTGAGACAAGCTTCGGTAGTTTGTCTATCTCCGTTTTGAGGTAGTCGCTTTAATAACCCGTCTAAGCATTTATTATTTTCTGAGGTTATGCTGGGGTCATGATAAGTATTGTCTGTAAGGCTCAAGTTATTGGGGTTATAAGTATATATTTGTGCTGAATTAGCCTTTGAAATAGTAATTGCGAAAATAAATGTAGTTATGAATAGTCTATTTAATTTTAACATAGATATTAATATGTAAAATTTATTTCCCAACCTTGGTTATATGGTAAATTTAAATTTAAGTGCTGTTGAGGCAAAGGTCTAATTAATTCGAGATTTCTTCCAAAGATACGATAGGCGCCGACCGCACATTTAGTTTGTGCATCTAATAATAATGTATTACTTTCTTCAACTCGAATTGGAATTGAAGGATGGCGCCCAAGTTGTAAAAGTATGACTTTGGTTTCTCCTCCTTCGTAGTCTGTTAGCTCAGATTTCCAAGGTTGTTTATATTCGGTTCGCCATGCAGGTAGTGTTTGACCAGAACCTGCGAAATAGTAAGGAGTGGAAAGAATTGTGCCGTCATTTAAATAGTTAGTGTAAAACGCTGTTTTGAGGAAACAACTATTTTGACGAGTAAATGTCACAGTTCCAGGGTTAATTTCACGTTTTATTATAGTTGCTTGTTGAGCTTCTATTAGTAGCGCTTGTGCATTTGAAGCTTGAACTTGTGCTGTTGCTATTTTATAAGGTGTAAGCCCAATAATTATAGAGATTATGGCTATATAAATATTTTTAATTTTCATTTTAATGTACCCTTTTTATTTAAATTTGGTTTTGTAGGCACTGCCCACCTTACTCTTGTTGTTGTGGAGACGTGACATGTCACGTCTCTACATCATGTAACGTTTGTATTAATTACAACCGCGCGCTGTGCATGTGCGTGGTTTTTCGGTAACTTCACGTCGAATAATCACTGTTCCATCGTTTGAAACGTTGCGAACAACAGGAGTGGTAGGAGCGCAATTTGCAATTGCACGAGCTTGCGCTTCTGCTAGGGTTACAGTGCCTAAGTTTAAACGTCTCTCAAATGCTTGTTGAGTATCGACTACATTTAACGCTGTTTCAAAAGCGCTGTCCATTTTTCTTTGAACACCTGAACGATTATCGAGTGTATCAATATCTGTACTAGAAATATCGAGCGCAAAACCTAAACCACCACCACCAAAACGCTTGGGTTTGAGCGCAAAACCTTGACGATAACCAACTGATGCTCCACAAGCTGAACGATATTGGAAAGAAAATGCTTCACCACCTGTTCCAGGCGCCTGGTTGCCAAACTGAATATTATTATATTGGTCGCCGTCAACTTTAACTCGTGTAGAAGGCGAAACTGATGTCCCACCAGTACTAATGTTTCCAACACTGGCGCCGCTACTTGCATTACCTCCAGCACTGTTTGAGGTATTTGTATTTTTGCTGTTAACGCTGTTATTTATATCTACGTTAGAGCTTGAATTACTTGAAGAATTAGCTGTGTTAGGAGTAATAACAGTTGTATTGCTTCCACCATTAGAGACATTCTGATTCAAGGTTGGAGGAATATTATTATTGTTGTTGTTATTATTGTTATTGTTGTTATTGTTATGACCACCTGTGCCATGCTGACCATAAATTGCAATATTACGTCCATCGCAACGTGGGTCAATAGGTACAGTATTTCTCGCTTCGCAATCAATTTTCTGATTTAAGGTACCTGTGGGATTAACTGTAAAGTTAGTTATATCAACAAATGTGTCAGGCCCAATCGCACGACCATTAAGTTCTTGGTTTACTGTTTGAGCTATAGCTGCGTTCCCGAATAAAATAGAAGTCGCAGAAAAACCAGCTAAACTAATCAAAGCAAATTTCTTAGATAACATAATAAAATCCTGTTTTATTTAAATAGGTAAAAGTTTGGTAAATTAACAGTAGGTATACACTTATTTATTTACATGTAGTCAAAGTTATATATATGCGTGGCTTGATGTGTTAATTTATTCGGTGTTTTTACTGTGATGGAATAGACTTCAGGTACATTTGGAAAGATTTCGGAAAATATACTTATAAAACTTTTAAGTAATTTTTGGCATGTCAGTGTAAAGTACTAAGGATATGGCTATGTAAAGTAGTTTATGTTTAAAAGAAATGTACTCGTTTCAATAATCTTATCAAGTACAGTACTTCTAGATACTTGTATAGGCGCCTCACAAGCAAGCAACACCACCGCTCAACTAGCGCAAAATGCTAATAGCTCACAGTTACTCGTAAAATTGGTTTCAAAACCTGGAGTCAAAATTGACCAGAAAACTTTAGCAAATGTACGCTCGGTTATTGAAAAAAGATTAATCGGTTTGGGTATAAAAGGTATAAGTGTACAAACCCAAGGTACGGATAGAATTATAGTTCAAGTCCCTAACAATACAAATGCATCACAAATGCAACGTCTGTTAAGCCCCACTTCACTATTGGAGTTTAAAAATCAGAAACAAGGAACAGAGACGCAATTATTTACATATATTGCTGCTCGAAGTGAATTAAATGCAAAGCTCGAAAAGCTACCTAAGAGCGAAAAAACTGCAATTGCGAAAGTTCAGCAACAGTTACTCAAAAATAGCCAAGCGATAGAAAAATTATTTGAAAGCACTAAACCACCATTTACCAACGAGTACATTATTGATGCTCAAGGGCAACCAATGCAAGGTACTAGTTGGGAGATTGCAATTAAATTTAATTCATCCGGCGCCCAAAAGTTTGCAACTTTAACAAAAAATCTTGCTGGTACTGGGCGCTCTCTTGGTATCTTTATTGATAAACAACTGGTTAGTTATCCATCTGTAGCGGTACAGTTTGCTGAAGAAGGCATAACTGGAGGCTCTGCTGTAATTACTGGTAATTTTACATCTCAACAAGCTCAAGATTTAGCGTTGCAGTTACGTAGCGGTGCCTATCCTGTGCCTGTGACAGTTCAAATTATAAAATAAAAGATGGAAAAAGATGTTTAGTCAAACGTTACGTGAGTTACTCGCGCGTCCGTCTATTGTTGTTATCCCAGGTGTTTACGACTGTATAAGTGCTAAACTCGCCGAACAGTCAGGGTTTGAAGTTGCGGCAACTAGTGGTTTTGGGATTGCAGCATCAACGCTTGGTTTACCTGACTATGGTTTTATGACTGCTACTGAAGTACTATCTAGCGTAGGTAAAATTGCTGAATCTGTAAATATTCCTATCATTGCTGATATGGATACTGGTTACGGTAATGCTTTAAATGTGATGCGAACTGTAAAAGATGCAGTTAAAGCAGGTATAGCTGGTGTAATTTTAGAAGACCAAGAATTTCCTAAAAAATGCGGGCACTTTGAAGGTAAGCGCGTTATTCCTACAAGTGAACATGTTACTAAAATTAAGGCAGCAGTTAAAGCACGTGGTGATAGTGGTTTGGTAATTATTGCTCGTACTGATGCGCGTGCTGTTTTGGGTTTAGATGAAGCAATACAGCGAGGACATGAGTATCTAAAAGCAGGTGCAGATGTACTGTTTATTGAGGCGCCGCAGTCGGTAGAAGAGTTACAAATTATTGCAGCAGCGTTTCCGAATGTTCCGCTTGTGGCAAATATAATTGAAGGTGGTAAAACTCCTCAGCTATCTGCAAAAGAGTTAGAAAAGATGGGTTTTAAAATTGTGTTCTTTGCGCTTTCAGCGTTGCTAGCTGCGACTAAGGTGATGAAAGCTTGTTTGCAAGAGTTGAAAGAAAAGGGAACGACAACAGGATTTACAGAGATGGCTAATTTTAGTGAGTTTAAGGAGATTATTGAGGTTTCTAAGTATTTGGAGATGGAAAAGCACTTTGGTGGATAATGTGATTATTTATGCGTAGGGTGGGCACTGCCCACCAAAATTTTACCTTTTGCATGACTATTTGTAAAATGTTTTTACAGCATAGCTATGATTTTTTACAAACAGTTAATTGTTTTTGTTCTTCAGGATTACTATTAAAATAATCTTGCAGCCAAGTACAACCTTCATTTATTAGTTGATTCAAATCTTTAATCTGCCATATTATAGCGGCGCCATCTTCACTAGCTGTACCTAAAAACTTACTATCAGGACTAAAATTTACACTTCTAATAATGCCTTGGTGTCCTCTTAATTCTGCTAATTGTTTTCCTGATGATGTCCATAATCTCACTGTTCGATTAGTTGAACCTGTAGCAATTAGCTTACCATCCTCGCTAAAAGTCATATTTTCTACCTTGCCCTGATACGTTTTAAATTCTACTAATTGCTTTCCGGAATCAGTATCCCAAATTCTAACTGTGCCATCATCTCCAGAGGTGGCTAGTTGCTTATTTTTATAACCAAAATTAAGCGTGTTAACCCTGCCTTTATGCCCTTCAAGTTTTTGTAAAATTTCACCTTTGTTGCTCCATAACTTGACGAGACCATTATTATCACCTGTCGCAATAATTTTATCATCTGAGCTAAATCGAAAGTTTTTGATGTTTTCATCAGGCAGCAGCAATGGATGAAGAGATTCACTATTAATATTCCATAGCTTTAGTGTGCCATCTTTTCCAAGAGTAGCGATTACTTTTGCGTTGTGATACTCTCCAAAATTAATGCTCGTGATTCCATCTTGTTCGGTATGGATTGGTTTTTTAAATAATTTAACTTCAAGTTTGCTATCAATTTCCCAAATTTTCAACCAGTCGTCTTTTCCACCCGTAGCAATCAATCTTCCATCTGGACTAAAACGAACGCTCTGAATAGTACTTTCAGCATCAAACTCTTTTAAATATTTTCCATCGCGACTCCACAAAATTACTTTACCATCCTCAAAAGAAGTGGCAATTAGTTTACCATGTTTGTTAAAGCGGATACTAGAAACAGCACTACTTTGGCGCCGTGTTAGTTTAGTTAATGGCTTTTCTTGAAGGTTCCACAACCTGATAGTACTATCCTCTTTTCCAACTGTAGCAAGTATTCTTTCATCAGTTGGGTTAAAACGAATACTTTCAATACTGCCCTGATGCGCTCTAAATTCTTTCAAAAGCTCACCATTTTGTAAGTTCCACGTTTTGAGTGTTCCGTCTTTACCAGATGTAATTAATTTTTCATCACCTTTGCTAAACCGAACGGTTTCAGTACTGCCTTGATTAGCTCTAAACTTTAATATCTCTTTTCCTGATAAATCCCAATGTATAACTGTACCATCTTCCCCTGCTGTAGCTATTGACATACCACTACTACTAAATTGCACACTATTAACAGAACCTTGATGACCTTTAAATTCTGCCAGTAACGCTCCATTCAAATCCCATAGTTTTGCTGTACCATCTTCACTTGATGATACAATTTGCTTTCCATCCTTGCTCAAAATAAGGCTTTTAATACTTTTTGTATGAGCCTGAAATTCTTTTTCCTGGCGCCCTAATAAATTCCAAATTCTAACTGTACCATCATCTCCAGATGTTACAACCCGCTTTCCATCTGGAGTAAAACGAACATGGTTGACACTACCCTGATGACCTTTAAATATTGCTAGCAGTTTCCTTTCTCCTGCTAAAGACTTTTTGGCATCCCATAATTTTGCTGTACCATCAGTTGCTGCTGTCGCAATATACTTCTCATCTAAGCTAAAGCGAACACTTTTGACGGCATTATTATCATGAGCCTTAAATTCTTCAGGTGAATTATTTCCAGATAAATCCCATAGTTTTACAGTACCATCCTTTCCACCTGTGGCAAGTGTTTTACCATTTTTATCAAAGCTAACACTGTTAATACCATCTTGATAAGTTTCAATTTGGTTTGTTTGGCTAATACTATCTAGAATTGTTTGCAAAACTAGTAGTGGACTGACTGCTGGATATTTTTCTGTTGAGCGATTATTTTTAATAAAGCTTAATGGCTGTTTAATTAAGTCTTGTAGTTGTTGCCCTGTTTGCATCGCTGCTAATAAAGCTTCAATTTGTACGAATTCAAACTGTTGCAAAGCTGTGTAACCTGCCCGCTCAAGTTGTGTTGCTTTGGCTTCTTGCTGTTGCCATACTGTTCCCCCTGCCAAGCTTAATGCTAAAAATACTCCAAAAACTAACCCGGCAATAATACTTCTTCTTTGATATTTCTCCTTCTGTCTTTGTCCTATACTTTTCTTAATAAATAGCTGCTGCGGTTTACTAATTTCTGCACTGCGTTTTTGCAAATATTCTTCTGCTGCTGCTAAAGGCGCCCCCCTTAACAAAGCTCCATTATCCTGTTTACTATCTATCCACTGCTGCAACGCGAGTTTCAACCCTTCTTGCCAACTCCGAAACTTACGGTTTAGAAGCATCCAACCACTTAGGCGCCCCCAATGTTGAATTAATGCTTCATGCACAAGTTCTACTGTTTCCTCAAAAGTAGATTCAATTATATTAGTTACAACCAAACGTTCGGATGCCAAGTATGTAACTAAATCCCAATTTTCATCTAATACATCCTCGCGGGTCGCTAACTTGCGGGTATCTTCTGTACCTTCTCCGGGTTGCACCAACTGAATAAAAATCTGTTGCGCTTTTTTTTGTTGTTCCTCGCTCAAAGAAGTGTAAACAGCTTCAGCGTAATTAGCTAATGCTTGCTCAACCCTTCCTATTTTTTGATATGCTTGATGCGTCAAACGTCCTGATTGTTGCTGCTTCCATAGTTGAGTCAGTGTAAACTCTAATAATGGTAGGCGCCCTTCTCCATCTTGAATATGATTAATTATTGTTTGGCATAAACCTGGCTCGAACTCAAAACCTAACTTAGTTGCAGGTAATGTGATAGCGCGCTTTAATTCTTCAGTATTCATCCGTACAACTAGTTCTTGCTGATACTCTTTGAGTGCTTTGCCAAATGGTTCATAATCAAGTAATTTGCTCAAAAAGTCTATCCGTAAAGTCAGTACTACTGTATAAAGTGATGAATTATTTATTGCATCTAATAAAGTATCTAGAAAGATTTTGCGTTCAGATGTATCTGTGCAGAGAGTGAAAATTTCTTCAAATTGGTCTATAACGAGTAAAAGTCGATGCTTAAATGAAGCGTTATTATGTTGTAATGCCTGCGTTAAAGAGTTTAAAGGATTTTTGAGAGGACGGAACGATATTATTTGCCAGTTATTTACATTACAGGAGCGCAACTGAGGAATTAAACCAGCAAATACTAGTGAAGATTTACCACTACCAGAGGCGCCGACGACAGCAACTAATGGTTTACTATTGACAGCAGCTACTAAATCAGATGTAGCTTGCTCTCTACCAAAAAAGTATTGAGCATTTTTTTCGCTAAATGCAGCTAACCCTTGGTAAGGGCAAAACGAAATTATACCTAAACTTTGCCAGGTTGGTGGTGTTTCTGTTTGATTTTGGATAATTACAGGTAGCCAACTTGCACAAGGAAATTTCTGCTCTTGTTTCCGTAATAGTTGACGCGCGTTTTTTACGGAAGTATATAAGGACTTACCGCTTGTGAAATGTAATAAAAAAGACTTTAAAAAAATTTGCGCCACTTGATCAGGAACGGGTTCACGCATGACAATTACTTGGGGAATATGTAATTGTTCTAACTCGTAAGCAATGCCTAACCCATCACAAGAATTAAAAAATGCTATTTGTAATCGCTTTTTAATCGCAACTTGTAAAGCATCATTTAATTCCCCCATAGTTAAACTATCGTAACTATTTATAAAAATCCGACCACTCATAGTTCCCTGGTTATGAGTGCGCGAATGTCCAGAGAAAAAGAGAATATCCCAACCAATATCATCTTGCAGTTGGTGTATTAAATCCTGACGCGGAGGCTGTTTAAGTAAAACAATTTCTGCCTCACCGCAATATTTTTCCAATTCAACTTTATCAGCATCAACATTAATTCCTGTAGTGTCTCCCAGAATAATCAAAATTCTAATTTTTTCTCGTAATGCTCGTTCACCCCGTTTCGCATTTGGCGAACTTAAAGCGACTTCTGCTTGTGTATACTTATTTATGGCGCCCCACAAATGCCAGGGTAGTTGACGCAGTTCATGACAAGAGCTACAAATAATAGCTCTAACTTCATCTTGATTTTGCAGATGAAATTCTTTCAGACAAGTAATAACACAGCTAAAATCTTCTGAATTTAACCAGGAATTAAAATTTTTTAATAAACTCTGTGATTCACGTTTAAAGTCTTTATTAAGCGATTCAATATTTACGCTTCTACCATTAATCGCTTTAATCCTAAAATTACCATACTGACCCTGATAGGTAGTTTGCCAATCTAAGAGCAAAGATTTTAGAGTCATATTTGCAGGTAATTTAGCTGTAACCGTGCGATAAGCTCGTTCTGCTTCATTGGCAATTTCTAAATTTACGTTAAATCCAGTATCGAAATCACCACTGAACTTAATAAGTATTAATTTCTGCATAGGCAATACCACATTTTCACTATTATCATCCCAAAGATAGATTGACATAAAATGTTAATCGGTATGGGCGCCGGATTAACCTAATAACCCTAAACTCTAATACAAATTTAATTGCAGCTTTTATGCAAAATGAAAAAATTCCCCCTTAATAAAGCTTTTTAAGGGTAGTAATTCATGTCAAGAGTTTTTATAGTATTTATTTTTACCACAGAGACGCACTAGGTACAGAGGCGCCATCGTAGAGAAGTTTATCGTGATGAGTGAATTTTATACCGATATAAACTGGTAAAAATTATAACATTGCACAGAGAAGATGCCTGTACTACATGAAATACTCAGGATATTTACTGTATTTAGTTGAGGGAACCTTAATTGAATGCTACCTTCTTTGTTGTGAGTGAGAAGCAACAACTAGGGGTTATATGAATTGTATCAAAACTGTATCGCAGTTATCACTTGTTTGTTTAACGCTTGTTTCCAATATACTGGCGCCATTCTCAAGTATAGCGGCGCCGTCTCGTAATCCAGATAGAACAGTAAACTGTGATATTTTGGTTGCTGGTGGGGGACTTTCGGGAGCAGCGACTGCATATGAGGGGTTGTTATTGGGGAAAACGGTATGTTTAACCGAAATTACCGACTGGTTGGGAGGACAAATTTCTTCGCAGGGTACATCAGCGTTAGATGAACGTCCTACGCAACGAGCTAAACAATTTTACTCGCGTGGTTATTTAGATTTACGTAATCGAATCGAAAAACGTTACAAAGGAAACCTTAACCCTGGTGACTGCTGGGTAAGTGATTCGTGTTTTTTACCCAAAGACGGACATGAACTGCTAACTTCGATGCTTAAAGATGCCGCATCGCGAGGTGGAGGTAAGCTGGAATGGTTTCCGAATACGGTAATTAAAGAATTAGAAAAAAGTGCAGATGGCAAAATTATTGATAGTGTTTATGCTATTCAACACCAACCTGTCAAAGGCGCCTCCCCTATAAATACATTACGACTATCGCAAGTAATTGAAGACGCATATAGGTACGAAAACTCAGCGAACTTTACTAAAACGATTATTCGCTTCAACCCAAAACAAACCAAAATAGCTAATAATGCTCCTAAATGGTACGTTGTAGACACCACCGAAACTGGAGAACTAATTGGTCTTGCTGATGTTCCTTACCGTTTAGGTATTGACCCCCTATCTTATTTAGAACCTTCCTCTTCGAGTACCACCAACGACCAATACTGTACCCAAGGGTTTACTTATACTTTTGCGATGGAGGCAACTAGAGACCCACAACCGCAAACGATGCCAAGCTACTACGAGCAATACTCACCATACTTTAGCTACGAATTGAAGCGACTAGCTGATTTTGACTTGGTGTTTACATATCGTCGTATTTGGAGTCCTGGTGAAGGCAAACCAAAAACATTCGGTGGTGTTAAATTTACAACTCCTACACCCAACGATATTTCGATGCAAAACTGGACTTGGGGTAATGACTACCGTCCAGGCACCGCACAAGATAATTTAATTTATACAAAGTCACAACTACAAGCGACCGGACAACTCAACCCAGGTGGTTGGATGGGTGGACTGCGTACTGAAGCATTGAGTAAAGCCGAAGAAAAGGCTTTTTCTTATTATTACTGGTTAGTAGCGGGTACTACTGACTCTCAACTTGGTAACGGTGTCAAGACTCCACGACCTAATAACCGCTTTTTATCAGGCTTAAATTCCCCAATGGGAACAGCGCATGGGTTATCAAAATATCCTTACATGCGTGAAGGACGGCGAATTATTGGGCGCCCTTCTTGGGGACAACCCGAAGGTTTTACAATTGCGGAAATAGATATATCGCGTCGCGACTATAGTGAAGAATACTATCGACAAACATTACCTGCTAACATGTACCGCAGGTTACGCGCGGCACTCGCTGGCTTAGAAGCAGCATCGGTACTATCTGGAAAAGTTGACCCTAATAAAGCCATGCGGAGAACTCGTTCCACGGTATTCCCTGACTCTATAGGTATAGGACATTACGCCATAGACTTTCACCCATGTATGGAAAAAAGTCCTCCAGAAGCACCAGGCAACCGCGAACGTCCCGGAGAAAGACGAGGCGCCGGACAGGCATATCCGTTCCAAATAGCACTGCGGGCAATGATACCTCAAAAAATCGATAACTTAATAGTCGGTGGTAAAAGTATTGCCACAAGCCATATAGCTGCTGCTGCATATAGAGTACACTCATTTGAATGGTCAGCAGGCGCCGCAGCAGGTACAGTTGTAGCATTTTCCTTGAAAAACGGAATAGCACCATACCAAATGGTCGATGACTTACCAAGAGCAGAACCGCAATTATTAAAGCTGCAACAGATGTTAAAGCGAAACGCTAACCCCACCGCTTTCCCCGACACATCAATATTTAACCAAAACTGGCAAGACTGGAAGTAAATTAGTTAGGAGGCGCGGAGTTAGGAGTTAGGAGTTAATAATTCAACTCATAACTCATAACTCATAACTCATAACTTTATATGTAATGAACTAAACTAGTTATTTGTAGTTGTAAATTTGGAAAACACCAAAAGGCTAAATTTTACTTATGGTTACAAGACTCTTCTCGGTTTACGGCATGGCGCCTGCACCTACTGTAACTCCTGAAAGGTCTAGTCAAGTCGTTAGCAAACCTTATCCGAACTATAAAGTGATTGTTTTAAACGATGACTTTAACACCTTTCAGCATGTGGCTGAATGTTTGATGAAATACATTCCTGGTATGACTGGTGATCTTGCTTGGGACTTAACGAACCAAGTACATTACGAAGGTCTTGCCACAGTTTGGACTGGACCCCAAGAGCAAGCAGAACTATATCACCAGCAATTACGTCGTGCTGGTTTAACAATGGCGCCCTTAGAAACAGCTTAAATAAAACAATGGAAAAACCCTCCCCTGGCAGACTAGTCTGGAACCACTCTACCCATATACCGGGACTAATACCAATATTAGAACGTTTATGTAAACTTGACGGCATTGTTACCGTTACTCCGGGTGTCATTGGACGTTCTAAAGGTCACTGCCCTAGTCTGCAAATACGTATCTCAGTGCCGATACGGGGAGGTTTTAAAGCCATTGCCCGTCAAGGGAAAACCGTACAAGAAGTATTTATTTTAACCGAGTTAGAAAAAGAACAGTTAGAGAGCGCAATCGCTATAGCCATGAGAAAGTAATAGTTTAGGTTAATTACTCTTCAACTTCTTCGTGGACTGCAAATTTGTGTAGCGGTAAACTTACAATGCACGAGAATGTTAAGAAATATGACAAAGCTGTTGTAATTTTTAGTGTTGTGGTTACATTTTCCCAGTCAGGAAGAACAAGCTTTTGAATACCGAAAGCTATGCAGTATACTAGCCAATAAGTAAAGCTCATTCTAAACAAGATTCGCTCGGTTTCTACTGCTTCGTTCTCTTCTGGCTTCACGTTCCAAAGTAGCGCTAATCCTGCGATACAAGCTATAAAAGACAGCGCAACAACAAACTCATGGCAAAGTAAACTTGATAAACACATTTTTACTTATCCTAATTTTTTGATTTTTTATCAGTCTATAGGATGATAGTTTCAAACGCCAAAAAATAGTTACAAACTGCAATATTCAGTTAAATAAGTACAAACAGAACTAATAAAATAATGAACTATTCGTCAAGCGTATAAGAAAGACCTTTACATTAATTAATAAATCAAAGAAACCTGGTTTTTACCCAAAATCGTCGTTTTCATTACAGAAACCTGGTTTCTACTCAAAATCGTCGTTTTCATTACAATTTTTCATAAAGAAACCAGGTTTCTACGGTTTCTGTTACAATCCTTAACATTCTAACAAGGAACACGACAGAATCATGACCGATATTGTTCAACCTAATACAGCAGCACCTTTTTTTTCGGCGCCAAATCAAAATGGCGGAACAGTGAGTCTCAATGATTTTGAGGGTAAATGGTTGGTAATATACTTTTATCCAAAGGACGACACACCTGGTTGCACTACCGAAGCCAAAGATTTTAGTGCTTACGTTGACGACTTTAGCAAGTTGGGAGCATCGATAATAGGTGTTAGTACCGACTCACAAAAGTCACACTGTAAGTTCATCGATAAACATAATTTGACCATTACCTTATTAAGCGACCCAGAACATCAAGTTGCCGATGCTTTTGGTGTATGGCGCCTTAAAAAGTTTATGGGTAAAGAATATATGGGTATCGAGCGGTCTACGTTCATAATATCTCCCGACCAGAAAATTGCTTATGCTTGGACAAAAGTCAAAACTAAAGACCATGCACAAGCAGTTTTAAAGCAATTGCAGGTTTTAGAAACCGGGTTTCTTGGTTGATAGTCTGTAATAAAAACAACGATTTTGCTTAGAAACCCGGTTTTTAATGGATAAATCAATCGAAGTTCGTAACCCCAGGACAGGGAAATTTGACTACGTAATAATACCGCCTCCTCAAAAACTTTTGGCACAACAATGTCAAAGAATGCGGAGGGCACAAGCGCGTTGGTTTACTCTGGGAATAGAAGGACGAATAGAGGCGTTACAAAGCTGGAAACAATATATTATCAAAGCACGTGAGAAGTTAATCGATGCTTTGATTGTTGACACTGGGCGATTATCTATGTCAGTGTTTGAGGTTGACTGGTTAATTGCGAGTATCGACCGTTGGTGTATGAAGGCGCCAAGATTATTGCGCGTAAATGAGTATGATACTTCGGTTAGCTACATTAACTTACAGCAAACAGCAGAACCATATCCTTTAGTAGGAGTAATTAGTCCGTGGAGTTTTCCATTACTGCTATCTACAGTTGATACTATTCCCGCATTGCTCGCTGGATGTGCGGTTATTGTAAAACCCAGTGAAATTGCTCCCAGATTTATGGCGCCTATACAAGCTACACTCAATAACATTCCCCAACTACGCGATGTTCTTAGTTTTGTGGAAGGTGGTGAAGAAACAGGAGCTTTTTTACTCGAATGTGTCGATGTGGTATGTTTCACAGGTAATATAGAAACAGGACGAAGTGTATTTGAAACGACAGCAGAGCAATTTATTCCAGCTTATTTAGAATTAGGTGGCAAAGACCCAGCAATAGTTTTAGAATCTGCCGATTTAGACTTAGCAACATCCGCGATATTATGGGGTGCAGTGGTTAACAGTGGACAATCATGTAACTCGATAGAACGAATTTATGTAGCTTCCTCAATCTTCGAGAAATTTTACCATCAACTCATAACCAAAGCGCATCAACTGCAATTTGCACACCCAACCATTGAAAGTGGTGAACTTGGGCCAATCATCGCCGCCAAACAAGCTATAATTATCTCCGAACATTTACAAGATGCTCAAGTTGCGGGAGCAGTAATTCATTGTGGTGGAATTGAAAACATCAATGGTGGTTGGTGGTGTCGTCCGACAGTATTAACGGAAGTTGACCACACAATGAAAGTAATGACCGAAGAAACTTTTGGACCAATCATGCCCGTAATGGCATTTAAAACTGTCTCTGAAGCGATAAACTTAGCAAACGACTCAATATATGGTAACGGCGCCGCAGTATTTGCTTCACAAGAAGACGAAGCAATAGCAGTAGCACAGCATATACACACCAGCACAGTCAGTATAAACGATGCCAGCCTAGCCATAGCCATCCCCGAAGGAGAAACAAATGCATTTAAATTTTCAGGAATAGGAGAAAAACGTTTCGGCGCCGCCGGCTTAACCAGATTCCTATGTAAAAAAAACCTATTCATTAAAACCAAACCCATCCACAACCCCTGGTGGTTCAACTCACCGTAGGTTGGGTGGAGCGCACAGCGCAACCCAACATAATCTATATAAATTACTCACCATGTCCAAACAAGAAAAAGTAAACTTTACCACACCAAGCGGCTTCCCCGAATTCCTCCCCACAGAAAAACGCCTAGAAGTACACCTACTAGACACAATACGTCGAGTATACGAAAGCTACGGGTTCACACCAATAGAAACACCAGCCGTAGAACGCCTAGAAGTACTACAAGCCAAAGGCAACCAAGGCGACAACATCATCTACGGAATCTCCCCAATCTTACCTCCCAACCGTCAAGAAGAAAAAGACAAAGCCGAAAAAGGCAGCGAAACAGGAACAGAAGCGCGCGCATTAAAATTTGACCAAACAGTACCCTTAGCTGCATACATAGCGCGTCACCTCAACGACTTAACATTTCCCTTCGCACGCTACCAAATGGACTTAGTATTTCGCGGAGAACGTGCTAAAGATGGACGCTTTCGCTCATTTCGTCAATGCGATATTGATGTAGTAGGGCGCCGGGAATTAAGTTTATTGTATGATGCCCAAATGCCAGCAATTATCACAGAGATATTTGAGTCAATTAACATTGGTGATTTTCTCATACGTATCAATAACCGTAAAATACTCACCGGGTTTTTCCAATCGGTAGGAGTCGAAGCAAGTAAAATAAAAGCTTGTATCGGTATTATTGATAACTTAGAGAAAATAGGTGAAGCAAAAGTAAAGCAAGAATTAGACAAAGAAGGTATTGCCACCGAAGGCGTCGATAAAATTATAGAATTTATTAAAATTAAAGGTTCAATCACAAAGATGCTCGATAAATTAAAGCATCTAAGTGAGTCAATGCCAGAAGCAGAACAATTTAAATTAGGTGTCACCGAACTTGAAACAGTTATTAATGGAGTTCGTAATTTAGGCGTCGCAGAAAATAGATATTGTATAGACTTATCGATAGCGCGCGGGTTAGATTACTACACAGGAACAGTTTATGAAACAACCTTAATTGGACATGAAGCGCTAGGCAGTATTTGTTCTGGTGGTAGATACGAAGAATTAGTAGGGGTATTTTTAGGTGAGAAAATGCCCGGTGTTGGTATTTCTATTGGTTTAACTCGCTTAATAAGTCGTTTACTCAAAGCTGGTATTCTTTCACCACTACCTGCTACACCTGCTCAAGTTATGGTAGTTAATATGCAGGATGATTTGATGCCTGTATATTTAGACGTATCGCAGAAACTACGCAAAGCAGGACTGAATGTAATAACAAGTTTTGACTCTCAAAAGCTAGGTAAACAGTTTCAGTTGGCAGAAAAGCAGGGTATTCAATTTTGTGTGATTATTGGTTCTGAAGAAGCTGCTTCGCAAAAAGCTGCATTGAAGAATTTGAAGACTCGCACACAGGTTGATGTTGCTATTAATGATTTGGCAACTGAGATTCAAAAACAACTTTAATCAAAGAAACCTGGTTTCTTCTCCACTGAACACAACAATTTTCCCTATCAAAGAAAGAAACCAGGTTTCTCAACGCAAACGATAAAATAACCACATTCCCTAATAACAATAGGGTTGCTGTAAACAGCTAAAATCTAAACTTCTGTCATGAGTCGCGAACGTTAACGCAGTTTTCCCGCTTTCTTAGCATCTAATATTTCTATTTTGTATAAAAGTAAAGTTTTAATCCGTTGCTAATACCAATTCTGCATAAAGTTGCGCCAAATAAATCCCGTAGAGATTGACATGTCAATCTCTACAGTCAGGGATAAAGCGCATCTTCATCGAGAAACGGTATAAGATACCCCTCTTCTGTCACTCTCCGAAAAGTTTTATCATTTCTGAATT
Source organism: Calothrix sp. FI2-JRJ7 (assembly GCA_019359675.1). Classification (GTDB taxonomy): domain Bacteria; phylum Cyanobacteriota; class Cyanobacteriia; order Cyanobacteriales; family Nostocaceae; genus Dulcicalothrix. Next base: position 20,512 of record JAHHGX010000031.1, read on the forward strand.
CTAGAGTTATTATACAGTAGGCGATTACAGGCTTTTTTCTTCATATAAACTCTTGAAAGCATGGAAATTGTCAAAAATTAGATGAGCAAACGCGCTCATTGCCTAATAAACCTTCTGTTCGGAAAATATTAATAATAGGAGAAACCGGAGAGTGACAGAAGAGGGGTAAATATCGAGAAGATGCAGCATACCCAGGATTTCATATTTGGTTATCTAGTGCTATTCCCACTTTACCTGTAGCTTCGATGCACTTTGATTTACAGTATCAACATTTAACTTGGAATAAACCAGAAAATATCGACTTCAGCCAAAGTTTATCTTTTACCCTACCAATTCAGCTACCAGCTAGCGGTGGAGGTTTGAATCTTTGCGATATTAATTATATGGAGTATCTAGATATTCGACAACATAACCAACTCGATTGGGATTTAATTCCTCGATTTCGTAGTCAAAACTATCATCCTTACAAAGTTGGAGAAATAGTAATGCATTCTGGACATACAATGCACCAAATCGCACCAACTAGTACTGTACAAAAGAGCGATGCGCGAGTCACCCTTCAAGGTCATGGTGTTTGCGTAGATGGTGTATGGTGGATTTATTGGTAAGGAACTTAAAAAGCAATGATTGTGGGGGATGTTTTTGTGTAACCTGTTATTTATAGAATAATGCGGCTCATGTACGAGCGAATTAACAAAGGCAGGTTACGATTCAATGGCTTATTCCTGGTTTAAAGCATTTCACATTATTGGTGTCGTCGTTTGGTTCGCTGGGTTATTTTACTTAGTACGCTTGTTCATCTACCATATTGAGGCTGAACAAGAACCAGAACCAGCTAAAACGATACTTCAAAAACAGTATCAAATCATGGAGAAGCGTCTCTACAATATCATTACGACTCCTGGGATGTTGGTGACTGTCGCTTGTGCAGTTGGGTTACTGGTTTCTCAACCTGACTGGTTACACCAAACTTGGTTACACGTCAAACTTGGTTTTGTTGTTTTGTTATTAGGTTATCACCATTACTGCAAACGCTTGATGAAGCAACTCGAAGCGGGTACTTGTAAGTGGACGAGTAAACAAATGCGTGCGCTAAATGAGGCGCCTACGCTTTTACTAGTTGCGATTGTATTACTAGCAGTGTTCAAAAACAGCTTACCTACAGATACAACCGTCTGGGTAATTTTTGGACTAGTTGTCCTCATGGCTGTTACTATCCAACTTTACGCTCGTAAACGGCGCCTTGATAAAGAAAAAGAATTAGCTCAAGTCGCTAGTTCCTCGTAAGTAAGGTGCGTGACGCTACTAGATTATTCGTTTTATTTCGCAATTTTTATGGCGTCACGCACCCTACTGTCATACATTAAGAAATGTAAACCTTAATTTTGACATCTCTCGCGTAAGTATGTCCGACAAGCCTTTAGGGACACCTCGTCCTTTGTGGAAAGTAATATCATTATCTGTAGTTACGTTCACGTTGTACTACGGTTGGTACAAATGGATTATTCAAGAAGAACTGCGTAATTATAAAGGTAGCGGTTGGTCGGGTACGCTTTGTATGGCGCCGTTTGTTTTAGGTGTAGCAGTGCCGCAATTGTTACGTATCTTTGACCCTGATGTACCAGGATGGTTTGGTTGGTTTTCTTTTCTGGGCATTGCTTGGATATATATTGTGCAGTTTCGTTTGTATCGAGACGTAAATGAGTTATACCGCGAAGCTGGCATAAAAGAACCGTTAGTTGTTTGGTGGATATTTATACCAGGTTTAAATTTAGTTGTAGGTTTACGACAAATTCACTTTTTAAGTCAATATTGGGCAAAGCAACAAGGTATTATTGTTAATGATACAGTTGCTGATAATATCCCTTTTCTTTCTACTATCTAGTTCTTACCTCTGTGTCCTCTGCGTCTGGAGTGGTAAGATAAAAATTTTTTACCACGTCCGTCACAGAGAGCGCAGAGAAATACAAGTAAAAATGCTAATACAATCATTATTTACCAACCGCATAGCTGCACTAGCAACTATGCACCAAAAAGAGCAAGTCATGGCGCCTATTTTAGAGGAATTAGGCTTAAAAGTCATAGTGCCAGCTAATTTTAATACCGATACATTTGGTACTTTTACTCGTGAACTTAAACGTCCAGGCACGCAAGTAGAAGCTGCTCGTATAAAAGCTGAGAAAGTATTAGAAATTACAGGTGAAACAATTGCTGTAGCGAGTGAAGGAAGTTTTGCACCGCATCCTAGCTTACCTTATATTTCTAGCAATCGCGAAATAGTTATTTTTATTGATAAAACTCATAATTTAGAAATTATTGGCGAAGAGTTTTCAATCGATACTAATCATAGCTATAAAATTATTACTAGTGTTGAGGAAGCACATGAATTTGCCAGTAAAGTTGGTTTTCCTGAACATGGCTTAATTGTAATGTTTGATGAAAAACCTAAGAATATTAGCGAAGTATTTAAGGGTATTAATACATTAGACAAGTTGGCCGAAGCTGTGAATTTTGTATTAAATCATTCTACAACCAGAAAAGCACATATTGAAACCGATATGCGCGCAATGTACAACCCGACGCGAATGAAAAATATTGAAAAAGCTACTCGTAATTTAATTAGCAAAATCAATAGCTGTTGTCCTCAATGTTCGGCGCCTGGTTTTGATATTACTCAAACAATTCAGGGTTTACCTTGTGAATTATGCTATGCACCAACACTTTTAACCAAATCTGTTATTTACCAATGCAAAAAGTGCGGTTATAAGGAAGACAAGTTATACCCAGATGGCGCCGAGTTTGCTGACCCAGGTCAATGTATGTATTGTAATCCTTAATAAATTTAGAAACCAGGTTTCTTGGATTGGTGTTACCAAAATAAATGATTTAGGAAGTTACGAAATAGTTTGGCGCCTTTTGGTTCTTGATAATTTTTAGGTAGTAACTTTTGCATGTTGTATTGTAATTCGTCGATGACTGCTTGTATTTGCTGTGATTTGGGACGGGTACATTGAGGTAATATTAATGGTTCGCCAATTCTGATTGTTAGCTGTTTGCGGAAGAACAAGTCTTTCGTTCCTATCAATGCTATCGGTACAATTGGTACACCTGAACGTAGTGCATAAATTACGGCGCCTCTTTTTAGGGGTAATAATTGACCTTCGACGGCGCCTAGTTTACCTTCAGGAAATAACATTACACTTTCATTACGTGCAAAAATACCGCAAACAATACGGTCTAGTCTTCGCATTGATTCGATAGAGTTACCCTTGGGAACGTATTTTTCAATGTCCGCAGCTAGAGCAGCTAAGTCTTCACGTCCGTTTTTTGCTGCTTCTACTACTGCTATTTCTTCTTTCCATAATCTATCTAGTGGAATTACTCCCTTGGCAAAGTGCAGTAATAATCTTTTCCATACACTGTTATATAGTGTGCGCGCGTCACCTAATATATGAAAGTACGGCTTTGCTGGTAATTCCGATAGCAACAGAAACGGGTCGATGTGGTTGAGGTGATTAGCTGCAAACAGTACTGGGGTGTTGGGTATTCTTTCGGGGTTTTTAACTTTGACGTTAAATAATGTATGGATTAACCCACGTAACACTGCACGGCGAATTTTTCCACTGATACGATTTTCTCGACCTGTGTTAATCGCATTTTCTTGTGATGACAGCGCTTGTTCTATTATCTTGTTACTTTTTGGACAACGCGCATACGCTACACCCTCACCTGCACGCTTAATTGTCGCTTCTGTTAATTCAGGTAAAGGTTGTTGATATTCGCTTGTTTGAGAAGGCTTCGACTGCAACATTGATACCATAGCGCTGTTTCTCACTCACTAATTTTTTATTCTTATATATCCAAGCTAGGCTATCTAATACCCTCTGGTGTATTCATACGGGCAGTTTCTTCAAATGTCCCTAATGCTCGTCTTCACCGAAGCGCGAGAACTGCACAATTACCGTTCCTCCAACCACTTATATCAATGGACAGATGCACAACTGCCATATAGTATTATGCGGGCGCCTGTTGGTCAAATAAAAAGCTCCCTCATCTAAAGACAAGGAAGCTACGGTGTGGTGTGAGGAGCAAACTCAATGTTTGCATTACTGTAATTATACTAAATTTTATATGAAGTAGTTATGACATCAATGTGAATTTTAAGTAATTTCTCTAAAAACATGCTTGGCACGACTTTACAAATTACACATACATCTAACTGTATAATTAGTAGGAGTATAAACTGTCCTATCTCTAACTACTTATGGTAGATGCCAATATCTAAAAAAAATCTTAAAACTAAAGTATGAATTGCGGATTTAATGCGATTCTGATTGTAAGTATAAATTCCTTAATAATATCGAAAACAAGCGTATAAGTCTCTGAATTTTAAAAAACACAACTCTAGATGTAAGCGTCAGCCATTATGCAACAAAGATTTGGAAAAATGATGTAACATATTGTTAAGTGTTTATTCTGAATCTTGAAAGTAAATATTGGAACGCTAATACTTGAGGTCAGTTAGGAGATGCTGAGGTAATGAGTCCGTTGTTAATAATTTCTCAATTCCTTACTTACAAATTTCCGTGGTGGGGAATTTGTCAACTTAAATTTGACCCAAAGTATAACACTTTGTACATGCGTTGTGTCAACCCAGATACAAGAAGAGCCATATTCAAGGAAGCTTCGGCACTGTCAAACTTGGATATTGGTATCGAACGATTTATTGTTGTGTATCCTGGTTATCCTGATATTATTATTCCTTATGCCCATAGCCAATAAGGTTAAAAATACTAATAAAACAAGGTTCTCTGAAATATATCGGGAACCTTGTTTAGTAAGCCCATGACGGGGATTGAACTCGTGACCTCACCCTTACCAAGGGTGTGCTCTACCACTGAGCTACATGGGCGTATATGTTGTAAACAGACGATGTTTTAAAGACCGAATTAATTCGGTCTCTACTTCGTAGAATATGGGCCGAGCTGGATTTGAACCAGCGTAGCTTTCGCAACGGATTTACAGTCCGTCTCCATTAACCACTCGGACATCGACCCAAGTCATCTACGACAATTTATATTAGCACAGTGGATAGAAATTACAAGGGGTTTACAAAAAAAAGTTAGGAATTAGGTGAACTCCTAACTCCTAACTCGTAGAGACGCGATATATCGCGTCTCTACACTCCTAACTTTTACGCCGCGTTTGGATTGAGGAAACGATTTGCGAATTTCATAACGTCGCCTAAATCGGTGTCGCCATCCTTGTCGCTGTCGAGGAATGAGTTTAGTAGAGGGTTTGAGTTACCCCAGGCGCCTGTTTGTGGGGCGCCCATTTGCAGCATTCCTAGCACGGCTGAGACTACGGTTGGTAAGGCTGATTGTACAAGGTTGGGACTCATACCAGTTTGGTTTGTAACCGTTTCGCTAATTTGCTGCATTAACTGCGGTGAGAGTAGCGAAGTTAATGAACTAGCAGAGGCGCCACTGGCAACTACTTGACTAATTAAGTTTTCTAAGCGACCAGTACCAATTGTTGTTTGCTGCTGTTTGAGAACTGGACGAATCATATTACCAACTATTGATACCATGCTTTGCACTTGGTTCGGCAGCATTCCACGGTTGGTTGTCAAACTTTGAACTGAGTTCATTATTGAAGCAAGTTGTGGCACGTTTGCTGAGGAGTCTGGATTGTTAATTGCACTCAAAACATCAAAGAACATACTCATGGTTATTTCCTGATTAAAACTACTTAATTTGCTGGCACGCGAACGTGGAAAGACCGGATAATACGTATCCAACGGTTTTCTGGGGTGTAATAGCCTACTTCGGCAATGTAGTCGCGGTTACTAACAGGAATGTTGACGTGTTTATCAAAATCGTTTTCGTCGCAAGCGTATTCCTGGGTTGCGTGCGGTTGTTGATAGTCGATATCTAAGTTTGTTGAGTCGTGGACTCGTAACATAAATCTACGTCCACCTTGGTCACGTGCAGCTTGTTTATAATCGGGTGAGACTTCCCAGTATACATAAGCATTTTGAGAGCTACGTGGCACAAGTATTATTTGACATGTTTTGGCTGCTAATGTTAGGCGCCTGTTACCATTACCAAACGTGTATGAAGTTTCGTTGGTGTCTGTAGTTTCTTTAGTGGCGTTAGTATCTTTTTTCTCTTTGGTTTCTTTGTTGCCATTAGTGTCGAAAGCTTTAGTGACGCTTCCTACAGCGACTGCACCCGCACCTGCAACAGCACTACCTATTTGTGCTGCTCTATCGAACCAACTAACAGTAGTCTTATTACCATTCGTACCATTAGCCCCATTAGTCCCATTAGTCCCATTAGTCCCATTAGTTCCATTTTCTACAATGTTTCCTGTAGATGATTTATCGGGGGTGATGGAAGTTGTACTAATTATATTAGTGGGATTTTCTACTGTGTTTGCTCTCCGTGATGTTTCAACAACGGCGCCGGAGTTTGTATCGCTTGTATCATCAGCATCCGACTCGAAAACTGGCGGCAAAGATGATATTCTTACAGGCTCTGATGTATTGACTTTTAGCCAGCTACCATCGTCTCGAATATAACCAAGCTGTGCGACATAATCACGGTTGGTTTCTGGAATATGAATGTGCAAATCGTTGTTTACACTACATTCGTACTGTGTTACTGGCTCAATACCATTTAAATTAATATCGGCTACATCTGTATTATTTACTACGTCTGTAACATCGTAAAGGCGAAGCCCAAGTTTTCGCCCACCAAGTTTGATAAAATCTGCTTTACGCTCGGCTGGTATTTCCCAGTAAGCATAAGCTTCGTTTTTGGTACGTTGTACAAGAATAACTTGACCGTTGTCCACATTTGTGGAATTTGTTATGGAATTTGTATCTTCTACAGTATTTACTGTATCTAGAATATCTACAGCACTTGCAGCATTACAAGGCTTTTGAATTTCGGTTTGCGACTGACGATTTATGTTGAGTATACTTAATAGTCCTACTCCTGAAGCTGCGCCAGCTAAACCCATTACTGCATTATCAGCTTTTTCTGGTACAGTATCATTTTGATTATAATTACCCCATAGCTCGGCTGCTTGTAACTGTTCGGTCGTTGGCGCCACTGGGGTTTCCATATCTGCTGCGACACGAACTTGTGGAGAACTAGCGACTTTATACCAGCCATCATCACTTGTAGGATAACCAATTTCAGTATAATAGTCACGGTTTGCTGCTGGAATCGGAACGTGTAAATCTGGTTCGCGTTCTATACAATTCAATTCGTGGACAAGTGTGGCAGGGTGTAAATCAGTATCGGTACTAGTAACATCATACAAACGCAGTTTTAAACCACGTCTACCTTGTCGTCGCAAATCTTCTTGAACATCATGAGGAATTTCCCAATATGCATATGCACTTTGAGTATTACGTGGTGTTAGAATCATCCGACTTTCACCTAGTTTCGCCACAGGTGTAACAGGCACCACGGGTGTAACAGGTGTAACAGGTGCAACAGTATTTATAGGTGTACTATCAGGTTTTCTCGTTAACCACCAAAGTCCACCTCCAAGTATTCCTATAAGTGGTAATAACCAAAGGAAATCTTTATCTGATGATACAGGTGTTGGTTCTGTAACGGCGCCGGGTGCATTTGCAACAGTCGTATTTTGTTTATTTGTATTTGCTTTGTTGGGAGTTGCCGCAGTCTCTTTTGGTGCTGGTGCATTTTGGGGAGCAACTGCGGTAGCTGCTCTCGCTTGCTCGACAACTTTTTGATTTTGACTTGCTGTTGCGAAACCTAAAAACGCTTGTACTGCGCTCGTTGGTTTTTCGCCTTTGTATACATATGCTAAAGGTTGTGAGAAAGGATAGCGTGGGTCAGTTGGTAAAACATTGTGCATTGGCACGATTCGCACGTTGGAATTTTTCACAACTTGGTCGGCAATTGCATAACCAATACCATCTTTACCCAATGCTTTAATTACAGCAGCAGTACTATCTTCTTTTACTGTTACCGCATTGGCGCCAGCTTTAAGCGGTGCGTTTTTAAATACTGGATAATTTTGAAATGTTTTTCGAGTATCGCTAGTTTCCGGACGGTCAACTAAGCGAATTTTTCCTTTACCTAATTTGAGTTGCGACAAGTCAGTTGCTTGTCCCCGAAAAATTTGAGCAAACTGGTTAATTGTAATGCTCGCTTTCAGTGGATTATTTTTACTGACAAATGTGGCTATTTTATTACGTGCCACAGGTACAGCAACCAAACCCTTCGCTTTTTCCGCATCAGTTAGCGGACGACCAATAGACGCTAAGTCAGCTTTACCATCTAAAACTGCTTTCAAAGCTGCATCAGTTCCATTGTAGGCAGTCTTGACATCGGTAGAAGGAAACTGACTTTTAAAATTCTTCGCCAGAGCATCATTAATTTTCATCATGCTGCTCGAACCGTTAATTCTCACCACTGTTCCATCTTTAACCGTTTTCGGCAATGGGAAAGTTCCCTGTGTCGAAGATTGAGCCACAGCAGGATAAATTTGAGTAGTAGCGACTGGTACACTAGCACTCAATATTAGCAATACCGCCAACGCGGATAAAGAACCCTTTTTATCAGCCACCCTTACAGTCGCTCCTCTTTCACTTTCAAACGTTAATTTTGAACTAATAGCCGATATGGAACTTAATACAACCACGTAATTAAAAAACTTTATTGCTGATTTAACCAAAAAACATCAAAGTTACGCAAGTCACATTTAAAGTAGCGCGCCCATCTCATTTTTGCGCGATTTAGTCACCCCTTATACATTCCACAAGATTCTTTTAATACATCAAGCTATAAATTACCGCTATATTTTTATTTATTTACATTTGGTATAAAAAGTTTACCTATCTGTAACAATCTTTGCCGTGGGTTGGGTGACAACCCAACCCACAATCATCCATCAATGCTGATGATGATAGCGAGTGAAAGACGGGCCATATGTAGCCAGAAGGTTTTCTTGTGACAGCGCAAATTCAGGTGTACCACTACAAACAATTGTTTGGTTCAGACAAATAACGCGGTCACAATTACGATTCACCATATCGATATCGTGGGAAACTTGTAAGACAGTCCAACCCTGTTCCTGTTTAATTTGGTTGAGTAAAGTATAAAATTCTGCTGTACCCTGTGCATCAACTCCAGCAAAAGCTTCATCCAAAATCAATAGCTGACGCGGCGCCACCAAACAGTAAGCTAATAGTACGCGCTTAAACTGTCCCCCACTGAGCGTACCAATGGCTTGATTTCGTAAATGTAGTGCATCAGTTCGCATTAAAGCTTGTTCAACAGCAGCAAGTTTATTTGCCCAAGACCCCTTTTTTGTCCACCCCAAAGCAACCAACTCAAACACCGAAATCGGAAAACTGCGGTCAAATATAAAATTTTGTGGCATGTATCCAATTTGTTGCCGTAAATTTCCTAAACGTGTAATTGGGCGCCCAAAAATTTGAACGCTACCGCTACTACGAGGAATTAAATCTAAAACTGCTTGTACTAATGTACTTTTTCCGGCGCCGTTTGGCCCGACTATTGCGGTATTAGTTCCGGGTTCGAGTTGAAACGAAACATCGCGAAGCGCAAGATATCTTGCTTGGTAAACAGTTAAACCTTCGACTTTAAGAATAGGTATATTACTTGTCATTAGTGATAAATACTACAACTAAAGAAACACAGAACAGCAGTTAAATAGTAAGCGCTACTAGGCGCCAACTTATAGAAAGATATGTTTTAGAAGTCAGACTCAAGTATAAAATGTTAATATGACTCAAAGTGCTGAAAGCAAACATTGACCGTAGGGTAGAATATCGCTTACAAAGAGCATTTTGAGGCGCCAACGTGTATTGGTAGGGCGCGTGAAAGCTATTACAATCAATCAATGTAACGTATATTAAAGTGCTTTCACGCACCATAATATCGTAAAGGCGCGTGCCTAATAGTGAACTACTTGCAAGCAGATTGTAAATTTTGTAAATTTGATTTCATAGATGTGAAATAACTCTGTGGGTCTTTATCACCTGCTTCTAAAGAGCTAATTTCACGAAGTGTTAAATTCAAGTCTTTAGATAAACTTGCAAGTAATTTATTATCAGTTCCCGCTTCATTAAACAATGCTTTCACATTGTACTTTTTAACGGTATTCACTACCTTCTGCACGTCAGATGGCGCCAGTTGGTCTTCTGGTACTTCTACCACTGCTACTTGTTTTAAATTATACCGCTGTGCTAAATATGGGTAAGCATCATGGAAAGTTATAAAAGTACAGTTAGGAGTTTTTTGTAATCCCTGTTGGAATTGATTGTGTAAATCATCAAGTTGCTTTATATAAGCTGCTGCATTCGCTTCATACGTTGCTTTATTATCAGGGTCAGCAACAATTAATGCATTACGAATATTGGTAAGAAGCTGTTTTGCTAATACTGGGTCTAACCAAACATGCGGGTTTTCTGCTGAATGGTCATGGTCATGCGCTTTTCCTTTAACAGGTTCCACAACTGGAGAAATTTCATTCAATACTTTAATTCCCTTACTTGCATCAACTTGCTTTAAATTGGCATTTTGAGCATTTTTGACTGTATCTTCCAGAAACTCTTCTAACCCCAATCCATTTTTTATCAAAACGTTCGCTGTTGCAATTGCTTTAACGTTTTCTGGTGTTGCCTGGTAATCATGTACTTCTGTACCAGGTGGAATTAAAATTTCCACCTCTGCTACATCCCTAGCAACTGCTTTTGTAAACCAGTACATCGGTAAAAATGTTGCCACTGCCTTTATTTTGGGTTTTCCTGGGTCTTTTGTTGGTGTTGCAGTCGTTGGTGGAGGTGATGTCTCTGTAGTTACTTGGTTATTATTGGTTTGACTACAAGCTGCTGTAGTGAGCAGTACCAATAACGCTAACAGCGATATCGTGCCCCCTTTAACCTTGCTACTGCAAATGCTACTTATCTTGTACAATTTTCCTGGCGCCTTATTACATTCCATAAAACACAAACTGCCCTAAGCCACATTTTTCTTGACAATTGAGCTACTATAATATGATAATGATTCTCGTTATTATTTATATTTTAACTAAAAGTCGGCACTAATGTCAATTGCGATTAGTAAAAATTGCATCAAGTTGACACGGTTATGACATTGTTCAGGTTAAAAATCTAGATTTTTTGTTAAATAGACGGGTAAGTGGCGGTTAAAACTTGATAATACATATGCGAATATTTTGTAATTGAACACAACAACTTAATAGTGGTATTAGTAGTAACTATCAACTATGTGAGGAGTAGACGTGAAAAATATCTGGTTTCGAGCAGCTAGCCCTGTTGCTTTGGCTACAGTCTTAACCATGAACTCCACTGCATTTGGGGAGGAAGTCAAGCAGTTGCAGCAAGTCGAAGTATCTCAGATTGCAACTCCAGTGGAACTAACTGGAAGTACTCCAACAGAGGTAATGTCGCAAGTAACATCGGTATCGCAGTTTTCGGATGTACAGCCAACAGACTGGGCATTCCAAGCGTTACAGTCGTTAGTAGAACGTTACGGTTGTATAGCGGGTTATCCAAATGGGACTTATCGTGGGAACCGCGCGTTGACACGATATGAATTTGCGGCAGGTTTAAATGCCTGTTTGGATAGAGTTAATGAACTGATTGCAACTGCTACGGCAGATTTGGTAAGAAAAGAAGATTTAGATGTAATAGTTAGACTGCAAGAAGAGTTCAAAGCAGAACTGGCGACATTACGAGGACGTGTTGATGCGGTTGAAGCGAAAGCAGCAGAATTAGAGGCAAATCAATTCTCAACTACAACTAAACTCGAAGGGTCAGTAGTTGCAGTGTTCAGCGATGTTTTTAGTGGTGATAATGTTAACGGTGTTCGTCCCACGGATAACAACACTACTTTTGGCGCCCGTACCCGCGTAGAATTCGTCAGCAGTTTTACGGGTAAAGATATGTTGCTGACGCGACTTCAGGCAAACAATATTTTAGGTCCCGACATTGGTACTCCTGAAGGTAATTTATTCTTTGTAGGAGAAGACGGCACTAATAATGTTGCTATTGATGCGCTCGTGTACGCATTTAATCCTGGTGAAAATACAGAGATAAAATTAATAGCTAATGCTGGCGCAGCAGATGACATAACCAACACGCTCAATTTATTCGATGGAGATGGAACGTATGGCGCCTTATCGAGCTTTGGTACTCGTAACCCAATTTATTACCAGGTAAACGGCGCCGGAGCAGCATTTAATCAAAACTTTGGTGACTTTTTAACACTATCGTTGGGTTATTTGGCAGGGGCAAACAATGACCCCACACCCAGAAATGGATTATTTGACGGTTCGTATGCAGCTCTTGCACAGCTAGTTGTAAAACCATCTGAGCGTATTAGTGTTGGTTTTACTTACATAAATGCTTATAGGCAACCGTTTGCTGCAGGTAGTAATGCTGCGACTTTAAATGTTGCCTCACCATTAGATGGAACAACGGTACTTGGTGAAGAAGTGCCATTTAATACAAGTTCTTATGGTGTGCAAGCATCAATAGGTATCAGCGATAATATCGTTTTAGGTGGTTGGGCAGGTTACAGTAATGCACGTAACATGACAACTACAGCAGCTTTTCCAGACCGTGGAAGCGCTGAAATTTGGAACTGGGCTGTTACACTAGGCTTACCCGATTTTGGTAAAAAAGGTAACTTAGCAGGCTTTATATTCGGTATGGAACCGAGAGTTACACGTTCAACGATTGATGGACTAACCAGAGACCAAGATACTTCTTACCACATTGAGGCTTTTTATCAATATCAAGTTTCCGACAACATCACCATTACTCCTGGTGTCATTTGGTTAACGGCGCCCGACCACAACAATAATAACGATGATGTAGTTATAGGCGCCTTACGAACCACCTTCAGCTTCTAGTAAAACACTCTTGTAGCACAGGCATCCCTGCCTGTGTATTCTCATCTTATTCTTTCTTTACAAAAATTTACTTTTATTAATAAACCTAAATAAATATACTTAGGTAATATAACTGAATATGTATTACAAGTTTACAAAATCCTATCTAAAATTCAGTAGTAATTGTGATAAGATGATGACTATAGACAAATAAAAAAAGATGACCAGTCTACCACAACCGGTCACACATATGTTTCGTCATCTTCTCGAAAGAGTTTATCCGGTTGCACGTTCCCAAAACGCAACAGGATGTTTTTCAATTAAATATTGTAACAGGCAGCACAGATTTTTAGTTGACTTTTGAGAAAAAAAGTTAGACCGAACTCGATCTGGTGCTGTTTTGTTGTTTTACCTGATTTTTTGGGGTTGTCCCCAGATAATACGCTCATTCTTGTAAATGGCAATTCCTGGTTTGGCGCCTTTAGGTTTGTAGACGTGCTTTGGTTGAGTATACACTACAGGAACCTGTTCACTTTGACGCGCACGGCTATAGTAAGCTGCGAGGTTAGCGGTGTGTTGTAAATCAACTTCATCTGGTACATTACCAGCTTGGAGACGTAAAAGTACGTGACTACCAGGAATTTCTTGAGTGTGGAACCATAAATCGTAATCACCAGCAAAGCGAAAAGTCAGTTGGTCGTTTTGACGGTTGTTACGACCGATTAAAACTTCAAGTCCACTGGGAGTCTGAAAACGTCTAAAGTTGATATCTTTACTTTTATCGTTGCTGCGACTGCGGTATCCTGTATCTTCGAGGTATTTTTGAGAGACAAGCTCATCACGAATTTCTTCGAGAGTTTCCAAATCTTCGCTAGTTGAATAACTTTCAATTTGGGAAACAGCAGCTTCAACTTGTTCCAAATACTCAATTTCGGCTTCTACATCCGCAAGTAACGGTTCTACAGCACCACGGGCACGCTTCAGCTTTTGATGCTGTTTATAAAGCATTTGCGCGTTAATCACAGCATTTTTATCTGGTTCCAGGGGAATAGTAACAGGTTTGCCCGTCTCAAAATCATCCAACGTTATTTTATCCATACCAGGCGCCCACTCATGTAGATACGCCATTAATAAATCAGCATAGTACCGATATTCATCTGCACGTTCGCTTTGTGCCAACCTTTCTTTAAATGTGCTTGCCTTCTGCCGCAACTTCTCCGTCATATTATTGAGTTTTTGCGTCAACTGATGCCGCAACTGCGAAAACACTAATTGATTAAACTCAGTTGTATAATAATCATTTAATAGTTCTTGAGTACTATTTGCTTTTTTAATTCCACCCCAACCTAATACTGTGTAACCAGACTCTAAATAAACTGGTTCAAACTGGTTAGCTTCGACTCGATGTAACCATTCTTGCCAGCGTTGAAAGAATTTTTCCCACTCTTGAGTATTTAGTTTATCGGTAGTAGCATCCAAATCAATATTCGCAGCAACTAACATCGACTGTATTAACATCGGTGAAAGACCGCGATAATTTTTGAGCAACTGTTTTTTCAAGGCGCCAGGTACCAAACTTACCCGTTCATGCCAACGTTCAAAAGACTCATTCAAACTGGGGATAGTATTTGTCATACTGGGAGGCGCCTCATACATCTGCCCAGTCAATACTGTACGAACGCTCGATTGTTGTTGATTTACTTGATGTGCAGTAGTAATAATCTCATTTTTGGCATTAGTAAGCACCACGTTACTGTACTTACCCATGATTTCTATATATATATGATATACAGCATCTTCACCAGGGCGCCGAGCGAACTGTAAATCAACAACCCGTTCCCAAGCAGCAATAGTTTCAACTTTAACAAGCGCCAAACCATTCAGCTGACTGACTAGCTGTTGACTAAAAGTAAAAGTATCAGGAACTCTGGGAGGTGGGGAACCAATATGCAAACGCGCAGCTTGAGGATGCCAAGAAACCTCCAGCCACCCCCGTCCCTTTAAAGTACGTAAAGCAATTGAAATAGTATTGCGGTCACGTTGGTAAACTTGTTCAACGCGCGAGGGTATCCAAGTTTCGCGCAGTTCGTTACAAACCGCAGTGAGAGTAGTAAAGTCAAAAGATTGCACAGCGATTTGTCCGTTTACATCAACCTACAAACCCCAGTATAACAATCATTCTTGTGGCACAGGCATCCTTGCCTGTGCATTCAAGCATCTTATTTTACCACAGAGGCTATTAGGGCACAGAGAAAGAAAACTAATAATTGGCGCCTATCACACGGGTATCATTCGTAAAATGCACGCATTGTAGAGACGCGATTAATCGCGTTTTGACATCAGATGGTCAAATAATACAGGGACACTTAGTTGCCAATGAGGTTATTACTAATAATCTGGAAAATAACCACAGTACACAATCTATTTCGTGTAAATTTATACCTAATTGTCGTACAACTTTTACTTTTACCGCAAGGCTTTTTTGGCAAGATAATTCTTTACATCTCAAAATCACTACTATTCCTGACTACGTGCTTAATTTTGTTAACCCTTATTATTTCTGGCAATTTGATGCACTTGAAGCAGAAACTTATCAACTTCGATTTATTTTAAATACTGAAGTTCAAATTAGTTCAGGAATATTAGCAACACCTTGGGTAAACCTGCGTCTAGTTCAAACCTTATCATCTGATAGTACAGCCATAGAAGTTGATGGAGTCTTATTTAAAATAGAAATGCCGTCTGTGCTGGTTATACCTTCAAGACTATTTAGAACTAAAACTAATGTAAAGCTAGGCATTCACGTGACTAACCAAACATCAATCTCTATAAAATTTAACCAATCACATTCTATTCACGTAACTCTAATCAATGAAGATGGTAAAGAAATAAATTGGCTGAGTGACATGATAAGACCTGGACTAGGGAAAGAACCACAATATTATTTGGTACAACCAGAAGAAAGCGCATTTTTTGATTTAGAAGGAATGCTTTCATGGTATTGGGGTCAACTTGAACTTGCAGTTTCTAATAAAGCTAGGGGATTAACAGATTGTGGCTTTTATTATTTTCCTAATCTCAAAAGAGGTGTATATCAGATGCAAGTTACATATCGTCGTCCTGTATCTAGAGCAAGGCGCCAAGAAGAACAGGTACTAGAGAAAATATGGACAGGGTGGGTAGCTATGCCCTTTGTAGAATTTCGTATTGTTTAGATTGCCCATTATGTAGAGACGTTACATGTAACGTCTCTACGATGATTTTATTTTTTTGCTATATCTAATATCCATGAAGCCACTTTTTAGAAACGCTATTATTATCTCTACTTTGTGTTTGCTACTGGGCAGTACACAATCACTATCTGAGGCACAATGGACAACTGCAATGGAAACCGAGTTTCAGCAGCGTTCAAAGGAAGTAATCACAAAACTTGCGGGTAGCAATTATGGTACGACATCATTTGAAAGCGAGAAAAAATCTTACCCCAAAGCAATGATTGACTTTCTTGCTGGAAATAAACAAAAAGCAATCGCGTTTCTACAATCCGAAGATGCTGATGTTCAAAGCCACAGCCATACACTAGGTATAGACTTTTACTCAAGTTTTACTCTTAAAGGGCAAGTTCGCAAATACTTCTACTTTGGTAAATATCTTGACCCTGCATATCGCCAACGCATGAAGCGTGCGATGAAAATTTTTACAGAGTTTGACCCGTTAGATAAATATTTTCCTACACCACGAAAGTTTTGGGCTAATTCAATCGATAACTGTAATAGCTGGGTTGATTGTCGCAATACCGATAACCTCAAAGCGATGCGAGAGGTTGCAGTATATTTGTTTGCTGAAGAAACTGGAAATAAAGAAACGCGCGAACTATATAAAAAACGCATTATTAAAAATGTCCGCACTCTCTACCAAATTGGACAAGGTGAGTGGGACTCAGAAAATTACCTCGGACATGCTGTTAATACATATGTAAATCTTTATGATTTTGCTAAAGACAAAGAAGTAAAATCAATAGCAAAAGCTGCACTCGATTGGTATTTTACATCAGGCGCCGTGAAATATTGGCGAGGTGCATTCGGTGGCCCATCAAAACGAGATTATAGCCAAGGTAATTGTACATGGTGTTCGCTTGCTACACACGAATTAGGTTTATATTTTGGCGATTCACCCATTCCAGATTCCAACCCTTCCCCAGATAGTGTACATTTAATTACCAGTAGTTACCGTCCACCTGCCGCAGTTGTTGCCTTAGCAAGAAAGCAATTTTCTAAGCCATTAGAACTATTGAATTCCAAACCAACTTATGAAAACTGGAAACCAGGAGGAGACAGCAAACCTCAATTCCACGAAACTTTATACTTCGGTCATACATTCCAACTAGGTACACTAGCACAAGGTTCTGGTGGAGATTGGAATGGCTTTAAGATGATGGCTTTTAATAAACAACGTGGTGTAGATTATTTCATTGCTGCCACAGGCAACGACGCAACCCAAATATCAAGCAGTTCCATCGGTGGAGACAATGTAGCTCAGTACCGCAATTTGGTGATTTGGTTAAATGATAAACCAAAGGCGCCGTTTCAATTCTTCTTACCCAAGTCGGTAAAAATAGAAACCAGCAACGGCATAACATTTATTCAGTATGAAAAAACCTGGCTAGCACTAACACCCATTAATTTAACAGTTGAGGGTATTAATAGTGCTGCAACCGAAAAAATTAAGCAGCGTTATCCAAACGACCAAATTCTAACTGCAACTGGCACAAATTCAACTTCAGGATTTGCGCTTGAAGTTGGGGAACAGGAAACTCATAAAAGTTGGGAGCAGTTTAAACAATCTGTAATGTCTAAGTCACGCTTAAATTTAAACCAAATTAGTAATGGAATAGTTGAATATCAAGGAGTTACAGGAAAAATAAAACTCCAATATCAAGGTGAAAACTTACCCAAAGTTTGGAGAAACGGACAATTTCACGATTGGCGCCTAAATCATTATTCAGTTTACCAAAACGTTTCACGTTCTAATACCCCTATTAATTTAGGATGGAAAGAAGGTAAGCTAATTGTTGAAGCAGGTGGATACAAATTTCAAAATCAACCTTAGTTGTACAGACAAGCAACAGCAATAGTATAAGGTTTGTAAAAAATTATAAGCCTCTAACAATTGCTTCGCGTAGAATTACACCGCCATTTCTCTTTACAATCAAGTTTTTATTTGTGTTGGAGACACTTACACCATATGTGTATTCGCCGTTAACAGCTTCAAAGTATCTTCCTCTGTTTTTAGTACCATTTACTGAGAGAGGTAGCCGTATTGTTCTACCAGTCTTTTTATTTATATGAGTCCTCGGTGACTATAAGTGCCTTGTTTCAGATGGAGGCGCCTCCCATTCGTAACATTTTTTGTGTTAACCTAGATGAAATAAAGTATACAACTTGCGTTTAAACAGTGACAGGGTTTACGAGCGGAAGGTAAAACAATGGCATTCAGTAATTATAAAAGTATTAGTGCGGTTATTAAAAAGTTTCAAATAAAGTATATACAGGCTAACTTTATGCAGGAGATAGATTTTCCTGTTAAAGACTCTTTTAAAGAAGAATTAGATTTATTATTCGCGGATGGAGTTGTTGATAACTCCGAAGATGCAATTTGTGAAAATCTAATTTATCCAGTTTTAAAAGAAGTTTGGAAACCTTATCGACAAAAATTAACGCTTTGGAGTCATGAAACACTTTCTTACGATGAAGATTTATCAGGTGTTCCTGATTATACGGTAACAAAAAGAAATCCTTTGAGTACTATTGTATTTGATAAACCTTATTTTTTAACCGTTGAAGCTAAACAAGACAAATTTGAAGAAGGTTGGGGTCAGTGTTTGGCTGAAATGATAGCAGTGCAGCGAATTAACAGTAATTTTGATTCAGATGTTTTCGGGATTGTTTCTAATGGTAAAATATGGCAGTTTGGAAAATTAAACTCTGATTTGTTTACTAGAAATAAAGATTTGTATGTGATTCAGGATTTAAATAAGTTATTTGCTGCTGTGAACTACATTTTTCAACAGTGCGATTCGCAAATACCGTAATTCACACATTATTTTATTATATATCGATAAATCCGCGCGCAATGGCGTTTTCATCATCGACAGTTTGATATTCACCTTCGTCCATAACTCTAATTTCTGGCTGTTTACTCAAATTTGACAGCGCTTCGTAAATTTTGTAATTTTGACCTTTTGGTATGTCCCAAACAAACAAGGTAATATTCGACCAATAATTTATAGGTTTTGAACTGGTCAAATCACCAATTACTGCAATTCGTTCTATATTAAAGTCACTACGTAATACCTTTGCAGCTTGATGTGCTAGTTCCCACCACTGCGCTTTACGCTCTGAGTCCTGCTGCTCAAGCAAAAAACGCTGTTTAATTGCATTTATCCAAGCTTTTGGTCGTAATACTCTTATACTGCTAGTTAAACCAAATGTCATTAACAGCATTCCAATTAAATATAGTTATTACCCTTAATATTAAACACAGCCCGATTATTGGCAATAATGCTAGCATTACGATAAAGACTTTTCACATCTGTTGGACTTTCCCAATTGGCGTGCGAAACTTCATCATACCAAGCTTTTAGTGGTTGTTCGGCATCGGGATGAAGTTCCCAGAACTCTCGCAGGGTACTACGGGCTATAATTCTCATGGCGAAATACTGTGACCAGATTTCATGTTTGCTCGAATTTTTGCCATTGCAGTGGCGCCATCAACTATTTCGCCTCGCTCTCGAAGCTTCCTACCCGATTTTTGCTTCTTGTTGAAGTTCTCCAGAGGCGGGCTTGATAAATATCTTCTTGTTCGAGAAGTTTGATTCCTGCTTTGATAACATAAGAGCGCAGTCTTATACTTGCCGCTAGTTATTTGACGTTGTACTAAAGCTTTTACTTCGGGTGGCAAAACGATGTGCATAGCGTTTTGTGGCAGACTATGGTTATATATTCCACATCAGTACATACGCTCTGATCAATCCTGCTTCACAAAAATAATTATGAACATGTAATTAGAGATATTTTGTTTTTGCCCAATATTATAAGGCGGGCAATCTTAAGCCCGCTCCACAATTACCTTATTGCAGGGGAAAATAATTCAAAGTATGCGAGTAGTGAACGGGATGGTTTTTCCAAAAGCGTCCAATTAGCACACATTTACGAACTGTTGTTATAATCTATTTGTATTTTTGTTTTTGAAGCATAAGTGAGTCCAATCCAAATATATATGTATAATATAGAACCTCAAAACTTTAGATTCAGTATTAATATGTACTGAAAATCGCCTTTTTATTTTGGCTTCAGGTATATAGTTTAACGAATTAGAATGGCGCCTTTGGTAAACACTTACTTCAAAGGATTTGATTTTCGGTTGCTTTAGTGATGTAAGCGAGAATCAACTCAAAATCTTTACGAATCTCAACAATTTGTTTTACCCAAGTACTGGAAGCAGCAATTGCATTCTCTTCTTGCTGCCTTACTGCTGCAATTTGCCTGTCAATTTCACCATAAACTTGCTGTTCAAATTCCCATAACTGCAAATGAATTTGATTTTCCAAGTCTTTAGCTATTGATTGAAAGTGACTAGTAATATCATGACGAACCTCCGCCATTTTTTGTTCTCGCTGCTTTTCTTGATGCATTGAGTATGCATCTGTTGCCACTACAATAAGTGACAAAGCAGGTCCCAGAAACATGGCAGCATTGCCAATATCTTTAGCGATACCGACAGCTTGCCAAGGACTAAACTTGAAACCGACAAATTCACCTACTGCCAAAACAGTTTTATGCAAACTACTACCTGCAACATCAAAAGAACGAAGGAAACCTTGGCCAGCAGCAGTGCGTAAAGCTCCTCGCGTTGCAGAATCAACTAATTTAACTCCTACCTGTTCCCCAATATTTTTTAGCCAGCTAACTTGACCTAAAAGCCGCTCAACATCTACATTAGAATCTATATTTTGAGCAGATACATTAATATTCCTATCCAAGCAGGCAATAAAAGTTTGAACTAGGTTTCCTTGAAGAATATCCCCAATCGCTTCCCGAATATCCTCAACGGCTGAGTTAATTGCATTTTGTAATTTAATTTCTACTTTTTCGTAGTGTTGCTGTATATTTATCTCTGATTGCTTATTTAAGGCTTGAAAATCTTGTTCGGTTCCGACTGCAACGGCAAGAGTTGTGCCTTCTTTAACAATCGCAGAAGACATTTCTAACGTAATGCCATTAACTTTAGTTCTTAACCGTTCTCTTTCTTTTCGCACAGTTCTAGATAATCTTGTCAGTACTTCTAGAAAAGTAGCATCTTGATTAGAATTGCGCGTAAAGCTTAACTGAGCTTCATCTACAGAAGCTAAAGCAATTCGTACTGGTGTATCAAAACGAGCCAATGCTGCGCGACTCTTTACAAATTTGTTAAGTGAATCAGTAAAAGTTTGAAAGCGACTAATCTCAATAAGAAAATCGTCTTCTTGGTCTACACCTTCACAGTAATCTTTAGCGTCGATAAAACAAACTGGAAATTCATCGAGTCGATGTGGTTTAAGCGCTTCGGCTAAACTTTTTCGATAATTAGCTATTTTTTGTGCTTCCTCTCCTGCTTCATCTGACATTTTATTGATAAGCAGCATCATTTTCCAACGATAACCTTTCTCAAATGCTAACTTCTTAAAGTTTTCAACCGTAATAGTGTCAAAAAGCATGTATGTGAGACTAAATACTAGCAAATCAGCTTTACTAATTGCTTCATAGGTTATCTCATCATGGTCTTTACGGTCAGTAAAAAGTCCTGGCGTATCTATTAACTTAATACCATTCCAGTCATATGCAGCGGTTGTATCAGTCGCAATATCTGAGTCAATTTTAATATCACGTCTTCCTGTTAGTGCAGAAATAGTTGTAGATTTGCCTGCATTATATTGGCCAACTAAAGCTACTGTAATAATTCCGTTTTCTCGATACTCTTTTAATTCATCATGTAGCCTTTTACGAATAGCTACAATTTCATCATACGTTTCTTGAGTTAAAATATTATCAAATTTGACGCAAGTATTTTTAATTTTTTCAGCTACGAAAGCAGCCTGAAGTTTTTGTTTAGTCATTTTATTTACCTTCAATAGTTGAGCTGATGCTGGACTGGAATTTTGCAATTATAAATTTATAAGCTAGATATTTATTTAGGCACCTCCATTGAAATAATATAAACATCTTCTTGTACAATTTTTTTTAGTTGTTCTTGAGATTTTTTCAATTTTAACTCTGACTTAGTATAAATTTTTATGCTTTTACCGAATTCACGTTTAACTTTACTAATAATTTTTACAATAGATTCATCAGCTAAAGGTTCATATTTGTCAAAACACCAATCAATAAGACGTTTTGCATAAGCACGATTAATATAATTAGCAGAACTATCAAGCTTATTTTTAGCTGTTGCGAGTTGCTCACTAATTAATTCCAAACCTCGAATTAATTCATCAAAATAGTCATGAATATTAATTGCTACTTTATTACAATAATCAGAAAATTCTTTTTCTGCTTTCTCTAAAGTTTGATATTTATGCTCTTGAAGCTGACTTGACAATGAACTTGAGATTTTTTGGACTGCTTCTCTACGCTTTTGGTCTTTTGACTTGAAAAAGTTAGTAATCAAACTAATAGCAGTACCAACTATACTTAAGACAATTCCAACAGGTGGGGCAAAGAGAATTGTAATAGCTCCTGCAAGTGCTAAAAAATTACCGCCAATACGAAACATATCTCGCAAATTCATGGAATCCTGTTGGCTAAATTTAAAAGAGCCAGTATTTAGCTTTGCGACTAACTGTAGTTCATTGCCAACTTCCTCTAGTATTTCTTGAACATCTTGATTAAATTGTTTACCATACTCCTCAAAAGTATTTTTTAAACGTTCCTCAAACCTGATATCTTTAAGTTTTCTTTCCCATCCTTGCTTTAATCCCATCTCTGAGTCTTCCCAGTGTTCTTCTGCAAAGTCAGGAATAGAGTTAAATGTATCCTGAAAAACAGCCTCTATTCTTTGTCGTAAACCATCGCGATTATCTTTTACTGCTTTTCGGATATCTTTTGCAACGGTTTCACGGCTGGTTTTCAAAGTATCTGTTAATTTTTGATATATTTGTACTTGTTCAGTTATCCATTTATCTGGCTTATCAATTGCACTTACTGTAGAACCAAGTAAAGTCTGAGAGCGTCTAATCATTCCATATTCAACCAAAGACACCCGGATTGAGTTTAAAAAGTCTTGTATATGGCTTGCATTAAAAAGTTTTTGTTTATTTTGTTGATGCTCTGCTTCCCGTGACATTTGTGCAGCCAAAAGCATCACAGGGATAATATCAAAGTAATCGTTAGCATAATGCTGTTTGGCGTATCGGTGAATTCGCTCAATATGCCCTTTTAAGCTATTGTTACCATCTACAACAAAAAGTTTATCAGGGTCTTTTAAAAAATGTTCTAACCTTCGAGTATCCCTTAAGTTATTTTTAATGTTAAGTAGTATAATTAAAGGTTTAGCTTTGGCTTTTAAAAGTTGCAAAAACTTAAACTCTGTTTCTTGAATGCTGTCGTTAGTTACCACATAACAAATAACATCAGATTCTTCAATAACGCTTTCAGCAATTTCTTCATCGCTTTTACCTCCTGGCGCCCCAATTCCAGGAGTATCGATAATCCGAATATTTTTCCACTCATAAACGCGATTAAAACGAGTGGTACGCTGTTTCCCAACACCAATCGCATCCCATCCATCACCTGTAATAATAGCATGAAGAGTACTTTTTCCAGCCTTCGTTTTACCCATAAAGGCGATACTGAAATGGTTTAAAGCACGTTGCTTTGCCTGTAATGATTCACGTACTGCTTCAAGCTCTTTGAGAGTTTCAGTTGAGAGCGCGTTTCTGGTACTTTTAAGCTGTTTCGCTACTTCCTTCGCTGTCTTAGCTTTTCCCCTATCATTTGTTTTGCTTTGTAACGCTGACTCTGCTGTTTCTATATTATTTACTAAATCATTAAGAGCATGATAAGCACTGTGAAGAGAAGTTTCTGCGTACTTGTAATCTTCTTTGGCTATTACATTACATCGCTGTACAGCATCATCGTATTCAGGCCCAGCCAGTAATATTTCTCTTCGCAATTGCTCTACTTTGCGCCCAAGATGTTCCGGAGCAGCTTTTACGAAATTGTCTACAAGCGCGCGGGACAAAATAGAATCTGCTCCTTTCAATAGACGCGCACCAACGGATAGTTCTGATTTGTCTTGATTATTGCCCTTTTGTTTAATAGCACCGAAATTTTTAGCATCATCGTACAACCTTTCAATTTCTGTGTCTGACCAATTCCAAACTCTCGCTACCTCGTTAACCATCTCCCGTTCCAAGGGTGAAAAGTAACCATCAATATAAGCAATTGATAATATCTGTCTTAATGCCTCACTTTGCTCTCCTGGGAGAATTTGAGATGCCACACTTTCAATTGATATCAACTTTTCATCTTGACTAAGTATTTTCTCCATTTCCTCAATGGTTCTACTTCCCATCTTGGCGTTTTTTGCTAGCTTTTGCAGTGAGGAAGCTTCTTCACTATGAATCTGCCCGTCAGCACATACCATGTGCGTGAGAAGTAAAAATTGATAATTTATTTTATCGGAGATTAACGGTGACATTTTTTACAGTAGATGTGAATCTCATACTTATAGTTAAGCTATAATAATTTCATATATCATCCGTAAATATACTCAAGTTAAAGCACGCGTTAACCATAGAGTTCCATTCTCACTGCTTTGTAATAAACGATTTATTGCGATTACCAAGCAATGCGCGTGCTTACTACAAGCATCAAAATTAATAACATAGACCATCAGTAGTCTATGTCATTAATTTTGGGGAGTAGAAAGGTTGGCAACCCATGATGAACGGATGTGACGGATAGTTAATTTTAAATAATTAGATTTTGTTTGCAAATGATAATTTATCCGTTACATCCGTTGTATCCGTTGCAAATCAACCCCCCAAATTTAAGGGAAATATACATAACACAAAATTTAATGATACACAGCATTATTTAGAAAAAGTAAACTAAGCAGCTATACACACTTGGTACAAAATAGTGTGGTAATTTAAATTTTCTTGTGAGATAGGCTGTCTCTTGCCCCGTCCCAAGATATCCAGAAAATAGGGTGAGGCGGGCAGGGATGCCCGCTCCACAAGAGTAGAAGTTTATGCTACTAAGGCGCCGAGTTTCTCTAATAAAGGTTTAGTTGATACGATGTGTCGTTCTAAGCCTAGTTCTTTTGGACTAATACCTAGTGCTAAAGCGATTAACTGGGGTAAGTGTAGTATAGGTAAACCTAGTTTTTGACCGATTACTTTTTCGACTTCAGGTTGACGTGAGTCTAAGTTGAGGTGACATAAAGGGCAAGGTGTAACTATACAGTCGGCGCCAGATTGTATAGCATCTTGAATATGAGTACCTGCCATTTTAAATGATTCGGTGGTGGCGTAACTCGAAAGCGGCCAACCGCAGCATTGTGTACGACCTCGATAGTATATTGGTGTTGCCCCAACTGCTCGAAACACATTTTCCATTGCTTCGGGTCGGAAGGGGTTATCGTAACTGTTTTTAGAAGCGCGCAGTAAGTAACACCCATAGAACGCAGCACATTTTAACCCGCTTAATTTACGAGTCACGCGGTTTTGAATTTCTTCTAGACCGTAATCTGCAACTAAAGCATATAAAAGGTGCTTAACTTCGGTACTGCCGCGATATGGTAAACAGCCTTCTTTTTGCAATAACCCGTTAACTTTATTGATATAGTTTGGGTTACTTTGTTGCGCTTCTTTTAAACTTTCATCAACATGCCCTATCACACCTTGGCATGTACTGCAATGGGTTAATAGAGGTAAATTTAGTTCTTCAGCAAGTGCAATATTACGCGCGTTAACTGTGTCTTCGAGTAGTTGCGAGTCTTCTTTAAAAGTGCCAGAACCACAGCAAGAAGCTTTTTTAAGTTCTACTAGCTCGATATTAAGCGCACGTGCCAAAGCAGTAGTAGACAAATGAAGCTCACCACAAGCACCCTGAGCAACACAACCTGGAAAATAAGCGTACTTTAATCTTTGAGATACCATAGTAATTACTGTTTTATCATTGCCACAAGTATAGCGATTCGGCGCCTTCAGTCTAGAAGCGTGTGAATCAAAAAATCTAGTGATAAGAAACATTAAGCGTCAGAGAGCGCATCGGATGTTATATGCTTGGGTTTGTGTATTTAATGTTTTATTCGTATGTGAAAAAATAGAAATATAAATCGAGTGATATTAACTGGGGTTTGCGTGTACGCGCGAAGAGCGCTTTTCAGATAAGATGTAATATGCTTTCAAAGCAACTGCCTACGACAAGCGCATTATAGCAACTGGTTGAGGAATTTAACTATGAGCCAAACGGAAACTTTTGAGAAGGTCAAGAAAATTGTAGCTGACCAACTGAGTGTAGAAGCGACTACTATCAACCCCCAATCCAACTTTGCCAACGACCTAGGTGCAGATTCACTTGATACTGTTGAACTAGTAATGGCGTTGGAAGAAGAGTTCGATATCGAAATTCCTGATGAAGCCGCTGAAAAGATTACCACCGTTCAAGAAGCTGTGGACTACATCAATAACAAAGTTGCCGCATCCGCATAACATCAACATCTGTAGAGACGTGTAAACCGGAGGTTTTCCCGAAGGGATTTATCACGTCTCTACAAGCGCACTTAATTAGAGCCACCTGAACTATCGTCATGACAGAAGATTTTAAACGTAAACGTGTTGTTGTAACTGGTGTTGGCGCTATTACACCAATTGGTAATAATCCATCGGAATATTGGGACGGACTTACGAGTGGACGCAATGGTATCGGCAACATAACCCTTTTCGATGCCTCTAGTCACGACTGCCGTATAGCCGGTGAGGTCAAAAACTTTGACCCGCAAGATTTTATGGATCGCAAAGAAGCCAAGCGGATGGATCGGTTTTCGCAATTTGGGGTTTCAGCAGCAAAACAGGCACTTCTAGACGCTCAATTAGTTATCAATGACCTGAACGCTGAACAAATCGGTGTCATGATTGGTTCGGGTATTGGTGGCTTAAAAGTGATGGAAGAACAGCAAACTATTTACCTCAACCGAGGTCCCGACCGCTGTAGTCCTTTTATGGTGCCGATGATGATTGCCAATATGGCATCGGGTTTAACCGCGATTCATATTGGCGCCAAGGGACCAAATTCCTGTCCAGTAACTGCTTGTGCAGCAGGTTCAAACGCGATTGGTGATGCGTTTCGGTTGGTGCAAGGTGGATATGCCCAAGCGATGATTTGTGGTGGTGCAGAAGCAGCGATTACGCCTTTATCAATAGCTGGTTTTGCTGCGTGTAGAGCGCTTTCGCTTCGTAATGATGACCCCTTAAAAGCATCGCGTCCCTTTGACTTAAACCGCGATGGATTTGTAATGGGCGAAGGTTCGGGTATTTTAGTATTGGAAGAATTACAACATGCTTTAAGCCGAGGCGCCCGCATTTATGCGGAAATTGTCGGTTATGGTATGACGTGCGATGCCTTCCACTATACATCCCCACCACCCGGTCATGAAGGCGCCGCCAGAGCAATGCGTATGGCACTCAAAGATGCGGCAATTTCCACAACCGATGTGAGCTACATTAACGCTCACGGTACAAGTACCCCAGCAAACGATTCCGCAGAAAGCACCGCCGTTAAAACCGTGTTTGGACAACATGCTACAAAATTAGCAGTTAGTTCAACAAAATCGATGACCGGACACCTTTTAGGCGCCTCCGGTGGTATAGAAGCAGTAGCATCTGTACTCTCTATAGCCAACGACCGGGTTCCACCCACAATTAACCACGAAACCCCAGACCCCGAATGTGATTTAGACTACGTACCAAACGTTAGCCGAGAACTAAAAGTCGAAGTCGCATTATCTAACTCATTTGGTTTCGGAGGCCACAATGTCGCGCTAGTCTTTAAGAAGTACATCCCTGAATTAGAATGAGAACCAAAATCGAAAAGTTTCTCGTTGTACGGCTAATCCGTAAAAAAATAACAAATGGGATGATGAGATAAGTTGCTTAAAAAAAATTAAAATTTCTTTAGGCAATGTTAAGTCAGAGAGTGCTAACCCGTCGTTAAGAACAATCGTATTATGGCTGTTGCAACCCAAACCCCCACCAAGACCCTAGAAGAAATTTGTATTAACTCGATTCGCTTTTTGGCAGTCGATGCCGTAGAAAAAGCAAAGTCTGGACATCCAGGACTGCCGATGGGCGCCGCTCCAATGGCATTTGTACTTTGGGATAAATTCATGCGGGTTAATCCCAAAAATCCAAAGTGGTTTAACCGCGACCGTTTCGTATTGTCCGCAGGTCACGGGTGTATGTTGCAGTATGCACTGCTATACCTAAGTGGATTTGATAGCGTGACGATAGAGGATATCAAGCAGTTTCGTCAATGGGGGTCACGCACCCCTGGACACCCAGAAAACTTTGAAACAGCAGGTATAGAAGTTACTACCGGGCCATTGGGGCAAGGTATTGCTAATGCAGTCGGTTTAGCAATGGCAGAAGCTCACCTAGCAGCAAAGTTCAATAAACCTGATGCCAAAATCGTTGACCACTATACCTACGTAATACTAGGTGATGGTTGCAACATGGAAGGGGTTTCTGGTGAAGCGTGTTCTTTTGCAGGACACTTGGGATTAGGCAAACTAATAGCTCTGTACGACGATAATCACATCTCAATTGATGGTTCTACAGATGTAGCATTCACTGAAGACGTTTCTAAGCGTTTTGAAGCATACGGTTGGCATGTACTACACGTCGAAGACGGTAATACAGATTTAGAAGGAATTGCAAAAGCAATTGAAGAAGCAAAATCTGTTACTGATAAGCCTTCGATGATTAAGGTGACAACTACCATTGGTTATGGTTCACCCAACAAGCAAAATACTGCTGGTGTTCACGGCGCCGCATTAGGTGGTGATGAAGTTGCGCTTACCCGTCAAAATTTAGGTTGGGAGCATGAGCCTTTCGTAGTGCCTCAAGATGCTCTTGACCACATGCAAAAAGCTATTGAGCGTGGCGCCAAAGC
Source organism: Calothrix sp. FI2-JRJ7 (assembly GCA_019359675.1). Lineage (GTDB taxonomy): Bacteria > Cyanobacteriota > Cyanobacteriia > Cyanobacteriales > Nostocaceae > Dulcicalothrix. Next base: position 49,653 of record JAHHGX010000031.1, read on the forward strand.
CGAAAGCGAATGGAACCAAACTTTAAGTGACTATAAAGCTAAGTATGCTTCTGAAGCAGCTGAATTTGAACGTTACATTAGCGGCAAACTTCCTGATGGTTGGGAAAAGGTATTACCTACCTACACTCCTGAAGATAAAGGTGTTGCAACTCGTAAACATTCCGAAACTTGTCTTAACAAATTAGCAACAGTACTACCTGAGTTAATTGGTGGTTCGGCTGACTTAACCCACTCCAACTTAACGGAAATTAAAGGTAAAGGCGACTTCCAAAAAGGGCATTACGAAAACCCCAACGTTCACTATGGTGTACGTGAACATGGTATGGGCGCCATTGTTAATGGTATGGCACTGCATGGTTCAGGCTTAATTCCTTACGGTGCGACCTTCTTAATTTTCACCGACTACATGCGTGCGGCTATCCGTTTATCTGCTTTATCCGAAGCTGGGTCGATATGGGTAATGACTCACGACTCAATTGGACAAGGTGAAGACGGACCAACACACCAACCAGTCGAAACAATTGCTTCATTACGCGCAATTCCTGAACTCACAGTAATTCGTCCTGCTGATGGTACCGAAACTTCCGGCGCCTATAAAATCGCAATTGAAAAATCAAAAGCTAATGCTCCTACATTGTTAGCCTTCACCCGTCAAAACGTACCTAACTTAGCAGGTACATCGATTGAAGGAGTAACAAAAGGCGCCTACACAATTGTAGATAGCGAAGGAACACCCGACATTATCTTAATTGGTACAGGTTCTGAAGTTAGCCTTTGTGTAACCGCAGCCGAAAAACTCACCAGTGAAGGTAAGAAAGTTCGTGTAGTTTCAATGCCTTCTTGGGAACTCTTTGAAGCTCAAGATGACAATTACAAAGAATCCGTTCTTCCCAAAGCCGTCACCAAGCGAGTATCTGTAGAAGCAGGTGTAAGCTTCGGTTGGCACAAATACGTCGGTACCGAAGGCGCCACCGTTAGCATCGACACATTCGGTGCATCGGCGCCTGGTCCAGTTTGTATGGAAAAATTCGGCTTCACCGTTGACAACGTACTAGCAACAGCCAAAAAAGTACTAGGCTAATTCCTCCAACATACGTATCCCGTAGGGTAGGCATCTTGCCTGCCCTTTTTTTCAAGCCAAACAAAATTACACATTTATAAGTCAGAATAGTATCGTTTGTAAAATTTAATCCATCTCTTTTGCAGTGCTAACTTACTTGGCTTTAAGCTAGTGGAACATAGAAGTTTTTTACAATGCCATTCTTTATAACCAGCAATCTTAATTTTAGGATGGAAAAACAACTTTAAGTTTTTTGGACAAATACCCAGAAGATCAAGGTCAAATAAAGTATGTAAATCGGCACGCAGAAGCAAACCGTTTTCTGGATGATTATCCTCATCACCTCGATAGGGTGAAATGTGAGCGGCTTCCAAAATGTCAATTATTTCACAACCAGTAATCATACATCTGTCGCCATAGCGTGAACGTAATGCTTGCCTAAATTCAGATTGTCCACGACGTTCTCTAATTTGCTGCATTATCAGTTGGCGACGATCACTTTCTGTTGGGCAATAAACAATAGTATTTGAATTATCATCATTTTTATCAGCATCATCTCTTTGAAGATATTCAAGATGGCTATTTTGATTAAGAAGCTTTAAGACGGCAGGTGCATTTTTAAGTAAAGTTATTTCAATTTGTTCTAAGTCAATTAATTGGATTGATAGCTGCTTGTTAAAATTTAAGCAAGCTTTTTGTAGTGCCTTAACACCAACCGCTCCTTCTGCTGGCACAAAGCTATTACCAAAATTTGCTGTAAATATTTCACATGATACGGTTTCCTTTTTAGGCGTGTCAAACTCGTACTTACATATGTAACAACGGAACTCACACTCTTTTGTTTTTCTTCTATTCAACTTTGTTTTTTCACATTCAGGACAGCGCAATAGTTCTTTTTTTCCTTGACTCTTTTCAATTGTCTGAATTCTTGCAACGCCTAAAAGTTGTGCTTTGCTGCGTAATAAAACCAGGTCGCCTTCAGAAATTTGACGAGAATTAGGAACATTATTATCGTACTGATATCGTTTGGAAGTTTCATCTTTGTAACCTGTGTTACCAGCATAATTTCGCTGTTCTCCAAAGTCAAGAAGTAACCATGCTTGTGGTTTTTTGCCCTCTAAGTTGAATTGAGACATTTAATATATTTTTATAAAGGATATTATTAACGTACCCAATGGCAACATAGTCTTTATCACTTACTAGATACTGTTTTTTATAAGAAAGCTCTGCTCGCTTACATTCTGTAAAACTTGGCAGCCTATGTAAATCCTACACTGCGTACAGGGTAAACTTATGAGGTTGTTATTTAACGTTCCGCACTCCAAAGTGGCTTACCGCATAGAGTATTCACCTGAATCAGAAACCCACTTGCTGTATTTAACTGCTCGACAACAAGCAATTGTATTGGATACTGTTGATCAGAAACTTGTGTATCAACCTACGGTTGATACAAAGAATCGAAAACCGATGCGTCCCAATTCTCTTGCTCCTTGGGAACTCCGTATTTGATAACTTGCGTCTTTATTAAGATGTAGAAGAGGCGGCTGAACCACTTGTACATATAAACGCGGTTGGGGTCAAGGAACGTAATCAAGTTCGCATTGCAGGAGAGATTTACGATTTATAAAGTATTTTTTTATATGCGAGTGGCTTGATATGGCACCCATTAGTTCATCACTTACTGCAATTGACGAAGTTTTAATTCTTAGAAAAGCAAAGCGTTTGTCTTCTAATATAAGCAGTGCATATAGTACTACAAAAGGAAGACAACAAAACCGTGAAAATTTTTTCAAATATCTTGATGAATACCTATTTGCACCATCTGTCTTTCTTCGCTTTTTATGTGAAGTAGAACGTATGATAGGACATGATGAACTAGACGAAGAAGATGTACTGTCAAAAGGCTATTTTTAGAACTTTTATCTAAAGGCGCCTATAATAAATCTAAATTTCCTCGCTTGAAAATTCGACCTATAATACAAAAATATGCCTGAATACTTAGCTGGTAAAGAACCAACCATAGAGCAGTTAAATCAATGGATTGAGTCTTTTCACACGAATGGGTTTTTAATTATTCATAATGTGTTGGCGCCTGAACTATGCCAACATCTAAAAAACGACTTAGATGAAATTCTCAAAATTACCGAAGGGGAAAAATACAACCCATCAAGAGGAATGATGAAAAAGCGGATGTTTGAGGATTCGCAACATAATTTAAATCTATTTGCGCTCGAACCAATTGTTACTTTTGCAGAGCATTTAATTGGTGGCGCCAATGGTGCAGGTTATTCTATACATGATGGACTTCCGAACGCCAATACTGTTCATGTTATCCATAATAACTCATTTACAGTTCCTCCAGATACAGACGGGTTAGCTAAAAATAAATGGCACCAAGACGATACACCTCACGTTTTGTCCCTTGATGGCAAACCTTTAACTAATATTCGTCTTAATGTTTTGGCATTTACTGTCAACTATTACTTAACTGACGTACTCTCAGAAGAAAATGGACCAACACAAGTAATTCCTGGTTCACATTTATTTGGCAAATTGTGTGATGGTGATATTTCACAATACAAAGACCAAGTTCATAGCTGTTTAGGAGCAATGGGTACAGCAGTTTGTTTTAATAATCAAGTATGGCATCGCGGTTCTAGAAACTCTTCCGACATTACTCGCTACATTACACACGTTACATATGCAAAGCGATTAGTTGGGCACAAATACGAATCATGCATGAATTATCAAATGCCTAGTCATTGTTACGAAGGAGCTGATGAAAGATTAAACCGACTTTTGGGATTTTTGCCTAAAGGCGCCTATAGTTAATAAAAACGCTAATATTAATAAATGTTTACTATGTCAACGATAAGGAGTTAGTTATGCAAGACGTTTCTACCTATAATCAAGAACTTTACAATACGATTTCGCCAATTGTTGAGAAATTATTTAAGAGTAGTAGTTTATACACTGTTCGATTAAATAAGCGAGCAATGATAGATATGCTAGTAGAACTTTTTGGTAAGTTTACCCCAGAAGAAATGAGAGTAATTTCTGAACATGATTTAACACGTCGAATTACAAAGATACTCACAGTAGAAGCAGTTTCAGGTACACTAAACGATTTAACACCAGAACAAATTAAAATGTTTGATGAGGCAGTGGAAGGAAGGTAAAGGTGTGGTTTATTTATTAGACACAAACACTGTGACTTATATCTTGAAGAAAAATATAAATGCAAATAACCGATTAATAGAAGTAACTAGTCGAGGAAAAGAAGTATTTATAAGTTGTATAACTTATTATGAAGTTAAACGAGGACTGATATCCATAAATGCAACAAGACAGTTAGCCGATTTTCATCAGTTTTGTACAGATTATGAAGTTTTGTTTTTAGATGATATAGAAATTATTGAAAAGGCTTGCGAGATTCACGCTTATTTAAAAAGAAAAGGAACACCGATACAAGATGCGGATGTACTAATTGCATCTACAGCTATTACACGCGGTTTGATTTTGGTTACGAATGATAGCGATATGTCGAGAGTGGATAGATTAACCCTAGAAAATTGGCTTTAAATGAATGTTGGGTTCCGCATAAAGCTACACCCAACCTACAGTTTACTTAAATCTTCTAATACTTCTGCTGCTGTTTGGTATCGTTCATTAAAGTGATAGCAAACCATTTTATCTAATATATCAGCTAACTTATCGCTGACTGTAACAAGCTGGCGCCATTCTACATTTCCAGTATCGGGGTTAATATCCAAAGCTTGTGGTAGAACACCTGTTAAAGCTTGAATACCAATCATTCCCAAAGCGTAAATATCGCTGCTCAAACGGGGATGTCCTGCTAGTTGCTCCGGCGCCGCATATCCACGAGTGCCAATTGCTACAGTTGCTAACTCAGTTTCATTACTAGGTGGCTGCATTTTCTTGACGGCGCCAAAGTCTATTAGCACTAAGTTATTATCTTGAGAGTTGCGAATAATATTGTCGGGTTTAATATCTCGGTGAATAACTCGGTGTTCGTGAACAAATTTCAGAACTTGCAAGACGCTTTTGAGCATTTCAATTACATATTCTTCGTCTTTAATATCGCGTGCTGATAATTCTTTACTAAGCGTTTGCCCTCTCACATACTCTTCTACTAAGTAAAATTCGTTGTTTTCTTCAAAATATGCGAGTAGGTCAGGAATTTGTATATGTTTACCTAATATCAATAAAATCTCTGCTTCTGCATCGAACAACCGACGTGCGACTTCCATAAAACGAGCATCGCGACGTGCAGGCATTAATTGTTTAACTACACAACTTGGCTCACCTGGACGCTGAGTATCTTTAGCTACATAAGTAGAACCAAAACCTCCAGACCCAAGCACGCGCGTAATTTGATATCTTCCACTTAATAGATAATCACCTGTGTTGCGTTGAGGTGGAGTATCTATAACGTCCCCACGCAGTTGTGTATCAGGAAGACGAGTTGGTTCTTTGAGTAATGCACTCAGTTGAGCTATTGCTTCTTGTTGTTTTTCAACTTGAATGATAATTATTCTTGTTTCTATTTCGGTACGATAAGCTAAATATGCCACTGTACCGATACCTGTCATTAGTAATGCAATTGCGGGTGGTACTACTGGTACCCATCCTGCTTGTAAAAATAAGAAATAGCATATCCCTAACAAGGCGCCTAAACTAGTCCCACCTACGATTAAAAACATTAACGGGTTACGGAAACGCCAACCTACTCCTCCTCCTACAAGTGCCCAAAGCCACACCCAGCCAATTTCCGCAAAATCTGTAAAGTACCAAATCAACGGTTTATTATCGAGTACTGTACCTAGAATATTACTTACTGTCTGTGCTTGAATAAACACAGGTTGTGTACCAAGTGGCTGTTTTGATAAGGCGCCGTATGGTGTTGAAACTCCTCTATCAATACTGGGGGCAATGTTACCAATAATAACTAACTTATCTTTTACTAAATCTGGATTGACTTGGTTGTTAAGAACTTGTGTCAGGGTTACTTGTCGCGCCAAATAATCAGGGTGACGATAGTTAAGCAAGATTTGATAACCGCCTAAATCCACATCTTCGTAACCACCAGGTTTACCCTTTAAGCTGGGTATAATCTTGTTACCTACAACCCAATTGCCATCTTTGTTGAAACCAGAGCGAATACCTTGTTTCTTTAAATAAGCGTCGGAGACTGATGCTGCAAATGAATAGTCAGCTTTGCACTCAAGATCGCGCGCTGCATTCACGAATAGCAAAGCACGACGAACTGTACGGTCGTTTTGGTCGGGTATCAGGTCATTAAAACCGATATTGTCTATGGGAAAATCTAATGGTGGGGCAATCTCAGAATTTTTATGACTACTTAACTTACAGGCAGCTATTAGTTTACTTTTATCTTTAAGTCCGGCGCCTATACCCAAGTCATTAGAACGATAAATATTTAAACCAATTACACGCGCTTGATAAGACTCTAAGATAGTAAACAGCTTGTTAAGCGTTGTAACTGGTAACGGATATCCAAATTTTTGTTTATCTGGTTCGTCTACTGTTACTATTAGCAAACGATTATCAATCTTATTTACAGGACGTGAGCGCAACATTTGGTCATATGCCGATATTTCTAACGGTTGCAACCAAGTTAAATGACGGGCGCCTGTTATTAAAGCTGTAACTCCTACACTTGTAGCAATTACCACCACTAATTTACTGATAGAGTTACTGCCCTGTGCGGCTAAATTTTTCGGCTTCGAGTCAACCGTAATAGCACTATGCTTATCTTTAACAAGCATTGCACGGATTTTTCTAAAAAGTCCATTCATCACGGCGTTACGGTACTAGTTAAAAGTGGTAGATGTTGCAGACTGGGCAGTTGCAGTTACATAGCCCTAGATATTTAATGTAGCAATTTATTTGCTGTATTGGAATATTTCTACGCTAAAGAAACCGGGTTTCTATGCCAAATCGTCATTTTTATGACAGATTTCAATGAAGAAACCTGGTTTCTAGAATTTTATTTATTTCTTTAGTTAGTGGTTTAATATAGCCAAACATATAAACTTCATAGAATATATTAATAAAATCTTAATATGGAACAAACTTTAAGATGGGTTATATCTAGACCTTGGTTGCAACCTTTTTGGGAAAAAACATTAAACCTTTGCCATGCGGGTATGAACGTTGGAGGTGGGTATGCAATCAAAAACAGTGGTGAAAAGCAGGCTATACGCTGCTATTTTACAAAAGTTAATATTAAAGATAATTATTGCGTGTTTGATGTTGGCGCCAATAATGGAGAATTTGCCAACGATGTCATAGAAATACTTGGTAATAAAGTCCAAATATATTGCTTTGAGCCGCAGACTAAATGTTACGAGATTTTACTAAATCGATTTTCACATCAAAAGAATGTTTCAATTTCAAATTTTGCTTTAAGTAAAGAAAATACAACGGGCAAGATTTACTTTTCGAGTGAAGGTGAGGCAATAGCATCTTTAACACCAAATATTTTGATTCAAAATGCTGGTAATGTGCGGCAAACTGAAATAGCGATTAAAACGCTTGATTCATTCTGCGCTGATAAAGGTATTTCAGAAATAGACTTATTAAAAATTGACGTAGAAGGACATGAAATAGATGTCCTTTTGGGTAGCGAGGGAATGCTTGCTACTGGCGCCATCAAATGCATACAATTTGAATTTGGTCAAACATGTTTGTCTACAAGAATATTCATGTTTGACTTCTTTGAATTATTAGGTGATAAATATGACTTTTATCGTGTATTAAGAAATGGGGTTTATAAAGTAAAAGATTACCACTACGGTCTAGAGATTTTTAAAATTACCAATTTTTTAGCAATCCAAAAATCCTAGAAACCGGGTTTCTTTATACGTCCATAATCATATAACGATATTTCCAACGTAGTTCTATCATAATCTAGTTTAAAGGTTTTATATTAATCCACCCGTCTTGTATTAATGCGGTTTCAACAGCTTTATAGAAGATGTCTCTAGCAGGCATTGTGTATTACTATAAAATAGTGATTATAACTGATGCGCCTGCGTTAATTTCATGTGGTAGATAGGCTGAATTAGGCAAAGATGTTGGGTTCCGTTCCTCCACCCAACCTACTGTCCCAACATGTATTCTAAGATAATGCCGACGCGACTGTCTTTGTTTCGGCGCCCGTTTTGTTGTTCTATGTCTGTAGATATTCTCAGTTTGCGTGTGACTGCGTAACCTACTGATAATTTTGTTAATCCTATTTCTTCGTTTGATGCTGGCGCCACCCAGCTTTGTGTTAAGGATATATCTCCACCACCGGAACGGGATAATACTAGTAATAGTTTGGCGCCAACCGAAACTCCGTTAGTCGAATAGTTTTCTCCGGATATGTGACGATAACCTAAAACTGGCGCCACGTTTATATAATTGCCTAATGGACGTAGGTAGTAGTTTATTTCTCCACCATAGTTGGCGTGTTTTCCGTTGAATGTTGTATAGTATTCGCCGCTAATTGTAAATCTCGTTTTGTCTATGACAATATCCTCGGCGCCTATTTTTATTCCTCCCCCATTTGTTGGAAAATATCCGAAACGTAATCTGGAACGAAAACTAGGGTCGTTTCTAATTTCTTCTAATACGTTTGGTACTTGACGGCGCCATCTTTGTAAAACTGGACTATCTTTGATAATTTCTGGACTTAAATCTAAATCTTGGGCATTGGTTGAAGGCGTTTGGGCTAAGGCTGGTTTTGCACTTATATATAAGCATAAAAAAACTAGTACGGTTACATATTTATTCATGGTTACTTTATACACATTAAAAAAGTGGCGCCCTGAAGCGGGCGCCACTCTAACTTATAGCAAATTAAATCAGAGCTTTAGAAATCCCCCCAACCCCCCTTGATAAGGGGGGCTAAGAATTGGCTCTTGTTCCCCCCTTATTAAGGTTAGGGGGAATTCTTTAACGAACTACACCATGATTTGATGCGGCATCGATTGGTTTAATTAGATACAATCTGAGAATTTGCCAAGCGCTGGAGACGTAGTAAGGCAATTTTTGGATGAATTGCAATGGCTTAGGAGTGCTGGAATTAGCTATTTCTCCGAGTTTCTCATTGTTTTTGACGCAAACTTCTAACCGCTTGTAAAAGTCAGGATGGTCTGTATCCAACATTACGGGGAATACACGTCCTGCGGTTTTGTTGGTTTTGTCGATGACTTCGTACTCAAACTCACGAGTGTTTAAACCGAGTGCTTCGTAAAAACCACTGCGCTGAATATCATTAAGATACATCGTCGCAAATACCGACAGTAAGAAGAAGCGACACCATAAACGCGCTCTCCAGTCATTGAGGGTTTGGGGTTGCGCGCGCATTATCGCATCAAAGAAGTCACCGTGACGGTTTTCGTCTTGGCACCAGTTTTCAAACCAGCGGAAAATTGGATAAATCTGATGGTTTGGATTCGCTTCGAGGTTACGGTAAATTGTGATGTAGCGCCAGTAGCCTATCTTTTCTGATAGATAAGTAGCGTAGAAGATAAATTTGGGTTTGAAGAATGTATAACTGCGGCTTTTTGTCAAGAAGCCCAAATCGAGCGATAAGTTGAAGTCAGACAGCGCTTTATTCAAAAAGCCAGCGTGACGTGCTTCATCGCGCGACATCAAATTAAACCCTTCAGCGAGTAAAGGACTTTTATCTTTCAAACGACGACCGAGTTCTTTGTAAAGCAAAAAGCCAGAGAACTCAGCGGTACAAGAACGCTCTAAAAATTCAACGAACAACTTACGAGTTTCTCCATCAATGTGGTCCCAGGATTGTTCAAATTGGGCATCCCGAACAAAGTGATGGCGGTTATAATCGACGCGAAACTCTTGCACAATGGCTAGTAGCTCATCTTCGTTGACCGAAAGATCCATACGAGCCATTTCATCAAAGTCGGTGGTATAAAACCGGGGAGTCAGCAGAGTTTCCTTCGCTGGAACCTTAGTCCCCGCACGCATTTCTTCAATACCTGGTTTTTTGAGGGAATCTACCATGTTTAAAATTGCTCTTGCCTTTAGTGGTATCTTTTAAGCTTCCTGGCAACGCCAAAAGCGTGATTTACAAGTATAAAACTAAGTCTACCAAGCCTTGGGTGCAAACCAGCAGGGTAAAAACGTTAAGAGTTGCAACAAAACTTCTTTTTACTTTAGGAATCGTGCGTTTATTCTCAAAAATCACCCGGTTGGGTGAATCGCATGGGTGAAGTAAAGTTGCGCTATTTCAACTCATCATTATATAAACAGGCGCCTTCTAGAAACCGGGAATCTCGCGAAAAATCGTGATTTTATTACAAGCTATGACAAAGAAACCCGGTTTCTTCAATATATTAACGAATTAAATTCTAATCATATAGGTAAATCAATATGAACGCAGAAACTATACAGGAAAAATCCAAAGACCGCTTATTTATGTCCTACGTTTTTGCCGCTGGAATGTTACTAGGTTTTGGTGGACTACACCGACTCTATAACGGCAAAATTGGCAGCGGTATTTTGTGGTTAATTACTGGAGGTTTATTTGGAGTAGGGCAAGTAGTTGATTTGTTCTTAATGCCAGATATGGTAGCAGAGCGTGAAATGCAACTGCGTCTCAAAGCAGGTTTATCTCCTTATGGAGTACCGATGAATCAGTCGGTTGTAGCATCCCAAGTTTACCAAGTACCTCAACAACAACTAATGGTAAAACTTATTGATGCAGCAGAGAAGAATGGAGGTAAAGTTAACGTTACCCAAGCAGTAAAAGCTACCGGACTAGGATTTGCAGAAATTGAAGCAGTGTTAAAAGAAATGCTTAAATCTGGTTACGTGAGAGTTGATAACGACCATTATACAGGCGCCGTTACCTACCACTTTCATGAAATCGCCTAGAAAAATAATGCTGTTGTAGAGACGTTACATCTAACGTCTCTACATTTATTATCAATTTCTACCTAACCACTTTTGCCCATTTAAACGGTAAACCAATCTTGATACCAACATATCAAGAGTAACTTTACGCTCATCGATTAAAAATGATTCAAGTGTACTCGGCGCCTTACCTTCGTTACAAGAAAAAGCCTTCTTACCTTGAATATTTTCTTCAGGGAAATATAAATTGAACTGACGATAACCATTTTGCCAGCTACCTGCAACTTGCCAGCACTCACCAAACTGTACACCCTTAAGCGGAATTGGTTGCTTGGCAAATTTAAGCGATAAATCACGTACTCCCTCAGTTGCAATAGCTTTCTGTAACGCTGGAACATAATCTTGTTCCATAAATTCCAAAAATGGCTTATCTTCAACTGCTGGAGCTTTTTCTTTTTTAGCAGCAGGTTTTTTCTCTCCCGTTGGAGCTTCAGCAGCTTTTTCAGCAGCAGGAGGTTTCGATGCGTTTGGGTTATCTCCACTTACAGCTTCAGGGTCGGGAGCATTCGCTGTAGGGATATTAGTCGTTTCGGGTGAGTCACGACCAGGAACCTTGTCCTCTGGTTGGTTTTGATTATTTTCTTCTGCCATAGCTCGCAGTTAATCCTTATATATATAGAAGATTCGAGCAATTCTCTTACGAAGACAAGAGCTAGCTCACCTTGAAGTCATCATCCCTATTTTGACATAGCGCAGCGAAACCGATTGATTACAATCAACAAGGGCATTGATTAAAATCTATCGATGGTAATTAAGTAATCTTAAACAGTTCTGTTATAGAAATTTTGATATCTGGGAACATTAAAGGTGAGATATCCCCACTATTAAGTTCTTGTTGCGAAAGATAATTATCAGCTTGAGGATTACGAAATACAATCAACAATGAGTTAACTAAATCTACAACCCAGTACTCAGGAATACTTGCTGCTGCGTAAACAGGTTTCTTTGTTTCTAAATCTTTCGCTAAGGTGGATTGTGATATCTCTACGATTAAAAATACTTCTTCAGGACTGGGATGACGCAAGCGGTAGTCTAACCATTGCCCCCGTACCAGTGCTATATCAGGTTCTGGTTCTGAACTGGCAAGTGTAATTGGATGTGCTTCTCTAACTAACGCGCGATTCCCTAAACATCCCCGAAAAAAATCAGCCATACTTCCACCATAGAAAGTGTGTGGTGGTGTTTCTGGCGCCATCGAGTGAATTTCTCCAGCTAAAAGTTCAACGTGGCGGTCTTTTAATATACCCGCCTCAATCATCATATGGTAATCATGAACCGTCCACTTGACTAAAGTATCCATTGGTTGTAAAGACAGTAATTAAATACCTGTCTTTATATTATTACTTGAAATCTCTCAACTCTCGTGGTACTCTGCGTCTCTGTGGTAAAAATCCTTACTTAAATGGGACGGGCAAGGATGCCCATCCCACAAGAAAAATAATGAAATATGAATTGTTTTTATAGTATTCAACCACCAGCAACCGCAGGCACAATACTCACTTCATCGCCATCTTTGAGTGGTGTGGAAACACCATCTAAAAAGCGAATATCTTCGCTATTTACGTAGAAATTTAAGAATCTACGAGGTTGTCCTTTTTCATCACACAAACGTTCTTTTATACCAGGACAAGCTTGTTCGAGTGATTCCAAAAGTTCACCAACACTGTTACCTCCACACTCCAGAACAGCTTGATTATTGGTAAATTTCTGAAGTGGGGTAGGAACTAATACTTTTACTGTCATACAAATCAAAATAGTTAGGAGTTAGGAGTGAGAAGTTAGGAGTTAGGAGTGAGGAGAAATCTTTAACTCATAACTCCTAACTCATAACTCCTAACTTTAATTAAACAAGTACTTGTTGCCATTCGAGACGGTCTAAAGTACGTGAGCGTTCTAGTGCTTGTTCAAAGCTATCAAGTTTCGCTTCGATTGTGAAGGGTTCGCCGATATAACCTTGAACTGCTTCTTGAGTCTTCAAACCGTTACCTGTGATGTAAACAACTGTAGTTTCCGAAGGATCAATTTTACCTGCTTCAACTAATTTCTTCAGCACTGCAACGGTTGTACCACCAGCAGTTTCGGTAAATATACCTTCGGTTTCAGCTAATAACTTGATACCTTCGATAATTTCTGCGTCGGTGACAGATTCAATATTACCATTTGTTTTGTTCGCAATATCAACGGCATATACACCATCCGCAGGATTTCCGATAGCTATCGATTTTGCAATTGTGTTTGGTTTGACTGGTTTAATAAAGTCGCGTTTTTCTCTAAATGCTTCCGCTATTGGTGAACATCCTTCTGCTTGGGCGCCACTAAAACGAACGTTCTTATCTTCTACCAAACCAACTTCGACAAATTCTTTAAATCCTTTATATATCTTAGTAAACAACGAACCACTTGCAAGCGGCGCCACAATATGGTCGGGCAATTCCCATCCTAATTGTTCAGCAACTTCATAACCAAGTGTCTTAGAACCTTCTGAATAATAAGGACGTAAATTTATATTGACAAAACCCCAACCATGTGTATTCGCAACTTCTGAACACAAACGGTTAACTTGGTCGTAGTTACCGTTAACAGCCATTAAAGTTGGGCTATATATTAAGCTACCCAGAACTTTGCCTGCTTCCAAATCAGAAGGAATAAATACACAACAATCTAACCCTGCATGTGCGGCAATAGCTGCTGTAGAGTTTGCCAAATTTCCAGTGCTTGCACAAGATACAGTTGTAAAGCCTAATTCGCGCGCACGTGATAGTGCTACCGACACCACCCTGTCTTTGAAGCTGAGGGTGGGCATATTTACAGCGTCATTTTTAATATAAAGTTTCTTTAAACCAAGGCGCCGCGCTAAACGTTGTGAACGAACTAGCGGAGTCATCCCTGTACCAACATCTATATAGTTATCTGTAGCAACGGGCAAGAACTGACGATAACGCCAAATTGAATTCGGTCCAGCTTGAATACTTTCGCGAGTTACAGAGAAGCGCAAACTACTAAAGTCATATTTGACTTCCAAAGGTCCAAAACACAATTCGCATACGTGCTGCGCTTTCAATTCATACTCGGCGCCACACTCTTTACACTTTAAAGCTTTAAAAGTTGCTGTGGATGCTGCCTGTGCTGTTGATACCTGTGTCATTTTGCTTCTCCCTGTTCTTGCTTGCGTCGATTTCGTTCGATGGTATCACGAGTAAAAATACTCGTCAAATATACCCGATAAAATTTGTCGGGTATAGAAAAACAACAAAAACTCCGGAACCTTTTAGTAAAAAAACGAACAGGTAAATAAAGGAGTGTCAAAAATTAATATGAATAAATTTATACTGAATTTTTTTATTTCTCATTTTTTTCTCCAACCAGGTAAAAACAAGTACTATACCCTAGGTTTATGTTTATGCTTAGTACTTTCAGCCTTGGGGAATGTAGCTTATTCGCAGCAAGCTGTATCAGTAAGAGTGGTAGTCAACAGTAACAAAGATGGCACCATACAACCAGATGATGTGGTGACGTTACGCGAAGCTATTCAAATTGTGAATGGCGCCTTACCACAAGAAAAGCTCTCTGCATCTGAAAAGGCACAAGTCTCACCCAGTAATACACCTAGAATTGATTTCAATTTATCTTCACAGCAAACGACTATTGCTTTGCAAGATATTTTGCCACCATTAACGGTGCCTAATTTGGTTATTGATGGCGCCACTCAACCAGGTTATGAGGCTAAAAAGTCGGCGACTGCGGAAATTCAGATACCAGTGCCTGTTATTTCAATTCAACCAAAATCATCACGTAATATTATCCGTGGATTTACGGTGTTAGCGAATAGAATCACAATACGCGGTTTAAGTATATACGGATTTACGAGCGAGCATGAACGCACTGCTAGTATTCCTCCAGCAGATATTTTTATTTCTGATCAAGCTAAAAATGTAGTCATTGAAAATAACTGGTTGGGTATAACACCCGATGAAAAAATGCCAGAGACACCTTCCGCGTTTGGAGTGTCGGTATTTAATGCAGTGGGCGCCACAATTCAGCGCAACCGCATTTCGTACCATGAAGGTAGCGCCATAATTACAGGAGAAACTGCTGCTTCAACACAAATAAAAGAAAATATCATTGTTGGTAATGGTTTAGCGGGAATGCCTGATGCTATACGCTTAGAAGGTTCCATCGACGGTTCGCAAATAAAAGAAAACTTGATATGCGCTAACGATGGCAGCGGAGCATTTTTATTCAAACCCCAAGGAAGCGTAGAAATTACCAATAACCAAATCAAGTATAATGGCCGCCGTTTAAGACGTGCAGCAGTTTACTTGATGGGAAGCGATAATAAAGTTACTAATAACGAAATTACCAACCAAGCTGGCCCAGGTGTTGTTGTCACTGCTTTTCCAAACGGTGGTTCGTTCCTTAATGGCGCCGCAGTTCGCAATGTAATTCAAAATAACCGTTTTGCTGACTTAGAAGGACTTAGCATTGATTTAAATAACCGTGCTGGTACAGATGTCGCAGATTTTCAGCAAGGAGACGGCAAGAACCCAGTTAGAACATCTTCAAATCGTCGTTTAGATACAGGAAACGCTGCTATCAACGCTCCAGAGTTTATATCCAAAGAATTTTTGCTCATCAATAATATAGTTACCATCGCAGGAACTGCCGACCCAGATTCAGAAATTCAAATTTATCGCGTTGGTCCGGATGGCGCCTTAAGTCAAGCCATGACTACCATTAAAGCCAATGCCAAAGGAAAGTTTGAAACAACATTACCAAATCTACAACCAGGAACTCGTCTTAGTGCTATTGCCACAGATTCAAACGGCACCTCTGAACCTGCATACAGTACTGTAATACTTTCCCCCTCACAACAGGCGCCTCAAACAAAAGAATTAAACCAAGACAAACTAACTCAACACCAAGGTCAAATTCCCAACTGCACAACTCCCCCTGCTCCCCCAACTCCACCGACTCCACCGACTCCCCCTCCTGCACCACCCGAACTACCCGCACCACCTGCACCCATTCGCTTACGAGTCCCAAATAACATTCATTACGCATTAGATAAAGACTTTATTAGCTCCGCAAGTGGCGAAGTTCTTGATAAAATAGCCGCAGTAATGCAGCAATACCCCACAATAGTCATTGAACTACAAGGTCACACCGACGCACGCGCATCCGATGCATACAACAAAGACCTCGCAAAAAGACGCGCGAGAAATGCCAGAAATTACTTAATCAAAAAAGGTGTGGTGCCAGAACGTATGACCATTCGTTCTTTTGGCGAACGTCAACTCAAAACTCCAGGTAGAAACAAAGTAGAACACGCATTCAACCGTCGTGTTGAAGTTTTATTCTTCGATATTAGAGGAGTTGAAATTATTCTCGAATCTCAAAAAGACGATTTACAAATAGAACGTTAGCAACGGATAACAGCGGATGTAACGGATGATTTAACAAACAAATCAACTATCCGTTACATCCGTTACATCCGTTGCCAAGCATCATCCACCACTAACGGGGGGTACTAACACAACCTCATCGCCATTTTTGAGAGGAGTATCTGGTTCAACAAACAGTAAATTTACACCATAACGTGTAACATCCTGCCACTTCGCGAGTTCAGGACGTTCATCAATAATATGCTTACATACTGCTTTAACTGGGGTTCCTTGTGGAAACTCCAGCTTTAGCTCTGGAACCCCATATGCTTCTTGATATGCAGCAAATAGCTTGACGGTTATTGAGACAAAAGAGTTTGACATATGTAACTTCAGGGAACTTCAGGGAACTTTTATCAACTAGCGCTTTGTTTTTTAGCGTAGTCGCCTAAGAAACTTGTTTAATATAGATTTAGTCAGGGTTTAAATGAAACAGAACAGTTGTAAACAGGACTTACGCATGAAAACCTAGAAACCTGGTTTCTTCGTTGATAGCATGTAATAAAAATGACAATTTTGCGTATAAACCAGGTTTATGCAGCGTAAGTCCTAGTAAAGTAAGCGACTAAAAATATTGGTTAGTATATTATACCTTAAAATATCGAACTAAAATATATAATTAGAATACATAAATATTCTTAAATCAAGAAATGATAACTTTTGTAAGTGTATGCTGACTTGAAAAATTTAAATTTTATAGAATTTCATAACATAATTTTATATGAGTCAATGTCTCAATCCAAAGTGCCCGAACCCTACCGACCCAATTAATAAATATGGCATAATTTGCATTCACTGTGGTGAAAATTTGTTACTACAAAAGCAATATAGGGTTGTAAGACTCATTGGAGCAGGTGGGTTTGCGAGAACGTTTGAGCTTGAATCGCAAGATGAAACAAAAAGTATTAAAATTGTTAAAATTCTCAATTTATCGCGTTTTGATAGTCGTAATGAAAAAGAACGTGATAAAAAAGATAAAATTATTAAATTATTCAAACGCGAGGCTGAAGTTTTAAGTCGTTTAAATCACCCTGGTATTCCAAAGGTGGATGAAGGTTATTTTCAAGTTGAATTCAAAAATGGTAGCGAGCCATTACATTGTCTAATAATGGAAAAGATAGACGGTGTAAATTTACAGCAGTGGCTGAATGAAAGAAATAATAAACCAATTGATTTTGAATTAGCACGCGAGTGGTTAAAACAGATAACTCTAATTTTAGAGCAAGTTCATGCACATGGTTTTTTCCATCGTGATATCAAACCTGCTAATATTATGCTACGGCATAATGGGCAGTTAGTGTTAATTGACTTCGGCGCCGTTCGCGACTTAGCAGAGACATTTTTGCAAGAAGACGAAACGTTAGCACACGGTACCTGTATCGGTTCTGTGGGATATGCACCACCGGAACAATATTTACACGGTCTTGCTGTTCGACAGTCAGATTTTTTTGCTTTAGGACGCACTTTCGTACATTTATTAACTGGTACACATCCGTGCGATATTTCTGATATACAAAAATCTAGGAACTTCAACTGGCGCCAAAATTTACCTGCAAATAATGCAAGAATGGGTGTTATCTCTAAGTTTCGCACTAAGTTGGTGTGTGATTTACTAGATAACATGATGGAACACGACTGGGAAAATAGACCAAAAAACACACGTGCTATTATTGCTGCTTTAAATCGTAAAACCCCAGTTCCTCGGATTTATCAAAAAATTATCTACGCTGCTGCTGTTTGCTTAGTAGGATTCACTGGTAGTTACTGGTATGCTACTGGTGTAAACGGTTGTGAGAAAATTTGGATACGCCGCTTCAACTCAAATGATAAAATGAGTTGCGGCGAAGAAATTATGATGCTTAACTCCATAGATAAAATTAAACAAGATGGAGTAAATGCCTTTGCAGCAGGTAAATATTCTGACTCTGTTAAACTATTAGAACAATCTTTTCAACAACGTCCAGATCCAGAAACTTTAATTTACTTAAATAACGCACGTCTCAAAGCCCAAAATTATAAAACGAAAACTTTGACTATTGCCGTTGTTGCCCCCATCAGTGATAGTAATAATGACACGATAAATTCGAGTCAGGAAATTTTACAAGGAGTTGCACAGGCACAAAACGAATTTAATCAAAAATACCAGAGTCAAAAAATTGGCTTACATGTATTAATTGCTAGCGATAATAATAAGCCTTCATATGCTCTTAAAATTGCCCAAGCATTAGGAAAACAAAACGATGTTGTTGCAGTTATTGGTCATTTTCGCAGCGAGACGACTTTAGAAGCACTTCCAGCTTACCAAAGAGCAAAACTTTTACTAATTTCATCAACTGCGACTTTTGATGACCTCTCAAACAAATGCCAAGTAACCTATCAAAACTGCTTTTTTCGAGTTGTGTCGAGTAACAGTGTTACAGGTGATATTTTGGCAAATTATCTTCAGAGCGCCAATAAACGTCGTGCAGCAGTATTCTATAACCCCAATAGTAAATACAGTGAATCGTTACTTAAACAGTTACGCAATCATTTTACCAAACTAGGTGGTAAAATTGCCGCAGAAATTTCTTTATCCGATAATCTTGAATCTAATATCAATCAAGTTAAACAATTTGGCGCCGATGCAATAGTTCTTTTCCCTACCACCGATGGTTTAACGTCAGATGCAGCAGTGCAAGTTATTGAATATGCGAACCAGTACAATTATTTAGTTGTAGGTGGAGATAGTCTTGATAGTTCCAAAATTATTAGAAAACTCGCTCAAAATAAAATGGGTAGTGCCATTGCATTACCTTGGTATCCTGGAATAATACCCTCTGATTTTAGTACAGAAGCTAACCAGCTTTGGAAAAAACGTATAAGTTGGCATAACGCTCTTACTTACGATGCAACCAAAGCATTAATTACAGGTTTGGATACACAAAATTTCAACACTAGCTATGTACGCAGTAATATATCTAATTATATAGCAAACCCTAACTTTAGCTTAATCGGCGCCACTGGAGAAATTAGCTTCACTCCAAACGGCAACCGCAAGCAAGAAAGCGTTTATATAGTAAAAATTCGTCGTAACCCTGCCACTGGTGTAATTGAGTTTATCAAGATTTAATCCCCCCAACCCCCCTTATTAAGCAGGGCTTTAAATTAAATCTTATTCCACCCTAGGCTAGGGGGGATTTATTTCTAATCTAAATTTCCTACCATTATAAAATAAATAAAATTACTTAAGCTGCCAAATTGGCAAGTATATATAAGAGTGCCAAATTGGCAGGATTAAGCTTTGAAGCAATTTAAAAAACACGTAACATTTGTGACGTTTGTTTTAAGGTTAACAATTTATGCTTGCTTCTTAACTGTATAAAAAGTTAGTATCTACATAACAAACCTCAAATAATCTTTTTAACCTAGAAACCTGGAATATACGTTGATAGCATGTAATAAAAATGACGATTTGTCTGCGACAATGAATGCGTAGAAACCAGGTTTATGCAGCGTAAAGAGTTACAGGTAGTAATTAGTGCCATCTTCCATTCTGAAGGGTTATCAGGATTTTCTTAATTTAATACGTTTAGAGCGAAGTGTGCGCGTATGAAGCAGGCGCCACGCCAACTTTAAGGTATCTAAACGCCCTAGCTCCGAATGTAACGGTAGATTATGGGAATATTAAACAAGGTTTGAGCTATATTCCCAGATTACTGTTCAAAATCAATCTAGTCAATTTTACGGTAGCTTTAGTAAGCTGCAAAGTCTTATATGTATTAGAAATTATCCTAATATATTAGTAAATCTCCGTAGAAAATTAAAGTATAAAAAAACGAAGGGAAACTAAGTTGTGATTATCTTAAACGACGAAGAAAACATGAATACTGTCTGGGAAGCTTACCCAGGAGACGATAGCAGCGACCCATACGATTGGGTATTCGACTCGATTATGGCGGCAAGTCCAATTGACCAACCTGCACCAATTGATATTGTCGTCGAGCCAATCGCGCAGTCAGCAGATGATTAAGTATTCACGATTAATTAGTGATGTTTTTTACTTATATTTTTCCATTTGTGATTTAAACCAAAGCTTTTAGTAGGGCTTGAAATTTGAGTTGAATTTCTGCTAGTTCCTTCATAGGGTCAGAACCAGCAACAATACCAGCACCTGCATACAACCGTGCGCGGTTGCCATCAATTAATGCCGAACGAATACCAACAATAAATTCGCAGTTGCCACTAGTATCTACCCAACCAAGAGGCGCCGCATACAAACCTCGTTCAAAATTTTCATAACGTCGAATTTGCTGCATTGCAATGTCACGCAACTCACCGGCAACTGCTGGTGTGGGATGCAAATGGGCTATAATCTGCAACGGATGCACATTATTTGGAACAACAGCTGTTATGGGTGTCCATAAATGTTGAATATTTGATAACTGCCGTAAACGTGGCACCCCTTGAAATTTAACAAATTGTGGTCGTAAGCCCAGTTTTAATAATTGTTGTGTGATAAAGTCAATAACCAAGGAATGCTCGTGTCGTTCTTTCTCACTTAGTAGTAAACGATTGGCATTTGCGGCATCTTCTTCGGGTGTTTTACCACGCGGTGCGCTTCCTGCTAGTGCATCAGTCACAAGAAAATGGTTATTTACATTAATTAACCGTTCCGGACTGGCGCCGATAAAACTTTGTCCCTTACCGTTACTTGTAGAAAATATGTAACAGTTAGGATGCTGTTGTCGTAAGTTGCTTAATGACTTGAATATATTAAATGCCGTCCTTGAATATATATCAAGTGCTGAAGCTAAAACAATTTTACTAAAATCTCCGGCGCCAATAGCCTTGAGTGCAGAAGTCACAGAAGCTTTGAATTTTTCTGGGTTTGCTACCAATCTTTGACTATATTTAGCAGGCGAATTGTTTAAATTAGGCGAATAATATGCTAAAGATTGAATAATTTCAATTTTTGTCCACACAACATGTAAAATAGTATCAATATTAGTACTCGCATCAATTGCCAGATTTACCATTGCCTGACAGCGATTGTTTTTAACAGAAATTTGCCAACGAGGTAAAAAAACAGTTCCAGACGAAAAAGGGTAATCTGGCTCATCATTCTCGTCAAAAAAACTAAAGCTACAAAAAAAACGCGGTTGGATGTTTTTAATGTCTGTATTATTTGGTTTATCTTGTTCAAAACATACAAGATTGCTTAAACTATTTTGAATAAATTCTTCTGAAGAACTAAATCTTGCTTCACCTGTAATTTCTAGCTTTGCGACTGCATCAATTGCAACAATTGATTCTCCACTAGCTTGATTTTCCCAATAAAAAGTTACCTGTGAAGCTCGTGCTAATTTTGCCAGAACAACTAAAGGGTCAACCAAATTAATCTCAAACGAAATACTTGCAATTTTATTCTTGTTAGTTCGGGCACATTGCGAACGAACAGTCAAGAGAAATTGGTATATTTCTTTATTATATACAAGAAAGTCAGAACGACATGGAGAAACTGTCATGGTATTAAAGAAAAGTAAATTTTTTTGAAGTTATCTTCCTAAAGAGTCATGAATCGTGGTCGTATTTCTACAGGTAACATAAAGCGTCGCCTTCAGGCTAGACTTAATCGCTGCCAAAACGACCGATAAGATGATTCATATGGGGATACATCCTTCGTTTGTCAAAATTGGTTCATTTATACTATAATGAGCGGTACAATGTCCTCCTGGAAGCGTCAAAGCAATGCTGGGGGGTGACGATGGTTATGTTACCAAGGTTGGTAATTCCAACTTCAAGAACTTTGCTGGCAGTTTAGTAATCTTAAAAAATGACTACAAAGCTGATTTTATATCCTAATAACAAATTGTGGATGGCAGCAATTAAGCCACCCATGTACAGCGTTGCGATTATGCCAATTTGGGTAGGAACCGCCGTTGCTTATGCACAAACACAACATCTTGACGCCATAATTTTCTCTACTTTTTTAGGCGCCGCAATATTAATATTAGCTTGGGAAAATCTCAGCAACGATGTCTATGATTCCGAAACAGGAATTGATATAAACAAGCATCACTCGTTAGTAAACTTAACGGGAAACAAGCCATTAGTATTTTGGTTAGGAAACTTGTGTTTAATATTCGGATTGTTAGGAATATTTACAATTAGCTGGTGGCAACAAGACCCAACGGTAATTGGAATTATTTTACTATGTTGTGGCTTAGGTTACATTTACCAGGGTCCTCCCTTTCGCCTTGGATACAAAGGGTTAGGCGAAATTTTATGCTTTTTTGCGTTTGGTCCATTGGCATGTTCAGCAGCATACTACAGTCAAACTCAAACTGCCTCTATTTCTAGCTTAGTTGCCTCAATCGTAGTTGGAGTCGCCACAAGCTTAATTTTATTTTGCTCACACTTCCACCAAGTCAAAGATGACCTTGCAGCAGGAAAACTTTCACCCATCGTTCGACTCGGCACACTTCGAGGCGCCCAAGTTTTGACTGTTTGTACTATCAGTATATATGCACTAACAGCAATATTTGTAATTTTGGGTTTTTTCCCAATTTGGACTTTACTAAGTTGGGTTAGTTTACCATTTGCCGTCAAACTTTGTCGTCACGTTAATCTTAATCACGATAAACCAGAGTTAGTCAGCAACTGTAAATTTATCGCAGTTGCCGTACATTTTTGGTGCTGTTCGTTGTTTGGGTTAGGATTTTTACTGGGGTAAAGGGGAAAGGGGAATGGGAGATGAAATATATAAATTTAATTTTCGTCGCTATCAGAGGCGATTTGTTCGTCCTGTTCAAACTAACCACGGCGTATGGGAAATT
Organism: Calothrix sp. FI2-JRJ7; assembly: GCA_019359675.1. Taxonomy (GTDB): domain Bacteria; phylum Cyanobacteriota; class Cyanobacteriia; order Cyanobacteriales; family Nostocaceae; genus Dulcicalothrix. The sequence goes on from JAHHGX010000031.1 coordinate 72,941, forward strand.
CGTGAAGGCATTATTATTGAACTCGAACACGAAAACGGTAAAGTTGGGCAGGGTGAAATAGCTCCTATTCCCTGGTTTGGCTCCGAAACCCTTGAGCAAGCTTTAGAATTTTGCTCATCTTTACCCACATATATTAGTAGTGAAATAATTTTTTCTATTCCCGACACACTACCTGCATGTCAGTTTGGATTTGAAACAGCATTATTTCCCCCCATTACCTCTATTCCCCATTCTTTGCAATTTAGTGCCTTACTACCTGCCGGAAAAAGTGCAATTAATGCTTGCCAACCGTTATGGGAATCTGGGTATCGTACTTTTAAATGGAAAATAGGCGTTAATCCAATTGATGAAGAACTCGCGATATTTGATTTACTTGTACAAAAAATAGTACAAAATCTACCCAACGGCACCATTCGGTTAGACGCAAATACAGGACTAAGCTTAGATGAGTCAAAACTCTGGTTAGAGACTTGTGATAAATTCATGACAAACGGCGTAAACATTGAATTTATCGAACAACCATTACCACCATCTCAGTTTGAGCAAATGTTGGAACTGAGTGCCAGCTATAATACTCTTCTTGCTCTTGATGAGTCAGTTGCCACACTGCAAAATCTTGAAACTTGTTATTTAGAAGGATGGCGCCAGATTTTTGTAATAAAACCCTTAATTATTGGTTCACCGAGTAAACTACGTCAATTTTGTCAGCAAAATCAAATCGACGTAGTATTTTCATCAGTTTTTGAAACAGATATTGGTAGAACTGCTGCACTACAGCTAGCAAATGAACTATCACGTCATAACCGAGCAGTAGGTTTCGGTGTCAACCACTGGTTTGAATAATGATGTAGAGACGTTATATGTAACGTCTCTACAATATACGGTGTTATGGTAATTCAGAGGTGCCACGAATATTTTGTAAAGTTAAATCTGAGCAAGTGCGCTTAATTAGACCAGTAAGCACATTACCAGGGCCTATCTCGATAACCTTTTCGATACCTAATTCTGGAAGTGCAAGCGAAATTTCTCGCCACCGAACACTACCTGTCATTTGTTTGAGTAAGCGCTGTTTTAACTCGCTTGCATCGGTTGATGGTGTTGGTTCGACATTAGAAAGTACTGGAATAAGAGCATTTTGGAATTCTACAGTTTCCAAAACTTCTCTGTATTCATTATCGGCTGCTTCCATTAACGGAGAATGAAAGGCGCCGGAAACATTTAGAGGTATTGCTCGTTTTGCTTTTACCTGTAACATTACTGTTTGGACAGCATCAGGTGTACCAGAAATAACAACTTGTGCTGGGCTATTATCATTTGCTACCACAACATCGGAAGTTTCAGAAATTACTTGAGAAAGCTGTTCACGGTCAAAGTTCATTAATGCTGCCATCATGCCACCAGATGCATTTTGCATTAATTCCGCGCGTCGCTTAACCAAACGCAATCCATTTGACCATTCAAACACACCCGCAGCATATAAAGCTATATACTCGCCCAAGCTGTGTCCTGCCACTAAATCAGGCTTTTGCTTTTCGCTTAACAAGTCACATAGAATACTCTCTACCACGTATAAACACGGTTGAGTGTAAATAGTACTAGCTAGCTTTTCTTCATCTTGACAAATATCAATTACTGACCAGCCCAAAATTTCTTCGGCCTGAGCAAATTTTTCCTTAGAATTAGGCAAGTCAAGAATATCGATTCCCATTCCTACAGTTTGAGAACCTTGTCCTGGAAACACCCACGCAGTTTTAGTCATTTATCAAAAGTTATGAGTTGTGAATTATAAGTTATGAGTTATGAGTTGTGAATTATGAGTTGTGAATTATGAGTTACTAAATAATCATTCAAATTAAGGACTTTAAGTTTTGAATTAAAAATTTCCAAAAACTCTTAACTCTTAACTCCTAACTCCTAACTAGTAAGGTGCGTGACGCTAGTAGATTACTCGTTTTGTTTCACAATTGTTATAGCGTCACGCACCCTACCTTAATTATTTTCCCCATTTAAAAATAGCCGCTCCCCACGTTAAGCCGGCGCCAAATCCGGAGGCAGCAATAATGTGATTATTTTTGATTTTGCCTGCGCGCACAGCTTCATCAAGTGCTAGGGGAATAGAAGCAGCAGAGGTATTACCGTAGTTGGCAAGATTGCTGATAACTTTATGGTCTGGTATTCCTAAACGCTGGGCAACAGCATCGAGGATGCGTTGATTAGCTTGATGTAAAAGCAACCAATCAACGTTTTCAACACTTATATTGGCGCGGAATAAAGCTTTGTCTATTACTTCTGGAACTTTTTGAGCAGCAAAGCGATAAACTTCTTTACCGTTCATAGTCACATGTTGGTAATTTCCTTTGCCAACGGTAATGTCTTTGGTTAGTTGTTGACTCTGAGCAGTGTAACCAAGATTAAGATAATGATTCTGACTACCATCACTTCTTAATTCAAATCCTAGTAAATTATTACTCGAACTAGCTTGCATAACTACTGCACCTGCACCATCGCCAAACAGTACACAAGTGGTGCGGTCTTGCCAATCTACCCAACGTGAGTGTATATCGGCGCCAATAACAAGTACGTTTTTAAATACACCTGTACTGACATACTGAGCCGCTGTCACCATGCCAAAAATAAAACCAGAGCAAGCAGCAGTTAAGTCAAACGCGACAGCTCGATTGGCGCCTAAAGCAGCTTGAACTTTACAAGCACTGCCATACAAATCATCGGGTGTGGAAGTTGCAAGTAATATTAAATCTATATCTTGTGCGGTAATTCCAGCCATTGCGATGGCTTGAAGACTTGCTATAGCAGCAAGACCACTCAAAGACTCTTTTTCTGATGCGAGTCGTCGCTTTTTAATACCAGTTCGCGTTGTTATCCACTCGTCAGAAGTATCAACAAGCGCAGTCATTGCACTATTTTCAAGGCAAGCTGCTGGCACTGCTGACCCACTTCCAGTAATTGTAATTCCTGTGTTTTGCACTCCTACTCTCCCACGCTTAAATCGCTCAAACAATGGTGAGTGCCGAGTACTCAGCACTCAGCACTTTTTACTCAGCACTCAACACTCTTTAACTGCTTTCGCGCTGTAGGCTTTGATATTGAGATTGAATTCTATCTAACACTTGGTTGTCCACAGCTTCTTTTGCCATTCGCACGGCATTAAAAATAGAAGGCGCCTGTGAGCTACCGTGACTGATTATACAAATTCCGTCTACACCTAAAAGTAATGCACCACCGTGTTCGGCGTGGTCCATGCGCTGTTTAATTCGCCTTAAGTTAGGTTTCAAGATTGCAGTACCAATTTGACCGCGTATACCTTGTGGTAATTCTTCGCGGATAATTTGCAGCATCACTTCCCCAACTGCCTCGGCGAATTTGAGCAGCACGTTACCCACAAAACCGTCGCAGACAATCACATCAAAGTCACCAGATAGAACATCACGCCCTTCAGCATTACCGATAAAATCGATGTTTGGGTTTTCACGTAACATCTGATTTGCACGTACTGCTGCGTCATTGCCCTTGCAGTCTTCTTCGCCGATATTTAATAAACCTACCTTTGGTTCATTTATACCCAGTACATACTGACTATAAACCGAACCCATGATAGCGAACTGTTCAAGAAATTTCGGACGGCAGTCTACATTGGCGCCAACGTCAAGTATGAGTACTTGCTTACTGGCTACCATTGTTGGAAATACAGCTCCAATCGCTGGACGGTCAATTCCCTTTAGCCTTCCCAAACGCAGCAAAGCACTGGCCATCGCTGCTCCAGAGTGACCAGCAGAAATAACCGCATCCGCGCGTTTTTGCTTGACTAAATCCATTGCCACATTGATAGAGGACTTCGGTTTGCGCCGGATAGCGCTTAAAGGCTCCTCCTCCATTTCGATTGCTCCCTCAGAAGGGACAATCTCAAGCTGTGCCGTATTAGTTTTAGGTGGCAGCGCAGCTTCAATTTGTTGGGGATCTCCCACCAATAATACTTCTACACCTAGTTCTTCTCGTGCCCGCAGTGCGCCAGTCACGATTTCACCAGGTGCGCGATCCCCTCCCATTGCGTCAATTGCGATCCTCACGCAAGTCGATCCCATTGCTTAAAGCTTCTAGAAACCTTACAAATTTTACCAGATGCCTTAACCCAAACGAGCAAGCATCTTTCTTTCAAATCTTTTGTAACTACGTTAACAATTATTGACAATTCAAACAAGGGGAGAAACCGGGTTTCTACGCAAAATGTTCTTTTTATTACAATTTGCATAAAGAAACCCGGTTTCTGGTTTCTACGCAAAATGTTCTTTTTGTTACAATTTGCATTCAGAAACCTGGTTTCTTAAAGATAAAGTAAATTTTCCAGATTCAGGCGCCCAGCTTCAGAAAAAGGTAGAAAATTCACTCAATTAAGCGTAAAAACTTATTATGTTAAGCGTATATATAATGATATTTTTCGCTCGCGCCTCAGAAATACTGCGCTCAGAATCAGAAGTTAGCTTAAAGCTTGAATCAAATGTGTTCAGACGCACTACCTTAATTAAAAATCATTAGTTACTATAGTTACTCGATTTTCAAAATCGTAGAAACAGCATATTATCACATAAAGTTAAAAACTCCAACTCCCTATTGAGGAATAAACATGCTGGAATTAATTGGCTCAGGCTTGTTTTCACTGTGGTTGGAAATAGCAGGGTTACAAGTTAAGCCTTTAGATGCTTTAGAGGCATTGGCATGGCAAAGTAGCCCGGGTTTGGTTTTAGCTCCTGACCCTAATCCAGCAGGTACTACCACGGTTCAACAATATTTCAAAGACCTGGTGACAGCTAAATTAGTTGCTGGAAACATGATGCAGAGCCAGGGAATTTGGATACAGTCGGGTCCAATTTTAATGGCGAACCATGAAGGCACAACACCAATACCTGCCGCATCGCTGACAAAAATTGCAACTTCGCTTGTCTCTTTGACAACCTTGGGCGCCGACCATAAATTTCAGACATTGGTTAGCACAACAGGGCCAATTAAAAATGGCGTGTTAGAAGGAAATTTAGTCATAACAGGTGGTGGAGACCCATTATTTGTAATCCAAGAAGCAATAACGCTTGGCAATATGCTTAACCAAATGGGTATTAAGCAAGTCAAGGGTAATTTAATCATTACTGGCAATTTTGCAATGAACTTCCAGCGAAACCCAACACTTGCTGGACAATTTCTCAAACAAACACTCAACTCTGCTACTTGGTCGCGTGATATTAACCTGTATTACTCAACCATGCCCAAGGGTACACCAAAACCCCAACTGACAATTACTGGCAAAGTCGAACTAGCAACTCAAACCGTCCCTGAAAGTAATCTACTAATCAGACATTATTCATTGCCACTCAAACAACTCATTAATGAGATGAACGTATTCAGCAACAATGAAATGGCTGAAATGTTAGCAGAAGCAGTAGGAGGAGCAACGGTAGTCCAATCAAAGGCAGCCAAACTCGCGCGAGTTCCAGAATCAGAAATTCAATTAATCAACGGTTCCGGACTAGGAGTAGAAAATAAGATTTCTCCCCGTGCCGTTTGTGCGATGTTGATGATACTGCAACGTGAAGCAGTCGCGAACAACATGACACTAGCTGATTTATTCCCTACATCAGGTTTTGACCATCGTGGTACAGTACACGCGCGTCATTTACCCAACGCTACAGTGATGAAAACAGGAACGTTACGTGATGTGAGCGCATTAGCTGGTGTAGTTCCAACACGTGACCGTGGTTTAGTTTGGTTTGCCATTATTAACAGAGGCCCTTACGTTGGCGCCTTTCGTACTGAGCAAGATAAACTCTTACAAAACCTAGTCAAACAACTTCAAGTTCCCGAATCTGTTCCACTTGCTATTGCCCCCCATGCAGAAAACAAAGCTTTGCCACAGCTTGGCGACGCCCAAAGAAACGAAGTAGTTTACAGGTAGGGTGCGTGACCCCATAAGAATTCCCCAACGAAGCCAATAAACTAGTGGGGTCACGCACCAATATTTCTGGCGCCAGATTCAAGCAAATTATTTCGTACTTTGAAATTTCGGCGCCATATTAAAGCACGGCGCCATATTAAAGCAAATTATTTGGTACTTTGGAATTTTGGCGCCATTATCAAAACAAATTATTTGGTGCGTGACGCTTGAAGTTCTGCGCTTCGTATAAGGTTTGTTATAGCGTCACACACCCTACGGTTCTTGGGGAATGATATTTGTAATTACTCTATTATTGTTATTACTACTTCTAACGATAATATTTTGCTGCTGGATGTTACCAGATGCAGTATCACCTGTGAAACTTAACGCTGGCTCAAATTGCTGATAAAATACGTTCCCTTCGGCTTCTACTTGCTGATTCTTTAAAAACCAAGTTAATTTATCTGATTTTATATTTTGGCGCCTTTGTCCAATAGCATTAACGTTACCCTGTAAATATACGGTCTCTTGAGGTATTCTAAGTTCGCCTTGATTTGCCGTGACTATTATATTATCTGTACGATGAAATACACGTACTGGAGTTTTAGTTGTAACAATTTCTTTATTAAGATTCCATGCCATTGAACTACTAGCAATTTGTATTGGTGGTTGTGCTAGCTCTGCTTGGGCATTTTTGGTAATGGTGACAATTTTTGTATTTAAATCAACTTCCGCTGCATCACCTCTACCTCTATCGGTGATTTGATTATTTTTAAACCTTTCAAATTGTAGTGGTTTGTTACCAATTAGTTTTTGCTGTTTTAAATCCCAAGTTAAATGCTCGGTTCGTACTCGTAATGGTGGGTCAACAGAAGTTGCAACTACACCCCCAAAGAAATCTACTTTTTGCTCACGAGTTTTCGCACGCGCTTCTTGTGCAACTGCTACAAGTTGCTTGTGAGTTCCATTTAATTGGTTGCGAACGATTAATAAGTCTTCTTGTGGACGCCATTCTAATTCATTCCCACGCAATACCACACCATTTTTGGGGTCTGTTGCGACTATTTTACCTTTGAGCAATAGCTGTTTACCGTTTTGCTGAATGTCGGCTTTTTCGGCAGTGACCTGATAAACAGCCTTTCCATCTTGAAATAATTCACCGTAAGGACTTTCAAGTTGCCCTATTTCTTTCTCTTTTGTATACCTGCCTTTTTTAGCATTAACTCGCCAAATTAACCTTCCTGACTCGTCAGTCGCATCTAGCGAACCTTCAAATAAAGTTAACTGACTATCGTTTGGCTGGTTTGTTGGTTTATCTTTACTCGCTTGTGATTTTGGAGGAGGACTACTGCAAGCAAATAGTCCTACCAATAATACAATTGTCATAGACAGACGAAACAAAACCGTTCCGGCGCCTGCATTTTTCATTCCGCTATAAGCCTCGTTTATGGTTCTGGTAATTCCAGATGACCATTCATGTCAGGTTGTTCCAAAAAACCCACACCAGATAATGGTCGGTACGGATAACTTTGACGTGGGGTCTTTTGAATGTCTTCTTTGACTGCCTCTAAATCAATATAGCGGTCACTTACGTTAATTAAACTATCGCTAGTCATAGACCGTAAACTGACAACCTCAACACGCACACCTCTATAAGATACCGAATTTACCGCGTATGCTAAATCTCCATCGCCACTCACTAATATCGCTGTATCATACGAATCGACCAAAGCCATCATATCTACTGCAATTTCTACATCCAAATTCGCCTTTTTAGAACCATCTGGTAACTGCACTAAATCTTTAGCGATGACACGATAACCATTGCGCCGCATCCACAACAGAAAACCCTGCTGCTTCTCGTTCGTCCTATCTACACCTGTGTAAAAAAAAGCACGTAATAATCGTGAACCACCTGTTAATCTACATAGCAACTTTGTATAGTCAATTTCTATACCTAATTGTAAAGCTGCATAAAATAAATTCGAGCCATCTATGAATATAGCTACTCTACCTCGATTTTCTAAAACCTGCTCAGGCGTAAATATCGAGTCGGCTTCTAAATTACTTAACATTGTTGTCATACCTCGTTTGTTATCAATGTAATAAAGGATACTAAAATGTGCTGAAACACTGTTATTGAACGGTTTATATAGGTACCAGAGATTGTATTCATCCAGGGCTATTATATTTAGCTGGTAATATATAGCCATTGGTGAATTTACGTTTAACAGAGATTAAAAAACTAATCGTTTTTAGACAAATCAATTCGTTTGAAAATGGGTTGGGGTGTGCCTAAGTTTTGTGTACTACTCAGCAATCCCCATTTAGAATGAATATCAAATGGCGCCTTTTCAACACTGGTTGAGTCATTAAAATTGACTTCAAAACCTAGTTGCTGATATGCGGCAGTACTGATATTGGGAATTACTGGGGATAATAGATAAACTGCTAACCTGACAGATTCCAGCACAGTATACAATACGCATTCCACTTCTTGCTGTCGAGTTTGTTTATACAAGCTCCAAGGCGCCTGGTCATCGATAAACTTGTTACTACCCTGTACAATCGACAGAACTAAATTACAAGCTTGACTGAAGGCTAGCGCTTCATAGGCTGTTTTGACTTGTTCCCCTAGATGTAAACCTAGCCCCTTTAAAGGATTATCATTATCGATATGTTCTGTAGTAACTACTGGAATTTTACCGCCACAGTATTTTTTCACCATGCCTAAAATTCGATTCAGTAAATTACCTAAATCATTCGCCAAATCTGCATTTACAACATCAATGAACCTTACTTCATTAAAATCGCCATCTTTACCAAATTCGATTTCCTTAAGGAAGTAATAACGAACTGCATCGGCGCCATATTTATCAATCAACTCAATAGGGTCAATTGTATTACCAAGAGTTTTACCCATCTTTCTACCATCTTTGGTTAAAAATCCATGTCCAAAGACTTTTCCTGGTAATGGCAACCCCGCCGACATTAACATTGCAGGCCAATACACGGCATGAAATCTTAAAATATCTTTTCCAATTAGATGTAAATCGAATGGGTACCAATTTTTTAAAGCATTTTCAAGTCTTGGCTCATCATCCGGTTCTAGTAATGCAGTTATATAACCCAATAGTGCATCGAACCAAACATAAAGTGTATGCTTTGGATTTTCGGGAACTGGAAAACCCCATTCTAAGTTGACGCGGGAAATCGAAAAATCTTGTAATCCTTGGTTTACAAAGTTTAATACTTCATTACGACGACTTTCGGGCTGAATAAAATCAGGTTTCGAGTCAAAATACGCCAATAATTTGTCTTGATATTTCGATAAGCGGAAAAAATAGTTTTCTTCATCACGCCACTCAACTTCTTTAGTTGGGTGGATTGGACAGCGATGTTTCTCTAAAAGTTCGCGTTCTTCTTTGAATTCTTCACACGATACGCAATACCAGCCTTTTTGCTGACCTAAATATATATCGCCTTTATCCCAAACGCGCTGAAAGAACTCTTGAACTATCGAAGCATGTTTAGGCGACGTAGTTCTGCTAAAACGGTCGTATTGGATGTTCAACAATTTCCATAATGAGATAAAGTTAGGTACAATCTCATCACAGAACTGTTGCGGTTTCATGTCTTTTGCTTGGGCACTGCGCTCAATTTTTTGCCCATGTTCGTCAGTTCCGGTAACTAACAACACAGATTTTGATAACAATTTTTGAAATCTTGCTACCGTATCAGCAGCCATAGTTGTATAAGCGCTGCCTATATGTGGTAAATCATTCACATAATATAACGGTGTTGTCAGCGCAAATGTATTTTTTGTTGTCGAGACTCGATTCATGCAATATTAAACAGAATTATAACAGTTTTTATCTTGTGTATGTAGCTAAAACCACGTAATTATAAAACATTTATCACGGATTTACAACTATAAGCTTTATATTAGCAAACTTTAGAGGCGCCTCTAAATTGATTAAGCAACAAGTTCATATTTGAAATTTACGTAACAATTTCGCTTTATAGCTTATTTAACGGTTTATTGTTACTGGAGATACAAGAAACCAGGTTTCTTCGTTGATATAGAAACCTGGTTTCTAGAACATTTCTGCCTTAAGGCTGTCTAATATCTAGTGAAGAAATGTAAAAATCCAATAATTAGACAGCCTTAAGCCTTGATTTTAATTTAGAAGCATGACATCAGCATCCTTAAACATGATTATAAATAGCCCCTTGGAAATTTCTCGCGCGTTGTTAATGGCGTTATCAACAACCATGTTTCGCTACTACGAAAATCGTATACCCCAAGATGCGAGCGTAATAGTCACGAGTAACCATCGCAGTTTCATGGACGCACCACTATTAATGGCAGCATTGTCACATCCAATTCGATTCGCTTGCCATCACTACATGGGACAAGTGCCAGTCATGCGCGAATTTGTCACCCACGCACTCGGATGCTTTCCATTAGAAGCAGAAAATCAAAGGTATTCTAGTTTACTTGAGCAATCAGAAATTTTACTAAAATCAAAACAGATGGTAGGGCTGTTTCCCGAAGGCACCAAACCAATGGTAAACTTTACTCAACCTAACCAAGTAGCAGAGTTTCAGCGAGGGTTCGCGCATTTAGCGTTACGCTGTAAAGTTGATAACTTAGCGATTTTGCCAATTGCGATAGCATCTATTGAAGAAGTCAACACATCAGCAATACCATTGAAATTTCTGACTCTGTTCGACCCAAGCGAACCGTTGTTTAACCAACCAGGTTGGCATCCTTTGGTAGTATACCGTCGAGTTGCAGTGCTTATCGGGCGCCCCTACTGGATAAAGTCACAGCACCGAGAAATGTATCAAGGCAAAAAAGCTAGGACTGTAGTCACAGAAATTAGCAACTACTGCCGCTCTGAAATTACAGGTCTACTCAAGGAGGGAATTTATTAAAGTTAGGAGTTATGAGTTATGAGTTAAAAGTGTGTGTTTTAGCTTATTCTCAATACTTTAAAATTGGAATCTTTTTTTATATAGTTATTTAGGGCTATTGGCTGAGGGGTTAATATCCTCATAGAATCAGAAAAAAATAAGCGCACATAGCAATCAAAGAATTCATCATAATATAAGCATGGCTAATGACTATCCCAAAAGTAGAATCAAAACCTTGTTTCCTAACCCCGAAAAGGCTACAACCTCAATGCCCTCTATTTATTTACTTACCTGGGATGGATGGCACAGGTCAATTACTGCGGTCACAAACTGCCGGACTTGAGGCAGCTTTTGACGTGCGGTGTTTAGCTATACCGCGTAGTGACATGACCAATTGGGAAGACATAACCAACAGTGTACTTAGTTTAATTAAAGTTGAACTCGACCGAAACTCAGAGCGCTCAGTTTACCTGTGTGGGGAGTCCTTTGGAGGTTGTTTAGCGCAAAAAGTCGCAATTTCGGCGCCTTCTTTATTCAAACGTATTATATTAATTAATCCAGCTTCGAGTTTTAAACTACGTCCTTGGTATGTTTGGGCATCTCCACTCATGAACTACGTACCCGAATGGGTGTTTGATGTAGGTGCCATTGGTTTACTACCATTTCTTGCTTCATTATCCCGTATTTCTGAAAACGACCGCAGCGAACTTCTCGAAACTGTTCAGTCAGTCCCGTCACAAACCATTCGTTGGCGGGTTTCTTTATTACGCGAATTTGAAATAGACAATAATAAACTCGCGCAACTTACACAACCAACATTAATAATAGCAAGTAGCGACGACCGACTTTTACCATCATCAGAAGAAGGGCGCCGATTAGCTAATATTTTACCTAACTCCAAAATGGTAACATTACCGTACAGCGGACACGCCTGTCTACTAGAAGCCGATATCAATCTCTATGAAATTCTCAAAACAAATAACTTTCTAGGTGACTTAACCATACCCATACCCTTAAAAACATAATAAATCTTGTGCAACATTCTTGTGGAACGGGCATCCTTGCCCGCCCCATTGAACCAGATTACTGCTTTTATATAGATAACGCGGCAGCAGTTGCAGGTAAAAGTAGAATAAATTGGGGTATAGACCCATCACCAGATTTAGTTATAGAAGTAGATATAACCAGTTATACAGATGTTAATGATTATCTTCCTTATAGCATTCCGGAAGTTTGGTTATTACAAAAAAACATATGCATAATTTATAAATTAGCAGGCGCCAGTTATGCTGTGCAAACAAGCAGTCAGTATTTTCAGAATATTAAAGTAATAGATATTATTGAAGAGTGTTTACAGAAAGCGCGTCAAAGTTACACAAGTACAGCTATTCGCCAATTGCGTCAACAATTTCCAGCTAAATAATAACCTCTTGTAGAACAGGCATAGAAAGCCTGTCCTAACATTAATCCTTAAGATAAAATATCATCTTCTTGCAGGAAGATGCATACTTTCGACTTTTGCTAAATAATTTAGTTTAAAAGTCTTACTATAAACTAAATATTATCCAGCCATGTCAGACCAATCAGCAGCTAGTCAAAATAAGAAATCACTAAATAAATTTGATAAATCACTAGTCCAATCATTAGCACAGCAAGTTACTGGTGCAGGACAAGCTGCGGCAAGTCAAGCGCGTAAATTGTTTGAAGTTTCAACGCAGTTTACCGGACAAGTAGCAAACACTCTTGGTAACAACTGGTTTATTCGTAAACTTGCTGGTGCCTTAAATCTTAACTGGCTTATCGGCGCCTCAGATAGCGTTAATCTAGATAAAGCCGCAGAGTCAGTAAAAAAACTCAAGCAAACTTATTCCAATGAAACACCTCAACAACTTGCCCACCGCATCATGGTGGAAAAAGCAACAAAAGCGGGTGGAATAGGTTTAGCAACAAGCGTTATACCAGGAGTCGCAGCAGCATTACTTGCTATTGACCTTGCTGCTACAACCGAACTGCAATCAGAAATGGTATATCAAATTGCCGCTTTATATGGTTTAGACTTAAAAGACCCTGCACGTAAAGGTGAAGTTGTAGCTATTTTTGGACTCGCTTTAGGTGGTGGTCGCTTACTCAAGGCTGCTGGTTTAAGTTTATTACGTAACGTCCCCTTCGCAGGTGCTGTAATAGGCGCCAGTTCCAATGCCACAATGATTTACTCATTGGGATACGCTGCATGTAGATTCTACGAAGCAAAATTAGATGACGCTACAGACCTAAATTCAGAAGCAACAATAGATAAACTAAAACAAGAAAGCGAAGAATATCTAGAAAAAGCTGTTTCTCAACAAGCTATCATGGATAGAATCCTCGTTCACATGATACTCAGCAGTCATCCAAATAAAACCTGGGAAGAAATATTACCAGAACTAAAAGCCATCAACATCGGTACACACTCACTCGAAGAAATAGGTAAAAGCATTCATTCTCCGCAACCAATAGAAGAACTACTCAACCAACTCGACCGTGATTACGCAATTACATTATTAGCACAATGTCAACGTATCGCCCAAATCAACGGTAATATTTCACCCGAAGAACAAAAAATTATAGGCGCCATCCAATCCAAATTCCAACTGTAAAATGTAAGGTGGGCATTGCCCACCCTACTACAAACACTATAAATCATAAATGTTTACGAAACTTTACAAACAAAACGTGAAGATATTCTGAAAACTGCTACTAAGTATGGAGCATTTAACGTCCGTATTTTCGTCTCTGTTGCACGTCGAGAAGCAGATGCAGAAAGTGATGTAGATTTTTTGGTAGATATGGAACCGGGACGTAGCCTTTTTGACATGGCTGGATTGTTAATGGAATTACAAGAAATTTTAGGTTGCGATGTCGATGTGGTGATGTCCAATGGTTTACGCCAACGTATTCGAGAAAGAGTGTTGAGTGAAGCAATTCCATTTTAATGTCTCTACATTGATTATAAATATCCTTATATTTCTTTACATATATCGCTACGGTGTCCTATTTTCACTGCTTTTTATGTGCATTTAATGTGCAAAAAATACACTATACTCTGTGCATTAGTAAATTTAAAGCCCTATTAAGAGAGATAAAATGCAATCAACATTTGTCAACCGTACAAAGCAATATATAGCAAGTATTAATTAGCCTCTACCTAAATGTACAAGTTAAATATGATGATGATGGCAAAGCTTCGCGTATAAGTGGCGCCATGCTAGACATTCACGAACGTAAAATAGCTGAACTCGCACGTACAGAAGCTGAACACGCATTACGACAAAGTTTAGTTATACTCAATGCCATAAATAACGCCACAGGAACATGAATTTTTGTCAAAGACTTACAAGGAAAGTTTGTGGCAGCGAACCCAGCGACACTTAAAGCACTCGGAAAGTCAGAAGACGAGGTTATTGGTCGCACTAACTTTGATGTCTTAAGAAATCGTAACGATGCAGCAGTAGCAGTAGCGAATGACCGTACCGTTATTACAACTGGCGAAACTCGTATATTCGAGGAAACGATATTATTTAACGAAAGTTCAAGAACTTATATAGCGACAAAATCACCTTACCGTGATGAAACTGGTAATATCATTGGAATAATTGGCATTTCCACAGATATCACCGAGCGTAAGGATATGGAAACCGCATTGGCTGAAAGCGACAGACGTTTCCGCTTTTTAGCAGAGTCAATACCTCACCTAGTTTGGCAAGTAAGTGCCGAAAACGAAATACTCTATGCTAATAGAAAATGGCTTGAGTATTGCGGTGTGAGTTATGAAGAGGCTGTAGCTAGAAAGTGGGTATCGCTAGTACCACCCGAAGATTTAAAACTTTGTGACTTAAAATGGGCAGAAGCTCAACAAACAGGTGATATATATGAAGTGGAATTTCGCTTGCGACGCGCGGATGGAGAGTATCGTTGGCACTTAGCACGCGCGCTTCCCGTGCATAATAGTGCTGGAAAAATCATTGAGTGGATGGGTACAAATACAGATGTTCATGATGTTAAACTATACCAGCAGAAATTAGAAGAAAGCGAAAATCGTTATCGCCAACTTGCCGAAAACGTACCCCAACTAGTTTGGGTATCAGATTCAGATGGTAGTATTACATACTTCAACCAACGCTGGGTTAACTATACAGGATTAGAGTTAAATTTATATGCAGGTTGGGACTGGCGCCAAATAGTTCATCCCGACGACTTACCGCAAGCGATGGAAAAATGGACAAATGCCATCAATACTGGAACACCTATGTCCGACGTACAATACCGTTTACGGCACCATGATGGTACATTCCGCTATTTTCTTGCTCGTGCAGTACCAATGCGCGATGCCGAAAATAATATTACAAGATGGTTAGGTACATGTACTGATATAGATGACAAAGTAAAAACGGAAGAAGCTTTACGACGAAGCGAACAGCGGCTACGTTTATTTGTAGACTCCAATATAATTGGTATTCTTTATACGGATTTCCAAGGGAAAATTTACGAAGCAAATAATGCCTTTTTAAAGATGATAGGGTATGCAAAAGAAGATGTTGAAAATAAAACACTCGACTGGCGCCATTTAACACCGAAAGAATATTTGCCTATAGATGAAGAAGGTATTGTCGAAGCAGTAACAAAAGGTGTTTGTACTCCATATGAAAAAGAGTATCTTCGTAAAGATGGTTCGCGTATTCCTGTAATCGTTGGTTTTAAATTAGTCGAAGAACAAGCTGCTGTAGCATTTGTATTAGATAATTCTGAAAGAAAGCGCGCGGAAGCTGAACGCGACAAATTCTTCAATGTTTCGATAGATTTGCTTGGTATCGCTGGTTTTGATGGTTACTTTAAACGCATTAATCCTGCCTTCTATAAAATCCTTGGTTACAGCGAAGCAGAGGTACTTTCAACACCGTTTATTAATTTTGTCCACCTTGACGATGTTGCTGCAACTCTTAGCGAATTTGAAAAGCTAAAAAATGGCGCCACTACACTCAAATTCGAGAACCGCTATCGCTGTAAGAACGGTGAGTATCGGTGGTTAACGTGGAACGCGGTTCCTGATGTTGAAAGTCGTTTAATGTATGCAGTTGCACATGATTTGACCGAGCGTAAACAAGCAGAAGCTGAACGCGATAAGTTTTTTAATGTTTCGATAGATTTACTTTGTATTGCTGGTTTTGATGGTTACTTTAAACGCATAAACCCTGCTTTTGTAAATACACTAGGTTATAGCGAAGTTGAGATACTTTCTACTCCATATCTAGATTTAATCCACCCTAATGATGTTTCTGCAACAATTAGCGAAATGGCAAGAATAAACTCAGGCGCCACTACACTCAAGTTTGAGAACCGCTTTCGTTGTAAAGATGGTAGGTATCGGTGGTTAGTGTGGAACACGGCACCTGATATTGAAACTGGCTTAATGTATGCTGTAGCCCATGATATTACCGAACGTAAAAAAACAGAAGAAGCTTTACGGCGAAGCGAAGAAAGGCTACGCTTATTCGCCGAATCTGATGTTATAGGTATGTTATACGGTGACATTAAAGGTGGTGTTTTCCAAGCAAACGATGCCTTCTTAGATATTATTGGTTACACGCGGGATGATTTAGAAGCTTTTCGTATTAACTGGGTTGATATTACTCCACCAGAATATTTACCTTTAGATAAAGCACGTATTGCAGAAGCAAGAACGCGCGGAAGCTGTACACCTTATGAAAAACAATATATTCGTAAAGATGGAACGCGCGTTGATGTATTAGTCGGTTATATACTTCACGGTGAAAACCGCACTCAATCTGTAGCATTTATATTAGATATTACTGCTCGAAAACGTGCTGATGCTGAAATACGGCGCCTCAATGAAACGCTCGAAGAACGGGTGAAACAGCGCACCGCTCAACTTGAAGCTGCTAATAAAGAATTAGAATCATTCTCGTATTCAGTATCTCATGACTTACGGGCGCCTTTACGTCACATAGCAGGGTTTGTAGACTTATTAAAAAAACGGCTAGAAAAACAAGAAATAGACGAAACAAACAAACGATACATAAATACCATAGTTGACGCAACAGCCCAAGCAGGTAGACTAATTGATGACTTATTAGCATTTTCACGCATGGGACGCGCCGAAATGCGATACACAATATTAGACATGAATCTACTCGTGCAAGAAGTCAAGCGAGACTGCCACGATATAATAAAAGATCGCCAAGTTATATGGCATATAGAAACTCTTCCCCAGGTACAAGGCGACCCATCAATGCTGCGCCTAGTTTTGCGGAATTTGGTAGAAAACGCTTTAAAATACAGCAAAAATCGTGAAGTGGCATTTGTTACAATTGGCACCCTCAAACAAGTGGAAAGTCCTGAGTGTAGAGACACGATTAATCCCTACGGGAAAAGCTCCGGTTTACGTGTCTCTACGAGTAAACAGTTAGAAACTGAAGAAGAAGTAAAAAAACAAAATACTTCTTACTCCAACTCCTTACTTACCACTCAGCACTCAGCACTCAGTAGAGACCGTATTAATTCGGTCTCTACACCAGCACAGAGTACTCAAGAAATAGTATTCTACGTCAAAGATAATGGCATAGGTTTTGACATGCGTTATATACATAAATTATTTGGTGTATTTCAACGCCTGCACACAGACCCTCGGTTTGAAGGTACAGGAGTTGGGCTAGCAAACGTTCAACGCATTATTCACCGTCATGGTGGGCGTGTATGGGCAGAAGGCGAAGTTGACATTGGTGCAACATTTTACTTTTCATTACCTAAGAACAGTGAAGCGTTGCAACCATTAGAAGGGGTCAGGAGTGGAGATTAAAGAAAGGTCAATGGAACTGAAGCGTATACTCCTAGTAGAAGACAGCATTAATGATGTAGAGTTAATCCTGACTTCGCTGGCTGAAAATCATCTTGGTAACGAAGTTGTCGTCGTCCGAGATGGTGAGGAAGCCTTAGATTATTTATACCGTAGAGGTATGTACCGCTTGCGCCGTGAGGGCAACCCGGTAGTAGTTTTACTCGACTTAAAGTTACCCAAAGTAGATGGAATCGAGGTATTGTCAGAACTAAAAGCAAACAACTCGCTACGGACTGTTCCGGTAGTAGTTTTGACTAGTTCGCGTGAGGAACATGACTTAGCGCGGTGCTATGAGTTGGGGACTAATGCTTATGTAGTCAAGCCTATAGATTTTCACGAATTTGTGGATGTTATTAAAGGGCTAGGATTATTTTGGGCAATAATAAATGAACCACCACCAGGTTCAATACCTCCCGCACGTAGTAATGCTCAAGGAATTAGATAGGAGTTAAGATGATATGTCACAGCTAGTGTTTCTCTTGCTTGAAGATAGCTTGTTAGATGCAGAATTAATCCAAGCGACACTCGCCGAGGGAGGCATTACCTGCGAACTCATTCAGGTGCAAACGGGCGAGGAGTTTTTAGCTAAACTTAGTTCGTCCTGTTATGACTTAATACTTTCTGACTACACTATTCCTGGGTTTGATGGTTTCGCCGCTTTAGAAATAGCGCAGCAGCAATGTCCACATGTGCCGTTTATTTTTGTAACGGCAACAATGGGTGAAGAAGTTGCTATCGAAACGCTAAAAAGCGGCGCCACAGATTATGTGCTTAAACAGCGTCTCGACAGGTTAGTACCATCAATCCGACGTGCCTTACGCGAAGCAGAAGAAGTAAAAGCACGTCAAAAAGCCGAAGCCGAATTACACCGTCGTGAACAAGAATTTCGCGCGTTAGTCGAAAATTCCCCAGACATTATTGCTCGCTTCGATACTAATTTTCGCACTTTATATATAAGCCCTGCAATCACCCAAATTACAGATTTACCTCCAGAAACTCTTCTCAATAAAACACCCGAAGAACATAATCTTCCTGAACAAGTTTATAAGCAATGGGTCGAAGAAATTCAAAGTGTCATTGACTCCTCACAAGCAAGGTTTTTTGAATTAGAGTATCTTTCCAAAAGTGGTACACGGTACCTCGATGTGCGAATGGTACCTGAGTATGGAACTGATGGTTCAATCGAAACTATACTAAGTGTTGCTCGTGATATTACTGTAATTAAGCGTGCCGAAATTAAACTACGCGAACAAAAAGCAGAGCTAGAAGAACTCAACCGCGTCAAAGATGAATTTTTAGCAGTACTTTCCCACGAGCTGCGAAGCCCCCTCAACGCCATTTTAGGATGGTCAAAAATATTACGTGGACGCAACGTAGATAAAGCAACATTAGATCGTGCGTTAGAAACCATTGAACGCAACGCCAAATTACAAACCCAACTAATCGAAGACTTGCTTGATGTATCACGCATCATTCGAGGAAAATTAAGCTTAAAAGCTCATAAAACCAACTTAGTACCAGCTATAGAAGCCGCAATAGATACGATGCGTCTCGCAGCACAAGCAAAATCGATCGATTTTAAATTTTCGATTTTGGATTTTACTTCGCACATAAATGGGTCAAGTGGTGAAAATCCAAAATTTGAAGTACTTGGAGACCCCAACCGTTTACAGCAAATAGTTTGGAATTTATTATCAAACGCGATTAAATTTACTCCCAACACAGGACGAGTTGAAATCATACTCGAACGAGTTGAACGAACAGACACAACAGATATAAATTTTGCCCAAATAACTGTAAAAGATACAGGTATGGGTATTCGCAGTAACTTTATACCTTATGTGTTTGACTCATTTCGACAAGCTGACGGTTCCTCAACACGAAGATTTGGCGGTTTAGGTTTAGGACTAGCTATTGTGCGTCACCTCGTCGAACTCCACGGTGGTAATGTTTCCGCACAAAGTCCCGGAGAAGGAAAAGGCGCCACCTTTATAGTACGTATACCAATGGTAAAGAGTGCTGAGTCAAAAGTGCTGAGTTCTGAGTCAAAAGAAATACAAGACCTACTCAGCACGACTTACTCAGCACGACTCACTCAAGCTTTAGCTCTTTCAGGTGTACGTGTATTAGTAGTAGATGATGATGTAGACTCGCGTGACTTTTTAGCATTTGCACTAGAAGCATCAGGCGCCGAAATAGCATCAGCAGCATCAGCAACAGAGGCACTAAATATATTACCAACATTCAACCCAATGGTATTAGTTAGCGACATTGGAATGCCAGACCAAGACGGTTATAGTTTAATCCGTCAAATACGCGAACTACCATATGAAAAGGGAGGTGCCGTTCCAGCAATAGCACTAACAGCATACGCAGGAGACGGAGACAAAAAAGCAGCACTTGCCGCAGGTTTCCAAACCCATCTACCCAAACCAGTGGCGCCAGACGATATAGTCAACGCAGTATCCGAATTAGTAAAAACCTAATCACCCGTGGCACAATGACACAGAGTGCGAGTGGTTTATGTCAAAAGTTTTGGAAGGTTGTAGTTGTAGGTGAGGCATAGCCCCACTTACTATTCAATACCTTCGCCAGAATTCTGAGTTGGAACGTAGTATAAACGCTTGTAGAATTAGGGTTTTTTCGTATAAGAGAAATAAGCGCTATAATTCCCAGAGTAGTTAAAAACTCCGTCCCGTTATTCCACACCTGGTTTTTAGATTTAAAGCCTTGGTGTATAAGGACTCTGGGGTCAACGTATAGCAGACAGATTCAATATTTTGTTTGACTGGAAACCTTGACGGCAAAAGTCTTTTTGTCAATCATATTTTTGGCGAAGGTATTGACTATTGGCACCAGTTTCTTTCAATGCTGTTGCTAAATCTGGTTTAACATTAGAAGCTAATTTGACTAAAGTGTTTATGTTATGTGTGTCAGTTGCTTCCAAATCATGCAATATTAAAAAACCTTTAAGCGCTTTTTCTGTGGCTTGCTGACGCTACTTTATTCTAGTACTAGGTTGATGTGGCAAAGCTGCAAAGAAAAACTAAGGGATTTTCAAGAAATAAATTATCCATCTTGTGGGGTGGGCATCCCGAACCGCCTTAGAATTGGAACGGGCAAGGATGCCCATTCCACAAGATAAAAGCTCATTCCACAAAGAAAAAAACGTTATAACCTCCCCAGGTACAAGCATAAAACCGAAATTTTGAGCAATACTGGTACATGAAAGTTTAAGTTGAGTCCTAAAAATGGAAGTTCGAGCAACGAATACGCCACTATTGGAGTGGGCAGGGGATGGTTTAGCTGTCGGATTATTTGAAGAAGCTACAGAATTAACAGGCGACTTAGCGGCATTAGACGAAAAGTTAGCCGGTGTATTAAAAGAATTAATAACTGAAGAAGATTTTAAGGGTAAACTCGGAAGCACAGCTGTCACGCGCGTTGGTGCAGGTAGTCCAGTACGTAAAGTTATACTAGTTGGTTTAGGTAAACCCGATACTTTAAAAGCTGAAACACTACGACGTGCAGCAGCAGCTATTGCGCGTTTAGCAAAAAAACAAAAGTGTAAAACTCTTGGTATTAGTTTACCTATTGTAGATAGTGACCCAGCTATCAGCGCTCAAGCCATGACCGAAGGTGTACAGTTGGTACTTTACCAAGATATTCGTTTCAAGTCGGAGCCAGAAGACAAAGGACCACAACTTGAAACAGTAGATTTACTAGGGTTAAGTGGACAAGAAGCAGCGATAGAACGTGCAAATCAAATCGCTTCAGGAGTATTTTTAGCTCGGCAACTAGTAGCGGCGCCTGCCAATGCAGTAACACCAATTACAATGGCAGAAACAGCCCAAACCATAGCTAATGACCACGGGTTACAACTGCAAATTCTCGAACAAGAAGATTGTGAAAAGCTTGGTATGGGCGCCTTCTTAGGAGTTGCACAAGCATCTGAAATACCACCAAAGTTTATCCACCTGACTTACAAACCAGAAGGAACACCTAAGCGCAAAGTCGCAATAATAGGTAAAGGTTTGACATTTGACTCAGGTGGTTTAAATATTAAAGGTGCGGGTAGCGGTATCGAAACGATGAAAATCGATATGGGTGGCGCCGCAGCAACATTAGGCGCCGCAAAAGCTATCGGACAACTAAAACCCGACGTAGAAGTTCACTTTATTTCCGCAGTCACCGAAAATATGATAAGTGGACGTGCAATGCACCCAGGTGATATTCTTACAGCATCGAACGGTAAAACAATAGAAGTCAATAATACCGACGCTGAAGGACGTTTAACCCTTGCCGATGCATTAGTTTATACTGATAAGCTTGGAGTTGACGCAATAGTTGACTTAGCAACACTAACAGGCGCCTGTGTAATAGCTTTAGGTGATGACATAGCAGGGTTATTCACACCCGATGATAACTTAGCTAAACAATTAGAAGAAGCTTCCACCTCAGCAGGTGAAAAATTATGGCGAATGCCAATGGAAGAAAAGTACTTTGAAGGTTTAAAATCTGGTATAGCAGACATGAAAAATACAGGCCCGAGACCAGGTGGTTCCATAACCGCAGCTTTATTCCTCAAACAATTTGTCAAAGAAACCCCCTCTTGGGCACACTTAGACATAGCAGGGCCTGTTTGGGCAGATAAAGAAAACGGTTATAATCCCGGTGGCGCCACAGGTTTTGGTGTCCGCACGCTAGTAAACTGGGTATTGAATTAACCCCCCAAAATCTAGAGACTAAACATGTTTAGTCTCTACACCACAACACACAACATTACAAACAATAAACGGAATGCGAGGGCGCCCGTGACAGAAGAAAGTAAATATCAACCACTTCAGAAATACCTAGAAGAAAGCAACAAAAAGAAGCTCGACGGCATCAAAAAATATTTAGGAGTCGTAAAGATTTTCAATATAAAACTGCTCATAAGCTTGTGCGTACTGGGAAGAAAGTATTCTTTCCAGAAAAGTTAAATTTACAAGGTTTGAGCAAAAGAAATGCGCCAAAACTTGATTCCGAAGGTAAATATTTACCGAATGGTCAATCCGCTAAGTCGGCATTGAATAAGTCTTGGATGGATGCCGCTTTTGGACAGTTTTTTGAGATATTGGGTCACATAGCCGAAGTAAGCGGTCGCCATAGATATACCTCAAAATCCTGCGTATACTTCCCAGGTTCTCAGTTATCGGAACGAGATAGTTTTTACCGATACTGATATTCGAGAATATTGGGATGAAAAAGAAATGTTGAAAGTTGATAGAGACATTAATGCCTCTATTAATTTGAAGCGACTGGGGTTGGGCATTTTCCCCAGGATAAAACGCCGTAGTGGGAAGATTTCTGTAGTTGGAACTATGGAAGAAAGTACCACGAAGGAAATTCTAGATATCCTGAAAAGGACTCTATGAAGCCTACACCATACCGTTTACGGTTGGTGTAGGAGATGTCACTAAATCAAATGGCGTTAAGTGCTTTATTCTTCTTCGCTCTGTGAACTCTGTGTCTCTGTGGTAAAAAATTATATGTAATGCACAGGCAGGGACGCCTGTGCCACAAGCTATCAAAATTAATGATTATGAATCAGTAGATTATTTAAGCTCTGGATGCGCTTTATCTTCGGCAGAAGGTCTACCCATTTTATTGATAGCGGCAATCATTTGATAGAGTCTTCCTAGGTCTCGTTGATTAAAATCTAGTATCAATCTAGGTAAATCTACGGTGTCGTCTTGTCCTTCTTGAGGCAATGCTTGTGTTCTTTCTATTTTGCCTTGAACCAGAATGTCGCTATAGTTAGTGTTGAGTTGGTCAAGTGCTTCGTCAGATAAATCTGATTTGAGTCGAATTATTAACCTGTTACTTACATAACGACTTGAATGGTAAACCTGATAAAACTGGGTAATTGCATCACAGGCTACATCTAGATTATCAGTAATGGTATACAAACTTGAATCATCTGGACTTACCAAGCCAGTTTGTAAAAGGTGTTTTTCAACATACTCGCTCCAGCATCGCCAATAATCACCACCTGGATGGTCTATTAGTACTAAAGGAACAGGGCCAAATTTACCCGTTTGACTCAAAGTCATGCACTCAAATGCTTCATCTTGAGTGCCAAAACCACCAGCAAATAATGCGACTGCATCACTTTCTTTGAGTAAGAATAGTTTGCGTGTGAAGAAATATTTGAAATGAATTAATTTGTGGTCTCCCTCGATGTAGGGGTTTGCTTGCTGTTCAAAAGGAAGTTGGATGTTTAAGCCAAATGAATTTTCGCGTCCTGCTCCTTCGTGACCGGCTTGCATAATGCCACCACCACCACCAGTCATCACCATAAAATTTAAATCTGTGACGCGCTGGGCAAATTCAAGAGCCATCTTATATTCAGGAGTTTCAGGCGCCAAGCGTGCGGAACCGAAAATAGTAACTTTACGAACATGGCGATAGTCGTAAAATAACTGAAATCCTCGTTCCATATCAGTTAAAGCTGAGGATAAAATTTTCCAGTCAAGGCGCTCAATTTCAGTATCAGCTAAACTTAAAATCGTGTTCAGTGCTTGCTGAATAAATTGTCGATTTTTTAAAGTAGGTAAACGCTCAATCATGAGAGCGATATCCGCTTTCAGAGTGTCTAGTGTGTCAAATGAAGCTTTGGAGGTCATGTTCCACTGCTGCTTTTCAGCTTTATATTTACGTAAAATTAGATGTAGGCTTTAGTTCTGTGAGCCTTAAACTTAACTCAATCAATGTACTTGCTGCAAGAGGCGCCGTTTCTGACATTGGTAAAACCACCCCTACTATATACGCAGGGGTGGGACAATTTTTAAACCACAGGTTATGGGCAAATTATTCAATTTACCTCAAAAATCAACAGAGATTTAAATCAAAAACGCCATGCCACTAAAGGCGTAAAAAATTTTATCGAGAGGCAAAGTCACTCTTCTTTACCTCCCTTAAATATTTTACAAATCTAAAGATATTTTTCGAGAGTGTTAGCTAATGTAGTTTTCGGAACGGCACCGACAACCATATCAACTTTTTGCCCACCTTTAAAAATCATTAAAGTAGGAATGCTGCGAATGCCATATTGACTAGCAACGTTTGGATTCTCATCAGTATTAACTTTTACTACCTTGAGTTGTCCATCGTACTGAGCGGCAATTTCATCCACAACTGGTCCAACCATGCGGCAAGGACCGCACCAGGGTGCCCAAAAATCAACCAGAACAGGAACTTCACTGTCGAGTACTTCCTGTTTAAAACTAGAGTCTGTAACTTGTGCGGCTGCTGACATGCCTTCAACCTTTGCCTACTACATTGTTTTCATTTTTGTGAAAATTCTACCACAGCAAGCACGCGCCGGTTCGGAGTCATGAATATACATTTACAATCACATTAAAGAATTTCTTTATATATTTGCCCCCTTTTTTTAACCATACCCTAAAAAAGGAACCGCCCGAACATATAGTCCGGGCGGAGTGTGGTGTGAGGAGTGAACGGAAACATGCGTCTCCGCTTCCTCCATTGTAAGCGAGATATGTAATTTTTCCAGCAATTGTTCCAAATGCCAGAAAAATTTTATTAACGTTACTTGCCCATACCTAATTGCTGTGCTTTTTGGTAAACTTTTCCTTCCGTGAGCAATGACGGTGCGATTACGACTTCAACTTGTTGCATTTCTTTAATATTCTTGGCGCCTAAAGTACCCATACTAGTTTTTAAAGCACCCAACAAGTTATGTGTTCCATCATCAAGTCCAGCAGGACCAATGAGAATTTGCTCTAAAGTACCAGTAGTCGCAACCTTAATGCGTGTACCACGAGGTAGAACAGGACTAGGTGTCGCCATCCCCCAGTGATAACCTCGTCCCGGTGCGTCAGAAGCCCGTGCAAACGGTGAACCTATCATTACACCATCTGCACCACAAGCAATACACTTACAAATGTCACCACCCGTAATTAAGCCCCCATCTGCAATGACTGGTATATATTTACCAGTTTGTTGAAAGAAGTCATCACGTGCAGCAGCGCAGTCAGCAATAGCGGTAGCTTGAGGCACACCAACACCCAAAACACCTCGCGATGTACAAGCGGCGCCAGGGCCTATACCAACTAGTACACCAGCGGCGCCAGCTTTCATCAGGTTAAGGGTTACTTCGTAAGTTACGCAGTTTCCGAGTAAAACCGGCATTGGCATGTCTTGACAAAAAGTTGCCAAATCTAGTGGTACTATTGACTCTGGCGATAAGTGAGCGGTTGATACCACCGTTGCTTGTACAAAAAATAAATCGGCGCCAGCTTCTGCGGTGACTTTACCAAACTTACTGGCGCCTGCTGGAGTAGCACTAACAGCAGCAATACCACCAAGCTGTTTAATTTCCTTAATTCTTTGCGTAATTAATTCAGGTTTTATAGGTTCAGCATAAAGTTCCTGCATTAGCCCTACAAATTCCGAATTACCAACAGACGCGATGCGGTCTAGAATTGGCTCTGGGTTTTCATAGCGAGTTTGAATACCTTCGAGGTTAATAACCCCCAAAGCACCCAACTTTGATAAACCAACAGCCATACGCACATCGACAACACCATCCATAGCGCTGGCAATAATGGGAATTTCCCGCTCGATATTACCAATTCGCCACTTGGTATCCGCTAAACTTGGGTCGAGTGTTCGATTGCCTGGGGCTAGAGCAATTTCATCGATGCCATATGCTCTACGAGCTGTTTTCCCCCGCCCTATTTGAATGTCCACGCCTTTTATGTTCTCAATTCTGTTTAAGCTAGGTTAGCAAATTGTGGGGTACTTCTACCTACTTTCATTCACGACTTTAGATAAAATAATCGGCGCACGCGAGCTATAGCGCTGTAAAATCGCTAAAATAATTATTAACATAACTTAAAATTTTTTTTCATAATAGATTCCCTTGATTCAGTCTGAAACCCTAGAACTACTCGAATGGTCGCGCCTGTGTCAGCATTTGTCAACCTTTGCTGCCACTAAGTTGGGTGCTGTTGCATCGCGACATTTAACAATTCCCACTTCGCAAACCGTGAGCGAAGAACTACTCGCGCAAACCAAAGAAGTCTACGAACTCGAAAGCCGTCTGAATAGTGGATTATCGTTCGAGGGTATTCAAGATATTGGGGATTCTCTCGAACGCGCACAAATTCAAGGTATTTTAGCTGGTGATGAGTTGCTAGCCATTGCCACAACACTCTCTGGGGCACGTAATTTACGACGTGCAATTGATAACCATGAGGATTTAGCTGTACTAACTAGTTTAGTATCTGAGTTACGAACTTACCCTGAAGTCGAACAAGAAATTCATCGCTGTGTAGATGAACGCGGACAAATTGCTGACCGCGCCAGTCAGAAACTCGGTGATATTCGTGCCGAATTGCGGAAAACACGTAGTCAAATTACCCAAAAGTTACATAATATTATTCAAGTCAAATCAAGTGCGCTTCAAGAAAATATTATTACTCAGCGTGGTGATAGATTTGTAATTCCTGTTAAAGCAACCCATAAAGACGCAATACCAGGTATCGTACATGACACATCAACAAGTGGTTTAACGTTGTACGTTGAGCCAAACTCAGTTGTACCAATGGGTAATCAACTGCGTCAACTCACCCGTAAAGAAGAAATAGAAGAAGAAGCAATAAGGCGCCAATTAAGCGAGCAAGTAGCAGCGATTTGTCCAGATTTAGAAAGATTGCTGTTAATAGTCACTACTTTAGATTTAGCAACAGCAAAAGCGCGTTATGGTTATTGGCTCAAAGCAAACCCACCTCGCTTTATCGATATTAAAGCCAACGAAAAAATAACCCTCAGACAATTACGACACCCTTTATTAGAATGGCAGCACCATCACGAACAAGGACATGCTGTAATTCCGGTAGATTTATTAGTACAACCAGAAACTCGCGTTGTCACCATTACAGGCCCCAACACAGGTGGAAAAACAGTCACCTTAAAAACTCTGGCACTAGCAGCGTTAATGGCAAAAGCTGGAATGTTTGTACCTGCACGTGAACCTGTAGAGTTGCCTTGGTTCGACATGATATTAGCTGATATCGGTGACGAGCAGTCATTACAGCAAAGCTTATCAACATTTTCGGGACACATTCGCCGCATTAGTCGAATTTTAAACGAACTCAAAACTCAGCACGACTCACTCAGCACGACTCACTCATCACTTATTCTTTTAGATGAAGTCGGCGCCGGAACTGACCCAGCAGAAGGAAGTGCTTTAGCGATAGCATTACTAAAGTATCTTGCCGACCATGCATTACTAACAATGGCAAGCACACACTTTGGTGAACTCAAAGCGTTAAAGTATCAAGATGAACGTTTTGAAAATGCTTCCGTAGAATTTGATGATGCCACACTGTCACCTACATATCGCTTATTATGGGGAATTCCTGGACGTTCTAACGCACTTGCTATTGCGCGTCGTTTAGGCTTAAACCCTGAAGTTGTAGAAGCAGCAAAGCAAGAAATGGGAGGTGCAAACGACGAAGTAAACTCAGTAATCGCTGGGTTAGAAGCACAACGTCGGCGCCAAGAAACTAAAGCTGCTGAAGCTCAAAAGTTATTACAGCAAGCAGAAGTTTTATACAAACAAGTATCCGAAAAAGCCACATCTTTAGAAGAACGTGAACAATCATTAAAAGAAAAGCAAGAAGTCGCAGTACAACAAGCCATAGCGAGCGCGAAAGGTGAAATTGCGACCGTTATTAGGCGCCTGCAAAAAGGAACACCAACCGCACAAGAAGCGCAAGTTGCTACAAATAATTTAAATCAAATTGCTGAGAAATTTACAACACCTCAACAGCAAAAACCAAAAGTTGGGTTTATGCCAAAAGTTGGCGACCGCATTCGTATATCCAAATTAGGACAAACAGCCGAAGTCATAACAGCACCCGACTCTGACGGCGAATTAAACGTCCGCTTTGGCATCATGAAAATGAACGTCAAACTAACAGATATCGAGTCTCTGGACGGTCAAAAAGTCGAACCATCACCAGCACGCACAACCCGTAACACACCACAAAACAACGTCACCCCACCCCCAGAAGCTCCAAATATCCGCACCTCCAAAAATACCTTTGACATACGTGGTAAACGGGTAGCTGATGCTGAAATAATTTTAGATAAAGCGCTTTCAGAGGCATCGGGACCAATATGGATTATTCACGGACACGGTACAGGTAAACTACGTGAAGGAGTTCATGCATATCTAAAACAGCACTCAAGAGTTAAACGTATGGAACCCGCAGCACAAGCGGATGGTGGCACCGGTGTAACTATTGCCTATGTTTAAAAGAGTTATGAGTTAAGAGTTATGAGTGATGAGTTTTAACTCCTAACTCCTAACTTCTAACTTAAATAATGGTTTGCTGACAAAAAATATTTCCGAAAGGGATTGTCAAAAGTAACATTTTTTGCATCTAAAAAGCTCGCGCTAAACAGTAAAAAAATCTTAGCTGTTCGTTGCTGACACATTAGAATCAGGCATTAAGGTAGTAGGTAATTTGATACCTATGTGGCGGCATTTGCTTATACTAAGCATAGGCTCTTAGTTATTCCACTCTCTGTAAAGACAGGATAAATATTTTCTTCGTTTGCTTTTACAGACTCGCTTGTTCGTCTTAGAGTTAAGACATTCATATAAACGCTGTTGTCCTCGAAGTCCCGGTGCCCACATTATAGTAAAGGAAACCAATCCTTCGGCTATCGAGTCTGGTTTCAAAATGGGTAACAGCAATAGTTCCATAAAGCCCGATCACCTATGCTAAAAGTTATGCAACCTGCCGCCAATTCCCCAAACCCGACTTCACAGTGGGAGGACTTAACCCAAATAGGTGCCCCCAACTCCTTAGAGTGGGACAATATCAAAGCCCAATTGGATTTGGTGTTGTTGGCGCTAGAAACATTAACTGGTATTGGCTCCGAAGCAATGCTCACTGCTGCCATTGATTTAGGCTTAGAGTCAAAAGTTCCAGACCGTGTAGCATTATGGCGCCTGCGTCAGTCAAACCCGATACGTAAAGGTCAGGGAGGACGGAAAAAACTTGATGTCGAAGAAGCACGTTCGCTAGTTTTGATTATTTGTCATCTGGCGAAACAGCACCAAGAATTAATTCGTCGTGCTGTTAGCTTACTCGAACAAATGGCGGAAACAAATCGTGAACCGCATACTTCCGCTCTATTGGGAGATTACATTGATGCCTTTTGTAATACTTACCAAGAGCGGATGGAGGAAGACGAGGCAATATCTACGGATTTGCTCACCCGCTTGGCGCTGAAATTGCTAGTTGATTTACTGTTTTACAGCGGCCCTGGTGGACATCGCCGTCTTTGGCTTACACTTATCGACCGTTCAACAAAATTTTAGATTTTAGATTGCGAGATTTTAGTCCCCATTGCATTTTTTGCCATGCCTCTATCAAATTCTGTCATCCGTCGCTATACACCACCGACTTGCACTCTTGAAGTAAGCGCGCAAAACTCGCCATTATCACAGTGGATGGGTAAATCAGTCCTCAAGCAACTGAGCTTTTCGCTTCGTTTGGATGACCCGCGACTACCAGAAGACCAGAGGATTGCAATTCGAGGCAATCGCGACCAACTGGAAGCTTTGTGTGCAGCAGTGACGGCTTATGTCCAGCAGTTTTTACACACTCAACCAGATAAGTTTTGGGAAAATTATAACAATAATGGCGATGTAACTCAGGTATTTCGTACTGATGTACCACAAGATGTCCATAATACGGATACGCGGCTTTCGACTTTAGGAAAACCTTACAACACCAATAATAATCAATTTGCTCAATCTGAGATATATATAGAACCCAGCGGTTATTTATCACATAATTTACATCTTGGAAATCTTGCTTCTCCAACTACAGGAGTTGTTAAATTAAGCCTTTTACAATTATTCGATTTAGCATCTGCCTTAGACGAGTATTCAGCCGATGTTTTGGCATTACCCAACCTTAACAATACACGCCGTCGTACTTCTGCAATTCCGAATTGGGCGCCAATAGCAGCAGTATTTGCCCTAGCGTTAGGATTAACACCGTTTACATTACAGTACGCAAACCGCGCACGTCAAAATCAACAATCTGCTGCAAACACTTCAAGTGAAGCGCTACAAACTCCATTGCCAACAGTCGCAGCAACACCCGGACTTCTACCGACACCACTCGACACTTTACCACCAATTGCAGCAGGATTACCTACGCTTCCCCCCGGAGCAGTCAGTACTAATTTACCCATACCAGGTGCAATTCCAACACCAGGCGCCAATATAAATACAAGTACGCTTCCAACAACAAATTTACCTCCAGGTAGTATTGCTGGTAATCTTCCAGTTCCATCAACAACACAACGTCCAAATTTAGGGGCGCCAACAACATCGCAGCCCGGTGCAAACTTTACTTTTCCCTCGAGCATCCCATCAGGAAACACACTTACTATTCCTGAGCTAGCAAATCCAAGATTACCCACAACATCAACGGGTAAAACATCGCCTATTTTAACCTCACCAGGTTCAATTGCCCTGCAACCAAATATTACTCAACAAGCGCGGAGCATTACTCAACCCAGAAACAATACGGATGCAAGAGGAAATATCGCCACCAGTAAATCACCTTCAACAACATTACCTTCAACAATACCTCCAATATCTTCAATATCACCAATATCTCCAACAACTGGACTACCCTCTCTCGATGCCCTAGAAACACCGTATAATGAACCGCGTCCTGCTACCCCACCTGCTAACCGAACGGCGCCAGGTGGAACAGATGGCTCTCTATTAAACCGTTTGCGTGAAGCTCGTGATGGCTCAGGAAGAATTGCCACAGCTAGTAATAGAAGTACCACCACAGCTACTAATACAATCTTTGATACACCTCAGATATCAGAAGCAAGAAACGTATTGCGTGCTACCTGGAAACCCCCACAAGGTTTAAAGCAAACTTTAGAATACAGCTTATTAGTTGGTGTTGATGGTTCC
Organism: Calothrix sp. FI2-JRJ7; assembly: GCA_019359675.1. Taxonomy (GTDB): domain Bacteria; phylum Cyanobacteriota; class Cyanobacteriia; order Cyanobacteriales; family Nostocaceae; genus Dulcicalothrix. The sequence goes on from JAHHGX010000031.1 coordinate 104,723, forward strand.
ATCGAGCGAATTTTACCATTAGGCAAAGCAGCGCGTGATTTCGTTGACCGTACAGGAATGCCATTAATAGGCGAACAGTTTGTATCACCCAACCGTAACGGACAGTCAGTTCGTATCCGCGCAGTATTTAGTCCAGACGGCAAAGTACAAACCTTTCCTGAAAAAGATTAAATATTTGATTAAATATTTATTCCCGAAACCCGGTTTTTTGAAGAAACCGGGTTTCTAAATTTTGGCTATTTGTGAACCATTGGTTCACATTTGAGACTCGAAAGGCGCCATATACAACGAAATCAACCACTTCACAAACTGCTCTCTGCGTACTCTGTGACTGTGTGGTAAATAGTAGGACAGGCGAGATACAAGCGCCCACGGGACGGATAACCACCAAAAAAAGGGGTTGCTACCACAACCCCCTATAGATAGATTTAAGTTATTGTTTAATAACGTGATTTTTTGGTATTTTTCAATTTTGCCTTTCTACGGCGCCGTTCCGCAGCTACAACAGCTCCTTCAACTGGATAGCCAATTAAAGGAATAACTTGGTATTTACGCTCGTCTTCTAACTTTCTAAGTTCGGTGTAATCAAGCCAGTGAATGCAGTCAACAGGACATGTGTCAATCGCTTCTTGAATGACTTCCTCAGCATCTGCATCTTGACGAACGACGCGCGAACGCCCATAATCGGGTTCAATATAGAAAGTATTACGAGCAACATGCGCGCAATGCTTACAGCCAATACAGGTGATTTCATCGACGTAAACACCCTTTTGACGCAGCATTCCCCCTAACTCTGGCTCAAAACCAGACCGTTCGGGCGCCGAGCGTAAAAAACCACCCAACTCCGGTTCAAAACCAGACCGTGCGTCTTCAGTGTCTTCAGGTGACGGCATAAAATCAGCCATTACGCACTCCAGCGCTGTACAACTAAACGAATAGAACCATCTTCATTTTTTTGCTGTTCAGCAATTTGGAAACCAGCACGTGCCGTTTCTTTCATCACTGTTTGGAATGCATAACGTTGGGTTACTTTACGTAAAAACCCTTCAACTGATAAATCTTGTTGCCAATACTGTAAATCGGCTACCAGTTCGTATTCGTTGCCATTCCATTTAAAACCAACATCGTAGCCATTATCTTGCTCTATAGTAATTTCTGCATCGTGAGTTTGACCACGATAACCACGTACCGGACGCGGACCCTGTTTCCAATCAATATTTAATTCTGTGAGCGCTTCCTTTAATGATTCAACGTTACGGATTTGAGTTTTAATTTGGCTAAAGTGTGACATGGTGTTTGTGAGATAACGAAACTAAAAGGTTAAAAAAGCTACCAATCGCTGAAACTGGTCTGTGTATTCGCCACACCTGATTGTTGAACAACAGGTTGGGTGAAAAACTCTGAGGTTGGCTCATGATTAAGTACTATTCCTAGCTGTGCTTCTATCGCTGCTGTTACCTCAGCGCACGAAGCACCTACTATGCCAGTGACTTTTTCTAGTACCCGACCATCTGGATAAATAATGAACTCTAATGTTTCCATAATTTACTGTGCCAACCAAAGATAAGTACGTTCGGACTGTACTGCTCTATTAAAGGACTATATACATAGCCCTCTGGAACATACCCCTAGTTACAAACTTGTCATTTGTTAACTAATGTTCCATCTCTCAAAATATATATCTCAGAAAATTTACAAAACTTATTAAATTGTTTAGTCAGTACGTTCACTATATGTAAGTTTCCCTTAACCTTGGGGATTAGTCAAGCTTCAAAAGGTATACGTAACTTAAGTATAAAAAAGTTGAAATATATATATCATAAGCTTTTACATCCTGTTTTATAGAGCAACCTATACAAAAATTATTGAGAAACTTTATTATTATTATCGATTTAAAATAAAATTTAGCATTATATATTATCAAAGCATCTATATCTAGATACGTGTAAAACATAAGTATTAATCGGAAACATAACAAAAAATCTACAATTTAAAATCGTGAATCGAAAATGTTGTAAGCTTTGAGGCAATTCGGAATGTAGATTATGAGTGCAAAGCAAGTAACAGGTTCGCGCGTCGGGGTACTAGGTTTTGGTGGACTAGGGCAAGCAGCTGCAAGAGTGTTGGCGCCTAAACGGGAAATGATACTAGTAGCAGCAGCAGATAAACACGGTTATGTTTATCGTCCAGATGGACTAGATGCTTCAGGATGTATTAGTACCTATCAATCTTTAGGTTCAGTTGGATACTTAGAGCCATTTGGCAAATTAACTACCGAAAGTATTGAGGAACTAATCAGTGCGGGTTCCTCTGTCGATGGTTATTTTTTGGCATTACCCAACTTACCCAATAATTTTATACCAAATGTAGTTAAGCAATTTATTAAGTTGGGTTGGCGTGGAGTGCTTGTTGATGCTATTAAGCGTACAAGTGCTGTTGAACAACTGTTAGAAATGCGCGGTGAACTCAGAGAAGCTGGTATAACTTATATGACAGGATGTGGCGCCACTCCAGGGTTATTAACCGCAGCAGCATCACTCGCAGCACAAAGCTTTGCTGACGTTCATAAAGTAGAGATTACTTTTGGTGTAGGTATCGCCAACTGGGAAGCTTACCGCGCGACAATTCGTGAAGATATTGGTCATATGCCTGGTTATAGTGTAGAGACTGCTTCTTCTATGACCGACGCCGAAGTAGAAGCATTATTAGATAAAACCAACGGTATTCTGAAATTAGAGAATATGGAACACGCGGATGACATAATGCTTGAGCTTGCAGGTATTTGCGCGCGTAACCGCGTTACTGTCGGTGGTGTCGTCGATACTCGCTCACCTAAAAAGCCATTAAGTACAAATGTTCAAATCACTGGACGTACTTTTGAAGGTAAAATTTCTACTCACACTTTTACTTTAGGTGATGAAACTAGTATGGCTGCTAATGTGTGTGGACCTGCTTTTGGTTACTTGAAAGCTGGTATGCAATTACATAAGCGCGGTATGCATGGTATTTTTACTGCTGCTGAAATTATGCCGCAGTTTGTAAAATAATTCTGTGTTCAAAAGAGTGTAGGGTGGCTTATGCCACCTTACAATTAAGACAAACTTTCAACTGGGTTTTCATCAAGCAAAACTTCGTGTGTTTGAATAACGAATGGAAGTTCGGCGCCTATTAAACCACGTTTAATGCGTTCGGATGTTTCAGGAAATACGACAAACAGTGGGTATTTGGTATTTGCACCCTCGCTTAATATATGGCTATGTCGTTCTGGCATTAACCACTCGTAGTCTTTATCAAGTAATACTTGGGTTTGGCGCCAACGCATTAATAAATCAGAAAAATCTTCTTCTGGACGGTGGACATAAATAAAAATTTCGGCACCTGTTTTAATTTTCCATTCAGGGTCACACATTAAAATAGCAACATCGCACGGTAACGTCATTGCTTCTGATAATGAACCCGCTTTGCGAATGCGGATAATTGGTAAAGGTATAGTGATAACGCTTTCTGCTGGGCGCCGTAAGCTTGGTATCATTTCCAAATAAGGACGGTGCTGTTTGAACAGTTCTATGGCGCCGAGATGATGGCTGTATTCTGCCAAACATGCTTCATAATTAGATTTGTGTACAGGCATATTTTATGTATAAATTTATTTAATATGATGTAGAGACGTGATTAATCACGTCTCTACAACATTTGTGGTTATCCCAATTTCTCGAATACGGCGAACATGGGCAAATACATTGATAACAAAATCGTACCAACCATTCCCCCAAGTACCACAATCATAATTGGTTCCAAAATACTCGTTAAAGCTTTTACAGCTTGTTCAACTTCATCTTCATAAAAGTCAGCAACTTTCATTAACATGGCATCAATTTCCCCTGTTTCTTCACCAATGCTAATCATTTGAATTGCCATTGCAGGGAAAACTTTCTCTTTTTGCAGCGCCATACTTATCATGCCACCTTGCTGTACTTCCGCGCGTGCAGCATCAATAGCATTAGAAATAACTTGATTTCCTGCGGTATCACGCACAATTTCTAGAGAAGTTAAAATTGGAACACCTGAACGAGTCAAAGAACCGAATGTACGACTAAATTTAGCGACGGCTGATTTTTGTATTAAGTCACCAAATAAAGGCATTTTCAAAGAAAGACGGTCAATAGTTTGTCTACCAACGGCTGTTTTATAATATTGTTGATAAGCAATCCACAAACCAATCACAGCAGCAATTACTACAAATAATCGCCAACTTCGCAAAATTTCACTGACATCAAGCATGAATTGTGTCAATGGAGGCAATGTAGTTCCCAAATCTTTGAAGATATTAGCAAAAATTGGAATCAAGAAAACCGTCATCCCAATAAAAATTGCAACCGCTAAAAAACCAACCACAACGGGATACGAAAGTGCTGCTTTGATTTGGTTCTGTAAACGTGCAACGTCTTCTAATAATTTCGCGAGTCGGTTGAGTACTTCGTCGAGTACACCACCAACCTCACCCGCTTGTATCATACTTACATACAACCCGTCAAAACATTTTGGGTGTTTCCGCATTGCATCAGATAAGTTAATCCCGTTTTGAACATCGGCACTTATATCTAAAAGTGCTTGTTTGAGTTTAGGATTTGTGCATTGTTCTCCAAGTACACCTAAACTTCTTACAATTGCTACACCAGCGTTGACTAATGCTGCAAACTGACGTGAAAAAACGGCTTTATCTTTAACAGAAACTGATGCAAAACGCGCATTAAAATCGAGTGCTGATTTGAGGTCAAAACTTTCTGTTTTTTTCAAGTCTTGAACTACAAAACCTTGCTGTCGTAAATTGATACGCGCTTCTTTTATCGATTCTGCCGTTACTTTTTCAGTCCTACTTTTTCCTTGAGAATCTCTGACACGCGCTACAAAACTTGGCATATTTTAAAAGGTTATGAATTTGAAATTATATGGAGACTGTACATGTACAGTCTCTACAATTCTTGGTTTTAATGTGCTTTTGCAGCTACTTTGGCGCCATTTTGTGGAGGAGCACCACCGATGAGACGTTGAACTTCATCGGGTTTAGATGTTTTAGACATTGCTGCTTCAAAGGAAATTATTCCTTGCTTATAAAGGTTTGCCAAAACTGTTTCTAGTGTTTGCATTCCCAATTTACCCCCCGTTTGAATTGCAGAGTAAATTTGCGCTGTTTTTCCTTCGCGAATCAAGTTAGAAATAGCTGGTGTAATTACCATAATTTCTTGCGCCATTATCCGACCGTATTCACCTGGTTTGGGATTTTTCTTGGGCACTAAGGTTTGACTAAATACTGCTACTAATGAGTTTGATAGTTGTACACGGACTTGTGTTTGCCTTTCGTGTGGAAAAACGTCAATAATCCGGTCAACGGTCTGTGCAGCGGAGCTTGTGTGTAGTGTACCAAATACTAAGTGTCCTGTTTCTGCCGCAGAAATTGCCAAAGATATTGTTTCCAAATCCCGCATTTCACCCACTAGGATAATATCTGGGTCTTCCCGTAAAGCAGCTTTTAATGCGTTGGCAAAACTCTTTGTGTCTTCACCTAGCTGACGCTGGTGAACCAAACTTTTAATTGGTTCATAAACAAATTCAATTGGGTCTTCTACTGTTAATATATGTTCTGCGCGTGTGCGGTTGATTAAGTCAATCATTGCCGCAAGTGTTGTAGTTTTACCTGAACCTGTAGGTCCTGTCACCAAGATTAGTCCTCTTGGTTTTTCTGACATTTCACGGACTACATCGGGTAAACCTAATTTCTCAAAGTTAGGAATTTTAGAACTCAATGCACGTAAACATGCTGCATAGGCACCACGGTCTTTGTAAACGTTAACACGAAAGCGCGCTAGTCCTTTTACACCGTAAGAACAATCTAACTCCCAAGTCTGTTCTAGTGTTTTACGCTGGGTGTTGTTGAGCATACTAAAAATTAGCCGCTGACATGTGTCAACTGACATCACACCATATTTTTCTTGAGGTGTGAGTTTTCCACTGACACGGAAGTAAGGAGGTAGTCCTGCGGATAAGTGTAAATCCGAACCTCCTTGTTCAATCATGTCTTCCATCAAGTCCTCAATCATGAAATCCATTGTTTTTTCCTCTGTGTGTTTTTGTAATAAGCGATTTATCGCTTGTGTTAAGGACTGAAGTCCTAAGTACGAGCTAATTTACGGTTAGTCTTGGAAGCGGGATGTCATACAGTAGGGACATTCCAGCCATTCGGGTTGAAGTTCAGCGCTACATGTACGACAAGTTAACCCACTCTTGCGTTTGGCTTTGAGTTCTGCTTCTAAACCTGTGTCGGTGAAGGTTACACGCTCTACTTCTTCGAGCGTTGTCGCACCTTGACGTACTAAGTCCAAACTGTAGGCAAGCAGGGTTTTCATCCCTTCTTCTACTGCTACTTCTTTGATGCGTTCGGTTGGTGCATCTTCGTTGATTAAAGTCTGTAGGTTTTCTGTAATCTTCATGACTTCATAAACACCACAGCGTCCTTTGTAACCAACACCGTTACATGTTGGACATAGCGAACCGTTGCCCTTAGCTTGTTGAATTTGCTCGTTGCTGAGTGCATTAGCTTTGTAAAGAGTTAGCCCAACATCTTGTGATGCTGTCATCCCAAAACGAGCAAGCTCTTCAGGTGTCGGAGTGTAAGGAATACGGCAGTCTGAACATACACGTCGTACTAAGCGCTGTGCTAACACTCCCAGTAATGAGCTTGATATCATGAATGGTTCAATGCCCATTTCACCCAAACGGGCGATGGCGCCAGGAGCATCATTGGTGTGAAGTGTTGTTAATACTAAGTGTCCTGTTAACGCTGCTTCAATCGCGGTTTTTGCTGTTTCTTTATCTCGCGTTTCACCCACAAGCAATACATCAGGGTCTTGACGTAAAAACGCGCGTAGTGCAGTTCCAAAATCTAATCCTTTTTCACGGATAACTTGTACCTGCGTGATTCCTGGCAAACTGTACTCAATTGGATCTTCTACTGTACTGATATTAATACCTGGGTCGTTACGTTCGGCAAGTGCTGAATAAAGCGAAGTCGTTTTACCCGAACCTGTTGGTCCTGTTACTAATATCAAACCGAAAGGACGCGAAACCATTTCTTGGACGATATGCAAAGTTTCTGGGTCGGTAATTAATTTATCCAAACCTAACTGTGTAGCGGAGTTGTCCAAAATCCGCAGTACTACTTTTTCTCCGTAACGACTTGGCAAGGTGTTAACGCGGAAGTCAACCTTACGTCCCTCAAACATCCGACGAATCCGTCCGTCTTGTGGTAAACGACGTTCGGCAATATCTAAATTCGCAATAATCTTAAATCGGGCTGTGATGGCAGGAATAATTTTTTTCGGTAATGCGTCAAACGCTTCACGCAATACCCCGTCTTTCCGAAACCGTATGCGTAAATTCTCTTCTTGCGGTTCAATGTGGATATCCGAAACTTTCTCTTGTAACGCTTTTCCTAAAATTCGGTTCACCAAATTAATAATCGGTGCATCTTCCGCACCTTTCATTGCTGACCCTAAATCAGCTTCCGCATCATCTGGAGCATCTGCTAAATCTAAATCGCCAAGGTTTTCTAAATCTTGATTGATATCCGTTAATTTTTGTTGCTCGATGTGCTTCTGCTTAACTGCTAGCTCATCAAGAAACTGGTTGATAATCTGCTGGTAGTCCTCAGTAGTGATTACCATCCGTTGCAACGCCAACCCTTGCGGACGCAAAATCCGATTTAAATCATCCGATGCTTCTAAGTTATCTGGGTCAACCATTGCCACCAATACATTGGGTGGGTTTTGCTCGTCGTTACGTGATAATGGTACTAAACGATGGCGCCGGCAAATATCTACTGGGATAAGTGTGTCTATCAAGTTTGCCACCATCGATGTGCCGATGGAGTTAACTTCTGGGTCAAGTGATTCAACCCCGTAAAGTATTTTTAATTCAAAAAGTTGTTGTTTTTTATATAATCTCAGCAGTTCCGGTGATAGCTGGCGCCCTGAAATCGATTCAAGTACCTCAGTCAGGGGTGTCCCGCTTTTGCGACTTTCCATCAGTGCTTGTCGCATTTGCTCGGTATCAACAAACCCTGATTGTACTAATTTTGTTCCGAAGGGTGAAAATTCTGTCCTCGTTGTGAGAGCAGTACTTCGCCTCTGTTGTGATGACGAATAAGTCATATATTCTTATATTTATATGGGTAGCCAAAACCTCTTCTATATTGAGTATTCCCATGCTGGTACCCAGAACTCTCATCTTGACAAAGAAAAATTAGAACCTTGACTCAATTTACGGAAACCCGCACTACAATACTCTACGGAAAGCCGTCCTTATTACGATGGAAGAATATATCCAGCTTTTGTCAAAATAGAGAACGATGATTAACTATTCAGCAATAAGGAGAACTCTAAGAGGTAATGCAAACGATGAATAGCGACTTCCCTGAACAAAACAACACAAGTACATATGGCAGCGAAGTAGCTGACCCCAGTGCTGTGGCAACTAACGATGTGAGTTCCTACGCTTCGACATCTGACAATAGCGTAAATGCTGACGCTGCTTCTGATGATAGTGCAATGGAGCCGCAAATCGATTCGCTCAAAGCTCAACTCGAAGCAAGTAGCAATCAATACACACGGTTAGTAGCAGATTTCGATAATTATCGCAAGCGCACTCAGAAGGAAAAAGACGACCTTGATGCATTAGTTAAACGAAACACCATTACAGAACTATTACCAGTAGTGGATAATTTTGAGCGTGCGCGCGCTCACATTAAACCTCAAAACGATTCTGAGATGGCAATTCATAAAAGCTATCAAGGGGTTTATAAACAACTGGTTGACAGTTTAAAACGATTGGGTGTTTCGCCAATGCGTCCCGAAGGTCAACCATTTGACCCCAACCTTCATGAAGCAGTATTGCGCGAACCTACGGATGAACATCCAGAGGGAACAGTGTTAGAAGAGTTAGTGCGCGGATATTTTTTGGGTGAACGTGTACTACGCCATGCAATGGTGAAAGTCGCAGCTCCAAAAGAAGATACGCCTGTTCTTGATGATACTCAATCAAGTGCAGCGGATAGTTAAGCTGACAGTTGAACCTGATAGTTAGTTTCCATGTACGTATTTACCGCGTCAATTTTCTTGATTGACACGGTTATACTACTATTGCTTTAAACTTCAAGTACACGACCGTTCGGTACAAAACTATCACTAATGCTTCTTTTGCTAGCGCAACTTTTTCCCACTAGTAATAATTACGTAAGTATGCTCTCAACCTAATGTGGATATTCCGTGTTATGTCAACGAACTAACAAGTACAGAATATTATACTTATGGGAAAAGTTATTGGGATTGACTTGGGCACTACTAACAGTTGCGTAGCAGTCTTAGAAGGTGGTCAACCAATTGTTATTGCTAATACCGAGGGTGGAAGAACAACTCCAAGTATCGTCGGTTTTGGTAAAGGTGGTGAACGCTTGGTTGGTCAATTGGCAAAACGTCAAGCTGTCACAAATGCTGAAAATACTATTTATAGTATCAAACGATTTATTGGGCGCCGTTGGGAAGACGCAGAAACCGAACGGTCGAGGGTGCCTTATCAATGTATAAAAGGTCGTGATGATACGGTTGATGTCCAAATTCGCGGCAAGAACTATACACCCCAAGAAATCTCCGCGATGGTTTTGCAAAAACTTAAGCAAGACGCAGAGAACTTTTTAGGTGAAACCGTTACACAAGCAGTTATCACAGTACCCGCATATTTTACCGATGCCCAACGTCAAGCTACAAAAGACGCAGGCACAATTGCTGGTCTTGAAGTTTTACGTATTATCAATGAACCCACCGCAGCAGCTTTGGCATTCGGGTTAGATAAACAAGACACTGAACAGCTAATTCTTGTATTTGACCTTGGTGGTGGAACATTTGATGTCTCTATTCTTCAACTCGGAGATGGAGTATTTGAAGTTAAAGCGACTTGTGGTAATAACCATTTAGGTGGCGATGACTTCGATAACGTTATTGTTGAATGGATGATTGAAGTTTTCCGCACAGAGTCAGGAATCGATTTAGCTCAAGATAAAATGGCGGTGCAACGCTTGCGTGAAGCTGCGGAAAAAGCCAAAATCGAATTATCGAGCATGGGCAACACAAGTATTAACTTGCCATTTATCACCGCTGATGCCAGTGGTCCCAAGCATTTAGAAACCGAACTTAGTCGCGCAAAATTTGAAGAGTTAGCAAGTAGTTTAATTGCAGCAACGCTTGAACCAATGACGCAAGCACTCAAAGATGCCGACCTTAAGCCTCAAAATATCGATAAAATTATTTTGGTCGGTGGCTCGACTCGTATTCCTGCCGTGCAAAACGCTTTAATGAAGTTTTTCGGTGGCAAAGCTCCCGACCGCTCTATTAACCCTGATGAAGCTGTTGCTCTTGGCGCCGCAATTCAAGCTGGGGTATTAGGTGGTGAAGTTGAGAACTTATTACTACTCGATGTCACTCCGTTGTCTATAGGTATCGAAACTCTAGGCGAAGTTTTCACCAAAATTATCGAGCGCAACACCACAATTCCCACCAGTAAATCTCAAGTTTTCTCCACCGCTATTGATGGGCAAATTTCAGTAGAAATTCATGTCCTCCAAGGTGAACGGGCAATGGCACGCGATAATAAAAGCCTTGGTAAATTCTTACTAACTGGTATTCCAGCCGCACCGCGCGGAGTCCCACAAATTGAGGTGTCGTTTGAAATTGATGTCAACGGTATCATGCAAGTTGCCGCTCAAGACAAAGGTACTGGTAGAGAGCAAAGCATACGTATTACTAATACAGGTGGTTTAAGCGCGCTGGAAATCGAAAAAATGCGCCAAGAAGCCGAAGCTTTTGCAGAAGAAGATAAGAAGCGTATTGAATTGGTTGCTTTGAAAAACCAAGCTGATAACTTGCTGGGTAGTTATGAATCTACTTTGAGAAATAACGCTCATCTAATTAGCGACTCCATGAAACAGTCCGCTGATGAAAAACTATCTCAATTACAAGCAATAAGTAACGATACTAATGTCTCTATTCATGAGTTCCAACAACGTTTGCAGGAATTCCAACAAGCTTTATTTGCTATCGGCGCCGAGGTTTATAATCGAGCTGGCAACAGTCAACCAGGCGAAATTGTCGAAATAACCAATACCTCAAGTATTGAAAGCAATAATGGTGTAAACGAAAACATGACACCGCAATTCAATTTTGATTTTGAAGAAGAAGCGGCTGCTTTGGCTGATTACGAAGCGATTGACTAGGTTAACAAAAATTTCGTTGATATCTGTTAAATTGTAATAACAAGCCGTATTGCCGGGACAACCGCTCGTCTCGGCAATTTGCTTTTGAATGACATAACATATTCAAATTGTATCATAAAAGATACGGTTTTCCGCACCCACTGTTATAGGCTGTTGTCGTATAAGGCGGTGGAAACCACACCTGCACTTCCTTGATGATTTTAAGTATACTCATACATGACGTTTAATGACGTTTCACGAACCAAAAAGTTACAAACATGTTTTAACCTGTGGACACTTTTGCAGTCCAAAACGACTAAATATATTTATTTTTGGTGATTTTTGTAGAAGGTAAAAGGTAAAATTTACTATTAACAAAACTTAACTCTTGCCTTCGGCGCCTCTGTACTCAAGAAATTGAAAGAGGAAGAGGCGCAAAATGTCTAACTTCTAACTCTCACCTTTTACAATATGGCTCGCGACTATTATGAAATTTTAGGTGTCTCTCGTGAGGCAGACAAAGACGAAATTAAAAGTGCTTACCGTCGATTAGCTCGTAAGTACCACCCAGACGTGAATAAAGAAGCGGGGGCAGAAGAACGTTTTAAAGAAATTAACCGTGCTTATGAAGTGCTTTCTGAGCCAGAAGTACGCGCACGCTACGACCGTTTTGGTCACGATGGTGTGAACGCGGGAGCTGGGGTTGGGTTTCAAGATATGGGCGACATGGGTGGTTTCGCCGATATTTTTGAAAGTATTTTCAGCGGTTTCGCAGGTGGTATGGGTGGTCCAACGCAACAACGGCGCCGTTCGGGTCCGGTTCGCGGTGATGACCTACAACTCGACCTAAAGTTAGACTTTCGCGAAGCTGTATTTGGTGGCGAAAAACAAATTCGTATTGCTCATTTAGAAACTTGTGAAGTTTGTACCGGAAGTGGCGCCAAACCAGGAACTCGACCGCGTACATGTTCAACTTGTAGCGGAAGCGGACAAGTACGTCGCGTCACACGCACACCTTTTGGTAGTTTCACCCAAGTTTCAACTTGTCCCACTTGTAACGGAACGGGAATGGTTATCGAAGAAAAATGTGATAACTGTAGTGGCAAAGGCGCCAATCAGGTAGCGAAACAACTTAAAATCACAATTCCAGCAGGGGTCTACGATGGACTACGTTTGCGGATACCTGGTGAAGGAGATGCAGGTCAACGTGGAGGACCAGCAGGTGACTTGTATGTTCAACTAACAGTTAACGAAGATAGCGAATTCCAACGCGAAGAGTTAAATATACGCTCTACAATTTCAATTAGTTATTTGCAAGCAATTTTAGGATGTAGACTACAGGTAGATACCGTAGATGGTCCAGAGGAATTAACGATTCCTGCGGGCACACAGCCTTACGCTGAGTTTAAGTTAGAAAATCATGGCGTACCAAGATTAGGTAATCCTGTTAACCGGGGTGACCAGTTGGTGACGGTAATGATTGATATTCCAAATCCATCTAAATTAAGCACTGAAGAGCGAAAATTGCTTGAAGAACTCGCTAAAATTAGAGGGGAACGCACCGGAAAGGGCGGTATCGAAGGGTTTTTAGGCAACTTTTTCCATCAGAGATAAACTAGGAATGACCGTATCTTCTACATACACACCCGATGCTCAACTTGATTTGCGTGGTACCCCTTGTCCGATTAATTTTGTTCGGACAAAGTTAAGCTTAGAAAAAATGACTCCAGGTAATTTGCTAGAAGTTTGGTTAGACCCAGGTGAACCAATCGAGCAAGTACCTGACAGCTTAACTATGGCAGGTTTTCAAGTCGAGCAAATAACCGATTGTTCCGGTTACTTTTCATTGTTAGTACGCCGTCCAAACGCGGTTTAGGTCGCGGTTAATATGGAAGCGAAGGCACAACTAACAGGTACAGTGGTTGCTGTACAGGCTAATTTTTATCAGGTGCAACTTGATGGAGACAGAGGAGAACTTGACACTTCAACCCTCCTCTGTACTCGTCGAACTCGATTAAAAAAAATCGGGCTTTCTGTCATGGTTGGAGACCGTGTTGTAGTTGAAGAACCTGACTGGACTGGTAATAGGGGTGCTATTGCGGATGTTTTACCACGTTCGAGTCAATTAGACCGTCCCTCAATCGCTAATGTTAATCAAATATTACTCGTATTTGCCGCCGCTGACCCACCGTTAGAACCATATCAACTTAGCCGTTTTTTATTAAAAGCTGAATCTACTGGCTTAGATGTTGTTTTGTGTCTCAATAAATCTGACTTAGTATCACATGCAGAACAAGAGGATATTAAGGAAAGATTAAGCTTATGGGGTTATCAACCTACTTTTATTAGTGTATATAACAGTCTCAACACCGATATTTTATTAAATAGACTTCAAAATAAAACTACCGTGTTAGCAGGCGCCTCTGGTGTAGGTAAATCGAGCTTAATAAATAAATTAATTCCAAATATTAACTTGCGTGTTGGTGAAGTTTCAGGAAAACTTGGTAAAGGGCGCCATACTACGCGTCACGTTGAACTATTTGAACTACCAAACGGTGGTTTGCTCGCTGACACCCCAGGTTTTAACCAACCCGACTTAGATTGTAGTCCATCTGAACTAGCATACTATTTTCCAGAAGCAAGACTGAAGCTAGCTACTGGAAACTGTCGATTTGGTGACTGCTTGCATCGTGATGAACCATTATGTGTAGTTCGCGGAGATTGGGAACGATACGAACATTATTTGGTCTTTTTAGAAGAAGTTGCATCAAGACAAGCTCATCTCAATTCTTCAACCGACCCCGAATCTACCTTAAAACTAAAAAGCAAAAGTAAAGGTGAAAGTCACTACGAACCGAAACTCGAAACCAAAAAATATCGTCAAAAATCTCGACGTACACAATTACAAGAATTGCAGCAGTTCTATCAAGAAAGCGAAGACTAAAAACCCCAGAAACCTGGTTTCGGGAGCAAAATCTTCATTTCTATTACAAGATACCCTAAAGAAACCAGGTTTCTTAATATACGTTTAAATACTTATAAACAAATGTAACAAATACTATTTATACTCGTATTATTACTCTGCTAAAAAAAAATAAAAACGGTTAAAGTTTTTATTGTAAGGGCAAACTATCCGTTTGTGGATTTCGTATAACAATACAGCAACTAACTGTATATATAGTAGCTGTAAATATCGTGGATGTAAATTTTAGCGCATTGAAACACACGTAAATTAAGTAATAACCCATGACCATATCTGCCTCTACTCCTAAACTATCTTCATCGCAAATATGGACTTGGCGGGGTTATCCAATCTCTTACCAAGTGCAAGGAACTACAGGTCCAGCAGTAATTTTAATACATGGTTTCGGCGCCTCGTTATGGCATTGGCGGAACAATATATCAGTACTAGCAGATAAGTGTCGCGTTTTTGCGATTGATTTAATAGGCTTTGGAGGTTCAGCAAAACCCAACCCAATAAAAGAAATTGAATATACATTTGAAACTTGGGGACAACAGATAGCTGACTTTAGTCGTGAAGTAGTTGGGGAACCCGTTTTTTTGGTGGGTAACTCGATTGGTTGTATTGTCGCCATGCAAGCAGCAGTAGATAATCCAGATATTGCTCGTGGAGTCGCGATGCTTAACTGTTCGTTGCGTTTATTACACGACCGCAAACGCGCAGCTTTACCGTGGTATCGACGTTTTGGTGCCCCATTATTGCAAAAAGTATTATCTAACGAAGCTGTAGGTAACTTTTTCTTTAACCAAATTGCCAAGCCAAAAACAGTTCGTAAAATCTTATTACAAGCTTACGCGAACCCAGATGCAGTCACCGACGAACTAATAGATATTTTAATGTCACCAGCAGCAGACCCAGGAGCTGTTGCTGTATTTTTAGCATTTACATCATATTCCAGTGGACCCTTGCCCGAAGACTTATTACCTAAATTACCCTGTCCTGCAATTATTTTATGGGGTGCCGCAGACCCTTGGGAACCTATAGATTTAGGGCGCCAATTCGCCGACTACCCACAAGTACTCAAATTTATCCCCATCGAAGGTGTTGGTCATTGCCCCCAAGACGAGGCGCCGCAAATCATCAACCCCATCTTACAAGACTGGATTTCCGAACAAACACAACACTCCCTATAAATTATGGAATAGATATCTTGTGGAATAGACATCTTGTGGAACGGGCAAGGATGCCCGTTTGAACATAAAACCTTAAAATTGACAACGACCCGTTGTCAAATACTTTATAGCACAAATAGTAGGCGCCTATACAGTATTGAAGAGTATTTTTTGACCACAGAGACACAGAGTACACAGAGAGAAGAAAAAAGATGTAAATACTTATATAGCTACTTTATTTGACCAAATCGTCATTAAAATAACCCGCTAAATTACTCTAAAAACAGTGTTTTCAAGCTTCTTTGTTTTTTAATTAATAGTAACTTTGTTCAAAAGTAATTTACGTTTGGTTTTGGTAATTAAGAGAATACTTATTGCGCCAAAAACAAGAGCCAACTGACTTGTGGGTTCTGGAACTACGACACGCACGCGATTATTTTTTAGTTCAAACAAACTCAAATTGGCGCCTGCTGCAAATTTTCTAGAGTAGTAACCTTTAACATCAGCATAAGCGTATTTATTTATACCGTTAGAGTTTGTATCAAAAGAAGTTTCAGTCGGAATAAAAGAGAAATTATCGGTTTTATTGTGGGTGAGAAAACTCAAATTATTAGAAGTCGCCGTATTTCCTTGTATTGATAGTGAGTCTAAAAGTACGCCGTTATCTTGGTCATATAATTGAAGTAAGATTACACCATCGGCGCCAGCATATTCAGTTGTAGGGTTATCAGCTAAAGCCTGAAGATCAAGAAACCCCATAAAGTCAAACGAAAAAATACCACCCGTCTTCACTTGAAAGTTATAACCTGTAACACTAGCAAAACTTTCAGCACTACCAAAATAGTCTTTACCTTCACCAATAGCTATACTTGATGAAAAATTATTAGCGAATGATAAAGGTAAATTAGAAATGCTAGTAAAATCAGCATTTGCTTCCGCATAAGCATTAGCTTTACCTTGAGAACTAAAACTAATAGCTTGGGAATCTGTATCTGTAAAAGTCTCTATATACTCTGGACTAACACTAAAATTATCAAACCTAAAACCAGCTTCTGAAGATGCAAAAGTACCAGCTAGACTGGGTGTTGCGGTTATAAAAGAACCAGTAATAACTGGAAACGCCAATAGTAGAAAGTACTTTGAGTTCAAAAGCTTCTGCATAATATTCTTTGGTATATTTTCAAATTACGGACAACAAACAAGCAAAACTTACCACCATACAAGTAAGGTAGTTGCCAAGAGCGAATTATATTGTTCAATGATTATGCGAAGTTGATATTACACGATATAGCTAATTTAAATTCTACACGCGTAGAATTACTGTCGCTTTACGTATAAGATTTTTTTACTTAAATATAATTCTGTATAATATAAGTAAAGTTACTAATAAAGCAAGTAGTTTTCTTAAATTGCTAAAAAAAAAGCAACGAATACAACGGATGTAACGGATGAATTATCTAAAACGCCTATCCGTTACATCCGTTTATCATCCGCTGCCATGACTATCCACCTTGATTTTCTGCCGAGTTAAGTTGCTGTAACCAGTCTTTACCAACTTGGATACTAACATCCGAGCCTAGAGTACCTGTACTTTCAACACGAACTTCGCCGAAACCTAGAGTATTGCGTACCGACTCAGCTTCATTACCATCACCTTGCTGTGCCAGAATATGGGTTACTTGTAACGGTTCACCCCAGCTTTTTGCGATAAATACGTTACGATAACCTGCCTTTTCCAAAATCCGAATTAAAGGTTGGAGGTTAGTTTTCTCATCCCCAGTACTATCTTGAATTGCAATACGCAACTTCCTGGGTTCGGTGTCTTTTGTCGCTGCTACAGATTGCAAATCAAAGTGCTGTGCCATTGTTTTCGCAATCCGGTCACTGTTTGGTATCCAGTAACTAGCGTCAAATTCGTTTTTCGCGCTAAACCGACCTGGCACCATTAACTGTAGTATATTTGAACGATTTGTACGGGCGCCATATCCTACCAACGCTAATAATTCTTCAACCGTCAAGTTAGTATCAATGTGTTCTTTGACGACGTTCAGTACATCTGGTAAACGTCCCAAAGTTGCTGGGTTAAGAGTTTGGTCCATAAGCGCGCGCATTACCATTTGCTGACGCTGAATTCGACCAATATCGCCATTTTCATCGTGACGGTAACGTAGTAACTGTAACGCTTTATTACCATCTAAATGCTGCTGACCTTTTTTAAGGTTAATGTAAAGATGCTGTGAATCATCTTGATATTTCATGTCTTTGGGCACAAAAACATTGACACCACCTAGTGCATCAATCAGCTTGCCAACTCCCAAAACATTAATACGAACATAACGGTCAACTCCGACACCACCCAGCAAGTTGCTGACTGTTTTGGCAGTTAAAGCGGGTCCACCAAAGGTATTAGCTGCATTAATTTTTTTTGTTCCATGTCCCTCAATGTCAATTCGGGTATCACGGGGTATAGAGAGCATCTTTAAAGTTTTATTTTCTGGGTCAAAGCGAATTAATAACATTACATCCGCTAAACCGTCAAAAGAATTTACCTGGGGAAGGTAACGAAGATTTTGACTTTCAGTAGGAGGATTTTTAACATCGGGAGGAAGCACGCTCATTCCCATCACAAGAATGTTGACAGGACGTGTCAATTCAGAAAAGCGTAACCCACCTCCGGCAATACGGTCTCCATCGAATACTGCTGCTTCTTGTGGACTTAAGTTCGCTTGCATCAGAGGGGTGCTGCTTAAGGATACCGCTAGTAATGCCCCAGCAGTTGCCGATACCATTGCTATTCCGCTCATCCCCACCCAAAACCATAACCAACGTCCTGATTTGTCCGGAATTTTTTTACTACTTACATTCTTAGTATCACTTGAAAAGTTCTCTTCCGCAGAAGTTCTTTGAATCGTCACTGACTTCCTCACACTTAATCTATATAAATTAACCGAGTCTACTTTTTATACGTAGATGCTTTGAAATTAAATTTCTAACTCTTAGAATTATTAAGGCTAAGTACCGTATCCCGGTGTTAACCAAAACACTTATAACTGTATTTTCCTTATTTTTCTGTTCCTCCTAAAGCAAATCCGGAGATGCTTGGTTTGTTTTATTGAAGTATGGCAATATTTAAGGCGATTTGACTAGACCTATGAGCAGCATGTTGGTTACAAGAGCGCAAAGTTCCGTGTAAATACTTATCAATATTGCCTGAGAATACCTAATTTTAATTTTAACGAGTATATTTACCGAAAAGACGTTCCGAAAGCTTATCAAATCCCGGTACACGCACACGATTACCTTTAAGAGCTAGCACAACTAACCAAGCGCTAACTAAAAAGTACCCTGAAGTCAAAAAAGTATTTAGTATCAGTAGACGCAATGCTAACGTATTTGACGCTTGCTCCGCTCCTGTTGCGAGTAACAGGTATCCCAGTATCCAAGTAAGCATCAAAGTAATAGACAACTTACTTGCTATAAGTTGTTCCCGTGTCCCCTGACGACTATACAGTGTCCACAATGATGGAAAGAAGCCTACAACCGGAATCATGTATAACACCAATTGTAAGGTAGATGCATCGCTACGGGCGCCTGCATGTGTATTTGATAAATTAAAAATCGATTTACGTTTTTTCATAATGTCAGCGAGAAATTCATAGAATACGGCAGGAAGACAGATGTGTGTAAGGCTTTTTGTCAGGGATAATAGACTAATGACTTATGAACATATTTATTTAGTTGTATCAGGCATGTAGCAGCAGATGCAGACACGCAAGCTCCTAAACTGGTGGCAAACACTAACGCCAATTGCGCGATTTGTAGCAATCGCGCTCTTTGCACCGTTGCTCGTCCTTAATGGATGGGCGATTTCGGCAATTTTTGAGTATTTCCATTCGCTGATTGTTATTTTAGTCGGAGCATCAGTGTTAGCGTTTCTGCTTAACTATCCTGTAAGTTGGATGGAACGCCAAGGCGCCAAACGCGAACCAGTAGCTATCTTAGTATTTTTACTGGCTTTGTCAATTCTACTGGCATTAGGCGTAACGCTGATTCCACTAGCTCTAACTCAAGCTCAACAATTAGTCGCACGCATTCCAGAGTTAATAGACTCCGGACGTTCGCAATTAATGATGTTAAACGAAAAAGCCGAAATTTTCGGTTTACCTCTAAACCTAGATGCATTAGTAGTACAAATCAATGACCGTGTAAAAGGACAATTACAAGCTATTGCAGGGCAAGTTCTAAACCTAGCAGTTATTACAGTTACTTCCTTGCTAGACTTCTTGCTCACAATGGTGTTGACATTTTATTTATTGCAGCATGGTGATGAACTTTGGCAAAGCTTGGTCGATTGGCTTCCTGTCAGATTTCGCGAACCGTTTTCACAAACGTTACGCTCCAGCTTTGAAAATTTCTTCATTACTCAGTTAATTATCTCTACTTGTATGGCGAGTGCCTTAATTCCCACCTTTTTATGGCTAAAGGTACCCTTTGGGTTATTATTTGGCTTGACAATTGGTTTAATGGCACTTGTACCCTATGGTGGTTCTGTTGGTATTGCCTTAACAACTTCTCTTGTTGCGCTGCAAGATTTTGGTATGGGGGGAAGAGTATTAATTGCAGCGGTAATCGTTCAACAAATTTTGGAAAACTTGATTGCACCCCGTATTCTGGGCAGTTTTACTGGCTTAAACCCTGTTTGGCTATTAATTTCTGTTTTGACCGGAGCTAGAATCGGAGGTTTATTAGGAGTTATTTTAGCTGTTCCTAGTGCGGTAGTAGTTAAAACCGCTTTAAGTGCGTTGCGACGTGCAAGTGATACTGATGAAAGTCCCATTATTTTGTCGGAAGTAGCTGCACCCAATACAGCAAGTGACATGTCGGTGTCCACATCTAATCAAATTAGTCAATCTAATTCAACGACTTCTACGACTGTGGCGCCACAATTGAACCCATGAACAAAATGCTGCCCGTTTGATTATCGCGAATACAAGTGAAAAATGGACGGTCAACAACCATTGAAAATGGAGGGTTCATAGGGGCAGAAAGCGCGACAATGCCTACTGAAGTCGCTGCTGCTGCCTCTGTTCCTTCTTCTGATACTTCAACAAAAGTTTTATGCTTAACAGTACTAATAGCAAGATTTTTACCAATTCCCGAAAAATCGGCTTTATCGCTAAACGCTTCTCCCATACCCAACGCTGTTAAAGCATCGTTGAGTGTCACCTCGTAATCCATTTTAAAACGAGGCAATCGAATTTCACCCTCTCGTCTCCGGAACTGTGGCATCCATTTTTCCCAGTTCTCAGAATTTAAACTTTGGTAAAACTCTTTCAAATCACCCGAATTCTCTTTCGGCAAAAATACATAAAAGCTGATTTTACCGTCTTTACCATAAGGTAAGGTTATTGCTTGAAACTTATCATTCTCTAAATACTTATAGTTCCCTCGTTGCGCCATCATCGGAGTTTGAAGAACTTGACCGGACGCTTTTGTGAAAGGTTGTTGTTTGGTTTGGCTTTTATCAAATGGCTCAGTCCAGGCGCCTTTAAAGTAAATGGCGTTAATTAAGAACATTACTTGGTCTGGACTGATTTGCTCAACAATTTTATCAATTTTACCGCGCGTCGAATCTTTAACCCAATTATTAATCGTATTCGCGGCGCCACTGTCGGTAAAATCTAGATTTGTAACGCGCGAAGCATAAAAATCGCGGTTTCGTTGCATGAAACTTGGATTTAACGACGCATTGCTATTAGTCCATAGCGAATTAGCAATAGTTATCTGTACTTTTGGGTCAGGATTTTCTAGAAGCGTTTTTAATGCTGCATTCGATGAATTTATTTGTTGCAAGCTCAACCCAGAATATTCTAAGGCTCTTGCCATTGCTTGCTGCGTTGTTCCTTCAGCACCGTTATAAGTCATTGCCAAAGCAAAAGCTACACTCGAAGGCGAAACAAAAACATTGGCGCCTTCATCCTTTTTGACAACTTCTGAAAACAACTTAAAACCAAACTTAGTATTACTATTAACAAGCTTTGTATCGGGAATTACTACTTTTGACATCGGAGATTCTGTGTTAGGACGCGCGGCAACTGCACTCGACTCACTAGTTAAAGGTGAGCATCCAATCATTCCCATTAATACTACACCTGCTGCCGCCAATGCGTAACGTCTTCCCAAACGCACGCCGTATCGTCTTTGTAAAAACTTATTGCAACGTTGGCTCGATTTTTCCTGCATCCGCTTCCCCCTTGTGTCCACGTCTTCATGTTTGACTATGACATCAAAACCATGCGTACACTAGGCGGTTACACTTTTAGCAACAGTTGTTTTAATCTTTCAATGCTAAATATTAATCCCCCCAAAGTTCGGGGGGTAGGGAGGGATTAAATATCTTCTAATTCTAAACGTGCGGCAGTAACTGCATCGAACGCGAAAGCTACAATCATTGGCATTGGACATTTGAGTAAATAGGTAGAAATTACTGCTACACATGTACCAATTATCGCGGATACTGACCAGAATTTTTCGCTCTGGGTCATTCCATTTTTTGACTTAATATTTCTTAAAATTTTTCCAGGAATTGGTTCGGGCATTACTGCTCCTGGAGGAAACGCCCAATAGTTATTTTTACGTTCACAGAACAAATCAGTCCAGCCATTTTCTTGGCACCAATCTTCGAGCCATTCATCATGGAAATGCTGTATTTTGACGCTGGGGCGGGAAGTTAGACTTAACATGTTGTTTAGATTTGTGCTTGTTAGTGATTATATATGTTTGAGTAATTCGGTTTAAGTTATTCAGTTTGAGTAATTCGTTAACTTATATTACGCAGAATATTGTTTCTCGTTACTTTTCAACCATACCAGCTCCAAACAGGTCAGGCGCCAAAATGAAAATAAACTTTACCTTTGAATTATTATGTAAATATTTCGTAATAATTACAAAAGTACACGTTCATTTATAAAAATAAAAACTGTTAAGTAAACCTTAAAAGGGCGGTAATTTGTTATTGAATAGTTCGGTGTTCCGCAGAGCATTAATACTAATAATGAAAACAGAATAAAAGGAATTAATAGATTATTAATTATTAAATTAAATGATTGAGTGTCAATATGCATATGGGTATAGAAATTGGGATAGTGACACAATTCGCGGTAAGCTGAAAATAGCGGTAATCTTCTCTTGGTATTACTTAATATGTGGCGCCTCCTAAACGCTTACAAAACAGCGGTGGTTATTTTGGTCGTGATTGTAGCTTGTGTAGTATTTGTGCCGAGCAGCGCTATTGCCGATTGGACGCACCCGATGTCATTTAGCAACGCGGAATTGTCGAGAAAAGATTTTTCTGGGCAAGAATTACAAGCATGTGAGTTTTCTAACGCCAATATGGAGTTAGCAAATTTTAGTAATGCTGATTTACGTGGGGCAGTAATGAGTGCTTCGGTGATGACATTAGCCAATTTGCAGGCAGCTAATCTATCAAATGCACTAGTAGATCAGGTAGACTTAACAGGGGCAGACTTAAGTGATGCAATATTGCAAGAAGCGCTGCTGCTTCGTACCACGTTCAAAAACGTGAATATAAATGGTGCTGATTTTACTGATGCAATATTGGATGGGGCACAGGTTAAAGAACTGTGTAGCATCGCTCGTGGAGTAAATAAACAGACAGGTATTAAAACTCGTGATTCGCTAGGGTGCAGATGAAACGTATAGGTGTAATTGGTGGTGGACAGCTCGCTTGGATGATGGGAGGGGCAGCTTCCAAGCTTGGTTTAGAACTAGTTGTACAAACTCCGAGTGCTTCTGACCCTGCTGTTGCGCTCTTGCACAGCAATGGTTTTCATAAAAGCAAACCGGAGCAGTATTTAATCGATGAACCGCAGCAAAAACTGTTTGCAATTACCGAGACTCCTGTAAAAGAGCCTGTTAATTTTGTACAAGCGCGCATTGATGATGCTGTCGCTACCGTACAACTGGCTAAAAACAGTGATGTCATTACTTTTGAAAACGAATTCGTTGACTTAGAGGCGTTATCTACTTTAGCCGAACGTGGCGTTTGTTTTCGTCCCAAGCTAGAAGCACTTGCTCCTCTTTTAGATAAGTATCATCAACGGTGCTATTTACGCGATATTGGTTTACCAGTACCATCATTTACCGCCTTCGATGTCACTAACCGTAACCTAGGCGCCGTTTTTAATTTTAATTTTCCTGTGGTCTTAAAAGCTCGTCGTCATGGCTACGACGGTCAAGGCACATACATCATTAAGAATAATAATCATTTTCAAACAGTTATCAACCAGCTTGAAAATGGACGGTTCAAAGCTAGTAACACCGAGTTTCTACTTGAAGAGTTTGTACCCTTCAAATACGAACTCGCTGTTATTGCGGCTCGCTCAATCGATGGCGAAGTTGTCATCTATCCAGTGGTAGAAACTCAACAGGAACAACAAGTTTGTCGGCGTGCAATTGTACCAGCCGATATTTCTCGTGAAGTTACCGCCAAAATTGAAGATGTCGCGAAAACTCTCCTCAACAGTCTTGATGCGGTTGGAGTTTTTGGCATAGAACTATTCCTGACAGTAGATGACAATGTTTTAATTAATGAAGTGGCGCCACGTACCCATAATTCGGGACATTTTTCAATCGATGCATGTCAAACTTCACAATTTGAGCAGCATTTACGGGCAGTATGTGGACTCCCACTAGGCAGTACAGCCTTAATTAGTCCCGGCGCCGTTATGGTAAACTTGCTCGGTTACGAAAATTCGTTGTCTGATTACTTTGAAAAGCGCGAGATTTTGTCGCGTATAGAAAATGCCCACCTTCATTGGTACGGTAAAACCGAATCTCGTCCGGGTCGCAAACTCGGACACGTGACTATATTATTAGACAACCCCAGTCGAGATGGCGCCATATTAGCTGCGCGTCAAGTTGAATCAGTTTGGTATCCAAATCAAAACTGAAATACAAAGAAATAAAGAAAAATCCTGTAATGATGCACAACTGTATTTTTGGAGGCTATAATAGGGTTGTTGTACTGCAACGTTGGTGACTGCCATCAAGTTTTTTGATCTATGTCTTTAAGAATTCGGGAACCGATTATTGTTCGTGGCAGTAGACCGAGCTTGTACTCGGAAACTTTAAACGAAACACAAGGCTCCCACCTGGTTATACCAGGTCATAAACTTAGGTAAAACGGCGTCGCGGTATGATAAAATAATCAGCTCCTGAAGTCTTTTCGACACAGGAGCTTTCACTTTTTTAAGAAACCGGGTTTTTTTAAGAGATTAAGTTTTTTCGCGAAATATAAAATTAGAAACCCGGTTTCTAGGATGGTTATTATATCACAAATAATACGTTTTGCTTTTTCAAATAAATTTGTATAAATTGCATCGAAATGGTGACACATTCAGAGCTACAATCAGTAGAATTGTAAGAAATTGTGATTACAATTACAAAAAATATTACAACCATCAATAAATACAGTGTTTCCAGCCTCAATATTCAAACTGGACAGCGGCTTAACTTTGATACATCAAGAAATACCTACGACACCCGTAGTTGTGGCAGATGTTTGGGTTAGTGCAGGTAGTATATCGGAACCTTCTTCCGGGTTCGGAATGGCACATTTTCTAGAGCATATGATATTCAAAGGTACAGCCAAAGTACCTGCTGGAGTCTTTGACTATAATATCGAAAACCAAGGTGGTGTCAGTAACGCAGCGACAAGTTACGACTACGCACATTATTCGATTACCTCCACCAACTCATATTTACACTCCTCTTTTCCACAGCTAGCAGAAATGCTGTTAAATGCGGCAATTCCCGACGACGAATTAGAGCGAGAACGTGATGTTGTATTAGAAGAGATTCGGTCTTATAATGATGACCCCGATTGGGTAGGGTATCAGCATTTAGTCCAGAGTATTTACCAACAACACCCCTA
The DNA here is from genome assembly GCA_019359675.1 of Calothrix sp. FI2-JRJ7. Classification (GTDB taxonomy): domain Bacteria; phylum Cyanobacteriota; class Cyanobacteriia; order Cyanobacteriales; family Nostocaceae; genus Dulcicalothrix. Next base: position 130,111 of record JAHHGX010000031.1, read on the forward strand.
CGGACGTTCTATTTTAGGTAACGAAACCGATATTGAACAGCATTCTAGCTCTGATATACGCTCGTTTCACCGCACTTATTACCGACCAGAAAATATGACCGTGGTAATCGTCGGTGGAATTCCTGTTGCACCGGCTTTAGAATTAGTTAAAAACACTTTTAAATCAGATAATTTTCAATCCATATCTGATAACGATAATAATTTTAATTTAACGACAAGAGAAAAAATTGTTGAACCATTTATAGCAGGAATTAGGCGTCAAGAAATCAACTTACCACGTTTAGAAAATGCACGTCTAATGATGGCATGGACTGGGCCAGGAGTATATGATCTAACAACAGCATGTGGATTAGACTTATTATCAGTATTGTTAGCATCTGGTAGAACATCACGGTTAGTAAGAGACTTGCGCGAAGAACAGCAATTAGTTCGTTATATATGCTGCAATTTCTCGCTGCAAAAAGAATCTAGTTTATTTACAATTAGTGCAGTTTTAGAGCCAGAATGTTTAGAACGAGTCGAAACCGCAATTAAAATGCATTTGCAAGATATTATTACAAATGGGATTAGTGAACAAGAATTGAGACGCGCTCAAAGATTACTGTGCAACGACTTTGCCTTTTCAACCGAAACACCAAATCAACTAGCAGGACTTTACGGTTATTACAACACAATTACTGATGTCGAGTTAGCAGTAACTTATCCTGACCAAATTTTATCATTTAATACCCAAGAACTGCAACAATTAGCGTTCTTATATCTTTCGCCAAATCAATACGCGGTAACTACGCTTAAACCATCAACGATTTAATTAAAATGACAATTTCGCCACAAAAATCTCATGTTCATCGTACAGTATTAAGTAATGGTATTGTAGTTTTAGTTACAGAAAATCCAGTAGCCGATATTATTGCTGCACGTGTGTTTATTCGTGCAGGAAGTTTTTGTGAGCAACCAGAAAAAGCGGGTTTATCGCATTTATTATCAGCAGTAATGACGAAAGGATGTGATGGACTTTCGAGCATGGAAATTGCTGAAGCAGTCGAGTCTGTGGGAGCATCTTTGAGTGCAGATAGTACAAGCGATTATTTTTTGGTATCGCTAAAAACAGTAACAGCAGATTTTGCCGAAATATTAGCGCTAGCGGGAAGAATATTACGATTTCCAACTTTTCCAGAACTCGAAGTTGAATTAGAGCGAAGACTAGCGCTTCAAGATATTCGCTCACAAAAGGAGCAACCTTTTAGCATCGCATTCGAGCAGTTACGTCTAGCTATGTATCAAAATCATCCATATGCAATGTCAGCATTAGGGGATGAAGCGACAATGAGCAGTTTAACCCGTGCTGATTTAGTTGAGTTTCACAAAACTTATTTTCGTCCAGATAATATAGTTATTAGTATTGCTGGACGTATTACTTTAGACAACGCAGTTGCGCTAATTGAAGAAATTTTTGGTGACTGGAAGAACGATGCTCGTCAAATAATTCCCACAAAATTACCCGAAGTCAAACTTGCTCCACAACTAGTGCTTAAACACCAAAACACACAGCAATCTATTTTAATGCTGGGTTATTTGGCGCCATCAGTACATTCATCAGATTATGCAGCGCTAAAACTATTATCGTCATACTTAGGTAACGGACTATCGAGTCGATTATTTGTCGAATTAAGAGAAAAACGCGGTTTAGCTTACGAAGTATCAGCACTATACCCAACTCGATTATTTACCGCAGCATTTGTAGTTTATATGGGAACGGCGCCAGAGAACACGAAAACAGCACTGACAGAACTGCAACGCGAAGTAAATTTACTTACAACCGAACCACTAGAAGAAACAGCACTTCAAGCTGCGAAAAATAAAATTTTGGGGCAGTATACACTTGGTAAACAAACAAACGCCCAACTTGCTCAAATATACGGATGGTATGAAATATTGGGACTTGGCGTCGAGTTTGACAGCAACTTTCAAAACTTAATTACAGCAGTCACATCCGAAAGCGCTATGGCAGCAGCGTGTAATTATTTACGGGAACCTTATGTATCACTAGTAGGTCAAAAAGAAGCGATTGACAATGCTTTAAATAAGTAATCAACGCTTAATAATTGTACTATTAGTATACAGACACCGGGGGCAAATTCCAATGTCAGCTAGAAACAAAACAAGTATAATAAGTCACCTCGCATCGGTGATCGCATTCAACTTACTTAACCGAAAGAACCTTTTAGGCTTGCTATTATGTTCCGGAGTGCCCTTACTATTTAGCGCTCCATCTGTAGCCTCTGTTACAGTACAACAGCAAATAGCTCAAGTTATCACCGTAGGCACCATAAACCGTCCAACTCTCAAAGTTGGTAGTCAAGGAGATGCAGTAAGTGAACTACAAGCTGCTTTAAAAATTATGGGCTATTATAACGGCGCCGTCGATGGAACATACGGTCAAACAACAGCAGCAGCAGTATCCCAGTTTAAACAATCAGCAGGTTTGGCGCCAGATGGTGTAGTAGACACAGCAACTTGGCAACAATTATTTCCAGGTGGGCAAACAGTCGCTGCCAACTCAGACGAAACATCCTCACCAGCAACCACAACAAACACTAACTTTCCCACACCAAATCAACAAACCGCTGCTAACTTACCCAAACCAGTAGTAGTATCCAACCAACAATCTAGAACTACAACTACAACAAGAATAAATACACGTAACGGACAACAGGAAGAAACAGTCCGCACCACATCTACAACTCGCAGCAGCAATAATAATACTTCACGACAAACCACGCGCACCACTAATCAAAATAGTACGAATAACAGTACAAATAATCGTGGACGCAACACAACTAATACAACATCAACTCGTACTAACACAAATAGAAATAATACCAATAATACGAGTACAGCTAATCGTGGACGCAATACAACTACAACAACATCAACAAGAAATACAAATAATCGTACTGCACGTAGCACGGCAAGTAATAGCTCAACATACCGCACTCGTCAAACCGACTCAAATTTACAAAAGCCTGGTATTCAATATACAGCAGCCGGATTTCCTATTTTGCGTTTAGGAATGCGTGGCGAAGAAGTTTACGACTTACAAACCAGATTACAGCGACTAGGATATCTTAAAAATAACCCTGATGGCGATTTTGGCGCCGATACGGAAACAGCTGTCAAAGCATTACAAAAACGCTTTGGTATGGAACCTGATGGTGTAGCTGGTGGTGAAACCTGGGAAGTTTTAACCCAGCGCCGTACCAACCGCTCTCAATCTTAATATGTTTTAAAGCCCTAAATTGTCATTGTGGCACAGGCCTTCTTCGCCTGTGCAGTCACATAGTTTTTTTTTACCATAGAGACACAGAGTACACAGAGAGTAAGAGGAATCAACCACGCTCGTACACAAAGGAAAAATTAAATTAGATATTCTGGTTATTTTATCTAGAAAAATATATGAAGCACTTTTTATTAACTTGGCTTGGTACTGCCGTTGCCCTAATTATCACTGCTCATATTGTCAATAATTTTATTGCGAATAGTTTTATTATTAAAAATTTTCCTGCTGCTCTTATTGCAACTGTTGTTGTTGGCTTGGTAAATGCTTTTATCCGTCCAATTTTAGGTATTCTAGCGTTCCCAGTGACTCTAATAACTTTTGGCTTATTTACATTTGTTTTAAATGCTTTAGCCCTTTGGTTAGCAAGTGCGCTAACTCCTGCTAATTACTTTACAATTAACGGTTTTGTACCTGCTTTGTTAGGTTCAATTGTACTGTCTATTGTTTCAAGTCTTATCAGCTATGTTTTAAGAGTAGTTGAGTAAGCTACTGCTAATGTAACGGCGCCTTTTAAATTTTGGACTGAGCGTATAATTTGTTTAGGTACATATAATGTATCAACGGATGCGGCAATCATGGCGGCAGCTTCAGCAACGCTTAATGTTTGAACTTTACTGGCAACAATTTGTGATGGATTCGGTACGTTTATATTTTGTAGTTTTTCGGTAGTAAAAAAGACTAAGGGTAAATTACGCACAGAGCAATATTCGATTAAACCTGTTTCGTTTGCTTTACTATTTATAGTGGCAACTCCTGCAATGGCACCTTCAAATAAATTATTTTGTTGGAACACATGTTTTATTGCTGCTGCGATAAATTCACATGAAGTTCCACGTTGACAACCAATACCTACCCATAGATAGTTTGCATTGGTCATTTTTTCTGAAACCAATTGACAATTTTTTGGCGCCATAAACGTGGACTGTCCTTTGGACGATATGTTGTGTCGAGCATTGAGAGTAACAGGGGGAAACCTCCAACTTTGGCACTCATTAGTAAATGCATTAACAGTGCTAGTACTATTACTACCCAAGCAATCAAATGAATGTAATAAGCGATGTGATTTAATTCACCCTGCGGTAGCCAGTTTTCGTCTTGAAATTTACCTGATACGACTGAGAATAATGCTGCTAACAATACTAACGTATTGGTTACTTGTTGGAGTGCGTACCACCATGCAGGTGTTCCGATGTTACCCAACTGTTTAAATGTAGAAGCTTGAATTAAACGTTGTCTACCCGCGTTCCAACAATAAATCAAAAATATTGGCAGTGCTACAAATGAGATAAAAAATCCAAATGTACCGTGAGTATCTATTAACTCGCGGTTGGTTCTGGTTATTCCCAAGCTTCCAAACCTACCATCCCAGCTATCGTATACCAAAAACCCGGTAATTAAGGCGCCGATTATTAGTACGGCGTTTATACTGTGTAGAAGTCGTAGTAGTAGTGGTTGATAGGGTTTGGTTTGAGGCATTGAGTGAATATAACAAATTTGCTAGGTTTTGCCTTTGAGTACGTCTGCTGCTGATATGCCGTCACCTTGTGTGCCAAAATACCATAGGGCTGCGGCTGCTTCGGCGCGTGTTACAGTTCGTTTGGGTTGAAAGAGTGTGGTAAATCCAAATACACGTCTAATGTTTGATTGTTCACCATTTTGATAGTCAGCTAATACTGCTCGCAATGCTCTAGAGTCTATTTTACCTGCGTCTTGGAAGCCCCATGTTTGTTTAACGGCTTCTAAGTTTGCTGTTGGTAATGCGGAGCGTGTATCTAGTGGTAGTTTCCATAGAAGTAATTGTTCGCGTGTTAATGGTGCGTCTGGTCGAAATAATACTTCTGTAGAGTCACCCGATAATGTACTGGGTATTATACCTGCTTCTGCTAGTCCTTGAATAAAAGCAAAATCTGGATTGGTTTTGGGTACGTCAGTAAATGCAGGTTGTGTTGTTTCTGAAACTGTACGAATTTGTTTTGCTGGGTTACTAGCGTACATGGCATTGTTGGCAGCAATTAACCAGCGTGCGTATTCACGTCGAGTAATAACTTTACCGGGTTCAAATAAATTAGTGTTGGTATTTCCTTTTGCTTGGTTTGTGGAAGTTGTTAGAACTCCCAGCGTTGCTAGGTCTTGTATATAACGCTGTAATTGTTGGGGAGCTTTGTTTATATCAGTGAACTGTTGCGCTGTTTGTGTTATAGTTGCTGGTGCGGTTGTAGGTGTAGTTGTTGGTGCAGGCGCCGCGTTACTATTTGGTAAGACTGGGCCAATAAAATCTGGACTTCCTGGTTGATTTGTATTAGTAGCGACTTCAGTATTTGGTGTAGTAGTTGGGTTGGGAGTTGCGGTTGTATCTGTTGATGGAATAGGGGATGCAAACGCTGTACCGTTGGGAGAATAATCAATTCGTAACTCTGTTAATGTTTGAGATTGATTTGGTGTTGCGCTTGTAACTGACTTTGGCTGAATTGTAACTCTTACTAATAAATTATTGCGTCGAGCTTCAAATGTTCCTGTATCGTCGCTGGGTTGCTGGACTATTTGCCAATTATTGGCGCCAAATTGACTACGATAAAAGCTTGTGATGAAATTACTTGGGTCAATACTTTGCCATAGTCCCACAAATTGACCCTCGGCGCCTGGTGTCACAGATTGTAGTTGGGCATTTGGATATATTGGAATCTCCGCAGGAAAATCTGCTGGTAGCTGAACTGTTGGTTGCGGTTGTGGTGTCGCTTGAAGTGTTTGGTTGGCGCCAAAAATATTATTATTGTTTTGCAATCGCGAATCTGCTGCGAAAGACTTTTCTAAGTTTTTACCGATAGGACTATTTGCACACGCAGTTAAAGAACTTAATATAACTGCCGAACTCAATAACACAACCAAACGTTTACAGTAAAGCACAGACCAAAATAATAAGTGTAATTCCCTTTCTTACACTAACGCATTACAATTGCCAGAAACCCGGTTTCTTCATCAAGATATTTTATAAAAATGACGATTTTGCGTAGAAACCGGGTTTCTTAGGTTTCTTAATATTTCAAATACGCTTCTAAATCTTCGATTTGTGGTGCTGTGAATCTATTTAAGACGCGCCAAAGTACAGTATAACTACCATCAGAACGTTGTCGAACTGGACGAAACGCTATAATTGTGTCGCTACTAGAAATTTTGAGCAATTCGTCAATGCTTAAACGTTCTTGTGGGGTGAGTTTTTGACCAGTAAGTATAGCTGATGGTAGTTTAAATTGAAACGAACGCACTAAATAGGTATTGTTTAATTGTGCTGGAACGCTCGATAGTAAGCCTGAATTATTGTGTTTATTAGTGGCTAAACGGCGCCGTTCTTGTTGTAATAAATTTAACTGCCTTGGTGGTTGGTAAGTAAGAAAAGCTTTGGCAAGTAGATTTACATTTTCGAGATTCGCGCCTAGTTTTTCAATAGGTATATTTCCTAAGTTAGCCATTAAGCTGTAATCAACTCCACTTGCTAAGACATGAAAATTATCCCCAACTAGAGAAAGTGCTAAATTTGGAGTAAAATCGTCTTTTTCTCCTAAAGATGGGAAAGGATATCGTTCTATGACAGTTTTTGATAATCGATTTTGAAGCGTGTTTAACGGACGGTGGTAAACTGTATGTGGTAGGACGCGAAAAATACCTGTTTGAGGCAATGCCAGAAACTTAGAGTAGGTTTGCCTTTCTTGCGGGTCAAGGTCATAAGCAAAGCGGTCTAGTGCAATTGCCGTCTGTTTCGGATTATGAAATTTCGCTTCTTGTCCAAACTCTAATTGTGCTTGTTCGATGTGTTTTTGTGCTGCTTCTAACACTTCGATTGCTTCTTGGGGAATCTTGATGGCGCCTTGTATTGGTTCCGTATAATTTGCGAGTAGTTTCTTAGTGGAATTACCGATAATCAGTTGTGGTGCCAAATTGAGTAAATTCGGTTCTTGCGTTGCGTAAGGAGTTGCGATTCGACCCAAATCTGGACGTGAAATGGGTGACATTGCCATTACTGGGTCAGATTGACGTTCTCCACTCACTAACGGTAGTGAGCGAACCATAGCTGACTCACCTCGTCGCGATAAAATACGGTCGAGTAAAGGCGAAAGTCTTAATAACTGTTGGCTCGATGCATAAAGTGGACACAAAATTCTTGCTTCTTTGGTGTTTAGCGAGGAACTGCAAATGCTTTTATAGTTAGGGTCTTGTCGTTTGACAAAACCTTCGATAGATGCAGCTTGCACAATTATTTGTCCGCGTACCGCACGGACTCGGTTGGGGTCTTTAACTAAAAGTGCGTTTTCAATACGTGCAATTAAGTTGATTTGATCCTGCACCAGCCCAGTTGTCGCTGTATAAAAAGTCTCTATAGGACTTGACGAGGAAGCTTGAATCATCTTTGATTGTGGTTTATATTCTTTCGCAAGCGCCGAAAATGACATAGTTTGCAGCCATAAAGGCGCCAAAATGCTCAAAAAAATGTATCTCATCTAAAATTTGTGATTGGATAGTAGTATGAAAAATCTAAAATAGATATTAAATTTGTAAAGAATAAGCAGCAGACACAGTGACAACTGTCTGTTCATTGCATCAAAGTCAACAGTCCAACGGGATATTCACCGCTGGTTAACTGACTTTCACAACTGCGTCGTCGGTTTGTTACCAGTGCTAAAACTCGATTACATGCAAGCAGAAGCGAACCAGCCGGTTTATTCAGAGGTTCCACTCCAACTGTTCCTTTTTGTTGATGACCGTCCAAAGTCTCAACAAGAAGTTCAGCAGGTAAAGTCATATCTAGACAAACTACAGGCTGAACATAGGTTTGAACTACAGGTTGTTAATGTTGGACAAAAACCATATTTGGCAGAACATTACAAACTGGTTGCGACACCAGCGCTGGTTAAAGTTCACCCAGAACCAAACCAGACTCTTGCTGGCAGTAACATTATTCACGAATTAAAAACTTGGTGGCCTCGTTGGTTAGCTTCTGTAAACAATTACAGTAGCTCCAACTCGTTTGAGCTACAACAAGAAGTCGAAAATGGTCATTCTACATCCTCAAAATCCTCAATTCGTTCACTAGCTTTATCAACAGAGTTAATTCAGCTTTCTGATGAGATTTTTCGTCTCAAACAGGAAAAAGAGAAACTTACTGAGCAGCTGATGTTCAAAGACCGGGTTATTGGGATGCTCGCGCATGACCTTCGTAACCCTTTAACAGCAGCTTCTATTGCTATTGAGACTTTACAATCGAACTACAACGTCGAACGCGGCGCCTTCGAGCGTTTAAGACCGAGTTTAACGGCAAATTTATTCAAACAGGCACGTACTCAGGTTAAAACTATCGACCGCATGATTACCGACTTATTACAGGTTGGTCGGGGTAATAATAGCGAGTTTCGCATTCAGCCTGAAAGAATGGAACTTGGGAAATTATTTCAAGAAGTTTTTGATGAATTGCGTGAGCGTATTACCAAGAAATCATTAGAAGTCCAAAAAGACATTCCTAAAGATTTGCCTGCTGTTTACGCTGACCCTGACCGCATTCGCCAAGTTTTGATTAATCTTCTTGATAACGCCATAAAATACACTCCCGAAAACGGCACGTTAATGATTTCTGGACTTCATCGTACTACCCAAAAAGTGCAGTTTAGCATCGGTGACTCAGGTCCAGGTATCCCCGAAGAAAACCGCGAGCGCATTTTTGAAAATCGTTTTCGCTTAGAGCGTGACGAAGACATAGATGGATATGGCATTGGTTTATGTTTATGCCAACGCATTATCCGCGCGCATTACGGTCAAATTTGGGTTGATGAATCTCCTATTGGTGGAGCATGGTTCCATTTAATACTGCCTGTCTATCCAAAATAATTTACATTAACTGAAAATAACTTCAGTATTACTTCGTAATTTCGTTCATTAGAAAATATTCGTAGGCGCCTTATATTGCTTTAAAGCTGAAATGATTTGAGTATTAGCTTCAGGAAATTCAAATTGAGATAGTTCATCTAATTGTACCCATCGCACTTCGTCACATTCAATTGGCTGGGGAATTCCGCTGACATGTTTACTCATATGCACGTGAAGAGTAACTTTTAAGTGAGTATAGGTATGTTCAATGATTATTAATAACTCACCAACTTCAATATTTATCCCTAATTCTTCTTTAATTTCTCTTTGGATACATTCTGTAACCGTTTCACCCGGTTCCATTTTACCACCAGGAAACTCCCATAACCCACCCATTACTCCTTCTGGGCGCCGACGGTCAATTAAAATTTGACCAGAATTATTCTCAATAACAGCAACACCAATAATTTTATGTGGTGGAGATGAAGCTTGTTGGTTCATGATAGATATTGAAATTTATAAGAAACCTGGTTTCTTGGAGAAAGCAGGTTTCTAACATAGTACATACTAGTAAATTATATTAATGCTGCAAAATAATCAAAATTCTATTCAGACTGTTCTTCTGTATCAGTTCCCTGTAAAGCGACTTCAAAGTTCATGCGCTGTTCAGCATTGCGTAAAAAATAACCACTCATCATGGCTGACGCTAACAACCTACCAAGATTTTCTCGATTAGTAGTAATAGTTACGCCAAAATGCTCTGAAGGTAAATTGCCAAGCAAACCGACAATGTTACGCTCCATTACTTGAAACACTTCGGGTGAAGAAGGTTTAGATAACTGAGACAATGTTTCAGGACTTAACGACTTAACATACTGCCACAGCAAGTTTACACCTTCAGACTCGCTATCAAAGAATTCGGAAACTCGATTAGGTTGGTTACTCACTTTTTGCCTCCTAGACTTTTACAGCTAGCGTTGGTTCATGCAATTCTATACTTAATGCAGTTACAATGCCCTTAACTCCAGCTAACTGTTTTTTACTGTTGCTAACTAATGTAACAAGATAATTGCGCGTTGGCAGTCGGTGTAACCGTACAAAGTTTTGCGTGCTATCTTCCCATAATCGGTAGAGACGCGGTAAAGACGCGATTAATCCCTACCCTTCGGGATATCCTACCCTGCGGGAAAACTCCGTTTACGGATAACGGGAAATCCTCCGGATTACGCGTCTCTACGTGATTCTTAACTTGCTAAATATTCATTGATACTTATTTTTGACTTGCGAAGCTTCGTCAAAGCTTCACGTTCAATTTGTCTGACTCTTTCGCGACTGATATTTAGCATTTCACCAATTCGCGCCAAAGTCATCGATTGCCCATCAGCCAAACCATATCTTAACGATATAACTTCGCGCTGCTGAGTCGTTAAACTTGACATTAACCGCTCTAAGTCTGTTGATAGCGAAGCTTGAACCACGAACTCTTCTGGTGTTGCGTTTGTATCTTCTAACATTTCGCCAAGCTCGGTGTCATGGTTATCACCAAGACGTAAGTCAAGCGAAAGTGGTAAGCGTGCTTTTTCTAAATATTCGCGCACTTGCCTTGGAGTTAAGTCAAGCTCTTCGGCTAATTCTCCAACACTAGGCGCCCGTCCCAACTGTTGAGATAAAGAACGCTGTGCTTTTTTGATTTTATTTAATTTTTCGGTAATATGAATTGGTAAGCGTATAGTTCTGCCTTTTTCGGCTATAGCACGAGTAATCGCTTGCCGTATCCACCAATAGGCATAAGTAGAAAAACGATATCCCTTGGTAGGGTCAAATTTTTCGACACCGCGCTGCATCCCAATACTACCTTCTTGAATCAAATCAAGTAGGTCAACATTCCGCTTAATGTATTTTTTTGCAACCGACACCACAAGCCGCAAATTAGCTTCTACCATCTTACGCTTGGCAAACTCGCCTTCTGCGATGGCAGAATTTAAATCTCTAATATCAAGGTCACTGGCTTTTGCCCACTCCTCAAGCGTTGGTTCATGACCCAATTGAGCGGTTAGAGATTCTCTAACTTCGTACAAGCCAGTTACACGCTTGACTTGTTTTCCATAATAAATTTCTTCCTCGTGTGTTAAGAGTGGCACTTTGCCAATCTCACGCAGGTAAGTCCGCACGAGGTCTGTGGCTGTCTGAGCGGTCTTCATGGCGCTACTCTTGTAAATTGATTTAATAATGGGCAGGGATTGTGTTAACCGATAGAAACCCTGTATTAAGCAGTTCCAAATTCGGTTGGAAACTTAAAAAAGGAAATCTAAGTATAAATACCGCTTCGGTATAGAGCAGTTGGTCTTTCAGAACTTTTATAGTTATTAATTTGAGTTAAGGTACTTTATTTTGAGGTTTGGTCGCAATCATCTAAAGTTAGATTAAAAGTAACGAACTCAACAAGTTTATTTTTTAAGCTTTTGTATTAATGATTGTAACATTTATTAAAAAGGTTTGGCTAGTCATTTTTGATATATTTTTGGGCGTTTCAGCTTGCACCCAGAAAAAAATTATACCATAAATGTTAATTAATTTACTTATATTGGTTCATAAAAAATTAATGGGAATCATAAAGAAATGTAAAAAATTCTCAGGATAGAGAATGTTGTCTGGTGCGTGACGCCTTTAAACTGGCGCTTCGTTTAGAGATAGTTGTCTGGTGCGTGACGCCTTTAAACTAGCGCTTCGTTTAGAGATAGTTGTCTGGTGCGTGACGCCTTTAAACTAGCGCTTCGTTTAGAGATAGTTGGTAGCGTCACGCACCCTACTTTAATTATTTACTGAGTATTCTTGAATTACTCGGACATCGAGGTCGGTGGTTTGTAACGAGCGAATAGCAGCGGCTGTAGCTTTGGCACCTGCGAGGGTGGTGATTATGGGTATTTTGTAGGTTAGTGCGCTGCGACGGATAAGTCGGCCATCAGATTGTGCTTCTCCTCCGGAAGGGGTGTTAATGATGATTTGGATTTTACGGTTTTTGATGGCATCTAGTACATGAGGGCGCCCTTCGTGAAGCTTTAAGATGAGTTCGACGTTTAAGCCGTTTTCCTTTAAGATTTTTCGGGTGCCATCGGTGGCAATGACGTCAAAACCCAAATCCATAAATTCCTTGACAATCGGGACTACTGGTGTTTTATCACGGTCGTTCATTGAGACGAAGACTGTTCCCGATAGGGGTAGTTGTTCACCGGCGCCAAGTTCTGCTTTTGCATAGGCACGTCCAAAGTCAATGTCAATGCCCATGACTTCGCCAGTTGAGCGCATTTCTGGTCCGAGTATAGTATCAGTACCTGGGAATTTATTAAATGGTAATACTGCTTCTTTGACGGCAATATGGGAAGGAATGACTTCTTTGGTAAAACCTAATTCTTCTAAGGTTTTGCCCGACATTATTAATGAAGCTAATTTTGCTAACTGTACACCTGTTGCTTTTGAAACAAATGGTACAGTTCGTGAAGCGCGTGGGTTTGCTTCTAAAATATACACGCTCGGTGAATAACCCTGGGCGCCGACGACAGCAAACTGAATATTCATTAACCCAACAACAGAAATAGCTCTCGCAAGTTCCACTGTCCAGGTACGAATTTTATCTAGTACAGCAGGAGGTAATGAAATCGATGGCAACGCACAAGCTGAGTCACCAGAGTGAATACCTGCTTGTTCAATGTGTTCCATAATACCGCCAATCACAACACGTCCAGTATGGTCGGCAATGGCGTCAACATCGACTTCGATGGCATTCTCTAAGAACTTATCAATTAAAATTGGGTGGTCAGGTTCAACTTGAACGGCAAAAGTCATATAACGCTCAAGTTCTGAGTCAGAATAGACAATTTCCATAGCGCGTCCACCAAGAACGTAACTAGGACGAACCACAACCGGATAACCAATGCGTTTAGCAACAACCAAAGCATCTTCGTAAGTACGAGCAAGACCATTTTCGGGTTGAGCAATATCGAGTCGTTTCAGAATCTGTTCAAATCGTTCGCGGTCTTCAGCAATATCAATAGAATCTGGAGACGTACCCCAAATTTTTGTAGAGACCGAATTAATACCGTCTCTACCAACACCCGTGTGGTTGTTGAGTGCTTGTTGTAGTGGAACCGATAATTTTAAAGGTGTTTGTCCGCCAAACTGAACGATGACGCCTACAGGATTTTCGGCTTCAATAATATTGAGAACGTCTTCTTTGGTTAACGGCTCAAAATATAATCTATCGCTGGTGTCATAGTCTGTAGAGACGGTTTCTGGGTTGGAGTTAACCATTATTGTCTCAAAACCAGCTTCTTTCAAAGCATAAGCAGCATGACAACAACAGTAATCAAACTCAATACCCTGTCCAATACGATTTGGACCACCTCCCAAAATCATAACTTTGGGTTTATCAGTGGGCATTATTTCGGTTTCTTCTTCGTAAGTTGAGTAGTGATAGGGAGTAAACGCTTCAAACTCGGCGGCACAAGTGTCCACCGTTTTATAAACTGGAATGACTCCAAGCTGCTGACGATATGCGCGCACTTGGTCTTCATGAGTCTTAGTTGCAAAAGCTATTTGTTTATCGCTAAATCCTTGACGTTTTACCTCATACATATGCTCTTTTGTCAACTGCTGTAGAGGTGTACGTTTGAGAAATTTCTCCACGTCAAGAATCGACAGCATTTTGTCGAGGAACCAAGGGTCAATACCCGTCAATTCAAAAATATCCTCGATACTCATTCCTAGTAACATTGCATGACGCAAAGCGAAAATTCGTTCGGGGTTAGGAGTTCGCAGTTGCGCGCGTATTTGCTCTCCACTTGGAAGCTTCTCAGGTTTATCACATCCCCAACCTGCACGTCCCGTTTCTAAAGAACGCAGCGCTTTTTGAAATGATTCGTTGAACGTGCGACCTATTGCCATCGCTTCCCCAACAGATTTCATTTGCGTTGTTAATACTGGTTCTGAGCCAGGAAATTTTTCAAACGCAAAGCGAGGAATTTTTGTAACTACATAATCGATGGTCGGTTCAAACGATGCGGGAGTTTGCTTAGTGATATCATTTTTAATTTCATCTAGCGTATAACCAACCGCTAGTTTTGCCGCCATTTTGGCGATAGGGAAACCTGTTGCTTTAGAAGCAAGTGCAGAAGAACGAGAAACACGCGGGTTCATTTCAATAACAACAACTTCGCCGTTCACAGGGTTTACGGCAAACTGAATATTAGAACCACCCGTTTCTACGCCAATTTCACGAATAATCTTAATTGCCATATCCCGCAACCTTTGATATTCCTTATCAGTAAGGGTTTGAGCGGGGGCAACTGTTATTGAGTCTCCTGTATGGATACCCATTGGGTCAAGGTTTTCTATTGAGCAAATAATTACCACATTATCTGCCAAGTCGCGCATTACTTCGAGTTCGTACTCTTTCCATCCCAATAGCGACTGGTCAATGAGAATTTGTGAAACAGGGGAAGCGTCAATACCCCCTTGGGCCATTTCGGCAAACTCTTCAGAGTTATAGCTAATACCTCCCCCTGTACCACCCATTGTAAAAGCTGGACGAATAATTAAAGGATAAGTACCAATACGACGTGCAATTTCTTTGGCTTCTTCCAAAGTTGAAGCAGTTCCACTAGGACAAACATCTACACCAATTTTTGCCATTGCTTCGTTAAACAGCTTTCTATCTTCTGCTTTTTCGATAGCTGGCAACTTGGCGCCTATCAGTTCTACATTATATTTATCTAAAACCCCATTTTTCGCTAATGCCACAGCGATATTCAACGCAGTTTGTCCCCCCATCGTTGGTAGCAAAGCGTCGGGACGTTCCTTCTCAATTACCTTTTCGACGAACTGCGGTGTCAGTGGTTCAATGTAAGTACGGTCGGCTGTTTCTGGGTCAGTCATTATTGTAGCTGGGTTTGAGTTCACCAGTACTACTACATAACCTTCCTCACGTAGTGCTTTACAAGCTTGGGTACCTGAATAATCAAACTCACAAGCTTGCCCAATGACGATAGGTCCAGAACCGAGGAGCAATATTTTTTTTATGTCGTTGCGGCGAGGCATAGTATTGGAGTACGAGAATACAAATCCTGATTATTGTAAAGGTGTTTACCCTTCAATCAAACTTTTTTTCGACACTGATTTTTGGACACGGATTTTACGGATGTCACAGATGTCACGGATTTATCCGTAGCTCCCGGCATCTCACCTATGTAATCAGCAAAAAAGGCAGAAAGATAATTATATCTTTTCTGCCTCTTATCCAGATTATGTCAAGAAATTTTGATTAAACTTTAACAAGCTTAATAAATATGTTACTAGTTGCTTGTTTGAACAAATCCTAAAGTTAAGCTATCTTTCGCCAAGAAGTGTGCTAAATGATAAGCTCTTTCTTCGGTTTTTAGGAGAATTTGTTCATAAAGATATCTTGTGCCACGGTCTCCTAAACTTTCTGCTTGCGATGCTTGGCGCCGAATTAAAGAAATCATTGCTTGCTCTGCCTTGAGGTCATTCTCTACCATTTGGCGGCAAGAAAATACACCATCGGGTTCTTGCTCGAAGCAGCATAATTCTGCTAACTTTGTTAAATTCGCTACAGGCACACCACCTAACCCATCCAAGCGCTCACCAATGTCATGAACATGTCCTTGAACTTGCTCGTAGCTTTCATTGAAGAACTCATGTAATGAATAAAATTCGGCACCTTCAACTACAAAATGATGCTTTTGATACTGTAAATATAAGGCTTGAAAACTAGCTAAAGCAACATTAAATCCTTCACAAACAGGAGTCGTTACACTTTTATCTAGCAATACAGGGTTGTCATAAACATCACCAAAATTGCGTAAAATCGTTTGTGTATCAGACATGTGTTTTCCTCCGCTTTATGAGCAGTTATAATTAGTAACCGCTTGGTCTTTACATCTTAACACCCAAATTTCTGTACGCCAGCATAGTTTACATTAAATAGTTTTGATTTTTGTAAACAAAACAGCTTTTAATTTTAATTCATTTAATGTCTTTTTTTATGCACACCTATTTGAACATTTAGTAAAGATATTTCTGTTATTTTATATTTCAATAATTATCTTGAAAGTTTGGTGTATGAATTATTACAGTAAAGAATAAGTGAGAATTGAAGTGTAATCGCTTGGTATAGGGTGCGAATCAAATGTTATTATCTTCTGATTTACTGAAGTAACTAGCACCTAAATATTACAATGGCTGTCAACCAGCAAAAAAAACCTGACGACAAAAGATTATTAAACAATCTAAAAAATATTACCCACAATATAAGGCGCCACAGTTTGGCTTGGATTATTGGCGCCAGTACAGTGATATTGTTTGTAGCTAGTAGCGTGCGCCATATACTATTCCAATCTAACGCTTATGACTTAGGCATTTTTGACCAAGCAGTTTATTTAATTAGTCAAGGTAAAATTCCATTCTCCACATTTATGGGATATCACATCCTTGGCGACCATGCGGCTTTTATTTGGTACCCCTTGGCATTACTTTATAAAATTTACCCTAGTGTTTACTGGTTATTTGCTGTACAAGCTTTGGCGTTAGCAATAGGCGCCTTACCAGTTTGGCATTTAGCACGTCAAGCAGGGTTACAAACGCACGCGACAACGTTGGCTATAGTGTACTTGCTGTATCCGCAAATATTTAACGTCAACCTTTTTGACTTTCACTCAGAAGTTATCGCTTTACCGATGTTGTTGACAGCAGTATGGTGTGCGCGCGCTCAAAAGTTTTGGTATTTTTGTCTAAGCGTCTTTATTATATTGATGTGCAAAGCGGTATTATCTCTTACCGTTATCGGAATGGGTGCTTGGCTATTACTTTTTGAAAAACGCTCCAAAGAGGGCGCCGTGGCTATTACTATGGGTGTAGCTTGGTTTGTAATTGCATCTGGAGTAATTATTCCTACTTTTAGCGGTAAAGAAGCAGCAGCAGTTGGCCGCTATGGTTATTTGGGTAACTCAGTATGGGAAATTGGCAAAAACTTATTAACCAAACCACAAATAGTTTTAGGTAAAATTCTGAGTTTACAAAATTTAGAATATTTAATATTACTGACGGCGCCAGTAATTTGGGGACTATCATTAAAAGGCACCGCACCATTAGTAGGCGCAATTCCTTGTGTAGCGTTAAATATAATAGCTGACTATCAACCGCAAAAAAATATAGTCAATCATTACTCTGTACCAGCAGTGCCGTTTTTAATACTAGCGTTGATTGCGACATTAGCTGTGGGGAAAGGATTGATACACAAGCGACGCAGCATTATTATTTGGTCATTAATTGGATTTCTATTGTTAGCAAAATATACTTATTTTGGAAGTTTATACTTAGATAAACTCGATACTTGGCAAGCAACGCGAGAAGCAATATCAAAAGTTCAGCCTAGAGCAAGCGTACTCACCACTCCCGCAATATCACCTCATCTCACCCATAGACAAAATATAAACATGGCTTTTAAAGAACAAGCTTTCTCAGATGTAATCAAATATGATTATATACTCATGGATGTTCGTCATCCTGGTTGGGTGAATGATTCTGAATCGGCGCGGCGCCTGGTAAACTTTCTCAAAAACCGCAGTGACTTTAAATTAAGTTATCAGCGTACAGACGTTTATTTGTTCCAAAAGGCTACATAGCATAAAAAGCGCCAATAATTATTGGTCGGTGCCTGCTTTGAGAGTGGGCGCCTTCAAAATGCTTATGTTACAAGCCATTTGAGAAATATTTTTATTTTTTTTGCATAAATTACTGACAATTATTTGCACTTATAGTATGCTTGTAGAAAGGGCTAATTTGCTATCTTTCTCAAGTGGCACATCTCGAATGTGAATCAAGGTAAGTACTATTGCTGTGATTTGATTGGATTAAAGAAGAGGATTTTTGTGAAGCATTTAAGCACACCAGAGGCAAAGATAGTTATTTCTGTGGATTGGACAGACCGTTGGCAGGTATATACGCGCTTGCAAGAACTAAATATGAGTTGTGCATGTGGAATGAATCAGCCATTGACTGTAGAAATAAACAATGTCACAGCAGCAATTCAACTATGGAGCGTAGTTCAGCAATTTACGGCATCGCGTTGTCAATTAATTCAAACTCTAGAGCGCTGTTGGCATTTGTAAAAAATTTTATTAATTAGGAGGTTTAAATTATGAGCAAACTATTTCTAGAGCAAGTTTCAGAGTTTTACCTGGAAGGACGTTTTATAGAAGTCGTAATTAAAGATGGCTACAAGCTCAAAGGTTTAATGCTGGAAACAAGTGAAGGTGAGTGTTACGTAAAATTAGCCAAGCATTTACGATGTACATTCGACTGGAAATTGGCGCCTCAAACCAGACTACAAATCGTTGGTACAAAAAAACTTTGTTCTAAAACAGGCGAATATAAGCTTAAAGCCGAAAGAATTATGGCAGCGCGTGCCAATGGAGAGGAATACATTAGCCCTCCGCAAACAAATGAACCTCCTAAAAATAAACCAGCAAAACAGACAACTATTTTGATGTGCCAGAAGTCTGACTGTATGAACAAAGGTGGAAAAGCACTTTGTCAGGCATTGCAAAAAGAATTAATTGAACGCAATCTCGGTGCCGAAGTTACAATTAAACCAACAGGTTGCATGAAAAACTGTAAGGGTGGACCCAACTTAATAATGCCCGACAAAACCCGCTACAGTCGTATTCAAGCCAAAGATGTACCAGCACTGCTAGATAAATATTTCCCAATTAGCGCTAAAAGTAAAACTCCAAATAAACAAGCCCATCCAGTCGTTACTATATTAAGGACACTTGTTTAAATATTAAAGACACTTGTTTAATTTTTAATGACAAAATATACTGATAACTCTTGTGGAATGGGCATCTCTGCCCGTTCCTACATAGAGTCAAGGCGCCGTCTTAAAAAGCTGCTTAAAAAATCAATAACAGTAACGACAACTAGTAACACAAGCATAAAAGTTGTAGCTTTGTTATATTCAAACCCATCGATATAGCTTTTCAACTCAAACCCGATACCACCTGCTCCCACAACACCAAGAACAGAAGCAGCACGAATATTGTATTCAAACATCCAAAGTGTATAGCCTAATGCCAAAGGTAAAACTTGGGGCACAATACCGTATTGGGTAATTTGCCAACGAGAGGCGCCAATAACTTGTAAAGATTCTATAGAACGAGGGTTCACGGCTTCGATAGCTTGTTGATAGAATTTAGCAAGGTAGCCAATAGTATAGATGCTTAACGCTAAAGTTCCAGCAGGGGCGCCGAGTCCGGTAGCAGCGACAAAAATTAAGCCTAAAATAATAGAAGGCACTGAACGGACGGCATTTTGTATAAAGTTAGCTAACCACTGCAACCATACAGGTGCAATATTACTAGCGCTGGCAATCGCAATTGGTACTGATATAATTGCCCCAATCGTAGTTCCCCACAAAGACATTTGTATTGTCTGGATTAGTGCTTTGACGGCATTGGAAAGAACATTAAGATTAGGTGGGAAAAACCGAGAAATAAAATCTGTAACGTAGAACCAGCTATTATTTAAAACTTCTGCGTTTAAGCCTATGCCTTCGAGTGACCAAGCATAAACTAAAACTAACAAGATAAGTACGGGGATAATTAATAAATTACTTATCCAAGGATGGCGCCCAGTTAATTTATTGATATAAGCGAAATTATTCATTATTTTGATAAAGAGCCAATTTGAGCAAATTGAGATTGTAAGTTATGACAGGCGCCATCATAAACAATACGTCCAGCATCAAGTACAAGCGCACGCTGGGCATATTCTGCGGCAATACCTAAATCGTGTAAAACTGTAACTATAGTAATACCATGCTCACTATTTAATTTTGCTAAGGTGTCCATCACCTGTTTAGCTGCCATTACATCTAAACCTGTAATCGGTTCATCGGCTAAAAGAACTTGAGGTGACTGTATGAGAGCGCGCGCAATAGCTACTCGCTGTTGTTGTCCACCACTTAGAGAACTAGTTTTTTGATACGCATGTTCATGCAATCCTAATTCGTCGAGTAGTTGAAGCGCTAAACGATAATCTTGTTTTGGAAACCCAAATAAAGTTTGCCAAGGTTTTCTAACTCCCAACCTGCCACAAAGAACATTTTCTACTGCACTCAGTTGGCGAATTAAACCTCCTCCTTGAAATAACATTCCAACAGTACGCCGAATTTTTGGCAGCGTAGTATTTGTCATTGGTATATCATCTACAGTAATCGTACCTTGTACAACTTGTGTAAGTCCAACAAATGAACGCAGTAGTGTAGATTTTCCGGCGCCGTTCAATCCTAATAGAGCTACAAACTCACCGCGTCGAATCTGGCAATTAACTTGATTTAATATAGGACGATGCAGCGACTTTAAAAACGCCGTTTCGACATCGCGACATTCAATTACTATTTCATTCATTGCTTTAAAAAGTTAGAAGTGTAGGTTAGGTGGAGGAACGGAACCCAACAAATGTTTATGAAAAAAGGTGTTGGGTTACGCAAAGCCTCCACCCAACCTACATAATTAAGGGTCGATACCCGCACGTTTGAGTGCATCACGAACAGGCGCCAGATGACTGTCGTGGTTTACTCTAACTAACTCGTTAGAGTTATAAAGATTACGAAGCAAACCATTATTTGCTGGTTGATTTAGTTTTAACATCGCGGTAATTAGACGGTTACGGAGTGGTGCCGCAACGCTATCGTCAATTGCTACACCATGTGCTGGGACACCTGGTATTTTGTGTAAAATGCGTAGCTGTGAGCGTTCTTGGTTGGTTATGTAAGGAGGGAACAAAGCATACTCTGATACTGCTGCGGCTTCAGCTTGACCTCGTAAAACAGCTTGTAAAGCTTTGCTGTAGTTACCACCGTAACTTACTTGACCAAAGAAATTACCCAAAGAATCACGGTTTTGTACCAATCCTAAACGAACTAATTCACTTGTAGGAAAAATAAATCCCGAACCGGATGTTGGGGATGTAAACGTCATCTTCTTACCGCGAAGTTGTGTGAGTGTCGCTCTGCCATTGCTTTGGGTTTTTAAAGGACTATTAGCTGGAACAACAAATACAGAATTGTATGTAAATTTACCTGAGTAATTATCTCTGGTTTCTGCAAGATATAGCCTTGCATTTGCTAACTGTGCAGCTTTGAGCGCTGGACGACTACTCAAAAATGCAACTTGTGCGCGGTTTGCGCGTAGTGCCTCAACTGCTGCGGTATCATCACCAATCTGCGCTCTGACAGGCATTCTCAATTCTCTAGAAAGAAACGCTGCTACCGCATTTGCTTTATTTTGCAAATCTGTAGAATCTGAACGACTAGGAAACGCAATTGTAAGACTTCCAGGATTTTGAGCGACTATTGTCTGCCCTTTACTCCCAATACTAGGGTTCGCAATTGCTGCCACACCACCAAAAAAACTAACAATGCTGGCTAGTGCTACTGACACAGCACTAATTCCGAGCAAACCTTTTTGACTCCGAGCCATTTCGCGTTACCCCTTTAGCTAATTATTTGCAGTAATATTGCGAACATATTTCAATATCCGTAGTTTAAATTTTTGAGCATTTCACTACAAAAGTCAATAATTGTTTTAATAAAATTTTAACCTTGTCAATAATAATACATTTAATCAGTATAACCATAGATTTTTTTCAATGGATACAATAGATTGAAACTATATAGTTATTGTAAATTTTGATAAATCCGGTTTCTAAAATTTTATATTTAGCGAAACATAAATTAAAATATTTAAAACTTATGAATCTAGACAAAACTAAGTCTTTATGGGTATTGCAAGAGTTAGTACTTGTTTTTTTATACAGCCTACTCTCAAATCTGTTTGCTTTTGCTAAGTTAAAATCATTTATCAAACTCTTCTTATGTGATTCGTTCTTCCATTTTTATGCCCAAACCTTCCTCAAAACCGCAATCAAAAAACACCGATAAACAAATTAATTGATTTAGTGAAAGATGACCATCCAATCAATGGAATGGTAGCAATAGCTAATTTTGCTGTGAAACTTGCCAATAATTCTCAAGTAAGTAATGATAAGTTCCAAAAAATTGCAAAACTTACTTGTTATCAAAGATATAATCCTTGGCATATGGTAACATTTAACATAGCTGTAGCAGGTCATATCAATACCCCAAGCCAATTAGATGTAGAGACCGAATTAATTCGGCCTTTACAATGTGCAAATTTTATTAATTCTCGCCTTTGGTGTGTCAAATTACTGCGATACATTCAATCTCTACTAATACATCTTTGGGTAAGCGCGATACTTCCACACAAGCACGTGCTGGCGCCGAGTCTGATGAGAAATATTGTGCGTAAATAGAATTAACGGTTGCGAAGTCGTTCATATCCTTAAGGAAAATGCTAACTTTAACGACGTTTTCCCATTTTGCGTTTGCAGCAGCTAAAACAGCTTCGACGTTTGACATTACTTGCTTTGTTTGCTTTGTTACATCACCCGTACCAACAATATCGCCTGTTTTTGGGTCGAGGGCAATTTGTCCAGAGACAAAGACCATTTGTCCAGAAGCTAAAATAGCTTGGTTATAAGGTCCAACAGGCGCTGGAGCATTATCGGTACGAATTACTTGACGTGTCATATGTTACAAATGATTCGGCGTAGATTTTTTAATTTGTTCCTGGCTGCATTATCCCATCAAACAGATTCCCGAAATCTAGCAACTCTTCATTTTTTATGTAGTCATATATATAAAGGTAAAGTTCTTTGAGACAACAAGTATGCTGAAGCGGTTGTTGTGGATATTTGGCGGTGCCCTAGGTATTGTTTCTATAGTTTTAATAGTCATATGGCGCCAAGCAACTTACCTACCTAGTTGGTATGGGAAATCGGCGCCAACACCTAGTGCGACTCCAGCAGATGAAACCAAACCGAAAGAATTAACGCGCGAAGAAATTTGGAGCAAAGTTAGTAATACATTACAAAAACAAGCATCAGCAGGTGAGCGAGTTGGAAAGGTCGAGTTAAAAGCGGATGAAGTGAATCGTTTGATTTTCTCGGAGATGCAGGTGAAGGAGAAAGTAACAAGCGATGCTGAATTAGAAAAAATTATTGTAGGTAAAAATACTCAGTTTCGTGATGGTAAGTTAGTTATAGGCGCCGTTATTAATTTACAAGAACTGACGCAGCATAAGGAATTAAAAGGTGGACGTGGGGACTTAGCACAAGCTTTTTTAAATTTACCTATTGTCAAAAACCGTCCTGTATACATTGAAGTTGAAGGCACACCAATAGTCAAAAATCAAAAAATTGCCCTAGATTCACCTAGCATAAAACTGGCGAATGTGAGCATGACAGTAGAAGAATTATCTAAACATTTAGGTATTTCCCAGGAATTTATCAATCAACGCATTTCCCGCGAACGCGCATTAGTTCCAATGTCCGTCCAGGACGTAAAAATACAGGGAGACAAAATATCAATTCGTGGTACAGGAACGGCATGGTGACTTTTAATAGTTATGAGTTAGGAGTTAAATTTAATATATTGAAAATGGCTTATAAGTTAATTCTTTATAAATCTGAAAATCTTAAAGATGCTACCCTACGGGAAAACTACGTTTACGTTCACGACTCATGACATACTTCATAACTCATAACTCATAACTCATAACTCATAACTCATAACTTATAACTTCTAACTCTTAACTCCCAACTCTTGGACGTATACCATAATTACGGTATTGCCAATAATCGTGCAAAATTTTATTGTGGTCGAAACATAAATTGCTGGGCAGGCGCCATTGTTCAAATATATCTAAACTCTTGGCATCATCTCCGGCTTGGGGTGTTCCTGTGGCGGTTGCAAGGAATACAATACTTAATGTGTGCTTGCGTGGGTCGCGATTGGGGTCAGAGTAAACTAAAAATTGCTCGACTAACTCAACCTGTAAACCAGTCTCTTCTTGTGCTTCACGTTTTGCCGCAACCTCAACTGATTCGCCATAATCGACGAATCCACCTGGAATTGCCCATCCAAATGGTTCGTTATGACGTTCAATTAAGACTATTGGTCGATGAGGACGGTCGATTAGTTCGATGATGATATCAACTGTTGGCGCCGGATTTCGATACATGGAATTCGTGTTCTCGTTAGTTGGGTTATCCAAAACTTTATATTTGTTATTTGGTGAATATTTATGCCATTTCCGAGATCCAGTGGTGTTTTACTGCATCCTACTAGTTTTCCCAGTCGATTTGGAATTGGAGATTTAGGACACGAAGCGTATCGTTTTGTTGATTTTTTAGAAAGTAGTAATCAACAGTACTGGCAGGTTTTACCTCTTGGTCCCACTGGGTATGGTAATTCCCCATACATGTGTTACTCAGCGATGGCAGGTAATCCATTTTTAATTAGTTTAGACAAATTACGCGAAGACAATTTGCTGGCAGATTGGGATTTTGGTAATATACCCGATTTTGCGACACACAAAGTCGATTTCGAGGCTGTATTTCCTTACAAAACCAATCTACTCAAAATTGCTTGTAATAACTTTAAAAGTCAAGCAACTTCAAAACAGCGCAAAGTGTTTGACACATTCTGTGAATTCAAAGCTAACTGGCTGAATGATTATGCTTTGTTTATGGCGTTAAAAGAAGCACACAATGGCGCCAGTTGGTACACCTGGGAACCAGGATATGCAAAACGCGAACCCGATAGTATTGCCACCGCGCATAAAGAACTCGAAGAATTGATATTTTACCAAAAATTTGTCCAGTTTCAATTCTTTCATCAATGGTCACAACTTAAAACCTACGCTAACCAGCGCGGTATCGAAATTATTGGTGATATCCCAATTTATGTTGCTCACGATAGTGCAGATGTATGGGCAAATCCAGAAATATTTTGTTTGGATGAAAAAGGCGAAACTGAATTAATGGCAGGAGTTCCACCAGATTATTTTAGTGCTACAGGTCAACTGTGGGGAAACCCAGTTTACAATTGGGCAGAATTAGAGAAACAAGACTTTGCGTGGTGGATAAAACGTTTTGAAGTCATGCTCGACTACGTTGATATTATTCGTATTGACCATTTTCGAGGTTTTGAAGCGTATTGGGCTGTTCCTCAAGGTGAAGAAACAGCAGAAAATGGTAAATGGATAAAGGCGCCTGGTGAAGCATTATTTCAAAAAATTGCGAAAAAGTTAGGTAAATTACCCATATTAGCTGAAGATTTGGGAGTAATTACACCCGAAGTTGAGGCACTACGCGACAAGTTTGAATTTCCGGGTATGAAAATACTACAATTTGCTTTTGGTTCCGACCCTGGAAACCCGTTTTTACCGTTTAATTACACTAGAAACTCTGTAGTTTACACAGGTTCTCATGATAATGATACTTGTGAGGGTTGGTTTAGCCAAGCCAGCGATTGGGAAAAAGAAAAACTGCGGATGTATCTAGGTAATATAAACCATGACGGTGCCCACTGGGACTTCATCCGGTTGGCATTGAGTTCAATTGCAAATCAAGCAATTATTCAATTACAAGATGTTTTGGGACATGGTGGAGATGCACGCATGAATTTCCCAGGTAAAGCCGAAGGTAACTGGGAATGGCGATATCATGACCATGAGTTAACACCCGAACTCCGAACCAAATTTAAAAACCTGACAACATTATATGGAAGGGCGCCAATAAAAAAAGTTAAGTAGTAGGGTGCGTGAAAGCTATTACAATCTTCAATCAAATGAAATATTAAACTGCTTTCACGCACCATCAATTCTTTTAGATTATACGGACAGGCGCCAATCAAAAAAGCACCATCAAAACAAGTGCTGGTAAGAAGTTGATGCGTGACGCTACCGGGTTATCGCTTACAATCTTCAATCACCATCAATTCTTTTAGATTATACGGACAGGCGCCAATCAAAAAGCACCATCAAAATAAGTGCTGGTGAGAAGTTGGTGCGTGACGCTACCGGGTTATCGCTTACAATCTTCAATCACCATCAATTCCTTTTAGATTATACGGACAGGCGCCAATCAAAAAAGCACCATCAAAACAAGTGCTGGTGAGAAGTTGGTGCGTGACGCTACCAGGTTATCGCTTACAATCTTCAATCACCATCAATTCTTTTAGATTATACGGACAGGCGCCAATCAAAAAAGCACCATCAAAACAAGTGCTGGTAAGAAGTTGATGCGTGACGCTACCGGGTTATCGCTTACAATCTTCAATCACCATCAATTCTTTTAGATTATACGGACAGGCGCCAATCAAAAAAGCACCATCAAAACAAGTGCTGGTGAGAAGTTGGTGCGTGACGCTACCAGGTTATCGCTTCGTTTGAGAGTTGTTGGTAGCGTCACACACCCTACGACCTGGTATTTGCTGCGATTTTCATTTCTTCGGGTTTACCAGGTTCTCCCATTGGTTTTGGCTGTTGCTGGTTAACACTTAACATTACACCTCCAGCATTACCTGCACGAACTATAAGTTGTGCTTGTGCTTTCCATGTACGCTGGGTTCCTTGGGGAAGTATACCCTCAAATTCGGTTTTGCCATCTGCTTCAACACGAATCCACGATGAGTCTTTTAATGTTACTCCTACCTGAACTTGACGATTTTTATCGTCGCTTGTTTGGTTATTAATGGCAGGTTGAAGCGCAAACTCTTGGGTGTTTTTAGATGAAGATGGTGATGATGGCGATTTTGCTTGCTTTTCAGAGTTGTTGGAAACTGTTGCAATATTTAAAACATGTGATAAACCGCTTACTGAGCAAACGATTAAACCAACATAAATTAAATATAGATGAACTGGTCGCAGTTGACCCTGTGATGTGTTTTTCCACCCAGATATACGATTAACGCGGTTAACTCCTATTGGGTATTTATTCGCAAGTTCTATACCATTAAATCCAAGTGCATCAGCATAGCGCTTAATTAAACCTTGGGTATAAATGGGTTCTGGTAGCTCATCAAAATTTGCATCCTCAATCGCTTGTAGCAAGCGACGAGCTATTTTTGTGTAGGCAGCTACGTCATCTATACTAAATTGGTGTTCTTCACGTGTTGAACGAAGCTTTAAGGCAATTTCCGTCAAAATTTTAGCTCTTTGCTCGTCTAATGAAGGAGACTCTTGTGTATTTTCTTTTGTCTTCAAGTTAAACCACTTCATGTTTTTCACTCCTTAGCCTGCCTTAATCATCAATAGGAATACTAATTTCACTAATCCGCTTCTATATATGAATGCAAACTGCGAATTTCAAAATCTTTTAAATAACGATAGGAACCCTCTGCCAACGAAAACTGTCCTGTTTTTTGTAACTCAATAGAACCGATAGCGGTACGATGTAGTTCAATTACTGGATGTCCTAATTGCTCTGCTACCCTGCGAATTTGGCGATTTCGACCCTCTTTCAAAACTATTTCTAACCTCGTTTGTGTTGGCATTCTCTTGACAACACGCACAGAAGCTTGTCTAGTTTTTCTGCCGTCAAGCATTACCCCTTGGCGCCATGATGTAAGTACAGCATCGTTGACTTGTCCTTGCACCAATACGCGATAAGTTTTAGGAATACTATGTTTTGGATGAGTTAACGAATACGTTAAATCACCATCATTCGTTAAAATTAACGCTCCAGTTGATTCTGCATCTAAACGACCCACTGGATGAAGACCTAGACCGGAACTCAATTCTTTTGGTAACAAGTCTAGTACTGTTGTCCGTCCTTGGGGATCATCGCAAGTTGAGACTACTCCAACTGGTTTATTTAGTAATAAATATATTAAAGATGGACGTTCGGTTGTAGCTATTGCTTTTCCGTCAACGGTAATAACATCGCGTTGTGGGTCTACTTTTTGCCCTACTTCTGCTAATGCTCCATTTATCCGCACTCGTGACTGCCGAATCATTTCTTCAGCTTGACGACGTGAAGCAATACCCCACTGCGAAAGTACTTTTTGTAACCTAGCCTCCATGATAATAATACTGCATTAAGCGAACAATGGTAAGTAAATAATATATGTTAGACACTGTACTTAGTAGAGTCCAATGTTACAGTTAAAAATTGTTTAATTAGGCTTCGTATATAGACTAAATTTAATGTTCATGGTTGTTTGTTGTTTACTGAGTTACTTAAATGTCACAAAATCAAACAGAAAATAAAATTACACCCAAAATCCGAGTTATCACTACTGTTCTCAAAAGCGCCCTCAAATTATTTGTGCGCTCTCAAGTTACCGACATCCAAGACCTAGACATCGATATCCAAGCTAGTGACCGTCAACTTTTATCTGGCAGAATTCCTTCTGTTTCTGTGTTTGCTAGTGGCGCCGTATACAAAGGTCTTCACCTCACCTCAATTCAATTAACCGCTGAAAATATCCGCATTAATACTGGCTCTATACTTAAGGGACAACCGCTTCGACTGTCAGAAGCAATACCAGTAAATGGTACCTTAGTTCTAGAGGAAGAAGACGTAAACGCCTCTTTGACATCTGCATTATTATCAGGGGCATTGAATGACGTATTGCTACAACTTATACCAGAACTTACGAAAAATTCCAAGTCTATTATCTGGCAAAAAATTATTCTTAGCAACAACCAATTTATACTTTTTGCGAATCCAGCTACTGAAACCAACACCAAGCTTGAAGCACCGTTAGAAATTGGTATTGATTTAGAACTAATTAATAGTAATGAGTTAAAACTCACTCCTACTGACAAGCTAGGGCAACACGAACACAGCAAAAAGGGACAACATTTTGACCTTGGTTCCGATGTTGACATTAAAGAATTAGAGCTTATACCAGGCAAAGTTACAGTATACGGGCGAATTAATATCAACCCCTAAATTAATTCTGAGTACATTTAGATATGAAGCGTTTCGATTTCATATCGAAAACTTCAATATCCGACGCTCTGTTTTTATCATACCCTAGGCGCCGCCTATGGGAGCATTCATCAAACAAAAGCAATAACAGTTTTGAGAAGTACATAATACGACAACTATTGAAGTGAGGTTTGCTTATACCATTCATTGCTCTTTCCAGAAGTTAACACAGCAATAAATTAAAAAGTGGTACAGCACCTGAGTCATATGCACTCAGCCTAAGTGTAGTATTTATACACCTCAAAACTGTTTGCTTATGCAAAGATTACCTCGAACTACCCCAAAAGGAAGTAACGGGGATCACCTTGGGCTGAAAACCACTAACCGATTAATTGGGACTTACACACTTAGTCACAGAATATTAAACAGTAGGCACCGTTGTATAGAAGATTGTTGCTTTTTTATTAGAAGATTCTTG
The DNA here is from genome assembly GCA_019359675.1 of Calothrix sp. FI2-JRJ7. Taxonomy (GTDB): domain Bacteria; phylum Cyanobacteriota; class Cyanobacteriia; order Cyanobacteriales; family Nostocaceae; genus Dulcicalothrix. Next base: position 159,657 of record JAHHGX010000031.1, read on the forward strand.
CGATAAGGAGTTATGAGTGCTGAGTGCTGAGTGCTGAGTAATAAATTTCAACTCCGCGCCTCCTAACTTTTAACTTCTAACTTGTTGTGGTGTCGCTCCTACTAAGCGTTTGAAGTGTCTTGTAAATTGACTTTGGTCGCTAAATCCAACAGTCGAAGCGACTTCAGAAATTCTTGCCGTTTTATCTCGGAGAAGTATTTTAGCACGTTCGATGCGACATTTTATTAAATATTGATAAGGAGACATTCCCGTTGATTCTTTAAATAAACGCGCGAAATGGTACTTACTCATGCCAATCTCTCTTGCCATTGAACCAATTAACAAATCTTCTGACAAGTGGTTACAAATAAACTGGTTGATTTTGAGCAACTTCGATGACGGTAAACCTTTACAACATTCCTTACATTGTTGTTTGTGTAATGAGTAGTTTTGAACTAAATGCGCTGCTAATGCTGTGCCCATCGATTCAGCATAAGCATAACTACTTACAGTATTTGATGTTAATGTGGTTTTGAGCGCTATTGCAATTTGATAAATGAGTGGGTCTGGTTTAGCAAAGTGTGGTGTAACCTCAGCGTCTTCAAAATCTTTACTCTTAGCTTGGGATATTAACTTTTCTGAAAGCGTCAAAATAATTAACTCTGACTTTTGTGTTGTGTAAGAATGAATTACACCTGGAGGAATTACCGCGATATCCCCAACCTTGATATCCTCAGTACAAAAGCATTCATCCAACTTTCTTTTTAAACGCTGACAAGAAACATGAATTACGATTGTGTAATCGCTTTGGTAATGCGCTGGAATTTCAAACGCTGGAAGCTGGTAATACTCTAGACAGATGTTTTCCCACCCCGCTTTATGGCTAGATATTAATGGCGGTACGGGTAAAATTCTTCTGCTACTTTCTACTTTTGTCACATAAGCTGCTGAGGATTGGCACACTAACATAGTTTCCACCTGCTCTGTTGACTAACAAATAGTGCTACGTAAGCACAAAGACTATCTTTACTTTTACCAAAAAACGTTAAGGAAATCTTAATTAATTTATTAGTAAAACTAATAGTTCACATTTCGCGCATCTATAAAATATCGGTTGCTAGTTAAATAGTGGTAGCAAAAGTGTTACAAAGTAGTATACGAGTGGCGCCGTGAATATGTAGCTGTCAGTACGGTCTAAAATACCACCGTGACCGGGAATTAATTGTCCAGAGTCTTTTACCCCAGCATCGCGTTTGAGCATCGACTCGGTTAAGTCACCCAAAAGACTTGCGATACCAATTAATAATCCTAACGCGGCGCCTGTGAGTAAAAATTGCGGAAATTTGAGATAGTACGCGCTAATTATTGCAACAGTAACACTGCCACCTATACCAAACAAGGCGCCTTCGACTGTTTTCTTCGGACTAATACCCGATAGCGGAGTTTTACCAAAATATTTACCAACAAAATAGGCGCCGATATCAGAAGCCCAAATACATAAAAACGTTACAACCGTAACACTTAACCCTTGAGGTATAGAAGTTACATTAGCTCTATCAAATAAATCACTCCAAGAAGATGGGAAATAACCTCCCAAAGGCAAATTTGCGGCACTATTAGTATTAATTTGTCGTAATCTTACCCAATAAGAAGGCAAATATCCTGTATAAAATAAACCTAAAATAGAAGCAGAAATATCAGCGATAGTGGCAATTTTAGGTTGAAAAAGTAAGTAAAAACAAATAAAAGTACCAGCAATAGGCATTACAGCATCAGCAAGATTTCCATCAACAGTGCAAATTCCAAGAAGGGTGAGACTGACAGCAAGGGTGGTTTTCGCAGCAGGTGCAATACCTTTAGCACGCACGAGGTCAAAAAACTCGTTTTGACCAAGATAAATAATCACCGCATAAACAAACGTAAAATACCAGCCACCCAAAAGCGTAGCAGTAAGGGCAACTGCAATTGCAACGACTCCGCTAAAAATGCGAGTCCAAGGAACGGCCTGATTTTTGATTGTAGATTGTGGATTATGGATTTTTGATTGATTCGCCACTTTTTGCATCTCCTATTACTAAACAATTTATTTTATTTGTTAATTTAATTAATCTAATTTTTCTCCGCTCAAAATAAAAATGGGGTCTACAGCAGCAAAAGCTTGAGAAAAACCACGCATTTCTAAGCGGTTAACAGAAGATTGAACGACTTCGATATTTACTGCTCGTAATTGAGCAAAGCTTTGAGAAATAGTATACAGACTCTCTAGATTAGCAGCTGTTGCCACGACTCGACCCGATGCGGGTAAATAACTCCATGCTGCCTGCATAATTTCACTGATAGCGCGTCCCCCTTCGATACATACTCTATCAGGCGCCGCTTTTAAGTCGTGTAAGCATTCTGGAGCGCTTCCTTCAATAACTTCAACGTTTTGAACTTCAAAACGTTCACAATTACGTCGTATCAAATTTGCTACTTCTTCATCACGTTCAACAGCAACAATTTTACCCTGTGAACATAGTAATCCTGCTTCAACTGGAATAGTTCCCGTTCCTGCACCAATATCCCACAATACGGAATCAGACTTCAGTCGTAATTGTGACAATAACTGTAATCTAATTTCGCGTGGACTTAAGGGAATACCCGGTAAATTGTCGAATAAATCATCAGGAATACCAGGAGTAACATAAGACCAAAGTTTAGAAGTCATAATAAAAATTTACCCATTAATAAAAGCACGACTAACCCGTTAAGAGCGAACACCGCTCTCCAGTTATCTTTACATATCTATCTCTAAGCGCAACAACAGCACGAAATTTGTACTCTTGCTATTGTATTAATAGATATTCATAAATCAACATAATCATCTATATTTAGAAGTGAGTAATGACAAATTCAATGCACTTGAGCTACGAGATAATACAGCAGCTAGGAAAAAAAGCCGGAAGACGCACTCTCTTACCTCGTGACTAGCAATCAAATCAACAAGTAGTCATTAAGCGATTATCCTTTAGTAATGACTTCTCGTTTTGATGATTTAAAGCTATTTGAGCGTGAAGCTGAAACTCTCAAAACCCTTAAGCATCAGCTATACCCAGTTATATAGATTATTTTAATAATCCTGAACAAAAGGGGTTTGCGCTTGTTCAAACTTATATAGAAGCAAAAACTCTTGAACAATATACCACGTCGGGGCGTAGTTTTACGGAAGCAGAAGTCAAAGAAATAGCTCAGTCACTTCTGGAAATCTTAATTTATACACCGAAGCTGAAGTGCAATGGTTAGCACACGAACGTGCGTGATTGGTTAGGTTTGAGCATTACCAAGGAATAAACGTGAAAGATATAATTGGGAAAATACTGGGAAATTACGAAATTCAAAGCGAACTGAGTAAGAAAGCTGGGAAAAGAACTTTACTAGCACGCGACTTGAGAACACAAGAGTCTGTCGTTATCAAGCTACTGTTATTCAATGACGAATTTGAGTGGGATGATTTAAAGCTATTTGAACGCGAAGTGGAAATATTGAAAAACTTAACGCACCCTAAGCTTCCGTGCTATATAGATAGTTTTGACTCCCAAGAATCTGGATATTTTTCCCTTGTCCAAACTTATATAAATTTTCCAACATTAGAACAGCATCTTAAACAAGGGCATAGTTTTACAGAAATAGAAGTTAAAGAAATTGCACGACAAATCTTAGAAATACTTATTTATTTACACGGACAAAATCCTCCAGTTATCCACCGTGACATCAAGCCCAGTAATATATTGCTAGATATAAAACCTGATAATATACAAGTTTATTTAATAGATTTTGGTGCAGTTAAAACAATCACATCATCTAACTTAGAGCATACCGTTGTTGGAACTTATGGGTATATGGCGCCAGAACAATTTGGAGGTAGCGCAGTTCCTGCATCTGACCTTTATAGTTTAGGCGCCACATTAATTCACTGTTGTACAGGTACACATCCTGCTGACTTACCGCAAAATAATTTAAAAATTCAATTTAAACAAGCAACTAATTTAAGTATAGATTTTACAAACTGGTTAGAGTTAATGACGCAACCCAGTTTAGATAGAAGATTACATTCTGCACACCATGCAATAGAAGTATTAGAGGCACCAGCAAAACTAGTAACTACTGGTATAAAACCAAATGGGAGTAAAATTCAACTTACCAAAAGTGCAGGCGCCTTAGAAATATTAATACCACCATCGGGTCTTGACGCATCGATAACATTTATAGGGTTATTTGCCGTTGCTTGGAATGCGGGAATTTTTGCTTGGACAGCAGGCGCCTTGAGTATGCCATCTCCCATAAATATCGCTCTAACTTTGTTTTCCCTACCCTTTTGGGGCGTAGGTATCTTTATGGTGTACTGGGTAATATTTTGCTTATTCGGTAAAACTCGCTTGCGTATTAATAATATCAATAAGGTAGTTTACACACCTAAGCACTTTTCTAAAGATACCGATGGTAAACATATAGAAGTTCCTTCACAGCTAACTATTCATGCTGGTGTTAACGAATATCAACTTAAAGTTAATACAGGCAGTATAAAATCTGAAGTTGAACTGGAATGGTTAGCACGCGAAATAAATGATTGGTTGTCATTTAAATAAACTTCACAAATAGCTCATTAACAGTAAAGATTGCATAATCATAAATCATCAAATCGGATTTTATGTCACAGCGGATATTACGCAGTAGTAATATAGGCTATGTATAAGGTTTATAGTTGAATAGATATGAAAATTACTTCTTCACTTTTGATAGCAGGCGCCTTAACATTATTTTACCCTAGCGCAATAATCTCAACTCCTGCCCAAACATCTACACAAAGAAACGTAAACTTCAATTTAGTTAAAGACAAAAGAGGAAATATAATAGCAATCAATAATTTAACAATTGATAACCGACGCTACAATGCAAAGTTTGTCTACGGAACGTTTGGTGAAATTTTTAAGAATCCAACCACATCAGCATTTTGGCAAAATCAGCAAACAGCAAAACGCGCACTAGATTTAATTAATAGAGCATTGAATACACGCAAAGGAGCGACAAAATTGATAAATCAATCATCAAATGCAGGGAGTGGAAACAACTTCATGATTCCAGTTGCTCTAGAACGCATTGTACGTCAATATGGGAAAGAACGTACAGAGAACGTTTATGTGAATGGGGTTTTAGGTGGTTTTGACGAAAAGCAAAAAACCTGGGGTAATTATTCATTCGATGGTTTTTCAGTGACTCCTGATACACCATTCATGTTTGTAAAATTAGAACCAAGATAGGTAGGCGCCTGCATCATGAGTACACAGATACTAAATAAATTTTGGGAAGTGGTAATTGCAGCAATAACGCTGAACCCAGAAGCATTTAGGATGATGGAAAGTTTTCCTCAAGGTAATAGGTCAATTTTTATTTTGCTGTTATTGGTGGGTCTTTCTAATGCGCTGGCTCAGGCAATTGTATTATTTGTAAATCGAGTTAGTAGATTACGTTTTGTTTTGTGTTTGCTAATTTCGGCATTATTATTTGCTTTTAGTTATTTATTTTGGGTTTTGAGCGTTTGGGGTGTTAGTAATTTACTATTTAGAGCAGATGTTCAGTTTAGTGTAGTGTATCGCACTTTGGGACTGGCAACGGCGCCGTTATTGCTTTCGTTCTTCATTGCGTTACCGTATTTGGGGATTCCAGTTCAAATTTTGCTATCGCTGTGGAATTTGCTGGGATTTGTGCGAGGATTTTCAATTACTGCTAGTTTAACTTTGTGGCAAGTATTCTGGTGCGGTATTATTGGTTGGTTTGTACTTCAGGTGGCACAGCGTAGTATTGGTAAACCAGTAGCAACTTTTGGAAAGTGGTTATCTAATACTGCCGCAGGAACTTATCTTGTCACTGATTTGCGACAATTAGAAGAAACTTTGCAAACAGGTTTTGGAAATAAGCGCCAGTCACACCGGAGGAGAAGAAGATGAGTCGGAGAAAGCAAGTTATCAAATTTTTGGTTTTAGCTCTGGTCGCATTGCTTGGTGTGTTAGCTTTATTTCAGTTTCAGCCTGTTATAAATGGTACTTATGCAGCATTAACACGCACATTTAAAATTACAGTTAATTTAGGTATTATTGGTTTTATTGCTTTGATTTTGGCGGCAATGCTGGCACCTATAGAAGCACTCGGTTGGTGGGCTGGATGGTTTGGTGATACGGTTGATACAAGTATTTACCCCGAACTTGAAAAGCAAACTGAGGCGCCACCACATAAAGTATCTCATTATATTATTTACTTAGACGGAGTTGGACAAGCAAAGTACGAATATTTACCTGATGTTGAGCGATTTCTCCGTGACTTAACGGCAGCATTACCCGAAAGCTTTCATTTAATACGAGGAGTAATGCCGTACTCGGTACTAAATCGTTCTTTAACTGAAGATTACCCGTTATCGTGGTTTTGGCGATTTGCTGATAAACTACGTATCAAAAATCCTGCGAATATACTTGGTGCCATTATTAATATACGCAATGCATTAGTAGTGTGGGTTTCTGCTGACCAACGATATGGCGCCATTTACAATCGAGGAACCGCGCAAGTAATATATAACAGTTTAATAAAGCATGGATATCAGCCTGGTAGTAATGTACCTATCACTCTAATTGGGTTTAGCGGTGGGGGACAAATATCAATGGCTGCTGCACCTTATCTTGATGATGTACTTTTTTCACCACCGATTGATATTATTTCCCTAGGGGGAGTATTCAGTGGTAATAATAATATTCTTAAAATTCAACATGTTTATCACCTAGCTGGGAAAAAAGACCCCCTGGAAAGGTTAGGTGCCATTGCCTTTCCCAAACGTTGGAAGTTATTTTTTCTGTCTTATTGGAACCGTGCAAAGCGACGCGGTAAAGTTAGCTTAATTTCTTTGGGTAAAGTTGGTCATCAACTACCTGGGGGAGTGATGGACCCAAATAAACGTTTACCCGATGGTCGCACTTATTTACAGCAAACGATTGATTGGGTTTCTGGAATTTTACAAGATACAGTTTATTTAAAAGAACTTGCTCCCCCACGTCATCAAAGCAACTACGAAAAGTATTGGGAAGCTATATTTAACCATCCAGATTTTTACCCGCTACAGCAATCTTTATCTTCAGAGTATCAACCTATTGGTGCTTGGATGGGGCGCCTAATTTTGCCACCTAAAAATCAGCGTCGTGCGATTAAAGAAGTCTTATTTGAGGTGCATCATACTGCAAAAGGTTATGAATATTTACTTGGAAAAGTTGTGCAACTACGCTTTTCAGATATTTCTGAACTACTCATAGATGTGCGTTCGGTAACAAAAGACGTGCATTTTAATGCTGAAGCAGAGTATAGCACCGAGCAAGGCTTAATTCTTCCTACCCGTGTTAATCACTGGCGCCTAGTAAACCCCCTCGAATCATTAGCAGGCGCCCATCCTTATGATGACATCATGGTAATGTTGGATGACCCAATATTAATGGAGATAGGTGATAAAGATTATCTTTGTATCAAACGTGAACCAATACAAATAACAGGTTTATACTACGCATTAGTACAATTTATCGAGCCAATAGGGAATGATTTATTTCGCGTGATACATTATAACCGTGATTCTAAAAAATTTGACGGCGCCGAAGAATTTGTGTCAATGCCTTCTGTAGTAGCTAATGTTGATGGTACACAACCATTTACTAACCAAGATATTGAAAAATCACCGATTAATCAAACAGGGTGGTATATATATGGTGCCCAAAATGAGTCTAAACGATTTGTAGTGCGTTCAATTGCTCCCCGCGCGCTTTTTGAACTAAAACCAGAACGTAAAATCATCGGTAAATCTGAAGTAAAACACTATATCAAAAAAGAATCTTGGGATAATTTAGCTCTGAAAAAAGGTAAAATAAGTTCTGCTTTACTTTGTTACGACTCAGGAAATATACAGAGCGAACAAACCTGGCGAGAAGGAGAGCGCGCGCTACTACTACATAACTACGGTGGGATTGGCGGTAGAAAAACTGAGGCAGCAGCAAAAGGGCCTGTATACTTTGGACACTTTGCTTATGGTGTAGCAACAGTAGTACGCGAACCATTAACAGACGAACTACGATTTGATATTGTGTACCATCAAATATATACCCAAAATATAGATGGGTTAACAGCAGGAACATTGCATTGGTCACGATTTTTAGGCGACCGTCAGTATGGCTGGGCAGGAATACGTCCCGTATGTGATACTTTAATCAAATTTGAACCCTTCACAGGATACTTTGAAACCACCGAAGGCACAGTATATTCACCTTTAGACCAAATGATTCGCCAACTCGAAATTATGGCAGCACGCTATCGTATCGGTGACGGAACAGGAGGTACTTATGTAGGCGCCGCAAACAACTGTTCTCAAGACTCCAACCAAGCACTATACGCAGCACTCAAACAAATAACTCAAGCTATCCGTTCTAATTCTCTCATTGACGAGTGGATAAAAGAATATCCCGAACAAGCAGATAATTTAGAGCAACTTGAAGAACTAGGTAAAAAGTTAAAATGTCAAATTCTTCCTTTCGGTGCGCGTGTAGACTGGCAACAACCAGGCAAAAGTTTAGGAAGCAGTTTAGAAGACGACCCCATCAAAAACCTAGTTAGTGGCTTGCTCTCTTGGCGTTCTATATTCCCCCGTGTAGCCAACGATACCGTATTAGAAACATTTCTCAAACTTGGCGCCACCGCATGGGTACTACGAACCAACCAAATAGGCGGCTTTAACCCAGACATCGAACCAGTAGCACCCATCACATTCTAAAGTAGGTTGGGTGGAGCGACAGCGTAACCCAACAATTCCTATATATCAAAATATCCTAAACGGAATTTGGCGCCGTTCAGTATCCCATGTAATTAATTTTGCTTGATTATCCAAACCAAAAATCCCAAAATTTGCTCTACAGGTGGAATTGGATAATCCATTAAATCTAAAGTTAAAATGTTTCCCTCAAGCTTCAAAAATCGCCATTGCGTCCCAGTAGTAACGCTACCGTAAATAGCTTTTACAGGTAGCTGTTTATTTTGATTAAACCTTTGAGCAGCTACCATTGTTGCCGCACATTGTCCCAACCCAGATTTTATATTTTCTTGCTTTGCTTCTACAACTACAACGACAGGCGCCTCAACTTCGATTTGTTCGGATGATTTACTAATCAAGAAATCACAGAAACCGTTCAGCCCAACGCTTGCGTCAACATCAAACTTCTCGCCAGAAAAGACGCTAATTTGCTGCTCTAATATATCGCGCACTTCTAACAAAATCGGATTAATAATACCTTCCGAACGAGCTTTCTCATTTCCTGTTGCGGTTGCCCAAGGTAAAGTGCGTGCAAGTAACATCCTTAACAAATCACTCGGCGCCACTGGCTCAACTTCTGGAAAAAAGCGTGTTCCTTCAATTGCCGTTAGCCCAAAATCTTGCCTAGCCTTGCTCCAAGTAAATTCGTTGTACGCCATTTTGAAACCTCCTGGGAGTATGAAAACCGCATGTTGTTTTACTCTACTCCTTGTAAACTCGTTATATACCGTTTCAACTGAAAGTGATACTGCGACTTTACATATCACCAAAGCGCGGTATTATACAATTACCTTAATATAAATTAACAATGGTAGAACGTCCAATCAAGAAATCTGAACGTCAGGCTCAGGTTGAAACTCAATCAGAACCACAAGCAGAACCACAAGCAGAACCAAAATCCCAGTCTTCACCTGTTCCTTTACCTGTACTTAAAAAGAGAACTGACAAAGATTCCGAAGATTCAGATGTTGAAGACTCTCGTGATTCAAACCCTAAAGGTTCAAAGCGTAACGACCGTGATGACCGTAATGACCGTAATGACAGAAACGACCGTAAAGATAAACGTTCTGGCAAAGGTAAAAAAGGTTCCTTCGGTGATGATTCAAGACCACCAGCTAATCCAGCATTAGCGCGCGGTCCCAAACCAGTTAGACCTGTTGCGAAAGCCGAACCTGAGCCAGAAGCAGAACAAACCGAGTCAGAACCAAGCGAAGAAACACAAGAATAAAATCGAGCGTGTAAGTGATTAAATTTACACAAACTATTATGTACGTGGAGGCGCCGGAATTGAACCTGACGACTCCACATTATTTAGGTATAATTAACTAAATACTTATAACTTTAATAATTTTATAATAACTAAAAAGCTAGCGTGTTTGACAAAATCTGAATCCAACAATGTCTTATTAAAACTAGCAACAATAATGATTGAATTCCTCGAAGGTTACGAGTTTCAAGAGGTTATTTACCAAGATAATAGTACCGTTATTTATCGCGGATTGGAAGAATCAGCTAAATTACCTGTATTGGTGAAATTTATCGATGCCGAATTTCCTACTCTCGTTGAAATAGCTAGACTAAAACACGAATATGGTATTTTACAGTATTTAGACGATTTTGGCATAGCTGGAATAATAAAACCATTAAGTTTAAAAGAATTGCGTCGTGGTTCTGCGCTAGTAATGGAATATGCAGGTGAACCGCTTTCTAAATTATTAAGTCACCGTGCGCTCGAATATGGCGAGTTTCTAAAAATTGCTATTCAGCTTGCCGATATTTTGGCGCCACTACATTCAACTTGTAAAGTAATTCACAAAAATTTAAAAACAGCAAATGTCTTGTTTGATTTAGAAAGAGGACAGGTTAAATTAAGCAATTTTAGCTATGCAACACGATTATCTACAGAAAATCAGACGATTAGTAACACTAGGCTCGGTAATGCAGCTTCGTTTGTAGGAATAGAGACGTTTGCTTATATTTCACCTGAGCAAACTGGAAGGATGAATCGTTCAACCGATTACCGTACAGATTTTTATTCTCTAGGTGTTATTTTTTACGAGATGCTGACTCAACAGTTGCCGTTCGAGCCAACAGACCCATTGGAGTTAGTTTACAGCCATATTGCTAAAGCTCCGGTTTCTCCACGTATAATTGCTAGTTCCAAAGGGTTGAAAGAGATTCCCCAAGGAATTTCTGACGTTGTAATGAAACTTTTGGCAAAGACTCCTGAAGACCGCTATCAAAACGCTTTAGGGTTAAAAGCTGACCTAGAAAAATGTTTAAAAGAACTTGAAACAGGTATATTTGAACCCTTTGAGGTCGGAAAACTAGATTTATTTAGTCAATTTGTAATCCCGCAAAAGCTCTATGGACGTTCCACTGAGGTAGTAACATTAATGAGTGCTTTCGCGCGTGTGAGTGCGGGTGCAACTGAGATGATGTTGGTAAGTGGTTATTCGGGAATTGGTAAATCGTCTTTAGTTTACGAAGTTCAGAAACCAATCGTTGAAGCGCGTGGGTATTTTATCAAAGGTAAGTTTGACCAGTTTAAGCGCAATATTCCTTATGCTGCATTAATTCAAGCTTTTCAAGAATTGATGCAACAGTTGCTTACTGAGAGTGTCGAGCGAATAAACTATTGGCACCTCAAAATACTAGAAGCACTCGGTGGCAATGGTCAAGTAGTTATCGATGTAATTCCTGAAGTGGAACTAATAATTGGTGTTCAAGATGCCGCGCCAGAGCTAGGAGCATCAGAATCTGAAAATCGATTTAACCGCGTTTTTGAACAATTTATTAAAGTATTTTGCCAAAAAGAACACCCTTTAGTGATATTTCTTGATGATTTGCAATGGTCAGATTCTGCATCACTAAAGTTAATTAACTTGCTGATGCGTGATTTTAACAGCGAGTATCTATTGATAATAGTCGCATATCGAGACAACGAAGTCAATGCAAGGCATCCACTAATAGTGACAATAAATGAAATTAGAGAAAATAAAGCAACTATTAATAATATTGTCTTGGCGCCGTTACAGCTTACTCATGTTACCCAGTTAATTGCCGATACATTTCGTAGCGAAATCAGTATAATTACTTCCCTTGCTCAATTAATCTATAATAAAACACAAGGTAATCCCTTCTTTGTATCTCAACTACTAAAATCACTTTATCAAGATAATCTACTATTTTTTGACTTTGAGCAAGGTTGCTGGCAATGGAATATAGAAACGCTACAAGGTATTAACATTAGCGCTAATGTAGTTGAATTAATGGTCAACCAAATTCAAAAGCTGTCACCAACTAATCAAAATATTCTGAAATTAGCTGCTTGTATTGGAGACAAATTTAGCTTAGACGTACTTAGTATTGTCAACCAAAAGTCTTTTTCTCAAACAGCATTAGATTTATGGTCAGCTTTACAAGCAGGATTAATTTTGCCTATGAACGAAGCTTATAAAATTCCTTTAGTCATAAACTTAGAAGAGCTAACAACTGAGCAGAATAATGCATCTGACTCCCAACCAATAATCATTTACAGGTTTCTACATGACCGTGTACAACAAGCAGCTTATTCGCTTATCCCTGAAATTGAAAAACCTCAAACTCATTTAAATATTGGGCAACTGCTACTCGAACATACACCCAAGTCTGAACTTGAAGATAAAATTTTTGAAATCGTTAACCACTTTAACATCGGTTCGGAGTTAATTACAAGCCAATTAAGTAAAAATTATTTAGCAGAATTAAATTTAATAGCAGGTCGAAAGGCGAAAGCAGCAATTGCCTATGAACCTGCGCTGAAGTATTTAAGAACAGCTTTAAGCTTACTAGCAAATGACAGTTGGACGCATCAATATAATTTAACGATTAATATATACGATTCGACAATTAAGGCAGAGTTTTTAAACGGAAACTATCAACAATCTCAAGCTTTAATAGATATTGCTTTAAAACAAATAAAAACTTTATTAGACACAGTTAATATCTACAAAAGAAAAATTCAAGTAGATATCGGCAGAGGAAATTTTACTTATTCAATTGATACCGCACTCTTATGTTTACAAATGTTGGAAGTAAGGCAACCAACTACTGAACCAGAAATCACTCATTACTGCGAACAATTAAAACAAGAATTAGAATTTGAGAATAGTCAAATAGCCGACTTAATTAATTTGCCAGATATTAATAACCCTTACAAAAAAGCGGCAATTGAAATTTTAAATACAATGCCAGGGCCTGTTTATATAAATAGACCTCAATTGTTTATGCCGATGATGTTAACAATGACAAATATATCGGTTAAGCATGGAAACTGTGCTACTTCGGCTTTTGCTTATTGCATTTATGGTATGCTACTGTGCGCGGTATATCGAGACATTGAACGCGGATATGAGTTTGGTAAATTATCGTTACAAGTATTAGATAAATATAACGATAAAGCTTTACGAGCTAATGTATTAAAGGTATACGCAAGTCATATTCAACATAGTAAAGAGCATATTAGAGCCGCCATACAAACCTTACAATTGGCAAGTGAAAGTGCGATTGAAACAGGTAATCCAGAATTTTTAGCATACGGTAACGCTGAATATGTTATTTATTCATTCTTTAGTGGAGAAAATTTAGAAGTAATTGCTCGAAAAAGTTTACCATTAGTTGAGCAAGTAGAGAGTTTTAAACAAGAATTAGGAATTTATTATATCAGAATTTCTAGACAAATTGTATTAAATCTTATTAGTAATGAAAATCATCATACTTTAACAGGTGAAAGTTTCAATGAAGAAACAATGTTGCCTACTGTTATAGCAGCAAATTGGAAGACTTTGCTTTTTTGCTTTTACCTGTTTAAATTAATTTTGGCTTATTTATTTAAAGATTATGTGGCAGCGCTAGCTTATACCACGACCATTGAGGAAAACTTAGTTAGTGTCGCTGGGATGATGATGGAGTATAAGTATAATTTTTATCATTCTTTAACGCTGCTCAAAGTATATTCGAGTTCGCAAGACCAAGCTTTAAAGCAACAATATCTAAATCAAGTTGAATTAAACCAAGAAACTTTACACTACCGTGCGAAGAATGCACCTTGTAATTTTCTGCACAAGTACGAGTTGGTAGAAGCAGAAAAAGCACGTTGTTTAGGACAAAACGACCGCGCAATCGAATATTACGAGCGTGCAGTAATTGACGCCAAAGAGCATGGCTATCTTCAAGAGGAAGCACTCGCATTAGAATTAACAGCAGAATTTATGAGCGCACGCGGTCGCGAACGTATAGCATTTGACTATTTAATTGACGCTTACTATGCTTATCAACGTTGGGGCGCCACCGCAAAAGTTCTTTCTTTAAAACAACGCTATCCCAAGTTAGCATCTCTCAACCAAACGCAAGCTACGAAAACACCATCTTCAACATTCGGGTTAGCTTCATTCGATTTAGCCACTTTTATCAAAGCTTCTCACGCACTTTCAGATGAAATAGTTCTAGAAAAACTACTTGACAAATTAATCAACATCGTCATTGAAAATGCAGGCGCCAGAACAGGAATGTTACTGCTACAGCAACAAGGGCAATGGGTACTAGTAGCTTCCGGATTTGCCGATAGAGACAACATTATATTATTACCACCTCAAGTATTAAGCACATCTCCAGATAACGCAGTAGCATTAATTAATTATGTTGCTAGAAGCCAAACTAGACTGGTATTAAATAATGCCACAACTGAAGGACTATTTGTTGATGACGCTTACATCAAGAAATTTCAACCAAAATCTATACTGTGTTTACCAATAATTTATCAAAACCAGCTTAAAGGAATTTTATACCTAGAAAATAATCTATTAAGCAGTGCATTTACCCAAAACCATATAGAAGTATTAACTTTACTAGCATCTCAAGCAGCAATTTCTCTAGAAAATGCCGGATTATACCAAGAACTGCAAAAATACTCTCAAACCCTAGAAATCAAAAATACTCAGTTAAATCAAATAAATCAATCTTTACAAAATGAAATTAGCGAACGTCAAAAAGTTGAGATAGCATTACGTGCAAGAGAACAAGAACGAGAACAACTCCTTGAAAGAGAGCAACTAGCACGCTCAAAAGCCGAATCAACCAATCGTATCAAAGATGAATTTCTTGCAGCACTTTCCCATGAACTGCGTACCCCACTTGGTCCTATTCTTGGTTGGGTGCAATTTTTGCGTAAACAAGCTGGAAAAATCGACCCCAACACATACAAACGTGCTGTAGATACAATCGAATGTAATACACAATTAGAAATTAAACTAGTCGAAGATTTACTCGATGTTTCTCAAATTATTCAAGGCAAACTCAGCCTTGATTCTTCTGCGGTAGAACTGAGTGAAGTTATCACCTCAGCAATTGAAACAATTAGTTTAGCAGCTTCTTCCAAATCAATTCAAATTGAAACACTAATCGAACCCAGCCCAATTATAGTTTTAGGAGATTCAAACCGTCTCCAACAAATCGTATGGAATTTACTTTCAAACGCCGTTAAATTTACACCCCAAGGAGGACAAGTAGAAATTCGCCTCGAATCAATAAATAATTATGCTCAAATAAAAGTTAGTGACACAGGCATTGGCATAAATTTTGAATTTCTTCCCTTTGTATTCGATGCTTTTCGACAATACGATGGAAGTACAACAAGGGCATTTGGTGGCTTAGGACTTGGGTTAGCAATTGTTCATCAACTAGTAGAACTACACGGTGGCACAGTTCAAGCAGAAAGTTTAGGCTTAGAGCAAGGGGCAACCTTTACAGTTAACTTGCCACTACTACCGACCTCTACACGCAACACAAATAATCAAGATTTGCAGGTTGATGACATTCAATTAGAAGGAGTAAAAATTTTAGTTGTAGACGATCAATTTGATATGCGCGAATTAATTAGCTTTATATTAGAGCAATCAGGCGCCTTAGTAGAGTGTGCATCTTCCGCAGCAGAAGCATTACAAATTATACAAAGATTCCAACCAAATTTACTATTAAGTGACGTTGGTATGGCAGAAACAGATGGTTACGAGCTAATACAGCAAATACAGCAGATTGCAGGTTGGTGAGGTACAGTAATTGAAAAATGTCTAAAATGTTAGTAATTAATCAAATTAGGTAGAGTTTCTATTTTACCTATTTATACGACAAATATTGGTGTACCTCATTTACTCGCAATCTGCTGTAAGAACTAGCTCAGAACCTCTTATACAACAAATACCCGCTATTGCCCTCACCGCATTCGCTACCGATATAGACTCTCAACAAGTAATTGCCGCAGGTTTTGAACAACACATAGCCAAACCTGTCGAACCTGACCTACTAATCAAACAAATAGCAGAACTCTTAAAATTATAACAACGTAAAATTGCCGTAGAGACGTTACATGTAACGTCTCTACATATATTTGGTGAACATTATTTTGCACAACGTCTTGCCGTAAATTGCTTTCATAGAGATAATTCAACCACCTGTTTTTCTGGTTCTATTTCCTCTTGCTCACTAGCAACTTCTAGCCAACCAGTAATAGTGTAAAACGGCACCGATCGCGCTTACGCAAAAACGACCATTCGTAGAGAGTTATTACGAAAAAAATTGATTGCTGCATAGTGCGCGCCACAACTGTTTCAGTATGCGCGAATGCTAGAGACTCAATGCTTTTATATGAAAAAGTGTTCAAGATAAAATAATCTACTTCTATATTTTTACTTGGCTTTAAATATTGGTGCCTGACTAGACTTTTAGACGGTGCCTTCGTTGTAATGCATAGGTACTAGCACGCTGATTGAGTGGGATTAAATTTGGTTTATTTTCATACAGTGATAATGTAAAACTTTTTGCTAAACATCAAACTTTGCGGTCAATAATAGTGTTTGGTAAACCAAACTGTCTATAAATACCTTATTTAATTTTACCTTCTGCCTTAATTCCTCTGCCTTCTGCCTTTTCTTAGTGCCATTCGGACTTACAGTCCCATGCGGGTGGGAACGTAGTCTTAGTAATATTAATTAAAATATTCACGCTTGTGCAAGATATAAGCCAAGAAATTATTGCTTAATAAGCGTTTCGTCGAAGTGCAATACTACATGCTTCACGGAGCGTTACTCATGACATATCGAGATGCCCGTTCCACAAGAGAAGAATATTTATAGCCCCCCAAGTCATCGGGGGGTTGGGGGGATCAATTATAGTTATTTAAGGAAGATTTTTAGTAGGTGGTACTTATGTTCGGATTGGGATGGACGGAAGTGGCGGTGGTTGGTATAGTTGCACTATTGGTTTTTGGTCCGAAAAAAATTCCTGAGTTGGGTAGTGCGCTTGGTAAAACTCTACGGGGGTTTAAGGATGAGTTGAATAATCCGAATTCGGAGGTGCCTGGTCAGGATGATGATATTGATGAGAAGAAGTAGAAAATGCTCGTTGTAAGTACTTAAGTACTTAAGGGAAAAGCGTTGAAGCGCTTACAACGAGATTCCCCTACAATCGATTTACCACTGTGGTAGATGAGGCGCCTACTTGTGAAGAGTCACTAACGGTTGTAGGTTGAGTTTGTTGTGTTTCCTCTTTAACAACTCCGCGCGCTTTAATTAGTTGAATTGCGCGATTGACGCTTTCGGGTAATATCACGACTAAGCTATTGTCTGGCGCCCCTTCAAGTGCTTTGTTAATTGCTTGAGTTTCGTCAAGTATGGTTTCGTAGGTAAAGTTTGGTTGAACTTGTTTGATACCTTTCAAGATTAACTCAGCACCTGTACCGCGTTGGCGCCCGCGTGTGTCGTCGTCTTCTTTGATAATTACTCGGTCGAAAATGTCAGCGGCAAGTTTACCGAGCATGACAAAATCTTCGTCGCGTCTATCTCCAGGCCCTCCAACTACACCTATTCGCTGTCCAGTTGTCCAGTTACGGACGAATGACCCTAGTGCTTCGTAGCTGTGGGGGTTGTGAGCGTAGTCTACAAGTGCGTGGTAGTTACCCAAGTTGAACAAGTTCATCCGTCCTGGTGTTTGACTCACCGAAGCGCGGAATGTTGTTAACCCGGCTCGAATTTGCTCGATATTAACGTTTTGTACAAATGCCGCTAACGATGCTGCTAACGCATTCGCTATCATAAACGGCGCCCGTCCACCCATTGTGAGAGGAATATTTTCTACTTTCTCTATTCGGTGTGTCCAGTCACCTTTTAATATCGATATGTAACCGTTCTCATACAGTGCCGCAACTCCACCCTTTTGAATATGGTCACGCACTAGCTGTGAGTCCGACTTCATTGTGAAGTAAGCAATGTTCGCTTTGGTTTTTTCTGCCATTGCCGCTACTCGTGGGTCATCGGCATTAAGTACTGCATAACCATCTGGATATACAGCTTCGGCGACTACGCTTTTAAGATGCCCAAGCTGGTCGATAGTATCAATATCGCCTAATCCTAAGTGGTCTGCGGCAACATTTAACACCACTCCTACGTTAGAAGCTTCAAATGCTAAACCAGAACGAAGGATACCTCCGCGCGCTGTTTCTAAGACTGCAACCTCTACTGTTGGGTCTTGTAGAATTAGTTGGGCGCTTTGGGGTCCGGTATTATCGCCTGCTTCTACTAAGTAATCTCCGATATAAGTTCCGTCTGTAGTAGTATATCCTACTACTTTGCTTGTTTGACGGAAGATGTGCGCTAACAAGCGGGTGGTAGTAGTTTTGCCATTGGTACCGGTGACGCTGAGAATAGGGACCCGACTTGCTTGTTCATTTTTGAACAGCATATCAACCACGGCACCTGCGACGTTACGGGGTGTACCGTGCGAAGGAGCTATGTGCATCCGAAAACCAGGAGCAGCGTTAACCTCGACAATTACACCATCGGTTTCGCGCAAAGGACGGCTGATATCGGAAGTAACAACATCCATACCGGCTATGTCCAAGCCAATGACTTTAACAACGCGCTGCGCTAGCCAAATATTCTCAGGGTGAATTTCGTCGGTTCGGTCAACTGCTATACCACCAGTGCTTAAATTGGCAGTTGCACGTAAATAACAAATTCTATCTTTAGGTAGAACACTATTTAAAGTAAGACCTTGGCGTTCTAGCAATTGATAGCTAGTCCGGTCTAATTCTATTTTTGTAAGTACTTTGTCGTGTCCCTCACCACGATTTGGGTCATTGTTGGTTTCTTCAATTAGTTCGGAAATTGTAGATTTGCCATCACCTACAACGTGTGCGGGTACACGTTCTGCCACCGCTACAACTTTGCCGTCCACGACTAATACGCGGTGGTCACGTCCGACGTAATATTTTTCAACAATTACCGCACGAGATACTTGACGTGCGGCATCATATGCGCTTTCGGCTTCATCCCAACTACGAATATCAATTGTGATACCGCGTCCGTGGTTGCCATCTAATGGTTTAATCACAATTGGATAGCCACCAACAAACTCAATAGCTTCTTGTAAATCATCAAGGAAATTGATGACTGTACCTCTGGGAACAGGAATTCCTGATGATGCCAAAATGCGTTTGGTTGCTTCTTTGTCGCACGCTAGCTCCACTCCCAAAATACCAGTATTGTTGGTCATGGTCGCTTGAATGCGTTTAGAAGCAGCGCCATAGCCTAATTGAATTAAGAAACGGGCGCCAAGAGTCATCCAGGGGATACCTTTTTTCTCAGCTTCCTTAACAATGGCTTCGGTCGATGGTCCAAGCGCTCCTTCGCGGGCAAAGTCACGCAAATCTTGCAAATCTTGCTCAAGTTCGGCTTTTGGGTACCGTCCTCGGTCAGCGATGCTTTGGCACAGTCTTACTGCTGCTCTGCCAGCGTAGCGTCCTGCTTCCTCGTTTTCATACTCGAAAACAACCTGGTAGACTCCTGGTGTGGCAGTTTCGCGTGTACGTCCAAAGGCAGCAGGCATAGAGGCTAGCTCTTGCAGTTCTAAGGCAACATGTTCGATGATGTGACCCATCATTGTGCCCTCTTTGACTCGCATCAAGAAGCCACCACGACAGCCAGGCGAACAATAGTGACCCTCCAGACTTGGCAGCGCCTCAACTAATCCTTCGTAAAAACCGGGGATTTCATTCGAGGGCGTCTCGGCGAGGTTCTCTAAATCGAGGCGCATGACAATCAACTTGTGGCGTCGAATGCTCCAATAGTTGGGACCGCGTAAGGTCTGGATTTTGAGGATTCTCATGGGAATAGGTAGATGGAGATTCGGAGTCAATTTCTAGTTTCTTACTCGAATGACCGCTTCACTGTTCTTATGAAACAGTTTTTTCTTCTTACATCGTATTATTCTCACTTTTTCTCGTGCAACGTCGATGCGGGAGCGGTCAACTCAGTGTAACCCCTGACACACTATTCCGTCAGCTGGAAATTCGGTAGTTGGCGGGTAAGGCTGTGCGTTGATAAAGGTGATATTTATCACCGTGGCTGAGAATATGCATCCGCATGTTATGAATCGTTAACGGTTCGGTGGCGCCAACGTAAGGTTCGTTAGTGTGGGTGACTTCGGTAGGGTCAACGATGGTAACGCTGCCTTTACCCAAGACTTGTAGCCAACCGTCGCGCTCAAACATCGCGCATGTATCTTCATCAATACCAATGCCAATACGGTCAGGGTGCGACGCAATGGCACTTACCAAACGTACCATTCTATTACGATTGTGGAAATGTTGGTCAACTATCACTTCGGGAATTAAGCCCAAGCCAGTGGCCATATCAACTAACGAACGGTTGGGAGACTCACCGCTACCCCCGCCGGCAATCATGTGATGACCCATCACTGCTGCCCCAGCGCTCGTGCCCGCTAGCGTTAATTCCCCAGAACGTACCCGGCGCCGAATAATATCCATCGCTGAAGTATCTGAGAGAACGCCGCATAGCCGTAACTGGTCGCCTCCAGTCAAAAAAACCCCTGTACAGTTTTCTAGGGACTCTTTAAAATTACGGTCTTCACACTGCTCGCGTTCGCGAATGTCCAAAACCTCAATTTTCGAGGCACCCATTTCTTCAAAAATGCGGACATAGCGTCCACTGATAATACCGGGTTCTCGCGATGCTGATGGAATAATAGTAATATAACCATCGGATTCACCAGAACGGGCTACGAAAGTTCGCAGTATTTCGCGTCCATGAACCTTATCTTCGGCGCCTCCAATTACGAGAACGGCGGTTTTAGTTGCTTGGGGTGTCGTCATTTCCAGCCATTTAGCTTTTAATTGCCGCATTGTGTATCTCCTGTCAACAACTTCAGGTGAATAAAACAAGTACGCAAGCTTTATCTGATGATTTTGCTCCCGTTTCCTTAAAGGACATTACTGGCTCTTATCGAATTGAGGCAATTACCATTCGATACCCTCTGCGATATAAAAGCAGCATGTCCCCTACATGTCCCGTATTGCTATCTATTTGGGTGTTGATTCACCAGTCGAACAGCCAATCGCGGAAAACTGCTCTATAAAAGCAGGTCTTGACACACGGAGCGTTCTTTAAGTAGCAGAAGGCATTGTCTTGAAGTTGTTAACCCAGTTAATCTATTAATTTAAATCTAGATGTGACAATATTTAAACATAAATTAAGTAATTAGAAAAATTTTTGTGCTATCTGACGTACTATTTACAGTACTTTCAAACACGCGACATACAAATTGATGTATTCTACACAACATAGAAAGCTCGCCCTGCAATCGACATTCAAACTTAACGATAGTGTCCTCGAATACGAATTACTGTGCGCTTTGATATAGTTACGCTGTTTCCAGACTGTTTTACCTCAGTTCTCAACTCAGGACTGTTGGGTAAAGCCTTAGCCAAACAGATTGCCCAAGTCAATTTGGTTAACCCACGCGACTTTACTAACGATAAGCATCGTAAAGTCGATGACGAACCTTACGGTGGTGGTGTCGGGATGCTCATGAAGCCCGAACCCATTTTTGCCGCCGTTGAGTCGCTGCCAATTCTACCGCGAAGAGAGGTCATATTGATGAGTCCTCAAGGACAAACCATCAATCAACCTTTGTTACGAGAGCTAGCAATTAACTATGACCAGCTAATAGTCATATGCGGACATTACGAGGGTATTGATGAGCGAGTACAACAAATTGTTACCCGTGAGGTTTCCCTTGGAGATTTTATTTTAACCGGTGGTGAAATTCCTGCAATGGCATTAATCAACGGCATCACCCGCTTGCTTCCTGGCACCGTTGCCAAAGTCGAGTCTATTAAATACGAAAGTTTTGAGGAAAATCTCCTCGACTACCCCCAATATACTCGCCCCGCCAACTTTCGTGGTTGGAAAGTCCCCAATGTCCTCCTTAGCGGCAATCATAAAGAAATTGCTAAGTGGCGCCTATCCCAACAAATCGAACGTACTAAGGCACGGCGCCCCGACCTACTCAAAGCTTGGGAAGAACAACAAAACCAAGAGAGTTAGGAGTTGTACAGACACGATTAATCGTGTCTGTACGAGTTTATGAGTTAATTAGTTAATGAGTTAAGGATAAAAATTAATTCTTAATTCCTAACTCAATACTCAATACTCGTAAGGTGCGTGACGCTACTAGTTCATTAGTTTCACTTTGCGATTGTTATGGCGTCACGCACCCTACTCCTAACTCTTAACTATTTCCATGTCTATTCGTATTGGTAACGGCTACGATATTCATCGCTTAACTACTGGGCGCCGTCTTATACTCGGTGGCGTTGAAATTGACCACGAACTCGGTTTACTTGGACATAGCGATGCAGATGTACTAACTCATGCAATAATGGACGCGATGTTAGGCGCCTTATCTTTAGGTGACATCGGACACTATTTTCCACCAACAGATCAAAAATGGGCAGGCGCCGATAGTTTAGTTTTGTTAAGCCAAGTAAATCAATTAATACTAGATAAAGGTTGGAAAATTGGCAACATCGACTCAGTAGTAGTAGCAGAACGTCCAAAACTAAAACCTCACATCGAAAAAATGCGCGACAAAATAGCAGGAGTCTTGCAACTAGAACCAACACAAATAGGCATTAAAGCTACTACTAATGAAAAACTAGGCCCAGTTGGACGCGAAGAAGGAATTTGCGCCTACGCAGTAGTTTTATTAGAAAAAGCAAATTAATAAATGCTCTTATCTTGTATCTTGTGGAGCGGGCATCCTTGCCCGCCCTTAATATAAAACTAGATAACTTTGATATAGAACTGCAATACTACCCTTAGCATGGGACGGGCAAGGATGCCCATCCCACAACAGTTGTAATTTAATTTAACATGTAAGTTAAATGCCCAACTTACACAAATCAAGCTAATTAAATATTATGTATGACTGGATGCGGAAAGAGACTTACTCAGAGTCTTTCATCGATGGTAAAGAACATTTAGCAATGTTAGTAACAAACTTAAGAGACATAGAACTTCCTGACCTGATTGCTTTAGACAAAGACGAAAATGTTATACTTGTTGCCGAAGTAACAAGTAAAGCAGATGGCTTTAAAAACTCGGATACTAGAAAATATGCGCTTTTAAGGCTTATAGATGTCTTAGAATTTGCAACAAAAAACACTATTCCTTTTGTAATGCTTGCTGATAAGGAAAATATTGAGTTTTTTCGCTGGGACGGTCAAAAATTGTCTGAGCCTATTTTAAGTTTAAATACAGCGGATGTACTTAGCCGTTATGAGCCTAGCTTTGAAGACAAAAGTATATATGATAGATATCTTGTAACTTTGATAGAATCTTGGCTACGAGATTTAGGGTATAATTGGAATTCAGAAACACCACCGAATTCAAAAGAAATGCAAGAAATAGGTTTTTTGCAACTAATTCAAGGCGGAATGACTAAGGCATATTATTAAAAGTTGAAAGTGATACTATACATTGAGACTAATTTTATAATGAGTCTTGCGAAGGGACAGGATATTGAAGCCCAAGACTTACTATTCAATACACCAGCATCTATTTCTATAGTAATACCCAGTATTTGTTTTTTAGAAGCTCATACGACATGGCAACAAGCACAGAAAAAGAACGAAGATTTTATTAGTAAAGTAGACATTCAAATTAGCGAATCATTGCAAGATAAAACTTCAATAAATGCTCAATTTACAGCTTCTAGACTAGACAAGTCAAAAAGTAGTTTTGAAGGTAGGATAAGTGATATTAAAAAACGTTTTGATTTAACATGTAATGAACTTGCAAGTAAAGCTGAAGAAATACCCTTAGAATTTGCTACAATTCAAGAAAGTCTAGCAAGGGGTATTTTAGAAGATAAACACTTAGTTGATAAAATAATACTAGAATGCATTATTCGACACGCACGTTTGCATCCTGATATCACAAAAGTTTTTCTAAGCGCTAATACTAAAGAGTTTGGTCAACAGCAAGTTACTCAATTTTTACAGGATACTGCTATTAGATATTTCAGCAAAACAACAAATTTTTTAGGTTGGTTGCAAGCACAAAACTCTTAAATTATAAATGTAACGATGACTCAATAACAATCAAGTTTTAAGAACGCGATATACTTTTTTATGCAGGATTGGATAGACCGTAAAAATAAACTCCTAACTGTTCCTGCTCTTCAAAATAGAGAACACTTTACGTAATTTAGTAAGCGCGAAGTTGCACAGTTATTACAAGATAATGGTATTAGATATTTCAGCAAAACCACAAATTTTCTAGGTTGGTTACAAGCGCAAAACCCCTAAACTGTAGGTAAGGCGCCTCCATCTCCATGTCGAAATCAAAAAATTTGCTATGATAATTGCCACAAACAGTGTATCTACGGAATTAATTTACTAACTAAGTAGATATACTCATATCATTTCAGCATCGGAATTCTATATATGTATGAATATGGCTATTTTGACCCGAATATTGACCAAAATATTAAAATTAAAGCGCACTTGGATTATTGGGTTAGTTGGGGTGTTCGTTACCCTGTCCCTGAATGCTTGTAACCCAGCAGGACTGAAAACGAGTGCAGCGCAAACGAATCAACTTGTTATAAGTATCCTTAGTGACCCAAAAACTTTTAACTACGCACTTAGTAACGAATCTCCCAATATATTTGGGTTGACTTTTGAAGGACTTGTTACTCAAGACCCGTTTACAGGTGAAATTCAACCTGATTTAGCTGAATCTTGGCAAATTTCATCAGATAAGCTCAAAATTGTTTTTACGATGCGTGAGGGGTTGAAGTGGTCGGATGGTAAACCCCTAACTGTTGATGATGTTGTTTTTACCTTTAATGATATTTATCTCAACGAAGCAATTCCTACTGACGCGCGCGATGTTCTCAGGGTTGGCGCCAAAGGTTTATTACCTAGCGTGCGTAAGCTGGATGAACGACGTGTAGAATTTATTACTCCTGAACCATTTAGCCCTTTTCTTGGTGTAACAGGTTTACCGCTTCTACCAGCTCATGCACTACGTCCATTTATCCAAACTAAAGATTCTGAAGGAAAACCCATATTCCTCTCGAAGTGGGACGTTGATACTCCTCCAGACCAAATTATAGTTAACGGCCCTTACAAACTTGCCAGATATAATACGGGTGAACGGATTATATTTACCCCTAACCCTTACTACTGGCGTAAAGATGCCAAAGGTCAACAACAGCCATATATAGAAAGAGTCATTTGGCAAATTGTTGAGTCAACCGATACTGGTTTAATTCAGTTTCGTTCGGGTGGGCTTGATAATGTCGCTGTAACACCTGATTATTTCTCGCTGTTGAAAGCTCAAGAAGACCAAGGTAAATTTAAAATTTACAATGGTGGACCTGCGGCAAGCACAACGTTTATGATGTTTAACCTTAACAAAGGCAAACGTAACGGTGTACCGCTTGTTAACCCTGTAAAGTCACGCTGGTTTAATACAGTTGAATTTCGTCAAGCTGTTGCCTATGCCATCGATAGACAAACAATGATAAATAATATCTATCGAGGAT
Source organism: Calothrix sp. FI2-JRJ7 (assembly GCA_019359675.1). Lineage (GTDB taxonomy): Bacteria > Cyanobacteriota > Cyanobacteriia > Cyanobacteriales > Nostocaceae > Dulcicalothrix. The sequence goes on from JAHHGX010000031.1 coordinate 185,449, forward strand.
TGGGAGAACCCCAAGATTCTCCACTTTATGCAAAAAGTCCTTACTATTTATCACCTAGTGAAGGACTTAAAGTTTATAACTACAGTCCTGAACGCGCGCGACAGTTGCTTACCAAAGCTGGCTTTAAATACGATAATCGCGGACAGTTACTTGATTCTGATGGCAACCGCGTCCGGTTTACATTACTTACAAACGCAGGAAATAAAATCCGCGAAGCAATGGGAGCGCAAATTAAACAAGACTTAGAAAAAGTCGGCATTACGGTTGACTTTACCCCTGTAGCTTGGAGTGCTTTCTTAGATAAACTTGATAATAATCTTGACTGGGATGCAGGAATGATTGGTTTTGGCGCCGATTTTGAGCCAAACTCCAGCGCTAACTTGTGGACTCCAGATGGTGGTTCACACATGTTTAACTTAAAACCACGCGCGGGAGCAAAACCAATAGAAGGACGAGTTGTTTATCCTTGGGAAGCAAAAATTGGTGAACTATATGTAAAAGCTGCACAAGAATTTGACCAAGCAAAACGTAAAGCAATTTACGCTGAGTCACAACAACTTGCACAGGAATATTTACCTTTAATTCACTTAGTTAACCCCTACTCACTATCTGCTGTACGCGATAAATTTGTAGGAATTAAACACTCTGCAACAGGTGGTTCCTTCTGGAATATCCACGATATTAAAGTCAAACAATCTTAATAAGTAAGGTGGGCAGTGCCCACCCTACAATTTTAATTAAGGCAAACCACAAGTACCAATAGCAACACTAGTAAAAGTAGCAGTAGGAAGTGGCAGGGCAGGACTAAACGTACCAGTATTAGTTGACAACACTCTTGATATTCAAAGTCCGTATTATTTATCACCTCAAAAAGGTTTAAAAGTCTACGAGTACAATCCAGAAAAGGCGAAGAAATTACTTTTAGATGCTGGATTTAATTATGATGCTAAAAACCAGTTAGTCGATGCTTCAGGAAATCGTGTGCGTTTTACGTTGAATACAAACGTGGAAAATAAAACTCGTGTGACAATGGCAGCACAAATCAAGGGTGATTTAGCTAAAATTGGTATACAGGTAGACGCAAATCCTATTTCTTTTAATACGCTTGTTGATAAACTAAATAATGGGCTTGATTGGGAATGTTACCTTCTTGGCTTTACTGGTTCGCTTGAGCCTAACGATGGCGCCAATAAATGGATACCAGATGGCAACTCGCATTCATTCAATCAAAAGCCACAGCGAGGACAGTCACAGTTAATGGGTAGAAAAGTGAATGATTGGGAAGAAGAAATTGGGCGCCTATATATCGAAGCAGCACAAGAATTAGACGACAATAAACGTAAGCAAATTTACGGAAAAACTCAACAGATAACGCAGGAATATTTACCTGAGATTTACTTAGTAACTCCATTATCTTTGGTAGCAGTCAGGAACCGTATTCAAAATGTGAAATTTTCTGCCCTTGGCGCCCAAGGTGGAACATTATGGAATAAGTATGAATTAATAGTAAAAGAATAATTAAATGACAAATGACCAAAATTTGCGCTACCTTCTCGAATCTGTAGCGAATGGTAGCCTTTCTACCGATACCGCATTCGATAAACTCAAAGATTTAGCATACGAACCTGTTGGAGAATTTGCCAAAATAGACCATCATCGGGAACTCAGAACAGGTTTTCCGGAAGTTATTTGGGGACAGGGCAAAACTCCAGAGCAAATTGCCCAAATAATGAATGTAATGCGTCAGCGTAACCCTGTAGTTATGGCAACACGCATTTCATCGGATGTATATCAATTATTGCAGCCTAAAGTTAGAGAACTGCGCTATTACGAAATGGCGAGAATTTGCGCCATTACTCCCGATACAATAGAACCGAAATATCACGGTACTATTGGTATTATTTCTGCTGGCACTGCTGATTTACCAATTGCTGAAGAAGCTGCCGTGACTGCTGAACTTTGCGGTTTTCGTGTGCAGCGACTATGGGATGTTGGTGTTGCTGGTATTCACCGTTTACTTAATAACCGTCACGTTATTGAATCCGCTTCTGTGTTAATTGTTGTTGCTGGTATGGAAGGCGCCTTACCTAGCGTTGTAGCAGGTCTCGCTGACTGTCCTGTAATTGCCGTGCCTACTAGTATTGGTTATGGCGCCAGTTTTAGTGGACTGGCGCCACTGTTAACGATGTTAAATTCGTGTGCAGCAGGTATTGGAGTTGTAAATATTGATAATGGCTTTGGTTCTGCTGTACTAGCTGGACAAATTTTACGAACAGCCGAGAAATTGCGGTTGGCGCCTCAAGAGTGTTGAGGTTATGACTGTATTTTATTCACAAATACGGTCGGTAAACTTTAAGATGGTACGTTTTTTAACAAAAAATTGGGTAATTTTAGCTGCTTTCGCTCTCAGCTTTGTACTGACTGTCAGTATTTCTGCTTAGGGTGGTTTTTGTAGTGGACATTACCTGCGTATTCAGGTTATGACAGGTTTGTCATTATTTAATTTGTATTTTAATACACAGGCGTTTTGGCCTGTACCACAAGAGAGCTTATGGATATTTTTAGTGATTGGGTGTTTCAATTTGGACTGGGGCATATAGATTTGACGGTTTTGGCTCAGAATGTTACTGACCCGAATCTCTTGGGTCAGATACAAAAGTCGTTTACGCACTTTGTACAAACTGGGCAAGCATGGGCACTGTTGATTGGGCTGGCTATTGGCTATATGATTCGTAATCTAACTAGCTACGGCTAGGAAGTTAGCATTGTCGTAAGTAAGGTGCGTGACGCTACTAGATAGCTAGCTTCGTTTTAGGATTGTTGTTAGCGTCACGCACCCTACTCTTTTCCCCAACAACTTTTTATGACTCAGCAACCGAATTGGAGTCCACGATTTGAATCAGGACTGCATCCTCATATTGCTCGCTTTAATGCGAGTATTAACTTTGATATTGAATTAATTGAGTATGATATTACTGGTTCTGTGGCGCACGCGAAAATGCTTGCTCATACTGGTATTATCTCTGAATCGGAAGGTGAACAGCTTGTTTCTGGTTTGGAACAAATTCGTCAAGAGTATCGCTCTGGTAAGTTTACCCCAGGTGTTGATGCTGAAGATGTACATTTTGCTGTGGAACGGCGCCTGACGGAAATTACAGGTGATGTGGGCAAAAAATTACACACTGCTCGTTCGCGTAATGACCAAGTTGGTACTGATACTCGTCTTTATTTACGGGCGCAAATTGAACAAATTCAACGCAAAATTCGAGAATTTCAATCTGTATTGCTCGATATTGCAGAACAAAATGTTGAAACTTTAATACCTGGTTATACGCATTTACAACGCGCACAACCGCTGAGTTTAGCTCACCACCTTCTCGCTTATTTCCAAATGCTAGAGCGGGACTGCCAACGATTGAGTGATGTTCGGCGCCGTGTTAACATATCACCGCTTGGATGTGGTGCCTTAGCAGGAACAACTTTTCCTATCGACCGTCACTATACTGCTGAACTATTACATTTTGATACTGTCTACGAAAATAGTCTAGATGGTGTCAGCGATAGAGACTTTGCGATTGAATTTACGTGTGCAGCTAGTTTAATTATGGTTCACCTGAGCCGCCTTGCTGAAGAAGTAATTTTTTGGGCAAGTCAAGAATTTGGCTTTGTAACTTTATTAGATAGCTGTGCAACTGGTTCAAGTATTATGCCCCAAAAGAAAAACCCCGATGTTCCAGAACTAGTACGGGGTAAAACTGGTCGTGTATTCGGTCATCTCCAAGCGCTGTTGGTGATGATGAAAGGACTACCCTTGGCATATAACAAGGACTTACAAGAAGATAAAGAGGGTCTATTTGATAGCGTCAAAACCGTTACAGATTGTTTAGAGTCAATGACAATATTGCTACGCTCTGGGTTGCAGTTTCGTACTCCTCGCTTAGAACAAGCTGTATGCGAAGATTTTTCTAACGCTACTGATGTAGCTGACTATTTAGCAACCAAGGGAGTTCCATTTCGCGAAGCTTATAATCTTGTGGGCAAAGTCGTTAAAACTTGTATTGCCGCAAATAAACTTCTGAAAGATTTAACTTTAGAAGAATGGAAACAGTTACATCCAGCTTTTGAAGCAGATATTTACCAAGCTATTAACCCGCTTCAAGTCGTTGCCGCACGTAACAGCTATGGTGGTACTGGCTTTACTCAAGTTCGAGAAGCATTAAAGAATGCTCGTACCACTTTAAACGCTTTACCAACATAGAGACGCGAGGAACATCGCGTCTCTACGACGGGGTGTGTTAAAAAGCAAATTGGGGGATACAGTAATGTACCCCCCAACTTCGTAACAGCGACTTTTATGAACCTACGCAATAATGTAGTATTATCCCTCAGCGTCCATTGCTGCTGTACTCTCTTCTTCTTCGCTCTTAGGCGCTCTTTGCTGGAATCTTCGTTGCATTCTTCCCGTAGTCGTCCGTTTACGGAACTTTCGGGCGTAAGCCTGGTTCCGTAGCGCCTTTTCTTTTTTTGGGTTACGGCGCTTGGCCATGTTCACCTCATTTTGTAAACAACAAAAAAGCTATGCTTTGGCATCTGCTTGGTAATCTTAACAGTTACCAATCCTATCAAATAGTTTCTGCCGTTCTAGCTTTGATTATTTATAGAACAGCAATCTAGTATACATTACAGCCTGCCGTTATGTCAAATCTTTAAAAAAGCCAGAAACCCGGTTTCTGAGGTGGATTATCATTTTCACCAATAAATATGAACCAGAAACCCGGTTTCTTGTATAATTATTCAATAAATGTAAAATACGTATTTAAGCATACACTGCTGAAATATTTAGTGGATGCTAATATTGATTTGTTCTAGGGTAATGGTTAGAATATAGCCCAAAACCACGAAATTTATAATTCAATCAAAAATTAATAGCACAGCTGAAGTTAGCTAATGTCATTAAGTATTTGAGTAAATAATCGTGGCGACTTGGAACATTTTAAGCTCAATTACTTACCCAAACGAATATTGAATATTTTTGCCTTGTTTGCTTTCGTAATTCAGTCCACACGTGGCTTGTGGCGTTTTGGACAAACTGTACTTGGTGTTATATTTCGTCACCCCGTTCCTGGTACAAGTATAATTCCAATTTTACCTGACGGAAAAATTGTGCTAATTCGGCGCCGTGACAACGGTCTTTGGTCGTTACCTGGAGGTATGGTTGATTGGGGAGAAGATATACCTATTACGGTTGAGCGTGAGTTAAAAGAAGAAACTGGGTTAGATTTGGTAAAAATTACCCGCTTAGTTGGCGTGTACTCGGCACCCGACCGTGACCCCAGAATTCATTCTATCTGTGTAGTCGTTGAAGCAGAAGTTAAAGGCAATATGTCGGTTCAAGACACAATGGAAGTCATAGAAATACAAGCGTTCTCTCCAGATTCCATACCTTCAGAACCAATGTCCCACGACCATGCTCAACAGTTAAAAGACTACTTAGAGGGTTTGACGACAGTTTCTTAGTACCATAGTCGTTATTATGCTAATGCTTTAGTACTTTGAACTAGAATTAATTTATTATTTTGAGTACGTAAGTATACTGTATATATATTTAGCGCCATAACTGAAAATTAATAATTTTGACTGATATTTCCGCACTTTCCCGATGAACTGCGTGTATAACAGAAGTCAATAATAACGCGGTCACGCTTTTATTAACTTTTTTACTCCTTGCTTCTACATTAAAATGGATAGTTTATTTCGTAACTCTCGGAGAAAGCTCTCTCAAGGGCTTCTGTTTTGGCGCGAAGTCGGTCAAGGTTCTAATGTTATTTTTTTGCATGGTAGCTGGAACGAAGGTAGTCAATGGGTACCAGTGATGGAGTCGTTATCGCACGATTATCATTGTTTGGCACCAGATTTATTAGGATTTGGAGAGTCTGAGATTCCTGATATTCATTACTCGGTAGATGTACAAGTCGAGTGCTTGGCAGAGTTTCTTTTAGCATTAAAGTTAGAGCGCGTATATTTAGTTGGAGATACACTAGGCGCCTGGATAGCCGCAAGTTATGCTTTGAAATATCCAGAGCGAGTTCTTGGGTTGATTTTGGTTTCCCCGGAAGGTGTAGCAACTTCTTCAACCGACAAACGTTTGAAGCAAATGAAAACTATACTTCAGCGTTCAGAGTTAGCGTTTGCCTTATTAAAATTAATACGTCCAATTGCCAAAATGTTTGGTTGGGAAATCAAAGTTCAAGAAGAATGGCGCCAGCGTTTAATTATGGACCAATATCCAACAGCGTGTGAGCTATTATTTCAGCGTCAACTTCCCGAAGTACACGCTGAACTTCTCGAAAACCGTCTTGCTTTCTTAGTAGTTCCAGTTTTAATTTTACAAGGTGGCAAAGATACACAAGAAGCAATTGCCATGAGTAACACTTACGCTCAATTAATACCTGGAGCTAAGATAAATACGATTGCTCACGCAGAGCAAAATTTACCGCATTTTTGTAGTAGCGCTGTTGCTGAACAAATTCGTGACTTTATTAAAAGCCGTAAAGTTAGTTGGGCAGTTTTTAATTAAGAGTATATTGGCAACGGATGTAGCGGATGACTTGTTTTAACTAATTAACCATCCGTTACATCCGTTACATCCGTTGCAAGTTGCATCCCCCAGAATATTAAATTATGTTCTACAACTATGTGTGTGGCTATTTCTGGATAAGCAGATTGTAGATAAGAATATAACAGCGTACACGCTCCCCCAGTCATTACAACTTGACTTTGTGGAAAGTCATTCCACCAGGAAGTGACGAAATCAATAATTCCCGCAAGTAATGTATAAATTACTCCGCTTTGTATCGCTTCAGGAGTGTTTATTGCCCAGCGTGAAGGTAGCTTTTGCGGTAGGTCAACTTTAGGTAAGGCGCCAGTTCGTATGGATAACATTGTCATTTGCATACTCAATCCTGGTAGAATAGCCCCACCTACTAATGCTTGATTATTATCGGCGCCAGTAAAAGTCAGTGCAGTCCCTACATCAATGACTAGTACAGGAAACCCTAAAACTTGACCGGCGCCTAATATAGCTAAAGCTCTATCAATACCGAAAGTCGGATACATTTGCTTTAGTGCAATATTTTCTAAATTAATTAGCTTGACATTTGAGTAATTTTGCCATAAAGCAGTCTGTGAAGGAACAACAGAAGCAAGATACAAAGGCAGATGAGGATTCAAAGGACAGGGTAACTCTGGGGTTAATAAATAATCGCTATCCCAGCTATAGATAAAATCTTTGTACTCAAATAATCCCCAATGCAACCGCGAATTCCCAATCATTAACCCCAACCAGCTTTCCAACATCAACTCCTTACACCTGTACGGGCGGGTTAACCCATATCCTAGTTATAATGAAGAATTTTGTAAACCTGCCCCTCCACGCCTCCCAACTCCTGACTCTTTTGTTTTATTTAACTCATCGATAGTTTTTTTAATAATTATTTACATTTAACTCATGCCACAATAGAGCTAGATGTAATAAATACTTAATTTATAAAGGAGGAGAGCTATGGTAGCACTCACCGAAAAGACTCAAAAAAGACTTACTATACAGATTGCGGATATCGCTTGCGATACAACAACGATTCGCTCGCTAGATTGGGATAGAGACCGCTTCGATATTGAATTTGGCTTACAAAATGGCACCACGTACAACTCATTTTTAATTCGTGGAGAGAAAAAAGCTCTTGTAGACACCTCCCATGAAAAGTTCCGTCATCTATATTTAGATGCTGTAAAAGGACTAATCGACTTTTGCGAAATAGATTATTTAATTATCAGCCATACGGAACCTGACCACAGTGGTTTAGTCAAAGACGTTTTAAAACTGGCGCCAGATATTACTGTAGTTGGTTCAAAGGTAGCGATTCAATTTTTAGAGAATCTTGTACATATTCCATTCAAGCGGCAAATCATCAAAAACGGCGACAAGTTGGATTTGGGTAACGGGCATGAACTGGAATTTGTGATTGCTCCCAATTTACACTGGCCCGACACCATTTTTACATTCGACCACAAAACCAAAACTCTCTACACCTGTGATGCATTTGGATTGCATTACTGTTCGGATGCGACGTTCGATGAAAATTTGGAAGCTATTTCGCCTGACTATAAATACTACTACGAATGTTTGATGGCGCCAAACGCCCGCTCGGTACTATCTGCACTAAAGCGGATGGGCGAACTCGAACATATCGACATGATAGCCACTGGTCACGGGCCACTATTACTGCATAACGTTGACGAGCTAACAACCAGATACCGTACCTGGAGTCAAACCCAAACAAAAGCGGAAACTACAGTTGCTGTATTTTACGTTTCAGAATATGGCGCCTCAGATAGACTAGCAGCTTCACTTGCAAACGGTATTAGCAAAACAGGTGTAGCTGTTGAAATGATAGACCTAAGCGGCAACCCAGATTTACAAGAACTACGTGAACTTGTAAGTCGAGTTGCAGGTATTGTGGTCGGTATGACACCTGCTACCAACGACCCTAACATTCAAGGTGCCCTTGGTACAATATTAGGTTCAGCCAAAGAAAAACAAGCTATTGGTATTTTTGAAACAGGTGGTGGCAACGACGAACCAACTTACCCGTTACTCAATAAATTCCGCGCGTTAGGTTTACACATAGCATTCCCAGTTATCGAAATTCGCTCTACTCCAACCGAAAACACCTACAAACTTTGCGAAGAAGCAGGTACTGACTTAGCACAGTGGGTAACGCGCGATAAAAGCATCAAACAATTGAAGTCATTAGGTGCCGACCTAGAAAAAGCACTAGGAAGAATTAGTGGCGGTTTATACATAATTACAGCAAAGAAAAGTGATGTACAAAGTGCGATGTTAGCTTCATGGGTAGCACAAGCAAGCTTTAAGCCATTAGGTTTTAGCGTTGCCGTAGCAAAAGACCGTGCGATTGAATCACTGATGCAAGTAGATGATAAATTTGTCCTCAACGTTCTTGAAGAAGGAAACTATCAAGGCTTAATGAAACATTTCCTCAAACGATTTGCACCAGGTGCAGACCGTTTTGAAGGAGTACGTACTCAACCTGCCCAAAACGGTGCCCCTATTCTTGCGGATGCATTAGCGTACATGGAATGTGAAGTAGCAAGCCGACTCGACGCAGGAGACCACTGGATAGTTTACTGTACTGTTTACGCTGGTAGAGTTTCTAAACCCGAAGGATTAACAGCAGTACACCACCGTAAAGTTGGTAATCACTATTAAACCTAGTTATGAGTTAAGAGTTATGAGGCGTGGAGTTAATTTGAACTCATCACTCTTAACTCCTAACTCCTCACTCCTCACTCTTAACTTTTTAACTGCCATGTCAATAAAACCTCGTGATGTTCAAGTTTTACCAGTTGCTACAGATACGCGCGTATTTCGTTCTCGCAGTTGGGCACGTTTAAGATTTGAAGTTGAGTATGCTTTAGCAAAGGGTACAACTGCCAATTGTTTTTTAATCGAAGCTAATAAAACAGCCCTTATTGACCCACCTGGAGAAACGTTTACAGAAATTTTCTTAAATGCATTACAGCAACGAGTTGATATTAAAAAGATCGATTATGTAATTCTTGGTCACGTCAACCCTAACCGTGCGGCAACATTAAAGGCTTTATTTGAAATTGCACCCCAAATTACGTTCGTTTGTTCTAATCCAGGCGCCATCAATTTACGCGGTGCGTTAGAAAATCCAGATTTACCTATATTAGTAAAACGTGGTGAAGAAACACTAGATTTAGGAAAAGGACACCACCTCGAATTTATTCCTACACCTAACCCCCGTTACCCTGACGAACTTTGCACCTACGACCCGCAGACAGAAATTTTATACACAGATAAATTATTTGGCGCCCATATATGTGGCGACCAAGTATTTGACGAAGGTTGGCAATCGTTCCTAGAGGATAGAAGATATTACTTTGAGTGCGTAATGGCGCCTCATGCTCGTCAAGTCGATACAGCACTAGAAAAACTATCCGACTTGAAAGTGCGAATGTATGCTCCTAACCACGGGCCAATGGTACGGTACGGGTTAATTGAATTAACCAAATCGTATCGCGAATGGATACAGCAGCAAACTAATCAAGAAAACACAGTAGCATTAATTTACGCTTCCGCTTACGGAAATACCGCAACAGTAGCTCAAGCCATCGCTTATGGAATAACCAAAGCAGGTGTAAGGGTAGAATCAATCAACTGTGAATTTGCCGACCCAGCAGAAATTCAAGAAGCTGTTGAAAAATCAGCAGGGTTTATTATGGGTTCTCCCACACTAGGAGGACACGCACCCACACCCGTGCAAACAGCTTTAGGAATAGTCCTAACCAACGCTAGCAAAACCAAACTCGCAGGAGTATTTGGTTCCTATGGTTGGAGTGGTGAAGCTATCGACATATTAGAAACAAAACTCAAAGACGGAGGATACCGTTTTGGTTTTGACCCCATCCGCGTCAAATTCAAACCCGACGACAAAACCATCCAATTCTGTGAAGAAGCAGGAACCGACTTTGCCCAAGCAATAAAACGCACAAACCGAGTTCGCGTAGCAAGCGCACCAGCAAGCAGCTTAGAACAAGCCGTAGGAAGAATTCTTGGTTCCCTATCAGTAGTTACAGCCAAACAAGGCGACGTATCAAGCGCCATGCTCGCATCGTGGATATCACAGGCAAGCTTTAGTCCCCCTGGTTTAACAATATCCGTAGCCAAAGACCGCGCATTAGAAGCTCTCATGCACACCGGAAGCACCTTCGTCGTCAACATATTAGCCGAAGGTCGAGAAATCCGTAAACACTTCATGAAAAACTACGCACCAGGACAAGACAGATTTGCCGGACTAGAAACAACCGAAGCAGTCAACGGTTCACCTGTATTAACAGGCGCCTTAGCTTACTTAGAATGCACCGTCAAAGACCGCATGGAAGTAGGCGACCACTGGCTAGTATACGCCACAGTAGATGACGGTAAAGTCCTAAACCAAGATAGCGTCACCGCAGTCCACCACCGCAAATCCGGCAACCATTATTAAACCCCCCCAAAGAAACCTGGTTTCTTCATCACTGAACATAACAACCTTCAGTGAAACAAAAAGAAACCAGGTTTCTCAAAATTCACGCAAAATCTAGAAAGACAAATATATTGATAGGACGGGGCTTGCGACGCCCATCCCACAAGACCTATTTACAAGAGTTGTATATTATAATTTTGTAGTTTACTTACAAAATATTGTGTAAGCTTATTTCTAAGATTTGCTTTTCATCTGCATTTTTTCCTGAATTGCCGCTTTGATTTTGGACTCAGAATCAGGATCATTCAGCACTTGCAATAACTTTACGTTCGCGCCTGCTTAATCTATCCAAATACGCTTGAAGTGCTAATTTATCCTCACGGTTCCGAAGAAAATACTGCTTTAACTCCTGGTCAGACATATCATCATAATTAATCTGAGTCATCAAAACACCTCTCCATCTAGGGTAATCTGGAATTCTAACTCTTCATCGTTGCCAGCAATAATGTACAACTAACGAACCTGTGAAGTAATCGAGCAGTAATATAAATGTATGTTAGCAACATTCACCATTAGAGGTTTGAAATTAAAGGCAAAGTGATGATAAATTCAGTACCTTGACCGAGTTGAGAGTTGACGGCAATGTTACCGTTGTGTTTTTCTTCAATAATTTGTTTGGCAATAGCTAATCCTAAACCTGTTCCTTTACCGACTTCTTTAGTTGTAAATGAATGGTCAAATATTTTGGCTTTAACTTCCTCGCTCATACCTTTAGCGTTATCAGTAATTGAAATTTTAACTGAATTACTATTTACTAAGGTTTTAATCATAATTTGGTTGGGGTTTGCTTGAATTTGCTTAAAGTTTTTTCCTTGGTTTGATTCTTCTAATGCATCAATTGCGTTAGCGAGGATATTCATGAATACTTGATTTAATTGTCCATCAAAACACTCGATTTTAGGAATATTGCCGTATTCTGTAATAACTTCGATTGCTGGACGTTGTCCTGAAGCCTTGAGACGATGTTTGAGAATCAGAATTGTGCTGTCTAATCCTTCATGGATATTAAATGCTTGCTTGAAGTTGGTATCGGTACGGGAAAAAGTGCGTAAACTTGTGCTAATATTTTCAAGGCGCCCGCAAGCCATAACCATCGCATCGAGCATTTTGGGAAAATCTTCTAAAGTGTAATCTATGTCAATTTTCGATTCATGTGCGAGAATTTCTTCACTCTTGTTGGGTAACTCTTGATAAAGTTGGAGATGTTTGGCTACATCTGTAAAAGCAGGTTGAGCTTGCTTGAGGGTAGCAGCAATAAACCCAAGGGGATTATTCATTTCGTGTGCTACCCCAGCAACTAAGTTACCTAGTGCTGACATTTTTTCACTTTGGATGATTTGTAATTGTGCTTGCTGTAAATTTTGTAGTGCTTCAGTAGCTTGCTTATAAAGTCTGGCATTTTCAAGTGATATGGCAGCTTGGGAGGCAAGTAATTGAATTGCTTGTAGACGTGAGCTTGTAAACACCCCTGATGTATATTGGTTTTCTAGATATAAAATTCCCACTAAATGCCCTTGGTTAATAATGGGGGTACATAATACACTTTTGGGTTGATGCTCTAGCATGTATTTCCCTATTAATCCTGGTATATCGGTTTTGCAGTTATCTAAAATAAGTGTTTGTTGAGTATTTTTGACGTAATTAATAATTTTTCTTGGTATATCTTGACAGGTATCGATATTTTGTGATATTAAAATGGTTTCGATTTCATCGGCAGAATTGAATGAGCTATTAACTTTAGTAATTGCCCTAAGAAGCCAAATGTTATCTTGGGGGATAATTAATACAGATTTTTTGGCGCCGCAGTTTTCGAGGATAATTTCAGTTAGGCTGGCAAGAAGTTTGTCCAAATCAATATTACTAGAAATAGTTCGAGCCGCTTTAAGGAAAGAACAGAAATCGAGTGCATCGTCAATAGATTTACTACCGTTGGTGGAAGTAATTGTTTGAGATGTGGAATTAACTGTATGACGAGCAATAGTAGCAATTGTTTCTAAGCGATTAAGATTGAGATTGAGTTTTTGTTGTTGCAGGGTAAATTCGAGTAATTGGGGATAACGTTGTTCTAAGTCGGTAACTTTGGCTTTTGCTCCCCAACGCGCGTAACAGTAGTATGCTTCTTGCATGTAGACTTGAGCAATTTTTTCAAAACCGCATTGAAGATAAAACTTAGCCGCGAGTTCGTTTGCTAGAGCTTCTTCATGAATATAGCCGTTTTGTTTTGCCCCCGATATTGCTAGGTCATAATATTCTTGTGCTTGAAGGGTATTGCTACGAATGCGAGCGCGTTCTGCTCTAATTAAATCGCATTTGTGTTTAATGTCGGTGGGGACTAAGAAAGCCCGCCGTTCTAGGTTGCGCTGGATTTGGCTAACCCGTTTAAGTAGCTGTTTTTTTCGTTGAGGTGAGGAGTTAGGATAAGCAGCTAATCGCGTTAAAGCATCGTAAAACCAAATCTGTATAATACTATAGATGCCAATTAATTCTTGTTCGTAGGGAAGCCCAGCATCTGAGAAGTCAAGCGCTACTGAGATATTACTAAATAAGTATGCAATAAATACTGCTTAGAGTAGAGTACCTGAAGAGTCTCAGCTAATTGTAGCGCTATAATTAAACACTCCTCCAAAGATACTACATACCCCGTCTGAAGACTTTTAATGTATTCCCGTAGCGAAATTCCCCCAAAATCCTCCATTACCAACATATAACCATTACGATACGTTTCCAAACCTAGAGGACAGACAATATTGGGAATATTCAGATTCTTGGCAATGGTATACTGATTACGAAACTGTAATAATTCGCTGAAAGTTGGATATTCGGCTGATAAAATTTTGATGACTACCTCTAGAAAATCTGAGTTCCGAATTGCCCGATAGACAACGGTTCTTGGCCCCGTATATAGTTGCTCAACAATTTGATATCCAGGGATGGATAGATTATTTACTATATTAGTCATTGATATTAACGTTTTATTCAGTGTTTTAAACAGCGCGATATCAATCCCCAAAACTCTGATAAGTTTTGGGTGCTGTACAAGTATTATTCCCAGGATGAGCATAAGTTATAACATGAACGGTATTCATACCTGACAGCACGTTGTAGCATAGGCATTCATCGCCTGTGCAAAAGGTTGTAGGGTGGGCAATGCCAGCCCATGATGGCGCGAACTTTAATAGCATTATCTCTGACTAGGCAACTTGTAGCACTTGCTTGATTTGTGTCAGTAAAGTTACTAGGTTGTTGTTGAAGCGAGTTATCTTGTCTGGTTTTTTCTGTAGTGATACTAGTCGTACCATTAATGCCGCGTTCTGATGCTGCAATAATATTGCTATCTTCAGATTTAAATAATCCTTGGGTTGTAATTTGGATATTACCAGCACTACCTTTAACTGCGTTTGCAGTAATGTTGCTATTTTCTAGTTGTGCTATAACGCCTGCGTTAATTGTAATATTACCTCCATTTGCATCAAGGCTAGCATTGGTCGTAATATTACTGCCGCCAAGTATAATAAGTGTTTGGGTATGAATGTTAATATTTCCTTGGTTGCCAACATTCACATGACCTCGAAGATTGGCGCCTCGATTTAATTCAATTGAGTTAGCCTGAATATTGAGGTGTCAACGTTGAACTCACTGAAGCTATGAAATAAATTATTACCCCGAACGGCGCCGCCATCAATTTTATCGCTCAAAACCCCGTTTGGCATAACAATGCTGAGATGAAAGCATAGAGAATTGGAGAGATATTACAGAGTGGTTGGAAGAAGCAGGATATAAAACACAAGTATCTTTTGAAACAGATAATAGTGGTAGTGTAAGTTTAAAGGTTGTGGTAAAGAAAGCAAATATTATTCTTGAAAATAATCATTTAATTATTGACTTAAATATGCGAATAGTGGCGCCCTCACCTTCAGAGGCGCCAATGATAGAAGATAAAAACAGCCATAATGGGAAAATAGAAATGTAGATGCTAGAACACTAAAGCTTTGATACATTATAATATTACAAGCTTAAGGTAGCTACAATAGAATAAACAGTATTTACGAACCATGCTGGGAAGGGTTTTTTATGATTGTCCTTAAAGAAGTGATTACTCAAGAGTTAGATAATCTTAATGAACAACAACTTCAACAGGTTGCGGATTTTGTTGCCTTTCTTAGATACAAAAACCGTGTAGCTAGCCTGAAAATTGATGAAAAGCAGATGGCGGCTCTATATCAAGAGTTTGAGGAGGAAGATAGAAACCTTGCTGAAGAGGGAATCAATGAATATGCAAAATCTTTACACCAAGAAGATTTAAGATGACTATCAAAAAAGGTGAAATATGGTTGGCTGATTTAAATCCAACCAAAGGTTCTGAGCAGGGTGGAAATCGGCCTGTAATTATTTTCCAAAATGATATTATTTCTCAGTTTTCTAAAACTTTAATTACCATTCCTTTAACGACTAATTTGCGTCGAGCTTCATTACCTACCTGTGTACTTATTTCTAGCGGTGAAGGTGGAATCGATAGAGATTCCGTAGCTTTATGCCATCAATTACGAGTTCTTGATGTAACTAGGTTAGAAAGAAAACTAGGTGAATTAAGTCCTGAAACTTTAATGAATATAGAAAGCGTTGTCTTATTGACTTTGGGCTATCAATTTTAAAGCTGTAATGATATAATAATGTCCTACTTATTATCAGTAAAGCGTGTAAATTAGTACATAAAAAACACTAAATTACAAAATATTTATGAAAAACGGGTAATATCCATGAATACTGTTGTGCTAAATTTAGAGCCGATAGCTCATTTAACTGACGAGCAATTTTATCAATTGTGCATGGCAAACCGTGATTTAAGCCTAGAATTGAATGCTGATGGAGAGTTAATTATTATGTCACCAGTAGGAGGAGAAAGCGGTAATAACGAAGCTGGGTTAATTACCGATTTAGAAATTTGGAATCGTCAAACTAAATTAGGTAAAGTCTTCAGTTCATCAACAATTTTCAGATTACCAAATGGTGCCAATCCTTCTCCCGATGCTGCTTGGGTAAGTTTAGTACAACTTTAACTATAATTAATAACAACGTCTCTTGGCAAATACGTTTATGAAGGGCGGCGCCTGTGGTCGCTTCTGTCCAATTTCCCACTTTTGAACCGTTGATACACTTACATTCAAAACCGCAGCAAACACCGCTTGGCTGGCATTGGATGATTCACGGATTTGCTTGATTTATTCAGGTTCTAGATGTTCAATTGGCGGTAAGCACAGTCGGTCGAATTCGCGCATTGTTACCTGATCCATTACAGCAGTCCTATGTAGCCCGTTAGCCGTTTCGTGAACGGCATCAAGAATCGCTGATTTTTTCTTCCGCATTACAATTTACCTCTATTAATTCATCTTCTAACTTTGCTTTTTCCAGGGCATCTGAAGTGTAAGATAATAGTTCCGATGCCAGTTTCTTTAATGCTTCTTCTTCGTCCTTGTCAATATTGCTGCGCTAGTTTTTTGGAAAGTTTTTTTGACTTTGGTGTAGCAATTTTGCAAACTCATGCAGGGCAAGCGTTTTCAGACCATCCTGCCGGAAATTATACACATCTCGGCTCGATACCATATTGCGAAAACGACTGATAACTTTACTAAGCCGATGGCGGGATTTGAACCCGCGACCGCTCGATTACGAATGAGAGTGCGTATCTATTTATCAACTTTTTCGTAATCGAACAATGAAAAATACGTCGTTTTTCGCTTCATATCACCGAGAGAGATAATAACACAAAAAATAGTTAACTCACAAAAATAAGTAATTACCGATGTAATACAAAACGACCGTAATCTATTAGCTACGGTCGTTTTCGCTATTTTTTAATTTCTGATTCCGCCCATTTAATAGCGAGTTTCCTTAAGACGTGAGACATCCCGCCACGACTCGCGCAAAGCTTCTTTAACATTTCGTGTTCATCCGGTGTTACGTAGACTTTAATTAACGTGGCGCCTACATCGCGTTGTTTTAGGATGTCGTTGCCGAAACTTAACCCCACATCAACATCAATACAGATATTTGTGGGGTCATCTGAGTTACTCAAAGTTTGTAAGTCACTTGAGTTACTCAATGTGTTACTCACGTCTGTAATTACGTTTAATTTGTCGCTGGCTCCGAGTTCTGCTTTTTTTGTTGTAGTCCTTTTTCAATTGCAATGTTACGAATCAAATCTGAAAAAATCATTGCCGCAAATGTAGCTACGGGACGCTGTTCAAGTTCAGCTAGTTCTTTCGTTAGTTCTACAACATCCTCATCAAGTACCAACGTCAGCCGTGGTCGAGCAAATTTACCTGCTGGCATAAATTTTTTACCTAATTGTTAAAACGTCCAAAGCATTATCATAACTGCTACTAACCGCTAGTGACAGTATTATTCTCTGAGAAAGGTATGAAATAACTGTTAGTGACTGTTGACAAAAACTGTTAGTGACTGTTACTCTATATTCATAGCGACGAACACAGAGAGACGCAAAACACACAGTGTAATCCCTAAACGGTTGTCTAATGTTCGCAAAGCTACCAATTCTAAAAACTAATTAATGCAACTTAATCGCATCCTGCAAATGCGAAAAATATCAACCTTATACACGAGAACCAATCCGAGGGCGTGTTTGATGGGAAGCTGTGAAACTCAGCAAACCCTGTTTATTCGGTTGACTACTGCCAGTGGCAGTACCAACTTACATAAATAGGAAAATACATGAAACTATTTGCTGACATCGGTAACTACTCATCCATTACAGCATTTAAAGGCGAAAAACCTTTGATGATTCGTTCTGTTGAAGCTGATGTAACTGTTAAGTCAGTTATGGCTAAGAATAGCGATGAATCTCCCACAGTGCAATGTGACGGTAAAAAGCTTATTTTAGGCGAGTTTGCCACTAAGCAGAAAAACGTCCAAAGCATTGTAGAACGCGGCAAACATAACGCTAACGTTGTAAAGCCTTATCTGCTTTCTGGACTGCGTGAAGTGTTTAACGGTTCGGTTCATTACCTGTTACCGAAGCGTGACCGATGGATTGAGGACGGACTACGAAGCAAGCTAATAGGAACTCACGAAATCAGTATTAACGGTAAGTTCTATAAGCACACCATTACTGATATTCAGTTCTTTCTAGAGTCTGACGTAGCAGCACAACACGCTTTCTTAAGTGGCGCCATAGCGGATGACGGAGATTGCCTAGCTATCGATATAGGTGGAGGTACAACGAATTACCTCGTTATGACACCTGAAACCACTGTCTTACACAGAAACTCAATTCCTGATGTGGGAGGTATTTCGCTAGCCAATGACGTTATTAACTCCGATTGGATGCAAAGTTTTAACTACGCCTTCAACGCTAGTAAAGTTATGGACGCTATAGCAGACGGTTCATTAACCTACGGTCGGCGTTACGACTTCTCAGAAGTCTTTAAGCCACTACTAGATAACTGGTTTAACCGTCTAGTAGACAAAATAATGATGGACTGCCGTGACTATATGTCTGATGTTGTTACCGTAATGTTCATTGGTGGTAACGCTGAGTTAATCCGTAGCCGCGTTGCTAACCAAGAAAGCTACTACATACCCGATAGCCCACAACTAGCAAACATTACCGCGTTAATGGAACTCTAATGTATGTAACTATCAGTTCTCATAACATGGCTGAAGTCGAAGGAATCAGAGATAAGTTAGTGGGTGCATCTAATAAGTATGTGGTTGATTTAATTTTCGATTCGATAGTTAACGAATGGGGATTAAGGATACATCACACACCAATTAAAAGCGATAGCCACAAAATACGTCTAGCAGAACGACATTTTACTTATGTAGAAGAATATGCGACACAAAGACACATATCGTTAACGCTAGCGGCTAATTTAATCCTCAATGACTACTTTTCATTCCGAATAAGCACAAATTACGCCACTAAGGAGCCACAAATTACACCGACGTTAACTAAAAATAATCCACAGTTACACAAAGTTAACGACGCTGACACAAATAAATCCGAAGTGGCACAAATTACGCCTAGTCAGCCAGAAACTAAACCCGTAACTGAAGATAAGCCAAAATCATTACGTGGTGCGGCTCTATTACAAAATATCAAAAACTAGGATTGCATCATGGCACAAACACGAATTGTACTTAATCCAAAGCACCAACCGAAAGCAGAAGAAATATTAGAGCAGACGGGAATAGATAACTTTAGCCAGCTATTCTCTATCTTCCTAGTTAACTATGGCGACTGTTTAGTAAAAAAATTGAACGGAGTTTGTAAAAATGAAAACTAAAGAATTCGCTCAACTACTTAAAACGGAAGTAAAACCACGCTACCGTTTACGCTGGCAAGGATTTTGTCAACATCAACGTGACTTATTAATTCTTGGATTTCTACCGCACCCAAAGGGCGTAAACATTTACGAACATCGTTACTGGTAATGACAGATTTAGATTTACTGCACCATATCGCCACTATTGAAAACCATTTGGTGATATTGCAGCAGTTCACACCATACAGTGAGTTGTGGGAATGCTCAAACCTATTACATAAGCTTTCCCACAGGTTACTAAATCAAAATGCGCTCGCCCCTACCACGGAAACCAAGCGCATTAATGATGACGAAATTTGCGAAATCTTGTTAATTCCACAAAATCTACATTACTAGGAGTTTACCATGTCGAAGTCACTAGGGTATTACGATTGTCGGTACGAGTACGAACTAATCAAAGATATTGCCGAAACTTGGGGTGATAACTTAGAAAAAATCACAGAACTAGACCAAGTTTGGTTAATTGCGCGTCTGTCTAGCCACTACTGGATGCAGCATTGTGATGGCACGCCCACGGAGTTAGCGCAAGAAGTCGATTTGAGACTAGAGGAATTACCTCAAAATCAACTCGGAGCTTTGATTCAAGCGCTAGCTAATAAATCTTCTACCAAGCCTCTAGGGTACTGGGCATGTAATTACGAATACAAATTAATCATGGATATTGCAGAGAGTTACAACGAATTACAAGACATGAACGAAATTGATCAAACATGGTTACTCGGTCGATGTGCTGACTTCTATTTTGTAACTTTCAATTACGACGATATAACCTCATCAGACGAAGCTGACGAAGTTGTGAGACGAATGCCTACGTTACCCGCTCATCAAATCTACTGCTTAATTCAAGCACTCGCTAATAAGTAATTAAAAAGCCTCCCACAATAAAGGGGAGGCGACGAACCATATAGGAGCTTTTCAACTAATGAAAAACTATTTCGATGATATCCAATCGGCATGGAGCCGAACTGGATTAAAGGCAGCACAAGGCTTTTTCTTAATCGCTGGTATTGTTGCTGTGGGTTTTAGCTATCCATCATTTCAGAAGTATCAAGCCAGCATAGACCGCGATAAGGCAACAATTGACCAAATAACCGCGCAACGACGGGAACTACAGTTACAGCTTGAATCCGAGAAGGAACAAGCCGAAATAGCTAACGAACGCTATAAAACGTGTCTACCTGTGGTCGGTGAGAATTTTAAAAACGGTACGCATTACTTCGCAGGCATCCAGGAAGGAATGATTATACACGACCGCATAACTGGTAAACCGTTACCGCAAGGAACCGTAATATGTGACGCATTTGGGAATACTGGAACTCTAGACGAAAACGGCAAGGTTAAAAGTCTTGCGTTTACAGGTAATAGGGCACTTATTGAACAAAGGTTAAAGCGTTTTCGTGGTTCACAATTTTCTAACCCTGTAATCAATCAATAACCCATATAGGAGTAAAGACAATGGCATTAAACGGAAGCAATAGCACCAGAAACGATAACGCAAACGAAAACAATAGTTATACGCCCCCAAATCGCGGTAATAGTCCTAAATCGGCTAAACATGTACCGTTACCGCTTAAAATGCTACGTTTTTGTATAACGATGGTTATCGGTGCCTTTATATTCGCCAACATCAAACCATATGAAGTGATTGCGACTCAATTCTTAAGCAGTTTTGATTACAATTCGATTGCTAGTATTATTTCTTCGATACCAATACTAGGCGGTCTAATTCAGTTCATTACTAAGTTTTTCGCGTTCGGCTTGGGTACGGCGTTATGGTGCATATTCCAAATTTTAGAATTACTACCGCTTATCTTATTTGGACACGGGCGATTCCTTAATAACCAAATCGGTAAACACGGTAAAGCGGCTAAGTATCCGGTAAGCGGCAATGACTCATGGGAAACTAAAGCGGCTAAATTCCTAGGTAACTCATTATCAACTGAGGTTATGCGGTTCCTGGTAGTCATGGCGATAGGGGTTTACGTTCTAGATTTCTTATTAATTTTGACCGTATACCCTCCAGTTAAAGGTAATTTCGGCGACTTCCTCTACATTATTCAAACCGCCCAATGGGACAAGATTAACTGGGTAAACGTTCTAGTTAGCTTCTGTGTGTTGTTCGCGGTTGAGTTCTTAGTAAAACTTCAAGGCGTAGTCAAGCAAGTTATCGAAGATTTAGCTTAACAACTAGGTAGCTCTGGTGAGTTTAATGTGGGTTCAATTCCCACACTACCCATTGTCCAATAACCATATAGGAATCAAATACTATGACTAGATTTAATCCAGATGCCGATTTAGTCTCTATCGAACAATGGGAAGAAATAGCAGAACGTAAAGCCTCTGATACTGGTGTAGCTTGGCGAATAATAGGCGGAATACTAGCGGGGGGCGTAGGCTTCGCAGCATCAGTACCAGCATTAGGTATTGTTGTGGGAGGTTATCTTTGTTACTCCGCTTACGAACGGTTTCTTAAGTCTGATAAAGATATAAAAGCCGTTCGTGATTTTGGCTGTATCGCTCACGTACTAGACGAACAAGAATTTAGAAGTTTTGCAAAACAGTTCGGTGATAAAGAGGTTTACGACCAAATTTCATTCGCCCTTGACCGTAACTGGGAAGTATCTAAATTTGCTCTAAATTGGCTCAATACTTACGAGCGTGGGCAACAGTTAAAACCAAGCTGGAAGCAAGATAACCGCACTATTGCATCATCACCAACGCAGGAAGTAAGACAGCTACAACGTAACTGGAATGCTAGCCCACAAGTAGAAATACCTCCAATAAAAACAAACGTATCGACTTATAACCCTTACGCTGACAGCCAAATTGATATTGTTGCTGAAATGACCGACCGCGTACAAAATATTTTCGGTGTTGGTCAAGGTGGTTCGGGTAAAGGAATGCTTTTAGCTAATGCGTGCCGCGCGGTTAAGGCGAAGCATCCAGGTAAAAAGATATTCCTAATTAATGGTAAAGATGACCCCAAAGAACACGATTACTTTACCGGATGCGTAGACGTTGAGAAGCCTTTACATTGCGAAACCGCGAAACCTGCCACGGTTGCCGCTTGGTTCGAGGCTGCAATAGCCGAATACGATGATTATGCAGTTAAGAATAATGGTGCATTACTAGTAATTGATGAAGGCACAATTATAGGCGCCAGATTAAAAGATGCGAAATCAAACGCATTGAATGACAAGATAATCGGCATTACTAGTTGTGGGGGAAGTACAGGTAAAAATGTATGGGTATTCGCCCAAACACCGTTCGCTGGTGCTGGTGGAACTAACTTAACCGCTCTATCACAAATGATAAAAGTGGTAATAGTTAGAGGCGATGCAATTGGAGTGTTAGACGAATGGAGAAGAGCGTCAATATTTAAGAAGTTCAACTCCGATGAAGTCGCGGATTTAGCCGCTAATTCCGAGTGTAATCGTGCGGTTTATTGGGGTGGAAGTGCTAGTTGGTATTCTATGCCTAAGTTAACTAATTATTCCGCATATGACCGCGATAGTGGAACATTTATAAAGGATGTTTTAACACCAGTTGAAAAGTTAGAACAGTCGTTAGCTATTAGCGAAACACCCACAACAATCTTAGATGATTCTAATACTGATGAAGATAACGAGTTATCAGGTATAGCTTACTTAGTTTTTACCATTGTCAAAGCGTCGCGCAATGAGTACATAAGCTTCGATAGTATCCGTAAATCAAAGCGATGGGGCGAAGACAATAAGATAACTTTTGATGCACTAAGAGAAGTGTTAGAAGAGTTATTAAACGCGGCAAAAATAGAAGGTGACGAAAAACGCGGCTATCGTATTATCTAATATTAAATACTAACTGCGGAACTCGGAACTAGGAACTGAACACCTCTAAAACCCTAGTTCCGCAACGGTTCCGCGCTAGTTCCGCCTTAGTTTCCGCGTTGTTTCGCACTATTGGGCTAAAGTTACGTAAAATTTTTGAGTTCTATAAATCTGTAGTTACTATTAGGAGATGTATGTTTTTGAATCTTGCTAACCATCTGATAAAGATAGATGAAATAGTTTCCGTATTTTTTAACTTTGAAACTCGTGGGGGAGGATATAACCCTTTACCAGGGAAACCACATTACGGAGTAGGAACCGTAGTTATTAGCTTGAGACAATGCAATTGCGCTTTGCTGCTTTTGCTTGGTAAAGTGCCTTATCTGCCTTCACAATCAAATCTGTAGGATAAGAATCCCAACTAGGGATAACAGTTGCTACTCCCAGACTCAACGTGACATACTGATTAATGGCAGACCCCTCATGAATAATTTGCAAATCTCTGACCCCCGCTTGAATCATATTTGCAACATGAATTGCACTAAATGTATTGGTGTTCGGCATAATTACAGCAAATTCTTCCCCACCATAACGTGCGACTAAATCATGATGTTTTTGAAGTTTATATTTTAAAGCAGTGCCTATCTTTTGTAAGCAGATGTCTCCAGCAGGATGTCCATATTTATCGTTATAAGCTTTAAAAAAGTCTACATCACATAAAATTAGTGACAGAGGGGATTTCTCCTGTGCTAAATTAATCCACTGAGTATTAAGATAATTATCAAAGCGGCGACGATTAGCCAAGCCAGTTAAACTATCTACGTTTGCCAATTGCTGCAAAGTTTGGTTTGCAGCCTCTAACTGTTTGTAAACTTGCCCTTGTTTGAGCAGTTGTCGCACCTGCCGACGTAATAAGGTAAATTGAATTGGTTTTGTAATATAATTAGTTGCTCCTATATCAAAGGCACGATTTATTGAATCTTCATCATCCAAATCAGTGATCATCAATATAGGAGTACGCTTCCATAGCTGTGAAATCAGAGTATTGTTCATATCCATTTCTGTATCAAACCCTGCAAGTGCTGATATCAAATTATTTCTAGCAATTTGCAATAATTTTTGACAGCAGGTAAAGCCATTCATCACAGGCATCACAGCATCTAGCAAAACGATATCTGGTTGAACAGTCTCATAAACATTTAAACACTGCTCACCATTACAAACCTCCACCACTCGATAACCTTCATGCTCCATAACTTTTCGTAACGTCAGTCGCATGAACTTGTCATCATCAGCTATAAGAATGACCGGGGGTTGCTTGCCCTGAGAAGATGCGCTTATGCCTGACATAATATGTAAAAACCCTAAGTGTACCAATACTGTATTAAGTATTCCCAAAATATAGGACATATATAATACTGGTAAAGGGGTATAAATGTAACGAAATATTTCGCCAACAGCATCGAATGCTACTCATACCCTAATATCCAAACATTAATCACATACGAGCATTAGGAATAGCTTCAACCGACACCACGCAATGCGCGTTAAGTTTTGATGTTGGTAGTAGATTGACTCATGTATAGAGTAAATCCGCTTGATTTCGTCTTTTAGTTCTTGGATATCGCTATAGACATCACCCTTGGCATCGTCGGTAACTTCTAATTCTAGATTTGTAATTTTAATTTTCATGATAGGGATGCCATTATCTCTAAAATCCGTTTCTTAATCTTGCTGCTATTGTTCTGTGGATATTTTTCGTTGTCTAATAGTTCACCCAGTTGTTCTATCAATTTACGGTTATCAGACGTAGTTTGCGTAGATTGAATGTTATCTACTCGCTGTCGTAGTTCGTCTATACTATCTTCTATTTTTTTAATTCTGTCGTTTGGTTGTTCGATAGATTCGTTATTCACTAGTTCGGACGCTTCGCGGTTGACGGCATCGTTAAGAACACGCGCGCAAAAATCACTAATTCGGTATCCGCGAACTTTGCAAAGCTTCCTTATCTTTTCCGGTAGTTCGGGATAATCGTCTAATGCAATATTAAATTGTGGTCGCATAGATTTATCTAGAAATTTCTATCTAGACAAATAATAACTTTATTTCTTACTCCAGAGATGACTAATTATGTAAAAGTAAGAAACTAGTAAGAAATAATAAAAGCTTGTTTAGCTGGAATAGTTTATTTGTGGGCGTTATAGAAGGCAACACTACGCAAGACTGGCGCCCAGTGCTGGCTACTTATTACTTATTTGTTTTTAATAATCCGCTCTACGTCTACGTTACAGCGATTTTACCCACAAAAATAAGCAATGCATTACCAACAAGTAAGAAATGCATTGTCAAGGATATCTCTAAAGAATTATAAGCATACTTACTAATTTATAGAAAGATATCATTCGATTCGAGCTAAATCGTATCGTTATCTCTAATCGGTTAATAATCTATATTCGTTAATTCGGTATCATCGAACTTCTATGTTAGTTATTTGAAACGAGACGTAGCCTATTGATAATAGGATGAATTATGTAATTAAAGATATCCCATGATTCACGAAGTCCTTTTTATGCCTAAATCCTAGGCTTTTTCTTACTTATATATAGTTCGGCGCCTATTTTGGACGGCGTGTTTCGAGTCGTCACATACCGCGTTGTCCGACGCGCGTCCGTGCGTGTGCGCGTAAAATCCATATAGAAACAGCACTCCACCAAAGCGTGTAGTTTTCCCCCGAAACAGGGAAAAGCTTGTATGACGCGCACTTAACCTACCCGTTGAGTAATTGTTTCTAATATTATCTCTAGGCTAAAATCCCGAAATAATAAGCCTATGCTAGCGTCCATATTAGTTTACAACCGTCACGTTGAAAATTGACCATAATTCATACAGCAACCATTCGACCACGCATTACTATCCTAAAAAAATAAAAATATAAGACAGTAACCGTTAGTTGCATGTAGTTTTAGTCATTTTACGAAAAACTTTGTATACTACATTAAAAATATGGTTGTCACACCTTTAAATCAAGCCGTACCAATACATTCAGCAATTGTAGTATATGTAATTGCGACCCCTAATATAAAGCACCCGTGCAGTGCGACACGAGTGCTTTAGTACTTGGGTTATATTAATTTGCTTTATTAGTTTATTTTTACTGATTGATATTTGATTCGGTTTTCTGGAATAAAATGTAGCAAAAGCCGAATAATTAGCGGATGGCTAAGAGTATTTAAAGGACAGCTTTTGAATTATAAGTAAGGTGCGTGATAACTAGGTTATATTTGTAACCAGTAAATATATTTGGGCGCCGAAACAAGGCAAGAAAGATAATTTTAAATTGTTCGCTATTTACATCTGGTATAAGAGTAAACATTTTATACATAAAATTCAGTAAAATCAGCAGCAGATAGTAATATAGCGTTACTCCTACTTAATGATAATCTTAGTCATTTTTTCAATGCTATATATAGGTATTGTAAAGCTTTATAAATATTATCAGTATTCATGCCAATAGACGCCTACACAATCGTGACTCCATAATAGTGTTGTGTTCATTAATAATATACAAATAAATGCTTACAACCACACTAACTGATTTCAATTCACGCATTAAAATCAATAAACTAGAAAAACTAGGTCGATTTGGTTGGTATAGAAAACTTGTTAGTCACTACAAAAAACAAACACAAAAAAATGTCATGCACAACCTACAAGCAAATGACATTGATGTATTTGATTGCCCAGTAGATATTGATTCGGCAATATATACTGTTAATAACCAAGCAGTGTGGTGCGGGTTAAATTTACAATCGCACTTGTTTGATTCAATTTTATTGTATGCAAAATCAACTCCATGCGTCGATCCAAAATCGGATGGAATATTATTTTACTCCCATCAGTACAAAACAGCGAGCAAAAAACAAATATATCGTGGACTTGTTACCAATACTCATAAGTGTAATTCAATATCTGCAATTGCGTACAATAGAATTTCGCTTCAACTAGCAACCAAATTTCTTGGTCATACACCGACTAAAATCACATTGCATTTAACATGGAGCTTTCCCACATCACCCAATGATACTAATGTAAACCGCAATTATGCGCCCACAAACTGGCATTATGATGTTGTTGGTTGCGAATCACTAACACTCAACTTTTATATTACTGACATTCGAGATATCAATTCCGGTCCACACCAATATATCGAAAAAAGTCACGGGAAGTACACCCCGCAAGCACTGTTATTCTCAAATAATATTATCAATGCCGACAAAATTGAAAAATACTTTGGTTCAAGCAATAAAATAACACTTCTTGGTAATGCCGGATTTGGCTTTATTGAAAATCCTACCTGTATTCATCGAGTTAAACCGCCAACCACAACTAGCAGATTAATTTTACAAATAAGATACAGCTAACCCTCTTAGAGGATGTTTGAAAAGTCGGCAGTTGAGTAAAAAAAAGCTCTCAGGGCGTAAGCTGTTAATAAGTAAACACAACAGCACCACTGAGAGAGATGAGTAAATTATACTCTACCAATCTTACCCAAGAGCAATGGGAACTTATTGAACCTTTAATCCCAGCACCACTACCTGGCGGTCGCCCAAGAGAAGCGAACATGTGGGAGGTACTTAATGCCATATTTTATGTTAATAGCGAAGGTTGTCGATGGCGCGCATTACCAGGTGACTTTCCCAACTGGCAAACAGTTTATACCATTTCACGAAAAGCCTGATACAAATAAAGCTTCTAAAATAAAATCCCATCCAGCAATAGATTGTATTTGATAAGTGGTAAATTTATCTAGCTGTTTCCAGACAACTTCTTTTAATTCGTCTAATGTTTGAAAGCATTCCCATTTTAATGCTTTTTTAATTTCCTTCCAAAATCTCTCTATTGGATTAACCTCTGGTGTATATGGAGGTTGAAATAAAAGAATAATATTCTCTGGTACTTGCAGATATTTACTAAAATGAAATGCTCCGTTATCAACTTGTATTACATGTATATCTTCTGCGTATAATCGAGATAAATTGTCTAAAAATATTCCGAAACAAAGTGCATCTAAATGTGAAAATTCAAGTGTAAAGTTCTCACCTGTTAATGGTTCCACCACTCCATATATATAGAAGTTATCTCTCTTCCATTGTGTAAAACCATGTGGTTTTATACCTTTTCGTGTAATTAATCTTCCTGTGACAGTCTGGAGTCCAAATCTACTTTCCGAACCACACCAGTAACGTATTTTACGATGTTGTTCTCCAGGTGATATTAAATACTTCTTTATCACTCCTAGCATTAAAGGAAGTTTTTTTTAAAGTCATCTTCTACACTTTTATCTTGTTTAAGACTCCGTGGGCGAGGCGCCTTTAATTTGGCTTTCATTTTATAACGTACTACTTCATGTACGACTTTATACGAGGCTTCGATACCAAACTCTGCTAAAAGCCAAGTACAAACTTCCTCATAACTTTTAAATCCTTCTGGGTCGGACAATTCTTTTTCGATTTGTGAGCGCACATCAAGTGGTATCTTTTTTGGTCGCCCCGGACTCTTCTTCTCTAAAAGCATGTTACTTAAACCTGCCTCTCTATATGCTTTTAACCATCTTTGTATGGTTATACGTCCTCGACCTAATACGGCAGCTAGGTGTTGTACTGTTTCTACTTGGCGTGTTTTAAGTAAGTATAAAGCTTGAACTCGTTCTTTACCCGACGCCGTTTTTTGCTTCCTCAGCAGTTCTTGGAGAACTTCAAGTGTTTCACTTATCTCTAATTTAATAACTCGACTCATTATTTTTAAGTAGTAATGCACCTTCTCTTAAATGTATCATGATTTTAGTGAAATGGTATTACTATCTTATTATTTAATTTTATCCTTATCGTTTAACTTTTTATCTTCCTGTAACTTTACGACTTCTGCCGCGAACGCTTCCATTAACTTTTTATATCTTTTAGATTTCGGTGATAAATATTCGCCCATATTAATCCTCGTATGGTTTATAAACTGTCTTAAGATATTCGTCGGTTAACTCTATTTCGTCTGTTGGTGCCAGTGCTATAACTTCTTCTTCCGCTTCTATTACTTTAGCCCTATCTTCACGATGCCGTAATAGATTTAATAACGGTCTATAACTAGCCATGTAGCTTATTGCGAGTGCTGAATGGTTACGATTGTAGGCGCCTAATAGCTTCTGATAGCTGTCTAACAATTGCGCCTTAGTTTTAACGTTCTTAGCTACCGCTATCTGTTTTTTCAAATTGTCCAACTCGGACGCGCAAAACTCTAGCTCCTCATCCAGACGCTTTATATAGCCGTAAGTTTTCTCTAATATTTGGGTTGATAGCTCCTCAAATTCTAACGCGGTCGGTGTTATTTCTTGGCTCATAATAAAATTCCTATTTAATTACATTATCGCCGATATCCTTCTTAGGTACTACGGCTACGATGCGATTTAAGACGCTTTCACCATTGTTTAAGGTGTTTGTATGGTTGACGTGGGAAAGGGCGTAGAAGGGCGAAATCGAGCGGTTACAGGTCTGCGACAAATAGCGTTGACCTATGTCCTTCTAGGGGACTCACCAAATTACGATACGTGCCGTACTTCCGTTTATAAGGACGGTAGGATACCCACAACAATCTTAGTCATTTGATCAGTAATTCTAACCTCCATGACTCGGTGGATGTTGCTATTTATCATAATTTACTCATAATTGACACTATACTGATTACTAATTGGTTACATAATGACTACATAATGATTCATAATTGAATCATAGTTGACTATATACTTACTCACTACCGTACTAGTAATCATCATGGCTGATATAGCTACCGAGATAAAAACACAAGCAGAACTGGCAATAGCCATACAAGGCGAAATATTAAAAGGAATGCAGTCCGGCGCCGATAACGACTTAATAGCACTCCAAAAGTTAAAAGCAATTAACTTAACGTTCGATAACTTTCTTAAAATTAAATCCACTTTAGATAACTATTTAGGCGAGATTGGCGCCGATGAATACTTAAACGAAACAACTAAAGATAAATCGGAAAATATACAAATTTATTAATGCAATCTGTGATAAATGTAATTACAATAGGAGTAGATTACATAGTTAATCATTAAAAGATTAAAACCGTATTTAAGAGGATGTCAGCATGGAATCAATACGTAGCGTAAAAGGTGTTAAAGCCGGAAGTAAATTACATAGTGTTAACCCGATAGAAGGCAATTTACCCGATATAGCTTCGCCAAGCGAACATCCTCTTTGGGATATGGCTAACGCCTTATCGATTGCGGCAGACCCCACGAAGCCCGTTAACAGCGAAAGAGTAAATCAAATAGTTACCTATATTGAAAAGGGTATTAAAGCGACCGAATCACCAAAACACGAAAGCGATTTACAGAAGGCGAGAGCGGTAGTGTTAAGAACGCTTGCCGATAGGATGCTACTTTTAGCTGGTGCGTGTCAAAGTGACCCCTCGCAGGTGAAAGCATACGTAGACTGCTTTGAGAAGCTTATTACCGCGTCTGACAACCAGCTAAGAGCATCCGAAATGACCATTCGCACCAAGACTAAGCCAAAAGGACAATACGACCACTGGAGTACAGAGGATTTAATAGCCGCAGGGTTATCGCGATAACTTCAATTACATATAGTCACCGTGAACGTCTTGTTAATCGCAGGGCGTTTTGTTTTATTAAACGATATGTTTACCCACATTACCCTTTTACCCAAAGTAAGGTGTAATTGGCGAAACCGTTGATTTATATAGCGTCTAGCTTCAATTACACATCGGATATTTTTCAATTACACATGATGTAATCACCGTAACGCTTAATATACAAAGGTTTCAGACGTTCAATGTCATAATTACATCAATTACATATAAAGAAGAAAATAAAAACAATTATACGTAGATAAAAATATACTAAGTAGAGAGAGAAGAAAAATAAAAGTATGTAATTAATGTAATTGAGTAAGTAATTTAAATATATATATATATATATTCTATATATATCAATCATTTCAGCGTTTAGACTCTATTCAATCCGATGTAATCGGAGATGTAATCGAGACGTAATTGAAACGCTCAATTACATCCATTTCACAAAAATCATAAAAAAACACCCCAAGCAATCAGCAAGGGGTAATGTGGGTAAGTTACTTCGAGATGTAATTGTTTTTTATTTGGGTATAAATTCGTTAGCGTAAAAAGTCTTCTTGCGACCATCTACGACAAGCTTACCTTTACCTAGCGCTTCTAGCTGCTCGAACATTTTAATAATCTTTTGGCTACCACCAGGTTTACGTAATTCGGCTTGAATACCAGCGTTCTGAATATTTGTAGTTGTTATACCATTCTCTTTTGCGGATTCAGCCATTTCGAGAATCTTATGCATTACAGGGATAATCACAGCCGAACCGCTAGCCACTGCAACAGAAAATTCATCACCAGACATGTTTTGCGCGTTAAACAGTTGAAACATTTTTTTGGCATGTTCCACGTATATAAGCGAGAGTTTTACAGCCTTTTTTATGGTATCCAGCGATATTAGATAATGTGGAATAGCCGAATCTCGAATTACATCTTCGTCGGAGTATCCATCGTCGTCTAATGCCAGCCATTTATCTATTTCTTCGTCTATAGCGCTAGGTGCTATATCATCAGGCGTTATTAAACGGTTATTTGTATTATTTATTAAATGCAGTATTAACGCTATTCGTAGTAC
Organism: Calothrix sp. FI2-JRJ7; assembly: GCA_019359675.1. Taxonomy (GTDB): domain Bacteria; phylum Cyanobacteriota; class Cyanobacteriia; order Cyanobacteriales; family Nostocaceae; genus Dulcicalothrix. Next base: position 217,469 of record JAHHGX010000031.1, read on the forward strand.
TAGCCCTTTTACTTTACCCCAGTAAGTTTTAACACCCGGTAGTGAGCTACCGTCTTTTGCTTTATCTAGTGTCCAATCAGAAAATGATTCAAAGTACGTTCTAGCTGCGGGTGTAAGTGTGTATAAACGAGGATTGTTAGCTAGAATTCGGCGATATAATCGCGTTAGCTCACGTTTTAATGCTTTTGGACTACCTTTCCTTTCAAATGATTTTCTGGGGTCATCATTTGAAATAACCCACATAAAACGGCTAAATAATCCTCTGGGGTCTTTTCCGCCTTCACCGTATTTATCAAGTATCTCTAGAAGGGTATCATTTTGCGTAGTACCCACTATGTTTATTGCACTTTTACTTACGAACACGTTTCTATCATCAGTCTTTCTGTCATGTGTAACACCGCCACCTCCGTGAATGGTTAGTAAGTTTTCGATGTCGCTACCTTTACCGTTTTTATAACCGTTTAATCCGGCAAAGAAGCCTGAAATTTCTTCATCTTCTAGGAGTAACCCTGATGATTTCGTCTCTTTATTGCTAAAAGTAACGTAGTCTAACTGTGTTGCTTGAATTTTTAGTAAAGCCTCCATAGTCGGATTAGTAACCCAAAAACGACGCTTAACAGGTAAATCTTCAGGTGTGATTAATCCTTTTTGGTACGCTTGCTTTAAAGATTTAACTCCTAATTGTTCTAATAACTTCTTAATTTCTCTTTCGTGCCTACGTCGCGATTTTACTTCAAGCTTTTGGATTACTTGTGTTACTAGCGTTAACGCTGGTGATTTTAACCCTCCAGATATTTTAATTACAGCTAACCATAGAATAGCAGGTTGAATATATCCTTCCCAGGCTTCTATATTGGTTCCGATGGGTATTAATGAAGCTACTACAGGAAGTAAAAAGCTTAATGCCGCCAAATTGTTATACCCTAAATCGCGATAGCATTCGCTTAAATGTTCTGCCAACTCGGTGTAAACGTAATTATTTAGATTTATATCTAATTCGCCTACCTTAGAGTATTTATCGAACGAAGTAGCTAATGCTTCGGTATCTATATGGGTGGATTCAAGCTCGATAGAGTTATAAAGTTCGCGAACGTTATTTATATGTACTCTATGCTTTTTAGATATCTCAGTCAGTTTAAAATCTAAGTCGCTACCGCTAACGTTAGAGTTAAATAAATCAATTAAATCTTGGCGTATATCTCCGGGTTCCTTATCTTTAGTTCCCTTAGTAGCATCTGCTTTTGGTTCATCGTAGTAAACATCGTAACCAAGCATGGTACTAGTTACTATGTCCTTTACTCTTTGTGGGTTATCAGCATCGCTAATTGTTTCGGTAATTCGTTCGATTGTTTCCGATGCGGTTTCCGGTTCTGTTTTAGCGGTGTCTTCGTCTTCTTTCTTATGTGGATGCGTCCATCCGAACTGTTTAGCATACCAAAATATAGTAGCTATCGTGGTTGGATTGGCACCGCTGCTGTTAAAGCCACGCCATTTCTTTTCAGGGAACCAATCTTCGAGCGGGTCAGTCGGCGACCACTCATCAATTAACTCAATTGCGTCATCCTCTGATATAATCTCAACTTCCGTTGATGCATGATGTAAGCCCATTAGCACAGCTAAACATATAGGATAGTTACCACTACCCTTTACCCGTTGTGGAAGGTAGGTTAATGCATCCCGTAATAGATTCACGGTGTCTTCAGGTGAGATATCAGGATTAGCGGCTCTAAAACGTTCTGCGCGTTCTTTACGCTCTGCTTTCTGTTGTTCAATTATTAGAGCTATTCTTTCTTCATTTTCCTTAACTAGCTCAAAAAAGTTATCCGGTAGTTTTTTGGTGTTATCTAATATGAACGGCTTTTTACCTTGGGCACCAAAGAAGAAACGATTAGCGTCTACACATTGCTTATCTGCCAATCCACCAAATACGTTATCAACCAAGTACCGTAAGCATGACTCAATAAACTTATATCCCCCCATATCGGCTGTAATAGGTTGCGGTAAGCGGAATACGCCCCGAAACTTATGTTGTGTGGGTGAACTTGACGCGGACGGCATAGCTAGACCGCAATAATCCTTAACAAATTCTATTTCTTGGTATTCTTGGTAAGTTATTGTGCCGTCGAAGTCTAACCCTAATATGTGCGCTACGTTCGCGTATTGTTTTCTACGTGGTTTGTCCTCATCCAATATCGAGAACATCCAAGGGTAGCCATTTTCGTGATGCCTAGCTAAATCAGCGAAACACATCTCTTCTGTCCTAAACGAACCCGGTTCGGATAACTTTGTCTCACCACTTTTATTGATATATAATCCGTTGGTCGCAACGCAGAATACCTCTGTGTTATCCGCGCTAGCCATTACATCTAATTTTACTTTTTCTGTTTTAGCGACCGCATTAATAACTAATGGCTCTGCGTCTTCGCCTTCTATGAGAGCTACTGCATCGTATGCATTGTATGTATTTACTGTTTTTTCTTCCTTAGCTGCTGTATTCTCCGCAATCCCGTTAGAGTTTCCGGTAATTACATCTGGCTTGCTAATTTCTTCAGCTTGAGATACACTAATATCAATTGAAAATTTCTTAGTGGGTAGCGCGTTTGCTTTGTCAGGGCTGGACGCGCTATTTGCGTTTGTATTCATCTTTTTTTCCTATTAATAAAATTTTTAGTCATTTAACGACTAAGATTGATAAATTTAGAGTTGGTTTATTCGAGTCGTCTACTTTTCAGATAAGCACACCGAAATAGATATTGGAAGGCTTACTAGTAATAGTTCACTTCTTTTGTAATTACATTCGGACAACTTTTTAGTAATAATTGAAAAGCTAAATGTAATTACCGGAAACCAACCGTACTATAGCTCTGGTACGCTTGAAGCGCTAGAAACACCAGCGTAGTGTTGGTATATCGTTTGTGGTGAATTTCCTACCCAGCGCGAAACTTGTGCAGCACTAATACCACGTTCTAAGCACTGCGAAATAAACGTATGCCTCATGTTGTAGGGACTGCGATATCTAGAGACTTCTCCCAGTTGCACTAACCGCGAAACGATACCGGGCTTAAACGAACCGCGAGAGTGTTTACCGTGCCAAATACGCAAAAATAAATCTAATTTGATTTCTGAGTTTCTATCAGGCGCCAGAAACACGGAACGATTAGAGACTGGCGCAACCGCTCGTAACCTAGTTAATAACTCTCTAATCTGTTGGTTGCAAGGGAATCGTCTATTTTCGTAGTTCTTAGTGTCTTTACGTCCATACTTACGGTCTAATGTTTCACAAAAGTAAATCTCGTTACAATCGCGGTTTACGTGATGCCATTGAAGCGCTATTATTTCTCCTAATCTCGCACCCGTCCAGAAAGCGAACCGCACGAAGTCGCTGTACTCCGGTAACTCCGTATCGAAAGCAGCAATAATACTTTGTTGCTCCTCTGGTGAGAACGGGTCAATCTTAGTCCATGAGTATTTAGGTACTTTGATACTAGTTGCTAATCCATCAAACGGGTTTGAGGTTATTAGCTTGCTAGTTACCGCCCATTTAGCACAAGCGTTGAACTGAGTTAAATAACGCTTCGTTGCGTTTGCAGTGTAGTTACTCAGTAAGTAATCTCTAATCTCTAAGGCTTTATTTATATCTTGTGACGGTAACTTAGTGATTAAGTCGGGTATCAATTTGACGTAATGATTGTAGAAATAAGCCTTAGTTACCTGAGATTCCTTAAAAAGAGCGTACTTATCCCACAACTCAGATAATTGTGGGGTTTTCTTTACGATTTCGATAGTTTGCTTACCTGATAGCTCTTTAAGAGCCGCTTTGTATCGATTTAAACTGATGTCAAGCTTGCTGCATTCGATGTCCGTCTCAATCATGAGCGCTACAGTTTGCGCTTTCTTGCGGTTAATCGGGGTATCGTCCATACCCGCATAGAGATAAATTTGTTTACCGTTGCCGATGCTACGGGGTAATCTAATTCTTAGCCTGTTGTTTATGGCATCAATGGAACATGTACCGCGTTTAGCGATAGGTTTAATTACGGAAGTCATTACAAACGTCACCATTCGCGTCATTACAAACGTGTATGGTGATATTGCGAAAACGGCTGATAACTTTACTAAGCCGATGGCGGGATTTGAACCCGCGACCGCTCGATTACGAATCGAGTGCTCTACCAACTGAGCCACATCGGCATACAATATAAATCCTACACAATTATAGCACTATTTGCATAAATATGGTAGAAAAAAATTCGTCTGAACAGGTTAAGGGACGCGCGTCTCAACTCGACCCAGAAATAAGAGCGCGTCTGGTGGCTGAGATGGCTGCTCCTTACCGAGGGTTGCGGAAGTTTATCTATGTTGGTTGCGCTGCTTCTGGTTTTATCGGCGCCTTTGTATTTTTATCCCAAATTCTCGCTGGACGCGATATTGAAGCCGCATTGCCTAATTTCGCGCTACAAGTGGGAGTCATTGCTCTCATGGGGTTTCTTTGGCGATGGGAACTTCAACGCGAGCAACGAAAATTAAAATGATTAACGTAATGTTTGTTCATACAACGCAACATGCCGCAATAAAAGGTGAGGAAATATAAAAAAAATATTAGGAAATTTAGAAATTTCAAAATTTCTGAGACACTAATAATTGTTGAAACGGGGTCAGCCTATATAAAGACCCTGAAAATAAATAACCGTTATGAAACAGGAGTCAACCTTTTTTATGACTCCTAGATGAAAAAATCGATTGCAAATAGAGTGTCAGAATTGGTAATCATAAGTTCTGGCACTTTTAATTTGAACATAATTATTTTAAACTATTTTTATACGTGTTATTACTAAATTTTTAATTTGACAAAATGATTTTTTTATGTATTCATTTCTATGATTAAATTCATAAAGTTTGTGCTTGTTTAATGATAATACGGTTTCGCCCTTGTTCTTTGGCTTGGTATAGCGCTTTGTCAGCAGTTGTTATTAACTCTTGTGGTGAAGAGTCGAAACTCGGAATAATTGTGCCAACTCCTAAACTCAAGGTTACATATTGACTGACAGCAGATTCAACGTGGACTAGTTCTAGTTCGCGTACTCCTGCTTGCATTGATGCTGCAATACTCACTGCTCTGGTAGCATTGATATATGGCATAATCACCGCAAATTCTTCTCCACCGTAACGTGCGACTAAATTCTGGTCTTTTTGTGCTGTGTATTTCAAAACAGTAGCAACTTTTTGCAGGCATGTATCTCCTGCTGGGTGTCCATATTTGTCGTTGTAACGTTTGAAATAATCGATGTCACATAATATCAAAGATAATGGCGCCTTTTCTTGCGCTAGAGTTAACCACTTGGAATTGATACATTGGTCAAAGTGGCGCCTATTTGCGACATTTGTCAACCCATCAACGTTTGCAAGTTGCTGTAAAGCTTGGTTTGCCGCTTCTAGTTGTTTATAAAGTTGAGCTTGCTGTAATAGTCTTCGGACTCGCTGACGTAATACTGCCCAGTGAATAGGTTTAGTCACAAAGTCACTAGCTCCAACTTCAAACGCATAGTCTACTGACTCTGGGTCATCTAGTCCAGTAATCATCAATATTGGAGTTCGTTCCCAAAGCTTGGAAATCACTGCATTATCAAGTGAACCATTACCACTGTCAAAGTTGGCAAGTGCAACGGCAAGATTGTTCTTAGCAATCTGAAGCAGTTCTTTACAGCAAGTAAAACCGTCCATTTCTGGCATTACCGCATCCAGGAGTATCAAATCTGGCTTATCCGCAGCAAAAGCTTTTAGACAATCTTTACCATTATTCCCTTCAACTACTCGATAACCTTCTTGTTCCATAAACTCACGCAGTAGTAACCGCATGGTTTTATCATCATCAACCACAAGAATCAAAGGTGGTTTACTAGAAATTGTAATTGGTCTTTTCCCTGACATGAGTTGCGTTATAAAAATATTTTCAATTTGGTTGTTAGCGAGCCTTTTATCGCAAAAAGTTGTATAATATAAGAGTGATTTTGCGTAAGTTACACTGTTTATATATGTATATTTAAAAAATCTTAATTACGCTGAATTACTTAGATATCTAAGATGATAAAAATGCCAGCAGTGAAATACCGCATTGTGAATTTGGTGATGATTTAACGAAATTAATACGGGTAGTAAATGACGGTGATGCATAGATACTGTATACAAGACACAAAAATTGGTTTACTTTTTTAACCTATAGACAGCTAGGTGTAATTTTATATTTCCCATCTATTGCCGTCTAATCTCATTCTCTAAAAAAATGATGCTCTACTGCTTGCTATAAAAGGCGCCATTCAGACAACGCACACTATTAGAATTAAAGAAATAATCACACATGGCTAAGAAGCAGAACACGTGTATTACTTAGTCACAGTTTCAGAAAATACAACTAATCTGTAAAATGCCAAATTCAATAATGTATGAGGAAGATTATTTTGTCGTCCTCGAAACCAACCAACCCGAACAAATTATCTCAGTCTCGGAGTTACACGAAAAGCTCAAAGCTACCTTACTTGAGCTAAAGTCTGAAAATTTACCTAATGATTTGCGCCAATTTGATACAGTGGAAGCACAAGTAAGATATTTAATTGATACCAGTTGCGAGTTAGACCTTGGTCCCGGAGAGTACCTGCAATGGTACGCAGTACGCTTAGAAAAATAGATAGTAGGTTGGGTGTAGCGACAGCACAACCCAACACACTTTTAGCTATTACTAGTAATTAAAGTTAGCTCGATTTGTTCTTCACCTGTTTGCGCGACTTTAACGTCAACGTTGGGTCCAAAGTACTTTGTCATTTTTTCCTGTTTTGCCTGCCAAGCTTCTAACGGGACACAGGGTGAATCAAATTCTAATGTTAAAGTATATGCTCCCGAAGTAGAGGTTTCGCGCAAACCTGTCACTATTGGCATCTCATCATCTGAAGGACTTAACTGTAAGTATTCGAGTGCTTGGTCAAAATGAGCTTCCTGTCCGTAACAGTAGCGAGTAATATCTTTACGGATTTTATTTTGAGTGACAGTTGCTTGCTCTTCACGTAGCTTCAATACTTCTGGGGTCGTTGGTTGAGTAAAAGGTACTGGTTCGAGTTCGCTAGCTTTAAGCGCTAGTCCTCCTAGTAGTAGGGGTATACCGTAAAAGAAACCAGCTAGGTTGAGTGTAGCGTTATCGTTAGCATAAGCAACAAAACCAATCGTTGTTAAAATGCCACCTACTGTTAAACCGAGAATAGATAAGCGAAGTTTACCGAACATAAGACAAAGGTATAAATTAAGCTACTAGGACTTCTGTTTCTATATCATCGACTATTGCTTGACATTTAGGAAATATTTTAAGTTGTGGCGTACAACGAAACATAAAGCTCCGCACGTTCGTCCTGGTTCCTAAGTAGGTGCGATTACATTCCTCATAGTAAACTACGAAATATACCGTGTGTTCTGTAAGGAATTCCAGATTGTGCAATAGTACCTGGATATACTACTAGAAATCACTAAAATTAAGTCGTTAACACAACGAAGTTATAAATAAAGCCTCAAATTCTTATGGTTCCTGCTAATAATTTCCTCACCAAGAGTCAGATTCGTCGTTTTGGTTTAGCTTTAGTGTTACCTGTTACACTTTTCGGCGCCCTCAATTTTAACCTAAGTAACCTCGGACATCAAAATGCCTCATTAACTTCTATAGCGAATGCTCAAAACGCTGCTCAAAATCGCGGTATTCGCATTAGTTCCGATACTCAAGAATACGACGCTAAAGCCCAAGTCGCTACAGCACGCGGTAACGTGCAAATGTTTTATCCTGCCCGTGGTATTCAAGCAACTGCCGCACAAGCCCAGTACTTCAGCCGTGAGCGACAAATTATTTTAAGCGGCAATGTGTATATTTTACAACAAGGTGGCAATAGTATTAGAGGCGAGCGAGTAGTTTATTTAATTGACCAAGGAAGATTTGTCGCCCAACCACAAAGCGGTCGTCAGGTAGAATCGATTTATATTGTAGATGAAACACAAACCCGTCCGGCGCCTGCACCTAGAACACCCGCGTTAAGACGTGGAAATTAATTGTGCCGTCCTGAGGGGTGTAAAGAAGTGAAAATAACTTTAGAGAATATTCACAAGTCTTATGGTAAGCGCGTAATCGTTAATCGCGTTAGCATTTCGGTTGCTCAAGGAGAAGTCGTTGGTTTACTTGGTCCCAATGGCGCCGGTAAAACAACTACCTTTTATATTGCCACTGGTTTAGAAAAACCTAACCAAGGCAAGGTCTGGCTTGATAACATGGATATTACTGCCTTACCTATGCACAAGCGCGCGCGTCTTGGTATTGGCTATTTAGCGCAGGAAGCAAGCATATTTCGCCAATTGACTGTACGCGAAAACATTCTTTTAGTACTCGAACAAACCAACGTACCCCGCTGGGAATGGTCGATGCGAATGGACACCCTATTGCGGGAGTTCCGTTTGGAAAAAGTCGCTAGAAGTAAAGGTATCCAACTTTCGGGGGGTGAAAGGCGGCGTTGCGAATTAGCACGCGCACTAGCTGCCGGTCAAAATGGACCCAGCTTTTTATTGCTCGATGAACCTTTCGCTGGTGTTGACCCAATTGCTGTTTCCGAAATTCAGCAAATTGTCGCACAACTAAAGAACCGCAACATGGGTATTCTCATTACCGACCACAACGTTCGTGAAACCCTTGCTATAACCGACCGTTCGTACATAATGCGAGAAGGTCAAATACTTGCAAGTGGAACATCTGAAGAACTGTATAACAACCCTCTTGTTAGGCAATATTACTTAGGAGATAATTTTCAAGTTTAGTCCAAGTTTAGTTTAACTTTAGTCCAGGTTTGGTACGAGCAGAAGCGAAATATAAAATTCATCAATCATCTGGTACACCTAATTTGTTGTTAGGCAATAGTCAGGTGCTGGTTATTTCAGTGATATATGATGGCATCAAAAAAGCTCAAATCATTTTATACTCTTGGCTCGCTGGTTCCATTTACAATTATGGACCGCTATCTTATCGGCCAATTACTGCCACCGTTTTTGTTTGGTGTTGGTGCGTTTGCTTCGCTTGTACTGGCTATTGATAGCTTGTTTGAAGTGATGCGAAAATTGGTTGAGTCTGGTCTTCCACCTGCGGTTGGATTGAAGGTTCTTGTTTTACAATTGCCTAGGGCAGTTGTATTTGCATTTCCCATGTCAACGTTACTAGCGACTTTAATGACTTATAGTCGTCTTTCGGGTGAAAGCGAACTCGTTGCGATGCGTAGTTGTGGGGTCAGCGTTTACCGAATGGTGATGCCAGCAGTAATGTTAAGCTTGATTATTACAGGTATGACTTTTGTTTTCAACGAGAAAATTGTGCCTGCTGCCACTTATGAAGCTGGCTTGACTCTTGAGAATGCCGTAAAATCAGATAAACCGTCATACCGACGCGAAAACATATTTTATCCAGAATACCGCGAAACCAAAGATGCCAAAGGTAAGAAGCAAAAAATATTGACTCGCTTATTTTATGCGGATGAATTTGATGGTAAGCAGATGAAGGGTTTGACGATTATCGACCGTTCTGAGGGAGCTTTAAATCAAATTGTTGTCTCTGAGTCTGGAGAATGGAATCCTATAGAGAATATTTGGGATTTTTATAATGGAACAGCTTATTTGATTGCCCCCGATAATTCTTACCGTAATATAGTCCGTTTCAAGCGTCAAAAAATTGAATTACCACGTACTCCCTTAAGTTTGGCAGAACGTGAACGTGATACTGAGGAAATGAATATTTCTGAGTCATTTGAACAGCTTGAACTAGAACGACTTAGTGGTGACGACCAAAAAATTCGTAAACTTAAGGTTCGTATTCAGCAAAAAATTGCTTTCCCATTTGCGTGTGTTGTGTTTGGTTTGGTAGGTTCTGTGGTGGGTACTGTGCCTCAACGTACTGGTAAAGGCGCCAGTTTTGGGATAAGTTTAATAGTAATTTTCTCTTTCTATGTATTGCTAGTGTTCACACGTGCGCTTGGAGACGCAGGTATTTTATCCCCTCACATTGCTGCATGGTCGCCGAATACATTCGGTTTAGGTGCTGGTATATTCTTATTAACACGAGTTGCAAGAAAGTAGTTAAATGACCGAAGTGCAATATCCTTGGCAACAAGAAATAATCATTCGTCATACGAACACGTTTGTTACGAAGTTATCACCATTGGACGGGGCAATTACTTTTTGATTTAAATATGGCGCCGTCTGATGTGGCACAATTTTTATTTGAGGCGCCGTTCGTTGTAGTTTCCCACGGTATCGAAGCGAATCCTATTCTTAATTATGGAAATAAAAAAGCATTGACACTATGGGAGCTAGACTGAAATAAATTTACACAAACGCCTTCGCGTGAAACTGCTGTACAAATAGATCGCGAAAATAGAGAAAAGTTGTTAGAAGAGACTGAAAAGAACGGGTTTGTTGATAATTATTCGTGTATACGTATTTCTAGTACAGGTAAAATATTTTACATTGAGAATTTGTTGATTTGGAATGTGCTGGGCGAGAATAATGAGCGCTGTGGTCAAGCTGCTATGTTTTATAAGTGGAAGTATGTGTAGGGTGGGCAGTGCCCACCTACTGGTTAATAACGCTTCATTGCGCGTTGCATTTCGCGTTGGTCGTCGCGTCGCTTCATATCTTCGCGTTTGTCGTGTAACTTCTTACCCTTACCAAGAGCAAAGCTAACTTTGACAAGACCGCGTTTGAGGTACATTTTTAGAGGTACCAACGTTAAACCCTGCTGTTCGACTTTACCTACAAGGGTTCTAATTTCTTTACGATGCAACAGTAGTTTACGGGTGCGACGTGGTTCGTGGTTGAAGTACTCGCTACTTTGAGTGTAAGGAGAAATGTGTACGTTGATTAGCCATACTTCACCGTTACGAACTAGTGCATAGCCATCTTGGAGATTCACTTTTCCTGCGCGAATAGACTTTACCTCTGTCCCGGTCAGTTGAATTCCTGCTTCATAGGTTTCGAGGATTTCGTATAAGAAGCGCGCTTGACGATTGTCGGCAATAACTTTGAAACCTTCGCTTTTGTCTTTCATTAATAATCTGGCTTATTTCCTATGTATAGATAATTTTTGAGCGGTATATCTTTCAGGATAACCAACAAATCACTCGTGACCTCTAATCATTAACAAATAACAATATTTTGCAGGTTGTATTCCTATAGTGCTAGTTAAAACTGAAATTAGTTTATGGCTAATGGGTGATTTTTATAAGTGGCTGACTGTGTAAAGTAGGGGTAACAACAAAGGGAAAGCAAAAAACTATGAAACGCAATTTTAACAAAGTCATCGGAGCTAGCGTACTAGCTGCAAGTTTGTCTATTTTACCTTTATCAATGAGCGCCAATGCTCAAAGCACTACCGATGGTACTTCTGGTACTTCAACGACACAAACTACTACCGGAGTTAACAACGATGGTACTTACACAAGAGATAACGGTTTTGATTGGGGATGGTTGGGATTACTTGGTTTAGCAGGTTTAGCAGGTCTTGCTGGTAAGAAGCGCTCTGAACCTACTGCTTATCGTGACCCTAATGCTGTTGGCACCAGTGGCTACCGCGAATAGGTGTGAAATAAAGAATTTGTCATAATAGAATAACTAGGGCATTAGCAAACCGCACCATAAGTTTTGCAATGCCCTATTTACATTTTTATTACGAGCGGCGCCTATTCAACCTACAACCTTAACCGACTTAATTCATTGTGCTGCATTTTTGAATCAAAAACCATCGATTTTAGTCTTTATCAAGTGCGGGAAGTACACGAAAATTAAATACATCTTCCCATACCTCTATACAGTGTAGGTTGACAAACTCACGCTCAAGCTCTTTAAAACGTGACCAACTACGCTCATTAATAGCGGTCAGCATTGAAATAATGGTACTTACTGGTACTCAAGTTGCAACTTCACTCATCTGTAATATCCTGAAATATTCTTTTTTTGAGATAATAATGACTGCACAGGCTTTTCGGCCTGTGCTACAAGAAGTTTAATTTGCTGCGGGTTGGGGGTTGGGTGAGGTGTCTTGGTTAATGCGAGAAGGTTGTAATGTCCAGTAAGATGCAACTAAACCAACCATTAACCACCATAAGGTGTTGATTTCTGGACGATACCAAACTGTGTCTACTAGACCGTGACCAAGCATAGCTACTAGTGACCCAATGGCGCCGATTAACCATAGCCCATCTGTACTATGAGTTTGACGGAATTGTCTTAACTGTAGCCATCCCGTGTTAAATGTTACAGTTAAAAGCCATAAAAATACACCCAAGCCAATAAAACCCATTTCTACGGTTATTTCTAAAATGATAGAGTACGCACTTAACGCACTAAAACGCGGTATTTGATACAGCGGATACACTTTGTTAAACGAAGCGTGACCTGGACCAATACCAATTATTGGACGGTCGCGAATCATTTCAAATACCGCAGTCCAAACGTTTATTCGGAAGTTATTACTACTGTCACCTCGACCTGCGAATATACTAACTATTCGCAAACGAAAATCTTCAGATACACCAAAAGCTACAGCAAATAATGCGACAAAGCTTCCTAATAAAATTGGTACTAGCCAAGTTCGCCAAAACTTGGGTAGAGATTCGCTATACCAATACCGCAGTAACAGCATGACGACTATAAAAGCTAATGCTAACCCAATAAAGCTACCGCGACTGTCGGCAAATCGAAAGCACATTAAGTTCATAACTAGCATTGTCGCAGCTAGAGCTTTACGCGCGGTTCCACGCCAAGCAAAAATTGCTATCAAGCTTAAAATTACCGCAGGCAGTAAATATCCTGCTAGTAAGTTGGGGTTCCCTAAATAACTATATACTCTTGTATTTTTAGCAAGCGGTGACTCTGGGTCTACCCAAGTCGCTAACTGTGCGGCGCCAAAAAGCTTTTGACGTACTCCATACACGCTGACGACGAGCGAGACGAGCAGGTACAGAACTAGCAACCAATTACGGAATGGTGGTAATCTAAGTACTCTGGCGCAAAGGGCAAACAGTAATAGATAAAGAGTTAAATTTATGAAGTCTGAAATGGCGTGCTGTCGTACTGGTGATAAAGCAGTAGCTATAAGAGCAACTACCCAGTAAAGGCATACTAGCAAGTGAATAGGGGTGACAGTTGGAGCATTTGTATCTGTGGGTTCGTCAGATATTGTTAATAGAAGCCAAAAAGCTCCACATGCTCCTAAAAGTACCCCTGTCAACGTGCTTGTCACAAAAGGCGCCAGTCCATATACAAAACTGACTAACACAGCAGCAATGGTCTCTCCCCACCGCATTAAAATGCTGCTTTGCTTCCAAGAATGCAGCAGTCCAAACAGTACACTGTGTAAGTAGCTAGTACTAAGATATTGCCGTAGTGGCAAATCTGATAATGTAAATCGTTGCCAAACTAGATTCATAAACAACTTTGCGATTATAAGTGTACTTCTAGATAGAAGTGCGACTTAATCATAATCTGCATAGTTCCAAAAAGTTAATAACTGCTGATTGCTTTCTTGTTAATTGTAATAGTAGCCAAGATGCAATCAAGGGTTGCTTATGCATTGGTAGTAGTTTCGGCTGTTGTGTTTTGTATTGGTAATGACAATACATAGCGATAACCAGATTCTATGGACCCCTGAATCGAAATTTGCCCTTTATGAAGTTCTGCGAGTTGGCAACTTAGTAATAACCCTAAGCTTTCGCGTGACATGTGGTTGGTTGGCCCTTTCAAGTCTAAATCACCAGAATTTAAAGATACGGCGCCATTTGAGACAGGTAAATCTTTCGATTTTTCTACCATTACCGCCAAGTCTGACATTTCTTGGTTCTCGAAATTCATATTATAGTTTTGGGCGATGCTTGTTAATTCAAGCAAAGGTTGTGGGTTGAGTCTAAAATATGGGTCAACTTCGGTTATTCCATCTCCTAACCAAGGATGTGACACCCACACCGTGATGCTCAAGGTATCTTCTTTATAGGAGACGTGAATTCTCACGATGCTTCCTGTTGCCGAAACCTGAATGACGCTAAAGATTAAGTGGTACAACATTTGACGCACTTTATCTTTATCGAGAGGTACAATTCGATTGCGTCCTGGTTCTAGCGAGAGTCGTATATCTTGCTCGCGACGATTTGCAGCTTCTTCAAGCGTGTTAATTGCTTGTTGGCACAGCATTTCAATATCTACAGGCGCCACATTTAGTGCTTCAACACTACTATCCATTGCTCCCAACTCGGTAATTTCGTTGACTAGGGAGAGCAAGTAGCGACCACTATGCTGAATAATTTCGAGGTATTCGCGCTGTTTAGTGGTGAGCGGACCATAAATTTCTCGTCCTAACACGCTTGCCATACCTAGCACTGAAGTTAGTGGGGTGCGTAACTCTTGTGTTAGTTGCGATAATAATTCGAGTTTAAGCTGGTTTGTTGTACGGTCTTGTTGAAGATCTTTTTGTAAAATCGGCGCCGTAAGTTTAATTTCTTGGCTAGTATTCGTAGATTGTGACCAACCAGCATCACCATATAATTTTTCTTCTTTTGCCACTGGTGCTGCTAATAAGCGGTTTCTTTCAAACTCGCTCATGCTCCAACGCGCGATGATTTGTAAAAATTCGATATCTCGCGAAGTGAAAGTGCGCGGTACTAGGTCAAAAACTGCCAACGACCCTAAACAATTTCCATTGGCATCAATTAACGGCGCCCCTAAGTAAGCGCGTACTCCATATTCTTTAACCAATTTGGTGGTTACAAGTTCAGAATTAGAGTATTTGTGCGTATCATTAATGACGACAATTTGGGCGTTGTCAACAACAGAAGTACAAAAAGACTCCTTTCGAGGTAAAGCTCTAGCTTGTGCAAGTTGGTTCATCAATCCCAAACGCGATAAACCCACTGCCGATTTAAACCAGTGACGTTCTTGGTCAATGAACCCCAAAAGCGAAATGGGAGCTTCTAAAAAATGTGCAGCAGTTTGAGTTGCTTCCTCGAATACAGGAATGGTCTCTGGTTGGCGTAAACCTAAGTCAGATAGGGCTTTGAGACGTTTTTGCTCTCGCCCATCGGAACCATTCCAACCGTCTTTTAAACTTAATAATTTCTTTTCCGGCTCTAACATTACCACAGTTACCTTGATAAATACTCGATAGTGTATTTCATATAACCAACGACATAACTGGTTATTCCTATTTCTAAGCATTCCCCATTTTTATGCCAGACAAACAATTACCACCAATTTTTTTTTACCTTCTCAAGTCCGCGATTCAACGGACTGTTTAATACCCGATAAAAATTGCTTTCACCCCCCACTGCTACCGCATTCAACCCACGAGAGATAATCATTTACAGCCACAATATCAATACAAGGGCGCCGAATCAGCAGCGTATCTAAGCAATATCCCGTTACTTTGTTGTAATCTTTAAATCACCAACATCAATAATATTACGGTAATTAGACATTTATCTACTTACGCTAGTACTTACAATTTTAACATTTAAAATATCATTATTATTACTGAGGCAGGTATGTGAATCTATTGTGCTAATTATTGATTAGAAACTATAGTTTTAGGTTTAACAAATATGAAACAACTAAATATATAAACATAAATTCACAACTGCCTTTTAGTGCAAATTTAACAGAGAAAACCAACCAGTGGCGCCGACTCTACAAATCCTGACAGCACTCGGTCTTGTTTGCCGTAGAGAAATAAAAATACATCTAATTGCAAAAGAAAAGGCAAATAAATAGGAAGCTTAATACAAAATTTACAATTCCTTCACATTTATGATTTGTTTAATAACTTATGCTCAATCACATATAGAGTGTACTTTGTTATAAAACAGACAAGTAAAAATATTTTTCAGTTACGATTATTTGAATAGCATGAACGTTAAAATTCCTTTTGTAGATTTAAATTTCCAACATCAACCGATTCAAAATCAAATAAATTTAGCAATACAGTCTGTACTGCAAAACGGAGATTTTATTTTAGGTAAAGCGTTAACCGATTTTGAAAAAGCATTTGCAGCAGCATCGCACGCGGAATTTGGCATAGGAGTTGCATCTGGAACCGATGCCATTGCTCTGGGACTACAAGCTTGTAACATTGGTCTTGGTGACGAAGTAATATTGCCAGCAAACACATTTGTTGCAACATTGATAGGGGTAATAAGAGCAGGAGCAACGCCAATTTTTGTTGATTGTTGCCCAAAAACAGCCTTAATTGATTTAGAAGCGGCTTCTGCGGCTGTTACATCTAAAACAAAAGCAATTATTCCAGTCCATCTCTATGGACAAATGGTTTCGCCTTTAAAATTATTAAATTTTGCTAAAACCCATAACCTACTGATTTTTGAAGATGCAGCGCAAGCGCACTTAGCAACTCGTGATGGGTATCGCGCTGGTTCGGTTGGAACTGCGGCAGCATTTAGCTTTTACCCTAGTAAAAACTTAGGCGCCATTGGTGATGGAGGAATGCTATTAACTAGTGATGCGGAAGTCGCACAAAAAATGACGCGCTTACGTAATTACGGTGCCTCGTATAAATATTATCACACCGAACCTGGTACAAATAGTCGTCTAGACACACTACAAGCAGCAGTGTTGTTAGAAAAATTACCATATTTATCTGAGTGGAATCGTCAACGCTTGCAGCTTGCAAAGCTTTACGATTTAGAATTGGCGCCATTGGTATCAAAAGGAATAATACCAATGCAAAATCAAAGCGACGAAGGGCATGTATATCACCTATACGTTGTTAAAATTACTGAAGATAGTTCAATATCTCGCCAAGACTTGCAGCAAAAATTTATTGAAGCTGGAATTCAAACAGGTATTCATTACCCCATACCATGCCACCTTCAACCCGCTTTTGCCAACCTCGGTTATCAAATTGGCGACTTCCCACACGCCGAAGCATTAGCAAAACAAATACTATCATTGCCAATGTATCCAGGTTTAACGCCAAGTCAGGTCAAAGAAACAGTGGCAACAATTGCCGAAGTACTCTGCGAACCAGAATTAGTAATACTTAATACTTAAGAGTTTATGGGAGTTTCTTACTCCCTCACACATACTATGCATCAACGCTCCTATAGAACTACAAATCCAACCGAGTTATTCAATTTCGCCATAATTGGTGTTTTAGTACTACTTTATGCTCCTATACTTTTACATTGGGTTAATGGTTGGGTTAATAAAAGTATTAGTACAGAACACGAGTATTTTAGCCACGGATTGATTGGTTTGCCTTTTGCTGCGTACTTGGTGTGGCAAAACCGAAAATTATGGTATAGACTGCGCTCTAAAAATCACCCATTAGGTGCCGTTTTATTATTAATAGGAGCATTTTTTTACATCAGTGGAGTAGGTGAATACGTAAACCTCTCGCTGCCGTTGATTTTAACTGGTTTATGCTTATGGCTCAAAGGTCGAGCCGGGTTTAAAATGCAATGGTTTCCTTTATTACTAGTATTTTTAGCAACACCGACTTCAGTTCCTTATTTGATTGCTCCCTTTACTGTACCTTTACAAGCTTTTATTGCTGGCACAGCTGGTTTTATTTTGAATCAGTTAGGTATGAACGTCAATGTAGATGGTATATATATATTCGTTGATGGACGGGTTGTAGAAGTGGCGCCGTACTGCGCTGGCTTAAAAATGCTGTTTACAACTTTATATGTATGTTTGATGCTACTACATTGGACAGGCGCCATTAGCTCACGTCGTAAAATTGGTTGGTTTCTCGGTAGCGCTATCGTAATTAGTGTTGGCGCCAATATTATTCGTAACACACTACTAACATTTTTCCACGGTACAGGAAACGAAGGGCTATTTAAATGGCTTCACGATAGCTGGGGTGGTGACATCTACTCAGCATTAATGCTCCTATCACTAGTTCCAGTTCTAAATTGGATTGATAATCATTTCTCCGAATCAACACAACCCACCAAAGAACCCATTACATAATTGTGCTACAGATGTTGTAGCACAAATGTTGTAGTACAGATGTTATAGCACAGGCATCCTGCCTGTGCATTGAATCTTAAATTATACCTGAGCGTGCTTCTCAATTACCTTAGCAAAATCAGGCACAGCTTCCTCCACATGCTTCTTGGCAGAACCACGAAGCTTCTCGTAGGTTCCCTTTACTATTTGGCGACTTGAATTTTTGACTTTCTGATCAGTAACACTAAGCAGCGCATCTGCTGTAACAGAACTACTCGCTACCAAATGTCCCACAGGGTCGCCATTTTGTACACCTTCATTCCAAATAGGGTCAATAGCTGTTAAGCACGAAGGTAAAAGTTGCTCTACAGCACCGTTAATGTATCCTGGTTTTATTCCTTTAAGAGCAGCAAAAGCAGCTTTCAAAGCCATACCGCTGATACCAGACTTAGAAGCAAGCTGCTCCTCAATCATATTACAGCAGTCATCTACAACCATTCCTTTTTTCGCTGGGTCTAAAAGTCTATTGCTGAGTTCCATGTCACTCCCCTTGTTCTAATAGTTCTTGAAAATGTCTCTATATTACATTAAGCAAATGTACTATAGATAACTCTGTATCTCCAGGAAATACTTCGTTCATTTACTACTGTATCCGGATACAGTACTAGACCTAACTGCTTGATTTAAGTGTTCCTCATATTCAAGGATTTACCAAATATTTAACAAATATAGCAAGTATTTTGCTTGACGCAAATAAAAAAGTTTGCCGCATATACTTACTGTTTTTTGATTTTGTAATTTAAAATACCAACTTCAATTAAATTAAAAATTTATACATCCCTATTTGCACAAATCTTTTAGAAAAGGCGGTATAAAAGTTGCTACTGTTGATGAAATTAGGGTCAAATCTGACGAATTTCTCGGCGCCACAAATGTGAAATATTTTGTTCCACCTCGTATATATATAGACTTAGGGTAAAATGACGGCGATAATAACTTGCCACAAGGTTGGGGTTTTAGTTTAGAAACTGTTGGCGCCCTTTTTTACCAAATTACGGAGACAACGCCCTACGCTGTTATAATTACCAATGCCCTGAAAATCCTTACGTGTAAAGACTTCATCATCGGCAAGCGTAATTTTTTCTAAAATCTTATCTTCCAATGTTTTAGAAGACTCAAGGGTATTCATCTTGAATTCGCCTTTAAATGCAAAACTTATGATTGAGTAAAGGCGCCTCAATTATAACAATATATTAATATATGTTGGGTTCCGTTCCTCCACCCAGCCTACATTTCGCATATTTCCTTGTTTATAGGTAAGTGTTTGCTGGATTGCATAAA
Organism: Calothrix sp. FI2-JRJ7; assembly: GCA_019359675.1. Lineage (GTDB taxonomy): Bacteria > Cyanobacteriota > Cyanobacteriia > Cyanobacteriales > Nostocaceae > Dulcicalothrix. The sequence goes on from JAHHGX010000031.1 coordinate 236,828, forward strand.
TTAACTGGCGCCAGATATATAGTTGCAAAGACATTGCTTGATGGGAAGCAGAAATTTTTTCTGAAAAAGTATATTTTGCTGTTGTAGTTATATCTAAAATTATATTGGCAAATGCTTAAATTTATACAACAAATTACTACTCATAGAAAAAAATGTTGGGGTTTATTAGATGAAGTAATAGTGCAGATTTATCGCGAAGAGTTGACGAGTCTAAAGTCGAAACTTAAGAATAATGATTTGCTACGTATTAAAAATAAGATACCAGTAGCAATTGGTTTATATACTGGCCCATTTTTAAAAGCAAAGTCTATTGAGAAGGTTAAGCAAGAAGTTAAAATTGTTCAACAATCAACGTATAAAGGTGTTTCTTTCTTTTGTTGGGAAACTACGCTTTGGTTTTTTAAGGGTGGTTCGCATGACTCTGTAGAGCAAAGTTTCCGCAAATTGTTTATTTAACCTTTAGTTAATAATTTTCTTGAACAATGGGACAATAGATTCGATAATTTCTTGGTAACTTAAAATGACTTCAATACGCCGAAAACATCAGAAATGGATGGCTTTGATGGCATCTGCTTTCTTAGTAACGTTTGTAGCGTTTGGCTGTGTTCCTTTTCTCTCCAAGTCAACGCGCGGTAATGGGGTCAATGTAATACTGATGATTGGTGATGGTATGGGGTGGCAAATGGCGCGCGTTGGTGCTGTTGGAAACGGTGCCCCTCTATATACTGAAGGTAAGGGACAAGGTTTAAATTTTCAAAAACTTGAAGGTTATACTTGGGCGACTACTTACGGTACTTTAATACAAAACAAAGACGGTTCGTTTTCGCCTAATAATTCTGCCCTAGATGAAACAAATTTTGAAACTGGTAAAAGTGCTGTTACCCCTGGCTTTGTTTTTGAACCAAAGAATAATGTTGTTGGCTATGACCCAGTTAAAGGAGGTAAAAACCCTTGGACACCCGGCAATGATAAAGAATATATCAAAATAAATTATCCTGATTCTGCTGGTACTGCTACTACTCTTTATACAGGCGCCAAGACTTATAATAACGCGATGGGTGTAGATATTTACGAACGGCGCCAAACTACTATTCTTGAACAAGCTGCACTCAAAGGTAAATCTACTGGTTTAGTTACATCCGTTCCTATTAGTCATGCTACACCAGGTGCCGCCGCTTCATTTGTAAATCGACGCAGCAAATATGATGCTCCTAATGCTGACTTAGATAATATTCTCCAGCAAACGTTAAAAATCTTTAAGCCGACTGTGTTACTAGGTGGTGGTCATCCGCTTGACATGGATAACAAAGGAACCAGAGGAGGATTTTATAACTATATATATATGATGGAGTCAACTTATAAAGAGTTTAGAGAAAAGCCCAAGAATAACTCTTATGGTTACACGTTTGTAGAACGAGGACCAAATGCTGCTAAAACTTTGTTAGAAACAGCTAACTCTCTCGACCCAAATAAACACGAGAAACTTTTGGGATTATACGGCGCCCGTGGGCAAAGTGGTAATTTACCTTTTAGTACTGCAAATGGTGATTACAGTAGTACTGGTTTTGATAGTGCTTCTGTATATTCCACCGCTAGCAAAAATGAGCAAATTCCCAAACCTGACACAGTACGTCCTTTGTTACCTGGTGAAACCGATGCTGATTTTATCAAAAAAGAAATCAACGAAAATCCAACTTTATCAGATTTAACGCAGGCAGCCTTAACTGTTTTGGGTAAAGACCCTGATGGTTTTTGGTTAATGGTCGAGGGTGGAGATATCGACTGGGCTTGTCACGATGATAATATGGACAACCTGATTGGTACAGTGAAAGATTTTGACAAAGCTGTAAGCACTGTTGTTAATTGGATTAATCAAAATGGTGGTTGGAAAAAGAATTTACTAATCGTCACTGCTGACCATGACCATTATTTAACGCTTAATCCCAACTTTCAGGAGTTATTAACCAAATTTGGTGCCGAAGATTTGACGTACAACAAGCATAAACCCACCGAAGCTGCTCACTTCTGGGGTAGTGATTCGAGTATTAAATATGGCTGGGGTAATCATAGTAATAACTTAGTACCTGTTTACTATCAAGGTAATCTAGCTAACTTTGATAAATATATTGGTAAAAATGTTACCTTTATTGACCACCCCCCAGGAGGCGCCGCAAAGACTTACTCGATACCTGGAGTTGAAGGTGCTATAGACCAATCTCATATATATCAGGTCATGCTCGAAGCAATAACTGCGGCGCCTGTTGTTAAAAGCTAGTAGTTCGTGTCATAAGATTTGGGGAGTTGGCGCCTGCCGTTACGGTATGGTAGGGTGTGTGACCTATGCGGAAAATTCCACGTTTCACGAAAAGACTTGTAGGGTGTGTCACGCCACTCCGAAGTTCGCTTCGTTAAAAACAACTTGCTAGCGTGACGCACCTTATGTCACGCACCGTCATTCTCGGTGGTGCGTCAAAGCACATGATTTTTCGTTTTATTGAAGATTGTAACGGCTTTGACACACCCTACTCAACATATCAAAATTTATGACATGGAGTACTAGTGTAAAAGTTCAGGTTGTTGTCGAGTAATCATATCGTACAAGGGTTGGAAACTAAACCAACCCATGTAATGCGAGCCAACTTGGTGACGTGCTAAAGTTGCAGAGTCGTGGTTAATAAAACCTGGTTTACCAGCAGCTTCAGCGAGTAATTGCGCTTGACTGTTGCGTTCCATAGAAATAAACCACCATGCAGCTTCATCAACTGAGTGACCCACCGTTAGTAAACCGTGATTTTTTAAAATTAAAGCTTTGTGATCACCAAGAGTTTCGGCAATACGTCTACCTTCTTCTATATCTAAAACGACACCAGTATAATCATGGTAAACGCTGTGATGCTGGTAAAAAGCACAGGCATCTTGACTTAGAGGGTCAAGTTCGCGTCCTAAACTCGACCAGCTTTTACCGTAAATTGAGTGAGTATGAACTGCGGAAACCACATCAGGACGTACAGCATGAATTTGGGAATGAATAGCGAATGCAGCTTCATTAACAGGATGTTCACCCTCAACGACATCTCCCAAATGGTTAACACGAATAAGATCACTAGCTTTAATCTCACCAAAATGCATTCCAAATGGATTTACCCAAAAACTGTCTAAGAATTCTGGGTCACGTGCGGTAATATGTCCGGCAACACCTTCATCGAAACCGTATTTAGCAAATAATCTAAGTGCTGCTGCGAGACGCTGTTTACGATGTAAACGTTCTTCACCAACACAAGTAAAAGTAGGTGGAGTGGGAGCTTTGGGTTTAAGGCGTGTTGTAATTTGCATGTTGAATTTTTATATAACGTGAGTACGTATTAGCGGTAAAAACAAATTTTTAAGGCTTTTAATACAAGTTTATACTTCTCTATATATATATGCATCCAAGAATTTAAATAATTAAAAATAATTAAAAATAATTACGATTGGTTACGAGAATCCTAAAGAAAGCCAGTTTATGATAATAACGCTGATAAACCCGGTTTCTAGGTAACAATCTGTATCGCAGCATCAAGTAGATAAGAAAATTTCCCTACAATAAATTTAAAAGACTATATGTATACAGGGTCAAAGTGTAATGACTAAAACAGTTGCTGATGTGATGAGCCACAACCCGGTTGTTGTTAAGCGTGAAACTTCCTTAACTGAAGCAATAAAAATTTTAGCAGAGCGACGAATTAGTGGGCTACCCGTTGTTGACGATAGCGGAAAGCTTATAGGTATAATCTCAGAGACAGATTTGATGTGGCAAGAAACAGGTGTAACGCCACCTGCCTACATTATGTTTCTAGATAGTGTAATTTATTTACAAAATCCTGCCACATACGAACGCGATTTACATAAAGCGCTTGGGCAAACGGTTGGGGAGGTAATGAGCAAAGACCCAATAACCATAGCTCCCGATAAATCGCTGCGCGATGCTGCTAAACTCATGCATGACAAAAATATCCACCGTCTACCGATACTTGACAGCGAGGGTCAAGTCATTGGTATCCTCACACGTGGTGACATAATACGTGCGATGGCTAGTGCTTAATCACCAGTGTCTTTAGATATGCACCTCTATTCAAACAATTTTTAAAAGAGAGAGATTTTGATGAGCGTTACACCTGATAGTGTTAAGCAGATGCTTTCTTCAGAAGATTTAGGCGACCGTTTGCGTGCCGTAAATTTAATTAGGGACTTAGAACCGGGTATTGGTTTTGAATTGATTCAATCTGCTTTGAATGATTCTAATGCGCGCGTTCGCTACTCAGCAGTTAGTCAAATAGATACTTTAGGTAGTCAAGATTTAGATTTATCGCTTTCATTGCTGCGTCGCATGATACAAGACCCAGAACCTGATGTCCAAGCTGCTGCTGCTGATTGTATCGGCGCCTTAAAGTTGGTGACAGCATACGATGATTTGAATCAGCTATATCACAGCACAGGTGAATGGATTGTACAACTCAGTGTAATTGCTACATTAGGAGCATTAGGGGAACCACGGGGATTTGAGTTGCTAAAAGAAGCACTCGACTCAAGTAACGAATTAGTCAAAATTTCGGCAATTAGCTCTTTGGGTGAGCTAGGAAACCCAGAAGCGGTTTCTTTAATTGCACCACTGGCAGAAAATCCCGACTGGCAAATTCGCCATCGAGTTGTCCTCTCCTTGCGTCTTTTGGGTGGAGAACAAGCTCAGTCCATTTTAGAGTCTTTAAGCAAGGACGAAGTAGAAGCTGTTGCCGTAGAAGCTAAAAGACCCGCTTAAATACACCAAATATAAAATCAACTATCTTGTCTTGTGTAGCATCTTGTGGAGCGGGCATCCCGAACCGCCCCCCTCTTACACAAAACACTAATTATATAAGGCGCCTACTTAAATATAGGGCGCCTTTTGATTATGGAACGCGCAAGGATGCCCATTCCACAAGAAGTTTTGCCCATCCTACAAGGGTTCTTGGATATTTTGGGGTGTCAGTAATTTTAACGAGTACTATAAATCTTGATTTTTGGCGCCGTTAGTTATTTAAAAACTTTATAAAGTGGATACAAACATTTATCTTTTACCTGTAAAAGCATGAGTTATCGCGCTTACTTTTTTAACTTGATTTATGAACATACTGTTATTAAAAAATACATCAATTTTGCGTAATTTACCAAATATTATTAGTATTATCAAGTTCAAGTAAACCTTGGCAAAAAGGGATGACGATTGCACTTAGGCGGAAATACTATACAAATATCAATCAGAGAAAACACGCAGACAAACATCTGGTGTACAACCTGAGAGAAACACGTAATAATTTCCATTCCAACCATGCAAAAAGTTATGTTAAGCGCAAAAATTCTCGCAGCAGCTACTTTCGGTCTCAGTGTTCTTACCTTCGCTTCTACTGCAAGTGCTACTTCCTTGGTTCCTAATATAGAAGGTGAAATCAAAACAACAAATCTTGGTTGTCTTAGTAATGCGACCTGTATTGATACTACAAATGCAGCACAATCTCCTTTTACTTATAAAGTGACAAGTATACCTTTCGATTCTAAATTTACTGAAAGCCTTTTGTTTGTTGATAACCGCGCCACTTCAAATAGTTACAGTGTTGGCAGTCTTGGCATTACATTTGGAACAACAGATGCAGGTACAAACCCACCTAAAGGTCAATACTGGTTCCGTCCTGTAGCAAGACGTATTGATAAAAATAATAACATCAGCATACCCGAAAGCGGTCAATTAGAAATTGGTCAATTCTTCTTCGATTTTCTAGATAAAGAAGTTGATTCTCTTACTCTTGAATTATTCGATGTTGAAGACAAAGATATAACCAAAATTTTGAAAGTTAATGGTTTAGCTCCCAATCCTGCAATTGTCGCTGCTGAACGTCAAAATGGTAAGATACAGCGAGTTACTATTAAGGAAGTGAAAAATTTTCAAATTCAACTTGGCAATCCTAACAGCGCCAAATTTCCTACGACTGGTGATGGTGTAGCTATGCGTAGTGTTCCTGAACCTGCTACTTTAATTAGTCTGGGCGCCTTGGCTGTGGCTGGTATGTTTGGTACTCGCCAACGTCGTAAAATAGGTGTTTAATGAGGGACGGGCAGGGATGCCCATCCCACAAGATATCTATTTCACATCATCACATCAATGTATAATATTTGGCCAAATACTTGTTAGCCAAATACTTGTGGATAGGTGGTGTAAATAAATACGGCAACTGCGGCAATTGCGAGTAGTCCTTGGATTAAATTTCCAACTACAGTACCGACGACGATGCCAATACCAGCTTTTATAGCAGTTTGAAAATTTTTACAATACAAGTACTCACCTATAATTGCTCCTAGTAGTGGTCCAAGTAGCATACCTAACAATGGGCCACCAACAGGAAGCGCAGGTAGTAAACCTAAAAATCCCACTATTAAACCTACAAAGGCGCCTATTTGTCCCCAATTACTAGCACCTGCTTTTTTGGCGCCAATATAACCCGCAAGAAAATCAACACCAATACTTAATAGTAAAACTACGCCAGTGACAATAAGAGGTGTACTAATTACTGCAAAAGACTTTTGTACTATACCCCAAATAATAATCGCGATTAAAATCAAACTACTTCCTGGTAAAGCTGGAACGACGGCGCCAACTATACCAAATATCATTACAACTACTAACGACCAATAAATAATTTGCATAAATAAATATATTACAAGTTTTACCCTTCTAGGCTAACAGCTAGTTTATCGGCAATTCCAGCTATCCAGTTTTCGTCTTGCCGGGTGTAACTACGTGGTGCGTTGGCGCCTAGTATGATTGCACCATCTTTACCTATTGGTTGACAAATTATGCCTTGCGTGTTTTCTGGTAAATAATCAAACTCTATTTTGCCTGGGTAAGCTTTGACATCAACTAAATAAACTGCTTTTTGCTTTTCGAGTACTCGATTTAATATTGCCCCCGGTTTTACTTCTAATTTTTGTCCTAATATTCCTCGCCGTAATAAAACTTTACCTTTATATACGACGACGATTGAGCGTGTGACTGTATTTAGTAGTAATAATCGCGAAGCCCAGGCCAATTCATTTTTGACTGTATCTGGTAAGTCAGTTACTAATTCAAATCCTTCTTCTCCAATTAATTCAACTGCGTCAGGTGTTCTGGCTTGCACTTGTTGCCATAGCATCCCAGTTAATACTAATAAAGCACTTAATATTACTCCCAAAACGTCGGCGCGCGATTGGGAGTTTGTTAGTTCTGGTGTAAATATTCTATTTATAAACAATAATACGGCACCTAACATACCCACTACTAGCGGTAGGCGCCTGATTACGCGATTTGGGTCTTTTGCCATAATTTTTTGGTCTTAACTCTTAATTGCGATGGTGCGTGACGCTACGAAATTAGTAATTATGTTTCAGGTTTTTAATAGCGTCACGCACCCTACTTATTCTTCACCCGGTTCGATAATGCGTTGAAAAAGGTAGCCGGTACCTCGTGCTGTCAATATCAATTCTGGGTTGCTAGGGTCGTCTTCGAGTTTTGCACGTAGTCGAGAGATATGTACGTCTACTACACGGGTGTCTACATGACGCTCAGGTGTGTATCCCCAAACTTCTTGCAAAATTTCTGACCGAGAAAATGCTTCCCCAGAACGACTTACGAGTAATTCAAGTAAGCTAAATTCCATTCCTGTCAACCGGATGCGTTCATCACCTTTATAAACTTGACGTTTATTTGTATCAATTTTTATAGTGCTGACATGAATCACGCCTGAACTTGGAATGCCTGAAATTCCTGTCTTATCTACTCGGCGGAGTACAGACCTGATTCGAGCTTCGAGTTCTTTCGGAGAAAATGGTTTGACTACGTAGTCATCAGCACCTAATTCCAGCCCTGTGATGCGGTCAGCCACATCTCCTAGGGCTGTTAACATAATTATAGGTACATCTGATTCTTTACGTAATTCTTGGCAAACCCCATACCCGTCCAATTTTGGCATCATTACATCCAAAACTACCAAGTCGGGTTCGGCTTTGCGGAATGTTTCTAAAGCTTCTTCTCCATCCCCAGCGGTGACTACTTCGTAGCCAATCATCGAAAGGCGCGTTTCCAATATTCGACGAATGCTAGCCTCATCGTCTACCACTAGGATTTTTTCTTTATGGCTTTCCAAGTTTCTCAACGCTCCTTAACTAAACTTTGCATGATTAATTTTTACTACCATATTATTAAGATATCATTCCTATTATTCGTTAGTAAAAACCTACAAGGCTTGCGATTACTAGCTTTTACTTTTGCCTAAAACTTAAGGAAAAATTAAGATTATTTAACTAAATTAAAATGCCAAAGTCTCGTACAATTTACGTTTGCAACGAATGCGGTTGTGAATCACCACAGTGGTTCGGTCGGTGTCCCGGTTGCGGTACCTACAATTCGCTGGAAGAACAAATTTCTAACCAAGCTGCCAGTGATGCTTCACCAAGTCGGGGTGTTGGTAGCTGGCACAATCAATCAGGCGCCAACAAAGCTGATAAGAAACCTCCAAAAGCACGCGCGTCTCTCAGGTTCGACCAAATTAGCGACCGTCAGGTTTTACGTTTACCTTCAGGATACGGCGAACTCGACCGTGTTTTAGGTGGGGGTGTAGTACCTGGTTCGATGGTACTCATCGGTGGAGACCCAGGTATTGGTAAATCAACGCTGTTGTTACAGGTATCGAATCAACTCGCACAGCGTTATCGTATTCTGTATATTTCTGGTGAAGAATCTGGACAACAGGTGAAATTGCGTGCTTCACGTTTGGGGGTTTCACCAACCATCGACGATATTGAGGCGCCTACTGATAACCCTGTAGAAATAGAAGGCCAGGAGAATGGTAATGGTAATAGCGTTAGTAGTGAAAACGGAAATGCCACTAAAAGCATCAAGTTAGAAGAAATACCTTTAATTGAAACGACTAAATCAGTAGGCGCCGATTTGTACATCTTGCCAGAGACAGATTTAGAAGAAATACTGCGCGAAATTGATTCCTTGAAGCCAGATTTAGCGGTAATAGACAGTATTCAAACGGTATTTTTCCCAAGTCTAGCATCGTCGCCTGGTTCAGTAGCACAGGTACGCGAATGTACAGCAGCACTAATGAAAGTCGCGAAACACGAAGATATCACGATGTTGATAGTCGGACACGTGACTAAAGAAGGTGCAATTGCAGGACCAAGGGTATTGGAACACCTTGTAGATACAGTGCTTTACTTTGAAGGTGACAGGTTTGCTTCGCACCGTTTACTACGAACCGTTAAAAACCGTTTTGGCGCCACTCATGAAATTGGTATTTTTGAAATGGTTGCCAACGGGTTACGAGAAGTACCCAACCCATCAGAATTATTTTTAGGAAACCGCGATGACCCGGCGCCTGGAAGTGCAATAGTGGTAGCGTGTGAAGGTACACGTCCCATTGTAGTTGAACTACAAGCATTGGTAAGTCCAACAAGTTACTCATCTCCACGTCGTTCCACAACAGGTATTGACTATAACCGTCTAGTCCAAATTCTCGCAGTATTAGAAAAGCGAGTAGGAATTCCAATGTCAAAGCTAGACTCTTATGTAGCTTCTGTAGGTGGTTTAAATGTCGAAGAACCTGCCGTTGACTTAGGAGTTGCCATTGCCTTAGTAGCGAGTTTCCGAGACAGAATAGTAGATTCGAGTACAGTGCTAATTGGTGAAGTCGGTTTAGGTGGACAAGTTCGTCCAGTTTCGCAAATGGAAATGCGACTCAAAGAAGCGGCAAAACTCGGATTTAAGCGCGCAATTGTTCCAAAAGGGCAAAAATTCCCCGAATTAGATATCGAGATTATACCAGTAGCAAAAGTCATCGACGCTATTATCGCCGCAATTCCTCAACAATCACTCAGTGTTGAAGATTTTGCCCCAGATGACGACGATGAAGTCGAAAGTACTGAGTATTAACGTTGTAGAGACCGTATTCATACGGTCTTTATAATATCAAGAGTTTAGGTAGAATTTATAATGTGCTAAAAATATATGGCTATTAAGCTGCATCCACACGCACAAGCGCGATTAATTGAACGTGGTGCAACAGAGGAAGAAGTCATTGCTACCGTAGAAAGTGGTATTACTTTTGATGCTCAATATAATAGAACAGGGTTCAGACGAAACTTTCCGTTTAATGCTGAATGGAAAGGAAAACAATATGCTACAAAAAAAGTTGAGGCAATAGCCGCTAAAGATGGTGAAGACTGGCTTGTAATTACAGTAATCGTAAAATATTTTTAAAGGAAGCTTCATTATGAAAATCACCTATGACCCAAGATTTAATATTGCTTATATCTATTTGCGCGAAAAAACAGCACAGGTCGAAACTATTCAAGTTAGCGATGAAATGAATGTAGATATTGCTCCAGATGGAACGATATATGGAATAGAACTACTTGATGCGAACAACCAGTTAGGTATGGATGAGCAAGGTAAGTTAACTATTGTTAATGAAGCATTAGGAAAATCTACAGAGATGCAACTGTTATTATAAGTTTCATCAAATAGCAGTTAGTTTAGATTTGACCCCTTCCCTTTACTTTAAGAGAAGGGGTTTAGGTAATTAATATTATATTTTAAAGTTCATTATTAACAATTCGACTCATTAAAAAGGATATTTAAAAACATATTACATTAGTAATTTATAACACTTTTTTAACAAATTATTGCAAAGTATATTTATTTAATTACTGTTTCATTTCAACTTTCATTCAGATAAATAATTAATTATCACGCTATAACTCACTCTCTGTAATGAAATTTATGAGTTTATCGCGCGTTCTGCTGCTGCAAGTTCTAACTATTGGACTGTTTGCGATAGGATGCGAAACTAAGAACGTGCCGGATGACGACTCGAATATCGATAAGCTCAGTATTGGTGTTGTTAGCTACGGTGAAGGCGCCAATTCGCTTGTCTTGTACGAACAATTTAAGGATTATATTGCTACTAAAACCAAAAAAATTGTCGAACTTGAGCCTGCTTACAATGAATTACAAGCAGTTGCACAAGTAGAGCGCAAAACCTGGGAAGTCGTTTTTGCACCACCAGGACTAGCGGCAATTGCTATTGCTTCTTCACAATATAAACCGATTTTTTCGATGGAGGGTATTAGTAGCACGCAGCGTTCTTTAATCTTGGTTCGTGATGATAAACCTTATCAAAAAATTGGCGACTTGGCTAATCAAGTTATTGCTTTAGGTAAACCTGGTTCCGCTGCTGCTTTTTATGTGCCATTGTACGACTTGTATGGAATGACACTAGCACAAATCAAACTGGCGCCAACTCCAAAAGCTGCACTAACCTGGTTAAGCGATAGCACTGTTGAAGCTATTGCTATATCTGAAAGTGATTATGAGACTTTGGTGCGCGAATTTCCCCAAACCAAGTTTAGAGTTTTACATACAAGTCGTTGGATACCAGCAGGTGTTGTATTAGCATCACCAAATCTCGACCGTAGGCTATTTTCTGTAATCCAAAAATCGATGCGTGAGGCGCCTGCTGATATTGTCGCAGATGCTGGTTATGTGCCTACTGCCAAAATACCCAATTACGAACAGTTTATAAAACTAATCGAAAAAGTCCGACCGTTCGAGGAAAAAGTCAAACAAACCCCCGTTGTCTTAGTACCCACAATATCAGCCACAACACCAAAAATTAAATAACAAAATGTAGAGACGTTACATGTAACGTCTGCATCACTAGGAGTAATACATATGTCTGGGTTCCCCTTAGCAGGTTCAGAAATAGCTGCTGGAACATTAATCGATAATCGTTACATAATTCAAAAGCTGCTCGGACAAGGAGGACTTGGCAGAACTTATCTAGCTTTTGATACCCGTCGTTTTAATGAAGCTTGTGTTCTAAAAGAGTTTGCCCCTATTGGCACGGGTGAAAGCGGTATAGAAAAGTGTCGCAATTTATTTAAACGCGAAGCCAAAATTTTGCATCAACTCGAACACCCACAAATTCCCCGCTTTTTGGCGTGTTTTGAAGGAGAAGGCAGATTATTTTTGGTGCAAGAATACGTTGATGGTAAGACTTATTCGGCTTTACTGCGCGAACGGCAGCAGCAAGATAAAGTTTTTACTGAGAACGAAGTCATCGAGTGGTTGAATAAATTATTACCTATACTTGAGTATATACACGAGCATAATATTATTCATCGTGATATTTCCCCCGATAATATCATGTTGCCTTCAGGAAAAGATTTACCCGTATTAATCGATTTTGGGGTAGGTAAACAAATTGCCGACTTTAATGACAGTAGTAACGGCGAACAGGTAACTTTTGTTGGCAAAATGTCATTAGTGGGAAAAGTCGGATATGCACCACGCGAGCAAATTAGTATCGGGATGTGTTCACCTAGTAGCGATTTATATGCTTTGGGTGTTACAGCAGTTGTGTTATTAACGGGTCGTGACCCATCGTTTTTGATGGACCAATACTCTTTAGAGTGGAAATGGCGATTTTACGCTAATGTTCGCGATGATTTTGCACAAATTCTCGATAAAATGCTGATTGATATTCCTAAAAACCGCTACCAGTCAGCATCTGAAGTTATTCAACACTTAGAACAATTACAGGCGCCACCATCTAACAATCTACCAAAAACCGAGATTAACTTACCATATAGTTTGTTACCCAAGTATGATACATTGTCTGATAATTTATCCGTCCAGTTACCTCCACAAATACCTAATACATCGTGGCAACGACCATTAATTAGTACCCAATCAGATAATACATTATACAGTACATTTAGTAGTACAATTGGTAATACTTCTAATACTTCAAATAACGCACAAAATAATTTTAATGAGAATGATAATATAAATCATGCGACTCGATTACCATCACTAGACGTAGATTTTATTGAGCGTTGTGAGCTTTCTCTAGCTTATTACATAGGCCCAATGGCTAATTTGATTATTGAAGAAGTACTAGCAGAAAATCCAGATATTTCCCACTATCATTTTATTCAGCTTCTTTCTAGAGAAATTACTGACTCGCGCGATGCTATTGAATTTTCACGTAAACTATTAGGGTAGGTTGGGTGGAGGCTTTGCGCTCACGTAGTATTCCGAAGGAAAACCCAACATTGATAACTATGTGTTGGGTTCCGTCCCTCCACCCAACCTACAATCTAAGCTCTTGTGTTTCCGTGGGTTTTTTTGAGGCGCCGCATTGCCATTTCTAAGCTGAACTGCATTCGTCTAAATGCTTTGGCTAAGTTACCAATTTCGTCATTGGAATATTGGTCAAATTCTACATCCATATGACCTGTACTGACTTCTTCGGCGACGCGCGTTATGCGTTTGAGTGGGCGAATTACTTGGCTGTTTAAGAACATGTTTACAAGTAATATTACTGCAATAAAAACTCCTGATACTAAACCAATAATTACAAACGATGATTTGTTGGCTTTGTCTATAACTTTACTTGCAGGCGCCGATATAACTTGGGCGCCGATTATTTCATTTAATTGCCAGTTAAAACCGTTGGCACTACCGTAACGCTCAATCTGACTTTTAGGAGCAACATCTGGAGTCGAGTGACATCGTAAACAGCTAGGTTCAGAAACTGATAACGGACGAGCTATATAATATATATCTCTACCTGAAACCGCCCGAAAACCACTTAGTTGTTTTAATGCTCTATCATTACGAAATTGGTTAACCAAATTTGTTTCAAAGCTATCTGCTTTATCACGCAAATTGGTTGGGTTTAATGTTGCTTCTTTATAGAAAAAGTCTCGATAATCTTGTTTTCCTCGCAATATCTCAAATACTTCACGCGCTGAGTAACCAGGTACAGACTGCGGTAAAAATTTTGTATCTAATTTGTCTACTAATTCCGGGTTAACTTGAGTACTTGTATATTTACGTACTGAAGTCATTGCTTCCATTAACATTAAACCAGTAGAAGCAATGTCATTTTTAGCATTTTGTTGTAGTAAAGATGACAATGTAAATCCACTTATACCCAAACCAAATACTAATATGACAATTAACAATACTGTAAACTTTTGTTTCAAATATAGATTTTTGAGCATATTTTTACTAATTTAAGACTTTTCCAAAATATAACAATATAAATTTACCAATGATGATATTGGTAAACATTCTCTGAGGATATTTTAAGTTTATGTATGTTAATAACAGTTCTGAAAGTCAATAAATATTTAAGTAGAGAATAAAGCGCGTTTGTTAGGCAATAATACGAAAAATCAAGCTTTTTTATCATATAAAATGGATTGGAACCGAGGAAAATCGTTATTTGGTGGACGCTATATTATTGAATCGAAACTTGGTGAAGGGGGAATAGGTATAACTTACCTAGCGAGGAACCAAACGTCAGAATTACGAGTAATCAAAACTCTGAAAGAGGAAGTTCTTAATAATCGCACATGGAAAGTACAGCGCGATAAATTACGGCAAGATTTCCGCTCGGAAGGGGTGCGTCTTGCAGTGTGTCGTCACCCTCATATTGTGCAAATCGAAAATATTTTTGATGAGTATGAATTACCTTGTATCGTTATGGAGTATATCGAAGGTGATGATTTAGGCAAGCTGTTAAGAGAACAAGGTATATTATCAGAGAAAGAAGCGCTTTTATACACTCAGCAAATTGGAGATGCATTAACTGTTATTCATCAAAAAGGTTTGCTGCATCGGGATATTAAACCGCGCAATATTATCATTCGTGCAGGTAAACCAGAAGCTGTATTAATAGATTTTGGCATTTCTAGAGAATTTATACCTGGTGTTGTACAGCGTCACACTGTCTATCGAACTCCAGGGTTTGCACCTCCTGAACAATATCAACTTGAGGCGCCACGTGGCGAGTATATTGATGTTTATGGTTTAGCTGCGACGTTATACACATTATTAACTGGTGTTGTACCCACTAGTGCTGACGAACGTAACCGTAGTACACCACTTTTACCACCAAGTCATTTTAATCCGAATATCAGTACTAGTGTTGACCGGGCTATTATGCAAGCAATGGCAATGCAACCCCAGTATCGTCCTCAATCTGTAAAAGAATGGTTATCACTTTTATCTAGTTTTGCTGGTTCTATAGATGTTGAGGATATACACTTATCCAATACAATATCACCAGCAACACCCCCACCTAAAATCATACTTAAATCACCCAAACCACCAATTACACCCCAGTTTACATGGCAATGCACCTGTACTATTAAAGGACATGCGGGTATGGTTCATGCTGTGGCAATTAGTCCTGATGGAAAATTTATTGTGAGTGGTAGTGGTGACAATAATATAAAGCTGTGGAATTTATCTACAGGTCGTAATATCCGCAATTTTGGACGCTGGTTTGCTGGACATAGTGACTCAGTTTGGACGGTAGCTATTAGTCCTGATGGGCAAATACTTGCTAGTGGTGGTTGGGATAATACTATTAAACTGTGGTTCTTAAATACTGGTAAAAATATACGTACTTTAAACACTCATACTAATTGGGTAAATTCTCTTGCTTTTAGTCCCAATGGGAAGTACTTAGCGAGTGGAAGTTCTGACTGTAGCATCAAACTTACTCTTATTAGTACAGGTGATGTTATTAATACTTTTTTAGGTCATACTGATGCAGTGCTATCTGTAGCTTTTAGCCCCGATGGTCAATGTATTGCGTCATCAGGCGCCGATTGTACTATTAAGTTATGGCAAGTTAGTACTGGTCGAGAAATACGTACATTGGTAGGTCATTCGTTTTTTGTAAACAGTCTGACTTTTGATGCAACTGGTGAAACTCTTATTAGTGGTAGCAGCGATAAGACGATTAAATTTTGGCACGGTGTTACTGGCAGAATTTTGAAAACGTTTACAGGACACCAAGGTGCTGTTTCATCTGTTGCACTCAGTCGAGATATGCAAATCCTTGCTAGTGGTAGCTGGGATAAAACGATTAAACTTTGGCATGTAAGTACAGACACAGAAATTTGTACTCTTACTGGTCATAATAATTACATTAGAACAGTAACCTTTAGCCCCGATGGACGGACTCTTGTTAGTGCTAGTGATGACGACACTATTAAAATTTGGCGTAACAAAGATTGGCAACGGATGTAACGGATGATTTATTGGAAGTCGTAGGGTGCGTGACGCTACAAAAACTTGAAAACGAAGCGAATAATCCAAAAGCGTCACGCACCTTACCTCTTTAGTGACGCTACAAAAACTTGAAAACGAAGCGAATAATCCAAAAGCATCACGCACCTTACTTCTTTAGGTAGAAATATGGTTAACCAAAAATTGTGACAATAAGTTGCGGCAACTACTATTTTTTAACCAAGATTAATAATTATGGGCTTCGGTATCGGTGATTTGTTCTGGATTTTTCTTTTGCTCTCCTCGCTGCAACCTATCTGGCAACGGCGCCAAACAGAGTATCGTCGTTTCAGTTCGTTACAAAAGTTCCAGCAGGAACGTAAAACCCGGGTGATTTTACTCATTCACCGACAAGAATCCATCAGTTTGTTAGGGATTCCTTTATCTCGTTATATTACTATTGAAGATTCTGAACAAATTTTACGCGCGATTCGCTTAACTCCAGAGGATGTTCCAATCGATTTGATTTTACATACACCTGGTGGTTTGGTACTAGCTACTGAGCAAATTGCCCGTGCGTTAATTCGTCATCCCGCTAAAGTAACAGTTTTTGTACCACACTATGCAATGAGCGGTGGTACCATGCTAGCGCTTGCTGCTGATGAAATTGTGATGGATGCTAATGCAGTACTGGGACCAGTAGACCCACAGTTAGGTAATTTCCCTGCTGCTAGCATTATTAAGGTTGTTGAAGATAAACCAATTGGCGAAGTTGATGACCAAACCTTAATTATGGCTGACTTGTCGCGTAAAGCTATCGCGCAGGTACAGCGGTTTGTACGGACATTACTTAAAGATTCCATACCCAAACAAAAGGTTTCACCTGAGAATATCGAAAGTATTATTGACGCTTTAACCACTGGACGTGTTACTCACGATTATCCGATTACTGTTGAAGAAGCTACCGAAATGGGTTTACCTGTAACTGTTGGTCTTCCCCGTTCGATTTACAATTTGATGGATATGTACCCACAACCTCAAGGTGGTAGACCTAGTGTTCAGTATATTCCTATGCCTTTTGATGACAGGCGCCCGATGTTACCTGTACCTAAAGGTAGACCAATGGAAGAACCTACACAAAAGTATTGATTAACATAGGTTATTTTTAATACTAACAAAATAAATGACATGGAATGGTAATGTTCCATGTCATTTATTTTTGGGAGACAGGCGCCAATTCTAAATTCCTCTCTCAAGAGTGTCCTCTGTGTAGTTTTGTATAAATAATTACATGCAATGCACAGGCAGGATGCCTGTGCTACGGCTTATCTGGTTGGTGTTGGTGTTGGTGTTGCGGTTGTTGTTGGTGTTGGTGTTGGTGTTGCGGTTGTTGTTGGAGTTGCTTCGGGTGTTGGTGTTGTTTCTGGTGTTGGTGTTTCGGTTGGCGCCGCTTCAGGTGTTGCGGTTTCTGTTGGGGTTGGGGTTGGAGTTGGTTTTGGTGTAGGTCTGGTTACTGGTTTGCCTGTTGGTCTTGTCGTTGGTTTGGTTGTTGGGCTAGTAGTTGGGCTAGTAGTTGGTTTTTTCTCTAAGATGTTACTTGCTTCTTGGTCAAGCTTTTGTCTCAAAGCAAGGTCAGCTATTCCTGTTTCGGTTAGCTGGTTTTTCTTTTGATATGCTCTTACTACTGCTTGCGTTCTGGTACTGAAGTACTGACTGCGAGGTAAAGGAGGATTGGGTTTCATTACTACGTTGAGGTTTGCTTGCAGAATTTGCATAATTTGCGCGGCAAAGTCCTGGGTTTTTGGGCCTGCTAATCCATCGGCTGGTTTTAATCTATACCCTGTTTGAAATTCTGTAATCGCTTTTTTGGCATCGGCATTTGTTAAGGGTTCATTGGAAACTTTGATGTTATAACCTAATCCACGTAACACTGCGCGAAATTGCTGCGGTGTATAATTACGTTGACGTACTGCATCGGCTGTATCGGATATTACTACTACTGCGGACACTAAACATGCTGTTGCTATGCTAAAACTAGATTTTCCTATCCCACACCACATGGTCAAAACTCCTGTTGATTAAATCTGTTGTTAGTAACTAGTTTTTCATTGATTATTGATGATTTTTGAATATTTTTGCTGATGTTAATTTAATTTAAATAATTTATTGTGACTTTGCTCTGTCATCCGCCAATAGAGGTATCTTCAAATTAACGAAAAGTTTTGCCAATAACTAGAAGTGTTGAGTATAAAAATAATACCCCGTAGATTAAAGCGTAATTTAAAAAGATGATTAACCGAAAAGCTTTGAATAGATGGAGTCTGTGGTTTGAGCGATTAATGGCTATTACTGCCACAATCAATTTAGGATTTGTTTTATTTGATTTAAGTTACATTCCTTGGCGGGATTTTTACTTACGAAATTTACCTTCTTTGACTCGTTTGTACGACCCAGTTAAAGGTATACAACTTCATCGTGAAACAGAAGCTTATTTAGTAGCTGTCAGAACTGTCTCGGAACAAGTTAGTCAAACAGGGTTAAAGTCAAAAGTTGTTGGCGCCCAGTTAGAGGAACTACGGCGCCTGAGTAGTGAGATAATCGACACGAACCCGTTTGCACTGGCAGATAAAAGTGGAACGCTAGAAAAAATCAAGAACCGAATGCGTGACCATACTGGAGAAAAGTCTGCTAAGAAAGCATTTGCGTTTTTCTGGAGTCAAGCAAATCTACAGCAAAAGGGATGGAATCAAGAAATAGAATTTTTCAATCGTAGAATTAAACCGCTAATCGCCACCAACTACTACCGTCAAATTGGTGAGAACGGCGAATTTATTGATAAATTTTTTTGGATTGACTTCCCCTTCACGTTAATATTCGGCATGGAACTGCTAGCCAGTAGCTTTTTTATCAAACGTCGTCATCCTGAGTTTAGCTGGCTTGAAGCTATTATTTGGCACTGGTATAATTTATTACTAATATTACCGTTTTGGCGAATTTTGCGTGTGATTCCTGTTATCATCCGTCTTGATAAAGCCAAAATTATTAATTTTCAATCGATTCGCACGCAAGTACATAGAGGTATAGTATCTAACTTCGCAGAAGAATTTACTGAAATTATCGTGGTTCGGGTGATTAATCAAATTCAGGGTTCGGTAAAGCGGGGTGAATTGACTCGGTGGTTACTTCAAAAAGAAAGTATTCGTCCTTACATTGACCTCAATAATGTGAATGAAGTTGAAGCAATTTCTACGATTCTGGTGCAAACGGTAATTTATCAGGTTTTGCCAAAGATTCAGCCCGAAATTACCGCTATTTTACGCCACAATATTGAAGGTGCCTTAAATCAAGCACCAGTGTATAAAAATTTGCAAGTATTACCTGGTGTTTCGCAATTTCAAACTCAAATCAGCGAACAACTGGCATCTCAAATAGCCACAAATCTATATAATGCGATAATTAGCGCCGTTGAAGACCCAGTTTCAGCGAGTCTTTCTAGCCAGCTGTTAGAGCGTTTTACTGATACCCTCGGCGCCGAAATGCAGAAAAAACACGTAATTACAGAACTGCAAAGTCTAGTTTCTGACTTTTTAGAAGAAGTAAAACTTAATTATGTACAGCGTTTGTCCCAAGAAGATATCCAGCAAGTGCTTGAGCAAACGCGAAAGATGAAAGTTCAAGCAGTGGTGCATTCAGAAATTGTGCTACCGAAGAGGGAATAGAGAGACTATGAAACAATACGAGTGCCCTTTCCCCCTTTCATAAAGAAAGTTAATTTATAGCTTCTCGCAACCGAAGAAATGCGCTAAACTCGATTATAGAGGCGAACCATCTAACGGTTCGTCACAAGACTTCTTGGAAGATATCCTTATCGCAGGAAGTGGGTTGTAGCCCACTTTTTTTGTTGGAATTTATTGCATGACTCATCCGTTAGTCCCACAAGTTATAGAAATGGCGACACCAGTGGCAGAAGAACTGGGGTTAGAAGTTGTTGGCGCTGTTTTTCATACAAATCAGCGTCCTCCTGTTTTACGGGTAGATATTCGTAATAAAGAGCAGGATACTGGTTTAGACGATTGTGAGCGAATGAGTCGTGCGTTAGAAGCCTCATTAGATGCAGCATCGATTATTCCAGATGCTTATGTGTTAGAAATCTCCAGTCCTGGTATTTCTAGACAACTAACTACTGACCGGGAATTTATTTCCTTTAAAGGCTTTGGTGTTATTGTCTCGACTTCGCCACCCCATGAAGGACAACAGGACTGGGCAGGTCAACTAATTCGTAGGGATGAAAATAAAGTTTTTTTAAACCTAAAAGGAAGAATTGTTGAGATTCCTCGCTCTCAAATTACCAAAGTTCAGCTTGACGAGCGTCGAGGTAAATAGAAGCGCAATTATTTTTTCTGTCACGCGGCGCCTATCTATATATTAAGGGTAGCTCTAGAACTGACAGAATTTACGCGCGCTAGTTGATTATTGGTTTGTTACTAGTCGGCACGCGCTGACTGTGCGTGGTTATTTCGGCTTGCACCTCAAAGTCTGAGATGCAAGAGTTACACGCACTCAACTTTCACGGCAAATTTAAATATCAACCATGCAACTCACAATTACTACCAACAACTAAACAACTAAACAATTAAATTAAAATCGATTCTTTGGAGATTTTCACTATGTCAATGATTGAGTTACAGGGATTAAAAGAACTTATCGAAAGTATAAGCCGTGAGCGTAATTTACCTCGTTCGGCTGTACAAGCTGCAATTCGCGAAGCATTATTAAAAGGATATGAACGTTATCGACGCGCTCAAAATATGGAGCGTAGACAGTTTGACGAAGATTATTTCGATAATTTTGACGTTCAGCTTGATATCGAAGACCAAGGTTTTCGTGTGGTAGCAACCAAAACAATTGTTGAGCAAGTCGTTAACTCAGACCATGAAATCTCACTCGAACAAGTCAAAGAGATGGGTGGTGAGGGAGCAGAGTTAGGGCAAGAAGTAATTCTTGATGTTACCCCTGACAAAAAAGAAGAGTTTGGACGCATGGCAGCGATGCAAACAAAGCAAGTGCTAGCGCAAAAGCTTCGCGACCAGCAGCGTCAAATGGTGCAAGAAGAGTTTCAAGACTTAGAAAGTTCGGTATTACAAGCGCGTGTACTGCGGTTTGAGCGTCAATCTGTAATTTTGGCGGTTAGCAGCGGATTTGGGCAACCTGAAGTCGAAGCTGAGTTGCCAAAGCGCGAACAGTTACCCAATGATAATTATCGAGCAAACGCAACATTTAAGGTTTATTTAAAGAAAGTATCTCAAGGGCAGCAGCGTGGACCCCAGCTATTGGTATCTCGCGCTGATGCTGGTTTAGTAGTATATTTATTTGCTAATGAAGTTCCCGAAATTGAAGATGAAGTAGTACGAATAGTCGCTGTTGCTAGAGAAGCGAATCCCCCTTCTCGTTATGTAGGTCCAAGAACCAAAATTGCTGTTGATACTTTAGACCGTGATGTTGACCCTGTTGGCGCCTGTATTGGGGCACGGGGATCACGAATTCAAGTTGTAGTTAACGAGTTGCGCGGTGAAAAAATTGACGTAATTCGCTGGTCTCCTGACCCTGCTACTTATATTGCTAATGCTTTGAGTCCTGCACGAGTTGACGAAGTGCGACTAATGGATCCCGAAACTCGTCAAACCCATGTACTAGTAGCCGAAGATCAATTAAGTTTGGCAATTGGTAAGGAAGGGCAAAACGTTCGGTTAGCAGCTCGCCTAACTGGTTGGAAAATAGATATAAAAGATAAAGCAAAGTATGACCGTGAAGGAGAGGATACTAAATTTGCTGCGGCACGTGCCAAAGCGGCAGAGGAAGCAGCACGACTTGAAGCTCTCGAAGACGAGTATGATCAGGAATATGACGAGGACGAGGAGTATGACGAAAAAATGGCATTAGGGCGAGATTTTGAGGATTTAGATGAAGATTTGGAGGAATTAGACGAGTTAGACTCAGACTTAGAGGAAGATGTGCGAAGATAAAACTTTGACACTAAGTACCATTAGTAAGTAGAGTCAAAGAAACATTACATCTTTTTTTAAGAAAAGAGAGCGTTCTCTTCGTATCAGAATAATGAAACCTAACTATCGACGTTGTTTAAGCTGTCGCAAAATCGGTTTAAAGGAAGACTTTTGGCGGATTGTCCGCGTGTTTCCTTCTGGGCAGGTACAATTAGATGAGGGCATGGGGCGTTCTGCCTATATTTGTCCGTCTCTAGATTGTTTAGGAGCAGCTCAGAAAAAAAATCGATTAGGACGAGCGTTGCACGCAGCGGTCTCTGATGAAATTTATCAGAGCTTGTGGCAACGGTTGACAGTGGTTCAACCTACAATCGTTAATATTGGTTAAAACCCCTAAAACAGCGTTACCCCTACAGGCAGTTTAAGAACAGTCTTAATCTAATTGCTCGTCTAAATAATGGTGCGTAGCTTCGGGGTTAATGCCACAATAGTAGTTGAGTAGTTGTTAGTTGCTGATTATAAAATTGTTTAATCGCATAGGCGAATGCTCAAACCTGGGTTATTATCACTGTTTGATTGTGTCGAGTAAACTCAAAAAGAAAGTAACAAAACAAAAAAGACATTAAATTGATACTCCTACTAGGTAGCGACAAAAAGCCGCAAGGCATTAAACCGATTAGGCGCGTGGGTAATGCCAGCATAAAAACAAACATCTCTCTTCCTATATATACTTGGAGGCACCGGCAAACAGTATTCGACGGCAACCTAAAAGCAGTAACCGAAGGATGGAGATGCGCGTACCAAAACGCTGGCAACCATCCGCAAAAACTGTATTCTTATAGGGGAAGAGTGGATGAACAACGGCAAAGTTAGAATCTATGAATTATCAAAGGAATTGAATTTGGATAACAAAGAGCTATTAGCAATTTGCGACCAGCTCAATATCTCAGTTAAGAGTCATAGTAGTACAATTACAGAATCAGAGGCAGAGCTCATTCGGTTAGAAGCCGAGAAGCGACCACCTGCTCCTTCAAATATCAGAAAGGATAATGGCGCCAGTCAAAAAAATAATTTATCTTCGACTGGTAACAACCGACCGACAACACCAACCAAACAACAGATTTTAGAAATTCGCAAACCTAAATTGTTAAATAACTTTAATACCAACGCCGTTGATGCGTTCAGCCTCAGCAATAACCAATCCGCCAAATCTCCCTCAAACCCTCGACCTATCGCTCCAGCAGTCTCCCCCATGAAGCCGACGGCACCTATTCGACCCGTAGCCCGCAATACAAGCGACTCCACACAACAACCTGCACCAGCAGTAAACGTGGATAGCAAGCCCAGTACCAATCAGCCCGCTGAGAAAATCGCTGCCGAGAAACCCGAAAAATCGGCACCTCCGCGTAACAAACCGGAGAAACCCCAGAAGCCACAGTTGTCGGCGCCTCCAAGCCGACCCGAGGCGCAATTAGAGGGTGCGATAGCTGGTGCGCCGACCGAAAAACCGGTATTGAAACGCGACCGTAGCGAGGCGCCACCAAGTAAGCCAAAGGGCAACAAAGGTGGTGCTGGAACAGCTACAGAACAACAGTCAGGAACGCCAAAACCAGCACGTCCAGGTGGCGGTGGTGCAGGCAAACCAGAAAGAGGAAATCGACAACCCGCAGGTGGTGGCGCCCCAAGCGACGTAGCTCGCCCAAATCGACCTTCGCGCTCTGCACCAGAAGCAGTTCCCGTTGCAACTGCACCAAGGCTAGTTGCACCACCATCACGACCACCAGCAGGTGGCGAAAAAACGGGCGATAAAACATCAACAACAACAACAATTCCAGACGATACAATCGAACTTCGGCGCCCAAGTCCACCTCGTCCAAGTAAAGGTGGTAAAAAATGGGTTGAAGAAGAAATCGAAGAAACCAAAGAATCAAAAGCAGCTAAAGCAGCCAAAGCGAAACGTAATAAACCCCTCATCGAAGAAGAATTTGACGAAGACGATCTTCTTGATGATGACGATCCAGATGCACAAACTGCGATTCAGGTTAGCAACGCGATTGTTCGTCCTCCAAAACCAAAATCAACTAAACCAATTCAAGCTCCAACAAGCGCAGCTGTTACCCAACAACAAAGAGCAGTAAAAAGAGCTAATGCTTCTTCTTCGTCTTCTTCTCGCGACCAAAATAAGCGCCGTAACGACACAGAAGTCAAGCGCGAGCGCCCTTCAACATTGATAGTAACTGGTACACTGACCGTACAGGAATTGTCGGATGCCATAGCTGTAGCTGATACCGAAATCGTTAAAATTCTTTTCATCAAAGGTATTCCAGTCAGCATTACTCAAAACCTCGACATCCCCACAATTACCTTAATTTGTACCGAGCTAGAAATTGCCGTCGAAACTCAAGAGAAAGAAGCAGAAGCTCGTAAAGTCACCGAAATGATCGAAGCTGGTGATTTAGATAATCTCCAACGTCGTCCGCCGGTTGTTACAATTATGGGTCACGTTGACCACGGTAAAACCACCTTACTTGACTCGATTCGTAAAACGAAGGTCGCAGCAGGTGAAGCAGGTGGTATTACCCAGCACATTGGTGCCTACCACGTTGACGTTGAACACAACGGCGAAATGCAACAAGTCGTGTTCCTTGATACACCTGGTCACGAAGCATTCACCGCAATGCGGGCACGAGGAGCGCGCGTTACTGACATCGCGATATTAGTCGTGGCAGCCGATGACGGTGTACGTCCACAAACAGTAGAAGCGATTAGTCACGCGCAAGCAGCAGGTGTACCAATTGTCGTCGCTATCAACAAAATTGATAAAGAAGGCGCCCAGCCCGACCGCGTGAAACAAGAGCTAACGCAGTATGGTATGACACCTGAAGAATGGGGTGGTGAGACCATTATGGTACCCGTCAGCGCCATCAGGGGTGAGAATTTAGACACCTTGCTAGAGATGATTTTGTTAGTAGCAGAAGTCGAAGAACTATCAGCGAATCCAAATCGTACAGCAAAAGGTACTGTTATCGAAGCGCATCTTGATAAAGCGAAGGGAGCGGTTGCGACTTTATTGATTCAAAACGGTACATTGAGAGTCGGCGATATTCTGGTTGCTGGTTCAGTGTTCGGTAAAGTGCGGGCAATGGTCGATGACCACGGCAAGCGTGTAGATGTAGCTTCACCGTCGTTTGCGGTAGAGGTATTGGGCTTAAGTGACGTACCTGCCGCAGGTGATGAGTTTGAAGTATTCTTGGTAGAAAAAGAAGCGCGCTCAATTGCCGCTGTACGTGCCGAGAAGATTCGTCAATCACGTTTGATGCAAGGACGTGTCACTTTGGCGGGTATTTCCGCGAAAGCACAGGAAGGCGAACTGAAGGAACTCAACTTGATATTGAAAGGAGACGTTCAAGGTTCAGTCGAAGCAATTGTGGGTTCATTAAAGCAACTTCCACAAAACGAAGTGCAAATTCGCTTATTGCTTTCAGCCGCAGGTGAGATTACTCAAACTGATATTGACTTAGCAGCAGCGAGTGGTGCGGTTATTATTGGTTTCAATACTACCTACGCAAGTGGCGCCCGTTCTGCTGCCGACGAAGCAGGTGTGGATGTTCGCGAGTACAACATTATTTACAAGTTACTCGAAGACATTCAAGATGCGCTCGAAGGTTTGTTAGAACCCGAATTGGTCGAAGAAGCATTGGGTACCGCCGAAGTTCGTGCCGTCTTCCCTGTTGGTCGTGGCGCCGTTGCAGGTTGCTACGTTCAAAATGGCAAGTTGATACGCAACTGCAAAGTACGAGTACTACGTGCAGGCAAACAACTCTTCGAGGGTGCGCTTGACTCACTCAAACGTATGAAAGAAGACGCGCGTGAAGTCAACGCTGGCTACGAATGTGGTATCGGCATCGACAAGTTCAACGACTGGGTAGAAGGTGACATCATCGAAGGCTTCCAGATGGTAACAAAACGCCGAACCCTAGCCTCCACCAAAAAATAGTAAATTTGAGATTTTAGATTTTCTCTAAAATCTCCAACTTTACTATTGAATTTATCAGCATTTAGTTGGGCACAATTATTCTTGTGCCCCTTATAATTTGAATCAGAGATATAAATACAAGTTTCAAAATTTACGTAATAATTTCGTCTGTTTAGTCATCAATGTAACAGAATTACTATGTAAACAAGATTAGTTTTATAAAGGAATAGTTAAAGTTAAAGTTAATTTTTACTTTTTCAGGGTGCAAATTTACACTGCTTTGCCCCAATCGCTCTCGAAGTACAACTATCGGAGTTATGTATAATGGGTAACATAAATTTAGAATCAAATAACAATATAGCGGACACAGAAATTTGGAACAGCTTGCAACAAGCCATAGGCGCAAGCTCAGGTTTTTTACGTTGGCAACTCGAAGCAGGCGCCAAGTATCAAAACCTACGCCTGGAAGAACAAGTACAAAGGTATTTGCGAGAAACATTAGAAAATTTGGCGTACTAACCCTAAAACCCCAAAATATTCTGTAAGCTCCCTTGCAAACTACGTAACTGGCGATAAGCTTTTTCAAGATTATCCCCATCTACTTCGACCTCTGTTCCTGGGTAATTTCTTATAACTTCAATCAACTTAATATCATTATCCTTAGCAGCCGATAGTACAAGCGCAGTTCGCATAGCTTGCCTATCGGTTTTTCGCGTCGGTGTATGAATCACCTGACTAATTTGGTCTAAAATTACATTCCCAACAGGGCTATTTAACACTCTCTCTAAAATAACAGGATTTACTTTTACAGGCGCCGTCAAATAGTTACGAACTTTTTGGGGGTCTTGTTTAGCTAACGTTAAAGCTGCGCGTAGTGCCAGTGAAGGTTGCCCAGTATCAGCGAGAGTCGAAAGTTCTTTTACAGGGAACGGTTGACGGAAAGCGCGATATTTAAGAACAATCTGTTCTGCGGCAAATACAGGGGCAGTCATTGAAAACACGCACATGCTAGCAGCTATTATCAAGCAATAGCGCATTAATACAAATCGCAGCATTTACTTATATATATTTGAACCTAATTTTCATGTGACGATAATTACACCCAATTAGTTGCATGTATCACAGCAATAGCTTTTAACGTCATCTACCCATAAATATAAATTCTGATTTTTGCAAGGAACTGTGCTGATAATGGGCGAGTCTTCCGGTATAGTTTTGCATGGGTTTGATAGCAACACTGCTGCCAAATACACCCAGTTCGACATGCCATATTTCACCTTTCTTTAGACGCGAATCAGATGACACGTCAGGGTTTACACAATCAACGCAATAACAATTCCTCTTTTACACACAGCAACCGTATGACCAAGCAACGTGCGCTGCCCGCTATCTTAACCGCTTTAATCGTAGCTTCTGGCGCCTCTACCATCGTGCCAGCATTTCTCAACAATGCTGCTACCAACGCTCAAGTTCTAACTCGTACCGCTCAGGCTCCTGCTACTGGTACTATACTATACGTTAACTCAGCAACTGGCAATGATGCGGCAGGCGCCGGGACTGCTGAAGCTACACCATTTAAATCGATTAGTTTTGCTCTTAAACAAGCACAACCAGGTACTATTATTCAATTGGCGCCGGGAACTTATAACGCCGAAAGTGGCGAAACATTCCCAATTGCCTTAAATCCAGGAATCAGTCTACGGGGAGATGACAACTCTAAAGGTCAAACAGTGTTAATAAGTGGCGGTGGATTTTACACGAGCCGTACTTTTGCACGTCAGAATATTACAATTTTGGCAGGTAATGACGCGGTAGTTTCTGGAGTTACAGTTACTAACCCTAACGGACGCGGAACCGCAGTATGGGTAGAATCGACGAATCCAACTATTCAAAATAGTACTTTTACACAAAGCGTTCGCGAAGGTGTCTTTGTCACAGGTACAGGTAATCCTAAAATCGAAAATAATATCTTTACTCTTAACCAAGGCAATGGCGTTTCAGTCGCTAAAAATGCCAAAGGTGAACTTCGTAACAACCAGTTTCAAAACACAGGTTTTGGAATTGCAGTTAGCGACAGCGCATCACCTTTAATTTCTGATAACCAAATTACTCAGAATAACGGTGGTATTGTAGTTAGTAGTACAGCTAAACCAGTATTGCGGAACAACGTCATTCAAGATAACCGTGACCACGGTTTGATAGCAATTCAAAATGCAGAACCAGACTTAGGTACCCAAGAAAGTCCAGGTAAAAACCTAATTCGCAACAACGGTAAAAAAGACCCGAAAAAGTTCTTTGATATTTATAACTTTACTACAAACAAAATTATTACCGCTGTTGGTAACGATGTAGACCCAACCCGAACTTTAGGTAAAGTCGAATTAGTAGTAGCAAAAGTTGAACCACCAGTAGGAGGTGCAACAGCTTTCAAAGATGTAACTGGTGATTATTGGGCAAAAGCGCATATTGAAGCTTTAGCTTCGCGTAATATTATTGCCGGGTTCCCCGATGGCACCTTCAAACCAAACGAACCAGTAACACGCGCACAATTTGCGGCTATTATTGCTAAAGCCTTCAACCCAGCACCCAAGAGAGAAGCAGCTAACTTTACAGACGTAAAGAATGACTTTTGGGCTTTCCAAGTAATTCAAACTGCCGCACGTGGTGGTTTTATCTCTGGTTATCCTGACCGTACATTTAAACCAGCACAACAAATTGAACGTGTACAGGTACTTGTTGCACTCGCAAATGGCTTAGGTTTAACTGCTCCCAACGCTAGCGTTAATTCTTTCTTTAGCGATGCTGCTCGTATTCCTAACTATGCAGCTAGTCCAGTTGCAGCCGCAACCTCTAGAGGACTAGTAGTCAACTATCCTACCGTGAGACAACTCAACCCAACTCGTCAAGCAACCCGTGCGGAAGTTGCAGCTTTTGTTTACCAAGCTTTAGTTAATGCCGGTCAAGCGCAAGCTATTCCTTCCCCTTATATCGTCAGAACCCCCTAAATAATAATGTAGAGACGTGATTTATCACGTCTCCCTTGGGCGGAGTGTGGTTTTATATTGTGAGTTCTAATAATTTGATTCCCTAACCCCAAATTCGCGGGGGGGTAGAGACGTGATTAATCCCTTCGGGAAATCCTGCGGATAACACGTCTCTACAATTTCAATTTTCACTTTGGATTTAACCAGTTTTGTGCTTGTAACTGTTCCCAGGCTTTTTCAATATGTTGGGGTTTAAAAACGTTACGTTTTCTTTCGCTCCACTCATGCACAAGTGTTATTGCTTGTTCGCTATTACACGCAGGGTTTGGTTCAAAATGGGCAACCCAATGAACTGTTGCCAAAAGCTCCATCCCATAAGGAGTTTCAAAACCATATATCAAGTTGCTAACCCGCTGCAAACGTTCTTGGGCTTCTGGTTCGTTTTCTAAAAAAGCTTGTGCAGTTGTTCTACCTTCTGGCAATACATGAATTTCTCCCTTACCAGTCCCATCCCCATAACCCTGAATGTAATGCCCTTCGATATTTTTCAAAACATGATTAAGGTTATTGGCGTAAGGACCATATATATGTTTCGTGTATTTAAGTTTTAAAGGTTCCCCTGCTTGTTGTAGAAAATAAGCAAGTTTTTGAACTTCAAGCTTGGTTAATTCATAACCGAGAATTCCATATGCTTCCAACACGCTAATAAATAAAGCACGCGCGCGAGTCATGTTGGGCAAATCTATTGCAACAGGCATACTTTCTGCACTTGGGGCGCCGGATGGTTCATAAATAATAACCCGTATATTTGGTAGCTGTGCAAATGCTGACTCAATCATCGGTTTGACCAAGTTCCAATCTAAACCACCGTTCCCACATCCTAGAGGTGGTATAGCTATTGACGTTATTTCTAAGTGCTGAACTTCCGCGACTAGTGCCACTAGTCCTTGAGAAACATCTTCTATTTTAGATTTGCCTTTCCAATGGCGCTTTGTTGGAAAGTTAATAATATATTTAGGATTAAATAAATTACCTAGAGGGAACGTAAACATTTTCCCTGGTTGCACTTGCTTCGCTTTACAAGCTTTTTCGTACTCACGGAAGTTTTCAGGGTAGGCTCTTTTGAATTGCAAGGCAATACCTTTGCCCATGACACCTACGCAATTAACCGTGTTTACTAAGGCTTCAGCTTTTTCTTCCAACAGGTTGCCTTGCTTAAACTCAATCATTTTTCACAGCCTA
The DNA here is from genome assembly GCA_019359675.1 of Calothrix sp. FI2-JRJ7. Classification (GTDB taxonomy): domain Bacteria; phylum Cyanobacteriota; class Cyanobacteriia; order Cyanobacteriales; family Nostocaceae; genus Dulcicalothrix. The sequence goes on from JAHHGX010000031.1 coordinate 267,176, forward strand.
ACAACACTTATGTACTATATAATCAATCATATTCGCTTAATAGTACCAACTGGGGTAAACCTGAATAGGAATTTGAGAATTAAATTTTTGTAATATTTGCTGTTATCTTTCGTCTAATATGTTTTTGGGTCATAGGTTAAATTTTTAGCGCTAATCCAAAGATAAATCTTGCATACTGCCCCAAGCCTAGAGGTATCTAAAAACGACTCAAAGGCTTGCAATATATAGGTATACAGCTTGGGGCTAGTTTGGGAGTACCCCAAACATTTTTTACCAGTAGTCCTTTAGAATAGTTAGGTAGTGTTTGGGGTATGCTTGGATTAACCCAAACCTTCTCAAGACCCTTACATAAGTAACTAAGTCTATGGGACGAACTGATAACTGGGGAGAAAAACCTTTAGAACGGGCGAAGCTTCTAATAAAGTTTTTGTTAAACTATGATGGTAAAGAAGCTGACAACCTATTACTTGAATGGCACAAAAAAGATAGTAATCGTCCTGAACTAAAAATAAAAACAACATTAAAAAATCTTGCATTCCTGCTCAATAGTGATTTTATTAAATCTAAATATGATTTTAGGCTCAAAAAAGAAATACAAGAAATTCAAAGTACTATTGATCGTCTAAAAGATTTAGGAGTTATAGAAGAGCAAAGCGAACCGAGTGAAAAAAGTAAGGGGATAAGACGATTTACCTTTTTTATTTGGCACTCAAACAAAGTACAAGAAAATTTTAAGCAGTTAGAATTAATATGGGGTAATCGTCCCAAATCAGCAACTAAAAAAGTTGAACATAATGATATATTAGAAAGTCAGCCTTTTTATCTCCCTCCTAAACAATTAGAATCAGTACTTGAGGAAACTTTAAAACTGTATATTGCTAAATGTTTTGATGATGATGGATTTGCAGAGTTAGATCAAGGTGGTGAGACTGATCCAGAACGTCTTACACTTCTAAGGCAAGTGTTTATTGACCTTAATGCTAAACCTAAAGAACAATTACCACTTGACTTAAAACCTGAAGTTCTTTCTTTTATAGAGGATGAAGATGAAATACCCTTTTAAGACAGATAAATACGGAGATATTTCAGTTATGGAGTGTCTTCTGAAAGAGTACTATCCCAGAGTAGTTATTATTGGTGGACCTGGAAAGGGTAAATCGACATTGGGACAGCAACTCGCTCAAGTTCATCGTGCAAAGTTGCTCGGCAAAGAGTATGATTTTGAAAAGCCAAAAACTCCACGTATTCCCTTTCGCATTGTACTGAAATACTTTGCTCAGTGGCTAGCAAATAATCCTGAAGTTGATACATTGGAAGCATATATAGCAGTAGAAAATATAAATAAATCAACATCGCGACCTAAGTTAGTCTCACCCAAAAATATTCAAGATATTCTTAGCTGCCGTCCCTGCCTTTTAATATTAGATGGACTCGACGAAGTTGTAGTACCGGAATTACAGAATAAAATGCTTGGGCGTATTCAAAATTTCCTTTCCTTTGCAGATACTTTAAATGCTGACTTGATGATTGTAGCCACATCTAGACCTAAAGAATTTGATAATAAATATACAAATTTCTTTAATTCAAAACGTTTTTTACATTTAGATTTAGTTCAGTTATCATCAAAAAAAGTTAAGGAGTATGCAGAAAAATGGATTATTGCAAAAAGATTTAAAGACGAAGAAAAACAAAGAATTATTTCAACTCTTGAAGAATGTCAACATGATAACAATACATGTGCTTTATTAACAAGCCCTCTTTATGTAACAATTATATTACTTATTATTAAAAAGCGAGGTCGCCCTCCTAGCCAAAGGGAAGACTTATTTTATAAATACTGGGAAGTTATATTTGCAAGAGAAAAAAGCAAAGATAAAGGAATTATCCAAAGTGATGAGTCTATTCTATTTGCATTGCACTCTTATCTAGGCTACGTATTACATCTTAAAGCCGCAGAGGAAAATGTTCAATCTCGTTTTACTAATAGTGATTTTCGTACTGCTATTTACAATTTCTTACGTCAACAAAGTAAACGTTCCTCTTCAGAAGTTATAAATTCTAAGATGGATAAGTTACTTCGAGATGGAGATAGATTAGTTTTGATCACAGAATCAAATGATTTATTCGGCTTTGATATTCGTTCGTTTCAAGAGTTTTTTGCATCAGCTTACTTAGTAGAAAATGCTGAAGATACATCGCAACGTTTTGAAAGGCTAAAAAATATTATTTATTTAGAACATTGGCGGAATGTAGCTTTATTTTTTGTTGGTCGAATAGCTCGTAGTTTTAAGGGAGAGGCTAGCAAAATTTTAAGAATGTGTAAAGAGGTTGATCAAGAAAAAAGCAATCATTACTTAAGACCGGGAGCTTGGTTTGCGATTGAAGTGTCAAGTGATGGAGCCTTTAGTAATCTTAATCCAGATTTACAATATGATTTTATAGAATATGGTTTGAAAATTCTAGAAACAGGATTAACACAAGCACAGACACAAGAGCTAAAATCTTTTGCACAGCGGTTATCACAGGAAGATGTAAGTGAGCATTTGCGTCCTGTACTAGAAGAAAAGCTACGTTCTCTACCTGACTCATGCTTGAAAACAGCATTAGAACTTTACGGTAGGCACTTTGAAGCCAACCAAGTATTTAAAGATAAGATTGATGCTTTGCTTCATACTAACCAAGTAAACAATGTAGTTTTTGCACTTAACCTGGCTTTAAGATGTAAATCTGATCCTTTATGGATGGCAGAGCGTTTACAGGCTTATTGGGATGATTATAACAAAGTTTTTAATCAAATGTTATTGATTGATGATAGATACGATTTATGGTTTTATGCTAAAGATTATGCAGATCAATTATTAAAGGTGTGGTCTCCTACAGAAACTCAAGCAAATCAACTTGCAAAAATATTTTTTATAAACAGTTCTCCATATCGCTATCATGTGTTTGATGATAAACCTGTATGGGATTTTATAGAGCCAAATACAATATCAGAACAACTAATATTGTTGTTAAAATGTTTACGAATAGTTTCTTACTATAGAGTATATACTTATAAACATACATCCGAATTATATGAGCATGAAGATTTTGGGCTATTACATCCATTAAATTTGCGAAATAGTTTTACTAAGGAAAGCTCTTTTATATTTCTCTCTAATGATCTTGTTGATTTCGTAAAGAGATTACTTAATCGTTGTGGCTTAATACCCTCGCTTAGAGTTATTCTATGGAATATACTGTTAATTGCTAAAGAACCAGAATTAAATGATATATATTTATTATTTGAACAATTAAAATTAACTTTAGAAGCAAACGTTTTACCAAGAAAGTGGTGGAATCATATAAATTTAAATGAAATTTACCCTCTTTTGTCTTTATCACTTAAATTACATTATGAAAGAGGTCAAGATATTAGCAAATTGTTAGATTATTTAGATGCTACTAATCAAGCGCTAATTTTTAAACAAATAAATGAATCTATTACTAATTATTTAGGTAAATCTAAAGATATTAATTGTGTAAAAAAATTTCAAGTAAAAACCCCTGTAATTATGATTAGTACATACGTATAAATACATCATGGATACAAATTACAATTGCTGACAATGGATGTGGTATTCCCGATGAAATTAAACAGCGCATTTTCGACCCTTTCTTTACAACTAAACCAGTTGGCAAAGGTACAGGTATGGGAATGTCTATCAGCTACCAAATCATTGCTGATAAGCATCATGGTAAATTGGAGTGTTTTTCTGTGCTTGGACAAGGAACCGAGTTTTGTATTCAGATACCTGTACAGCAAGTAGTTGACTTAACCTAAGAAATAAGCTTATTTTCAATCCTTTGATAGAGTTTATAAAACTTAAGAATCTTTATACTAGACTTAAATATCATCTGCAAGTCAGTATATATTGTTAAGTACCCGTACTATTTGTACTAATAACAAATAAGCGAGTGCTAGTTGCTATAGGTAAATAAAACTCAAGTTCGTCGTTCGTTCGTATATTTTATTTTTTATCAATGAAAGCTTATTCAGACGTTAGCTAGGTGATTAACGTGAAAATTGACGTGGGTAAATACTTTTATACTACAAGGATACAAAGTAATAAATTACTAGTTACTTGTTTACTTAGTCTTGGGGTTTTATGCTCAGGTTGCGGCGCCTCCGTCAAGGACAAAGCAGATGCACAATCACGGCAACCTGCTGCAACTGCAAATAGAGCGACACCCGTAGATGTAGCGGTTGCTAAAACAGGTGTACTGCAAGAAAAACCAGAGTTTACTGCGACAACGGCGCCATATCGAACTGTATCATTGCGCTCGCAAATCGAAGGGCAACTATTAGCGCTTTCTGTTGATGTGGGTAGCGTTGTTAAGCAGGGGCAAACGCTTGGACAAGTAGATGATGCACTGTTAGTAACAGCATTAAATCAAGCAGAGGCAGAACTTGCTTCGTTAAAATCGGAAGTTGCTCGGACGAATACACAAATAGTCAACCGAAAAGCTGAAGTTGAACGCTTACGGTTAGAACTTGTGCAAGCGCAATCTGATGCTAACCGTCAACAGCAATTATTTAAAGAAGGCGCCATTTCTGAACAAGTTACACAAACTAGTCGCACCGCAGCACAAACTGCTGCCCAAGCTTTGCGTGCGGCAATTTCACAAGTTAGTACAGAACAACAAGCTGTAGCAACTGCTCAAGGTCGAGTAGTTGCCCAACAAGCAGTTGTAGCCGAAGCTAGAAAACGTCGCTCTTATGCTAGGTTAATATCTTCTATTAATGGTGTAGTGGCAGAAAAAGTTTCCGAACCAGGTAACTTATTACAACCAGGTAATGAAGTTTTAAAAATTAGCGATTTTAGCCGCGTCAAGGTTGTGGTTCAACTCTCAGAGTTAGAAATAGGAAATATTCGAGTTGGACAATCAGTAAGAGTCAGTTTAGATGCGTTTCCTAATCAAACATATACAGGTAGAGTTGCCCGCATTTCGCCAGTAGCAGATGCTACCGCGCGCTTAATACCAGTTGAGGTGGAAATACCAAATAGCAATGCTAAGATAGGCAGCGGACTTTTAGCAAGAGTAACTTTTGCTACTAATACGGCACAGCGAGTAGTTATACCGGTGACAGCACTAGCTGAAAGCGCATCAGGAAATAAAGCAAAACAAGAAGAAAATCAAAGTCAAGGGACGATATTTGTTTTGGCAAAAGGCGCCGCAAAACCAACGGTAAGCGCTAGAAGTGTGACGCTTGGGCAAAGAAGTAATGGAAACGTTGAAATTTTATCAGGGTTGCAAGCAGGCGAGTCTTTTGTAGTCAGAAGCGGTAAACCTCTCAAAGATGGTGAAACCGTTGGGCTTTCAGTTCTTTCGGAAAAAAGCTAATTATTATTCTTTCTTTGCGTTCTTTGTGGTTCATTTAAAGAGAATTAACCACAAAGGTAACAGAGGTCACAAAGGTAAGAGGGTTTAAAAGAGTTTTTATATAAAAACAATGCAGCAAAACACCAACAGATTAAGTATTAGCGCGCTTTCTATTCGTCAGCATATTGCGACGTTAGTTTTAACGGTAGCAGTTATTGTTATAGGTATATTTTTTGCTTCACAGTTACCAGTAGATTTACTGCCATCGATTACTTATCCACGAATTGGCGTTCGGATTACGGCACCTGGAATATCGCCAGAAGTTGCGGTTGATGAAATTACTCGACCGTTGGAAGAAGCTTTTTCGGCGACGGAAGGGGTAGTACAGGTATTTTCTCAAACTCGTGAAGGACAGGTGAGTGTAGATTTGTTCTTTCAAACGGGTGGTAATATTGACCAAGCTTTGAATGACGCTACCGCTGCTTATAACCGCGCACGCAATGGACTACCTGACACGATTGAAGAACCTCGCATTTTTAAAGTAGACCCTTCACAATTACCTGTCTACGAGTTCGCTTTGACTTCACCCAATTTAGAAGGGGTGCAGTTACGAGTATTTGCTGACGATGAACTCGCACGTGAGTTAGGTGTAGTTCCTGGAGTCGCTGGTGTTGATGTTTCGGGGGGAGTTTTAGAAGAAGTTAGTGTCAATATTGATTTGGATAGATTACAAGCGTTAGGTGTTGGGCTAACTAACGTGCTAACTGAATTGGAAAACCGCAATCAAGATATCTCTGGTGGTAGAATTTATGGAAAAAATTCTGAATCTCTAACTCGTACTGTCGGACGTTTTCAATCTGCTGAGGAAATTCGCAATCTCTCGTTTGAAGTTTCTTCACCCACTGCTTCTAATTCTTCTAATCCTGCTTCAACTACTACTCCTGCAAGACGTGTTTACCTTCGTGACTTTGCCGAGGTTATTGATGGTACAGAAAATCAACGTGTATTTGCTTTCCTTAATCAACAGCCAGCAGTTAGAGTTAGTATTCAAAAGCAGCCTGATGCTAACACCATTAATGTTGTCGATGGAGTTAAAAAACGTATTGAGGAACTCAGGCAGTCTGGTGTAATTACCCAAGATACTGTTATTACTCCAACTCTCGATGAGTCACGGTTTATTCGTAATTCGTTGGCTGATGTTACAAATTCAGCTATTAGCGGCGCCGCTTTAGCTGCAATATCAGTACTAGTGTTCTTAGGGTCGTTGCGACAAACGTTTATTATTTCGCTGACAATTCCGCTTTGTACTTTGGCGGCAGTTATTTTAATGAAACTATTTGATTTATCTTTAAATTTATTTAGTTTAGGAGGTTTGGCTTTAGGAATTGGACAGGCAATTGATACATCTGTAGTAATTATGGAAAATATTGCTGTCCGTACAGGAATGAATTTTGGTCAGAGTGTTGATACAAAATTACAACCTCAAGAAGTTATTGATACTGCAATAGACGCTTCTGCCGAAGTTGAGTCATCAATGGTCGCTTCGACTGGCGCCAATTTATTCTCGGTATTACCGTTTTTACTTGTTGGTGGTTTTGTTTCTTTATTATTCAATGAGTTAATTCTGACAATTAGTTTTGCTATCGCTGCTTCGTTACTAGTCGCGGTTAGTATCGTACCAATGCTTGCTTCACGGTTATTTGCGATTAAATTTTCAAGTCGCGTTAATCGCTTTCCAGTATTAGTATGGTTCAATAAGTCGTTTGAAGCTGCTACACGTAGTTATCAGCGCACGTTAAATTTTGTCGTTAAGTGTCGCTTATTGGTAATACCGCTTGCCTTTTTGTTATTAGGAGGTGGTACTTTTTGGATGTTGCCGCAAGTTCCACAAGAGATTTTACCTCGCATCAGTACTGGACAAGCTTCTTTAAATGCTCAGTTTCCTCCCGGCACTCCGTTGGAAACTAATAGGAAGGTCATGAATATAGTAGATGATATTCTTCGCAAACAACCTGGAACAGATTATATATTTACAACTATTGGTGGTTTCTTTTTTGGTAATAGTACTTCTGCAAATCCGTTACGAAGTTCGAGTACTGTTACACTCAAACCAAATACAGATGTGGAAAAATACGTAGAAAATGTCACTAAAGAATTTAACAAGCTTAATTTGGCTGGAATTCGTTTGCGTCTAGCTCCAGGTCAAGTTCGCGGTTTGATACTTAATAACTCACCCGTTCGCGGTGCCGATATTGATATAATTCTCCAAGGTAATAATTACGACACATTGCAGCAAGCAGGACGGCAGGTTTTAGGGGCGTTAGAAGAAAAAGTTCAATTAGCTCGCTTTCGTCCAGATGCGGATGAACGTCAACCAGAAATTCAAATTCGTCCTGACTGGGAAAGGGTCGCAGCTTTAGGACTAACGACTACAGATATAGGTAATACAATTCAAACTGCAATCGAAGGTAGCATTCCAACTCAAATTCAACGAGGCAACCGTTTAGTTGATGTGCGGGTACAGTTAAACGAAAAAGATATACAAGCAACTTCACAGTTAGAAAGATTACCCTTGTTTGTTGATAATAACCGCCAAGTTCGCCTTAGCGATGTTGCAAAAATAATCGAAGGTAAGGCGCCAGGGGATATTCAACGTATCAATCAACGTCAAGTATTTTTAATAGCTGGTAGTTTGAGCGAGGGTGCAAATCTTAGTGATGCTATTACTCAAGTCAACGAAGCGATTAAAAGTGTTAATTTACCAGAGGGTATAACAGTTTTACCTAGTGCAGCATCTGAATCAAATCAACAATTACAGCAATCACTTGTGCAGTTAGGAGGATTATCTACATTTCTTGTGTTTGTGGTCATGGCAGTTCAGTATAACTCACTCATCGACCCATTAGTAATTATGTTCACTATCCCGTTAGCATTAGCTGGGGGAATATTCGGACTTTTTATTACCAAAACTGCGATTGGTGCCACAGTAATTGTTGGAGTAGTTTTGCTCGTTGGTATTGTTGTCAACAATGCCATTATTATGATTGAACTCGCGAATCAAATTAGGGAACAAAAATATATTAACCGCCGAGGGGCAATTTTAGAAGCGGCGCCGCAACGCTTACGCCCAATTTTAATGACGGCAATCACTACTGCTTTGGGCTTATTTCCACTAGCGCTAGGAATTGGCGAAGGTTCTGAGTTTATGCAGCCTTTGGGAATAGTAGTATTTTCAGGGTTGTTAATATCAACGCTACTAACACTGTTTATTATTCCCTGTTTCTATGTTATGCTACATGGTTTATTTGATTTACGCTCTTGGAAACCGATTTTATCTCGTTTAGGAGTGCCGAAGAAATTTTTTGGGTAGAGACGCGATTAAACTTGTAGAGACCGAATAAATACGGTCTCTACGAATGTATTAAAATGAATTTACGAATTTGGGTATTTTGATGGCGCCAGCGTCGAATTAGAAAAGCGGTAATTAACAACCAGCAAGCGCTTTGAGATAAAATCGCTGGCTCGAATATTTTGAGAACAGTATGAATATTTTTGTTTTTAAGTGCCACTAGCATCCAATGCAGTTTGAGATAACTTCGTATATGTTCCAACTTTGGAATTTTTTGACTATGGGTCGCATCCACCAAAGCATATATTTTTTCTTTCATCAATATATTCGTATCGAGTCGCTTTAAATAAGCTATTTTTTGGTCATACCCCCCACTCCATTGGGTACGGTACGCAAGACATTGATTCAAAAAAATCGCATCCCCAAACTGACTAATACGAATCCAAGAGTCTATATCATCACAAGAAGTCATACTAATATCCCATCCACCTGACTCTAAAAAAGCTTGGCGCCTACAAGCTACCTGTACAGGCGTACCAAAAGGAATAACTTCCAGCAGCATTCCATAATGAATGTCAGCTTGTGGGATGTAATATGCTTTGCCTGGGCCTAGTTGTGGAGTGCGACTTTTTTCAACACCATTATCGTCTACTTGAGCGGCAACACACGAGCAAATGACAGCATTTTCATTAAGTGTAATTGCTTTGCCCATTTCTTCTAAACAGTTAGGCGCCAAGTAATCATCATCATCTAAAAACTTTATCCAATCCCCACTACTTTTTTCAACGCCAATATTTACCGTAGCAGCGTGTCCTGAGTTTTTTGGGGTGCAATAGTAAATTAGCCGATAATCTTCGCGTGCGTACATTTCGTTGCACAAAGTCTCTACAAATTGGCGTGTTCCATCAACAGAGCAATCATCCACAATTACTATTTCACAGGCAATTGTTTGCTGCAACACTGAGTCTATTGCCCTTTGCAGTAATTTCAAGCGGTTATACGTCGTAATTACGACACTAAATTTCATAAACTGAACACTTGCCTCAGATGTACACTACTTGTCGCTTATTACACACTTCTACTTCAATTATTTCACTACCGGATAGTTGATTGTCCAGAAACCGAGCTTCTCTTAACACAGCTAAAATACTTAGTGTAGTTTATGAAAAGAAGCCTGGTTTCTTTGGCTTATTTACGGCAGTGAAAATACTGACCTAGAAACCAGGCTTCTTTACGACAATTTTGATACTTAGTGTAATTTATAACAAGAAGCCTGGTTTCTTTGGACTGAATCGAAGCTATGGATAATGGACTATCCTGTAAGAGAAACCATTTGTCTGGTGAACGGAGAATAAAACTGTGAAGTTGCAGCGACCGATATTAGTAGGAGGACTGTCTCTTAGCTTTGCATTGTGGCTGTTCGATACCTTGCAAGACTCATTCGTCTTTCTTAGCGAGTTTAGCTTGTTGGGTTTAGTCGCTGTTGGTGGCTCTTTATGGCTATTTAAGCAGCGTACTACTAGCCCCGACGTAGTGCTTGAAGAATTACCTAGCGACCGTGCGGCTGTTGAAAAGGCGATATTAAAGGCTTCTGCTGTTGTCAATCAGTTAGCAGGCGCCTGTGAAAATGATGTAGAGACAAAAAACTTTGCGTTTCTGCTGCAAAATCAAATCTCTAAACTAGAGAACGAGATTGACAGAGAAGAAATGCAACTAACTGTAACTGGTGGAAAATTTGTAGGTAAATCTACGCTGATTAACACTTTACAGCAAAACTGTCAATTATTATCCGTTACCAAGGCGAACTTTTACGAAACAGCGCCTTTGTTTATTGAGGCTTCTAACAGTGATACTGAAGTTTTAAATAATACTGTAACATCTGACTACGTGTTATTTGTTACTAACGGTGATATTACCGATACAGAATATCAAACGCTTCAGCAACTGAACGCTACCAGCGGTCGCATGATGGTGGTCTTTAATAAGCAAGACCAATACATTCCTGATGAGCGTGCAAGTATCTTGTCATCTTTAAAACAACGGTTGCAATGTGATGTTACTGCAACATCAGTGGCGCCTGTACCAATTAAAGTTCGCAAGCACAACGCTGATGGTACAACTAGCGAATGGATGGAACAGCCGGTGCCTGATATACAGCAATTAACAACTCAGTTGAGTCAAGTATTTGCGACTACAGGGCAAAAGTTAATATGGGCAACTACTGTCAGAAAAGCTAACTTGCTCAAAACTGAAGCTAAAACAGCATTAAATATAGTTAGGATGTCATGCGCTACTCCAATAATTGAACAAAATCAATGGATAGCTGCTGCTGCTGCGTTTGCTAACCCCTTACCTGCGTTAGATATTTTAGCGACTGCTGCTATTAACGCACAAATGGTTATGGACTTGGGTAATGTGTACCAACAAAAATTCTCCCTTGACCAAGCTAAGACTGTGGCAGCAGAAATGGGAGGGTTAATGCTTAAACTTGGTTTAGTTGAACTTTCGACGAAAGCTATTAGTACTGTGCTTAAGACTAATGCTGTTACTTACGCTGTGGGTGGTGTTATTCAAGGTGTAAGTGCTGCATACCTGACGCGCGTTGCTGGGTTAGCTTTGGTTGAGTATTTCCAAGCGCAGGAAGTTTCTATTGAAACTGGTAATGCACTGAACTTGGATAAGTTACGTTCGTCTTTGCAAAATGTTTTTCAGCAAAGTCAACAGGTGGCTACTTTACAAGGGTTTGTTAGTCAAGGTGTTAAGAAGTTAGTTCCTGAAGGTGTTTGATCCCCCCAACCCCCCTTGATAAGGGGGGCTTTGAATTTAATAAAACTATATAATTTGACATAGCTTTTTTTACTTGTGGATTTTACGGTGATACTAAAAACACCATCCATTAGTGTTTTCTGTTCGATGTAACTTATTCGATATTCCGTGAGATTTTGGCACTAAATTAGACTTTTATATCGCTGATACTGATTGAAATTTATACTAACATTAGAGTTTATTTTCTAAATTATTTCATTGATATTCTTTAAATGCAAAGTTTACCCTTTAATAAAAAACATTTGCACTACCAATGAAATACATTTATGGCTACAACTACGAAAACTACTAAGAAAACTACTAAGAAAAAGCGTGCGGATAATGATTCACCCTGGAAAGAAATTCTCGAAATTTACTTTCCGCAAGCGATGCAATTTTTCTTCCCAGAAGTTGCATGTCTTATTGACTGGAGTCGTAAATACGAGTTTCTAGATAAAGAGTTTCGACAAATATCTCGTAAAGCCAAACAAGGTAAACGATATGCAGACAAATTAGTCAAAGTATGGGGACATAAAGGGGAAGAACTATGGTTACTGATACATATAGAAATTCAGGCCCAACCGGAAAAAGGCTTTGAAAAACGCATGTTTGTATATAACTTCCGGATTTTCGACCGTTTTGATAAACCAGCAATTAGCTTGGCGATTTTATGTGATAGTAGCCCAAACTGGCGCCCGAAGGGGTTTAATTTTACTTCTCCCGGTACAAAATTGGATTTTCAATTCGATAGCGTTAAGCTTTTAGATTACCAAAATCACATTGCTCAACTTGAAGCTAGTGATAACGTGTTTGCTCATGTTGTGATGGCACACTTGAAAATGCAGCAAACCCAAGGAAAACCCAAGCAGCGAAAAGAGTCAAAATTTGCCTTGATACGTCAGCTTTACGAAAAAGGACTAGAAGAACAAGATATTCGTAACCTTTATCGATTTATAGATTGGGTTATGATCTTACCAGAAAGGTTAGAAAACAAGTTTTGGGAAGAATTAAAACAATTTGAAGAGGAGCAAAGTATGCCTTATCTTACCACAGGTGAGCGGATTGGTTACAAACGCGGTAGAGTTGAAGGGCGAGTTGAAGGTGAACAAGGATTGATTTTACGACAACTGTCACGACGCTTTGGAGAATTATCGTCCCAAGTGCGCGCGCGCGTTGAATCTATGAATTCAACTCAGTTAGAAGTACTTGCCGAAGCTTTGTTAGATTTTACTAATATTGATGATTTGAATAATTGGTTGCAGGAACATTAAATAATACCAGGACTTACGCATAAAAACCTATAAACCTGGAATATACGTTGATAGCATGTAATAAAAATGACGATTTGTCTGCGACAATGAATGCGTAGAAACCAGGTTTATGCAGCGTAAGTCCTAAATACTTTGGCGCGATTTGTAGGTTTAGAGACCCCCTTGCTCAAAAGTTGCAACTTGTATGTGAGGGGGCTAAAAAAATATTTGTAGGTTGGGTGTAGGGACGGAACCTAACAAAACACGATTATAGTAAATAATTTTTTACCACAGAGACTATTAAACCACAGAGAGAGGAATTTATATAATTAAGTAAATGACTGTTAAACCGAAGATTTTTTCTTTTTTTGCTGGCTCTGGTTTTTTAGATTTGGGATTTGAAGTTGGTGGGTATGAGATTGTTTATGTAAACGAGATTTTTAAGCATTTCATGGCAGCATATAAATACTCACGTGTAAATCTAAATTTGCCTTTGCCTGAATATGGATATCATGACGGGGAAGATAATGATGTTAATAAGCTGATAGAATCTTCTCATACTAATTATTTAAAGAATTTTGTAAAAGATTGTCGTACAAACGATACAAATGTAATTGGGTTTATTGGTGGACCACCGTGTCCTGATTTTTCTATAGGTGGCAAGAATCGTGGTTATTTGGGTGATAATGGTAAGCTAAGTAGTGCATATGTTGAATTGATTTGTCAACAACAGCCTGATTTTTTTGTGTTTGAAAATGTCAAAGGTTTATGGAAGACAAAAAAGCATAATTTATTTTATCAATCTCTAAAAGTAAAATTACAGTCAGCTGGTTATATATTGACAGACCGCTTAATTAATGCTATCGAATACGGCGCCCCACAAGATAGAGACAGAATTATCCTAATCGGCTTTCGTAGTCATTTTTTAAGCAAGATTGGAGTTTTTGAACTTGAATTTCCTTGGCAAAAATATATTGTGTATCCTCGAAGTGTTGTTTTTTCTTATCCTTGGCGCCAATGCGAACCTTTTGAAGCAGACTCTGTTATTCCTTGCCCTTTAACAATTCCAGAAGAACTAACAGTCGAATCTTGGTTTAGGAAAAATAATGTTTTAAATCATCCTAATTCTCAACACTATTTTCAACCGAGAGCGGGAATTAGTAAATTTGCTTCAATTCCAGAAGGAGATGATTCGAGAAAATCTTTTAAACGTTTGCATCGTTGGCGTTATTCTCCGACTGCTTGCTATGGTAATAATGAAGTACATTTACATCCTTATAAAGTGAGGAGAATTTCTGTAGCTGAAGCTTTGGCAATTCAATCTTTACCACAAAGTTTTGTTTTGCCTAATGATATGTCACTCACAAATATGTTTAAAACTATTGGAAATGGTGTTCCTTATTTAGCATCAAAAGCTATTGCACAATCTATTATTGATTTTATTAATTAGCAATTTTCACAAACACATCGATTAGGAACAGGCAATATGGCAGCCCATTCCACAAGAAACTATTTTACAAGAGACTTCACAAGAGTTGTAATTTTGCCACTTTGGCATAATTTTATGGAAATTTCTCCGTAAAATCCGTAATAAAAGTTAAAATGATTAATATAGTCTTAAGTTTTGATAAGATTTAGTAATATATAGTTGATTAAAAACGTAATGGCAGCAAGGTATTCAGATACGGAGTATTCGGACATTGATATTGCGCCATTTATTGACCATTCGCTGCTGGTTCCGACGGCAACGCCTGATATGGTTACTCAATGGTGTGAGCAGGCTGATAGATACGGCTTTGCTTCAGTATGTATATATCCTACTTACGTGAAGTTGGCAACGGAACTTCTCCGTAATAAAAAGCCTGTTGTTTGTACTGTTATTGGTTTTCCTACAGGAGCAGTGACAAAAGCAACAAAGCTGTATGAGGCACAGGAAGCGGTGGAAAACGGCGCCACTGAGTTGGATGTGGTGTTAAATTTAGGCTTTTTGAAAGCTGGTAAGACCGATGATGTACACCGTGAAATTGCTGATATTTGTGAAGCAACTGGAAAAACTGTTAAGGTAATATTAGAGACTACGCTACTCACTGATACTGAGAAAGTGTTGGCTGCGGAAATTGCAATGGACGCTGGCGCCGCGTTTTTGAAGACTAGTACAGGTTGGAACGGTGGCGCCACGGTAGAGGATGTACGTCTTTTGAAAGAGGTTGCAAAAGACAGGGTAGGAATTAAAGCCTCAGGGGGTATTCGGACGTTACAAGCAGCCTTAGACTTAATATTAGCGGGGGCAACTCGACTGGGAACTTCCCGTAGTATCGAATTACTCAAAGGGTACGATACGCTGGAACAAAAGGGTAATTACTGATTCGGTGGCTAATGAGTAAAACCTATAAGGCAACTGGTATTAATCTGAAAACCCAAGTTTTTGGGGAATCGGATAGGTTAGTGACTATTTTGACAAAAGAGTACGGTTTACTCACAGCCATTGCACCGGGCGCGCGTAAGCACAATTCGAGTCTAGGCGGCAGAAGCGCAATGTTTGTAGTAAACGAAGTACTGATTGCCAAAGGGCGGTCACTCGACAAAATTACACAAGCTTCGACTGTAAAATCATATCCGGGTCTGGCTAAAGATTTAGGGAAATTAGCCGCGAGTCAATACTTGGCTGAAATTGTTTTGTCCCAAGCATTGAGTGAAAACCCACAAGAAGAACTATATGAATTACTCAACGAACATTTATCCCGTTTGGAAAATGTCAGTAGTAAGAACTCACTACAAGTAGTGGCTTTCCTTTGCCATGCAGTATTCCAATTTATGGCTTTAGCAGGTTTTGCACCACAAGTTGATGCTTGTTGCTTGACGCAGCGTCCTCTAATTGCTGATTTTGGCGCCGCTCGTAACCAAGTCGGGTTTAGCATTAATGCTGGTGGAGCTATTTATTTGGATGCATGGGAAAAACTACGTTCATCACAAAATCTTTTAAAGCAGGAGGAGGAAAAAAGTACTGCACGCGAAGTTGAGGGAAATTATACATCCGCACAACAATTGCCGCACGACACATACGAAACTTACGAAACAATTCACCACTCGCAGGAGTTACCTACCTTGAGTAGGCGCCTAAATGCGACAGAATTATTTCTGTTTCAGCAGCTATCACAATTAGATATTTCTAACAGCGATGCTGTGGGAAATACTCAAGACCAAAGTTGGTTATCTGTTGAGCAGGTATTGCGCCAATACGCTCAGTATCATTTAGGACGTTCGATTCGCTCTGCTGCTTTAATCGATTCATTTTTTGCCGCTAATTATGATGCAACCGTCTTCCAGTGAAAGAAAAACCAATTACTCGTTACCTAGCCATCCTGCAAAGCCAAATCGAACACCCATTAGTAATAATTCACCCGATTCCAAGTCGTCCCCACAGGGATTTAGCAAAAATGTCATCCCTCTAGATTCGACTAAAAATGGCGCCTCGGTTAATTCAAAAACTAAGGCGAAAAGCGATTTGGTACATGTCAGTAAAAATGGCGCCATATCTTCTAACGGTAAGACGAGTGTAGATTCGATTGACGATAAGCCAGATAGTAACCCTATTGGCTTTTTGCCTGTATTGAAGAATCCAAACTTCCTTGCACTTTGGGGAGGTCAAGTCTTCTGCCAATTGGCAGATAAAGTTTATTTAGTATTAATGATTGCCATAATCAAAACTCACTTTCAAACAGGTGAGCAAACCATAAGCGGTTGGGTTTCGGCGATTATGATGGCGTTTACTATCCCAGCAGTATTATTTGGTTCGGTCGCTGGTGTATATGTAGACCGCTGGCCAAAGAAAGCCGTATTAGTTGCTACTAATATATTGCGGGGAATGTTCGTTTTTGCCATACCTATATTGTTATGGCTGACACATGACTTGAAACCCGTTGGCGCCTTACCTGTAGGATTTTTGATTATTCTGGCAGTGACTTTTTTAGTCTCTACCCTCACCCAGTTTTTTGCACCTGCTGAACAAGCTGCAATTCCTCTAATAATTGAAGAAAATAATTTGCTGTCGGCAAACTCGCTGTATACAACCACGATGATGGCATCGGTAATTATTGGTTTTGCGGTGGGAGAACCAATGCTCAACTTTGCCGATAGAATTTGGTGTCAGGTCGGCTTGTTTGGAACTTTGGGTAAAGAATTTGTAGTTGGTGGAAGTTATGTGATAGCCGGCGTAATTTTATTGCTGATAGGCACGCAGGAAAAGCCTCATGCATCAAACGAGGCGCCTCATGTGCTTTCTGATTTACGCGACGGTTTACGATATTTGAAAGGCAATCATCCGCTTCGCAGTGCATTAGTACAATTAATAGTATTATTCTCTGTGTTTGCTGCACTGACTGTATTAGCAGTGAGACTAGCAGAAATTATACCGAATATGAAAGCTGAACAATTTGGCTTTTTACTAGCTTCTGGAGGTGTAGGTATTGCTATTGGCGCCATGCTTATCGGTCAATTTGCCGCACGCTTACAGCATAGCCAGATGAGTTTGTTGGGATGTATTGGGATGGCAGCATCGCTGATTGGATTGTCTATATTTACAAAACAACTTTATATAGTAGTCGCATTAATTATGTTGCTGGGAGTATTTGGAGCGTTAATTGGGATACCAATGCAAACAGTGCTACAAACTCAAACCCCGCCAGAAATGCGTGGCAAAGTCTTTGGTTTACAAAACAATGTGATTAATATTGCTCTTTCTTTACCTTTAGCATTAGCAGGTGTAGCTGAAACATTTTTTGGACTCAAAACTGTATTTTTAGGACTTGCGGCAATAGTGATTTTAAGCTGTGGTTTGGTACTGTTTAAATCTGAACCAACTACAAAGTAGTCATTGATTAATTGATGTTACACGCAATCTAAAGGAATTTTACTGAGATTGCATGTAATCTATTTACCATTGGTGATGTACAAAGACGATGAGGAGTGATTGACAAAAATTAATTTTTACTAGTTATTATATATTTCGGCGGGATTTTATGATAATAAAAGTCCATAAAGTGTACTTCTTATCGAAGCACAGCGCTAAAGACAGAATTTAATATTTACCCCCCGCAAATTAATAACTAATAAAGAATGCGTATAGCTTGGATTGGAAAAAAAACGCCCTTTTGTGGTAATGTCACCTACAGTCGAGAAATTACAAATGCATTACTCGACCGAGGACATCAGGTAAGTTTTCTACATTTTGCGACAGAATCTCGTGCAGATAATTCATGGAATTGTCAAGAGGTTCCTTTACCTTTCATTTATAAATCTCAGGTTTATACAATTCCCTCGTTCAAAGCGACTAAGTTATTAACGCAGTCGCTGCGACGCATTAGACCTGATATAGTACATGCCTCGCTAACGCTATCACCTTTAGATTTTGTACTACCAGAAATTTGTGAAGAGCTAAATTTACCATTAATCGCCACTTTCCACACACCGTTTGCGGGCAAAGGCGCCAAACTGGTATCAGGAACGCAGCTTTTAGCGTACCAACTCTATGCACCATTTCTGTGTAACTACAACTCAACAATTATTTTCTCGCAAATACAGCGCGAGTTATTAGCACGCTTAGGAGTACCCGAAGATAATATTGCTGTCATCCCCAACGGGGTAGATACCATTAAATATTCTCCTGGCGCCTCCAGAATTAAATCTGAATTTAAAACCGAACGTTTGTTTGTTTATCAAGGGCGTATTGCCGCAGAGAAGAACGTAGAGTCATTACTGCGCGCGTGGAAACACGCACAAATGGGGCCACAAAGCAAGCTATTAATAGTTGGTGATGGGCCATTAAAAAACTCCCTCGAACCATTCTATGGCGCCGAATATAATATAAGTTGGTTGGGTTTTGTCGCCGACGAACTGCGACGTATCGAAATATTACGAGGAGCAGATGTATTTATATTACCTTCGTTAGTTGAAGGGTTATCACTGTCATTACTCGAAGCAATGGCGTGTGGAGTAGCTTGTATTGCTACTGACGTTGGTGCCGATGGAGAGGCATTAGAAGGAGCAGGCGTAGTAATAGATACAAAGAGTGTGCGTTCACAACTACGAACTTTACTGCCTTTATTCCAAGACCATCCAGAAATGGCAACTATACTTGGACAAAAAGCAAGAGCGCGCGCTATCGAACGCTATACTCTCGATAAAAACGTTTCAATGCTAGAAGAATTGTATACTCAAGTCCTACAAAGACCACGCTTACAGTTATTCCGTGGCGCCTAATAAACAACCATAATAAATCCCCCCTAGCCCCCCTTAATAAGGGGGGAATAAGAGTGGTTAAAGCCCCCCTTATGAAGGGGGGTTGGGGGGATTTCAGCGTGTATATACACAGTTACAATTTACTTTTTTGTACTTCATTAGAAGACTTTGCTGGCAACAAATAAATAACCCCAGAAATAACAGTCAGTGCCACACACACCCAAAAAGCAGCAAGCGCAGGAACTTTCCAACTTTCTCCAAGTGGTGCAATTAAAAACGCTATGGCAATAATTTGACTAACCGTTTTGAGCTTACCCCAAATATTCGCTCCAGATATAGTAGCTTGATTAACACGCCAACCAGCTATTGCTAATTCCCTACCTAAAATTACAAATACTCCCCAAGCTGGAATTTGCCCAAGCTCAATTAACGAAAGTAAAGGCGCCAGTACAAGTAACTTATCAACTAAAGGGTCAAGAAACTTACCCAAATCAGTAATTTGATTTAACTTACGCGCGAGATATCCATCTAACCAATCAGTAAGCGCGCATACTAAAAATATAACCAAGCATATCCATCTTGCCTGTGGTGTCGGGTTAAGTAGACCATACAGCAAAAACGGTATACCCAAAAGTCGCGAGAAAGTAATTAAATTAGGAATATTCATGAATAAGAATATTTGTACAACTTCTAATATTCTTTTGTACAGGACTAAATAATTCTAGCTGATGGCACAACTTTATTATCGGGGAATGGCAGAGAAAAATGGTAAACCAAAAATAGGACGTAACGCCAGGTTACTGGGAGTCAGACCAGGTACTGACATCGATGTTGAACAAATGCCTTCTTGTTGGTTTGATGAAGATGGGTACTTACTACCAGAAAAGGAACGTAAATTTACTGATGTACTAGTATATGCAGCAATTAGAAATAATAAAGGCATGTCTACTTCGCTTTCAATTGAAAGTTTGCCTGAATTTCGTAAACCTATGAAATTTGGTGGGACTGGGAAAGACCCTTTGTGGCAAATAGAAGATAGCAAGATTAGTGGGGCACTCGAAGCAGTACAAGATAGTCCTACTCACGTTAGTATAATGCCAAGAAGGTCAATGCTTTTAGAAAAATATGAAACAGCCTTGGCAAATACTCAAAATGATTGGGTACTCGTTTGATGGCTCAATATAGTTAATAGGAGAATATTAATGGCATGGGTATTTAGCTTGTCTGCCGAATGTGGTTCTGAGCAAGCGCGCGCACAAGAGTTTTCACGGCATTTTGATGGTATTTATTGGACTCTCTCAAATGGTACTCAGTCCCAATGTCAGGTAAGTATTTTTCAAGATATTGAGGACAACTGGTGGTGTCGGGTTTGCCCTAATAACATTAGTGAAGTAGGAGTAGATACAGCAGAAACAGCTTATTCGATGACAGAACTAGGTTTATTGCTGTATCAACGTTTGCTTTCTGCTCCAAGAAGTTTCCGTTACGCTTTGGTAGGCGTGGAAGTTGATGAATTTAGAAGTTACAACGAATTATTAGAAGATTTACCAAATTTTGCTTTTCCTGGTTTAGTCCTAGCTCTTAGTATTTGGCAAGAAACAGGTTCACCTCAAACTTTTCATTATTTTAGCTCAGGATATGTCTGGAAAACTTATGAAGGTGAAGTCTATAAACCACTTTTAGTATCGTCAGATTTAAAAAATAAACTTAATCAATTACTGACTGTACAGTAATGTAAATATAGGTTTATTAGCAAAATATAAGTTTGTACTTCCTCGTATAACTATAAAACGGTTCTTGTAAGAATTAATTAGTTTTTAGTTTTAATAAAGCTTAAGATTCGCTATT
Organism: Calothrix sp. FI2-JRJ7; assembly: GCA_019359675.1. Classification (GTDB taxonomy): domain Bacteria; phylum Cyanobacteriota; class Cyanobacteriia; order Cyanobacteriales; family Nostocaceae; genus Dulcicalothrix. The sequence continues at coordinate 288,029 of JAHHGX010000031.1, forward strand.
CTAACCAAATGCTCTAAATATTCATAGTGCTGCCATTTTTGTTCTTCTTGTGGAGTCAATCCAGTATTGCTATTTTTTTCAAGTAATGCGTCTATCGGTAAACATTTCTATTTAAAGTAGCTATAAAATTTACACGCCAGTTGGCAAAAGCAACAAAATGGAACAAATTACTATCAGCGAATTACCTGAAACTCTCCAACAGCTATTTATGGAGGTACAACGTACCAAAACGCCTTTAACTGTTACCTATAAAGGTGAACCATTAGTCGTTATTTATCCTACAGTTGCTCAACGCCAACGCCTAGCTTTTGGAGCGCTAAAAGAAAGCGGCGAAATTTTGGGAGACTTGATTGCTCCAGTAGCCCCTGTTGATACATGGGAAGTACTTCAGTGAAGTTTTTACTTAATACCCATATTTGGCTTTGGTATTGGCTTGGTAACAAACGCGTATCTACACAGCGTACTAACTATTATTGGAGAAGAAACTACTAAGCTTTGACTTAGTTCGATTACCATCTGAGAAACTTTAATTTGAGATTGCCAAGACGGTTTTGATACTGGAGAGTTGGACGTTTACCGTACCAAAATAGGTGGTGAAGCTGTTGATTTAGGCGGTTTTGGGCAATATGTATATCAACGTAAACGTAATAATGTAGTTGAGTGGGCTGTTGAATTAGACCCGAAACAGCTAAAGTTAGGGCGCCTTGGCAAATTGTTCGAGTCAGTACAAAGTTGGATAGCAGGAATTACTATCGGGTCAGGTTTAGAAGGCGAACTTGATCAAAATAATTAAGTATGGGTAGAATCTTTCTTCATAGAAGCAGATGGACAAAAATTGTTGAAATTTGTAATTTAACCCGCCTTTGAATGTATATTATTTGTTTTGGGACACTATATTTTACGTGGGTGGGGGCGGGTTTAGATATATTGTCGTTGATGTTGAAGTTTGTAATTTAACCCGCCCCTACGGTATCGGCACCATTTATTTTGGGCGCCATATTTATTTTTGTGGGTGGGGACGGGTTTACATAATATAGTCGTTGATGTTGAAATTTGTAATTTAACCCGCCCCGACTGTATTATTATGTCGCAAACACAAGATTCTCAATTCCGTATCGAACGCGATTCGATGGGAGAAATGCAAATACCTGGTAATGTATATTACGGTATTCAGACGCTGCGTGCTGTTGAAAACTTCGCTATTAGCGGGATTAAGCCTTTGCCTACTTACGTAGATGCTTGTATTTATATTAAAAAGGCTACGGCGATTGTAAATGGTGAGCTTGGTTGTATTGCTGAAGAAACAAGTAAAGCTATTATTCAAGCTGCTGATGAGGTTCTTGCTGGTAAGCTTCGTGACCAATTTGTAGTTGATGTGTACCAAGCAGGCGCCGGAACTTCGCATCATATGAATGTTAACGAAGTTTTGGCTAACCGTGCGTTGGAAATTTTAGGTGATGAAAAAGGTAACTATAAACGAGTTAATCCTAATGATGATGTAAATTATGGTCAGTCTACTAATGACGTAATTCCAACTGCTATTAGAATTGGTGGGTTGTTGGCATTAATGCAGACGCTGCACCCTGCTTTGGATAATGCTGTTGAAGCGATGAACGCGAAAGCAGACGAATTTGAGAATGTTATAAAGTCGGGTCGTACTCACCTGCAAGATGCTGTTCCTGTACGCTTGGGTGATAGTTTCCGCGCATGGGCACAAATTTTAAGCGAACACCAAAACCGTATTTATACAGCTTCGAGTGATTTGATGGTGTTGGGATTAGGAGGTAGTGCTGCTGGTACGGGGTTAAACACTCATCCCAAATATCGCGCGCGTGTGGTAGAAATACTATCACAGCTTATTGATTGTCCTTTACAACCAGCACCACATCTCATGGCGGCTATGCAAAGTATGGCGCCTTTTGTTAATGTTTCCGGCGCCCTTCGTAATTTGGCTCAAGATTTAGCTAAAATATCCCATGATTTACGGTTGATGGACTCAGGCCCAAAAACTGGGTTCAAAGAAATTCAACTTCCACCCGTACAACCTGGTTCTTCGATTATGCCAGGTAAGTATAATCCTGTTATGGCGGAAATGACTAGTATGGTTTGCTTCCAGGTTATGGGTTACGATAATGCAATTACATTTGCGGCTCAAGCAGGACAACTTGAACTTAATGTGATGATGCCGCTGATTGCTTATGATTTAATCCATAGTATCGAAATTCTTGGTAATACTATTGGCGCCTTGACTGAGAAATGTATCAAAGGTATTACTGCTAATACTGAAAGATGTTTGGAATACGCAGAAGGTAGTTTGGCTTTGGTTACTGCGCTAAATACCCATATTGGCTACCTTAATGCTGCTGCTGTTGCTAAGGAATCGCTACAAACAGGGAAATCTCTTCGCCAAATTGTGTTAGAAAAGGAACTAATGACTGAAGCTCAACTTGCCTCTGTTCTTAACCTTGAACAAATGAGCGCAATTGTACCTCTTAATGACAACTTGTAAGGTGCGTGACGCTATTAGATTGCTGCTTCGTTTTCAGATTTTTGGTAGCGTCACGCACCCTACTCATAACTCCGTTCCTCCGTTCCTCATAACTTAATAATATGGCGCCTTCTGTTAGTTTAATTCGTGCTACTTCTTATGAACGTGAGATGTTACAAGCATCTCTTGAAGCTCTTCTTGAACCTCTCGGAGGGATGAGAGCGTTTGTTAAACCTGGAAACCGTGTTCTTTTAAAACCGAATTTACTAACAGGCGCCCGTCCTACCAAAGAGTGTACCACCCGTCCGGAACTTGTGTACGCTGTTGTCAAAATGGTTATTGACGCTGGTGGTAAACCTTTTTTGGGTGATAGTCCTGCTTTCGGTAGTGCTAAGGGTGTTGCTATAGCTAACGGGTATCAGTTTATTTTCGATGAACTGAATTTGCCTGTCGTTGAATTTCATGGCAAACGTTATACTGCAGCAAGCGAAGATTTTAATCATTTGTTGCTGTGTAAAGAAGCGATGGAAGCTGATGTTGTAATTAACTTACCAAAAGTTAAATCGCACGTTCAGCTTGTTCTCACGATGGGGGTTAAAAATTTATTTGGCTGTGTTCCTGGCAAAATGAAAGCTTGGTGGCACATGGAAGCTGGTAAAGATGCTAATCGTTTTGCTGATATGCTGGTCTCAACTGCACGAGTTATTAACCCTGATTTAACTATACTCGATGGCATTATTGGACACGAAGGTAATGGGCCAAGTGGGGGTGAACCACGTCAACTCAATGTTTTAGCTGCTTCAGATAATGTGTTTGCTTTAGATAGGGCAATAGTAGAAATACTGAAAGTTCCACCCAAACAAGTACCAACTCTCGCTGCTGGACAACGTGCTAATTTAGTCCCTGAGTTAACAAATATTAATTTTCCGCTTCTAGAACCTCATACTTTACAAGTCTCGGATTGGCGCCTGCCTGATAAAATGGTAGCCATTGATTTTGGAATGCCTAGAGTAATTAAATCTACCTTTAAACATCTTTACATTCGATTCATCAAAGAACCAATGCGTGCTTACAATATGCGCTCTTCGTGATTTTTATTGATTTTAATATTCCTATTCAAGTCCTTAAGTGATAACTTGGCTACAACAATTCTACTCGTGGGCAGAGTAAGCTATGAATACCCTCCGATTGCTTAACTAGACTGCCCCCCAAAATTCAGTGGGGGCGGTTTTTTTGTTATTATTATTAGGCGCCTGAATCGGGCTTATTAATTAAGTCATAAGATAAATTGAATCTATCTTAGGAAGGATTGCTGATTGTTTGATATGATGCATACTAAATGAGTACAAATTTAAATTTTAAGTTTTGTTGACTTTAGTAAATAGATAATTATTTTTACTAATAAAGTTTTGTATGTATTTATTCGTACTGTTTGGTAACTATAACCGCAGTTTCTAAGTAATTTACTGAAGTATGATTGATTTTGAGTATAACTACCTATATAACTAATATGAAGGTTACTGTCTCAGTAATTTTGCGAATGTATTTGGTTAACTGTGACAGCAGTAAATTTTGCTGTTTGTGAGTAAGATATTAGCGCTGAAAGGATTTAAAATACTGCTTAAAGTAGATTAATGTTGCTAATTTGAAAATTCGCAATTAAAATAATATATGTATAGTTAGTGTAAATTGTAATGCTAGGAATAGCTTTAAAATAATGGACAATCAGGATAGGGTGAAGTAATGCATCTAAGGTTATGTATAATAAAATTGAAACACAGAATACAAATTTTGCGCGTGCAATTGAAAATTTGATGTGTAATATTTTTGATTACAGTGTCCGAGTGAAAGTGTTTGAAATGCTCAAATGCTAGGTAATGCTCACGTCGGATATTGCTTAAAATGGTATCAAGACTCTCAAGCTAGGGAGTCAGTGCAATAATGTCACGGTTTTGGTTTTTTATGAATTCTAATAGTCAGTCTGCTAATGTTGATAGTTCATCTCATCGTTTGGCAGACATTGTCGGAACTTTGATTGCAATTTTAACTTTAGGCTTGCCTTTGTTTGTTATTGCTCATTATTCATCAAATAATGTCGAAATTAACACACCGCAACCAATTACGTCTAGATTGCAACAAAGTCGAGACTAAATCACGTACAACAGCATGTTTTCAATCAATAACTCAATAATGAAAGCATTCGCTAGTTTTTCGCGCCATAAGTGCTTGTGTGTAGAGTATATAATGCAGAACTCATCAGAAAGCGAAGCGCGCGTTTTCAAGAAGCCTTGTTTCTCGATGCACGATTTAATGTAATTTGTCAACTCCCTAAGTTCTCGGACAGGGAGTTTTTTTTTACTTGGACATAACTTGCATTCGTAGCTTGCCTAAAAGCTTGAAAACAAAGTATTAGAGATATCACGTCAACAGAAGTACATATTCGCCTTAAAATCTATTACGGGTGGCTGAAAAACCCTACCCATTGTATTTGTGTGTATGAAGCAAGGAGATTTTTTGTGGATTTGTCCCGTATTCCAGCCCAACCAAAACCCGGTATTATCAACGTATTGATTGAAATTACAGGCGGGAGTAAAAATAAATACGAATTTGATAAGGATTTGAATGCTTTTGCTTTAGACCGCGTATTATATTCGTCAGTACAATATCCTTACGATTACGGTTTTGTGCCCAACACTTTGGCTGATGATGGTGACCCATTAGATGGAATGGTAATTATGGATGAACCAACCTTTCCTGGATGTGTCATTGCCGCACGACCAATTGGCATGTTAGAGATGATTGACGGTGGTGACCGTGATGAGAAAATTCTTTGCGTTCCCGACAAAGACCCACGCTATGCTCACGTTAAATCTCTTAAAGACCTTGCTCCGCACAAACTAGATGAAATTGCCGAATTCTTCCGCAGCTACAAGAATTTAGAAAAGAAAGTTACTGAAATTCTTGGTTGGCAAGATGTTGCAATGGTTCAACCTCTAGTTGACAAGTGTATTAAAGCTGGCAATAAATAAAGTTAGGAGTTAGGAGTTAGGAGTTAGGAGTTGGAAGTTAGGAGTTGGGAGTTGGGAGTTAGGAGTTGGGAGTATAGACGCTCCGGTTCCTCGCGTCTATACGAGTTAGGAGTTAGTATGAAGAATAAGATGTACTTTTCAATTGCCGTAGTTTGTGGTGCGAAAATTATTCTGAACTTCTACTAAAGTCGTAAAGGCGCCTTCGTTACCATTACACTCATAACTCTTAACTATTAACTCTTAACTATTAACTCCTAACTTATTCAGATGTATCGTACAATTCTTTTAGCAAAGATTCATAACTGCACTCTGACGGCAGCAAATATCAACTATGTTGGTAGTATTAGTATTGACCAAGTATTATTAGATAAATCAGGGATTTTACCTTACGAGCAGGTACAAGTTGTCAACATCAATAACGGTGAGCGTTTCACGACTTATGCAATTCCCGCACCAGCTAATTCAGGAGCGATAGAACTAAATGGGGCTGCGGCACGTCTAGGCATTTTAGGGGATCGCTTGATTATAATGTCTTACGGGCAGTTCACAACGGATGAGTTAAAAACTTTCTCTCCGACAGTTGTACTTGTAGACGAAAAAAATCGACTTTTAGAAGTGCGACGCTATGATGACCTGCTATCGTCAAACCATTCCTGAACATGAAAAGTAAGAATGAAAGAGATGTCATCAACTCCAGATTACCTACTTAAAGACTCTTTAAGGGTTTCTTTGTGCGAAAGGCAAGTGGAAAATTTTGCCGTACAATTTTGGGGTGTACGGGGTTTAATTCCAACACCTGGTAGTAGCACTGACCGTTATGGGGGAAATACTGCTTGTGTCGAAATGTTTGTAGCTGGTAAACACTTGATTTTTGATGGTGGTACTGGTTTAAGATGTTTGGGTAAAAGTTTGCTGTTTAGAGATGCTCCTCTCAGCACGCATTTATTTTTTACCAACTCCCAGTCTAATCGCATTCAAGGGTTTCCTTTTTTCGCTCCTGCGTTTGTTGCTAATAATAATCTTCACATATATGGTAGCGCTGCAAGTAACGGTGCCTCAATTAAACAGTGTTTGGGTGACCAAATGCTACAACCTCACTTTCCATATCCATTACAAGTAATGCAATCAGAGTTAGCATTCTGTTATCTAACTCCAAACCGTGTAATTACTTTAGATGATGTTACAATAAGTACTGCTTTAATTAACCATACCCAGAAATCGATTGGCTATCGAATTAGTTGGCACTCTTATAGCGTTGCTTATATTACAGATTTGAGTAATAGTGTTGATGACGTTGAATTAGCAAACGTGATTCAATTAGTACAAGGTGCGGATTTGTTGATTGCTAACTCAACTTATACAGAACTGACACCACGAAACCATCAAAATGATGATTTCCCCTGGCAAGCTGCTGTTGACTTAGCGTCCAAAAGCGAGGTTAAACGTTTAGTTATTTCACATCATCATCCTGATGATAATGATGATTTTCTAGATGGAATGCAAACAAAGGTTAAATCAGTTTTTGATTCAGCAGTACTAGCACACGAAGGTTTGGTATTAAATATAGATAAGTTTTAAATATATTCAAAATGTATGAAAGCTCCTGCATCTCAACTTTCATTGGCATCGGGAGATTTGTTACATTTGTTACGGAAAATAGTATTTATACTTAAATGAAAATCTGGTAATTAAAAATGTTCACAGCAAAATGTCCACAAATTGTGGACATTTTAGACGGCGCCGAAGTAAAATTTAAGCTGGTTGAAACATATTTTGGCAGACTGTAGTAATTGCACGAGATACTTCTTCGAGTTTTTTAAGGACAGTTCCATTGCTAAGGAGTTCTTCAGTTTTGGCGATACCTGCTTGGATATCCTCACATATACCACTACGCCACAGATAAAAGCCTCCATTCCATAATGTACTTTGCATAAGTTCACATGGTGAAGCTGTAAGCGTTGCTTTGATGTCTATAATTAGTTCTTCAGTAGATGTTAATGGTACATCTTGGGTTATAAAGTTGTAATCACGAGGCGCCTTTATTAAGCGTTCGATTGATGCAGTTTGAGATACAGTAGAGCCTAAACCGATTATGGCACTACGGTCGCGTGCTAAATCACAGCTACCTTCTAACCCCTTAACAGTAGTAAATTTAGTAATACCCTGTAACCCTAAAGCCGTTTGAAACATTCCTTCGGTGGGGGGATGAACGAACCCAGAAATAATATGAGCGTCACCATCATAAGGGTTCCATATTAATTCCATTGTGGCAAATGGAGGTCGTTTACCCAATTGGTCACGGTATTCCCAAATTGCATTAGTTAAAGGAAAATGTTTGGGTGTGTATACTAAGGCAATACCTGTTTGCTCAAATACTTGCTCCAGTTTCTCGAATGACATCAAAGTCCAGTCAACTCCTAATGACTGCCATACTTCTACTAAAGGTAAACCATATTTAGTTGGCAAACGGTTTCCACCATGCATAACAACAGGTTGTCCTGCTGCTGCGAGTAATAAAGCTGTAATTGGACTAATTGGCGCCGTGCGAGTGCGACCATCATAAGGTATACCCAAAACTATGACCTGACGTTGACGAACTATTTGTCTAAGCTTTGGACCAAGCTCATTATACGCATCTAACATACCCGCTAATTCCTCGCCAGTTGGGCGCCGAATGCGGTGAGCAATCATAAATGCACCAATTTGCGCTGGTGTTGCTTCACCCAACAGCATCATTTTAGTAGCTTCTAAGGCTTCATTACGAGTTAAATTTTCAGAAGTATGGTTTCCACTACCGACTTTTTTTAGCAAATCCCGAAATTTATTACTCATCTTATTTACCGTTTCACCAATAATTAACTTGCGTTTCGCATATCCAAAGCAAACTGAGGTGGTATATGTTTACGCACCAACTGCCAGAAATGTTGAATTGGGGGAATTTGCAAACGGTCATTAGTAGTTACCATAACGACTCGACGGGTCATACTCGATGTGGTCTCGTTTAAAAGACTACTGTTACCAGCAAGAGGACGAACTGCAAGGGTGGGGTCATTGCGTGCTTCGACTAAAGCTGAATATGGCAGTAACGCTACAAATTCACCTTGTCGAACCACTCCTCTAAAAGCATCAAGCGTATTTACTTCTAAAGCCGCTTGTAAAGTTGCTTCGAGTCGCTCAAATTTATCTTGTACTAACCTTTGCATTCCATACCCATCTTTAAACACAACTTGCGGGTAATTGACCAACTCCGGCCAAGGAACCATGTCATATTGTGCCAAAGGATGGTTAACTGCGATTAAAACCTCAATTGGTTCCTCGTATAGCGTTTCTACAATCATTTCGCGACCCGTAGTCAAGAAACGATTGTTCATCACGATAGCCAAATCAACCAAACCATCTTTGAGAACTTTTAATGCACGGTCACTACCTAACGAAGTTACTCGCAATTGAACATCTGGGTAATCGTGGCAAAATTGCTGTAATACTGGCGGTAAGTAATAAGCACATAGCGAGTGAATAGCTGCAACACATAGCTCTGGTTGCTTTCCAGAAACCAAATCAGCTATTTCCTGCGTCGCGCTTTGCCATTCAGCACATATTTTACGCGCGCGTGGCAACAACCGCTCACCCGCAAGCGTCAATTTTGCCTGACTTGTACGGTGAAAAAGCTCACACCCCAAGTCCCCTTCTAATGCCTGAATTTGACGACTGATAGTAGATTGTGTTACACCGCATTTACGCGCTGCTCCTTGAAAACTACCAGCTTCAGCAATACCCAGAAAAGCTTGCAACTGCTCTAGTCGCATTGTTTATGTAGCCTGAATTACATTTGTGGCTTTATCAACTTAGCTGATTTGACACTAAGTTTTAGTAGATTTTGTTACATCTTGACGATTCGCCGCTACTTTTTACAGCAGCGTTGTTGGTTTATTTACGTTCATAACGGTAAAAAAACCGAGTATTTAACGAAATCTGACTATCACAAGATTCTAAATATTTTCTTAATAAATAATTCAGTCCCACAAAAAAATTAACATTTTATAACAATTTTTTAATCAGAGTTAAATATTTAGCGTGCGTAGCGTAGGCAAGCACCTGTCATCTCCAATTTGCTTCGCACATGAAACGCAATTTCTCTTCGAGATTCAAAACGATTTATTTACTGTAATATTCCTTAACAAAAAATATAAATTTTGAGTACAGCTTGTTATTTAGCAGTATTTCTTGGGAAGTATAAATCTGAAAACAAGTATTGAATTTTGCACGTAAACATGAAAAATACCAGCATTCTTTTTATTGATTCCGCTGTAGATAATTACGAAATACTATTGCAATTAAGGATTCCAGGCATTAAAACATTTGTTCTTGACTCTGCCCAAGATGGAGTATTACAAATCACCTCTGCACTTTCAAAATATCGTGGAGTAGAAAACGTTCACATCGTTTCCCACGGCGCCCCTGGAACCCTGTACTTAGGCAACAGCACTCTTGAACTCAATAACCTGCTGCATTATACTGAGCAGTTGCAAGACTGGTTCGCTTCATCACCCAAAGAAAGCTCGTTGCTTCTGTACGGTTGTAATGTTGCTAGTGGAGATGCTGGAGAAGAATTTATCACCAAGTTACACAAACTTACTGGTGCTAATATCGGCGCCTCTGCTACAAAAACGGGTAATGCAAATCTTGATGGTGACTGGAACTTAGAAGTTAGTATTGGCGCCGTTTCCCAGCAAAAAGCATTTACCACCGAAGTGATGGATGCTTATCCGTCGGTACTTAGTCTTGTTGCCAAGGGTAATGTCGATACTCCAGGTTCTGCTTACGGCGTAACCGCTGTGGATAAGTATGTTTATGTTGCTGACGGCAACTCAGGTCTACAAATTATTGATATCACCGACCCAGCTAACCCCACCAAAAAAGGTAGTGTTGATACTCCAGACTCTGCTGAAGCTATTACCATAGTGGGTCAATATGCTTACGTTGCGGATGGCAACTCAGGTCTGCAAATAATTGATATTAGCGACCCAGCTAACCCCACCAAAAAAGGTAGTGTTGATACTCCAGATAATGCTCTAGGTATTACCGTAATGGGTCAATATGCCTACGTTGCGGATGGCAACTCAGGTCTGCAAATAATTGATATTAGCGACCCAACCAAACCCACCTTAAAAGGTAGTTTCGATACTCCAGATTATGCTCTAGGTGTTACCGTAGTGGGTCAATATGCCTACGTTGCGGATGGCAACTCAGGTCTGCAAATAATTGATATCACCGACCCAACCAACCCTACCTTAAAAGGTAGTTTCGATACTCCAGACTCTGCTGAAGGTGTTACTGTAGTGGGTCAATATGCCTACGTTGCTGACAGTGACTCAGGTCTGCAAATAATTGATATCACCGACCCAACCAACCCCACCAAAAAGGGTAGTTTTGATACTCCAGGCTATGCTCTAGGTGTCACCGTGATGGGTAACTATGCTTATGTTGCCGACGACACAGGTCTACAAATTATCGACATCAGCGACCCGACTAAGCCCAGCTTGAAAGATACTTTCGATACGCCTCACTATGCTGCAGGTGTTACCGTAATGGGTAACTATGTCTACGTAGCTGATGGTGATTCTGGTTTGCAAGTTCTCGAAAACAATACACTTTCCACTGCTGCCAACAAGACCATCATCACGAATAAAGGCGCCGTTTACACCTTTGCGGCAACTGACTTTATCTTTGCTAATACCAACGATGACGATGACGATGATGATGACGATGACGGTGACGATGGGGGTGATGATAATAACTCTGGCTTGAAAGAGGTGCAAATAACTAAACTGACTTCCAAAGGTCAGTTTTTCTTAGATGTTAACAGCAACAACGTCTTTGACAGCACTGAAGCTATTGCCATTAACCAAAAAATTCTAAAGGCTGACTTGGGCAAGTTAAAGTTTAAATCCGCTGTCGATGCTAGTGGTAATGGCTATGACAGTTTCCAGTTTAAGGTCAGCAATGATAATGATGATGATGATGATGACGATAACGATGAACACAGCACAAAAACCTATACAACCACCTTTGATATAAACTCTGCTCCCACAGATTTGATGCTAAATGCAATCAGTTTCAGTGGAAAAGTGACTGCGGGAATAGAAGTCGCAACATTCAGCAGTGTAGACTTGAACACAACCGACAAGTATACTTATAGCTTGGTAATGGGGACTGACGGAACTGATAATGACGTATTCACCATTGAGGGGGATAGCCTAAAAATTAAAAGTTTCGCAACTAAATCGACTTACAAACTTCGCGTTCGTACTACCGATGCTAATGGACTCTTCTTTGATAAAGATTTGGCAATCAACTTCAAAGATTTTAATCTGAGTACTGGAACTATAGATTCTGTAAAGATTACCCAACTAATCAAAGTTAATGATGATACCTTTAGCTTCAAAAGTAAAAGTGATAGCGGTAAAGTCAAAATCTCAATCAAGTTTCAAGAACAGAGTTTTAAATCTGTTAGTGAAATAAGTGTATTTACGGTTGATGATGCCCAAGGCACTATTAATGGTATTGCTCCAGGGGCAGCAGGTTATGCACAAGCAGCACTCGCGCGCTCAAAGGTTATTTGCTCACCTGTTACCAATCTTCCTCAAGGTTTTAGTTTCACTGACCTGAGTAGCGTGTTGGAATTTAGCTCTAGTGTGAACTTGAGATTTTACATGGTCAACAATAGTACTACCAACGCTGTGCTATCTGGACAAACCTCGTTTGAGGAAGTCATCTTTTCTTCAAGTACTAACTTCAAAGCTCTTGACATGGGTGACGATGAATTTGAGCTAGATTTTAAAGATACTAAAAAAGGTGAAAATTTCAAAGTCAAAATTAAAGCAACTGATGAAGAGTTGCCTTTAGGTTCCAATCTCCAAGGCAAGTCACAGGGAGAACTCTTAGATTTCCGTGAAGTCAAGACTAAAATCAAAGCTGAATTTAAACTTCACAGAGAAGCAGCATACGATAACCTGATTGGCTTTTACCGAGTTAATGATGAAAACGGTGGTATCGATACCAACAATGATGGTAATATCGATTTGCGTCCCGGAGATGCTCTTTATGCTCAAGCTGCTGTGAAAGGGCGCGTTTCTGGTATGGACTTAACCGTGCAAAACCAAACTACAGCTTCTTTTAGCGGAATATTTGAAGCTGGTGCAATCTTTGCTCCATTTATTATTGCTAATGGCACAGCAGATGCACTTCTCGATAGCGATACTGAAAATGACCCACAAGTTTACTTCTCATTCTTAGGCGCCAACACAGGCAAAGCTAGCCATGTTCGGTTGTTAGGTAGCAACACCTTTGGTTTTGAAGACCAAGAAATGGGCGGTGATAAAGATTACAATGATGTGATTTGTCGAATGAAATTCACATCTATGTAGTCATTTGGGTAAAGGAATATAGAATGCGTAGAGACGCGATTAAATCGCGTCTCGCTTGAGCAATTTTCCTAGAGGATATGTTGACATCTAGTTTATCCTCTAGGAACAGCTTGAGCAATTTTCCTAGAGGATATGTTGACAACTAGTTTATCCTCTAGGAACAGCTTGAGCAATTTTGAAGCAGGGAGTTTGACTAGTTGTTGCCAACTTACTTGAAGTGTATAAAAAATGCACTTGTTATAGACATTTATTTTATAAAATAGCGTTTTTTTTGCGATTAATACTTAATTTTAATTTAAATACGTAATAATAATTACCTGTTTGTATTAAGAAACCGCGTTTTGTTACTTTCACCTTATAAACTTTAAAACTGGCGCCCTTCAAAATTCTGCGTTTATTTATAACTACTCTTTGATATCCTTCTGCTGTTCCGATGATACGTACAGACATCCAAAGACCAGTAGATCGATATAAAAACTTGCCAGCACCACAAGTTCGGTGGAGATGCAATTATACCAAGTTCAGGATAAACACTGATTGATGCTCCTAGAATAGATTTTTTTTGATTCAACATCTTTTAACTCAATTGTGACACGTTCATTAGCTTTACACATTACTAGAATCCAACTAATGAGGAGACAAAGAAAGCTGATGCTTAAAAGCGTAGGTAACCTATTTTTATACATCATAATACTACTCATTAATATTATTTATGTATTCTATAAGTAGATACTAAAACATACTGACAAGAGCCAAATTTTTAACAGTTAAAGCTTATAAAATACTTAGAAAACGCACTGTGATGAGTTTATTTACCGTTTTCGCACTCTTTATCAGGCGCCAAATTTTTCAAAGCGGCTAAAGCGTGTAAGCGTACTTGAGTATTACTATCAGCAAGTAGTACAGTTAATGGTTCAACTGCATCAACTCTACCAAGTTGTCCCAAAGATAAAGCAATTGCACTTCTAACGTTATCAAAAGAGCAAGCTGGATGCTTTTGATTCAACATCTCTAATAAAATGTCAGCAGCTTTATGTATTAAATCTGATTGCTGAACTCGTCCTAAAACGGTGACAATTTGCTCGCATAGTGTTTGTGAGCTGATTATATTAAGCGCTTGCTGTAGGTATTCTAAGCCGGAAATTGTACCAACCCATGTTAGCGCGCGGATTGTTTCGATTTGTAGTTGAAGCGGCGCCTGTTGTGATACGAGTAACTGATACAAATGATGTGCAGCAGCATCATCACCCATGCGCGATAGCGAAACAACAGCTGCACTCGCGACTCTTGAATCAGAATCGTAAAGTTTGGGTTGTAGTAATGCGACTAAATCTAACTCTGAGTTATGTAAATCACGACGATAACCTAATCCTGTAACAACTGTGCGTCTAACTTGTGCTGATTCATCATCTAAACTACGTAAAAGTACTGGAATAATACGCGAGTCATGAAAACTACTCAACGCTTCAATCGCTGCTACCCTTACAGCGACTTGGGAATCTGAAGCAACGGTGAGTAAGGGTAAAATAGTCTCTTTGTTACGGATGTAACATAATGCCTGCGTAGCTAAGAACCGCGTATCCTCTGAAGCTAACAAAGAAGAGAGTGATAAAATCGCTTTGGAGCCAAGTTGCCCTAATGCCACAGATGCCATTGACTTTAATTCTTCCGAGTCGTCGGTTTGAATTAACTCTATTAATACTGGAATTGCTGACTCGTTTTTGAGTTCTCCCAAAATTCGCACTGCGTACCAACGTAACTCTTCATCTAACGTATCATGGGACAATATTTCTACGAGCTTTGGAATTGCGACACTCCCCAAACGATTAAAGACTTTAGCAACTTCCCAACGAGAATGAAAATCACTATGCTCGAAAATCAAAAGCGCTAATTCCAACAAATCTTCTTGAGACTCGACAGTCTCAAGATAATTTGAGTTTTCCTTTAGCAACTGCTCTTTGCATTGATTTAATGACGACCAGTCAGCAGTATCACGCGCTGCAATAGCTTGCACTAATAGTTGGTTGATGTTGTTCACGTCTTAATGTAATGAAAGGTATTCAGGAAATTTCGAGCTAAAAAATTTGGTTGTGTACTTTTGGGGAAAATGTACGCACGTTCTTAGTACTCATTATCTGTTAACTCTCCTGCACTTCCCAATGGCAAGATGCTTTTTCCTTAAAATTTGATCAATTTTATGCGGATGTTACATAGATGCCATCCGTATTGTGCATTTTTTCTAACAATTCGTAACAATTTATACGATTTTTACTCTCACTCAACACTAACTTAAGTTATGTAAAGAGTTACTAGCCCAGTATCCAAACCTCGCTTTCTGCTTCTTTACAAACAAGAAAGGGTGCAATAGCAAACAAATGGGTTGATATTGGGATATCGTCACCGCAGCCTCGAACTATAACGATTTGAAAGCGATTATGACAGCAACCACTATCAATACTACCAGTCAAAACAAGTTTGAGAAGTTAAAAGCAGAAAAAGACGGACTTTCCGTTAAGGCAGAAATTGAAAAATTTGCAACGCTAGGTTGGGAAGCGATGGACGAAACCGACCGTGACCATCGACTGAAGTGGTTGGGTGTGTTTTTTCGCCCTGTTACACCTGGTAAATTTATGATGCGGTTACGATTGCCGAATGGTATTCTTAATTCTTCACAAATGCGGGTGTTAGCCGAAGTAGTTCAGCGCTACGGTGACGATGGTTGTGCTGATATTACTACCAGGCAGAATTTTCAATTGCGCGGTATACGAATCGAAGATTTACCAGAAATTTTTAATCGATTCCGAGAAGTTGAGTTAACTTCTGTTCAATCTGGGATGGATAACGTCCGTAATATTACTGGCGACCCGCTTGCTGGATTAGATGCTTCAGAATTGTATGATACGCGCAATTTGGTTGAACAAATTCAGGCGATGATTACCAATAGCGGAGAAGGTAACGCTGAATTTTCAAATCTACCGCGTAAATTTAATATTGCAATTACTGGAGGACGCGACAATTCGGTTCATGCCGAAATTAATGACCTGGCATTTGTGCCTGCATTTACAGATGGAAATTTTGGATTCAATATATTAGTGGGTGGATTCTTCTCAGCTAAACGTTGTGATGCTGCTATTCCTTTAAATGCTTGGGTTCCTCCACAAGATGTGGTAGCTGTATGCCGAGCCGTTTTGGAGGTTTACCGCGATAATGGATTACGTGCGAACCGTCAAAAATCACGTTTAATGTGGTTAATTGATGAGTGGGGTTTAGAAAGGTTTCGTGAAGAAGTCGAGTTGCGTTTGGGTAAATCACTTTTACCAGGCGCCGCACACGACGAAATCGACTGGGAAAAACGAGACCATATTGGTGTACATAAACAAAAACAATCAGATTTATACTACGCAGGATTGCATATTCCGGTGGGTCGGTTATATGCAGAAGATATGTTTGAAATTGCCCGTCTTGCAGAGGTTTATGGGACTAGTGAGATTCGTCTGACTGTAGAACAAAATATTGTTATTCCCAATATCTCTGATGCGCGTTTGGCATCATTTTTTACAGAATCTCTGCTTGGAAAGTTTAAAATTAATCCCGAACCACTTACACGCGCTTTGGTATCTTGTACAGGCGCCCAGTTCTGTAATTTTGCTTTAATAGAAACCAAAAATCGGGCGCTAGCAATGATAAAAGCGTTGGAATCTGAGTTAGAAATGAGTCAACCAGTACGCATTCATTGGACAGGATGTCCAAATTCGTGCGGACAACCTCAAGTAGCGGATATTGGCTTAATGGGAACCAAAGCGCGTAAAAATGGCAAACCTGTCGAAGGTGTTGATATTTACATGGGTGGCAAAGTTGGCAAAGAGGCGCATTTAGGAACTTGCGTTACCAAAGGAGTTCCTTGCGAAGATTTACAGCCAGTATTGCAAGAATTGCTAGTTACACACTTTGGCGCCAAGCCAAAGGTATTAGTTAATACATAGTAAGGTTTGGAACGGGCAAGGATGCCCATTCCACAATACATGCCCATTTCACAAGATTAATAATTCAACTACTAAACAAATAAACAAAGTAATGACAAATCTCTCCAGAAGAAAATTCATCATCACCGCAGGTATTACCGCTGCTGGCGCCATCATTGCAAACGGTTGTTCGTCAAATGGGTCGAATGCTGACAATTCCTCTGGGACAACAAATACAGCAAAACCAGCAGCTAACGTTACAACCGTTGCAAATGCTCCCAAGGTTGAAACCACTAAAGCCAAACTTGGATTTATCGCTTTAACTGACTCGGCGCCAATTATTATTGCTTTTGAAAAAGGATTATTCCAGAAATATGGAATGACCGATGTTCAAGTTGTCAAACAGACATCATGGGCAGCAACGCGCGACAACTTAGAACTTGGTTCTGCTCAAGGTGGCATCGATGGAGCGCACATTCTTAGCCCAATGCCTTATTTGATGACCGCTGGCGCCATCACTAAGACTAAACAACCATTGCCAATGCATGTTTTGGCACGTTTGAACACTAACGGTCAAGCAATTTCAGTATCTAATAAATATAAAGACTTAAAGCTTGGTAAAGACAGTTCACCGTTAAAACAAGTCATAGCTGGTGGTAAAAAGCTTACTTGTGCCGTGACATTTCCAGGTGGTACGCATGACTTGTGGATGCGTTCGTGGTTAGCAGCAGGTGGAATTGACCCAGAAAAAGATGTGGAAATCATAGTCATCCCACCACCACAAATGGTTGCCAGTATGAAAGCTGGTAAAATGGATGCCTTTTGTGTTGGTGAACCTTGGAATGGCAGACTCGTTCAAGAACAAATAGGTTATTCTGCGCTAGTAACTGGTGAATTGTGGAAAGACCACCCTGAAAAAGCGTTATCAATGCGCGCTGACTGGGTAGAAAAGAATCCAAACGCAGCCAAAGCGATATTAATGGCAGTGCAAGAAGCACAAATTTGGTGCGACAAGCCTGAAAATAAAGACGAAATGTCTAAAATAATAGCAACTGGTAAATATCTCAAAGTAGATACTATTGCTATTAGCGACCGTTCCAAAGGTAAGATAGACTACGGTACAGGTCGGATTGAAACTGCAAGCCCAATAGCGATGAAATTCTGGGATGATAACGCTTCATTCCCTTATAAGAGTCACGATACCTGGTTCTTAACTGAAAATATGCGCTGGGGTCAACTTCCTGCTGACACCGATGTTAAAGCTTTAGTTGAAAAAGTCAATCGTTCAGATATGTGGAAAGAAGCAGCCAAAGCTATCGGACAAGAAGCTGCAATTCCTGCTAGCGATACGCGCGGTGTTGAAGATATTCTCGGAGTTAAATTTGACCCCGCTGACTCCGTAAGTTATCTCAAAGGTTTAAAAATTAAGAAAGCCTAGGCAACGGATGTAACGGATGGGTTATATCCGTTGTAAATACCCACTATTCAAATCAAGAAAATATAAATATGGCAGTACAAACAGGCAGATTCTCTACTAAAAATACAAGCAATAAACTAGTAGCTCAAATCTTAAAAAATTCTAAAAAAGTAATTCCTCCTTTAGTTGCTGTTTTCATTTTCTTAGTCATTTGGCAAATACTTTGTTCGGCGCCAGATGCTGGATTCCCTGGACCAATTAAAATTCTTTCAGACCCTAAAGTTCAAAAATTTCTGTTTAACCCCTTCCTTGATGATGATGACGGTAAAGGTTTAGCATTCCAATTACTGGCTAGTTTACAGCGTGTTGGTTACGGTTATTTCTTAGCGGCAACTATTGGTGTTTCTTTAGGAGTGCTAACAGGTACTAATCGTTTAATGTTTGAGGCACTGGACCCAATTTTTCAAATATTACGAACAGTTCCTCCCCTTGCTTGGTTGCCTATTGCTTTGTCTGCTGTACCTGCATTAGGTGGTATTAGTAAAAGTGAATTAGCAGCTATCTTCGTAATTTTTATTACCGCAGTTTGGCCAATTGTTATTAATACAACAGTTGGAGTACAGCAAATACCCCAAGATTATCGCAACGTTGCGAGAGTACTGCGATTAAAAGGAAGAAAATATTTCTTTAAAATATTATTCCCCGCAGCAGTTCCTTACATTTTCAGCGGATTACGAATTGGTATTGGTTTAGCATGGTTAGCAATTGTTGCTGCCGAAATGGTTAACGCTGGTAGTAGTGATGGTGCCGGTGGTTTAGGTTTCTTTATCTGGAATGCTTATAACAGCGGTGACATGGGTCAAGTTGTATTAGCACTAGTTTACATTGGTGTTGTAGGTCTTTTACTCGACCGCGCAATTGGTTTTGTTGCCAGCTTAGTAATTCCAGCAGAACAAAAATCGTAATTGTAGAGACGTGATTAATCCCTACCCTGCGGGAAAAGCTCCGCTTTACGGGAAATACGAGCGGATTACACGTCTCTACGAATCCCCTTACCCTTTAGCCTTTCCCCCTAACCATGACAACCTGTTTTGTTGAAGTAGACCATATTGACCGCGTATTCGATTTACCCAATGGTAAGACTTATATTGCCCTCAAAAATATTGAATTGAAGATTCAACAAGGTGAGTTTATTTCACTCATTGGGCATTCTGGTTGTGGTAAATCAACTTTACTTAATATTATTGCGGGGTTAGACCGTGCCTCGATTGGTGGTGTAACACTTGAAGGACGTGAAATACGCGAACCTGGGCCCGACCGAATGGTGGTGTTTCAAAATTATTCGCTGCTTCCTTGGTTAAATGTTCGCGATAATATCGCTTTGGCTGTTGATGAAGTTTACCAAGACAAACCGAAAGGTGAGCGTCGCTCAATTATCGAACACAATATTGATATGGTGGGGCTACGGCGCCATGCGAGTAAACTACCGTCGGAATTATCGGGTGGTATGAAACAACGGGTATCAATAGCGCGCGCTTTGGCAATTCGTCCCAAGTTATTATTGCTCGATGAGCCTTTCGGCGCCCTCGATGCGTTGACAAGAGGTGGGTTGCAGGAACAGCTAATGAAAATCTGCAACGAAAACAAATTAACTTGTGTGATGGTAACGCATGATGTTGATGAGGCATTACTGCTTTCTGACCGCATTGTGATGTTGACAAATGGACCAGAAGCACATATTGGTCAAATTTTAGAAGTAGACATTCCGCGTCCTCGTCAAAGAATGGAAGTTGTTAATCATCCAGATTATTACAACATGCGGAATGAAATAATAAATTTCCTTAATCAGCAGAAGCAAGCTAAGAAGCGTCAAGCGAAACTTGTTCAAAAGACCGCTACACCAATATCAGTATCCCGCAACGGTTTAGAGAAAATCAATCTCGATATTGGCTTTTTACCTTTAACTGACACGGCACCTTTAATAGTTGCTAAAGAAAGAGGCTTTTTCGCTAAATACGGATTAGAAGAAATTAACCTGACTCGCGAAACCAGTTGGAAGGATATTGCGAAAGGGGTTGGAACTGGTAGACTTGATGCTGCTCAAATGGTAGCAGGAATGCCCCTAGCTTTAACTTTAGGCGCCGGTGGTAAAACCCCAATTCCTGTAGTTAACGCGCTTAATCTTTCCCGGAATGCTAACGCAATTACTTTAAGTAAAAAATTATACGACCAGGGAGTCAGATCCGTCTCAGATCTGAAAGCTGCAATTAACGCGGATGCTGACCATGTTATGAATATGGGAGTTGTGCATCCTACGTCAATGCAGAACTTTATTTTGCGTTATTGGTTAGCTGCTGGTGGTATTGACCCTGACCTTGATGTGAATTTGACGGTATTACCACCAATGCAAATGGCTTCGCAACTTGAAGCTGGAACACTAGATGGTTACTGCGCTGGTGAACCTTGGAATTATATGGCAGTTCACAAAAAGGCAGGTTTTGTTGCTGCGACAGCTTTAGAAATTTGGGCGGGACAACCTGCTAAAGTTTTGGGAGTACGAGAAGAATGGGCGCAACAATATCCCGAAACTTATCTTGCTCTCATTAAAGCTTTATTAGAAGCTTGCCAATATT
Organism: Calothrix sp. FI2-JRJ7; assembly: GCA_019359675.1. GTDB lineage: Bacteria > Cyanobacteriota > Cyanobacteriia > Cyanobacteriales > Nostocaceae > Dulcicalothrix. Next base: position 308,985 of record JAHHGX010000031.1, read on the forward strand.
GTGACGACCTTCGCAACCGAGAAGAAATTCTTAAAATTATCTGTCGTCCTGAATATCTTGATATTGACCCTGTGTACGTCCGTCCTGGTTTTGTAACACCTTACGAACGTGCAGATGGTAGTAAACCGCAAGAGTTAACGTCATATATTAGATTTTTTGTCAACAAAACAAATTGCCCCAACCGCACAGAAATATTGTGGATGATGACACAGATGGCACGTTGGGGCTTGATACCATTCCCAAAAAACTGGGTAGAAGTCATTGAACGAGTTTGCCGTCCAGATATATTTGGCAAAGCAGCACGCGACTTAGGTGTTCTTGATATTGGATGGGATAACCCAATTCATTTATTTGATGGCAAAGTCTTTAACCCATCAGACCCAATTGAGTATCTCAACAGCTTAGAAATCAAGCGTCAAATACGTATCGAAGAAATGTTCTTCTAGAAACCCTAAAAACCGGGTTTCTACGCAAAATTTTTCATTGTACGAACAATATCGAACTAGAAACCCGGTTTTTTTATTACCCATCATTACCTTAAATAATATGCAAACAACAATTCAATCGAATCAACAGGACACCCACCTATCCGACAATTTTTTAGTCGTCGAAGGTGTTAGCAAGATTTACCCAACTGCGGATGGTCCCTATACTGTTCTTGATGGGATAGACCTTAAGGTTCGTGAAGGTGAGTTTGTTTGCTTGATTGGTCACTCTGGTTGCGGTAAGTCAACACTGTTAAATATGATTTCGGGTTTCAATACCCCTACTGAGGGTGTTGTACTGCTGCAAGATACACCCATTACTGAACCTGGCCCAGACCGGATGATGGTATTTCAAAATTACTGTTTGCTGCCTTGGCTGTCGGTATTTGAAAATGTGTACTTGGCTGTTGATGCGGTTTTCCCCGAAAAAATTGAAGCTGAAAAAAGAGCAATTGTTAAAGAGCATTTAGCAATGGTAGGTTTGACAGAAGCTGCTGAGAAAAGACCTTCACAAATTTCTGGTGGGATGAAACAACGGGTTGCGATTGCCCGTGCGCTTAGTATTCGTCCTAAAGTATTAATTCTTGATGAACCTTTCGGCGCCCTTGATGCTATTACAAAAGAGGAGTTGCAGGAGGAACTACTACAAATTTGGCGTGAGCATCAAGTAACTGTGTTGATGATTACGCATGATATTGATGAAGCTTTGTTTCTCGCTGACCGACTTGTAATGATGACTAACGGGCCTGCTGCACAAATTGGCGAAGTTCTTGATATTCCGTTTTCTCGTCCCCGTAACCGCAAGCTCATTATGGAAGACAGGAAATACTACGAGCTTCGTAATTATGCTCTCGATTTTCTCTATCGTCGCTGCGCTCATGTAGAAGAATAAAGATAGAAACCGGGCTTCTGATGAAAAGAAGCCCGGTTTCTTTGATAAGTATCTTTTATAACGCATTGAAGCAATGCGTTTTTTTCATGGATACTTTCAAACGGTTACAGGTGATACCAATATAGTTGCGTCTTAGTTCTAATTTGTATATAAGAAAGCTTTTTAGATTGTTCATTAATACACAATACTTATGTGTAAGATAAGGAACCACAAAGACACATAATCCGGAGGATTTCCCGCAGGGTAGGGCACAAAGGAAGAACTTTGAGTTAGTTATTGATTTTATTTGAATAGGTAGATAAGGCTATTTACTTGATTAGCCTTGATTTTGGCTTACGTATTTTTTGTTAGATAAAGGGTAATATGCTCAAGAAACTATTCACATTCAAGGGTCGCTATCGAATTTTGCATCAAACTTGGTTCGCATTTTTTCTCACGTTTGTGTGCTGGTTCAATTTTGCTCCTTTTGCTACCACAATTGGTAAAGAATTACATTTATTACCTGAACAAATTAAAACTTTGGGTATTTGTAATCTTGCCCTGACAATACCCGCGCGTATTATTATTGGTATGCTTTTAGACCGTTTTGGTCCAAGAGTTACATATTCAATCCTGTTAATGTTTGCTGCGGTTCCTTGTTTAGCAACAGCGTTGTCTCATAGCTTTGGTGAGTTAGTAATTAGTCGCTTGTTAATGGGTATTGTTGGTTCCGGATTCGTTGTTGGTATCCGGATGGTGTCTGAATGGTTTCCACCCAAAGATATTGGTATTGCCCAAGGTGTTTATGGTGGTTGGGGTAATTTCGGCGCCTTTGGTGCAGAGTTTGCTTTACCTATAATTGCAGTTGCAACAGGGTTTTTAGCTGGTGGTGGTTCTAACTGGCGCCTTACAATAGGACTAACAGGAATTATTGCTGCTATATACGGCGTTATTTATTATAAATCTGTTGAAAATACTCCACCAGGAAAAGCTTATAAACGTCCCAAGAAAAACGGCGCCTTGGAAGTAACAAGTGTCAAAAGCTTCTGGGCAATGATTGTCTCGAACTTTGGTTTAATATTTGCACTTGGTTTACTCGCTTGGCGCCTAGAACAGAAAAATATTCATTTTCTGACCGAAAGTCAAATGTATATAGTTTGGGTGCTACTTTTAGGATTATTCGCTTTCCAAACTTACAAAGCTTATCAAGTTAACTCAGAACTTTTGGCTGGTCGAAAAACTTATTCCCCTTCTCAACGCTTTCAATTTGGTCAAGTTGCATTACTTGAGTTTACCTACGTTACAAATTTTGGTTCAGAACTAGCTGCTGTTTCGATGCTACCTGCATTCTTTGAAAAGACTTTTGGCTTAGAACATGTAGTCGCTGGAATGATAGCTGCAACTTATCCCTTCTTAAACTTAGTTTCTCGTCCTAGCGGTGGTTTAATCTCTGATAAACTTGGCTCACGTAAATGGACAATGACTATTCTCAGCGTTGGTATTGGAATTAGTTATTTAACTACTCACTTCATCAATAAAAGCTGGCCTCTTCCACTTGCTGTAGCTGCCACAATGTTTGCAGCTTACTTTGCTCAAGCTGGATGCGGCGCCACTTATGGAATTGTGCCTTTAATTAAGAAAGAAGCAACAGGACAAATTGCAGGAAACGTTGGCGCCTATGGTAACTTTGGTGGCGTGGTTTATTTAACAATCTACAGTTTAACCGACCCATCAACACTATTTAGCACAATGGGTATAACAGCACTAATTTGTGCCTTTATGTGTGGTTTCTTCCTCAAAGAACCCAAAGGTTCATTCGCTGCTGCATACGAAGGAGAATCACCAGCAACCAATGAAACATCTGAAAAAATAGCTTCTGGAGTTGTCGCAAAAGAGTAATTGTATGTGGGGCTATGCCCTACCTACTATTACAGAAAAAAGGGTATTAGGCTGCTTTGTATTGAGGTTTTATGACTGAATCAACCAAAACTCTGTGTCCTTATTGTGGTGTTGGGTGTGGACTTGAAGTATCACCTCCAGCACAACATGGAAAAGCAACAAATCGCGATAATGAAGGAAATCCGATTTGGCGAGTTCGAGGAGATAAAACACATCCATCGAGCCAAGGTATGGTATGTGTGAAAGGCGCCACTATCGCCGAGTCATTAGATAAAAATAGATTGCATTTTCCAATGGTGCGGAACTCGTTGAATGAGAAATTTCGGCGTGCAACTTGGGAAGAAGCATTTGATTTAATTACCAAGCGCATTCAACAAGTACTGCAAACAACTGGACCAGAAGCAATATGCATGTACGGTTCAGGTCAATTTCAAACCGAAGATTACTATGTTGCCCAGAAATTAATGAAAGGGTGTCTGGGAAGCAATAACTTTGATGCCAACTCACGTTTGTGCATGTCCAGTGCGGTATCTGGGTATATTCAAAGCTTTGGTTCAGATGGTCCACCCTGTTGTTACGACGACTTAGAATTAACCGACTGTGCATTTTTAATTGGTACAAATGCAGCAGAATGTCACCCTATTGCTTTTAACCGATTAGCGAAATACCACAAAAAGAACCGCAAAGTCAAAATGATTGTGGTTGACCCACGTCGAACACAAACTGCCGAAGCTGCCGATTTACACTTAGCAATTCGTCCTGGTACAGATATTGATTTAATGAATGGAATGGCGCATTTATTAATGCGTTGGGGTTGTCTTGATACAGGATTTATCGACGAATGTACAAGTAACTTCCCAGCTTTTGCAGAAGTAATTCGCCATTATTCCCCTGATGTTGTCGCGCGTACCTGTGGTATTACTATAGAAGACTTAGCAACCGCTGCACGCTATTGGGCTGATTCTAAAAACGTACTGTCGTTATGGTCGATGGGAGTAAATCAATCTTCTGAAGGTACGGCAAAGGTACGAAGCATTATTAATTTGCACTTAATGACTGGGCAAATAGGTAGACCTGGGAGTGGACCTTTCTCTTTAACAGGTCAACCAAATGCAATGGGAGGACGTGAAGCTGGTGGTTTATCGCACTTGCTTCCAGGTTATCGCTTAATCAAAAATCCCCAACACCGCGCGGAAGTTGAAAAATTTTGGGGAATAAAGCCAGGAAAAATATCACCATTACCTGGTTTGACTGCGTGGGATATGATAACAGGTCTAGAAACTGGGGATGTTGGACTGTTATGGGTTGCCGCTACAAACCCAGCAGTAAGTATGCCAGATATTGAACGTACAAAAGCAGCTTTATTAAAATCACCTTTTACTATTTATCAAGACGCATATTATCCAACAGAAACCGCCGCTTATGCTCATGTGCTTTTACCTGCGGCACAGTGGGGTGAAAAAACTGGTGTTATGACTAATTCGGAACGTGTCGTAACTTTATGTCAATCATTTCGACCAGCACCCGGAGAAGCAAAAGCCGACTGGGAGATTTTTGCAGAAGTCGGGCGCCGTTTAGGTTATGTGGGTGAATTTGCTTTCGCCAACTCTGCCCATGTATATAATGAATTTACTCAATTAACTCGTCAACGTCCTTGTGATGTTACAGGTATTTCCCACGAAAAGTTAGAACAGAGTCCAATTCAATGGCCTTACCCTTCAATTCCGGAGGCGCCTACTTATATAGATTCAGATACAGGAATTATCGGTTTTGAAGAAGACGAAGAAGATTCTCTAGAAAAAACTGAAGCCGAACAAAAACAAAAGTATTATTCATTAAAAACAGGCAAGAGATTATATACAGACTTGCGTTTTGCTACACCAGATGGACGGGCAAAGTTTGGCGCCTATTATTCACGCGGTTTAGCAGAACCACCCGACCCAGATTATCCGTTTATATTAACAACAGGAAGACTTTACGGACATTGGCACACACAAACGCGAACGGGTCGCATAGAAAAAATTCGACAAATGTACCCCGAACCATTTATTGAAATTCATCCACGTGATGCTTCCAGCTTAAACATTACTGAAAATTCATACGTTGAAATAGGTTCGCGTCGAGGAAGTGCTAAGTTTAAAGCCAAAATAACCCGTGCAATAACTCCTGGAACAGTGTTTGTGCCTATGCATTGGGGCGCCTTATGGGCAGAAAACGCAGAAGCAAACGCAATGACACACCCAATATCATGCCCAGACTCATTACAACCAGAGCTAAAAGCCTGTGCAGTTAGCCTTGCACTTGTAAAAATCAATTTACCAATTACTCACTATCAATTGGAACCCTCTGAATGTTAAGCTGCTAACAAGTCAGAATTAAAAAATTATTACCAAGCTTAGTACTACGTTAGAGTTTCCTCTAACGTACTGCTGTGTGTGTGTTTCTTGTTATACAAGCAATATAGATATTTTTTAGGGGGTAAGGCAGATGAGGGGGTTAATTAAACGCTTTCGTGAAATGACCAAAGACGAAAACTTTATGCACATCATCGAAAATCTAGAGGTGATTGTCGCTAAAATTCTCTCAGTCTGTATGTTGCTTGTAATTGTAGTAGCAATTGCTGATTTAATCACCTTTACATTCAGAGAATTAATCTCGCCGAAATATGGTAGCTTTTATAAGACATTATTCCAAGTCTTTGGATTGTTTTTAAACGTTTTAATCGCCCTAGAAATATTAGAAAATATTACAGGCTATCTCAAAAAGCACGTATTACAGGTAGAATTAGTAATCGTGACATCTTTAATTGCGGTAGCCAGAAAAATCATTATTCTTGATTTAGATAAAGTTGAAGGAATAGACATTATTGGTTTAGGTTTGGCTGTTTTATCTTTAGCAATTAGTTATTTTATTATCCGCATTAGTAATTCTAAACCTAGACATTAGAAGAAAAATATTTTCTTTATATTATGGTACAATTCTTTGAATTTGAAACAGATTTTGTTGATTCCCTGCGATGTATTCCCATGCAAGCAAGATATAACCTTGACACTTGTGGAATCAAATTAAAATTAGCAGATTGGAGCCACTTAACTCAAGATGAGCGTCAAGCATTAGTAGAGTCACCCTGCACAAATGAGCAAGAAATAGAAACTTACCGACAGAATTTACAAAATCTTATACATCAACGTACAGGCAGTTATCCAAGTGAACTACCTATCGAATCACACCCAGCGTGGATGGATGAAAATAATATACCAGAGAGCGTTCAAGAAGAAGCGAGCGAATATAATGTAAATATAACGGCGCCACAATGGGCAGCATTATCACCTTTAGAAAGATTTGCTTTAATTAAACTTAGCCGCTCTGGACACGAAAATAAAAACTTTCCTAAAGCGTTGGAAGAATTTAAATTAATTTAATTAAATCCCCCCCAACTCCCCTTAATAAGGGGGGGCTAAGATTTGTTTGTGAGACAAAATTATTATTATTACTTCTTTTCTTGTTCCCCCCCTTATTAAGGGGGGCTAGGGGGGATTAAGATTATTTAATTTATACCTAATGCCTTCATTGCTGCTGTTAATGGGTCGCTGTAAAAAATGGGGTCAACCCGTTCCATAATATCTGCCAATACCTCTAAAAAATGGCGTTTGTTTTCAGTTGGAATTAATGCTCTTTTAGCTCCATTATCCATTCCGAGTTGTAATGGTTCAGCTAAAGACCGAACTGCTTTAATGTTGCCTTGGATGCTGAGGTCGCCTAATATTAAAAGTCCTGGCTGTACAGGATATTTTTTGAGAGCGGAATATATAGCTACTAACAAGCCAATACCAAGACCACAATTAACGCGATTTGTCAATAAGTCAATTGCTTCTATGTGAAAATCAGTTGTTACAACGAAAAACCCCTGCATGGCTCCTTAATTGCCATCGATATTGGTCTTGATATAATACGTCAACAGTGCCAACATTTTAATCAATGGTTACTACGTCTTGAAAGCATAAGGTCATAGACGTATTAGAGGCGCCAAAAATATTTTCAGAAAGGAAATTATCTAAATTCTCATCTATAGTGCGCGATAAATTCCAGCTTGCTAAAAGAGTTTTTGTGTCAGCTATTAGCGCTCCTGCTTTAATAATTTTACTTTATAAATATAAGATTGATCTGGCATTAGTTTTAATATCACTGCTGTTATAATATATACCTAAAAAATCAAATAATTAAACATGGCTTACAACCTTGACTAAGTATATAAAATAAAATTTTACTCGCATTAGTTGACAAATTTAAATTAAAATCGAATTAGCGCAAAAGCGAAGCTCGCGTGTTCAGAAAAGGCGCCAAAGCTAAAAGATAAATGCTGCATGATTACCCTTGAAAACCTTGAAAAATGGCTGAATGCACCCGCAGAAACAGAATTCCTAGAATTCAAAGAAGCCAAGCAACAGTACGATACAACTAAATTGTTGCGCTACTGTGTGGCTTTAGCCAACGAAGGTGGTGGATATCTGGTTTTGGGCGTAACCGATAAGCCCCCGCGTCGGGTCGTAGGTTCGCAAGCTTTTCCATCTGTAACTTCCCTCAACGACATTAAAGCTCGCATAGTCGAGAAACTTAGATTTCGAGTAGACGCTACAGAATTGCTGCATCCTGATGGACGAGTGCTGGTTTTTGAAGTGCCAACCCGTCCTGTTGGGCAACCATTATCCTTTGATGGCGCCTACCTAATGAGAGCAGGAGAAGATTTGGTGCCAATGACACCGGATGTACTCAAGAGGATTTTTGCTGAAGACCAACAAGACTGGTTTTGCCAAGGTGCCCGCTCTGATGCCAGCCCTGAAGATGTAATCGCCCTTTTGGATACACAAACCTACTTTGAACTACTAAAAATTCCCTATCCAACTAACCGCGATGCTGTGCTTGAGAGATTGTCCAAGCAACAGTTAATCAAACAAACAGCACAGGGTTGGACAATCACAAACCTAGCGGCTATTCTTTTAGCAAAAAAACTGGATGCTTTTTCTCCTGCATTGGCTCGTAAAGCACCCCGTGTAATTATATATGAAGGTATTAACAAGCTACAAACTCGTGATGAAAAGACAGACAATAGAGGATATGCCGTTGGCTTTGACAGATTAGTAGACCTTGTTCACTCATTAGCACCACAAAATCGTTTTATAGAGGAAGTTGTACGGGAAGAAGTAAAGATGTTCCCAAAACAAGCTTTAAGAGAGCTTATTGCTAATGCTTTGATACATCAGGATTTTTTAGCAACAGGCACTTCAGTAATGCTTGAGATGTTATTGGCTCTATTTTTACATCTTGTTGATGTAAATTTTCATGAAGTTTACTTGCTAAATAATCAAAAGTATTTTTAATAGTCTTTTTGACTTTAGAAATTTTAAAAGTCTTATCTTTGACAGATAAAACATCATTATCGTTAAAGTTATCGGAATTAAACTTATCTAACATGATAATAATTATTGTAATATGTATTGCTTAATCCCTCCAACCATCCAAATCATCGGGGTTAGGAGGATTTTAGAATTAAGAGACATGCATTTACATAACCTCTTAAGAGTAAATCTCTATTATTTTATAAATGTTTATTTTTCTTTAGGTTCAGTAAAACTACCAGAGATTATACTTTGAGGAGTAGTAAATCAGCTAAAAAATCATTTGCAATATCTCAATTGAAATAAAGAGGTGCTGAAAAGTATGACTAGCAAGAATATTTTAATGCTTGTGGGCGATTTTGTTGAAGATTATGAGGTAATGGTTCCTTTCCAAGCTTTACAGATGGTTGGGCACACTGTACATGCTGTTTGCCCGAATAAAAAGGCTGGCGAGAAAATACGTACTGCTGTACATGATTTTGAGGGAGACCAAACGTACAGCGAGAAGCCTGGTCATAATTTTACCCTTAATGCTACGTTTGATGAAATCCAAGCTGCGAGTTATGATGCTTTGGTTGTTCCTGGTGGACGGGCGCCTGAATATATTCGTTTAAATCAAAAAGTTATAGAAGTTACCCGTCATTTTGCCTACGCAAATAAACCTATTGCTGCGATTTGCCACGGTTTACAGTTACTTGTGGCAGCAGATGTACTAAAAGGCAAAACTTGTACTGCGTATCCGGCTTGTAGCCCAGATGTGAATGGGGCGGGTGGTAAATACGTAGAAATTGCTGTTGATGAGGCTATTGTTGATGGTAAGTTGGTGACGGCGCCTGCTTGGCCTGCTCATCCGCGTTGGTTAGCTGAGTTTCTTAAGTTGCTTGGTACTAGGGTTGAGCATGTTGAACAAAATTTAGAGCTAGCAGAAGTTTAGATATTTAGGGGAAGGGCGGGCAATCTTAAGCCCGCTCCACAAGAGAGGGGGAAAAAGATTTGAAAAATACAGAATTAATATATTTACTTTGGTAAATTTTTGTGTAGGCACGCTTTGGTAATACTCAGTATGGTTTACTTAAAGTGTTTTTATTTTTAATTTTTAATTTTTAATTCTGCTTATATAGAGTGAAGCTATATTGTATTTATCAATGAGTAAAATCGTTAATAACCACCTTGTAAATGAATGACAGGCAAAAACGTGCCGTTGACGAATGCTTTTCTGCGGCTAGTGTCTGGTAACGGAGTACCTAGTGGGTCTGAGTCGAATTATGCCCTACTCAAAAATCGAGAGGTAGTAATTGGACGCGACCCTGGTTGTCAAATTGCTTTGGATGCCATTAAGTTTCGGATGGTATCACGGCGCCATGCGGTTGTTCGTTCCATTTCTCCTTCCCCTGATGGTCGATGCAGTTGGGTGATTTGTGACCTTAGTAGTGCTAATGGTACTTACCTTAATGGGCAGCGTCTTGAGGGTTGTCAAGAGTTACATTCTGGGGACCGCATTTCTTTAGCACAGGATGGACCCATATTTCAGTTTGAATATGAAAATAATATTCATCAACAAACTGCTGTTAATTCCCCGAACGCTACTTCACTTACCCCCGCAAGCAAATATGAGGCGCCTACACAAATAGATTCTGTAAGCTTTACACAGTTGTTCCCAATTATCTCAACCGGAAAGGATTTAACTAGCAAAGCTTTTTTAATCCCTGGTATCTTAACTGTTGTATTTGTAGTGTTAATGTTTGCTACGGTTGGTTCGCCGCAAGCTAATCAAGTTATTGTTGGTACTTATATTGCTTCTGCTGCATATTATTTTATTTATCGTTTGTGTGGCAAGCACAAACCTTGGTGGATATTACTCGCTTCTGCTTTGGCGACGGCGGTAATTTTAAAAAGCCCTATTTTAGATTTATTTATTTATATATTCCGTGTTGTTCTACCAGGTAATTTACCCAGAGAAAATCAGGAAATTACCTTAACTGAATTACTAGTGCGGATGTTTTTCGGCGCCGGGTTAATGGAGGAATTACTCAAAGCTTTGCCTGTTTTGGGTATATTTTTAATATCAAGAACGCTCCCTTCTCCTTGGCGTGAACGCATTGGTGTTTCTGAACCTCTTGATGGTATTCTACTTGGCACTGCTTCGGCGGTTGGGTTTACTCTGTTGGAAACACTTGGTCAATATGTACCACAAATTACATTAAGTGTTGCACAACAATCGGGCGCCGATGCTGGACAGTTGGTAGGGTTACAGCTTTTAATTCCCCGAATATTAGGATTAGTCGCTGGTCATATGGCTTATAGCGGTTATTTAGGATATTTCATTGGTTTGGCTGTTCTTAAACCAAGTAGGGGGGTACGAATTTTAATTGTGGGTTACTTAACTGCGGCCGCGCTTCATGCTTTGTGGAATGCTTCTGGAGCTATTAATGCTTTGTTACTAGTTGTTGTTGGTGTAATTTCATACGCATTTTTGATGGCTGCTATTCTTAAAGCACGCGCTCTTTCTCCAAACCGTTCACAAAATTTTGCTACACGTTTTTTAGAAAAAAAATAAAAAAGCAACTGGGTTTTCCCCAGTTGCTTTTTACTTTAATATTCATATGACTCACTCATAACCTGAATTGCATTACTTCACTGTTTTGTTTTCACTTTAATTCTATCTTTTGATAGATGGTTGTTACAGCGCAAGAGTCTATAGTTAGATTTAAAATAGTGAAATGGTCTTTTGATACTAAAGTGCGTTTTATCACATCTTTTTTACCTTGCACTTAGTCTATTACTTGAGAATTTTTGAGTTGTTGGAGTGCGTAGTAAGCTACTGCTACACTCACCCGTGCTTGCTCGATTTCTGATAAATTATTCCAGTCGTGTCCACCCACTTTTTTAAGTGTTGATTCTAATGTAGTTGCTTCACTACGCATTGCATACGCATATGGACGCGCTAGTACTGATAAATCATCGGCGCCTAAAGCGGGCACTACAGATGCGGCAATTTCTACTAATTGATCTGCTATTGACATTGGCGAATTAAATAAATCACTTGCTTTCTGTGCTATCTTCTCTATCCATTCGTGAGGAATCCGGGAAGAAATCGCTGATTGTAAACTTTCTTTAAGTTTTGATATTGATACTACAGTTGTGCTACATTGAGATTGCAAGGTTGGTGTGTTAGACCACAAAGTATCAAGATGGCTGTAAAAAGCTTCTTGGCGCCCGTTTCCATCAACTTCGAGAAGTTCATCAATGGCAAAATGCGCGTCACATTGATGAAAGAAATGTTCTGATTCGGGTGATGCTGGGTTCCAGGGATATGTTGCCTCGTCGGTTTCGAGTAATGCTTCGAGCAACTCTAGGTGAATTGCAGATGGTTGGAACTCTGAACTGTTAAGTGCGTCGTTTTTTGTGTGAGTCATTTCCAGGCTTTCCTTATTGGATGGTTTAATTTGTTTGTGTACCAAGAGCTACAGCATAAGCGCGAGCGTTTCCGCAAAACGAATAAAATGATCGCGTATTGTTTTTGTGTGATACAAAATATTTAAGTGATACTCACAGAATAATACGTTGAAATAATATCTTTTAAATAAAAATCTAATTATGTCAAGAGTAATCTCATGGATTTTTGACAAACTGTCTATGAGTTTTCAATCATAAACTCCCAAATGTCTCCACGGCTACTGCCAAATTTTAATTGCGTTCCTGACCTTAGTGGTACTTCTTCATGATGAATTCGTTGCCATGCTCCAGACTGATATATTAAAGTACCTGCTGTTGAATCATCACGTAAGTAGTAGCTTTGCTCTAACTTTGTGTCAATAAAACTATCTCGACAAATAATTTGAGCATGTTGCCTAGAAACTGATAAATCTGGAATGATAATGTTGTTATCTGTGGTGCGACCAATACGGGTGATGGGAGTTGGAAGTAGTTGTTTGGTTCCATCTGTAAGTAGTCGCAATGAAGCAGCAGGGAATGTTTTTCTAAATTCTGGTAGAGAAGTCGGTAATTCGGTAATGCTCTCATCCAAGCTGCGAATTAATTGCCCGTCGAACTCTGGATGTAAATAAAGAACGGGTAGTGTCCAACCGGGTTGGTTAAATTTATATAAAGATAGTAGTTTTTGCCTAGCATCGGCTACCGCTTCATCAATAGCTCGACGTGAACGCAGTGCTTCTGAGAAAGCTTGAATAAAGCTAAGACTTTCACGGTCGGCAATGACGTCGCGCATTCCCAGTACTGCTGGTACGCCATGTCGTATTAATACTTCTGCCAAGCTGCTGTAAGGTATTGGTTGATGATTAACTGCCAAAGGTTGGGCGCCCCAACACGAATTAAAAACAGCTAATTTTACACCTGTGCGCGTTAATACCTGAGCCAACTCAATGCCGTTGAGTGTAGCTTTGGGGTGTAGATTTAATATGCCGCCATCGGGTCCACGCAAGCCATGACCAGCATAAAAAAGGACATTATATGCCCGCGTTTCTAATGCCGCGATTAATTCTTCAGGGGTAGGACGAATTAGTTTAGTAACGATACATGGAGCGTAACCACGTGAGTTGCTGCCACTGGCAGTACCTTGTGTTAAGGTTCGCTTTAAAAGTTCAGCTTCAGTTTCGAGTTGGAGATTTTCGTCATCGCCAAGGACAAGCAACACATTCAACCCAGCATCGCTACGTAAAGATGGTAATTTGTCAACGTCGCTGGTGGTACGGCTAAATATGACGTTTTGACTTAGAGAAATTGCAGCTTGACCGGGACGCTGCATTATTTCCCAAGGTACCGATACCAAATAAGGGTCGCGTATTTCTAGACGCAGACGGAGACTTTTTTCTTGTCCTGCTGCGATTCCTCGACTGTGTTCTAGGCTATTTAAAATTGGCCCATCGAATACCCATTGCCATAAACAGTTACCAAAGTACTGCATTAGCCGCCCAGCGTAATTAGTTGGTTGCCCTGTGGCGGGTTGGGGTAATTCGATTGGTAAGGAGTAAGAAGTTTGAATTTTATCAGATTCGTTGGCGTTGGGAGATACATCGAGGTTGCTGTGACCTGCAAACAATTGTTGCCATTCCTGCCATACTTGTGTCAGGTTGGGTGTCCAAACGCAATCGTGAAAAACGTGCCCACTGGAGTAAGGAGCGCGCACCACCCAAATAGCGAAATTGTTGGTGCCAGCATGAACTAGACGGGCTATCGCCAGGTTTAAGGATGGCATGGTTTCAAGGGGCATTCTTTTGGGACTATCTCTTTATAGTTTTAACCGAATTCACCATAAAAATATTTTAGGTTTGCTACTAGTTTATCTGACGGAGTGGCTATAAATTGCGTGGACGAAGACGTTCTGTCTTCGATGGAGATTTTTCTATATTGCCGCTCGAAGATTCTTTGAGTATTGCATCACATGGAGAATTAACGTTTTTCTCTGGTTGAGATATTGAGACGTTCTTGTTTGGCTCAAGTTTTTCTCTTTTAACCCAAATTTCTTCACGTTGTATAATTGGCGCTTTTTTTTGTGCAACTGGGGGTGCTTCTGCAACTTGAGTGGGAACTTGACAAACCAGCAAATGCATTAAGTCGCTTTTGGAGGCGCCTGTTGTTGATTTTGAGTCTATAACCACTAAAGTTGTATTCTGTGGAATACTACCAGCTACTTCATATTCACTATTGCGACTAAATTCAATTGGGGATATGACGCTAATTAACGAACCTTTGGGAGGTGCGACTCTTTCTACTGAAGTTGGAGATGTTGCAACTGGTGGTGATGTTGATGTCGTCCCAATTGGCTGAATTTGACGAGAAAGTATTTGTTGTATTAATAGCCCAATTAAACCTCCCACTGTCACCACAGACAACAGTGCTATTAGATGTAAAGGTATCGGTTTCTTTGCCTGGGCTGTATCAGGTATTACTTGTGTTCTGTGTCCTGAAACCAAATTAGTCGGCGCACTGGTGGTAGAATAGCTGCCGGACTTATAATTCGTGGATAAATCAGCGATATTTGGAATCTGTATTTTTTCTGGTTCTGTGTATTTTATTTGATACTGAACCAGTGCAATTGTGACGTTATCGTGTCCATTTTGCTTATTCGCTATTTCGATTAAATTATTAACTGCTTCTGTAATGTCTACACCGTTGGTCAAAATCGGTAATATTTCTGTCTCCCAATATTGTTCAACTCTATCAAAGTCGCTCAAACCGTCCGAACATAACAAAAACACACAGTCTTCATCTAACACAAACCTTTGAGCTGTTGGATGCAGCGAGTTACTGCTACCCATTCCCAAAGCTTGCACTAAAGAACCACTGGCGCCTTGCATAACGGCATCGCGGTAAACTGCATATCCGAGCCGCACTTCTCGTGATGCCACATCATCATCAAGGGTGACTTGGTAGCATCCTTTGCGTGTAATTAAGTACGCACGGCTATCACCTACATGAGTAATATACATTTCGTGGGCAATAGGTAACGCCATTACCAACGTCGTGCCCATCCGCTGGCGCCCTTGTCTACCCTCGCTATCATTTCGCACAGCTATTTTATCGTTTGCTGCCGCCACCGCTTTTTCTAAGTCAGCTAGTAAAACTGTTGGGTCGATACGGTCACGAGGAACTGATGCTAACTGACTAACTTGCTGTTGAATTACATCTATGGCAATATTCGAGGCAACATTACCACCCTCATGTCCACCAATACCATCACAAACAATTGCTAAAGCTTTTTGTGATGGTGGCTTGCTAATTATGTTGCCTGCCGCTGGATAACATGCATCTTCATTCCTCTGACGGCTTGGCCCTGTATCAGTGTTTGTAACTATTTTTACTGAATACTGAGACATATCCCCACTTGCGGCGCTAAGTGAGATTAGTCCTTGGTCTAAAACAGCAACTAACTGCTCACCAGAATAAATTTCACCCGATATTAAAGCATCACAAACTTGAGTAAAAAATTCTTTGATGGCACTTTTTGTGTTTGGCAGTAAACTCACGCGCCAAAAATCACCTAATTGCGAGATAGAAGGAGCAACTTCAGGGTCTGAGCGTAATTCTAATACTTTTACTAAACCGCCTTCGGGTCGCAATAATAAAGGGTCTAACAAGCTAGTAGCGACCCCCTCACTTGCCAACGGTTGCCAAATATGTGCGATTTGCCACAACCAGTTTAACTGCCGCATTGAGGTTGCTTCACCCCATGCTGAGTCCAACGATTGATGCAAATGCACTTCGAGTTCTGTGTTTATATGAAGTGGTGGTTTCTCTAAGAGCAAAATGTTTGAAGGCATCTCCGAATCGCTTTTAGGAATGATTCCATACACTTGAGGAACGTGTAAGCGGTAAGGAAATAAACGGAGATAGGGTCTTAACTTTTGTAGCGATTCTTGGTCTGGTACCTGTGGGACTAGTCCGGGTCTAGTATCTAGAACAACAAACTGGCTAATAATTAAATAGCGATCGGCGATGTGGTTGCCCAAGACTCCCAAACTTTTTCCTTCTGTGACTGCCCAAAGATAACGCTTCGGCAGAGGCGTTGAACACTGTTGACAATAATTGTGCTTAAGCGGATTGGCTGCCTGACAAAGTTCGTTTGGGCAGTGGAGCGTTGCCGCATCTTGTTCCATAGTTTTCTTCGACCGATCGGCTTACCTTAGCAATTTTAATCAAAACAATAAACAGCGGCACCCTATACCGCGCATGGTTTTTTTAATATATATCAACCATTGACTTTCGTTTACATGAATCTGGTTACAAATTATGTATAACACAGTCACAATCAGGTTTTTTGACGATTAGACAGTAAAAAATTAAGAAACTATTGTTATAGTTTATAAGAACACGAGCAATAAGAAGCTTAATTTAAACCAAAAAATTATTTGGAATCGGAGGCGCCACTAGTAACAGTTAAGTTCAAAGGTTTGTCTAGCCTGATTTTAATGAATTCGGTGTTATCAGCTTGTTTCGGTATTCGCCCAATGCTATCGGCATAGTTATTATCGTTAATTACCAGCAGCGTTCTAGCATCAAGTGGCAGTACACTCTCAATTGTGACAAAGGGAAATGTGAACACACCGTTTTTAGTGGCATTTGTACCAATACGCTTGGGGTCAGAAATATTCAGCAAATCTACTAATAATTCTTTTTCTACAAAACCCGCTGTATTTACTTTGTCAAGATTAATTTTGTAAAGACGCTTGAACGAGGCAGGTGTTTCAAAAGCCGGATTATTGGGGTCGCCTTGATTCTTATCCCGTTCAATCACAATATATTCGTTATCGTTAACCGCAGTTAATTCGCCAATGGCATGACTTGCATTTTCTAACTTGTATGCAAAAACCCTGCCTGTATATTTTTGACTAGCTATATCAAACTCATTAATCAACAAACGAGTAGGTACATCTTTTTTAAGCGCCCCTTCTAACATTACGTACAGCTTGGTAAAACTAGTATTAATCGCTAAACCTTCAAAACCGCTAGAACCCCCCAAATTCGCTCCACTTGTGCGCTTATTCTCTGAAAACGAAGCAAATTCTGGGTTATCAGGAGATTTCACAAATTCTTCAGTTCCTTTTTGTGAAAAATTTGGTAGTGGTATGGTCGGCGCCAGTAGTTCACCTGTTTTATCAAAATGTAGTAAAAACGGGCCAAACTCATCTCCTACCCAAAAACTACCATCTTCTAGGCGCCGAAAAGATTCTGGGTCAAAGTCACCCCCTGTGAGCAAGCGATTGATTTTGACTAACTGCGACACAGCAATATTACTTAGAGGATAATTTACTTGCTCGGCGACAATAGAAAAATTCGCTTTTTTGTTACGGTCGTTGAGTTCAATAAAGCTTTGACGACTAAACCGCACAAGTCGCTCTCCCGTTTGAAAATCAACAGGATATACTTTGCCCGTAGAAAAATCTGGTTCAACCGCGTATATCCGCAGCACATAATCTAAAGAATTACTTTTGGCACCAAACCCATTATCTGAAATCACGTAAAATGTACCCTCTTTCGGTCCAAGCTCAACACACGAAAATCCTTGTACTGGTTGAGCAAATAAAAAAGGGGTAGTACGTTGAGTTTTTTTAAACTGCCCACTAGTAGAGCCAGGAGCAAATGTATCAGCCGCTAAAATTGCGCGTCCAACAAGTTCGGCAGCTTGCGCTTGCGAAACGCTTAGTAGTGAAAAAACAGCTAAAGTTAAGGTGAATTTAAGCATAGTTAAAAAGTTATGAGTTGGGAGGAGCGGAGTTAGGAGTTTTATTCACTGATAACTCATAACTCCTAATTCCTAACTTTGAATTATTTATTGTGCCTCAACGCGGGGAAGTCCCATGCTGTAGTTAGCAACACGGGCATTCAGGTTGTAGCTAATTTCACCCTTTTGTAGAAGTGAGCGGATTAAATGTTCTAAATCTGAGCCGATGCGACGGAGGTTATAGTCGGTGAGGTCACTACCTGCGTTCCGTTCGACATATTCGTCGAATTTGCGATAAACCTGTTGTAAGGCATCCTCGCTCCAATTAAATTCGTTATCGGGGTCAACGTCCAGCGTTAAGACTTGACTGCTGGGTACCAATTCCCCAGATGCGTCTAATTCTGCCGCAAAAATACGGATGTGTCGGGTTGTTGACTTAAGCAGCATTGCGTTGTCTTCCATAGGGAGGATGTTTTCAGGTAAGGGTTAATTTCACTTTAAATAATTGTAGACTCTCTCACCCCAACTCTTTGCCCCTATATTTGTTGATGCAAAGCATTCGTGTTTGAGGCTACAGAATAGATTTATGTTGATTTCTTTATTTTTTTGGGAACTAGAGTATTTTAGTTGCGGTCATTCGGCAATAGTATTTACTGCTAGAAACCGGGTTTCTATGTACAATCGTTGTTTTTATTACAAGATGTGGGTACATAAACCCGGTTTCTGACTACAAAAAGTTTCGTTCATACCGATGCAGTTATTTATTGTCGAAAAACACTTAGTTTCTTTACCTAATTCTTATCAATTTTCGTTCAAATGAACAAATCATACATTTAGTATTTTTACGTAGTAACGATGCAGTTGGCTCTAGCGTGACATTATCAAAAAAAATTCCGCGTTATCACTTACGTATAAACACCACATTAAAGGTAAAAACAAAAACTGTTGTTGACGTTCATATCAAGTTGATGTAAAAACCTTTAAAAAGCACCAGCAAGTTCTTACAGAAACTTTATTGTATAGAATCATAAAAATTGAATAATAGTTATGGTTTACCTAAATTGCAGCTGGTGGGGGTAGCTGGGTAAATTGAGAGACAAAAAAGAGTATAGGTACAAAAAAAAGTAAACAAAGGAGCAACATGGGATACAAATTGCATTGACTAACAAGAATTCTTAATTCAAACTAGAGAGATTTAAAAAAGATATAGCTAATAGCAGCGATTTAAACTGCTGCTCCCCAGTAACGACTGACCCAACAACCGAAGGAATCCTGAAAATTATGAACTCGAAACCGTTACCACGTCCAATTAATAGTGTAGAAGTTGGCGTATACGAATGTGAAATCCATCTCAAGTTTCGTTTGGTTGAGGAAAAAAGTTTATTTTCCGACCGTGACCAATTACTACAAGTGCTTTTAGAAGCATTAGTAGATGGCTCAGATGATTTCATTCAAACTTTGCAAACAGCCGTCAAAGCTCATGAGGTTAGCGAGTTTAAGGCTTCTCCACAAATGCGTCGTCAATTAATGCGTTTACGTAACTCTACTGAAACAAATCAATAAAACTTAAATAATTAATCTAAGTAGACCGTTCATGGACTAGATAAAAAGGTAAATTTTTTTAAGTTTGCCAGCTTTGCCTCTATGTTCACAGTCTGTACACAACATGCGCGCACGAGTCGGCTTATGTAACGAACACCCTACAACTTCTATCCCGATTCTGTATAGGCTTTCAAAGGCAGTCCTATAATTCTATTTGGCACGTCGATTGGTCAGCAGGAACAACCTTTAATTAAATGGATTTTATTTTTAGGTGTTTTCTAAGGATAAACAAGCGGCCGATGTGCTTCACTTTGATTAAGTAACAGCCGGAAATTGTAGATTGCCTAACAAGCTGGGAACCGGAGGAAAGTCGTCACGTTTACAGTAGCCCTCACCCATTGCACTACACAAGATACTTGGGTGCCTACTAAACCAATCATTCCTTGCTTATGGGCAGGGTCAGATTGACAACCAAATTATTCCAGGGTAATTTTTCGCTCCGCAATACATTTTCATAAATTAGGAGACAGGGGACTAAAAGACATCCCCCGTAACTCCTACTTTGCCAATCCGTGTTCGAGTGCAAAACGTACTAATTCAGTACGGCTATTTGTACCAGTTTTACTAAATAGACGACTAACGTATTTTTCGACGTTGCGAACGCTTGTTTCTAAACGACGAGCTATTTCTTTATTCATTAATCCTTCGGCAACCAGATTTAAAACGCTTTGCTCTCTGGGTGTCAAATCGATGGTAAATGGTGCTGGTGATTGCGCTATTGCATTTTTCTGGGTTAACAGGGCTTTGATTTGAGCAATTTGTTTTGCCAGTTCGGCAATATCTGGCGTTTCACCATCATCACCTGATTGCTGCGTACTAGGAGTACGTCGTATCAATAAATTTTCGACAATAGCAACCAATTCATCTGGGTCAAACGGCTTGGGTAAATAGGCATCTACTCCTGCCTGGTATCCTTGAATACGGTCACCAGTCATACCCTTTGCTGTTAAAAATACTACAGGTAATGATTTAAAACGAGCGTCTTCACGTACTTGCTTCAGAAATTGATAGCCATCTACTTGTGGCATCATAATGTCCGAGATTAGCAAATCTGGTGTATTTTGTTGCATCAAATCCCACCCTTCACGGGCATTACTGGCAACTTGAACGCTGAAACCACTATCTTCTAAGTAATCTTTTACGGCTTCGCGCAATCCTGGCTCATCATCTACCAGTAACAATTGTGCTGACATTGACTCATCCTTGTCCCATACTTTTCTTCAATTTAACGCTATTTTATGGCGCCAGTGCAGAAACCGGGTTTCTTTATCGGTATCTTGCAATAGAAACAAAGATTTCACATAGAAACCCGGTTTCTTTATCAAGTTATGGCGCCAGTGCAGAAACCGGGTTTCTTTATCGGTATCTTGCAATAGAAACAAAGATTTCACATAGAAACCCGGTTTCTTTATCAAGCTTGTAATAAAAACAAAGATTTCCCGTAGAAACCGGGTTTCTTTATTACAACCAATCAATATCAGAGGCATTTTCTGGCATAGTCGCTGACATTTGACCGTAATAGCGCGCTCTGGCAGTAAATAATCCAATTGGAGTACTTAATATATCAATCACACTTCCTTTACCCAAAGCAGCTTTTAAACTAAGTTTGGGCACCTCTTTAAAAATCCAACGAACCAAACCGTAGCCACATTCAGAGAGCGTTATTGCCCGCATTAAATCAATACCGTACAATTCGTGCAGGTAGCGATTAGAACGTCCATAACGGCGCCATTGGGAAGCAAGTTCTTTCAAAGTAGTACGATGACGGTGTTGAACGATAGCTTCATCCGCAAATTCTAATTTACCAATATACTCTTGTTGAATTCGCCAGCAAATATCGGCGTCACCCCCTGTCGTTAAATAAGGACGGAATAAACCGACTTTTTGCAACGCAATACGTCGAATCGCTAAATTAGCCGTTTGACCGTAAGGACGAAACTTATGTGCTAAAGTATGTTTTTGTGATAATGTCTCTTGACGGTCGGCGAATCTTTCTAATATTGTCTTGCCAGGAAGTGAAGCTACTTCACCCGCGACTATGGCAACATCAACATTAACAAAGGGTTGTACTAATAACTCTAACCATTGCGGTTGTGGACGACAGTCAGCGTCTGTAAATGCAACAATTTCTCCTGTTGCCGCACGAATTCCTGTATTTCTAGCTGCGTAAGAGCTTTGTATTTTATTTTCGCTTAATGGACGTATTGTAATCGGACACTGTTCTGCCGCTGTTTGTAGACATTTGAGGGTATTGTCGCTGCTGTTATTGTCTACAAGTAAATATTCTACGAGTTCTGATGGATAAGTTTGTGCGAGTAAGCAAGGTATTAGCTCGCGTAAATCTTCGTCTCCATTATATATAGGTATAACTACAGAAACTTTGGGTAAATAGTTTATGTGTTTGTCGTTTAATGTATCGTTTGATTTTGTAGTCATAAAATAAGGATTTTGAATAATGGGATTTACTAGTTACTACTACGTTTTATAGTATTCCCAATCCAAAATCCTGAATTAATATTTGTGTAGAGACGTGATTAATCACGTCTCTACATTAATTACAGTTTCAAATCAACTGCACGTCCGTTGACGGGTTTTTGTGAGGTTTGATTTGGTGGAGATGGTTTTGCAAAGTTATTGCTAGTTAGTACTGATAAGGCGCGAGCGTACTGAGGGTCATTTGGTGTACCTAATAAATCTGGATTTGATGCTAGGTAGCGCTGCTGTGACTCACTCAGGTCAATTTTCACATCTGGGGTAATACCTTTGTTGTTAATATCGGTTCCTTCTGGTGTGTAGTAGTGGGCAATTGTAATTGCTACACCCGAACCATCTGCTAGTTCGTGTACAGATTGCACAAGAGCTTTACCGAAACTTTGAGAACCAATTACAACCGCACGCTTATTATCTTTAAGGGCGCCTGTGAGAATTTCGCTAGCACTAGCAGAATTACCATCGATTAATACAGCCAAAGGTAAATTTGTCAATGCAGTACGGTTGGCTTTAAAGGTTTCGTCGCTTACACCTTCACGGTCTACTGTGCGAACAATTGAACCATTGTCCATCCACATGCGCGCGATTTCAATACTCGCTTGTAATAAACCACCAGGGTTGCCACGTAAATCTAATACGTAACTATCGGCGCCTTTCGTGTTAAGGTCACGAATAGCTTTTCGCATTTGGTCGCCAGCATGGGCACTAAATTCACGTAGACGAATATAACCAACACGCTTAGTACCTTCATTACGTAAAGCGTAGCGAACAGTTGGAACTTCGATAGTAGCTCGCGTTAAATTTAAATTAAAATCGTTTTTGCCGTCACGCAATAATCTTAAGGTGACTGGTGTTCCAGCTTTACCACGAATCAACTTCGAGGCATCGTCAACCTTCATGTTTTGCGTAAGTTTGCCGTCAATTGCGACAATTTGGTCACCAGGTTTAACACCTGCTCTCAAAGCTGGTGAGTCCTCTATTGCTTCAACTACCGTCAAGCGCTTAGTTTTACTATTGACCTCCATCCGGATACCAATCCCAGATACTTCACCCGAAGTCTGACTAGTTAGGGCTTCATATTGCTTTGGATCCATAAATCGAGTGTAGGGGTCACCCAACTTTTGTAAAGCACCGCGAATGGCAACATATGCTTCGTCACGCGAAGAGTAGTTTTTACTCAACAAGTCCTGGCGAATTGCCACCCAATTTTGTTGATTAAATTTGCCATCTACATATTCACGGTTTACTAGCTGCCATACTTGGTCCACAATCGCTTTTGGACTATCTTGTAGCGCAGCTTTTACCGACCGACACCATGCCGGACCAAACACAGAGAGCATAGCTGTGGAGGCAATCGCTCCACCAATCACAGCGACTTGCAGCGGCGAGTAACGTTTCGCAGATTGGTTCATGTATATTAGCTGGAATAATTATGTGTTGTTGACAGTTTAGCAATTAGCTTTTTAAAGAAGCGATTAAAGTCTTTATACTGTTTCTGCTTCCTCAAATGTAGAAATTTAACCGGAAATTTATTTTGGAAAACATATGTAACTTTTGATACATTCTTTCTTAATAGAGCCGATTCTCTCCCTACGCAACTTAGAATCAAATGACACCCTTATATACGTACCAAGCACCCAATCTTGTGTCTACTAAGATAGCACTTGAATGCTTGAAATGTGGGAATTTTTAGAAACATTACTCCATTAAATTCTATGATAAACAATAAAACAAAAAGTTACACAGTATTCACCCGCACAAACCGTAGACCTCGGTTGTTGAGGTGGCAATTTTTACAAAAACTCAGCTTGGGTTTATGCTTTCTCCTTTGTATTTGGCTGGTTTTTAACACTATAACCTTAATTAATTCATCTTCCAAGCCAGTTAGTGCCACTTTTGTGTTAGGTGGAAGCATTGCACGCGAAGTTTATGCCGCAGATTTTGCGTCTAAAAACGCCAAAATCCCAGTTCTCATCTCGCAAGGTTCGCAAGACCCGTGTATTTTGTCGGTTTTTAAGCGCAAACGAGCCATTTTGGGTAATATTTGGCTAGAAAAGTGTGCAAATTCAACTTTTGATAATTTTTTTTACAGTTTGCCTATTTTGGAGAGTTGGAAGGCTCGTAAAATCAAGTTGATTACCTCACACAGTCATTTACCCCGGGCCAAATGGATGGCACAAATTATTTTTGGAGCGCATGGCATCTGGGTAGAGTTTGACGTTGTGCAAGAGCAAGGTGTTCCCGGAAACCAAGAATCACCCTTCAAAACTGCGTTGGATATTATTCGCAGCTTTGCTTGGGCACTATCGAGCCATTTCCAACATCCACAATGTGCAAATGTAATAAATCTTAAAGATGTAAATTTAGACGCTTGGCGCCAAACTGGCTATAAATGCGAACGACAAGTGGGTATTGAGAGTATAGACGAGCAAAAGTAAAGTTTACACCACTTACTATACACAACTAGTGTTATTGAAAAATTGTGGCAAAAGTCATTTTGTTACCATGACTTTAGTCATGTTTTTGCAATTTAAATGTGATAGTACATTTGATTAATAAATCTTGAGTAGAACATTTGGTATGTTTTTATTTTTACAAGCTCTATAGCGTGTTAGATATAAAAATCAATAATATACGGAGAACTGATGTTTTAATAAAATGAATTATTCAGTAAAATTTAATTTTTTAGTATTGGTAATTTCAGTGTAAAGGTGGCGCTTTGATTTCAAAAATACTAGGCTTGGGCAAACCATTCCTAATTCTTTTATCTAACCTGAATTTTGGATGTTCTATTATATATCTTAAGAGCGATTTTTATTGTATCGAGGTAAGAACTTTTTATATAATCAGAATATAAAGCTGCGAAATTACGAATCAAAAATTCTTCCTGCCATTGCATTTACCGCAGAAAGTGGAACTTCAGCAAAATACGCGCGTTGAAACTGTTCTTCTTGAACTGCGGCTAAAAATTGTTCGAGTGCTGATTGTGCTGATACAAAATTAGATTGATGTTTCTTACTCTCAACAAATATTAAATTACGGTCATTAAAGGTACTTTTTATACCCAAATGTCGTAAAGCTTTTAATCCTAAATGTAAAGGTTGGTCGCCAATACCTAGTTTCTCTCGTAGTTGAATACGGGTAACTGGTTCTTGAGTACGTGCGAGGTATTTAGCAAGTCCTGCTAATTTATACCAAACTTCTTGTGGTGGTTGATTTTGCGGTTTTGACCAAGCTAGTGCTAATGGTTGGTTGAGATGATATGACTTTTTAATCCATGCGCGGATTTCATCCCAACTTGCTGGACATTCTGTAATTGTAGAGACGTGTAAACCGGAGGTTTTCCCGCAGGGATTAATCACGTCTCTACATTGTGAATGGCGCCAGTCTAATATTGGATTTGATATTTTTTGAGTATTTGGTGGTGAGTTAGTACTAGGGCGTACTGCAATAAGACGAATTTCGTAGCGTTTTTTAAAGCTGTTGTAGTCAAGTTCGGCAATACAATCACATTTACCCTCTGGTAGTTCTTCTTTATAATGTCCCCACCATATACCTGGGAACGGGTTTACGGTAGAGTTATCAAGAATATCAAACTCGGTTTTAATATATTGTATTTTTTTACCTTGCGTGTCTTGTTGGTTACGATGCCAAGCATTTTTAAACCAGCAATTTTGAATCAACAGTTTGGGAACTGGGTTACCCATTCCGCAGGGTTCTAGTAGTTTAAACTCTAAAAATAATTCTTTGCTTAAGTCTGCTACTTGAACTTTTATATCAGCTTGTATCGTTGGCGCCAATATTGCAGTACCTATGGAAAGTCGTAGTTGTTGATTTATGGCTTCGCTAAATAAAGGAATATTTTCTACAGGTAAACTTAACCCGGCTGCAAATGGATGTCCACCAAATTTATGTAGTAGGTGTGCTTGGTTTTTAACTAATTGGTATAAGTCTACGGAATTTATCGAACGTGCAGAACCACGAGCAAGGTTGCTAGGAGAATGTTCTGTACTTAGTAGAATAGTTGGGCGCCCTGTTTCTTGTGCTACTTGCCCTGCAACTAGTCCTAATACTCCTGCTGACCACTGTGGGTCTGAAAGAACTATAACGTTTGTTGTCGATAAATCTGTTTGGGAAAGCTTTTGATTGACTTGTTGTGTGATATCTTTTTGCAAAGATTTACGACGCGCGTTTGCTAGTTCGGTTTCTTCTGCAAGTTGACTGACACGCGTTTGGTCGCGGCTTGTCAGTAATTCTACGCAGAAGCGTGCGTCACCTTGAATACGACTAACTGCGTTGATGCGTGGTCCTAAACCAAAGGAGATATCTGTTGGTCTATCGCCACTTTTTTGACACAGTTCTAATAGTCTACCTACTCCTGGGCGCCGACGTTGTGCGGGTGGTTGTTGAAAATCGGTTTGTAAACGCTGAATTCCTCGCTGCGCTAAATAACGACAGTCTCCGCTAAGTTGTACTAAGTCAGCAATAAGTCCAACTGCGACTAAATCGAGTAAATCTTCGAGTGGTTGCTGTGCTACTGAAGGCAAAGCTGTATAAAGTGCCTCGATTAATTTATAAGCAACTGCGACTCCAGATAAATTATATAACGGATGTAATGACGGTAAATAACGTGGATTAATTATTGCTGTGACAGGAGGGCGTTCGGTTGGTAAAGTATGATGGTCTGTAACTATGACATCTACACCATACTTGTTTGCGTAAGCAATTTCTTGGATGTTAGTGCTACCTGTGTCACAAGTAACTATCAGCTTGCATCCTTGTTTAATAAGCGTTTCAATGCCTTTTATATTAAGTCCATGCGATTCGGTGATGCGATTGGGAATGTAATAAATTAATTTGGTGTCCTGGGTAAAAAATTGTCCTAACCCATCCCATAATACTGCTGTTGATGTAATACCATCGGCGTCGAAATCTCCCCAAATTGCGACTTTTTCACGGTTGGCACGCGCTGCTTGTAACCGTGCTACTGCTAGTTGCATTTCTTGTCCAAATTCAAATGGACTTGCTGATTTATATATTTTTGGGTTAATAAATGCTTCTAGTTGTTCAACTTCGTTAATTCCTCGCTGCCATAATAAGCTTGCGGCAAATTTACCGCTCGAATTTGGTGTGTAGCGTTTGACTGCTTCAGTGAACCACTGCGGTGGTTGTTCGGTTGTGATTAAATTCCAATGCGGTTGAGGTTGCATTGCAGGAGGGTTTTTTGGAATTTGATTGTTGAATTATGTAATCGTAGAGACGTTACATGTAACGTCTCTACATTAATAATACACACGTTCTGAGATTATTTTATGTTCTTCTGCCACTGCCGCGACTAGGTACTTCTTTTTCGTCGTCAGATTCTGCGAGCGTTTTCATGTTGGGCATTTCTATTTGACTATGGTGCTGATGTATTGCCATCCAAGCACGCGCTCTAATTGCGACTTCTTCGTCGTTGTTTGCCATTTCTAAAAGCGGCGCCGTGATTTGTGGTAATTTATCTGGTTGAGTTTCACTCGCAGCATTTGCAAGTGCTTCGAGTCCAGTTACTGCTGCATAGCGCACTACCCATTCTGGGTCACGACAAACTTGAATTAAGGTTTCGAGTGCTTGCTGTTGGGAGGTTAAGCGCTGTTCAGATGGCATTTGCTGCCAGTGAATTGTTCCTAAACCCCGCGCTGCTGCTCGACGTACACTTAAAGCAAAGTCATTTTTTGCAGCATCAAGTAAAGTATTAAATCCTCTAGGGTCACCAATACCTGCTAATGCACGTACTGCCCAAGCACGCGCTCCATAGTTATAGTTATCGAGTAATTGCAATAGAGGTTTAACCGCTTTTTCCCCTATTTCTATTAACCCATCAACTGCTGCAACTGCGGCGCCGGGATTGTTATATCCTAGAGCTGCAATCAATGTTGGTACGGCTTCTTCTGAACCAGAAGATGCTAAATTTTGTACAGCTTCGACTAATTTCGCTGAGGAATCAGCTTCTTCTACTGCACTAATTAATTGTTGAACACTATTCATAAAGTTAGGAGTTAGGAGTTAGGAGTTAGGAGTTAAGAATTAGAGTTAGAAATTAGGAATAAAACTCAGCACTCAGCACTCAGCACTCAGCACTCATTACTATTTAAAGTAAAGAGTCCATTAATTTCATGACTTTTATAGCACCGTCAGATAAAGTGGGGGTGGGGGGTGTTAACTCTCTTACCTGGTATTCTAGTAATCCTTTCAGTGCGATTAATTTTAAACTGTTTTCTGCAAGAGTTTGAGCAATTGCGTCTGCGGCTTCAAAGTATCCTATTGCACCTAAATCTGCGAGTGCTGTGCGTCGTAGTTGTAGGTTATTTCCTGCTAAGGCTTTTACCAAGCGTTCTCCGTATGAAGAATTTTTTGTTAGTTGGTACATTGCACGTGCTGCTGAGTACTGCACCCGTTCGACTGGATGCTTTAAAAATAGTTCAATTTGTGGCATACATTCTTTGGCGCCAAGATTGCCTAAAGCTTCTAATATTGCATCATACGGCTGACTTGGGGTAGATTCGATAATTAATTCTTCACCTGTTAATCCAGTAATTAATAAGTTATGTAAAGCAGGAATTGCGATTGCATCTGATAACATCCCTAATGATTCGGCTGATGCTTCGCGCACGTAATAATCAGAACATTCTAAACTTTTAACTAAAGCAGGTACTGCGCTTTTATCATTTAGTTTACCTAACGCGCGGGCTGCATTGCGTCGTAGTGGATAACCACCTTCGGGTGTTCTATCAAGCTCATCTGCAAGTGCTTCGATTAAAAGCGCAATAGCTTGTGGTTCGTTAACTTTAAATCGACCTAACCACCAAGCAGCATAAAATCGCAAACCTGAGTCTGTACCTTCTAGATTTGCGATTGCAGTTTCTATTGTTAATGATTCACCACCGCCAGGTGTTTCTGACGATGATGAGGGTTGAAAGTTATCCTTATTGGAATTCATTTTTAAAAGCGTCGGCATTAGTATCTGATTGGGCGCCTTCACTATATAAAGGCTCAATGTTTACTATTTTGCCACCCATACGGGTAATTCGCTGCATTTCTGAATTCATGCGGTTATAAGGAACCGTTATAAAGGTGCTAGCACTTGAACGAATTTGATAATCGGTTTTATCAGTTTCTTCGTTTTGGCGTATTCCTGTTACTTCGTAGCGAAAGTAACGTGCTGCTGATTGTTTGTTGGGTGCGATTTGACCAAGCATATATTTTTGTTTGTGATAAATGGGTGATAAATGGGTGATTAATGTAGAGACGTTACATGTAACGTCTCTACAACGTACATTGTTTAGAGAGGGGTTACGCTGGCGATTTTGCCGCCTTGTTTTAGAACTCTTTGGATGTAGGTAGATAATTCTTCGTAAGGAATTACTACTGCTTGGTTAACACGGCGAGTGCTGGGATAACCAGAACCAAATACTTTTGCGGCTTCAACGCGGAACATTCTACCTTCTTTTCCAAAGGTTCCGGCGCCACCAAATGTACTGCTAGGTGTGACGCCACGACCTGGTGCAACGTATGCAAATCCTTCGCTACCGTTACCGCTAGGAGGAACTACTGCACTGGCGCTATTGCGACCTAATTCGACTGCGAGGTGTGGAGTAGCGCCTCTGAGTTGTGCGCGGTCACTGTTTGCATAACCACGATACAGCTGGAACATGCGGTTGAATCCGACAGTTTTTTGACCAGTTTGGGTTTTGAAACCACGGTAGTAAGGAACGATGTTTTCACCGAAGTTTTCTTCGTATTCTTCTGAATCTACGAATGAATCGATGTCAGCATCGTAACCTTGGTTTTGATACATGTCTAAGTGAAAAACAACTTCGGACTCGTCGTAAGGTGCGCGTCCTAGTAGGTGTTTGTAATTTAACTCGATAGTACGAGTTTGGAAGTTGTTGTAAAAGAATTTTTCTTTGTATAGCTCGGATTTTGCAACTTGACGTACAAAGTCACGAACTGTAATTTTACCGTCACGTAAGAGTGATTCAGCACTAATTAAACGCTGTGACTTCATTAGGTAGTCGTTACCTAAGAGTTGACGGTAAACTGCTGAAATTGCGAATTGAATTTCATCTTTTGTTGCGTGTTGACGTATCTCAACTGGAGTTACATCAGTATAAGCTTCGGTTCCTAGACGTGATGCTGCGGTTGTGACTGCCATGTATTAGACCTTTTTAGACTTTATAGATTTTGAACAAGTTGAATTTGATTCAAAAAAAGCAATTTACGCTCTTGTTATGCTCATCACTTTATTGCCCTTCCGGTTCAACTGCTGCAATTTCGAGGAGAGTTGTTCGTAGGGTACTAGTATTTCAGTGGTTACTTTACGTACTACCGTTGATTTGGGTGAAGCAGAACTCATTAAACGAATTCGGTAAACTTCACCTCTAGAACCACTTGCTGCTCCTGCTAATGCGTTAGTTGATGCTGGGTGTATTGGTGAGGCAAGATTTTTCGCGACTTCCCAAGTTAACCGTCCGTTCTTGTATCCTTGGGCGAGGTCACTAGAAGCGTAGCCTCGATACAATTGGAACATTCGGCTATATCCAATGTTCTTTTGACCAACTTGGCTTTTGAAACCTCGATGGTATGGAACGATATTTTCGCCAAAGTTATTTTCGTACTCTGGTGAGTCGATGTATGAATCAATATCCGCTTCGTAGCCTTCTGTATTATATAGGTCTACATGGTAAGCTATTTCTGATTCATCTTCAGGCGCCCGTCCAAGTAAATGTTTGTAGTTGAGTTCGATGAATCTGACTTGCGAGTTGCTATGGAAGTATTTATCGCGGTACAGTTCTGAAACTGCAACAGCACGTACAAATTTTTTGACTGTAATGCTACCGTTACGTAATAATGACTCAGAAGTGAGAAGACGGTCGCTATCCATCAAATAAGAATTACCCAATATTTGACGATAAACTGCCCGAATTACTATTTCGATATCGTCGTCGCTTCGGTCAGAACGTAACTCAATGATTGGAGTTTCTGCAACTATCGCGGTCATATTACCTAGCCTCCCTTACACTATAGTGTTGTATTCACCTATGTAAGTAACGATCGACTAAATCAAATCAACACGCGCTTATATACGCCAAAGAATGCCTGAGAGTAGACACTATCGGCAAAGCTTTCTATCATATCGTATTCAATTTTATCAAAAACAAAAATTCAGAATCACTTGAGTGAAGTTAAGTGAATTAGAGTCTTGAATTTAGTATTCATGGGAAAAAGCAAGATTTTTTTCTTGAAATACCCTTCTTTTCTGTTTCCCATGAGCGCGAATATTATCTAGAAAGCTAACGCGCTCTTGTTGAAGTCGTTTCGTTTTTACAAATCTTTTTAAAATTAAAACTGCCCGGAAAGCTAAACAACTCCTAGCTTTATGGCCAGTTGAGCCGCTCAACCTTCCGGGCAAGAGTCCCGCGTCTTAGCTTAGGACGTTAATTGCGTAATCGATGTATGAATTAGCTTCTACAGCAGGGTCACCACTTAAACCGTGGTTGTTCTTGATGTGCTTGAGAGCTTCTACGTACCAGCTAGGAGACAAATCAAATGTTTTGTTGATTTCTGCCAAACCAGCGATTAAGTAGTCGTCCATTGGACCAGTTCCACCAACAACTAAGCAGTAGGTAACCATTCGCAAGTAGTAACCGATGTCACGTATACACTTGTCTCTACCTGTTTGGGTAGAAGCGAAGTTTGGCCCTTGCATTTGAGTGGTGTAAGGGAACTTTTGGTATACAGCATTTGCTGCACCTTCTGCCAAACGTTGTGCGTTGCTGGTCAATGCTTTAGCAGCTTCTAAGCTTGCTGTTGCTTGACGATAACGACCAAAAGCGGTTTGCATTTCGGTGCTGCTTAGGAAACGTCCTTGTGAGTCAGCAGATGCTACTGCTTCGGTAAGAGGAGTTTTCATCGGTCCAGTATCTCCCTTTTACAAAATTTTGTTTAAAGTAGTTTATGTCGAACTGACTATATATAGTCAGCGATTGCGGTGCGGTAGTTGAACTACAGCTTATGCTACAGCAGATGCTGCACGGTCGAAGTAGCTAGATACTTCAGACATCAATGCGCTGCAATCACCTTTGGTGATATTGTTGGGGTCGCCAGCAATTGCTAATGCTGCTTCTTTCATCTTTTGAACGCCAACTGCTACTGAAGCTCCAGGGGTTCCTAAAGCCAAGTAGGTTTCGCGTAAACCGTTCAAACAACGGTCATCGAGAACACTAGCGTCGCCAGAGAAGATTGCGTAGGTTACATAGCGCAAAATGATTTCCATGTCGCGTAAGCAAGCAGCCATACGACGGTTGGTGTAAGCGTTTCCACCAGGTGCGATTAGCTGAGGCTGTTCTGCAAACAATGCACGAGCCGCGTTAGCAACAATTGCTGAACCGTTGCTGGTGATGCGGTTTACAGTGTCCATGCGCTTGTTGCCATCACGAACCATGTTCATCAAAGCGTCTAATTGTGAGCCGCTCAGGTACTCACCACGAGCATCAGCTTGGGATACTACTTTAGCAAACGCATCTAACATCGATTCAATCTCCTATCTGCTTGATTTTCGACTTTAACTTTGCTTCAAAACTGAAATAACTTAAGCACTCACTCTTGAGTTTCTCAGTTTCTGGCTGATGTCAGGCTGCAATAGCAGCACGGAAAGGTAAAAAGGACATCTGTTATACAGTTTAGTAGTCCTTGTGCCAAAAGATTAAAACTTTTTAACAAAACTTTATCTTTGGCTGAAAAGCATAAAAGCACGAATAAGCAAGACTTTGGTCAACCTCGTTCTGCTTTTTACCCTTCCAAATTTAATTTATACAATGCCTTTGCCCTAAATTTCGTTACAAATTATTATGATGTCGAGTCAAACCGTTACATAACTTCACTTAAAGGCTCATAGTCAGTCTAGGCTTGGGTTTCAGCCTTATGGAGGAGTCACACCTACGCCGTAAGAGTTAGTGTTGCTAGTTTTCTCTCCAGCCCGAACAGAAAACCCCACGGCAGATGTTACAAAAAATCTCCACTCATTTCTTGTGGGGTGGGCATCCTTCGCTTACACCCCTATATCAGGAAGGGCGAGGATGCCCATCCCACTCTTAATTTTTAGAAGTCCCTAATATTGGCGCCGTATATCTACTTTGAACTATCGCAGTGCAAATTTGAGGCAGTTTATTAGTTTGAAAAGTTTATTAAAGAAAAATTTTTCATTTTAAAACAAAGAACACGCTCGTCACAAAAGAAGAAGGGAAATAGTTATAATTTGCAATAAAAAAATGATTAATATTGAAGTTATTGATGCAATTTCTTTAGGCGCCGTTTTAAAATAGTGGCATTGATTTATATAAGCAAAACTTACAAGGCGCCAATTTAAAAGGCGCCGCACAAAAGTTTAAATAATTAAGAGCTAGGAATTACAATTCCTAACTCCTAACTTTTTTAAATTCTTCTTTCTAGATACTGTCCAATCATAATTTCCTCACCCGCACGCGAGATAATAGTTTGGCGGGTGCGATGGCTTGCACCAATAAATTTAATTTCTTCCTCGAATGCAGAACCGTTGTACTCGGTTCGTAAATGCAGCGTTTTGGGGTCACGTAAAGTGTATATAGCTGTGACTGGCTTTGGTGTAGCAAAACCACGGTCACGATACAAAATATTTCCTTGAATACCAAATATTGTTGAACCTGTGGTGGGTTTACGTCCTGGTTCTGAATAGTTACTTTCCCATGTAATTCTGCTGCCACAAATTATTGCGTTCGGGTCTTCTAATTCGTGCATTTGGGCAAGCTCTAACAATTCTTCGTTGCCCCGTTCTAAATATTTAACTGTTATGTAACTAACGACTTCTTCTATTTGTCCGCTCTTTAGGGTGTAGTAACGACGCTCTGAGTGCCAGTTACCTTCTGATTGCTCAAAAAATTTGTCTGCTAATGCTTCTAACGTATACTGCGCGGTCTGTACGGATGTTGTCATAGTTAATACCTCTTTCACGATTACACCATCATATCCTTGACGTTTGGTCAAGCTCTTCTCAAAGTCGTTTACATATCTTAACATTAAAAAATGTTTAATTCTGTATATATTGCTAGTGAAGAACTATACGCTTTTAGTGGAATTTGCAGTTTGTGTGGATGAATCAGCTTGATGCGGAACAGTAAAAACGCCAATGTTCTGCATTATTGTAACGAAGGTGCAAACTGCAATCGGTAGTACCAGGTACTTTCCAGGTCATTTGACCACTCAAATTGTCACTCATAAATGTCTCCAATAGGTTAAAAACTGTAATATATAGCTACAGTTTGTAGGTATATTTTTACGGATTTTGGCAGACTGACATAAAATTACTGTCAATTAGGATACTTTTAGCTTGATATTTAAATTAGAATTTACATAAGATTTGTGACTCGAATATCCTCGCCAAATGTAAATATTACAAATATACTTGTTCGGCGCCAGAGAAACATCGCCCATCAGTAGAGACGTTACATTGCCTATGGGTAGAGACGTTACATATAACATCTCTACAACTGTGGTTATAATCACGTATGATTAATGTGACAATTTTGAAGTGGTGTGCGGAATGAAACAATTTTGCAGGCGCTTGATTGCTTTTGCAGTTGGGTTGGGAATATTTGGTAGTATTACCTTTGGCGGAAGTTTATTACAAACTGCCACGAGTAAACAACTCGTCAAAATTGGCTTTCCCCAAATTGCTGCATTTGAAAAAATCTAGGAATGTGTAAGGTAGGCGCCGTCTACCAAAACCTTTATATACATGTAAGTAACAGTATTTTGCCACAGTGCTTATACCTATATTCGCGTGTAAAGTCATAAAAAATTACACTATATATCAGTAGAAATTCTCTGGATGAGATAGTGAATATAAAGTTAAATTGCAATTCTAGAAACCGGGTTTCTTCGTTGAGATATTGTAATAAAAACGACAATTTTGCGTCGAAACCCGGTTTCTTTGAGTAAACTTAGTTATTTGTAATAATATAAACTAATGAGTTCAATGACAATCGACTATTGCTTTTGTACGTTGGCACTCGGTAAAAAGTACCGAATTCTGACCCAGCAACTAGCAACAGATTTAGCGAAATATTGCCCCAAAGCGTTTATATATGTGTACACAGATAATGTCAATGATTTTCGGTCGTACAATAATGTTTTAGCATTCAAACACCGTCAGCAGGGAACATTACTTTGCTACAATGATAAACGCTTAGTACTCGCAAAAGCTCTATCTAAATTTCGCGCAGCGATTTGTATTGATGCTGATACGCGAATTACTGCTGATATTCCTGATGATTTGCAATGGGAACCTGGTATTACAGTTGGACACTGCAAGAATTTAGTTGAACATGCCCAAAAATATAATCCCGAACGCTTAAAGTCGCTGCAAAAATTAGCATCTAAGTTAAATTTACCGCTTGAAAAAGTTAATTACGTTGGAGAATCGTTATTTGTCGTTGCGCGCGATAATGGTAAAGAAATCGAATTTTTCAACTACTGGGGTAAAGTCGGTAGGTTTTTGGAATTCCAAGGAATTCATGGTGGTGAAGGTAATGCAATGGGGTTAGCTGCTGCCAAGGTAGGTTGGGTAGTCCATCGCTCAGGTTGGGAAACAGTTAAGCAAGCAACTCACCATATCGATGCATCATACATACCAACACCATCAAGGTCTTGGGATACATGGAAATTACGCTTGACCTACCATTATCGTCTTAACTTTGCACGCTTGAAAGCTCTGAATGATTTTGAATTTTTTTACAAGTAATTTAATTTTTGCATTCTGTACAAAACTGAGATTTATACATACTATCGCGCTTGCCAAAGATTGTATAGCGGTTATCGCGGATTTGTTCGTAAAATTTATCTCCTGCCCATTTCACACCAGGTAACGCACGATATGCATCTACGAATATACTGCCCATTGGCATAAGGCGCCCTATTTCTTCTGCTGCTCCCGTACCTTGCCAGCGTCGTGTGGGTGTATTTGCGTCTATTAAAATCATTCCCATTTCACAGTCTTGGGGTGTAATTCCCCATTGTGTAAGGGTTTGACTGTCTTGCATGGGAGTGTAACTAAATAGTTTTCCTTGGTCTAGGTTTTCTAATAGTTGTACTAAGGTGACGCACAGGTTACAGTTGCCGTCATAGATGACGTTGTATTTGGGGTCGGCAGTCATTGGGGTTTTGTATAAAATAATTGGTTTATCTATATATATTATTGTGAAATTGGGACTGTGAGATTAGGACGGGCAAGGATGCCCATCCCACAAGATAGATACGAGCGCACTATTTAAACAGTTCTACGAGTTAACAAACCCCAGATGAAAATTAATAGCATTGCACCAATTACAGCAAATATGATGCTTCCTATTGATAATGCTCCTACTGATGCTGCTGCTGCTCCACTACTCCCCAACAATGTTTGACCTAAGTAACCACCAAGCATGGCACCTAAAATACCTAATGCGATTGTAGAGAAAATACCGCCACCTTGATGTCCTGGGTAAAAAGCTTTAGCTATGGCGCCTGCAATTAAACCTAATACTAACCATGCAATAATGTTACCCATTTGAAAGTCTCCTTTTTGAAATAAAGTTTTAAGCGCTTTTGTTAATACTTATTAAAAACCAAATTTAAAATATGTTGTTCTATCTAACGAAATAATATCACAAATCTTGCGATACTTTCTTGTGTTTAATCATTTACTTAGAGACGTATAACCTATGAGCATTTAATTCGACTGTAAAGAAATGTTAAATCTATTCTTTATCTTTAAGGAACTTTAAAAGCGTTAGGGGGAGTTAATCTGAATGAAGTCAAAATATATATGTCTAAAGAGATAAAGTGTATAAGTGATTACAAAGCTTATTAACATACCACATTGTTAAAATGAAAATTATCCCCCATTGGATATAAAAAAATTAGCCGTGTGTAAGAATAATTGACTTGAATTGCTATAACCAAAGATTCAGTAATAACATCTTAAAATACAATACATTATGACTAAAACTATATACAATGGACAAACGTTAAAAGTTTAATAATATCCTAAAGGTAGAAGTGCTACAACATGAAAACAATTAATCTAAATATATAAGTTTAGTTAACAAACTTGAATAAAAAGTTAAGTCAGAAAATTTAGTATTATTTAGTTGGAGAAGATTATGAGCATTGAAAATCGTGTAGAAGCAGTAGCTAAAAATATCGAAGGTAAAATTCAAGAAGTAGTTGGTGAAGTTACTGGCAACCCTAATGATAAAGCTGAAGGTAAAGCGAAACAAGCCGAAGCGCAAGTTCGTCACACCGCAGAAAACGTCAAGGATGAAGTAAAGAAAGTTATTGACTAATTCTCAAGCCAATTTTCAGTCTTTTAAGTTTTACACCTCTAGTTGTCATAGGTTTTGTGAGGTAATATAGTCCCGATATCTGATAGATATCGGGATTTTTTGTATTTGACTATCAACATGGCGTATAATGAGACATTACAAATACTTATATGTAATAATCGATTTAGCTGCTATAATCTCTCTGCGGAAAGATGTAAAAATTAGCTTAATAGTGTGAGATGTGTATTCAGACCTCTCTCACGAAATTCGTATGCCAGCTTATATTGCAGCTTGCGGTAGATGAAGTTATTTGTCACCTTTCTATTTACATAAGGATTTGATTAAAATAGCTAAATTAAATTACATTAGAAAAAGTTAGGTAAAGAAGAGACAGCCATGAGCGATGTCAAGGTTCTCATAATTGAAGACCACAACCTTACCAGAATGGGTTTGAGGGCAGCTTTAAAGGCTGATACCGAAATCGAGATAGTGGGTGAAGCTGCCAATGCAAAGCAGGGGCTACAGCTTCTGAAAACGCTGAAGCCAGATGTTGCGACCATTGATATCGGTTTGCCTGATATGGATGGTGTTGAGTTGACACGTCTATTTAGACATTTTCAAGCCGAAAACGACGACAATCATACAAAAGTACTGATGCTGACGATGCAGGACAATGAGGATACTGTTTTGGCTGCTTTTGCAGCAGGAGCAGATTCTTACTGTATGAAGGATATTGAAAGCGAGAATTTAATCAAAGCAGTAAAAACTACAGCTAATGGGACTTCGTGGATAGACTCGGTGATAGCTGATATTGTGCTGCGTCAATTACGACAAGATGTAGATGGCAGTTCTGAGAGCGGTAAACGAGTTGTAATTCAGGGTATTGACCCAGATATTGAGAAAACAATAGTAGCTTACCCATTAACTCAGAGGGAAAAAGAAGTACTAGAGTTGATTGTTGCGGGATGCGATAACGCTGAAATTGCTGGCAAGCTTTACCTAACCGTTGGTACCGTCAAAACTCACGTTCGCGGTATTCTTAGTAAACTTTGTGTTGCCGACCGTACTCAAGCTGCTGTACGTGCTTTGCGTGCGGGGTTGGTACAATAAAGGCGCCAACAAGAGTGGATTTAATTTCAAATGATTGTGCCATAAGCTTCACTGTCGGGAAATACTTCTTGTAATCAGCGATATTGGCGGCATAAGTTATTTTGTAAACTTTTTTATTATACAAAGTTAATTTCTTCCAGTACTTGGTGAGTTAATTTCTTTTCTTTTGCCGTATATTCCAACTCGAATGCCTTATTGTCTGCAAGCGTACTATACCAATTGATAGTAATGCTTACCGATTTGATGTGGAGTTTAATATCCTGAACTTCTGATTGTGTATATTGTTTGAAAGTGGCAGGAAATTTTTCGACGCTAATTGTTACTGCTTCTGCGAAGCTATCACCTTCGACTTTTGGCGATATAAACTGCACCACATCACCAATAAAATTATTGTTAATTTTACGGACTTCGCACTTTAGGGGTCGTTGTATTTGTATACCATTGTTAGTATCCACGTAAGGTACAAGCCTATGGGGTGAGGTTAGCAAGCTGAGTAAATACAAAACAGCAAAAGGCGCCGAAGCGAAAACACTTCCTACCGTTAAGCCAATTATAATAACTTTCCAGGGAACTTGCGTCTCTAGTGATGGTATGCTATCAAGATTTTGTACATCATCTAACTTGTTTGCACGGTCGTGGTGTTGTTCTGAGCCTACCATTCTAATTTTAGAAAATACTTTAAAATTTTAGTCTATATTTTATTATACTAGTAAATTATGAAACTCAGTCTCTGCATAATTGCCAAAAATGAAGAGTCCACACTGGCTAAATGCATTAGAAGTGCCACAAGCATTGTTGATGAAGTTGTAGTATTAGATACAGGCTCCATAGATAAAACAGTAGCAATTGCTGAGGAATTAGGTGCAAAAGTTTATAGATATGAGTGGAATAATGATTTTAGTGCCGCACGTAATGAAGCATTAAGATATGTAACAGGTGACTGGGTATTAGTGTTAGACGCAGACGAGAGGTTGACACCGAAAATAAAATCGCATATTAGGCAGACAATTTTTATGCAAGAATATATTATGGTAAACTTGCTGCGTCATGAAATAGGCGCCGCTCAATCACCATATTCAATGGTGTCAAGGTTATTCCGCAAGCATCCAGATATCAAATTTTCGCGTCCATATCATGCAATAATAGACGACAGCGTAATTGAGATATTACAAAAAGAGCCAGATTGGCAAATTGGACATTTGAGCGAAGTTGCAATATTGCACGAAGGATATACTTTATCAGCTATTAAGCAAGAAAACAAAACAACAAAAGCACAAGCTGCAATGGAAGGGTTTATAGTACATCATCCTAATGACCCTTACGTATGTAGTAAGCTTGGGGGTTTGTATATTGAAAGTGGGAAACTAGAAGAAGGAATAGAATTATTGCAGCGTGGAATAGCATCCAAACAAGCCAATATAGACTTGATGTATGAATTGCACTACCATTTAGGGATTGGATATACCCGTGCAGGAGACATAAGAAAAGCAGTATCACATTATCAAGCAGCCATTAAACAAGTAGTGATTCCGATCTTAAAATTAGGCGCCTATAATAACTTAGGAAGCTTACTTAAAAGCTTAGGAGACTTACAAAGCGCTAAAAGTGCCTATGAAATGACAACTCGTATCGACCCAAATTTTGCTGTCGGACACTACAACTTAGGAATGACGCTAAAAGCAATGGGTAAATTTACAGAAGCAATATCATCATACCAGCGCGCGATTCAACTAGACCCAAAATACGCATCGGCATATCAAAATTTAGGCGTCGTATGGTTAAAAGTGGGAAACCAAAAAGCCAGTTTAGCAGCATTTAATAAAGCAATTTCCCTCCACGAACAAGATAACCCTATCGAAGCATTACGTTTACGTCAGGGTTTACAAGAAATGGGATTAATTTAAATGAATTGGTTGATTTAAATGTAGGGTGCGTGACGCGATGAGCAACCTTGAAACAAAACTCAAAGTCTTGTGGCGTCACGCACCTTACGCTTCAATTGTTTGATGGTGCGTGAAAGCAGTTTATCTTTCGTTTTCCAAGTAGATTGTAATAGCTTTCACGCACCCTACGTTTTCGATTACGTTTGCGACCTCACGAACTTTTCTAATCTGTCCATTCCTTTCTCAATTGTTGCCATATCAGTAGCGTAAGATAAACGTACTGTATCATCGGCGCCAAATGCGATACCAGGAATAACAGCTACTTGATGTTGTTCAAGAAGTTTGTTACAAAAATCTAAGGATTTTAACCCGGTTTTTTTGATATCGGGTAATAAATAAAAGGCGCCATCAGGTTTGGGACAATTTAATCCTGGGATAGCGTTGAGACGGTCGTACATGACTTCGCGACGTTTTGCAAAAGCGAGACGCATTTCCTCAACACAATCTTGCTCACCATCTAACGCTGCAATGGCGCCATATTGAGCGAAGGTACAAACGTTCGATGTGCTGTGGCTTTGAATGGTAGTTGTAGCTTTGATTAAATCTAATGGACCAGCGAGATAACCAATACGCCAACCTGTCATTGAGTAACCTTTAGCAAAACCGTTACTAATAATAGTGCGTGCAAAAATTTCTGCTCCTAATGAACCGATGCTGACATGTTTGGCGCCGTCGTAGAGAATTTTTTCGTAAATTTCATCGGAGACAACTAAAATGTCTTTTTCGACGATGACATCAGCAAGTGCTTTGATTTCTTCAGAAGTATATACCATCCCGGTAGGGTTGGATGGTGAATTGAGGATGAATAATTTAGTATTGGGGGTTATCGATGCGCGTAGCTGTTGGGGTGTTATTTTATAGCCGTTTGCAGCATCGGTATGTACAATAACTGATTTACCACCAGCTAAAGTGACCATTTCTGGATAACTTAACCAATATGGCGCCGGAATAATAACTTCATCACCTGGTTCAATCAAAGCAAGTATCAAGTTATATAGCGAATGCTTACCACCATTGGTAACGATGATGTTTTCAGCTTTAAAGTCGAGCTTATTTTCAAAGCTCAACTTGCGAGCTATAGCATCACGCAAACCTGGCTCACCCGATGCGGCGCCATACTTAGTTTTACCTTCTTCTAACGCTTTAGCTGCTGCGGCTTTAATATGTGCTGGTGTATCAAAGTCCGGTTCGCCAGCGCTAAAACTACAAACGTCAATTCCTTCTGCCTTCATCGCTTTAGCTTTAGCTGCGATGGCCAAGGTAATCGAAGGCGTTACTTGACTAACTCTTTGTGCCAGTTTCATCGTTACTTTTTCTATTTGGCATATTTCCAATCATCTCCAGCATATCTCTTTTTCTCGCATCTACTAATCGGAAAACATTTGTACAGCATATACGCGCCCCGAAGGAGTAACTGCAATGCCGTAGCCAAATTTTTTATATTCAGGAGTTAAAAGGTTTTCACGGTGTCCGTTGCTGTACATCCAACCACGCTGTAGTTCTTCCGCGACACCATAGGTTAAACCAAAACTGTTGCTTGTGGGTTGATAAGCGATATTTTCACCAACCCCGTTGTACTCACTACCACCAGCAGCGATAAAACGGTCGCGCGGAGTTTTTCCTTCACAGCTTCTACAAACTGTTGGATTTCAATATATATCCGTCACACCAACTCACGGTCACATTTGTTTAATTACTGCGCGTAAACCTTAACTAAGGAAGGCGCCAATGCGTTTTAATTTACGTTGGCGCCGCGTTAACCTAAATGTAGAACAGTATTTGTTGAACTACTCGTTTGCAGTGAGAAACCCGGTTTCTTTTCGTTTTATTTGATGATATTCATGTTCAGTGACAAAGAAACCGGGTTTCTGGGATTTTAAGGCAACCAAAAGTCGGGCAAAATAGATTTGCTGAACTGGCGCCAATTTCGATTAAGTTGTCTAAAGGTTTGGATATGCGCTTCGTCTTGTTCAATAGGTAGTACATTTGCATATGTACCTTCACCTAGTTGTGAAATTACTAAATTAGCTGCTTCTAAACCAGTTACATATGCTTTTTCCTGCGACCATGAACCATGACGAGTAATTATCCAGTCACCACTCATAAATACGTTGGAGAAACTTGTAGTAGCTGGTAACATGTGTCGATAACTACCAGGTGCAAAATGTGAAACAGCTTGTGGTAATCGTATTACGCTACTATCAATTACTTTGGCGCCACCAAATGCTGGTACACATGATTGTAGATATTTCTGGACAATTGGGATAATTTCTTCGTCGTTGAGCGGTATAAATTGGTTAGCATGGTAAAAATCTACTTCTACAACTGTTCCTGGTTCATCACGGTATTCATCGTGTAAAGCATTTAAATCAAAGAACGTCCATCCGGTTGTGGCATCAAAACCAAAGCAAGCGTTAGAAGGAAGTGGAATATTTATTTTTCTATCAAACCACAAACGCACGGCAAGTACATCAACGGCGCCTAAGTTTGTCAAATTTCTAAATTCGTTACGACTTTGTAGAGTGGGACTATTTGCGACAATCTTTTTCATCCCTGTAATTCCCACTGAAAAAATTACGGCATCTGCATCGAATACTTCGTCACCACAAACGACACCTGTAGCTTTGTTATTTTGAGTAATTACATCAGTAACGCGACGGTTGGCTAAGACTTTTGCTCCTAGCTTTTCAATATGTTCTACCCAAGGACGGAAGATTTTTTCTCCGACTGTTCCTCGACACCAAACGACATCAAAATCAGGTTGATGAGCAAGAATAAAATAATATAACATTCCCAATGTGGCAGCAGCAGAACATTGTTCACCTGGGGCAAATAATCCTACTAGTAACATTGGTTCAAATGATTCGCGGTACAAACGCGCGGAAACTCCAAATTGTTTGAACAGTTCGCGTGCTGTTACTGAGTCGTAACGGCGCCAAGCTTCATCGGAGTTATCAAAGTCAACGACAGCATATAGTAAAGGTAAAGCGCTGATGCGGTCGATCAAAGGTAAGCGCTTAAACCGGGTGTAAACGAATGTGCCGGCGGGTGTTGGCAGTCTGGGTAAATCTTGAAATATTGGAGATTCAACTTCTAAACCGTTAGGAGAATACTGCGATGAACGTGTCCAATGAGTAAAAGGATTAATTTCTAATTCGTTGGTGAGCGAGAATATGTTGCGGTAAGGATACCAAAACCCGTGAATACCTGCTTCTACTGAACGTCCACCCGGAGTTTTCCAACCTGCTACCAGTCCACCTGGATAAGCACCTGCTTCTAACAGCGTCACATCATACCCTTGTTTTGCGAGATGATACGTGGCGCCTAACCCCGCCCAACCGGCGCCGACTACGACTACTTTTTTATGATGTGACGCAATTGACATAGTAGCCTCAGATTCTACAGCTATAACTATATTAAACAACTTTATATTCAATATTTTCGGTAATGAGCGTAAAAATTGGATAGAGTATCGGAGAAAATACCGATAAAATTAACAAGTGTCTTTAGATACCCGCAAATCCAACAATTGCGGTTTACTGTCGATTGCGCGTATAACCAATAACATAATAATACTCAAGAGCAATTACTTTTATGAGTCAAGCGATGAGCGTAAAACCCAACCTGAATGAGTATCAGCTTCGGGATGGTGTTTATTTGCCTAAAGATTATGAAAATTTAAATAGTACCGGACACAAGCAATTGTGGGATGAAATCGGTAAGACTTACTATGGTTCGCAAAAAATTGAACAAGCTGAAGCTGGCGCCGCTATCAAAAAAGATTATAAACTTTTAACTGGCATCCCTTCGGGTGTTTGGAGCAAGTTTCCTAAAAATAAGACTGTTGACAGTATATTAGAAATTGGCTGCGGTTACGGACGCATTCCTTTATTTCTCTCATTAGATAAAAATCTTAACTGTCAAAAATATTACGGTCTAGATATCTCTGAACCTTTATTACGGCGCCTGCTCAAGTGTAAACAAGAGTATAATTTCTTTCCAGGCGCCGAGTTTAACGTAATTTGTAACTCAGCCGAAATCCTACCATTAGAAGATAACTCAATAGATTTACTAATTTCCAACTGTGTATTCATGCACATTCCCGAAGCGCAACTGCGGAAACTGATGGCAGAAATGGCGCGCGTCCTCAAACCAGGTGGAACATTTATATTCAACCATTCATTCCACAATAAAGTTTGTCCTTCTCACATCATCCACAACTGGATACGTCGATTAAACCCAGCAGGTAAAAACGAAATTTATTTGAG
The DNA here is from genome assembly GCA_019359675.1 of Calothrix sp. FI2-JRJ7. Taxonomy (GTDB): domain Bacteria; phylum Cyanobacteriota; class Cyanobacteriia; order Cyanobacteriales; family Nostocaceae; genus Dulcicalothrix. The sequence goes on from JAHHGX010000031.1 coordinate 353,607, forward strand.
ACAATTTACCGCAGCCGAAATAGACGAAATGCTAGTAGAAGCAGGAATGAAAGCCAAATCCCCCCAATACAGCGTAGAACCAACAAACGAATATTCCATCGTACCAGAAACCATCAAAGGCATAAAAATACCATTTGCCCAATCCATCAACCGGAGCATCAAACCCGTAGAATCAATGCGCGAACCAATGGCATACGGTTACAGCGCATACACGACGAACCTGTAGGGGCGGGTTAACCCATAACCTACATAGAAACCAACAACATTGTAAACCCGCCCCCACCTACCATGTACGGGCGGGTTAAATCATAATTTATATGAACCTATCCCACTAATGCCAAAATATGGTAATCTACTCTTGTACAAAAAGGGTGTATCTGTTTATGGCTGGGCGTTTTGATGGATTAAGCGACCTTGAATGGAAGCTTTTCAAGGATATCTTCC
>JAHHGX010000032.1 GCA_019359675.1 Calothrix sp. FI2-JRJ7
CACAACAAGCCACATGTAAAAATTTGATGATTGAGTATAATTTTACTCTTTTTATCATTTATGTAGTTCAGTTATTACCGCATACTACAGTTGAATGGCGCCTTGGGGTGCGGAATGTGGGATTTAAGACCATTACAAGAAAATACAAATAGGAACAGTAAAATTACTCAATCTTTACACAATGAAGCACCTTCAATTATTGAAGCAACAAATTGGGAAAAAGATGCATTAGGAAATATACAACTAGTCGCACGTTTTCCCCATCAAGAAAACCAACTTGCTCTCAAATGCACAAACCAATCGTAATAAGCACTTTAGCACTTAACTCCACCAAGTACTGAAGTGCTTATTAAGTGAACACTCGTTTGCGAATGTTACCAGCAAAATACTATTCCAACTTGTGAAAGCATCCAAGCGTACTCAAACGCAGTATCTTTAAGTTCTTCATAACGACCACTGGCGCCTTGATGACCTGCTTCTAGGTTAACTTTTAGTAGTAAGGGATTATTATCTGTTTTGAGGGTGCGTAATTTAGCAACATATTTTGTTGGTTCCCAATATCCAACTTGACTGTCGTTAATACTGGTAGTAAGGAATATTGAAGGGTAAGCTTTACGCGTCACATTATTATAAGGACTATAAGAGCGCATGTAACTATAGGCAGATTTTTCATGCGGGTTGCCCCATTCGAGATATTCTTCGGTAGTTAATGGTAAGCTTTCATCCCACATTGTGTTCATAATATCTACGAAGGGTACATCGAGATGTGCTGCTTTGAAAAGGTCAGGACGCATGTTTATTACAGGACCAACTAGTAAACCTCCTGCACTAGCACCACTAATTAGCAAACGGTCTTTAGATGTCCAATTATTACTAATTAAATATTCGGCACTGTCGATAAAATCATTAAAGGTGTTTTTTTTCTTCATCAGCTTACCGTCTTCGTACCATTGCTTGCCTAATTCATTTCCACCACGTATATGAGCAATTGCATAAATCATACCTCTATCAACTAAGCTAATTAAATTGCTATCAAATCTTGCTTCTTCTCCTAGACCGTATGCACCGTATCCGTAAAGAAACAAAGGCGCCTTACCATTAAAGTTTTATTCCTTTACGATAAACTATAGATAACGGTACTTTTATGCCATCCCGAACTGGCACCCATACTCTTAGCGTTGTATATTTAGTAGCATCGTAGTTTGGAACTTGTTTACGCTTGATTACTTTTTGTATACAGCGAAAATAGAGTATACGGCGCCTGTTGCAAACTTGTCTGTAAATTTTATTTTTCTTCCATATGCTCGGCTAAAGAAGTATATAAAGTTACAATATGACCGTCTGCCAAAGTGTAATAGACATTGCGACCTTCACGACGGTAGTTAACTAAACGCATTGCTTTTAATAAACGCAGTTGATGACAAATAGCAGATTCGGTCATTTTTGTGACTGCGGCTAAATCGCAAACGCATAATTCTTGTGATGCCAGTGCGGAAATTAAACGCAGACGATTTGTATCTGCTAGCAGACTAAATACTTCTGCCATTTGTTGCGCTTTGTCAGTTGGTAATATTTGTGACTGTATAGAGCGCACGCTTTCTAAGTGTACTAAATGGTCGTCACACTTTGGCGCCTCTAAGCTTTGAGACAATTCGGCACTTTCTTGGCGCTTGCGTTTACTCATATATCTAAAACTATCTATGGTGACTTATATTTCTATATCAAGTATAGCAACCAAAGTCATCGATATTTAACAATTGAACAATTTCTCAAGAGTAGGGTGCGTAACGCCATAACAATATTTCAATGAAGCGAATAATTTTGTGGCATTACGCACCATAAATATCAAAGAGTCGGTGCGTGACGCTACAAGTCTTATAAATACGCTGAAGTTTTTTCGTGCCGTCACACACCCTACATTATGTTCAAAAATCAAATTGTAAAATTTCTTGTGTTTCCATAAACCAAAATACCTAAAATTCACATGCTATTGCGCGGTCATCTTCTTCAAAAGTAATTAGCTTTAAATGTTCAGGGTTGGCGATGAGTTGTTTAGAGAGTAGGAATGCTGCTATCGACCAAGTTTGATAACGACGCGCTTCTTTACCAATGAGGCGCCCGTTTTTACCATCATAATATTCGGGGAATAAGTCTTTACCTAAACGAAGCTCGGTAAGTTTAATAGCATTTTCTGCAAGTTGAATATTACCTGTTTTAACTGCCGCAGCGACTAAAAACCATAGTAAAACAGGCCAGTTACCTCCATTATGGTACGACCAAGGTACATTTTTAGGGTCAAAACCAGTAAATAATTGCCAGTCGCGGTCTTCTACTGCGGGGAAACAAATCTTCATCGGCATTTGTCCCACCAAATCATCCCAACGGTTTTCTACCAAAGTTAAAATATTACTCGATTGCTCTTTAGTTGACAGCGAAGTAACTACCGACATTAAATTACCTAGCGTAAAGAAACGAAAGTCTATTAAACTGGGACCAATATTTCCGGCAAAATATCCACCTTCATCAGGAAGCCAATTAATAAACCAAGCTGGTATAGAAGAAGCGTAAATATTAAACTTGTTAACTGCGCTGATGCCAAACTCTTCACCTTTATAATGATAAATTTCGCTCAAGCGTTGCATATCAAGCCAGTAATAGCTTCGCATATGAAAAGCCAAATGACCCAAACGTTCAATTACTGCTGTATGTATACCATCTAAGTCGTTTGGTAACAATAATTCTTCTGCCGCCCGTAAAGCTGCATAAAATAAAGCTTGAATTTCTAATGGGTATCCATACACACCCATCCGACGGTCAATCATAAACGAACCATCGGGAACTAACAGTGTAGGATACATATCAAACCGGGTTTCCAAACATAAACGCAATATCAAACGCATTCCATGTTGAAAGTCGCTGTGGTTAGCAAGTGCTAAATCTCCTGTTGCTTTTACATACGCACGCAACAAAATCATCCACCACAAACAAGAGTCGATAGGAGTGACTCTTGCTATAGCATGTTCGCCAAAATCGGCAATTAGAACTTCTCCACCACCACGTAACTCTACCTTGAAACTAGCAGGCATTAAACCTAGTCCTGGTTTAAAGCAGTCCATTCGTCGTTCTTGGCTTTGCAGCGTTAAGGTTATTTCCAAGAAATTACGAACTATTTCTTCTCTGCCTGTTGTTAAAAACACTAATGCTGATGATACAAAATCACGCACAAAGCATTGGTCATAGTTGAGCGCAAGTGCATCTCTATCGCGTGCGGCAATCGTTCCTACTGCTTGCCCTTTATAGTACATAATACTCGCTTCAAGGGCTTTTTGAGCATCTTCAACTAAGTTTCTTAGCGGAGGCATGAGTTATATAAATTAATTAGAAGAAGGTTAAAGTAATACTGTGGCTAGTTCTATTATTTTACGTATTATTGTAATTTTATAGTGTTAATAATTACGAATGTACCTAAAATTATGTTAAGTTTAAATTAAGATTGCTGTATATAATTTATTTTAGGGACGGGGCAAGAGAAAGCCCATCCCACAAGATTTATATAATTCCACAAGATTTATTGTTTAATACAACTTTAATGATTAAAACGGTAGTATTTTTTAATTTTAAAACTTTATCTTACTTTCATTCACTTTATCAAGAATTATTTATCTACCTTCGCAATCTGTAACCAATACCTCTAACTGTCTCTATGCGACTGCTACCAAATTTCTTTCTTAAGTGTCCTACATATACGTCAACTATATTTGAACCTGGGTCGTAGTCATAACCCCAAATTCGGTTTAATAATTGTTCGCGACTTAGTACTTGCATCGGGTGACGCAAAAACACTTCTGCTAAGATAAATTCGCGCGTGGAAAGTTCTACTAAGTTATCTCCTACCCAAACTTGACGTGTTAGCAAGTCTAAACAAATGTCACCAACTCTTAATGTAGTGTCTTCTTGTTGACGGGGAATGTGACGATTTCGCATTTGTACGCGGACGCGCGCTAGTAGTTCTTCAAAGCGAAATGGTTTGGTAATATAATCATCGGCGCCTCCTTCTAAACCTGCAACCGTATCATCTACCGTATCACGGGCTGTTAGTACAATAATTGGGAGTGTCTCTCCTCTACCACGTAAGTTCCTCAACACATCAAAACCGTCGAGGTCGGGTAAACCAATATCTAAAATTAGTAAATCAAATATTTTACTGTCAGCAACGTTTATAGCTTCATTACCAGTTGCTACTATCGCTGTTGTGAACCCATGTGCTTGTAACCCAGTTTCCAAGAAAGAACTAATGCGGGGATTGTCTTCGGCGATGAGTATTTGGTTCATGCGTTGCTGTTTCGAGCATAGAACTAGTATATGACGATAGTTATACTATCACGGCTCGGTAGTGTGTAGGCAGCGGCGCCCTTGTGCTGACGTTACGTGTAACGTCAGCACAAGGGTTTCTCAACTGCCAGAAAGATTGGCTTTAATTACTTGGCCTCCATCAGGACGACTTTCACCTTGATTGCTCGAATCATCAAACATCTTTAAGTTATCATCCTTACTCACTTCATCGTCGCTTATTATCGGCCCTTCTGGTCCATTAGGGTCAATAGTGCGAGGTGGTTCCTTCGCATTGGAAAAATCAATTTTAGCTTTTTGCTGTTCGTGTGCCATAAATTACTTTAAACATGATTACACCTATAGTGTTTTACTAGTGTTCATAATTAACATCATTCTAAAGATTGATACGTATCCTGCAAAAAAGGCGAAAGTTCTTTATTTAACCAACCAGTTTTTACAAATTCCCCATATGTATCAGCTTCAACTGCTAGCAGTTCTTCGCGTAGTTGTTGTTTTGTAAATTTCTGTAAATTTGGATATTCCAAATACATTTTGTCTATTTCTGTTTGTAAGCGGGTTAGTTCTCCCTTAATTAATGTTTCCTGGTAACGATAATATTCTGGCTCTATACCTATACGATTTTCTGTTTGTGCTAAATGTTCCAGTACACGATTCAGCGCTACTTGACGAGCTACAGCTTCTGTATACAGTTTACGTAATGGTTGTTTGTCTATAAGCTGCAACTTTTCTAACAAAGGTTTAACGGTTAGTCCTTGTACTAGTAGTGTAAATAAAACTACACCAAACACAGTGGCAATAATTTCTTCCCTTGCTGGAACTACAACAGATACACTTAATGCAAGTGCGATAGAAACCGAACCTCGTAATCCTCCCCACCAAACAACCGTTTGGTCAGGAATTGGAATTTCTGATTTAACAAGGAAGTTACTTAAAGCACTGAGTGAACAAATTGAAATTGCCCGCGCGAATATCATGGCGCCGACTGTGATGGCGATAGTGATAAAATTAGCTTGCAATACATCAAAACGAATTTGGTCGCCAATCAACAGAAACACAATAGAATTGACGAAAAAGGCTAAAAACTCCCAAAACTCGCTGACAATGAGTCGCGTGCGTGGGTTCATGCCAATGCGCGAACCAAAATTACCCAATATCAAACCGCAAGTGACAACTCCAATTACCCCAGAACCTCCTAAATCTTCAGTAATGAGGTAGGTTCCATAAGCAGAAACTAATGTTAGAGATTGCTCTACTAAAGGCAAATCAAAGCGTTGCGTTAAATAAGAAATACTAAATCCGATTAAGCAACCAACAGCAATACCAATACCAACTACTGAAAGCAACTCAACCAAAATAGGTTGTAATCCTAACTGTGTAGTTTCCTGTTGCAGGGCTACTAAAAATCCAAACGCCACTACAGCCATGCCATCATTGAATAGGCTCTCACCTTCCATCAATGTAGTTAAGCGTTGCGGGGCGCCTAATTCTCGAAACAAAGCAGTTACAGAAACCGGGTCAGTTGCAGATAAGCTGGCGCCAATTAATAAAGCAGTAGTCAAAGAAATTCCTGCAATCTGGTTTAAACCGAGCGCAACACCCGCAATTGTAATTAGTACACCTAAAATGGCATACAAGCAAATTGGTACTAAATCTCGTTTTAAATTTGACCATTTTAAATTCCAAGCGGCTTCAAATAATAGTGGTGGTAGAAAAATAGTCAAAATTAGCTCTGGAGATAGATTGACTAATCTGACATCTACCAAAGCTAATATTAATCCTACAATCACTAACAATAGTGTGTAAGGAATTTGACGTAACCAACTAAATATTTGCGGTAGCGTTGCAACACTCAAAGAAACTGAGAGTACTAACAGAAACGATTTCAGATTGGCGTGGATAAGTTCTTCTTCCATAGTGCCTAACGTAGGGTGCGTGAAAGCCATTACAATCTACAATAAAATAAAATATTAAACTGCTTTCACGCACCTTACGCAGACCAAGCTTCTCGAAAATCTGCATATAGCGTCAAGCCACCATCTACAAAAAGTGTTTGCCCTGTAATATATGCAGCTTCATCAGATGCTAAAAAAGCTACAGCAGCAGCCATTTCTTCTGAAGTTCCCGCGCGACTCATCGGAATATGACTTTCTACAACCGCTTTTTTTTCGGGGTCATTAACCCATTCTTCGTTGATGGGTGTTATGGTTGCTCCCGGCGCCACAGCATTGACGCGAATACCTTTATTAGCATACTCTAACGCTAGAGTTTTAGTCATATTTTCCATTCCACCTTTGCTGATGGAATAGCTAAGGTAAAACGGTCGAGGAATAATTTCGTGGACACTGGAAATATTAATAATTACTCCAGAACGGTTTTGTGAAAGCAGGTGTTTGATGGTTTCACGCGCGCAGAGGAAAGCACCCCTTAAATTTACTCCTAACACAGAGTCAAAATCTTCTGCCTTAAGCTCATGGGAAGCACATTCTTTCTGAATTCCAGCATTATTAATTAGTATATCTAGACTACCGAACTCTTGAACTACGGTATTGACCATGTTAACAATGTCTTCTTCTTTAGAGACATCACCTTTAACTGGTAAAGACTTAACACCGCAATTATTAATGTCTCCACAAGCTTTCTCCATTGCCATGTCTTGGGTATCTTCCGCATCTTCAATGTTTCTGCGGTAGTTAATAGCTATATTACAGCCTTCTTCAGCCAAACGAATCGCGATTACTTCCCCAATACCCGAAGTGGCACCTGTAATTAGTGCATTCTTACCTTTTAATCCTTTCATAGTAATTTCTCCTTCTCGTTAACCATTCAATCTTACTTTGTTTGTTCTGTTAGTGAAGCACCTTGCTGAGGTGGGTTAGGACGGTTTTGTATCCAGGCAAAGATTGCGGCGCCACCAACTAAAACTAAAGTGATGCCTGTAACTAGTTGAAGCATTATACTGTAACGCATGGCGGTATATTGAGTATTAAACAAGATTGAAATGTTCCATGTGAATATTTGTAGGTGGAACATCGAGTTGATGCAGTGCTAACTCTACTTGTTCCATCATTTTTGGCGCCGCACAAATTAAATAATGCCTTGTACCGCGCCGCTTCGGAATATAACGCTGTAGTAATTCTTTGTCTACATAGCCTGTTTCACCTGACCAGTCTTCTGGTGGTTCTCTTAGAACATGAATGATTTTTAAGTCTAACTTTTGTTGTAATTCATCCAATTCTTCACGGAAGGTTATATCTTCCCATTTTTTGCTGGCATAGATAAGTAAATAAGGACGCTCGTCTTTACGCTTAGAGGCAGTTAAAAGTATACTCATCATTGGTGTAATACCAATACCACCTGTAATTAATATAAATCCTGCTGAGTCTTCATAACGCTCTGTTGTAAAAACTCCATATGGGCCATCTAAAAAAGCTTTAGTTCCCGGTGCTACATCTTTGATAGTATTGGTAAAGTCGCCTAAAGCCTTGATACTAAACTCGATGCGTTCTAAATTATCTCCATTGGAAGACATAGAGAATGGATGTTCGCGCATCTGAAAGGGGGAAATATCAAGAGTTATCCAGGCAAACTGTCCAGGTTCAAAGCAAAAACCTTTGTGTCCGATAGGTCTTAGTGCTAGCGTCCATACATTTCCACGTTCTGGACGTACTTCTTCAACTAAGTAGGGCTTTTTTAGCATGAACCAAGGTTTTACTAAACGCACGTAGACCAACAACCAAAGTGCAATAAGCGCAATACCTGTCCACAATACACTTTTCCAAAATAATCCCAAGTAATTACCTACACCGATAGCATGTCCTAACCCTAAACCTACTGCTAAGACAGCAAAAATACCGTGGGATGTACGCCAAGGTTCGTAGGGTATTTTCAATTGTTGGCGCCAAATAGTTGTGACAACTAGCGCAATTAATGCTAACGTTGCTAAAACAGCCATTCTTGCTCGCCAAGGTGCTGTAAAAAAGTTTAAAAGTTGTAGAGTTTCTGGCTGTGCGACAAACAATATCAATGGATGGATAAGAATTAAGGCGAACGCTACTAAAGAAATATAACGATGAAATTGGAGAATAATATCTACTCCATAGGAAGCTTCAATGCGATTAATACGCGCAGTTAAAGCAAACTGAAGTGCCATCATTGCTAAACCAATGAAACCGAGGGCAACAGAGAAATCAATCCAAAAGCCTTTATCTTCTGGCGCCGGATATACTACCAACAGCAGCAAAGGTAAAAGAGCTATTAAAATATAGGCGCCTATCCAACTGGCAGCTACAACAACTGGACTTCGCATTAACAGACTTCTCATGATACACCCCTTGTTATATGGTAGAAAATTACTTTTATTTAAGCTTGGCGTGATGCAATAGCACGTCGGTTGACTTCATTCCAATTCACAACATTCCACCAGTTATTTAAATAGTCCGCACGGCGATTTTGATATCGTAGGTAGTAAGCATGTTCCCAGACATCATTACCCATAATTGGATATAAGCCATCCATAATTGGGTTATCTTGATTTGCAGTATTGACAATTTGTAATTGACCTTGAGGGTTACGCACTAACCATACCCAACCACTACCAAAACGGTCTCCACCAGCTTCATTAAATTGTTTGCGGAATTGTTCAAAACTGCCAAAAGTTTGATTTATTTCTTGAGCTATTTCTCCTGTTGGTTGTCCACCACCCGTAGGACTCATAATTTGCCAAAAAATTGTATGGTTCAAATGTCCGCCACCATTATTACGTACTGTGGCACGAATGGTTTCAGGAACACTATTTAAGTCGCGTAGCATTGCTTCTACACTAGACATCTCCGAAATCTCTCAAACAATTACATACAGCGGTTTTACCCTAAAGAAGCGTGGGGAGCTACGGCGCCTAAAAGAAACGCTACAATAAGGGTTTGAGATATTTAATATTAGATAATAGATAAGAAGAAAGGAGTCAAATCATGAATATTTTAGCTTGGATTGTCTTGGGTTTAATTGCAGGTGCTATTGCTAAAATGATTTATCCCGGTTCACAAGGAGGCGGTTTAATTGGCACTCTTATATTAGGAGTTATTGGCGCCTTTATTGGAGGTAGTTTGTTTAGTTTATTACAGACGGGTACTTTGACGCTTACTGCTAGTAGTCTATCTTTTGGTGGTATAGTTGTTGCCGTTATTGGCGCCTTAATAGCTGTATTCTTGTACAACTTGCTTACTCGTAGAGCGGCTTAGTAAATATTCACAATTACCTTAGAAGCCAAACGCAAAATAATTTTTTTTGGAGATACAATAACTTGTGTCTCCATATTTGCATAAATATAATTATTTCATCTGTCATTAGGTATATTTAAATTTTAATCCCCCCTAGCCCCCCTTAATAAGAGGTGAACAAGAAAAGAAATAATAATCTTAGCGCTATACGTAAGCAAATCTTAGTCGCATACGTAAACAAATTTTAGCCCCCCTTATTAAGGGGGTTGGGGGGATTCTATCACATTTCAATCACATTTCTCTTCGACAATATATATAAGCTAATTGTTGCAGAGTAACGTAGATGCAGATTAAAACAATAATAAACTAAAGAATATGAGAGTAGAATCGAAAGAAATAATTCAATCGAGCCAATGGCATCAACTATCTACAAATGAAATTACGCACCACTTAGAAACTAACTTAGAAACAGGTTTAAGCGAGTCAGTAGTTGCTAAAAGGCAATCACATTTCGGCGCCAACGAACTCAAGGCTAAACCAGGTACTAGTCCCATAGTAAAATTTTTACAGCAATTTAACCAACCACTACTATATATATTACTAATTGCAGGCGCCATCAAAGCAATAATCGAACAGTGGGTAAATGCTTGGGTAATTTGGGGTGTAACGTTAATTAATGCCATCATTGGTTTTATTCAAGAATCAAAAGCCGAAAGTGCCATTGCTGCTTTAGCTTCTTCTGTGCGAACTAATGCCACTATTTTAAGAAATGGTAAAAAAATACAAGTTCCTTCTACTGAGTTAGTACCTGGAGATATAGTATTACTTGCATCGGGTGACAAAGTACCAGCAGATTTACGGCTTGTACAAACGCGGAATTTACAAATCAATGAATCTGCACTGACAGGTGAATCAATAGCAGTTGAAAAAAATTCTCAACCTGTTAATGCTGATATTCCTCTTGCAGAACGCACTAACATGGCTTACGCAGGCACATTTGTCACATTTGGCACTGGTAGTGGTATTGTTGTTGCGATTGGAGAAGCTACAGAAACAGGGCGCCTGAGTCAGCTAATTGAACAAGGAACAAGTCTAAAAACTCCATTAACTCGCAAGTTCGATAAATTTAGTCGGACTTTACTATATATTATTCTTGGTATTGCGACGCTAACATTTGCAGTTGGATTAGGATACGGTAATTCTTGGGCAGAAATGTTTGAAGCTGCTGTTGCTTTTGCTGTCAGTGCTATTCCTGAAGGTCTGCCCGCAGTAGTTACAGTCACTTTAGCAATTGGAGTTTCACGCATGGCACGGCGCCATGCAATTGTTCGTAAATTACCCGCAGTAGAAACTCTCGGAGGCGCCACTGTTATCTGTTCTGATAAAACTGGTACTTTGACAGAAAACCAGATGACAGTACAAGGTATTTATGGAGGAGGTCAATATTATACAGTTACAGGAGTCGGTTATGCACCACCTGGGGAAATCTTATTACATGAAAAGCAAGTTGACCTTAATACTTCACCAGTACTTGTAGAGTGTTTAATTGCTGGACTTTTATGCAATGACGCACGCTTAGAAGAAAAAGATGAACAATGGCAAGTTATTGGCGACCCAACAGAAGGAGCATTAATAGCTGCTGCAAATAAAATTGGATTTAACAAGAGCAATCTAGAACGTGAAATCCCCAGACTTGATGTAATTCCCTTCGAGTCTGAGTTTCAATATATGGCAACTTTACATCAAGGAAAGAAACTTTCACCTAATACTCATCACTCAGAACTCAGCACTCAGAACTCAGCACTCAGCACTCAGGACTCATCACTCAGCACTATCTACATCAAAGGTTCAGTTGAAGCAATTCTCAAATTCTGTCGGCAAATGTTAGATGCAGAGGGTGAAATAGTTCCTATACAAGCTAATACTATACATTCCTCTGTTAATGCAATGGCTCAACAGGGTTTAAGAGTATTAGCTTTTGCTAAAAAAAATGTTCCCACAACTAAAAACTCCCTTGACCACGGGGATATTCAAAACGATTTGATTTTTTTAGGGTTGCAAGGGATGATCGACCCACCCCGAAGCGAAGCCATTATAGCAGTGCAAGCCTGTCAAGAAGCTGGTATTCAAGTAAAAATGATTACAGGCGACCATGCTGTAACTGCACAAGCTATAGCTAAACGTATGGGATTTAATAAGAATGGCGAAGTGATGGCTTTTACCGGACAACAACTTGCCCAAATGGATAATCAACAACTAAAAACAGCTGTTGAAGATGGGGTAGTATTTGCTCGTGTGGCGCCTGAACAGAAACTGCGTATTGTTGAGGCACTACAATCTAAAGGTGAAATAGTGGCTATGACAGGTGATGGTGTTAATGATGCACCTGCACTAAAACAAGCAGATATTGGCATTGCAATGGGAGGCGCCGGAACTGAGGTAGCAAAAGAAGCTTCGGATATGATATTAACGGATGATAATTTTGCTTCGATACAAGCTGCGGTTGAAGAAGGGCGAACCGTTTATCGTAATTTGCTCAAAGCTATTGCTTTTATATTACCAGTCAACGGTGGTGAATCGATGACGATTTTGATTAGTGTATTATTTGCCAGAGTGTTACCTATATTATCTTTACAAGTTCTCTGGTTGAATATGGTTAACTCTATCGCTATGACTGTACCCTTAGCGTTTGAGCCTTCTTCAAAGCGAGTGATGCAGCAACCACCACGCAATCCTCGTCAACCGTTACTTTCTGGCAATTTAATTAAGCGTATCGGAGTTATTTCTGTTTTCAACTGGATTTTGATTTTTGGCATGTTTGAATGGATAAGACAAACAACAGCAAATATTGACTTAGCACGTACTATGGCAATTCAAGCTTTAGTTGCTGGTAGAGTCTTTTATCTTTTAAGTATCAGCAAGCTAGGTGCAATAATTATCGATACGATACGTGGAGTTAAACACAATATTAGCGATGCTTCCGCAATTATTGTTGGTATTGTGGCAACTATAGTCTTACAAATAATTTTTAGTCAATGGAGTTTAATGAACAATTTGTTTTCAACGGCGCCGCTTAATCTAAGTCAATGGTTAATTTGTGTTGTTGCAGGTTTACCAATGATTTTAGTAGCTGCATTAGTTAATCGCTTTGACCCTCTTGATTAAGGTTTGCGATTAGGTTTAAATTGGCAACAAACAGTTAGGTTCATTTAGCATTTTTTGGGAGGTAAAATGGTTTCTGCTCAACTCCAACATGCAATTGGTATATTTCCTTACCGTCAACATGCAGTACAAGCATTTGACGAACTTAGAAGTAATGGCTTTTCAATGAATAAGATTTCTGTAATCACTAAAAAACCTGAAGATGAGCAACTTGACAATACTGATACGAATGAAAGTAATATCACTCCATCAGAAGGTGCAGCAATGGGCGCATTAGCAAGTGCTAAAACAGCAGGTTTACTGACCTTGGTTGCGGGTTTAGGTATTTTGCTAATTCCAGGTTTTGGTCCAGCGCTGGCTGTTGAGTCTGTTTTAGTAACTCTTTTGGGAAGTGGAGCTAGTGCAGCTGCTGGCGGTTTAATTGGCGCACTTAGGGGTTGGTTTCTTCCGGAAGAAGCAGCTCAACTTTATAATAACCGAGTATTCCAAGGAGAATATTTGGTAACAATAGAAGGAACAGAAGATGATATCCGTCGCGCTGAACCAGTTCTTAAGCGTTGGGGTATTCAGGAGTGGCGTGTTTTTGATATTCCTAAAAGTTAAAGTGTAAAGTGAAGTAGGAAGTCGAAAAGTATCAGGAGCAGCCATGTACGTGCTAATTGGTGGAGCAGGCTTAGTGGGGCTAAGTTTAGCTCAAAAATTGGTAGAATTAGGGCATACTGTCGCCGTTATTGACATTGACCCTAATGCTTGTCACTATGCCCGTGAACAAGTGGGAGCGATGGCTTTTGAAGGAAGTGCAGTCAGTACAGAAGTGTTGTTAGAAGCTGGAATTCGTAAAGCCGATGCCTTAGCAGCTGTTCTCCGCAGTGATGCCTTAAATTTGGCGATGGTGACTCTCGCTAAACATTACGGTGTCCCCCATATTATAAGTCGTATGCGTCATCCCGATTTTGCCGAACCGCTGCGTTTGGTTGGAGCCAATCATATTATCAGTACTGTTGAGCTAGCGGTTAACACGATGGTAAATGCCATTGAGTATCCGCAAGTGGAATCAATGATGCATTTTGAGCAAGGTCAGATTGAGGTGTTGAAACTTTCTATCCCAAATAATTGCTATGTTATTGGTCGTAGTGTTGCCGAAATTGCTCAGGATTCCCGTTTTCCTACTGGCTCCCTAATTATTGGCTACCAATCTCATCCGCATGAAGATTTAACGATTCCCAACGGTAGTACAGTACTGGAACCTAGTTCAACTGTGCTGATTGCGACAAAACCCGGCTCATTACATCAAGTTATTGATTTTATCGAAGGTTGTAAATAAACTGAAATGAAGTTGTACCCACATTTTTATTTATTTATTGCATTTATTTTTCTTGCCTCTTGCACATCATCAGAGAATCCACTAAAGTCACAATCAAATACTAATCAGATAAATCCATCTCAAAAGGTAGTGACTTTAGATAAAAATTTTAAGATAGCAATAGGTCAAACTATTTATGTACCTATCTATTCCTATATTTATCACGCTGATCAAAAAGATGTTTTAAATTTAGCAGCTACACTTAGTATTCGTAATACAGATTTGAATCAACCTATGATTATAACTTCTGTGCGCTACTATGATTCAGCTGGTAAATTAGTCAAGCAGTATTTGAAGCAAGCTATTCAACTCGATCCATTAGCTTCTACAGATTTTTTTGTGCAAAGAAGTGATGTAAGCGGAGGTTTAGGAGCAAATTTTATTGTAGAATGGGTAGCCCAAACTGAAATTTCTGAACCTATAGTGGAGGCAATTATGATTGCTACTGAATTTCAGCAAGGAGTTTCTTTTATTAGTCCTGGTAAGGTCATCAAAACTAAAAAAAACAATAATGCTTTATCTCCAAAACCGAGTTCTTAAAAAGTTATTAATCATCTTCTAGCTTCAGCAATTGCTCATCAATTTTTTTAAGTCGTCCACGCGCAATTTCTTCTGAGAGAATTCGTTTACGTATTGCCTCGTTTAGTGCAGCTTTCTCCGCCAGTAGCAATCGACGACGAATAGCATCAAGTTTTTTGTATTCTCCACTTTTAGTATCATATTCATCTGGGCGCCGATTATATAATTCTCGTAATGCCTTTTCTGCACTTGCTATTTGCACTTGGTAAGCTGAACGCATTTCCTCATACACAGCTTTTGGTAATACTCCTGTTTTCAATAGCGTGTCTAATTCATCTTGCGCTGCT
This sequence comes from Calothrix sp. FI2-JRJ7, assembly GCA_019359675.1. GTDB lineage: Bacteria > Cyanobacteriota > Cyanobacteriia > Cyanobacteriales > Nostocaceae > Dulcicalothrix. The sequence goes on from JAHHGX010000032.1 coordinate 14,961, forward strand.
TTAGCTGTGATTAATTGGGCTTGCAATTGTTCAACCTGCTGCTGTGCTTCTGAAAATTTAGATAAGTTTAAGCGTTTCACTAACCAAGGTAAGCTTAAGCCCTGCCCCACTAATGACAATAGTACACAGCCAAAGACTAAAGCGATTAGACTTTCTCGCCCTGGTAATGTGGTGGGTAAGCTTAATGCCAAAGCCATTGAAAGTGAACCTTTGATATTGCCTAAAAATAGTAAATGTTGCCAGCGCATTGGAATTGGACGGTCAAACCAACGCACCATACCTAGCAGGGGATAGACTGTAATAACTCGTCCGGCTTGATACGCCAAAACTGCAAGTAAAATTGCAGGTAAAGTTCTCCAAAGTGTTACCAGGTTAATTTCTACACCAATCAGTAGAAAAATGAAGGTGTTAACAGTAAAACTGGCATATTCCCAGAAACTCAACAAGGTGATACGACTAGAAGCAGAAGTATTGCCAAGCCCTAAATTGCCGAAAATTAATCCAGCAACAACTACAGCTACAGCACCTGATACACCGATAAATTGCCCAACCTGAAAAGTTCCTAATGCAACTGCGACAGTTAGTAAAAGACTGCTAAGGGGATCATCTAAACGGTTAAATATAGGTATACTCAAGTAGCCCAAGACTAACCCAACGAGGCAACCTCCTAGAGAGATAAATAGCAGTTGCTGGACTCCTTCTACGAACGTAAGCGAACCTGTCGAATATACTTGCAAAATCAGGTTGAACGAAACTAAGGCAGCGGCATCATTAAATAGAGTTTCTCCTTCAACAATAGTCGAAAGCCGCGATGGTACTGGTATTTCCTTGAAGACAGCAATCATGGAAACCGTATCAGTGTTTGCCAGAATTACTCCTATAAGTAGAGCGGGTATCCAAGCTAGTCCTAACCACAATTTCAATAGGACGGCAATAATAGTACTGGACAAAACAGCTCCTGGCCCAGCTAGAAGGGCAATTGGTTTAAACGTATTACGTAGGCGCCGGATATCTGTATTGATACCAGCTTCAAATACGAGAATTGGTAAGAAAAGATTTAAAACAAGGATTGGATCTAAACCAATACGGCGAGACAGTAGCTCAGTAATTGGCAAACCTGCCAACACTAAACCTGTAACATAGGGAACACGAAGCCGTCGTGTTATGAGGGCAACACCTGTGGCTAGGAGCAGGAGAATAATTGAAACAGTGATTAAGGAAGCAACATCCACTTTGATTTTATAAATTTGTTTTGACTTTATCTTACCCAATTTTAATTTAGCTATCAAATGTGAGGGTAGTCATATTTAAATCACATTTTTACCCAACAATATATATAAGCAGATTTTTGCATGATGACATAGCACTAATTAAAACAAAACAAATCAAATTATAGTTAACATCAATTAACTATGTTTAATGAACAATTTTTTCAACGGCGCCGCTTAAGCTAAGTCAATGGTTGATTTGTGTTGTTGCAGGTTTACCGATGATTATAGTAGTTAAGTAGGGTGCGTGAAAGCTATTACAACCAACAAATAAAACGCAAAAATAAACTGCTTTCACGCACCACCAACACGCGAGATACATCATAATTTAAAATTGTTGATGGTGCGTCACAGCTACTTTAGTTGTTGCTTCGCTGTAGATTGTTTAAGCTGTGACGCACCCTACAATGGCAAAATAATTTTGAAAGTGGAGCCTTTATCAATTACACTTTTGACACGAATATATCCTCCGTGTGCTGAAACAATTTGTTGAACAATAGATAACCCTAAACCATATCCACCAGACGAGCGCGCGCGTTTTTTATCAACTCGGTAAAATCGCTCAAAAATGTGTGGTAAATCAGCTTCTGGAATGCCCATACCAGTATCTATTACTTCAATAACTGCCCAAGAAGACGGAGCGAATAAATTTAACTGAACTTGACCACCTGCTTTTGTATATTTACATGCGTTAGTTAATAAATTAACTACTGCTTGATGCAGTAAATCTGCATCTCCTAGTACTATCAACCTATTATTTGGTAATTTATAAGTAAGATTGATATGCTGTGCAATTTCTAGTTTCGTGTATTCGGAAGCTATTTTTAAAAGTTCGCTTTTTAAATCAACTGGTTGCAAAGATTCAGGATTTAATCGACCTGCATGACGTGCTAGAATCAACAAGTTATTTATCAGAGTACTCATTGACTTCACAACATCAACGATATTTTCAAACCGTTGACGTTGTACAGAAGGGTTATTAGAAATTAATCCATACTGAGCATTGCTGCTAATTGCTGATAAGGGTGAGCGTAATTCATGAGAAGCATCAGCAGTAAAGCGTTGTAGTTGGTCATAGCTTTCACGAATTGGTTGCATTGCTAGTCCTCCTAACCACCAACCAGCTAACCCAATAACTCCTAAAGTTGCTGGAACTGTTAAAAGTAAAACTAAGCGTAAATGAGCCAAATCATTTTGAGTATATGTTAGTGGTGTTGCAACTTGAAGATAACCAATTAATAAATGATCTTGATATATGGGAAGTGTTAACTCACGCAACCAAGCATCTCGAAACGTTCCTCTAACTTGATGATACTCAGGTTTTATTGTATGAAATCCAAGAGTGGTTGTTAAACGCTCAGGTGGAGTGGCGCCGAAAAATTGTACCATCTGCTTTTGAGTATCATACCAACGCGCGTACACAAGGTCGCTATCTACTGGTGATACGTTACTACCTAATAGTGGCACATTTTCTAAATCAAGCTGTTGCTTAAGTGTGTCATACTTTGCATTTACTGCCATTACTCTAGATTTTTTGTCTAGTAGTTGGTCGAGATTCCTTAACGAATCTAAAACTTCTTGGTAATATAGCACTGAGGCAAAACCTACCAAAATACTTCCCATTGTTAAGGTAAACCATAAAGCTAAATTACTACGGCTGCGACTAAACATGACAACTCATATTTTTATTTCAATGCTCCACTGGTTACAAAAACTACATTATTCTCAATTCACACTTTTATTACTGCCACTGTTTTTAATTAGTTTTGCCATAGGTGGTGAATCGTTTACAAACCAGATATTAAGCCGTTCATATAATACCACAAGTAAGCTACAAGCAGACAAACAAACGGTAAAAGCACAATTTGCAGCCAACGTACTAGTTACGGCAGTTGAAGTTGAAAAAAAGCGAGAGTCAACTGTAGTTGAATATCAAACAGAAAATTCTGTACTCAAAAAAGTAAGATTCGTTCTACCAGTTACAGAAGTAAATACTGCTAAAACCATAATTGCCCAAGAAATGGGACAGACGCAAGCGAAAGATGTTTTGCAAATTGGTAGAAAAATGCAGGTACGGTCTGCATTCAAAGTTTTAGGAATTTTGGCTGAGATTGAAAAAAAGCGAGGAGTTACTTTAGTCACGGTTAATACAGCTAGCTCTACACTACAAAACTTAGAGTTCGAGTATCCAGTTACAGACTTACCCATAATAAAAGCAACGCTAATTCAACAGCTAGGATTATCTAAAGAAGATATTGCCAGATTTGTAAGTTATCGAATCAAAAACTAATTATCCGGTGCCTTTAAACTATAGCCCATACCATAGACTGTTTTTATCCAATCTGCGGCGCCTACGAGTTGCAAGCGATTCCGTAACTTACGTACTAATACGGTTAGTGCATTGCTTTCTGGCTCAGAACCCCATTCCCACAATGCTTCTTCAATTTGCTCGCGCGTTAAAATTTGATTTTGGTGACGGATTAAATACTCTAGTAATTGAGTTTCGCGCGGTGATAACTCTACAGTTTGTTGGTTACGTTCAACCATTAATGTATCTAAGTGCAATTGCAGGTCAGCAACACGGAGAGTATTTCCCACCCAAGTAGGAGAACGTCTACCCAAAGCACGCACGCGCGCTAAAAGTTCTACTAAGTCAGCAGGTTTAACAAGATAGTCATCTGCTCCCGCATCTAAACCCTCTACTTTATCGAGTGTAGTATCCTTCGCAGTAAGCATCAACACAGGCGCCGTTTTGCCAAGAAGTCGATACTGCCGACAAAGACTTAGCCCGCTAACGGTGGGTAGCATCCAGTCTAAAATCAGCAAATCATATTCCTTTTTAGATAAAAGCCACTGTGCAGTGTCGCCATCTTCAACGCCATCTACAATATATCCAGCTTCAGATAGTACACCTTGTAATGGCTCTAACTGTTCTGGGTCATCTTCCACAAGTAATATTCGCATATACTAATTTAACAACTAATGCACTTAAAATTGTAAGGCTTTGTTCTCAAAGTACAAGAGTCAAACTTATTTTATATCTTCCATTAGCAGTAAATCGCGCCAGTGGCATAACTATTTCTTCTGACACAGGAGGAAAAAAGTTTTCTACCAACATTAAAAAGATAATACCTAAGTAACCTAAATCAGAAATAATATTGCTAATCCAATCCAACATAATAAAGTTTAAAAAAAAACCTAATTCTCACATTAGGGGTAAAACTAAGATTTTGTTCGAGTTTAAATTGGTGTGATTAAAACTTTATCTACTCGCGTACCGTCCATATCGACTACCTCAAACCGTAGTCCATCCCATTCAAAACGATCGCCTGCTTTCGGTATATATTTCAAGAAAGTAATTAAAAATCCAGCAAGGGTATGGTAATTCCCCGTTTCTTCTTCAGCTAGTGATTCTTTATCGAGCAAATCTTTGAGTTCATCGGTTGGAAGTAGACCATCTACTAGTAAGGAGCCATCTTCTTGCCTAACTTAAAATAATTTAATTTCACTATAATATTTCTTTGTTTTGCGGAATAGTAACAGTAAAAGTAGTGCCAACCCCCTCTTGACTTTCTACATCAATTTGTCCTTTGTGTAAATCTATACATTTTTTTACAACTGCTAATCCCAATCCTGTGCCAAGAATACCCAAGGCATTTTCACCTCGTCGAAAAGGTTCGTACATTTCCTGTTGAGTTGTTTGAGAAATGCCAATTCCCTGGTCTTTAACTTGAAATATTACAGCTTGATTTTGGCATTTTAATTTAAAATAAATATTACTGGCTTCAGGTGAATATTTAATAGCGTTGTAAAGTAAATTACTTAAAATAGAATATAATAATTTTTCATCTACCCATGCATTAGTTGCACTACCTTCCATCTCAAATTGAATTGCATGGCTAGATTCACTTAAAGTTTGCATATCTTCAACTAAATTGAGGCAAAAACTCTGCATTTCTAATAGTTGAGGCTTATACTCTAATTTTCCGGCTTCTGCTCTTGCTAATGTCAGAATATCTGAGAGTAATTGAGTCATTAATCGAGCATTAGTTTGGATGCGGTAGAGATTTTTTAGCCTCTTTTTTTCTACAAATTGTTGAAGACTTTCTTCTAAAAGTTGAGACGACCCCAAAATGATACTTAAAGGTGTACGAAACTCATGAGAAGCCATTGAGAAAAATTGCAGTTTGAGTTCACCTAATTCTTTTTCTTTTGTAAGTTGGAGTTGTTTCGCTTCTGCTTGTTGACGTTTTACTAATTGCCGATAAAGTTGAGCATAAACACCAAAAAGCAAAGTAAATGTTAACAAAGTTCCAAAAATTTCAATTAGCATTCTTGACTGAACGTTAGATTGAGATTGTTTTACCCATACATCTAATGCTTGTTCTTCTTGACTTTGCATCTGTTCAATAAGTTGCTGAATTTCATTGCGGTTACGATTATTATCAGCCACTAACTGAGCTTGTTTTTTTTGTAAAGAGGGGTTTTTTCTATATAATTGAATAGTTTGATTAGATATCACGAGTCTTTGAGCCAGTAAAGATTCTAGTGTGATTAATCTTTGCTTTTGATTGGAATCATCTGCAAATAGCTTTTCTAATGTTTTGATTCTTGGCTTGATTTTTTGAATAGCTTGATTATAACGCTGTAATTCTAGGTCATCTCCCAAAAGTATATAACCGCTTCGTCCAGATTCAGCTTCGTTTAAATGAGCAACGACACCAACTAAAGTCTCAATAACTTCATGAGTCTCTTTTACTTTTACAATAGTTTCTGCTAATCTGGTAGCATTTTGGTAAGAAATAAAACTAATAAACCCAGTAACCGTCATCGCCATCGCGAAACCGCTTGCAATCCATTTTCCCTCTACAGACCATTTCATATTGTTTTTATGCTAGTAATCTATAAATACAAATTCACATTTAAGATATTGGGTTAAGATGCGTATTTTAGTTGTTGAAGATGATGTGCAAATAGCGGATATGCTAGTGGAAGCGTTGACGAATCGTCAGTACACGGTAGATGTTGTGCAAGATGGTGAAGCCGCATTAAATTACGTGGAGACATTTGATTATAACTTAATTGTGCTAGATATTACGTTGCCTAAGCTAGATGGTATTAAGTTTTGTCAAAAACTGCGCTCACGTAATTTGCCTGTTCCCATTTTAATGCTTACTGCTCGCGATACTATCGCCGATAAAATTATTGGACTAGATGCAGGCGCCGATGACTATATGGTCAAACCCTTTGACTTAGGAGAATTGATGGCACGTATCAGGGCACTTTCACGTCGCGGTAACTCTCGACCAGGAATAAATTTATCCTGGGGAAACTTATGTATCAATCAAAGTACCTATGAAGTTTTCTATGAAGAGCAACTGTTAAACCTGACACCGAAGGAATACGCAATTTTAGAGTTACTCGTTTCTAGCGGTCGTCGTGTTTTGAGCAGACCGGGTATTATCCAGCAAGTTTGGTCTATAGAAGACTCTCCTACCGAAGACACCGTTAAGTCCCACATCAAAAGTTTACGCCAAAAACTCAGAGAAGTGGGGGCGCCTGACGAGTTTATCGAAACAGTTCATGGACTGGGTTATCGTCTGAAGCAACTTTAACTTTAAACTTCTACTCAATTTCTGCCCGTTTTTTTCCTCTAATCTCAACTTTTCAAGAATAACCTGGAAATAACAGGTTAGATTGAACTTCGACAACACACACATCCCACTTTGGTTCTTGCTTAGAGGCGAGAACCAATTTTTATAATTTCAGTCTCATTAATTCAATTTACCCGATTTCTACATAATTTCTACCTTATTTTTAGACTTATTTACAGTTAAACTAAAGTTATAACTGATTTAGTTACATTAAGGGAACACACGTTTTTTCGGTTCTTGTTTATAAGCAAGAATCTATTTTTATTTTTTTGTATATTTTTACAATTTTTTATCTACTTAATTAGAATCTACTCAACTTCTGCCCAATTCCCTCCTATTTTTTCACAATTTTCGAAGAAATTGTAAGTATACAATTTGTGTGTCTTTATAACTCAAATTTCACATTCAATGAATTCTTGTAAATAAAATAAGACAAGAATCGATTTTTTATATTTACTATTTTTGAGTCTTTCTGACTGTTTAGTATTAATTTTGCTTTTACACATAAATAATTACTACCCGATTACTACCCGATTTTTACCAAATTTATTTACTTGGCGGCATTAATATATAACTGATAAAACTATAGTTCATAACTCTTCTAACACCAAGAATCGATTCTTGGCTTGAGTCAGGAATCGATTTTCCATATTTCTTTGGTAACTATAGCTCTATAGCTTACCTGGATTTGAACTATGTATATTGTTAATTCTATTATCTATAGGAGTAACATGGCAACAATCAATATAGAGAAATCTGTAACTGGTATGCACCCACTTACTGGTACTAAATGGCATCACATTGATCTGGAAGAAGTTGCATCTTTATTGCAAACAAATTTACAAAAAGGATTAAAATCTACAGAAATTAGCTCCAGACAGGCATTGTATGGAGTTAATGAATTAACAGCAAAGCCTCCTACAAGCCCTTGGCTACGGTTAGTTATACAATCTAAGCAACCGTTTCTATATATATTATTAATTGCAGGATTTCTTAATATTGTACTAGGCTATTGGACAAATACAGCGGTTATTTTGGGTGTAATAGTTATTAACGTAATTGTTAGTTACGTTCGAGAATTAAAAGCAGAAAAAACAATATCAATTTTAGATCAAGCTTTAACTACAAAAGCAGTAGTGGTGCGTGACGCTAAAAAGTGTTGCATTCCAGCTAAGGAATTAACACCAGGAGACTTGGTATTATTGGCATCTGGTAATAAAGTTCCAGCTGATTTACGCTTAATAAGTGCAAATAACTTACAAGTTGACCAATTTGCTTTGACTAGGGAATCTTTACCAGTTAGTAAAAATGTAAAGTTATTAGATGTAAACGAAAATACTTCTCTGTCACAGCGAACTAATATAGTTTACGCTGGAAGTTTTGTCACATTTGGGGAAGGTAGCGGTATTGTTATAGATATTGGTAATAATACTCAGCTAGGGCTAATTTCTGAACCAATTCCTGTGCGTCCTAGTTTGGACACACGTTTAACTCGTAAGTTAAACAAATTTAGTCAGATTTTAACTTATATTATTTTATCATTAGCTAGTTTTACATTTGTATTTGGAATTGGATTAGGAAGGCCTTGGGGTGAAATGTTTAATGCGGCGGTCGCGTTAGCTGTGAGTGCTATTCCTTATAGTTTGCCTGTGGTTATCACTATTATTTTCGCGATTGGAATAGAACGAATGGCACGGCGCCATATAATTATTCGTAAACTGCCAGCAATAGATTCACTCATAAAGGCCACAGTCATATGTTCCGATAAGACAGGCACATTAACAGAAAATAAAATGACTGTAAAGTATATTTATGCTGGTGAACAGCAGTATACCGTTGGTGGAATTGGTTATAATCTCAAAGGAAGAATTTGGCAGTCAGGTAACTTGCAACCAGTACATTTAGGTGGGCGTTTTCTAGATAATAATACAGATTTACGCACAACAATTTTTGATTCTAATGGCAATTCAGATGTAACAACTAACAGCACTGATAACAAATATGAGTCACACATTGCTTTGAGAGAATGCCTAGTTGCAGGTTTATTATGTAATGACTCTCATCTAGAACCTAAAGAAAATCAATGGGTTGTAGTGGGAGACTCAACAGAAGGTGCTTTGGTCGTTTCTGCCCGTAAGGCTGGGTTAAGTCAGTCAAAGCAAAGAGAAGCTATGCCTAGACTAAACATCATTCCTTTTGAAGCAAAGTATCAATACATGGCAACTTTGCATGGAATGGGCAACGTACAAAGTAATCATAACAAAATTAATAAGACAATTTATATTAAAGGCTCAGTCGAGGCAATTCTGAGTCGTAGCAAGCAAACGTTGGATAAAAATGGAAATCTTGTTGCCCTAAACAGTACATTTATTGAACAAGAAGCAGAGATGATGGCAAAGCAGGGATTAAGAGTGCTTGCTTTTGCGAAAAAAATTGTAGAAAGTGACTGTAATTTTATAACTCATGATAGTATTACTTCTGGTTTAATTTTTTTGGGATTACAAGGAATGATTGATCTACCTAAACAAGAAGTATTCGCTGCAATTAAATTTTGTCATTATGCGGGAATAAAAGTCCAGATGATTACCGGAGAGCATATTATTACAGCAGTTGCAGTTGGCTATAAATTAGGATTAGGTCAAAATGGTGAAATAACTGCATTCAAGGGGCAAGAACTCGCAGTTATGAATGATGCAAAATTAGAAGCAGCAGCAGAAACTGGGGTAGTGTTTGCTAGAGTTGCACCTGAGCAAAAATTGCATCTTGTTAAGGCATTACAAGCTAAAGGTGAAATTGTAGCGGTGACTGGAAATTCGGTGAATGATGCTCTGGCATTAAAACTGGCAGATATTGCTATTGCAATGGGGAAGGCAGGGACAGACGTTGCTAAAGAAGCTGCTGATATATTGTTAATGGATGATAACTTTGCTTCGATTACAACTGCTGTTGAAGAAGGACGAAGCATTTATCAGAACTTGCACAAAGCTATAGCCTTTATATTACCTGTTTGTAGTAGCGAGTCAATGACGGTTTTTATTGCTGTACTAGTGAGTTTGCAATTGCCTATCTTACCGATACAAATTCTCTGGTTAAGCATAGTTAACGTTATCATGACAGTCTCATTAGCATTTGAACCAAAATCTAACGATTTAATGAAACAGCCTCTACGCAATTGGAGCGAAGCTTTGCTGTCAAAAAAATTACTATGGCGCATTTTACTAGTCTCTGTACTTAACTGGATTGTGGTTTTTGGGATGTTTGAATGGGCATATCGTACATTTTTAGATGTGGCTGTTGCTCGAACGATGGCTATTCAAGCTCTAATTCTCGTGAGAATAGTTTATCTGCTAACTATCAGCCAGTGGGGAAAGGCTATTACTGCTATTACTCAAGGTCAAGCGGCGCCAAGTGATGATGCCTCTTTCTTTGCACTGGGGATTTTTGCCTCAATTATCCTGCAAATAGTCTTTAGCCAGTGGGATGTTATGAATACCTTGTTTGCAACTGCTCCTTTAAATTTAATTCAGTTGCTTATCTGTTTTATTCCGGTTTTGCTGATGATTCCGGTAGCTATTTTAGCTAATCGTCTAAATCCTACCGATTAGTATTAACTTGTAAAGTTCATCTACCTAAAGAAAGATTTTTTAAGAAAAATTAATTTAATATAAGAATAATTGAAGTTTTGTTAAATATGATTGTAAATATAATATGATGTACAATAAATTTTACAAGTTTTTAGGACTTACGCTCTCGTAACCCGGTTTCTAGTTTCTAGGATTTTATGCGTAAGTTATGGTTTGAATTAGTACTTTATTTTTTGTGAAAAAATCTCTGTGTGGAAGCGCATTCTAAAAATATTTCTATATATCCTTGGCTTTGTGCTACTTTTGGAATTGATTTCTCGCCTAGTAGCAGAAATACTTTGGTTTCAAGAAATCGGTTATCTATCAGCATTTTGGCTTAGATTGATAACTCAGGCACTTTTGTGGGTAGTAGTGTCTGGCATTAGTGTGTGGTATTTGCTAAAAAATCTGTCCATTGCCCAGAAACAAAAATACCCTTCCCCAATATTAGATGATGCACATAATAAAAATTACCAAAATACTAAGTACTACAATAAAATAGTCAATAATAACTACTCGGTAGTGACATCAACTCTATCAAATGATATAAATAAAGGTGAATATTCTCTAAAATTCAGGTGGCTACTACCTATAGTTATTGGACTCAGTTTATTACTAGCTATATTATTATTTTTTTATGGACGAATAACTATCTCACAACAATTTAATATAGATTTTAAACGTGTATTGATTACCCCAACAATTCCGACCAGCTTTCGATTTGAAGAAATATTGCAAATAGGAAAAATAATAGCTGCTCAAATTTGGTCTATCGTTATAATTGTAGCAAGTGCAGTCGTATTTTTAGTTTATCCTCGCTTTTTGCTGAATGCGTTTGCGATTTTATTAAGCATTGTGCTGGGAATGATATTTAGCTCTAATTGGGGAAAAGTACTGCAATATTTTAATAGCACTTCATTTAACAGTACAGAGCCTTTATTTAATAAAGATATCAGCTTTTACATATTTAACATTCCTATTTGGGAAATGTTGGGACTGTGGATAATTGGATTATTCACATATAACTTCATTGCAGTCGCTTTAACTTATCTATTATCAGGAAATAGCGTTAGCCAGGGATTTTTTCCTGGCTTTTCGTCAAAGCAACGACGCCATATATGTATTAATGGTGGCTTTGTAATGTTGGTAGTCGCCTTTAGCTACTGGTTAAGTTCCTACGAACTAGTATATTCTCCTCGTGGAGTAACTTACGGCGCCAGTTACACAGATGTGACGGTGCAATTACCAGCCTACAATGTTTTGAGTATCTTAGCATTAGTAATTGCAGTGTATTTAATACTGCGGTCTATTTTCTGGCGCCATAAATCATCTTTTAGTAGATTACTGTTTCACGGGTTAGGGATTTTTGCGGTGCTGGGTATTGGTGGTATTGTGGTACCAAGTATAGTACAGTATTTGATTGTTCAACCAAACGAATTAGCAAGGGAGCAACCTTACATTCAGCGTACTATAGCTTTGACAAGACAAGCATTCAATTTAGATACAATTAATGCAACAAGCTTTAACCCACAAGGACAATTAACAAAAGCTGATATTGCCGCAAATGATTTAACTATTCGTAATATTCGTTTGTGGGATGAGCGACCACTATTACAAACCAACCGCGAATTACAACAAATTCGACCTTACTATCAATTTTCCGATGCTGATATCGACCGCTACACTTTGCAAACAGACGTAACGACTCGTAGACCTGCTGCCCCACAAAAACCCCCAGCAACTGAATTAAACACTAACGAGACAACAGAACGGCGTCAGGTATTAATTGCAGCACGAGAATTAGATTATAATGCCGTACCTCAAGAAGCTCAAACCTGGATTAACCGTCATTTAATTTATACTCATGGTTATGGATTTACATTGAGTCCAGTAAATGTAGTAGGTGCAGGTGGGCTTCCAGAGTATTTTATCAAAGATATTGGTGGTAAAAATGATGCCCTTTCTACTTCCAGTGAGTCAATTCGCGCTAGTATCCCAATTGGACAACCCCGTATATACTTTGGTGAAATAACTAACACTTATGTAATGACTGGAACGCGCGTAAAAGAATTTGATTATCCTAGCGGTAGCGAAAACGTGTACAACGTTTACAGCGGAAAAGGTGGAATCAATATTAGTTCACCCTGGAAAAAATTACTATTTGCAATTTATTTTAAAGATTGGCGAATACTACTAACACGAGAATTTTTAGCCCAAACAGAAGTTTTATTTCGCCGTAATATAAATGAGCGAATTCGAGCGATTGCTCCCTTTTTACGATACGACAGTGACCCATATTTAGTAACGGCTGATACTGTTCCTGATAATCAGCAAGGATTTGGTTCTGAGCAAAATTATCTTTACTGGGTTGTTGATGCTTACACAACTAGCGAACACTATCCTTATTCTGATACCAGTGTAGATGATATAAACTACATTCGCAACTCGGTTAAAGTTGTCATTGATGCTTATAATGGTTCAGTAAACTTTTATGTTGCCGATACTAGTGACCCAATAATTGCCTCGTGGCAGAAAATATTTGGAGGTATGTTTAAACCGCTTAGTCAAATGCCAACAAATCTTCGTATGCATATTCGCTACCCTTTAGATTATTTTAAAATTCAATCTGAGCGGTTAATGACTTATCACATGACAGACACCCAAGTATTTTATAACCGAGAAGACCAATGGCAAATTCCCAACGAAATTTATGGTAATGAACCTCGTCAAGTTGAACCTTATTTTTTAATTACTAGTTTACCTGCTGTACCGTTTGAAGAATTTATATTACTCATACCTTATAATCCTCGCGGAAGAACTAATTTAATTGCTTGGTTAGCTGCACGGGCAGATGGAGAAAACTATGGTAAGTTACTTTTATATGAATTTCCGAAAGAACGCTTAGTATATGGACCGGAACAAATTGAAGCTCGTATTAATCAAGATCCAATAATTTCTCAGCAAATTTCTTTATGGAATCGTCAAGGTTCAAGAGCAATTCAGGGGAATTTGTTAATAGTTCCCATTGAGCAGTCTTTGCTTTATGTCGAGCCAATTTATTTAGAAGCAACTCAGAATAGTTTACCTACTTTAGTTAGAGTTGTTGTTGCTTATGAAAATAGAATAGTTATGACTCAAACTTTACAACAAGCGTTACAGGCTATTTTCCAACCAGAAGCAACGCCTGCTCCTGCTATTATCCGTCCATTGGAGGAGTCGGCGCCGCCTGAACAATAGCTAAAATATAGTTTGAATTACTATGATTAATCCTAAATTGTTTTTGAAAAAATTGCGCGTATTTGTAAGGTAGGCACTGCCCGCCATATTGCACTAAAAATTATGAGATAAATGGTATAATTTGAAAAGATGTAAATCCGAATTGTAAAAGCTACACGAATAGCTCAAGCAATGACTCATGATAAATAAGCGAATTTTAATCCTAACTGCTGGTTCGCGGGGAGATGTTCAGCCCTATGTTGCGCTGGGAATTGGATTGAAGCAGGCAGGCTTTGAAGTCACGCTAGCGACTGATCCGGGCTTTTCTTCATTTGTGATCAGTCATGCGTTAGACTTTGCTGCATTACGGGCGCCTTTTGCTCAACTTATTGATACCGATGCAGGTAAAGCAGCTTTAGCAGGTAAAAAATCATTCAGTTTAAAGCAAATAAAGCCTATGCTCCATCAAATGATGGATGATGCTTGGGATATTGCTCAACAATACAAACCTGATGCCGTTATCTACCATCCGAAGCCTCTGGCAGGCTACCACATTGCTGAGAAACTGGATGTACCGGGATTTTTAGCCATGCCTGTGCCGGTGTATTCTCCAACACGAGCCTTTTTCAATCCAGTGTTTGGTGGTGCTAACCGTGGCGGATTTTTGAATCAACTAAGCTATACTCTATTTTTAAAAGCTACTCTATTAAGTTATCGTGGCTTGATTAATAACTGGCGCCAAGAAAAACTAGGCTTATCCAAATTCCGAGATGAATTGACCTTAAAGGGTCGAGCCGTACCCAAACTTTATGCTTACAGTCCTCATGTTGTGCCAGTTCCACCCGATTGGGATGAGACCTCAATCGTCACCGGATATTGGTTTCTCAATTCTAATGTTGACTGGAAACCTCCCTCTGATTTAGTTGCATTTATAGAACAAGGTTCTGCCCCTATTTATATTGGTTTTGGTAGTATGGCATCTCAAGATTCGCGTCGAACCACGCGCCTTGTCCTCGAAGCAGTACGGCAGTCAGGCCAGCGGGCAATTCTAGCAACAGGGTGGGGAGGTTTATCGTCTTTAGAAATTCCAAACAATGTCTATATCCTAAAATCTGCACCACATGATTGGCTTTTTCCTCGGTGTGCTGCGGTGGTTCATCATGGAGGGGCAGGAACAACTGCCGCCGGTTTAAAAGCTGGAAAACCTACAATTATTTGTCCATTCTTTGGCGACCAATCCTTTTGGGGAAGACGTATTTTTGAATTACGTGTGGGTTACCATCCAATTCCTCAAAAGCAACTGACAGCAGAAAAGTTAGGGCAGTCAATTCGGGAAGTAATCACAGATTCAGAAATGCGCCAACGATCTGAAGCATTAGGAGAAAAGATTAGAACTGAAAATGGAGTAACTCAAGCAGTGAAGTTAATTAAAGAGAAATTATCACAGAGTGATAATTAGCTTATTCATTGATTTACGCAAATTTATACCGGGTAAACTTGTCTGGAGCAGATTTGTCAGCAGCAAATCTTTGGTTGAACTTTGGCCTCAAATAAAAACCATTGTATACTAGAACAGTTTGTATTTGAACAAGTCAAGTCACGTGCAGTTATAGTTAATTTCAAGGGTGAGCCTTTAACATCGGATGCAAGATTAAAATTAATTGCGGAACTTGATAGAAAAAGTGCTATTATCCGTCCATTGGAGCCGACGCCACCTGAACAATAGTCATATTTTATTCACATTTATTTGTAATCATGATAACACGATTGAATTAGTAGCTGCCAAGAGGCGCCTGCTAATCTAATACTTATAAACTTTATGGTAATTGGGTTATGAATATTGAATTTTTAAATCGATTTTCTTGGTCGTCTTTATTGTTAATGTGTTTAGGTTACACTCTTGTAGGATGGTATTTATCTGCTCATCACATTGTTTGGCTGGTAGGAATTTTTATAGTATCAATAGTTTTATATATAGCAAGTAAAACTAATCCTATACTCGAAAGTTTAATAAGTTTTTCTTCTCAAGGTTGGCTAGCTGTTTTATTTATCAGTTTTATTGCGAGTATATCAATTGCCTTGGCAGTAATTTGGTCAATGTTGTGGACTCTTATATTTATTCCACTTTCGACTACACTTTTAGCTGAATTAGAAATGCGTTTAGGAGGCTTTGATAAAACTGATACGTTTTGGATTTTAACATTTTTTGCTGCATTTGGTTTAATTGTAGGTGAAATTACTGACTTAGTATTACTACCAAGTATTCGGTACTAATAAATACACTTGTTTTACCTAAATGAATAAATTTTGGCGCCGACTGCCTCATATAGCAAGTAAACATGTAGAATAATTATTCAGATTGATGTCTGGGCAATGGAGCTTGCCATTAACCGCCATTACATATAATAAAAGGCTGATAGCTCCTACTTTCCTCTACTTGTAGCAGGATAGTAGGGCTGTGTGTAAACATTACCTGACTCTCTTGTTAGCAAGTTTCTCTACAACCATGATTTTGAGAGTTAGGTCATGTTACTAAGTGTAATTTTGATTTTATTAGCGGGTTTTTTTGTTGGTCAGATAGCGCGACGGTTTAGCGCTCCTGGGCTGATTGGTATGATTTTAGCTGGTATAATGCTTGGTCCTCAAGTCGCTAATATCATCCATCCAGATATTACTATCCGCGCAGAGGGCTACGATATCTTTGTGCCGCCACTTTCGGTCACGGTTGGTATGATACTAGCGTTTATCTGTATTTGCGTACTGATTTACTTTATAGATCATGCATCAACTATTATTCAAGCATCACACGTTATCAAGAGTGCTAGTGATGAATTAAACCGTGCAATTGAGCGATTGTTTCCCCAAAGAATTGGACATAGCATAGCCGATAATCAATCTATTATAGAAATACCAGCAAACTTTGAAGAAGAAGCTTACCCAATCAAAGCTACTAGAAATGGTTATATGCAGGGAATTGATGACGAGGAATTAATACAGATTGCTTGTCAGTATAATATAATAGTAAAAATTTTAACTCGACCGGGAAAGTTTGTTGTTAAAGGCGCCAGTTTGGTTAAAATTTTTCCTGGGGAACGTGTAAATCATAAATTAACAGAAAAAATTAACGATACGTTTCTTTTTGGTAAAGAACGTACCGAACAGCAAGATGTAGAATTCCCTATTAATCAGCTAGTTGAAATTGCGCTTCGTGCTATTTCTCCTGGTATAAACGACCCATTTACTACAATTCGCTGTATCGACAGACTCAGTGCTGGACTTTCTAATTTTGCTCAAAGAGATATTCCTTCTCCTTACCGCTACGATAAAAACAACAATTTGCGTGTAATTGCGGAATCAGTAACATTTGCAGGGTTAACGGATGCAGCTTTCAATCAAATTCGCCAATATAGTACTTCAGATGTGGCAGTAACGATTCGCTTGTTAGAAGCTATAACTTGTATCGCTACTTTTACGCATCACCCCAAACAAAAAGAAGTACTACGGCGCCATGCTGATATGATTTTACAAGGTAGCAGTGAACAAGTTTCTTGTAAAGAGGACTGTAAGGATATAGAACATCAGTACAACATAGCAGTACAAATATTAACGCGAAACCAATATTTTTTAAGCTAAATATATGATAATTAATAATGGTGTATCCAACAAGCCAACTATGATTAAATTTTTTCAGGGATTAAGTAAGAATGAGACTTTTTTAAAGCTAACTGTCAATTTTAAAAGCATCATTACTAAAATTTTATCTTTGATAATGGTGCTGATTATTATCTTTGCTGTTATTGACTTAGTAATATTTATTATTTATGACCTAATATATCATCCAATTGGCAGGTTTTCTTTGACATTATTAGAAATCCTTGCTCTCTTTCTAAACATGTTAATTGGTTTAGAAATACTTAAGAATATTACAGCTTATTTAAAGCAACAAAATATTCAATTAAAGTTAGTAATTACAACATCATTAATGGCGGTTTCTAGAAAGATTATCGTTTATGATTTAGAAAAACTCTCTGGAATCAATCTAATTGGTCTAGCTATGACAATTTTTGCTCTTTCTGCTAGCTATTCAATTATTAAACAAATTGGCAACGGATACAACCGATGTAACGGATGAGTTATTAAAAATTACCATCCGTTACATCCGTTGATCATTGGTTGGCTATATTTTGTCATTAAGAGTATTAATATCTAACTCTTCTCGACGAACTTGTTCAGTAGCTTGAACGGTGTCTTGCTCTACAACCTTTTTAACTCTAACTTCTTCTTTAACTACAGCTTGTTTTTGAATTTCAGAAGTTTCTTCGTAGATATCCATGCGTACAACTTCTTTATCCTTAAGAGCTGCTTCATTAGTAAAAGCAGCTCTGCCAGTATCTGTGGGTGTAATGCGCTCAACGATGACTCGCTCTTTCTCAACTGGTACTGCAACGTTTACAGTTTCAGTTTCAACGTGTTTTCCAAGCGTTACCTCTCCTGTTTTTATACGTTGCTTATTGGTAATTAAACGCTCTTCGTATAATCTGAGCGTATTATGCTCCTGTTCATTCATTTCATACAAATCTGGCTCTTGCTCATAAACGTAAGTTTCGCGGTTATATACAGGTTGCGGCGCCACTGGTTGTGGAATTGGTTGTTTTGGTTCAGCAAAAGCAGGTATTTCTTTATGGATAGTGCGTTCTTGTTGTTGATTATTCATAAGAGCAGAGTCCAAAGCTACTGGTGCTTCTAAAGGTATCTCTGTCTCTAATGGTGTTATCGTTTCTAAAGGCGCCTGTACATACGTATTGCGGTACACCTTACGCACTTTTTCTTCATAATCATAATTTACCCGCTCCAACTCATCATACTCAGGTAAATACTGAACTTGCTCTCTTGTTAATCCTTTGGCATAAACGCGACGATTCGTATCATCAACACGACAGCGATCAATTGGTAGTAATACATGCTTACCTTTTACCCAGAAAGCTGTATCTATAACTAAATAACGTAGACTACCTGCCTCATCGACTAAAAGATCCTTAATACTGCCGACTTTATTATCTCTAATGTCTGAGTAAACATCATAGTTGTTGATGTTATGTTCACCAACATTTTTATGAAAAGTTGCGTCAAAGTCGTGCAATCTGAAAAGTACCATAATAATATTCCTTTACTCTTGAATTACTTTCTATTACAAATCTAATTCTAGTTACTTTCATCTTCCTATTGAAGTGATTTTTTCATATTTAATTAGGAAACAATATTGCCCTTAAATAAACTACATACTACAACCAGGACTTATAGCAATCTCGTCAAAACTAATTAACTTCAAGTTATGAGGATTGTCCATAAATTCTTTTGCAGCTAATAAACCTGCTATTGTCCAAGTTTGAAAAGTTCTAGATTCTTTTCCTATCAAGCGACCATTTTTACCGTCGTAATATTCAGGAAATTTATCGATTATTAAACGATTTTCAGCAATCTTTATTGCTCGTTCAGCTAGGTCTACTCGACCTGTTCTTTGTGCTGCTGCAACAAAAAGCCAAAGTAAAACTGGCCAGTTACCTCCATTATGGTAAGACCAAGGAGTATTTTTAGGGTCACATCCTGTGACAATTCGCCATTCTAAACCTTCTAAAGCAGGGAAGCAGATTTTTACAGGCATGAAACCAATTAGGTTTTGCCAGCGTTGCTCAAATAGATTCATAATACTATCAGCTTCTTCTTTACTTGCTAAAGAAGTCAAAATTGCCATTAAATTACCCAAAGCAAAGAAGCGAAAATCCATTAATCCAGGTCCAAGATTACCTGCTAAATATCCTCCATTTTCTGGCAACCACTCAGTTAACCAATGGGGAATAGATTCTGCGTAAATATTAAATTTATTTGCAACTTCTTTACCAAACTCTTCACTTTCATAGCGGTAAATTTCATTTAATCGTTGCAAATCTACCCAGTAATATTCACGGACGTGGTAGCTTAAAGTACTTAATCGCTGTTCAATACGGTGATAATGTTTGTCTCCATTCTGTAAAATTAACTCGCGCGCGGCACGTAAAGCTGCGTAAAATAAAACCTGAATTTCTAAAGGATGTCCTGATACTCCCATCCGACGGTCAATCATAAAGGCGCCATCAGGAACTAACAGTGTAGGATACATTGCAAACCGATGTGCCAAGCATAAATCGAGAATCAGCTTTATTCCTTCTTGATATTTTGGTTGATGGGCAAAGCTCAAATCACCTGTCGCTTTACAATATGCTCTTAATAAAAGAATCCACCATAAGCAAGAATCAACAGGAGGAACACGACCAATCGCATGTTCTCCAAAATCAGCGCTTAAAAATTCTTCTCCATTAAATACTACCTTAAAACTGGCAGGCATTAAACCAGGTCCAGGTTGAAAGCAATCCATTTCTTTGTCATGACTTTGCAACTTCAAGGTAATATCCAAAAAGTTACGCACAATATCTGTTTTACCATGCATCAAAAATAATAATGCTGACGGCACAAAATCACGAATAAAGCACTGGTCATAGTTGAGTGCTTTTAGAGTTGGGTCTTGAGCAGCTTTGTTACCTACAGGTTTTTCCTGATAATAAATGATGGATTTATCAAGAATGTTCCAACATTCTTCTATCCAATTTTGATGATTGATAATGGAAGTCATGGTTATATAAAGAATTATAATAAAGGTTTAACAATCAATCATATTTGACCTTGAATTTTTTCTAGAATTGGGTGTTGGCTATTTTATATGCTTAGTATGAAAATTAAATGTGATTTAAAAGTGACTGCTACGTTGCTGTCGCTAATATAGCAGTCATTATTCATTATATAGATTAGAAGTTATAGCCAACACCCAATAGTAAGCCAACATTGGTGTCATCTAAAAAACTCACATTTAAAGCCGCATTGGCTGTTAATTGTTCTGCAACTGGTACATCTAAACCACCAGAAATCAGAAAACCAACGTTGCTGTCATCCGCCGTTGATACCGATACTCCGGCGCCTACATAAGGAGAAGCGCTGATTTGGGTTTGCCCAGTGTTTGTAATTGTTTCAATTGGAAAGTCTAGAGTTATGGGAACAAGAAAAGTAGCATTGTCGCCAATTAAAGCAGCAGGACGCACTGACAAACTATTAGTCAATCCAATTTTACTGATGACAGCGAAAGACCCTTCGCTTAATGTTGTTTCACCTGCGATACCAAGATTACCACCAACTCCTATGTAACTAGAGCCTCCACGAGTTGCTCTTCCGGGAGAAACGAATGGAGCTTGAGTTGGAGTTTGCTGCTGAGTTTCGGTTGGAGTTTGATAAGGAGTTTGTTGTTGAGTTTGAGTTGGCGTTTGATAAGGAGTTTGTTGCTGAGTTGGAGTTGGAGCTTGAGGATAGGTTGTTTGAACGAGTAAATCAGCGGCTTTTGTGCTTGAGTTTACATTACTTACTTTTTGAACCTCTTGAGCATTTGCTTGTAACATGCTGGAAGCAACAATAGCAGAGGTAATGCCAAGTACAGACAAGGTTTGCGTGAGAAGACGATTAATCATAACAGTTCCTGATTCGTTAGTTAGATGAGTGAAGCGTACATTTTGAACAATTTTTAGGAAATGTAGTCTACCAATAACTCGTATTTGATAAACTACAATTTTAAGTGAGGGATGTTAAATGAAAACGCTTATTCTTAGTATTGAAGATAAATATGATTAGAAAGTGACAATATAGTTATTTACTAAAAAGTTATTGATTTTTGTAAAATAGCATAAAAGTAAACATTCAAATATATACTTGGGTAGATGTCAAAGAATTTCCTATTGTTAGGATATTAATTATTGAAAAAATATTACTAAATTCAATTCTCTTTTATCAAAAATAAGATTTATTTTTCTGACACTGCAAACTATTTATTATTATGACCGAAGCAGAGTTCAACCGATTTTGGGAACTATTAGGAGCAGTCCTTGCCCTCCAACCTCGAGCGTTTGAGCAAATTTATGCTCAGAGGGTTGATGCAACCATTGCGTTAATAATAGTCTTAGCGGCGGGTTTATCTCAAGAAGTCGCACAAAGTATTGTTTTATTTGTGAACCGCGTCAAGCCTCTACGGTTTATTCTTTGCTTAATTGTTGGTGCTATTTTATTTGGGATGGGTTACTTTTTTCTCGTTTGCAGCACTAATGTCATTAGTTTTAGCCCATTTATTAATCATGCTCCTTTTAGAACCATTGCTAAGATTTTAGGGTTTAGCTATGCACCATTAATGTTTAGCTTTTTAGGTGCAATACCTTATTTAGGAGTGCCGATTTTAACACTACTCTCTTTGTGGAGTTTACTTGCAATGGTGGTTGGTTTGTCTGTTGTACTTGAAACTAGTACGTGGCAGGCATTTGCAGCAATCGGATTTGGGTGGTTTACTTTACAGATATTACAAAATACTATTGGACAACCATTAGCTGAGTGTGGAAATTGGTTAGTAGATCAAGTTGCTGGAGTTCAACTTGTCAGGCGCCCTCAAGCTGTGTTTGCAATGATGCAACAAAGATTACTCTCTTGGGATAATTCTGCTTCTAGTTCATCTGGAGAAAAACAAGAAAAGTCTTCTCGGTCACGACACCAACAGCAGATAATTGGTCTTTTCGCACTAGTTTGTATTACATTTGTGGTGATGCTGATTTTGTCTCCCGTGCAAAGTTGGTGGTTTGGTTGGTCTGCTGATTTGGCTAGTATACCAAAGTTAGTATTTGATTTGTTTTGGATTGGCTTTATAGGTATTATAGTTGCTGGACTACTGGCGCCGTTAGAAGCTTTGGGGTAGGGTGTTTACTTTGTGGGAAAATGGCTGAAAAAAGTTCATGCAGTTTTTGTGTCTTTTTTTCAGGAGCCAGAAAAGACGATTCTTCGTTGTGAGAGCATGGACTGACCAAAGACCTGTGATGACCATGCTTTCAAATCAATGTATCGTATAGTTTAAGCACAATTTTTTTATTAATACAAAATTACTAATAAAAATACAGCTATTTCTCATTTAGTCTAATAAAATTCTCTGATTTATTAGTTATTGAGTACTATATACAAGTGTTCTATACTGAGCAGGCGCCTGGGGGTGCGGAATGTGGGATATAAACAATTACAAGCTCAAAATCCATCGAGCAACATTTAAATAAATTAATACTCCTAAAACATCAACCGCAGTGGTAATAAATGGAGCAGACATTAATGCTGGGTCTAATCCTAAAGAGCGAAATAAAAATGGCAAAGCCGAACCTGCCAATGAAGCTATTAACGATATAGCACATAAACTAATGCCTACAGCCATTGCTACAGCAAGATTTCCTTGAATAAAATAAGCCCATATAGTCACTACTAAACCTAGCATTGCTCCTAGCATTGCTCCAGCAATTAGCTCACGTTGCATTATATTCAATGCTTTATTTACATTCAACTTCTTTAGTATTCAAACCTCTAATAACTACAGTGGAAGATTGCGCTCCTACATTTCCACCTGTATCAATTAATAAAGGAATAAAGGCAGTCAAAGCAACTACTTGCTCTAAAACATCTTCTTGGCTACGAATAACTGCACTGGTAGCAGTATTTGTCAATAAAAGTACGAGCAACCAAACTACTCGCCTACGGGCAACGGTGAATAAATTAGTTTGAAAATAATTATCGTCCCCAGATTCCAAGCCACCTAATGTATAAATGTCCTCGGTGGCTTCTCGCTCAATAACATCAATCGCATCATCTACGGTAATAATTCCTACTAACCTCTGCTCGGAATCTACAACAGGTAATGCTAGTAAATCATAACGCTTAATAGTATGTGCTACTTCTTCTTGGTCAGTATCAGTATGAACAAACACCGCATCGCGCGTCATGATGTTATCGATTGTTTGCTCTGGAGGCGCCAGTACTAATTCTCGTAACGAAAGAACACCCGTTAGGCGCCGAGCATCATTAGTAATATAAAGATAATAAATTGTTTCACTGCCACTGGCGTTTTGCCGAATTCGCTCCAAAGCTTGGGTTGCCGTAAGGTTTTCTTTGAGCGATATGTACTCTGGGGTCATGATACGTCCTGCCGTATCAAGTTTATAACCCAAAAGCAGGTTTGTTGCATCACGTTCTGCGGGACTGAGTTGCCGTAAAAGTTTTCGGACTACCTTAGCTGGTAATTCATCAAATAGTCGCGCGCGGTCATCGGGTGACATGTTTTCAACAATTTCCAACACATCTTGCCGATGAAAATCAGCTAGTATTGCTTGTTGAAGGTTAGGAGGAAGGTGCTCGTAAACTTCAATAGCTTCTTCCTTTGAAAGTAAGCGAAAAGCAAGAGCCTGCATAGCTTCAGGCAAATCTTCAATAGCTTCGGCAATATCTACAGGCTGCACGGGAACTAATAAAGCTTTGGCACCCTCATAATTTTGCCTTCTAAGTAATGTTTCCAATTGCGCTCGTACTAGCTCCCTGATCTCTTGTCGGGGAGTATTTTGCAAGCGTGAAGCGGAAAAATTTTGAGTCACGGCAATCTCCCTAAATTCACGCAGATAGTTAATTTAAATATTACACATAGGATAATAAAATAAAAATGTGAATAAAAAATGACCAAAGGTTTCTTTAGTTTTCTAACTCAAGGATTTTTTAAATTTGGAGGAACATTTTCAGGAACAACCCATAAATAAATGGTGCTTCCATTTACTTGCTGCACTTGTTGTGGTTTCCAGTCACCCATATCAAAAGAGTGAGATACTATACGTGTACCTGGTTTTAGTTCTTGTAGTAGCTTTGGTCTGAGTTTTAAATTCATATCTGGTAGTAAGTAAAGTGTCACAACTGAAGCATTACTGAAGTCAGTTTCAAACAAGTCTTGTTGACGGAATTGAACCCGGTTCCCAACTCCAGACTTTTGTAGATTGGCATTTGCTTCTTGAACACGTTCTGGATTAATGTCTATGCCAATACCGCGCGCTCCGTATTTCTGCGCTGCGGTTATAGGAATTCTTCCGTCACCACTTCCCAAGTCATAAATCACATCATTATTATTCACTTGTGCTAGTTGTAACATTGCATCCACTACTGGTTGCGGGGTGGGTACGTAAGGTACATCTGGTTGGCGTTGCGCTGTAGTTGTTGTAGCTGGTGTTCGGGCATCAGTTCAAATTAACGGACATTGTTGCATCCGCTTATACCAAGACTACTTACTAAAACGCTTGTTGCAATTAAAAGTGAAATTCGTTGTAATTTCATAACTTAATTACCTGTTGTGTGTTAATTATTAATTGACTGTTAATTTTTAAGCGAGCGTTGTCGGTATTGGCTCCATAACAACAATGGAATGCCTGCTATGACAACCAAAACTCCAACAACGGCGCCTATTCCCGTATATGCCAAGCTGGAATAAAGTAAATATCCACAAACAAGGCAAAAGAGTAATGGTATCCAAGGATAAAATGGCACTTGAAAAGGTCTAACTATATCCGGGTCTTTTCTTCGCAATACAAACAATGAAATGGCTGAAAGTAGGAAAAAGAACCAAAATACAGGCGCTGTATAATCTACCATCGTTTCAAAGCCATTACGAGTAATAGTGCCTAAAAACACTAGTGCTAGAGAAGCAATACCTTGGAGTAATAATGCTTGGACGGGAGTTTCCTTTCCTTGTTGCCAACGTCCCATAAAACCAAACAATGAAAAATCTTGTCCTAAAGCAAAGTTTGAACGGGCGCCTGTTAGAATTGTGGCGTTGATAGCGCCAAAAGTGCAAATAGCCACTAAAACACTCAGGAATAATGCTCCCGGTGCGCCTGCTGTTTTATCCATTAGAGCGGCGCCGACAGCTTCAGATTTTGCCATTGCTGTTAATCCCAAACCTCGCAAATATGCAAGATTAATTAGCAAGTAAATAGTAGTAATAATGCCAATGCTCCACATTAAAGAGCGCACTATGTTACGCCGCCTATTTTTAATTTCTGCTGAGATATAAGCAGCTTCATTCCATCCACCAAAGGAAAGTAAAACGAATACCATTGCTAATCCCCAGTTAGAAGAACTAGAGGTAATAGAGGTAGTAGGAGGGGGAGCGTTTGCAGAAACTCCAATTATAACTACTAGAAGTAAGCCTAGTATTTTTGCAGCGGTAAGCCAGTTTTGTGTCCATTTACCTGGATATAAACCAAGAATGTTTAAACCTGTCAGTAATGTAATTACTAGTGCTGCATATATAGAAGATGAATACGTGCCTGGAGCGGCAATAAACCAGAAAAATAGTCTCCAAAAACAAATGCCAGCAAGACGATAGAACCAGTTTGAATAACTGTCATTCTTGCCCAAGCAAATAGAAAAGCAATTGGGTGCCCAAATGCACGTTTCAAATAATAATACGTTCCGCCCACATCTGGATAAGTTGTTGCTAGTTCTGCATAACACAGCGCTCCAACGAAAGATACCCCACCACCCAGCAACCATAGCAGCAATACTGCAATATCACTTCCTGCGTTCGCTGCTACGAACGCTGGAGTTTGAAAAATTCCTGCCCCAATTACAATACCAACAATTATTGCCACTGCATCTACAAGTGCTAGTGACGGTCTTTGTTGGGCAACTGGCGCAACCACTATGTTTTCTTCTACACTACTATAGTTTTGTCGTCTACTCACATTAACTCCTGTTTTTCCAACAAAGAACTGTTGCAGTCATTAAGCCCAATAGTACTAGTTTATTCATCGGTACTCACCTTTGAATTTTAGTTATTTTTAATTATTAAATGAAAATGTGATGATAAAGTGACATTTTTAAGAAAACATATTTTATTTTTCTTAAACTAAAAATTTTTATCTTATTATAGTTGAGTGTAGAAAAATTTTCCTCACTCTGTAGATAGAACTTATTTAATCTTGGGTTTGCTTTGCTTTATCTAATCAAGAATAATCTTCAACTGTTACAGATGTTAATTTAGATAATAATCTCTGTTTTTAAGCATATAAAATTAGATTAACAAATATAGATTTTTAAAGTTGGGTTTAGCGCAGCATAGCCCAACATCCATCGTATCTTAGCTTAACCCTAGTACAAAACGGCTTAAATAAACCAAGTATTTTGTGGGATAATGATTAATTAGATTAAAACAACTTTTTATTGACAGGCAAGGAGTCAG
This sequence comes from Calothrix sp. FI2-JRJ7, assembly GCA_019359675.1. Taxonomy (GTDB): domain Bacteria; phylum Cyanobacteriota; class Cyanobacteriia; order Cyanobacteriales; family Nostocaceae; genus Dulcicalothrix. The sequence continues at coordinate 41,875 of JAHHGX010000032.1, forward strand.
GGTTTGGGACGATTAGCTCCAAAGGAATTGAGTT
>JAHHGX010000033.1 GCA_019359675.1 Calothrix sp. FI2-JRJ7
TCTCTAATTATTTAATTCAACAACTAAAACGTCCAGACGTTCATATGTGTTTAGTCTGATTTAAATTATCGCGCGGCGGGGGCGAAGCCCCCGCCAGCACCTTGTGCCAGTTGCGTAAGTCCTGATATCATTAAGTAAATTGGACTAGTTTTTATACTAGTTGTGCGTGTGGTAAATAACAATGACCATCCTCGGCGCCTTCACTTAGTACATGGATAATACCAGCTTTGTATCTATATTGTGAGTTAGAAGGTACACCGATGTTACACGCAATTTTATCAGCAGTTATAAAACCAATACCATATATATGAGTTGCTAACTGGTAAGGATTGTTTGTAACAGTACCAATAAAAGTGGCACCATATTGCTTGAAAGTCTTAACTGCATAGGTTGTAGAGACACAGTAGGATTGCAAAAAAAGCATTACTTCTTTGATGGCTTTTTGAGTTTCCCAGGTTTTTTGAATCATCGCGATGCGCTTTTTAGCAATACCGCTTACTAGAGTTTGCATTATTTTGTGAAAAGCACGCGCGCGTCGTATGGTAATTATATACTAAAGAGTTTAAAGCACGGCAGCTTGCAGAACACAAATACTTCTGTTTTTACCATTCCCGATCTATCTTTTCTTCGCAGTTGAACCCTATCACCAATGCTTAATATTATCTAAGTAATGCTTGCCTTCAATTAGAGAAGGGTAAGAAACAATAGTCCCATCCTTAAATTTTTTTGTTTTCAAGGTATTTGTAGAAGTAACCCTTACGTTGTCTACCTTTGGGTTTGACGGTCTCATCTGTACAACTTCGAGAATCCTCCAAAAAATTTACATGTGTATCTTCATACAGCCCAAAAGAAGGATTGGAATATGTTTTATCCTCTAAGAATTGCGGGTCAGGCGCCTCATAACGCTCATAACTATCATCAAAAAAGATAGTTAGCTGAACATTGGTACTAGAATTGCGTGGCGGTTCTTCTCCAAAATATCTACAATCCCAGCTAGCATAATCGTTTCCAGCTTTCTTAAAGGAAGGACAAACATTATCAATGATGAAATTTGGCTGGTAGCCTTCAGTATCAACTTTCTTAGAGGATACTTTTGGAAATGCAGCAGCTTCAATAAAGACGAATACTACTTCCCAGGATTAATGGTATTAGAATAATAATCAATATTAATATGGAATAAAAGTATACTAACTGTGAAAGTTTTTACTTAGAAGTATGGTGCCTGTAATTTAATTGAGTAATAGCAAGGTGTTTTGAAGTTAGTATCTTAATTTTTATGATTTTTGGGATAGTAACTAGGCATATAAGGTTTTGGGGTAAATATCGGTTCAACTTAGGGGACGACGTTAATTTAGTGACCCACTAAAATTAAAAAACCAGGTAATGTCCAAATTACAAGCTGGTAATTACTTATAGTTATATAAAAATGACAGAATCAATATAAAGGTACCTGTCATCGTCAAATACTGTCATCGACCCATCCACACTCAGGACAATCAAAGTGGATAATAGCAGTGTAATCACGGTTAAAACTGTGTCCGCACTTTGGACATTTCCCTGTAAACAGAGGATGGTTATGTATTATATGTAGCTGCTGCTCTGTGGTGAGATGTTGCGGGGCCTGTCTAACCCCGTAACTAATACGCTGGATTACTAATTCATCGTTGATATATCTGGCAGCTTGCGGTTCCCACAGTTATGGTTCCTCCGCGTCGGGGTCTAAGACGAAGTAGGGACAACTATGACTATCGAGAGCATCGGGCATAACTGCACAAAATAAGTAAGGATTGCCGCAATAGAATCGGCATTTTGTACATTCTGGTAGTTGGCAGGTAGCTTTCATGATGCACAGCGAAAAAGAATATTCCACCATCTTAGGGACTGGAGTGGTGGAGGTAAGGCACCAATATTACTGATATATGGAGGGATAAATTAAATGGAGGCACCGATTTAACAGGATTGCTGTATTCTAATTATGTTAAGCAATTTTCACTATTCATAAGGGCAGTTATGAACCGCTTATATACTTCGTGGCTTTTAGGAATCGTGACTTTAGTTGGTTTTGGGTCAAGTGTAGAAAGTGTAAAGGCGCAAACTACCTATACATTCAATGCTACCTTTGATGGAACATCTGCACTATTAAGACAGATAACAGAAGATATAACAGCAAGAAGTATTTCAGGTTTAAGTAATGATGCACCTTACGGTTTGACTAAAGCAAACGGTTCTGTTTACATAAAAACAAATCCAATTGACGGTTCATATCGTTATAGTACTAACCCACAAAGATTTGGTTTAGACAATCAACCACTTGGTGGAGTTACATTATTTGGAGAAGGCATCAACAAATTATCCTATCAATTTGAAGATGGTGTAGGGGTTTTTAATGCCGAAGCTTTGACTAGTACTGGTTCTAATACAAACATAATCACTGGTGGGGAAGGTATATTTGAAGGCGCCACTGGTAGACTAACTGGTTCTGAAGTTTATCAAGTCGCCAATCTTCTAGTAGACCCAACTAGTGCTAGTAAAGGAATAGTGAAAATAAACGGCACCATTATCGTACCAACAACTCAAAAAGTACCAGAGCCAAATGCGACTGCTGCATTAGTTGGAGTGGGTATAAGCGGCATATTTTTATTACAAAGAAGGCGCCAGTTCAAGGAAATATGTTTATCGTCGCATTGCTCCCAATTGTAAGTTATTTTTCCGAAATCCTAGAAATCCAAGTGTAGTCAATACTGCTCGGTTAAAGAGATAAAGTAGGCTGAAACCCTTAATATGTCGTTGTCTATAACGCTAAAAAAAGCTTAACCGAGCAGTATTGGGAGTTAAGGCACCAATATTAGTGATTTAGTGGGCGCCTGTAAGAGAAAGTTTAATGGAGGCGGCATCATGTACTAACTGCTTTAATGCTGCGTAATAGCACAGTTATTTTTGTGCAATAGCACTTCTAGATTTGGAAAAAATTTAAATCTAACATTACCCCCACATTTGTAACTTAGTAAACTTAAAAAGGCAGCGATAATTATTAACACAACTAACACTTCAACTCTATTCCATCTACATAACATAGGCTTATCTTTAGTGTAAAGCTAAAAATTTGAATAACAATCACATTTTAATAAGCCTTTCGATAATTAAATATCAACTAATTAATATTATATTTTCAATACTAACTGACTTTTATAACAATGCACTATGCAAGACAAGTGTATATTTTTTAATATTGGTATTTTGATATTCAACTACTAATTCTTCATATATTATAGTAATTAAATTTTTTAAGATAGATTAGCAAATATACTCATGTAGAGTTATATTGCTTCTTATATTCTAAAAATATCCACCAACTTAATTATTGAAAGAAATAATATTTTTGGTAATGTTTATACAAATTAATAATAATCATTATCATAAAGTAAAAACAGTAATATAGTAAGGGGAGTCCTAAAAATGAGTTTAAGTTTTAAGGAAGAGCTTATGTTGTTAGCAATACTAAATAGAAACAATTCAAGCTATGGAACAGAAATAATTGAAGATGTTAGTCAAGCTAGCGGAGGAAAAGTCCAGCTTGATTACGGCTTTTTATTTCCAACTTTACGTAAATTGTGCGGACGAGAAAGAAGACTTATAAGGCGGCTGCAAAGTAACCATGTATCAATTAGAACAGGAGGACATCGGCGGGTATATTACGAGGTAACAGAATTAGGAAAACAAGCGTTACTAGAGGCTGATAATACACGCAGAAATTTGGGCGGAAAAGTTTGGTTAAGATTGGTTATTCAGGTACTAAAAAAAAGATTAATCCCATAATTAAAGAAATTGAAGTCGCTTTCAGCACTCGTTAATAGATGATGAGGTAACAGATGATAGTCTTAGAATTAATAGTCAAAAAATTGATAGATAAATTGTTAAAATTGGTGCTAGTTAAGGATTTTAGGGAAGAAGCACTTTGTGAGATTTGGGAAGGACATTATCGCTTAATAGCAAATAAAAAACCACTAGTGATTAGATTATTTATACTCTTATGGAGAGCTTTGTTAATAGTTTGGGCATCGGTACAAATAAGCCTTGACACTACATCAATAGCTACCGAGGAATCTGAAGAACCATTGGCAGAATTAACTTCACTGAATGGACAGACATCACCTATTCTACCAGAGATTGTCGAAGAGCAAACAATCAGTAAGTTAACAACATCTAGCATGTTTCGATTGTGCAGTAATTATCGCGAAAACCAAGCAAGGCAGAGAAAATACAAGTATATTTGTCAGTTGCAAGTAATACAATCAGAAAGATATGAGCCGTCACGCCTTTTAATCATTTCTTACATCTAATAGGAAAAAACGGCGCCGAATATCCAGGCGCCGTACTTTAAGATTGTGGTTTGAAGAAACTATGATTATTTAACAGCGATAGCTTGACCAGCGGTGCTATAAATTTCTGTCAGGTTGGTTAAAGAAGCTGTACCACTACCATTGGGACCTGCGAAGGTTTGTTGACCAACTTGGAGTTGTTTGAGTGATTAGGTGTTAGAAGCATCAGAAGCAAAACCACCAACATCACCGAAGCTAATAGCCAAACTACCTGCTACGGTATCAAGTTCATCGTTAGATAGTTCAAGAGCATTAATTTCGTTATTGATTATCTTATCTTTTAGTTTATTGTTTAGATTTGAAGGCTTGCTTGTCTTCATGACTAAATAGTAGGGGTTCCGATAGCTCTCGTACATCGGAGAAAAGCTTGAATTGCAAGCCATACTTTTTGTTGAGAGCATATATACTAAAGTTTAAGATGGCGCCCGTTGTCGGTCTAACTGAGGGAACGATGTACAGTTAGATCCATACAAAAAACGCGCAGTTGTAGCGCATAATAATTAGCCACATTGCGCCTATCTGCTAATTTGCCAGTAATGCTGCTCAACTCCATGCCGATAACCACCATATCTAGCAACTTCTGTGAAGGCGCCACTAGCCAGCCTTCAATTTATAATTTGATACCTTGTAAAAATTCAATTTGTTTAATACTTGTGGGTTTGAATTCGTTAATACCTGATGTAAAGCGTTGGCGCCAGGTATCCACCCAGATAAAATCAATACCCGCACTAGAAGCGGCGCCGTCATCTTCCGGTCTATCTCCTATTAGCCAAGCTTCTTCTATTGTCTTGTTTTGTAAGAAGTGGTTAATCATTCCGGCGCCGGGTTTAGGGAAACTTTCAAACTCCGAAGTGTTGTGCTGCTTAATTTCTAAAGCAGGTTTGTCTTTAAATAGTTTCCACATAGTAAGCCCTTCAAAGTCAGGGCAGAAACATATATATTCTAATTGTAAGAGTAAATCTAAAGTATTTTTCATCTCTGTAATTGCATCCTCAATAGATTTATGAGGTTTATTAGTACTTTGATTAATTGCTGCACAACCACCTTGATTACTAACTCCAATTAATGTGTAACCCTTAGATTTGTAAAAATCTAAACCTTTGGTAACACCGTTCATTACCTTGATATCTTCAGGATTTTCTTTAAATGTGGCGCCGCTTGCACGACCACCGGGACGAAAGGAAGAGACGCGCGGTTGCTGCTTGTACTTTGATTAAAACAAACTTTGCAAAAGTATTTAACCAGTACATGGATATTAAAAAAATTGATGAACATTTTAAAAACTTCCACCATTGGTGGACATTTTCCGAAAAATGTGTATAAAAAAGAACCAAAAAAGACAAAAACAGGTATTAAACCAATACATTCCTAGTAAAATGCTTGGTAAGCATCGTAAAAACTTCCACCATTGGTGGACATTTTAATAGGCGCCTGTATCCAACAAAACATCTAAATAACTGAAAGAGGTGTTTTTTGATACAAAATGTCGAAAAAATGCTATTGAAAATTGGAAAAACTTCCACCATTGGTGGACATTTTGAAGGCGCCGCAATTTACTCATTAGTAAGAGCAGCGTAGTTGTTCTCTATTACAGTCAACAATACTTCTTCTACCTCAGTCAGGTAATAGCGCCGAATTTGACCAAATTGTTTCAGTAAGACAGTAACAGTTTCTTCTAAATCTCTACGAGATGAGCGAATAGAAGCAATACGTTCATGTAATTTCTGTATAAATAGGCATCCTTCATCCAAAAAGTTAAGAGATTTGAGATGGTCAACTCTAAGAATGTACTCACCATCCCAGGCAATGACTGTACAGCTAAATTCATGAACATCTTTAACAAAGCACCAACAGTCAGCTTTACCTCTTAATTCAGGGTTATCCTTGGGGATAATTTGGCAAACTTCCCCTACTCGGTAAGGATTTGGTACTTTTACTTTATTACGCTCCATAATTCGTTGAACGATACCTTTAACCAGGCGCCCGCTAGGAATTTTTCCACCAGCTTCATTGACAGCTTGCTCCCAACAAGAAAGTTGTTCATCGGGTTCAAGGTCAGCTAATGGTCGAACTTGTCGTTCACTCGTTGGTAAAAATTTCACACATTCTGGAAGTTTTTTGAGGTTATCCACCACACCCGCAGCATCAATTAATTGGTAAGAACGCGAACGATTATAGTTAAACCTATCTTTACAATACTCATCGAACGTTTTATGAGTACTGCGGTACAGGCGCCTGTCCCTAAGTTCCATAAGAGCTTTCCCCGCTTCATAAAACGCGCGTTCAATTTGACGCTCAAGTCGTGAGCGGTCACGTTCCTCTAGAGGTGTCAGTTCCGAAGTATCTTGCAATTCGCTTTCATTGGAATTATTTACTCTTTCCTCTAAGGATTGCTTTGCTTCGAGTACGTTAGTTTTATCTTGTAGTTCCCGGCGCCTTAATTCATCCTGTTGCCACTTATGCCAAGCAGCTTCATATTCTTCAACAGTTTTATAGTCGTCTGGTTCAGGTGCCTCATAAGACTCATCAAAAAATACAGAGAGTTGTCCATCAGGTTCTATATTTCGCGGAGGTTCTTCACCAAAATACCTGTAATCCCAACTTTCATTGTTGTTTAAAACTTTCTCATGGGAAAGATGTTCGTTTTCAGAGGTAGTATTTATTACGTGTGAATCATTATCTGTTACCTGTTTTGAGACCTTTGGAAATGCGGTACCGTCATCCCAACCCAAATCATAAGTATGATTATTCATCTGGCAAGAGTAGGCGCCTGTGTTAAATAATGATTCGGATTGAGTAGTTATCTTTTTACGCTTCTTCATTGCACACACCTACTTTTAATTCGTATCTATCACGACTTGCTAAATCGTGTTTGTACTGTGCATAAGATTGTTCAGAGGAAATACGCGCACGTTGCCGCAAACTCTTAGCGGTGGCAATATGAGAAACACTTTCATCAACAAAATCCTTATTTTTTAGCAACTTTTCAAACTGAGTTCTTACTGTTTCTTCCCAGTTGTCGCGCTCCCACTTGTCAAGTTCTTTACAGGTTATTTGGTGGAGGCGTGTATCAATATTACCCTTGAGGTGAAACCACTGGCGCCCTTGTTCGCATCCTTGACAAACAGGTGTTCTATCTCGATTAGAGTCATACTCTGCTATAACAAGTTTTGCAATGTGGGGTCGCACCCATCCAGTGTCATGACAGCAGAAACATTTCCAGGTGGGCATTTTAAATATTTCCTCACCTTCAGGTTTGGGTGTCAATTCGGTTCGTACAGGGATGGGAAGAATTTTCTTAAACTCAAAATTCATATGTGGCGCCTCACTATAAATTGACTAATCCTTGTTTCATTGCCCAATCGAGGAATTGATTCCGCTCCTCATCCAAATCGCCACTTTCATACACAAAAATCCCGTAACCTTTGGCGTTGATAGTTTCTAACCACTCTTCCCGGTTGGGATGATCTGCCCATTTATTGGTTTGTTTTTCCGTGGGTTTGTTTGTAGATTTAAACCATTTCTCTTTAATTTCTTCCCAATTTGCTGCAATCCACTTGGTAATTAGTTGTGGAGGTTTGGGAAGCTGTTTACTCATTTCTTCACCAAACTTTAAAAAACTCTCTCTTTCCTCGTCAGAGAGAGAGTCTTTAAAGTGTTTATAAGTCTTATTATTCTTAGGTGCCTGAGTTTCTTTTACAGCAGGGGTTTCCGGCGCCGATTTTAATCCTGATGTGACATTTTTCATCTGGGAATTACTGGCGTCATCTTCAGAAGGTTGCTGTAATCCTGGAATGTTGGCGTCATCTCCAGATGACACTCGTGTAACGGATTGACAAGTGTCACAACCTGAGTTGTTAAATATACCTTTATGGTGTAAGCGCATTGTGTACTCTACATCTTCAACCACAAGATAATGTTTTTCACCAAGAACTCGAATTGCCTCGTACACAGCATTACGAGAAATTTTTAAGGAATTAGCTATTTGGGAAGCTCTAATGTTTATACCGTTACCGTAAGGGTCAAGAGTTCGGATATATAACAGCACGCTCGCTTGAGATTTAGTAAGCTCAGTAAAGATTTTTACCACTTCTTCATTTTGTAGTGGGTAAAACTTGCCCTGTATCTTGTCCACAGCTATACCTCCTCAAAAGTCACAGTAATGTCAAAATCCTTATACATAGCGGTTGCTTGCGCTAACTTCGCTATATCAAGGCGCCCAAATAAATGAATGCGTTTACTGTGTTGTGAGAAAAATGAAGAATAAGCCAGAAGCTTATCTAGAGCTTGTTTCGAGTCGTTGATGTTTTTGATTTCAATAACTTCTGTGTCAGTAAGTAGATCAATTCGACCTACAGCGGTGAGGACTTCAACAGCGCCTCCTAACTCTTCCTTCATGCGGTCGCGTATCGTCATTTCAATGTTGTTCTTGGAGACAACACATTTTTTGCACCACTCAGGTAGTAATCCTTTCTCGTTTAAAACTTTGAGTGCGCGGAAGTAAGACGCTTTACTCATTTCAAGCTCTTCGCTAACTTCCTCGTTTAAAGGAAGCTGGCAACATTTATCCTCAAAGAGTCCCACCTCAACAGTTAAGTAAAACCACAAAGCAGCTTTGTGTTTTGTTAGGCGGGACTGTCTAAGCTTTCTACATATGGATGGTGTAAGCGGATAGAATTTTCCCTGTATATTTTTCACGGCGCCTACACCTCACCCCTTATAGAAATCATGAAAGATACAGCGTGCGTTACAAAATCTACGTCTTTAGACGTAGTTAATATCTGTTGAATTATCATATTCTGGATTCCTATTGCATTTATTTGTTGTCCTGTTAGGGATATTCACTCCCTTCAGGGCTATTTGTACTTGTCGTACACGCGCGTTCTCAAAGTTTTAAAACTACATTTATCGATAAGGCGCCAGTTGTATCAGATAGTGCTTGAATTTGTACATTGTTTTACGTCATAATTATTCCCACAAGTTATCAATCCCCGACCAGCGAAGTTGGGGTTATTTTTGAGCAGTAGCAAGTTTTGCTGACTGTTACAGCTTCTTTTGCCAACAACGAATAAGTTGCTAGGATGTAGATAACTAAACACTATGAGCTGGCACTAATCGTGGTAATTCCTGAACCAGCGCTCGTATTGGTATGTGGGACAGTTAATTGGGACTAAACCCAAAGTTAGTTTACTTTCATGTATTGCACAGATGCCACTTGAGGAACAAGCAGAAGCATTGGTGTTGCTTGCCTCAAAATTTGCGTCTAGCAATCGTAAAAATACAAGTGCGCGTAAGCTTACCTCAAGCAGTATAAAAAGGTGTAGTGCAAGCGGGTTTTTAACGCGCATAAGATAACAGCATTTATATAACTATTAAAATTTAGAGGCGCCGAAGTGTTTTGAACTAGATACGACTTAACAATGACGTGACGTGTTTCAAAACACTATAGTACTTGAAAGGTGCAACACCACCATTTGACTACATTCATAACGTGTAATGGTAGGAAGCAGCGCGCAGTTTAATAGTTGTAACACAGTAGGATGAAGTATAATTATTACCTTTTCACAGCAATTTATGCTTGATAAGCTGCTGTGTGAACTAAGCTGCCATCTCCAAGTCGCAAGTCCTAATTTCCCTGCGGGACATGTTCATGTCCGTAGGAAAACGCAGTTCGCAATTAAGAAAAGTTCGTGGGAGCTTATACCTGTAAACGAGGTAATAAATTCCGCACGATGTGCCGCAATTCTTATGTACATTACTTTCTTACAAGAAAACAAAGGTATGGAAAAGCTTTGTTTAAGTGAGTGTTTGCACGAATGCGAACTACGAACTGCATTCACGAAGTGTACGTAGGTAATTGTCAGTCATACGTAGATTTCATGAGTGCTTAGTAGTAATTTAACTTTCCTTTAAATCATAATATAAGGCACCTTCACTTAATGTCCAGTATTTGTGCAAGTTTTTTTTATAATTTTTTAATACATACAATTGAGGTATAAATAAAATTCTATGATAAGAATTTAATCTAAATTTTGGTTTTTAACTTCGGTAAAAAAGTTTTTACTCTGTTTTTCTTGCTATTTCTTCAAAATACTGCTTTTTAGATTATGGCTACCTTAACGAATTACTAGCTCCTGTTTCACAAGCTAGTAAATGCACAAAATAAGACTTTTAAAAATATATGTAATAAATATTTAAAAATGAAGCTTGTAAGCGCTTTATCTAAGATTGGATAATTCTTTTAGACTCAATGGCATTTTTATGAGTAGGAAAACAAGAAAAACCTTGTAATTATCAATAAAAATCATTTTACAGATTGGTATCACCCGCTGTATATGGTGTTTATAGTATTGCTACATGGAAATTAACGATTCGTAATAGAGAATTGTTATTTATGTTTTTTGTAAGGCGCCACTTGGTCTGCGTGTTCCAAAAGCTTTGTAACTAAGGGTTGAATTTGTTCTAGAGTCATATGCATAGTGTTTATGGTATGAGCTATTTCTAAAATTTGTAGTACTGCATCTGGTCGCTTTTCAAATTCGGCGCCCCAATTTTTATCAATGGTTTGCTGTGAATAGAACCCTAATGTTCCATGTACAAGCGCTCTAACACAAGCTGCTCTGTAACCTCTCTGTCCTTTTTGTGGGCTGGTGATGTAGAGAGAACAATATTCAGTTGGCTCCATATCTGACTAAACTCAATAACGTCAATCAAATAGAAGCATGTGACTCACCATACAAAATACCCATTCATAATGGTATTGAAAAGGGACTTGTATCGGTTTATTAAGCGTTTCAGTTAAAGTGGCGCCATATGAATATACGCCTCATTAGTTAGCATACGTAGTTTTGTTAGGGATAAGTTGTTTTGGGGCGGCGCTTATACTCGCTTGTAACGGTATCGATATTAATCACCTACTAAAAAACCTAATAAAAACTGGTAATAACCTATAAAATCATTACCTTTAACAGGCACCTATAAATATATGAATCTATAGTTATCCATCAATATAAAAATGTGTTTAACCCAATTAAAATTAAGTTAGGAAAAGCTGAACGATTTTATTTCGGTTTTGCATTATAGTTCAAATGTACATAAATTAACATTAGACTTAACTCAACAAAGGTATTTTTGCGTTTTGCTTAAATCGATTTAAATACAGAATATTTATAAGCGTTGCTTATTACAAGAGTACTATACAGCAATTGGTAATTCCACGAGGCTTTTATCCTTACTAGTAGTGACACAGGTTTTGGCAATAGCTTCAGCAAGAACACATAATGCTTCGGCTCTTTCCTCCATCGGCGCCGATTCAATCCAAGTACGTAAACTAGCTTTGGGCTTGGTGCCAAGTAGCTGTGATACATACCAGTTCTTAGCTTCCTCTGGGACAGCAGTTAATATTGCTAAAAACTTGGACATTCCTAAATCAGCTTTTCCACGACGAAAACGTGAGAGCATAACTTCGGAGATTCCAGCAGTACGAGCTAAATCCTTTGCCGAGATGTTAAAACGAGTAAGCATCTCATCAAATAGCTTCTGATGCAATTCCACGTTTTCTGTAATAATTTGTTGCATTTTTGCTACTGCCCGAATTAAACTTACGTTCTATGGTTAAATTATAACAGTCTCCTTTGAGCGGAGTACTAATACTGTAAGTTAACCACTTACATCGTAGCAACTTATTGGCGGTTGACAAGAAAGCGTTTACAGGACGTTTCAATCAACTTTCAAAAAAATAACCCCAACGTTACTGCTGTTGGGGAAAAATATCTTGGACACTATTATGACTCAAAACAACACAAAAATACAAGCAAAATTCCCGAAACATCTCTTTTATACACGGGAAGAGAAATGTTTACTCTGATTACAATTCATGCCAGAGCGCGAAGTAAAATAAGCGTCGGATGTGATGTAAATCACATTAAGAGCAATTTCCATACTTAATAGAAATATTGTAAGAGGTTAAGTTGAATCACTGTTCATATTAACTCTCAATAACACAGGGTATCTGATGATTTTCAACATGCAAGTTTTATGGGTAAAGTACTTGAAACTCATGAAGAGTCAATAACTGTATGTGACTCTTCGCTTGAATATGAAAGCAGCAAGAATGATGGTTCTGTTGCTTCGGATGGTTCACAGTTAATCAACGATGACTGTAAAGAACTAACTACAGAAGAGGAACGCGACAAAGTATTACTCGAACGTAGAGTAGAACGTGCATTCTATGAAGCGGGGAAAGCATTAAAGGAGTTGAGAGACAGGCGCCTATATAGAGCTAGTTACAAAACGTTTGAAGAGTATTGTGCAACTAGGTTTGGGTACAATCGGCGCCAACCGTATCTGTTAATCGAAGCTTCTTCTATAGTGGATAACTTAAAGTCAGAATGTGATCCAATGGATCACATTTTGCCAACTAACGAACGTCAAGTTAGAGCATTGAGTAGATTAGAACCGAATTCACAACGTGCATGTTGGGAAGAAGCGGTAAAAGCCAATGGTGGAAAAGTGCCTCCAGGGCGCCTTGTAAAAGATATTGTGGAAAAAATAATGGAAAAAGCAAGAGTACCGAATCCTTACTCCAAAGGCGAAGTTTGTCAAATCATACCCAAGGACAACCCAGACTTAAAAGGAAAAGCTGGATGTTGGTGTTTAGTCAAAGAAGTTCATGAGTTCAGTTGCACTGTAATAGCTTGGGATGGAGAGTACACCTTGAGAGTTGACCATTTAAAATCTCTCAACTATTTAGATACGGAATGTAATTCCATGCAGCTATTACAGAACCGTATTGCTTCTATTCGCAGTTATGGAGACTTAGAACAAACTGCAATTGTCCTTCTCAAACAACTAGGACAAATCGGGCGCCACTATTTAACAGAGTTAGAGGAAATATTTTTAAGCGCTATGGAGCGAAAATACAATTCACCAACTGTATACAACCCTGAAGAATTAAGGTCTTATCAAGACTACGTAAATTCTAGTACTGGTGAAATGTAAAAGTACCAGACCGCATAGAATCAGAACTGTAAAAAATTTGCTCAAGTTCTTCAAAACCTGAGCAAAACATTAATTATCTAAAAATCTTATAGGTGCATTATGACACAAAACCTTTCTCCAATTCAAGCGGAATTGTACGCAGCTTCGTGTGATAATTACTCTTTCACACAATTAAATACGGCGCCGTCTAACCAGACATCAAACCCTAACAGCAAACACAAAAAGTATATACATCCACACGTAATTATTCCATGTTCAGATATGGAGTGGGCATTCCAACAAAGAATACCTGTCTTAAAACTGTGGGGAGATTCTTGGCAAAGTGACCCTTACGGTAGTCGTTGGGTGCGATTAGAAACTCAGTTAGGTAAAGAAAATTTCAGAAAAGCGAAAAAAGATTTGATGGATGCTGGATTATTTTTATTTGAATGCCGAATCGAATCATCCAAAGGAGAGCAAAAATACTGTTGGTGGGTAAAAAATCTTCACGGATGCAGAACTGATTACTGGAAGAATGCTCAAAAAAAAGGTGATTCAAATAACCTATCTTCCGAGTTTCATACTGAAGAAGTATTAATACCGCAGTCTGACTGTAATTTAAAAGACATGAATACAGAGTTCCATACTGAAAAACCTTCAACTGAAAATCAAGCTTTGCAGTTAAGTCTTGATTTTTCAGGCGCCAACACAGCAGCACAATTGGATGAATTGAAGCTTCGGAGTGATATTCTTGATAGCTCAAATGATGTTGAATTAGTAGAAAACTTCAATAATCAACAAGATTTACACACGCAACATGATGTTGAAGAGGATGTTCATAGTTATATAGATAAAACACTTTGGAATAGCAATGAAGTTAAAGATAGCGTTGTTAATATAGGGGGTGGCGCCTATAAAACCAAGAATGGCGCCGTCTCTAGGGGGGTCGGTAATCACAATACCACCCTTGAGGCAACCAATACCACTCTAGATAGTGTAAACGCACTCGTAGCAGGGGTTTCAAAAGTCCTCAAGAACATCTCAGAAACGTCTTACGAACATTTCAGAAACTCTCTCAATATCCAAGGGCGCCAGGAATTTATTAATTTCTGCTTGGAGAAAATACATTTATTAAAGAAAGTGAATTTTGAGGTCAGAACATGGGATGCATGGATTGCCAGACATTATGAGCAGTATATGAACGAATGGAGAATTTTTTCATCAACACGACAAGAAGAACCAAAACGTACTTCCCTAGACGAATTCAATTCTTGGCGGTCTGAGTTGTTGGAAAAAGAAAAGCGCGCGAAAGAAGAAAGAATGCGTCGTAGACAACAATTGCAAACAGCATAGTAATCAAGGTTAAAAATGGTAGAAAGAATACCTCCTAGTGCGATTGATATTGAAGAAGCTATCTTGGGTGGTATAATGCTTGACCCAAATGCAATTAGTAAAATTAGCGACACTTTAATTGCAGATGCATTTTATATCAGTACGCATCAAATAATTTACACTTGTGCCTTAAGACTGCACCATGAAGGAAAACCAACAGACTTATTGAGCGTTACGAACTGGTTACTAGATTCGGAGTTACTTGGGAAAATTGGTGGTCGCAACAAATTAGCAATGTTGTTAGAGTCAACAGTGTCAGCAGTAAACATCGATGCATTTGCTCAAATACTTATTGACAAATACACTCGCAGGCGCCTGATTAGTGTCGGTAACAGGATTGTAGAATTAGGTTATGAGCAAGAAACTAACCTTGAATCAATTCTTGACCGTTCTGAACAAAACCTGTATGAAGTATCTAATGCTCAATTTAGAAGGAATACTGAACACAACAGTGCAATAAGCACTACAGCGTATGAACAACTTTTAAATATCAAGCCAATATATCCAACAGGTTATAGAGATTTGGATGATTTGATGGTTGGATTTGAACCAGGTACATTAACTATTCTTGGTGGTCGGTCATCGATGGGTAAATCGTTCATATCCTGTAATCTTGCTTACATGATGATGAAACGTAACAATTTGCCTGTAGTGATATTCTCACTAGAAATGTCAAAGTTACAGCTTGAGTACAGGTTTTGGAGTCTCATTAGTATAACGCAAGATAAAGAGTCAAATATTTTACCAATAAATACAGGACGTATTCAAAGACATCGTTCAAAGAATGACCCTTTGGATGAGTACGAACTGCAAAATATGAAGAATGTTTCTTTAGTTGCTTCACAATTACCGTTGTATATAAACGACAGTCGAGATATGTCTTTGTCAAAAATTGCCTCAGAATGTCGTCAAATTATTGCCAATGTTGGTTCAATAGGGTTAGTAATTGTTGATTACGTACAAATGATGGCAGAAGATAGCGGTGGTAATCGGAGTTATGAACTAGGTGATGTAGCGCGCGGTTTGTATAAAATAGCAGGTGAATTGGATTTTCCGATACTGGCGTTATCTCAAATATCCAGAAGTGTTGAGAATAGGCAAGATAAACGTCCTTTGATGAGTGATTTATCACAATCTGGTATTTTAGAAACGGTTGCAGATAATATTCTTCTTGCTTACCGCGACGAATATTACAATCCTGATAGTACAGAACGCGGGCGCCTGGAACTCAGGTTAGCAAAAGCACGACATGGGGAAATTGGTACTGTCAAATTCCTCTTTGATACTTTTTACGGCGTTTTAAAGGATTTAGCTTAAATTAGGCGCCGTTGATCAAATATATAGGACAAGCATTCTAAAATAATTTTGTCAATTATTTTAGTCATGGTAAACGTGTTTGAGGAAGGTTCTTTAAATTATTTAAGGGCGCCCAAGGCTATAATATACGCAATAAAATTACGTTTTGGATATCAAACAATGAGTGATAAATTAGACATCGAACAACAGCATGAGTTCTTAAGCTTTTTTGAGTACGTATTAAAAGATCAACTGTTGTTTGGAAAGTTTATGGATGTACTAGATAACTCTGAAGAGATGATTTATCTAGCTGCAGAATATGGGTTTCCTTTGGAGCGCTCGGCAATTAAGCCAGGTGTTGCGCGGGTGCTGGAAATACTCAAAAAAGAGTAATGGCACCTCTATATAGTATAAAAATTTAATACAAATGTATTTTTATATACAGGAGTGTAGAAGGTTTCAAAAGCGTGGGCATTAACAATAGTTTATATTTAGATAAATATATATAGAGTAAGGGGTTGAGGGTTATTTTGTGGAGAAACCACGCCAGTTAGATATATTTTCAGATAACGGGATTGAAGCTGGTGAACCTCGACAACTAGAACTCCCTCTTGTTCACGAAGTGTCTCCGAAGGAGAAAAAAACGGCGCCTCCCTCACCTCCACCCGGCGCCCAATTAAGTTTATTCCCCGATACCAAATTTCGTACTCGGCGCCAAAAAAGTTTATTAATGGATGTTGACGCATTGCAGCGCTTTGTCAGGTGACTGAAAATATAGGTAAATATGGGCAAACCTTACGTTAATTGATTTCTTGCTAGCTTCTCTATATAGTCACTCAAACTTTTACAGCCCGCATTAGCTGCCTGCTCTTGTAAGAGCTTTTTTGCTGTTGGGGTCAAAGCTAAGTTAACCCTGATTTTAACCTCGTCGTAGTCTTGACCTTCCCCACGTAAACGTTTTTTCCCCATTTTAATATATTAGTTATTGCGTAATTTCTAAAAATGAACTATTATATTGTAAATGGTTAATGAGGGTGCAAAGATAAAACTATGAGCAAGCCTGTAAAGCCACGTAAAACAGCGTCGCAATTAAAGAAAGGTGCCTTACAAGCACAAAGACTGTTAATTCTGTCTGGTTATTACGTTGACTGCTGGTTTGTCACTAAACTTGAATCTGTTCTTAGAATAGAGACAACAGTTATTAATCCAGTAATCGAATGTAGTAATAGAGATACAATCGATGCGCTAATTAATACGCTTTATACAGTTCGTGCTGATACCTACAACGTACTTGGGAGCGCGCAGTTTTGGAATGGTTCATGGTTTGGAACTCAGAATGTCGTTGCTGCTCATAGCGGTAAGCCTGAAACACGTCTTGTACACGGTAAACCATTACCGTCTAAGATATTCGAGTGGACAGTCCAAGACGCTGCAAAGAATATATTGGCAAGTCAGGAAGCAAGCAAAGTAGAAATAATAAAACGTATTTATAAACGAATTCCATTACATGTAGGTGCCGACTTAACAAAAGAACAAGTAGCTGAGAATAAAGAATTAACCAAACAGCGTCAAGCTGCAATTGATGCATTAAAGTCATTTGAGACTATCAAAACTATCCCGTGGTTACATCGTTATTTCCGAGACTGTTACAAACGTGGTCATTGTCAGCAAAATAGACAAATTGTGTACCAGCAGCAAGCTTATAGCTGTAAAAGAATATCACGTTATCTGTTCGAGGTCGAAGTACAAGGGTTAGAACGTGGTCAGCGTATTAAATTAATCGTTAAATCAAATCGAGTTATTACAGGTCAAATTCGGTTAATCCGTAACGATAAAGGAGAGCTAGAAATTCACCATTTAGAAACTTTATATAATCGTGATTATTGTGAGTTATTAAACCGTGAAGATGAATTAGGTTTAGACCGTGGCTACACTGAGGTGTTCTATACATCTAATAATCAAGTACTTGGTGGCAATTTTGGTAAACAGTTAACTCGTAAAACCGATAGAATGACTAATCACGGTCGCAACAAAAATAAATTATGGTCACTCGCTCACGTCCGTTACAAAGATGATGCATACAAGGCACATCGTATTATTCAAAATAACTTAGGTAGTAAGACAGAGAATAAACGGCGCCGTGTCGATGACGCATATGTAAATACTGTTGTTAACACTGCTTGTAAAGCCGCTACAGAACAAGCTGTGACTATACACGTAGAAGATTTGTTAGAGCAAATACGCCCGAACAAAAAGTTATCTAGGCGAGCTAAAAATCGCCTTGAGAAGTGGGAAAAAGGTACAGTTAAGACTCGACTTACCCACTGGTCACAACGCAACAGCACCAATCTTAACTGGGTGAATGCTGCGTATTCCTCGCAAGTTGATCATCGCAATGGTACTTTGTTGGGTACTAGAAACGGAGATTGCTTTACTACGTATGATAGGGTGGAATTTCACAGTGACTTAAATGCTGCAAAGAACTTACTTCATCGTGGTTTGGACACGGAAATTACGAGGTTTATGAAGTACAAAGATGTTCAAGTAGTATTACTGCGTAGAACCGCGCTTTTCTTGAGTGCAATGGGACTGACATTGCTTGACGCAATTAACTTAGGTTGGCTTGATGTTAAGCATAAAAAATGTCAGGCATTTGAGGAAATCCTACACGGGTTGTAGGAACGTCTAGTAACAGAAAATGGGAGGATTACCCAATCCGCTATGTAATGTTCCAACACACGTACATTACCGAACCAAACTGACACAGACAGCAATGACAAAGCAAGCAAGGTTACTTGTTTTGACACAAATCTTACTGCTCGCTGGCAAATGCCCAGATTGCGCGTAGGTTTAGTGAACCCGCGTACATGTAAACCATCTGAACAAGTAGCATTATTTGACCTGGCGCCTTCTCATTGCGATCCGGAACGTATCGACCCATTGCAGTTGCAAATGCAATCGATGGCTTTTTATAGGATGCCTGCTGATTATCCAGGAGAAGCTTGTTTATATTTTGTAATTGATTCGGCGCCGATTTCTTTATCTAATAGCTTAGGATTTGTACTTAGTTGCCAACACACCTTTTATAAAAACTAATACACCTCGATTTCAATCTGTATCTTGTGTCCAAGAGTGAAAACTGCGTTTACATTTAAATTTTCTGCGACAATGTGAGCGGCGCCTGTCAATGCACTTTATACGACTTTTGACTCAGTATCAAAGGTTTTAGGAGGCGTGAGTATCAACAATGGTCTATATTAAAATGAATGTATATAGAGTAAGCATTTGAGGGTGTTGTGTGGAGAAAGCACGTCAATTAGATATATTTTCAGACAACGGCATTGAACAGGGTCAACCTCGGCAACTTGAACTCCCTCTCGAACAGTCGGCGCCTCCAATTCCCCCAGGCGCCCAGTTAAGTTTATTTTCAGATAAAAAATTCAAGGCGCCGACCAATGAAAAAGTAATCATACATATTGATACTTTACAGTCTTGGAAAAATCAGATAGTAGATTATCAACAGCAAGCTCGTAATACTAAGCCTAGTGAGCAGAAAGCATTGTTTGAGCTACCAGAATTATCTGCTGAAGATTACACGCAAATTGACCCATTAAAATTAAAAAACCAGGTAATATCTAAATATAAAGCTACAGACTATCTATACTTTGTTGTAGACAAAATACCTGGTTTGATTCTCTACATAGGACAGCAGAGAGTAAATAAAAAATTGAATAAAGTACACGAATTAAATGAGTATATCACTGCTTACCAAGAATTACATAATTATTACAAATTAAAAACATCTATAAGTATTGTATTTTGGCAGAATGTACCGCAAGATAAAGAGCGGCGCCAGGACTTAGAGGAATATTTGATTTTGAAATGGCGGGCGCCGTTTAATAAACAGTCCTTCCAGTGGTGGGGCTTACCGTTTTAATTGTATTATCATTTGATATTCCTACTGGTTTTATTGTGGCACCACCTCAAGAAAACAATGATATTACAGCAAATGCCTATCTAGGTAGTGGCGGCAAAGTTCAAGTTAATACAATTAGTCTTTTTGGTGTGGCGGCGCTTAGTCGAGAAGACTTAGCTAGACAATTAAGAATTGATGGTACAAACCCAAATTTACTAGACCCGGTAAGGCTTTAACAAACGATATTACGGCTATTTTTCAGGTAAACCCAACATTGAATGGCACCGTAAATATTAATACTTATGATTCTTACAAAGAACCTAACTCTAATTGTTCTAAATATATAAATTCAGGAGATTTAACACCTGCTTTCTCTCTAATTTCTACTAATTCTGGCGATTCAAAAAAGATTTTAGCATCGCTGATAGATGTCCAAACTGAAAAATGAACAATTTTGTTGGGTTCATTTTCATATTTCAAGACTTGATAAGAACGCTCCCCTGCTTCTTTTCTAATATTTTTCGCATTATCAAACACTTTTTTCCATGCTTCATAATCTTCTACTTCATGAATAATTAATACGTGGTGCATAATTACAATTTATAAGGGTTAAACTTTGGCGCCTAATAATTATAAATTTAATCACATTTGTAGATTTCCTGCCTGATAATCTAATAACGTCCGGTACTTAGTATATTCTAATGCGTAGCAAATAAATGTAATGAAACAGGTGCCTGTGGGTCAATATGATACCCGTTGATTACAGGCGCCTTATTGTTGTTTAAACTAATTTTCTTATGAACATTTCTTTTTAAACTGTTTGATTCCTATAACGGAAACCCAAACACCACCAAGAACTAATAAAACAGGCGCCGTTTCTGGTTCAGGTACTGTAACAGGTGATGTCGGATTTTTAAATGCTTCAAATAGCGTTATTGCGGTGGCTGTTGATAATCCCTCGATTTCTGCGACTACAAGCGCGCGTTCGTTATCACTTTTAGCAGAGCGCAGTTTTTCATAATTACGAAACGCCAGTTCCCGCCAAAGTGCAACAATTTGAAAACGCTGTAAATCATCTTCGGTTCCTGGTACATCAGCATCATCAATTGTTGGGTCATATTTTTGTGCAAGTTCTGGAAGTACATTGAAACGATTAAGAACTTGATTGAAGCGGTTATGGTCGTCATAACTAACTAATATTCCCCTTTGAGAAAGCTCATATAGCATCAATGGTAAATCGCGTAAAATATGAGCGCTAGTGCCAAGTACCAAATTTCCCCCTCCTGACACCGTTTTGTTTTCTGCCGCATCAAATGCTATCTTCCAAGCAGCAGGAACATTGGCGCCTTTGTGATAATCATCATAAGCTCGAAAATAATAGTCTGCAAATAGCGCATCTTCTTGAACTACTGAAGCGGGATTATCAAAACCAACTGTATTGATTAACCTTTGTAGAGCTTCGGTGGTTCGGAGGTAGCTAAGGGCAAAAATTCCATCACGGTCGCGTTGTGCTTCTAACGGTTCGTACCTTCGTTCCATTTCTTGGATAACAAGGTTTAAACACTCTGGTTTCCCCTCCTGACAAACTGGGATAGAAGCTAGAGAGGCAGCAAAAGCTGAACCTTGCATTGAAAATAGCAGCGCAATACTTCCTAAAATGAAATTTTTCATTTGAATTTATAGCTCTATTTTTCGCCAGTTTAAGTGAAATTACCCAAATATTATCGCAAATAAAATAAAAATTATGTAAATTACTTGTAAATTAGCGGCGCCTATCCAAATGCAAAAAGCTCCCTGCTCCCGGTACCAGATTCCAACTCTCATAGCCAAGCAGCTAAGAAGAAGTGTAAGCTGCGGCTGTATTTACTAAGATATGTAGAGAAGGTGATTGATGAGCGTGCGCTTGCATTGACACCTAAATGTAACTGGTGCCACCTCCAAAGATAGCAGCATTAAATTTATAAGTATGAAACTTGTAAAAAAGTGACAATTATTACTTTGAGATGAGTGATTACTGATTCATGCGTCAAGCTTTCCATTCAACTCGTATATTTTTGTATTGAAATAAAAATAGTCAATACGAGAATAAGTGTATGAGTGTGGAAGGAGATGAATGTGATGAAACTGAAAGCTTTGATGGTAGTTACAACTTTCTCATTGAAGCCAGCGGTGGAGTGTTTCTCTAAGATACTAAACAATCCGTACCGTAATTTTAAATGAGGCGCCAGTATTGTTTCCTGCTATCTGTACTATACATACTGTCGATTACAACGTTATAGGGGATTATTGAAATTAGTGTAAGTACAATAGCACAACAGTAAGCGTTGATTGTAAATCTATCATTAGGGTTTTTCCAGAAGGATAAATCAACGCTGATTTTACCAAATATATAAATAAATGTAAATTTAATGTGCTAGCTACGGAAAAACTTCATTAGGTTTTGAATCTATATAACAAGCTATGCAATGAAAGTACTTGTATAACAAAATAAAAGCTTAACAGCAGCAGAGAGCTTAACTGTTAAGAAGACATGCTGTGGAAAACGGGTAAAAAAAAATTAATGAAGCTAGGATGTCAATGGCTGCAAGATTATCTTGTTAGCTATCCTCAAGAGTTGAAATGACTCAAGGTATACGAACGGATCATGGTTAGAGAAAAATAGTATGAAAAATGCACGTATATTAACTAAACTGCTATGGATTAGTGCCATTATCTCACTCATTTTTTCTATTTGCATAACTGATGTTGCTTATGCTCGTGGAGGTTGTTTTGGTGGTAGTACTGTAATTTTAACAACTCAAGGTAATAAACCTATTGAAAAATTACACAAAGGTGACAGCATTATTGGTTATAATTTCACAACCCACCAACTAGAAGTAGGAAATATAGGGGACATTCAAGCCCTAAACTCACATAAATATCTATTAATTAACGGTAAAATTAAAGTAACAGAAACCCATCCTTTTTATGTAAGAACTTCCACTGGAATTAAATTGGAGCAAGCTCAACAACTTAAAATTGGCGCCCAACTGATTGGAGAAGGAGAGTCTAGCATTGTTATCTCCAAAATTAAGTATGTGAATAAAAACATCACAGTATATAATCTAATCTCTGTAAGCCCAAATCATAATTTTTATGCAGATGGTATTTTAGTTCACAATAAAGGAGGAGGTGGAGGAGGAAGCTCTGGTGGAGGAGGTAGAGTAGGAGGTTATTATAGAGGAAGTGGGAATAGCTCTTTCATTCCAATCAACTCAAAAACACTTCCCAAGTATATACTAACATTAATAGTTTTAGCGTTTGTTTTGTTACCAACAATATTCTGGTATGAAATTTATAATTTTGTTCGTTTTTTTCAAAAGGAATTTACCAACGATGATGAATTAAAGCAGTTTGCTACAAAAATTAATATCAAATTTAAAAATCTTTATTCTGTGAAATATTTTAAAGATAACGAGCAGTGGAACACAATTCCAATAGAATCAGAAATAAGTGAGCAGCAGTATAAACATATACTTAGTAAAAATGAATTAATTGAACGAGTAAACTCTTTATTTATACGGTATCAACTTGACTGGACTACAAAAAAGTTTAAGCATATGATTGATGATGTGGCTGAACCATTTTATACCGAGCAATGCAAAATCTTTAAACGTGAATTTAATAGTAACTTCGATATTGTTTATAATCCTGAGTTAATTGAAGCTTGTCCAATTAGTTTAATGCAGGAAGAAAATAAGCATATTTTTCGAGTTCAAGTAAATGCTAAGATGACCAACTTTGCTATTTCTCCCGCCGGATATATACTTAGTGGTGAGCCTTACCCACGCTTGTTTACTGAATATTGGGATATTAGTTTAGACTCGTCTGGAAAATGCTACTTAATAAAAATTGGCCAACTTTCAGTATAATGTATAAATTTTACCAAGCCTTTGTTTACGATGGCGCCTAATCAAATGGACTTAACTAAACTCGCAACTATAACAGAACCTAGTTCAGCCCAAGCAGTTATGCACTTGGTACTTTCTTTCTGATTTTTATAGTGAAGTGGGTTCTCGAACACGCACGTGAACCTGATATAAGGCGCCGTGTCATAGCGTAAAACAAACCTAAAAAACTGGGTTTTTGGTTATAACCTCGTAGATGCAGGTGCCTAAATATTTAAACTTACGAGAAACTTAGTTTTTTATACTCTGAAGCTATTTCTTCTCCAAATCCTCCAGCTTCGATATGACGAATAACTGACTGAACAATGGGTAAAGCAATACTCATGCCAAACAAAGCATTGAATCCAGCAACAACAACAGGCGCCGACAATAGTACAGTCAGTTCAGGAATAAGCGCCAGAACAATGATAAACAGTAGAAAGAAAATGGGGGTAGCGATACCAGTTCTTACAACTTCAGCTAAAATCAAGTCTTTGTATTGCTCACAAAGTTATTTTTGCGTAAAAACCTTCGTCTGCACGTGCGTATGCTGGACGCTACATTAAATTATTCACATACTTGTATAAAATATCATCTGAATTCAACATTTGCAGTTTGAGGCCCCAAACTAAAATTCCCCCAACTACAATATCAGCAGCGGTAAATTGCTTTTCTACTAGATAATCATTATTAAGCAGCACATTTCTGAGGGATTCAGCAAATAGGTTTAATTTTTTGGCGCCGAGCAGTTGTGCTGCACATCAATTTTAGAATAGGCGCCTAATCATAAATCATGACGCCTAAACACTATCGTCCATCCAGCCACAATCAGGACAGTCAAAATGTATTATCGCCGTGTAGTCACGATTAAAAGTATAACCGCACTCTGGGCATTTTCCCGTAAATAAAGGATGATTATCGATTATATGTAACTGCTGTTCAGTAGTTAGGTGTTGCGGCGCCTGCTTAACTCCATAGGTAATGCGCTTAATTACCAACTCATTGTTTATATAGGTGGCGCCATCTGGTTCCCAAACTTCTGGTTTTTCTGCATCTGGGTCAAAAGCGAAGTATGGGCAACTATCACCCTCTGGGCCATCAGGCATAACTGCACAAACCAGGTAAGGGTTGTGGCAGTAAAAACGACATTTTATACATTCAGGTATTTGGTGATTTGATGATGGTTTTTGCATTGCGGCACTTTCTTAAAATACTTTCCATCATCTTAACTACTGAAGGAATAAAATTCAGGCGCCGAACATAGTAAGAAATTGAAAGTTTTACCGGGGTGCCTTTTAAGTGTATGGGATATCGGCATCATCAAATGATGATTAAAAACATGTAGTTCAACCAGATAATAAAACTTGGTTATGGGGTGAATGTCGGTCTATTCATTCCCCAAGGATTACCACTTCCCCAACCACTATTTTGCCAAGCTGTTTGTTGACTTGCTAAAGCACTATAGGTATTTGTAAGAACAAGAGTGTTTGTGGCAACAGGATTGCTATAAAAACTATTGCTGGGAAAGAGGCTGTGCCGTAATATCTGGAAATCCCGCGTACCATCTGCCATAACCGTTAGCTGTATTTCAGTCCAGATGGGGGGAAAATTAGTTGGGGGAATATTGTTTGCAGTAGCTGTGCCAGCCAAGTATCCCGTTATGCCACCAAGCACTCCTCCTGCAATACCACCGCCTACAGTCCCCAATGGACCGAAGAAAGTGCCTCCAGCAGCACCTAATTTAGCACCAGTCAAAGCACCAGCGGCAATTCCAACTCCAGCGCCAATCGTACCTGCGGCAACGCCAGCAGAGATAGTACGGGCGCCTACAAGTTGCTTAAACTGAACCCCCTGAATGCCGTTTTGAGTGATATTTGTTTGACTCCTAACAATTGGAAATCTTTCAGATGGGAGTCCAAATTGGCTAGGGCTAGTGTAAATACCACTATTACTGTGAAGTCCAGAACTAGCTATCGTTCTTGAATCATTCGTTGTTAGATATCCATGCAGATAATTAGAAAAGCGAAATCCGGAACTACCTGTGATAAATCCTTCAGTAATGGTTGCGGGTGGCACCGGGTCTGGTACTCCTAATCGCCCTGAACCAGCAGGTGAAGAAGGATCAATCCAGCTTACTGAACCCGTAGATGCTTCAATCGTTCTAACTTGTTGTTGAGATGGTGGTGTAACTTCTGCTGTTCCCGTTTGTCTCGACTGACGTTGAACTTTACCTGTTTGCTGCACTACGTGGGTCAACTCATGTGCCGTCAACTCATTATTACCTGGCGCCTTTCCTCCTCCAAAGTAAATATCACTACCATAAGTAAAAGCTTGGGCGCCTAACTTTCGATTCATTTGTACTGCTTCATTACCAGTATGTACGCGCACGGAACTAAAATCTGTACCAAAACGTGGTTCCATGAAGCTTCGTACATTATTAGCTAAAGGATTTCCTTCACCTTTACTGCTATTTAATTGACTTTCAATATTACTCCCAGCTTGGAAACTACCATCACCCGCACGCTGTAATGAAGGTTTTGTTTGTACTTCGTTTTCTAAATAAGTATTTCTTTGGATAGATGCGTCTATAGATTTGCTTTGTAATTCATCTTCCGGCGCCTCTTCTTGCTGTACCAAAGGAGTAATATTAGTCACTAAAGGCTTAGTTTGTACTTTGTCTTCTGTTTGTTCAGAGGGTGCCATTCGTTGTACGGCAGAATCAGGCATTGACATAACTTGACTTGCCATTGCATCAGCTTCTCGCTCGTATTTGTCTCCAGGGGCGCCGACTGTTAGTTTTGCCTGGGGACGTAAGGAAATTCGATTTATATCATGGACAACAGGCGCCTGCTTTAAAGGTTCTGGTTCTAGTTCATCATTAGAAAGTGTTTGAGATGATACATAGGGTAATGTTTGTATAGCGGAAGTATTTATTTCTGGGGTAAAGCCGCGTATTGGTGAAGCTAACGTTGGGGTATTCGGTGAGAAGAGGGAGGGATTTATTGTATTTGATAAACCCGTTTTCTTGCGACTAACCTTAACGCTGTTCCTCATTTACCAAATCCTCTTTGACAAATTCCTCTAAAAGTATTATGAGTAAACACCAAATACGATGTTATAGACTAAGGTCTAAACTTCTATACAAGAGAAGCGCGCGGGTTTAGTCAAGAAGGATTAGCGCGCGCAGTTGGAGTATCACTAAACACGATGCAGCAGTGGAACTATTAGGTTGTGAAGTAGGGGATTTGTTAGAATGGCGCCGAAACTGAAGTTACGCTTTGGAGCTATTAGTTTTCCCAAGAAGGGTAATAATCAAACAGCCATCTAAACTGTAAGTTGGCTAACCAAGTGGGAGTAAGCTTGTAAATAGAATCGCGAAGTAAACATCCTATTATTGAGTCGGTTTGTCCAAGCTGACCGACTTGTCGAGAGGTCGTAAATACACGAGTTACTCGTTGGCTGCGACTACTCTCAAATTGACGTAATAGTAACTCTTCTTGCTTTTGGCTAACCTCTGAGGATAGTAACTTTACAAGTTCAAAGGCATCTTCTATTGCCATACAACCTCCTTGACCAAGATTTGGTTGAACGGGGTGCGCTGCATCTCCTATTAGAGTTACCCGTCCTCTTCCCCAGGAAGTAGCTAAAGGTTGCCGATCGAAAATGTCATCCCGATAGATACTTTCGTTTTTTAAAACCTTAATGATTGTGGGTACAGGTTCGCTATAGTCTGAAAAAATTGACTGCAAGGCTTGCAAGGAACCCCCAACTGAGTCATCATTACTACCCTGTTTACTGTTATTAAAAGCATAGAACGAGAATTGGCCTGCTCCAACATCAAAATATCCAAAGCGGTTTCCTCGACCCCAAAATTCTAACCAACTATATTGTTTATCCAGTGGAATACTTGAGCCGTTGAAAAAACCTCTCCAGCAACACATACCACTGTAGATAGGTTCTTCTAATCGTTCTTCACCATTTAGGCAAGCACGTACTTGTGAGTAAAGACCATCGGCGCCGACTAACACGTCCCCAGTTGTTGTACTACCATCTTTAAAGTAAACTTTTACATTATGTTCAGTTTCCTCAAATTTTTCAAAAGCAATACCAGTCCGTACTATTCCTGTATCTAACGCCTCATAAAGAATTTGTTGTAATAATGGTCTTGAAAGACATATTCCTAAATCTTCTTCCCCAATAATTTGTGGGGAGCTAATATAAAGTGGAATTCCCTTTTTACTAAAAAATGCACCCTTTAAAATTTTTCCTCCCTGTTGGTAAAAACGTTGATAAATTTTCCCTGAACGCAGGAGTTTACAAACACGTATAGCGTTTGTTTGAATAAATATACCACCTGG
The DNA here is from genome assembly GCA_019359675.1 of Calothrix sp. FI2-JRJ7. Lineage (GTDB taxonomy): Bacteria > Cyanobacteriota > Cyanobacteriia > Cyanobacteriales > Nostocaceae > Dulcicalothrix. Next base: position 28,247 of record JAHHGX010000033.1, read on the forward strand.
TCCAGAAAGCATTGCACTCAATTCACGTTTCTCGTATAGCTCAACTTGAATGCCTGCATCCAGACACGCACAAGCTAGAGTCAATCCACCGATTCCACCCCCAATGATAATTACCTTTGATACTGAGGACTTGGTTGCTTTATTGAATGGTTGCATCACTTATTCCAAATAAGGTTTGTATGTTTTTATATACTTAATGATTGAAAGGGAGATAAAAAAGATGAGCATCAATAAGCTATAGACAATCCACAAGATTTCCTCCTAATCCAAAATCTAGAAACAGTTGTTGACATGAAATAGTTCGCATTATAAGCGCAAGAAGTTTAAATACATGTTAATTAAGGCACTTGCGATTTTCGTGGGTACAGGCGCCTTATTTCTCCATAAAATAGGCGCTCTATATGTACTAAATATTACTATAAATATGATGAATGAATATAATTATTACAAAAAAGATAATTAAAATATAGCTATATAGTTATTTATTTTTGGTTATAAATTATTAATTGTACTGGCGCCGGGTATCATCAAAGCTGGTTACAAACCAACCGACTCGTTGATACAAGTTGGTAGTATTCAAACTCTCGCGCGTCGTAAAAATTATCCAGGCGCCGGATTGGTTATTATTGACGAAGCTCACCATGCGTCGGCAAACAGTTATCGTAAATTAATCGAAGCTTATCCAAATGCCTTAATTCTGGGTGAAACGGACAGTTTTTACCTCATCAAGTGGAGTAATCCAAACCAATCCAAATCAGGCTGCCAATGAAACAGCTCCCTACAGTAAATTTGCTCAAAAGAATCTTTATTTCAAAACTAAGGTTTTAGCAGAACAGGAAATTTATCGATTCCTAGAAACCAGCCATATGGATGTGGTGATGATTCTGCCTGGTTGGATGATGGGATCTGGGGACGCTGCACCAACGAGCGCAGGGCAACTTGTATTGGATTTATTAGCAAGTAAACTGCCTGGGATTATTGTAAGCGCTAACCTGGTAGGAGGTAAGTAAGAGGTGCCTCTTTTAGCTGTTCATACAGAAACGCTCCGTAAAAGTATTGTTGAAGTAAAATTGACTTTAGTACAATTGTTTTATCTGTCAGCTAAGAGTAAGACTTTTTGATCAGTATTATAATACAATTATGTAGTATATAGTAATATAAAGTTAGTATGATGAGTGAAACTCCTTGTTTGAACGCGGTAGTAGAATTACTTTGGTCTCAAGTGCATCTCGAAGTACCGTGGCAAATTGCGGATTATGAGCCGTCTTCGTTTATGAGCTTACACGGCGATATGACATCGTGTGAAGTTGGTTTAATAATTGGTCAATTAGTAAACTATAAGCGTCTGAAAGAAAAAGGTAATGTAAACGATGTTTTACATCAAATAATTGAGTCTGAATCAATGGGTTTGCCTGGTGGTCTTCAAGCAATAAACAGTGCTGGTAAAGTAATTAGTCCTGGTTGCTGTTGTGATCTTGACTCATGGAGGGATTGGTTAGATTTTTTGCAAACTGGACAATCGCCCTGGCTTGGTCATAGCCCAGGTGCTTGGATTGAAACAGTCGGTGGTCTTATCCGCGTATGTTCAGGTGGAGGAATGTATCCTGAACAGGATAGTTTTCACATCGATTTTGAACGAACCGCATTCGAGAAGCAATTAGAAAAGGTACAGCAAGATTTAAGTGATTTTGTACTATTAGTTGAATTATGGGCTGCTGGTGTTGGGTTTCCACAGTCGTGGGAGCTAGCTAAAAAATTTGATCAGTTTTTTTACATTTCTGCGGCGCCTACTCCACTACTGAATACTATGGGTAAATTGTATTAATATTTGCGGCACCGAAGGAAACAGCGAACTAGTACCTGAATCAGTGCCGATAGCAGCAGCTCTAGGTAATGGTATTGTTAGTATTATAATTACATAATTATGGCGTAAGTATTTAAAGAGTATAAGCGAGTGAATCTTGCATTTAGTTATGTGCAGCACGTATTTTATTTGTTGGTATAGACTTGACTATGTTAATGGGTATCTAATTTGGTACACCAATGATATTGATAGGGTGCTAGTGGATAGCATTACTGGAAAAATTCCTGTTTTTCAGGATATAGCGAGTTTGCAAGGCTATGGGGAAAACATTGGCTTACAATTGCAAGAAGAGGTATCGATTTTACACGATTTGGATATAGTGCAGTCTTGGTTAGCAAATCCAATAAGTGAGAAGATTGATTGTAACTCTTTCTTATCTATTTGGAATTTGTTTACAGATGTGGCAAGTTCTGTCAATGATTCAACCTTTGATTACAGGCGCCAAGAAACCGACAAAATTTATAACAAACTTTTCTTTGGTAATAACTTGCCAGCAATTACACAGGAAGGAGAGTATTACGAACCTGTTTGGGCAGTTGATGAGGTCAAAATGCTTTCGGGAGTTTTAGAATACGGACTTTCCATGTTTCGGCAAGCTACTCAACCTCAATATTACAGTAATTAGTAAGTGAGCATTTTCGTAATCCGGCACCGACTGTAGCGCTTTGGGATAGGTATTGCTGGAATCGCTATTACTCAACTATGAAAGTGAACCTCTGCAACTAGAGCTATTAGGTCGGTGCCTGCCTAATTTTTTACCGCATTAAGTTTAAAATTTAGTTAAAATTAAGTACAACGGTTAAGAGGTGTACAGCAATGAATACACTCCAATACTGGCATCCGGTTATACAAAGTAAGAAGTTAGGTCGTAAACCTGTCTGTATCAAACTGTGTGGGCAAGAAATTGTGTTATTCAGAGGAGAACAAAATTCAATCGGCGCCCTGAAAAATAGCTGTCCTCACCGTGGTATGAGACTGTCGGAAGGTTGGATAAAAGATAACCGTTTAGTGTGTCCTTATCATGGATGGAGTTATGATTGTGATGGCAAAGGATTTAGTCCGAGTACACCACAACTTCATGTTTGTGCCCAGAGATTTGATATAGTTGAACGCTATGGTGCTATTTGGATTAAGTCCTTTGATTCGCAGGCAGAGTTCCCGCAACTTGATTTTAGTTCTTATGAGTATATATGTACTTTAGAGCATCATGTTGACGCACCGTTAGGAGTGGACAAATATCTAAGTATGGAACATGGGGCACCATATCTAAAAATTTCTTGTGCATCTTAGTGTTAACTTCTCCGAAATCATAAAGCCAGCAGTTGTAGAAACTACTATACAAACGAGATTATTATTAACTTTTTATATTAAAGCGCGCCTTGGATACCGCAACGCCAACCCAGTCTCTTGTAGACTGGGTTTTTGGTTACAAATTGTAAATGTTATTATACGTATAAAATTAGACTAAAATTTATGTGAAAAATGAGTAATATATAATTTTATTTGATAAAAACACAGTAATCTGCTATGTAATTAAAACCCTAAATATAGATAAAACGATGCGGAAGTTGGTATTAAATTGTTACAAAGTGATTGCTGCAACAGCGCTTACAACCATTGCAGTTACCTCACAAGTCACTGCATCATATGGTATTACATTTGTAACTCAAAGTAGTGCTTTAGGAGACAATGACCAATTAGATTGGTCTAATTTAGGTGTTCCATCCCCTTTTAACTTTTTACCAAATTCGTTCGGCGCCACATCTAGTAACGGTTTGAAGTTAAACGTAGACATTGCAACATCAAATGTACCAGGTGTGACATCACCGCTGGTTTTTCAAACTTTACCACCACCAGGAGGAATTCCAACCAATTTTGCAGCAGGCGATTTTCTGCTATTTACAGGGTTTAATCCACGAACTTTTCCTGCGGTCGGTAATCCCGGTCCATTGAGTATTACCTTTGAAAAACCAGTGCAAGCGGTTGGAACTCAAATAGCCGTAGATGATACAACAACTTTCACAGCTTTCATTTCAGCTTTTGATAATGACAGTAACTTATTGGGTACTTTCTCGGCGCCTGGAACTTCTTCTCTAAATCTAGATAACTCAGCTTTATTTTTAGGAGTTAAAAGCGATACAGCAAATATTGCACGATTAGTTTTTAGCACTTCAGAAAACAACCGTGCGTTTGCGATAAATAAATTAAGACTAGCGACAGTACCTGAGCCTAGTTTAACAGGAGCAATTTATGCACTTAGTGCTTTAGGAATGATTTTTGCAGTGAAGCGAAAATTAAAACTCGTGTGTTAATTACTGTAAGGCGCCCAATTATAAATTACAGTTTACGGTGCCTTACAAAGTTATTTTTGCAAACCTTCGTCTGCACGTGGGTATGCTGGACGCTGCATTAAAATATTCAAATACTTATATAAAATATTATCTGAATTCAACATTTGCAGTTTAAGTGCCCAAACTAAAATTATGCAAGTTTCAATTAGCCAGTTACAAGAAAGCGAAATAGCTACTGCTGACCAGATTTTTCGGCTTGCTTTTGGTACATTTGTTGGCTTACCAAACCCAATGGAATTTTGCGGTGATGCAACTTACATTCCGCACCGATGGAAAACAGAACCGACAGGTGCCTTTGCGGCATACGTTGATAATAAGTTAGTAGGAACAAATTTAGCGACTCGTTGGGGCAAATTTGGGTTTCTTGGTCCCTTAACAGTACATCCTGACTATTGGGGTCAAGGTATTGCTCAAAAACTACTTCAAGCGACAATGAAATGTTTTGAAGAGTGGGGAATAGAATACACAGCTTTTATGACTTTTGCCAACAGCCCCAAGCATCACGGTCTTTATCAAAAATTTGGGTATTATCCTAGATTTTTGACTGCTGTAATGTCTAAATCACCTTCAGTAGTCGAACAGGGTAAATTGCGAAGTGAAAAATATTCAGAAATAGCTATGACTAAAGCGGTGCCGATTTTAAAGAATTGTTTCGAGCTAACTAACAGTATTTATTCAGGGCTAGATTTATCGAGCGAGATTGAAGCGGTACGCATACTAAAACTAGGTGATACAGTTTTGTTATGGGATGACAGCGTTTTAATAGGGTTTGCAATTTGCCACTGCGGCGCCCAAACTGAAGCGGGTAGTAATACTTGCTATATTAAGTTTTCAGCAGTACGGTCTGCAAGCAAGCAAAGTTTTTATTTTGAGCAATTACTAATAGCATGTGAGACTTTTAGTTTGCAATCAGGTATGTCAAAACTAATTGCAGGAGTTAACACAAGTCATCATGACGCTTACTGCATAATGAATACACTTGGTTTTCGTACAGAATTGATAGGGGTTGCCATGCATAAATCTAACCAACCTGGCTTTAGCCAACCGCACGTGATTGCCCTATACGATTTGCGATAAAATATGTCAAATAATATTATTTTGTTAATTGCTGAGTTGTATTTTTTATCTTTTGACCATCAGCTGTTGACTTGAATTGGCGCCAGAGTATCGTTGTTGGTTCAAAAGAGTTTCCTATGACTCACGAGTTTTTGGGGCAAATGTTAGGTGTGCGTCGTGCTTCGGTAAGCGTGAGTGCTGCGCTTCTTCAAAAAGCCGAAATTATTCAATACAATCGCGGCAAAATGAGAGTAATCAACCGTGGGCTAATGAAAAATATTGCCTGCGAGTGTTATGAAGTTATCAAGATCGAATTTGACCGCTTACTAGGCATTAATCGAGAAGGTTAATTTATTTTACGGGCTGTAAAACCGTCTCGTCTTCAGTGGAGCGGATGTAAAGCCCCAAAGCTAGCCTTGAGTTTCAATATACTTTTTCCTTTTTTCATTATCGTGGTTCTTCAGTATTACCGCTGTTCCCTTTGATAAAGCGAAATCTTCAGAAATATTAGAGTAAGTACAAAATACTTAGAATCTAGTCGTAATTTTATATATATATTCCATTCCGTATCAAGCTTACAGAAGCATAGTTCGAGAGCGAGATGCTGTACTAGAAACAGCGAAGTAAGAACGCGCAGGGAACTTGCCCGGTTCTGGCTTTAGTATTAACTATTATTGGCTATTACTGATATTAAAGACATCACTAGTAATAACTCTTGAGATGGTGCTTACGCGTACCAAATTAACTAAAAGTTTTTGGCGGACTTATTAGACTTTTGGTAGAAATGTGCAGCTATGCCCTTATGCTACGATAGTTAATAAATATGAGAGCAAAAAGTGAATAAAAATGAATTTCTTTATCCTCGCAGCCGTTACTATGGTCAAGTTAAACCAGAAAATTTAGTTTTCAATGCCAACTTACAGGAGTTTAGTCAGCGAGTTAGCATTATTTGTAACTTACAGGTTTCTGGAAAAATACCCCCTGAAGAAGCATACCAACAAACTAAAACCTTGTGGAAACAGTTAAAGCGTAGCAAAAAGCAGTTAAGGCTTGGTGAAAATCCTTTTTCTGAAAATCAGTCTAATAGTCAATAAGTAAATTGCAAAGCGGTATAAGTACAGTAGTGATTAAAATAGCACTATAAATACAATAAGCAAGCTATAAGATAAATATTTATACCGTCGTAGTAGTTTTTTTATTTTGGTAATTTTAACTTTGTGTCTTAGCTGTTTTTAACTACAACAGCTAGATTTTAGGCTATTTAGACGATAGCAACTTGGCTGATACTGAACTAATAAGTATGTTTCCTGGTTTCTATTCTTTTTCATTTTATACAACAATTTTGTCATACAAAGCTTTCTCCCGTAACGAGGATCAAAACGGGTCTTGCTTCGCTGGACAGAGTGTGCGGTGCGACTTTCTAACCCAAGAACTCAACAGCGCCTAAGAGTAGAACAAGAGCTAAATTTTGATGTAGACTCAGTTTAAGGCGCCGACATGAGTAGCAGGAATTTAGTTTACTTGAATATTTGTAATCAAAAGAAAGGTTTGTCGTTGAACTTGATCGTATTTTATCTGAAATACTAAGCCCTAGCGTATCAAAATGACCAAATATTGCTGGCTTACCTATAATTTACCTGTATCTTTGAATGCATAGCAAATCAATATACTGCTTTCGGTCTAGATTGATGCTAACTAGAAAGTTTATAGCTATAACAAAATATTGAGAACAACTTTATCGATAATCAAAAGGTAGATATAATGCTTCTTTAGGTAGAAAGACAGGGTTAATAGAGTATTTATAATCATTGTGGACTACACACTAATCATACAGTAAGGTTTTACAGGTGTTTTAACACCTGTTTTACTTTCAGGTTGGCATCTCAATGTATACGATGTAAAGAAAATAAATATTCTGTAATTGCTATATACGAAACCAAGCTTAATCACATTGTCTAAAGTACTATTCTATGAAAATAAATAAAAACATGCTTTCATCCAATAGTTAGATGATTCTTGTTTTCAATGAAAATACAGTTAACAAGGATTGATAAATCACGAGAGATTACAAACGACTAATATATTAATTCCTTGAAAAGGTAAGAATAAGATGAATGAGGAAAACTTTCTTGGTTCTCAGAACCATTACTATGGTCAACCTAGAAAAGAAGATTTAATCTTTAGCTCGAAATTAAAAGAATTCTCAGAAGCAATTGATATGATTTGTGCTTTGCAAAGAGATGAAAACATGACTTCGCAAGAAGCATACGAAGAAATGGAACTGTTATGGAAGAGCTTAAGCCGCAGTAAAACTAAATTGAAAGTTCATAAAGATTGTAGAGTTAAGTTGAGCCATATAACTAACATGAGGATAAAACTAGTCAAGAAAAAGGATATAAATCTTAATCATAAATAATGAATCAAAATACTACCTATTTCTTGACTCGCAGGCAACTCCATCATTATCTCTATCCAACCTGCTCGCCCACGGGTTAGCTGCAACATCGATATCGCTAATGCCTCGCGCTTTTAAATCTTTGCAAGTACCAGATTGTGGAGGAATTGCAGAATTTGATGTAAAAGTCGGTGCCTTTGGTATGTTTTGAGTATCAGACGGAACTGGAGAAACAGTAGTTACAGGTAACTGTGTGTTTGTTGATTCTATTGTTGGTGTTGGTGTTACAGTTGCTTTAAAAACAGTTTTCGGTGTAGTACTTAGTGCTGGTGTCGGCGCCTGTGTTGATGCATTTCCCGAAGCTTCATTAGATGGTGCCGAGCATCCAAAGATTATTAAAGTTACAATAATTAACAGATTTTTATACATAAATTTTAGGACAGGCGCTAATTAGAAATTGCAACATCCGGCGCCTATGACTATTAATTATTCCTTGTATATAGAGATTTATCTAAATATGGAATGTGGCGCCCATTATCTAAAAATTCCTCAAAAAATCAGTTTTAAATTAAATCGTTTATTACTTCAGAAAGCTGCTTATCCCACATATCTTCGCATTTAATACCAATGAGCGGATTAGCGTTTTTACCTTTCTGATAACCTATACTTATAGCTTGCGTCATCTTGTCGATATCCTGCGGATTGCCGGATTTGAGTGAAGACAAGATACTAGAAATATTGATAAGAGCGTAATCAGCAGCAGGTCTTTGAGCGAGATAAAAGCTGTTTAGGGCAATCTCTCCCTCAGCACTTGAAAGTTGTTGAACTAAAAAACTAACAAAAAACAGATTATGTCCCTCCCTCGTGTGAATATCACAATCATTGTCAAAGAGTTTTAGCGTAGCATCCGCTCGTGCGCTGACGCGGAACCTCCTGTGGCGCCTGTCAAATATATATCTGCCTGTCCTCACTAGTATTATTCAATAAATAACGATATTGAAACTCAAAAGCTTGTTTTATCTCTGGTAAAACAATTTAAATAATCCAAGGGAATACGATGCTGTCGAGCGGAGGTAACAATGCTGCTCCTATAAATGCTGGTGTTTCGGGAGGGATAGAAGGAGTATTAGGCGCCATCAAAAGCTTTACTTTTCCTGCTTCAATATGTCGTCAATTGTTAATCTGTCATCATGAGCAAGCCTTCTTACCCAATCTCGCAATTTGACTAAAGTCGTAAAGTCACTTTTTGTTAATGTTCCAGATTTTGCAGATGATAGAGTACGACGGTCAATTTTTACACCTTGCATCAATAGCTCCTCATAAGCAGCATTCACGGATAAGCCATCAGGCCAGTAAGAACCAATATCAACGTAGACCTTCAATGTTTAACTCCTAACTATCTACGTTGATGTTCTCACATCTAAAGCTTATTACGTTTCCTATTATACGTGTAACTATAACGTATAACTATGAGTATTAACTTTTAAGGTATACGTTATAGTTGTACGTCAAAGTATATTATAATAAATAGGTAGCGGTGCTTATGTCTGTTGAATGGGCACTACTACCACACAAACTAAAACCCCCCGCAACGACTTCCAATCACACGGGAGGTTAAGTACCTAAATATTAAAAAGGTTGGTTTTATTATGAACGCATCTGCCCCAATTTTTCAAGCATTTAATTATTTTCAGTTCGAGAGTCAAGATTTAATCGCCAAGGCTCAAGAAACTTGGGGTAACTTCAAGATTTTTGTTCGTCAGACTTTTGATGCTTTGATTGAGACAGGACGCGCGCTACAAAACTTGTACGATGAGTGTCTAAACATTGGTACCAACAGCAAGAAGGTATTTTTCCAATGGCTCGATAGTTTCGGTGCCTCTCGTTATATTGCTCGCGCGGCAATGGATTTGTACAACTGGTTCAAAGATTTAGACCCCAGAATACAAGAATTAATCCGTGAGAATGTACAAAGCTGGAAGGTGTCAGCACTAAGGCAACTGAGACACTTGACTACCGAGTTGTTAAAAGAAATTGTTACCTCTGGTAAAAAGACAGCGGCACAAGTAAAACAACTTATCGCGCGCGATTCTAAGAACTTAATTAAAACCAATGGTACGACGTACCAAGATAACGACCCAGACGATACGGTGCCTGCCCAAAATAATGGTACGGAATCAATCTCTGAAGTAGAACCAACTAAGTCTAACTGTGTACCAGAATTGGCGCCGGGAATGAGAGTAGTAGTAAACAGTAACGATGCCTGGAATGGTTCTGCTGGAATAATTATGTCCATTCATAAAGATTCGGAGTTTTGGGTACTCTTAGACCACACCGTTTCCCAAGGGATGGAAATTAAAGATTTACTCAAAAGTGAACAGCTTGTACCAGAAGTAAAACGAGTTGTTACGGTGAGCGAGCCAGCGGTGGAGGCACACGGAACGTTGGACTTGCGAACCCGCAGGGCGCCTACGACAAACAAAACTTACTCAGAAGCAGAGTTAGAAGCAAGAATAGCCGAAGCTTTGGCTACCAAGGAGAGAGAAATAGCAGAATTAGAGCAAGCAAGATATACAGAAATTCGCAATGCTGCACTAGAAGCTGCGAAGAGAGAGATTATTGCAGCCGAACAACACGCGCGTTACATGACTCAACAAAAAGAACAACTCACAGCACAGTTATATCAAGCAACAGAAGAAATTCATAGATTACGCGCGCTGGAAGTCAAGAACAAACAACTAGAACAACGAGTTAGTGATTTAGAGAAGGCATTGGAAGGTGCTAATCGAGATAGTTGGAATAATACTTTAAATAAACAAGCTGCCAAGGTGCTGAACTCACAAGTAGAAAAAACAGTGGTGCTTCTCACAAAAAAAGTTGATTTGTTACAGAATCTAAATGCTGAATTAAAACAAGAGTTAGCTGACTTAGACGCTTTTAGTAGTCAACAACAACAAGAATTAGATAATTATCGGCGCCTTTTTGAGTCAAATCATCAGACTTCGGAAACACAAACACAGTATATTTGTTCTGTATAGGTGCCGGAACAAATTAATTTGGAATCAACTACACTCACCAGAACTTAAGTATCATTAGTAACTATTGTTTATTTAACACAAAGGCAGAAAAATTATAGTATGTTTGTCTTACGCGATTACCAAGAGGAACTCGTGTCAAAAACGCTCGGCACCTGGTCTAGTGGAACTCGAAAAGTTTTACTACAACTCAGCACAGGTGGTGGTAAAACAGTTATTTTTGCAGCAATCGCTTCTCAATTCGCACGACACCAAGAAGGAGTTTTAGTAGTTGCCCATAGGGAAGAATTAATTTTACAGGCAGCATCTAAATTGGAATCTGTTACTTCCCAGGCGCCGGGTATCATCAAAGCTGGTTATAAACCAACCGACTCGTTGATACAAGTTGGTTCAATTCAAACTCTCGCGCGTCGTAAAAATTATCCCTTAGCCGGATTGGTTATTATTGATGAAGCTCACCATGCGTCGGCAAACAGTTATCGTAAATTAATCGAAGCTTATCCAAATGCCTTAATTCTGGGTGTAACAGCAACTCCGCGACGAGAAGACGGTTATGGATTACGCGATGTGTTTGATGAGTTGATTTGTTCTATTAGTACTAAAGAATTAATCGCACTTGGCTATTTAACTGATTATAAATTGATTGCTGGTTTTAAATACTCTAAGCACAAAGTACCCAAACAACGAGATTTTACAAAGAAAGAATTAGCCGAAGTTGCCCAGGATTATAAACCCGAAGAAGTTTTAAAGCAGTGGAATAATTTTGGTGATAATAAGAAAACTATAATATTTGCCGTTGATGTCGCGCACTCTAAATCTATTACCACTCAGTTCCGCATGAATAGTATTGCTTGCGAACATATTGATGGAGAAACGCCCCAGTCCGAACGTAAAGAAATTTTAGAGAGATTTAGAAAAGGCGCCACTCAAGTAATATCCAACTGCGCCATTTTAACTGAGGGGTTTGATTGCCCCGATTCGGAAGTTGTAATCATTGCACGTCCTACTACAAGCGTTACCTTATGGTTACAGATGATAGGACGGGTGTTACGTCCGGCGCCGGGAAAAAGTTTTGCAGTTATTATCGACATGACGGATAACTGGTTTAGATTAGGGCGCCCATGTGACCATCGCGAATGGAGCTTACAACCAGTTACATGTGACCCAGATACAATGGGTGCCCGTTGTTGCCCTAGTTGTCATCATGTATTTAAACCTATGCCCGCTTTGATTCGTACATTTGAAACTTTCAACACGAAACAATGCGAATTTATTACTACCTACGAAGCTGATTGTGCTAACTGTGGTAAACCGTTACGCTGGGTACTGGAGGAAGGGCGAGTAATCGAAGGGGGCGGTGTTGCTACAATCGTTAGTTGTGAAGGCGCCGAATGGCAAGAAGTTCCAGCATCTGTACGTCCTGCGGTGTTGCGTCCAATTGCTGAAAATAAGAAAAGGAAGTATCGCGGAAATAAAGGATTTTTTCAGAGATTTGAGGTAATTCAAGATTGGTTTGATGCTCACCGTGATGTAAATTTAGACGAAATTAAATATGCTATTAACTTGATGGATTTAAATGTAAGAGAGGAATCAATAGTTAATACGATATTAATTGGTATAGTTGGTAAGATTAGAAATTCTTCTGATTGGTATGATATTACTAAGCATATGTCTGAGCGCGCGGGCGACGTTAAAAAAGCAGTTTGGGATAAATTAGAAGTTTATGAAAAAGAAAAATTAAATAATTGGAAGAAAAGATATCTTGAGGAACTTGAAGTTTGGGGAACTGAGGAAAATCTAATAGTGATACAACGAGACTTAGAAGCTTGTGAGAGCTTTGAAATGTTGGAAGAATTATGGCAAATATACAACAAAGAAGCAATTCGCAACGCATCGAAACGTATTAACAACGATAAAGGCGCCGTTGTTCGAGATTGGATAGAAAAAATTGATAACCCTTCTTATGTGTGATACGGCAATATAATTTATTTAATATTAAGAGTGTAAGAACTTTATGGCAAATAATCGTAAAGAGTACGATGTTGTATTGGGGAGTAAAAGTGCGGCGCCAAAACTAAATTAACAGCGTGCCTTTAAGAGCTTGTTCGAGAGGCACCCTTGGACAATTACAGATACTTAATACTTGAATCTTTTTAGGAGCAATTCAAACATTATTTAATCAATCAACCATTGGTGTAGTAAGTAAGCTATAAACATAAGCCTAAAAATTATAAACAGTATTACCCATACCAAAATCATAAGCCTGAAATGTCGCAACCAATCATTTCTATTAGATACCCTTTGTTGCGATAGAATAAGGGTGAGATTGGTAGACAGTAGAAATGCTAAAATATTAGCGACTAGAAACCAATGCGCTTCTGTTACATCTCGTAGCCACGGTACTAATGAGCCTGCGTTTGCACTACTAGGTTGAAAGGTTGGGTCTCTCAATGGTGAAACTTGGTACACAAAAATTCCACTAGTACAAAACGGCTTAAATAAACCAAGTATTTTGTGGGATAATGATTAATTAGATTAAAACAACTTTTTATTGACAGGCAAGGAGTCAGGGTTTGGGACGATTAGCTCCAAAGGAATTGAGTTT
>JAHHGX010000034.1 GCA_019359675.1 Calothrix sp. FI2-JRJ7
TACGAATTAATATAATTAAAATTTATCATCTTAATATCTATAAACAATATAAACTTATAGTTAATTCTGCTTAAATAACTGCCCAACACTTGAGATTGCTTTTCATGACTTTTTCAGCAAACCCTACTTAATGATGCGGTGAAAATTTCCACTAAGGATACTACCTCATGTGGAGTTGGAGGTGCTGCAATATGGTACGACAAGTTACATATGGTTCGACCGCTGATGAAGGATTTATTTACCCAGAAAGCGACGGTCAACCAATGGCAGATAATACGTTACAGTATGAATAGATTGTTAAAATAAAAGAAAATTTAGAAATGCTGTTTGCAGCAATTCAAGATGTATTCATTGCTGGAGACTTGTTATGGTATCATATTCAGGCAAATAAGAAATGCTGTGCGCCAGATATAATGGTAGTATTTGGTAGACTAAAGGGTTATCGCGGCTCATATGTGCAGTGTCAAGAAGGAAATATTGCGCCGCAGGTGGTCTTTGAAATTCTGTCACCAAGCAATAATAAAGAAGAAATGGATATGAAGCGTGACTTTTATGAAAAATATGGTGTAGAAGAGTATTATCTTTATGACCCAGAAACAAATAACTTACAAGGTTGGACGCGCGCAAATAAAAGTTTAGTAGCAATTGCGAAAATTAATGGTTGGACAAGTCCACGTTTAAAAATTAGGTTTGTATTAACAACAACATTAGAAATTTATCGTCCAGATGGGCGCCTTTTTTTAACACCCGTTGAAATTGACCTTGAGCGTCAACTCGAAAAACAAAAGCGTGAAGAAGCAGAAGAACAACTTGAACTTGAACGTCAGCGTTACCAAGAGTTGTTAAGGCAATTAAAAGGAAGAGGCATTGAACTATAATGTTCGTCTAAAAACTCCTATCGCGTTGGTCATTTAACATTATGTCCGGTTAATTACCTATAATGTAGAGACGTTACATGTAACGTCTCTACGAGGTTTTTAAATGAATGATATTAATGCTTTTGTTTCAAAATTATTTATTTATCCGGTTAAGGCTTTAGATGGAGTTGAAGTTGAGAGTGTAAAAATTCTGAATAGTGGCGCCTTACAATTTGACCGTGAGTTTGCTATTTTTGATGAATCGGGAAATTTTGTCAACGGTAAGTCTAATCAGCTTGTTCATGCTATACGTTCTCGATTTGATTTAAATAATAACACTGTTACTGTGTCGGCGCCTAAATTTGATGAAGCAACGTTTCATATTAAGGATGAACACGAAGCTTTTGAAGGATGGTTGAGTGAGTATTTTGGTTTTCCTGTCCAGATAAGACAAAATTTAGATATGGGGTTTCCTGATGATACTGTTTCACCTGGTCCAACGATTATTAGTACTGCGACACTTGAAGCTGTTGCATCATGGTATCCTGAACTTGATGTAGAAGAGGTGCGTTTACGGTTTCGTACCAATATTGAAATTAGTACTGTCCCTGCTTTTTGGGAAGATTGTTTGTTTACAGAAGCAAATCAAACTGTTGATTTTCAAGTTGGAAATGTAAAATTTATTGGTGTTAATCCTTGTCAACGCTGTATTGTTGTCACTCGGAACACTCAAACAGGTACACAGTTACCTAATTTCCAAAAGACTTTTGTTGCACAAAGGCGCCAAACATTGCCAGAATGGTCAGATAAGTCGCGTTTTAATCATTTTTTCCGTTTGGCAGTTAATACTCGTATACCAACCTCTGAAGAAGGAAAATTAATTTCAGTTGGTGATACAATTCAGATTTTGCCATAAGAAACCGGGTTTCTTTGTTGAAAACTTGTAATAAAAATAAAGATTTTGCTTAGAAACCCGGTTTCTAGGTTGCTTGCTAAATTATTAAGTTTTTTTAAGTTTTGATTCATATGTACACTAGCTATACAAAACTTAGTACAATGCGATGTATAGAAATATTGAAAAGTAAAGGGCTTTTCGGATAGATAAAGGTTTATATTCAAGTAATTATCAAACGCTAGGAGCATCTATGCAGACAGTTGCATACATTAAAGAAGAAGAATTTGACTCAATTATAACCGCTGATAGTGGAGTGGTTGTATTTGATTTTACAGCTAGTTGGTGCGGTCCATGTAAAATGGTCGCTCCAATGATGGATAAGTTAGCTCAAGAATTTGAAGGTACCGTCAAAGTAGCGAAAGTAGACTTAGACCAAAGTAAAACTCTTGCCAAAAGGTTAGGTATCCGCAGTATTCCAGCAGTAATGATTTATAAAGATGGAAACTTAATGGAAACCATTGTTGGAGTATCTCCTTATGAAAAATTCAGCGATGCTGTAAAAACTCTACTTTAACAATGTAGAAACGTAGGTTGGGTGTAAGCGAAGCTTTACCGTAGGGTAGCGACAGCGTAACCCAACATAAAACTACTTATCTAAGACATAGTACATTTCACCAAAATCAAAACATCAAACTCCTAAAAGCAAGTGATATTATAAAATATTTGAACTAGGCATTTTCTAATGCAATATTGGACTTTTCAAGCTAATCCCAAGTATAGCAATATTAAAGATGCTATATCTAAGTTAGATAGTATTTACTGGCTGGTAACTCGATACACTAAAGAGATTAAACCATCAGATAATGTTTTAATTTGGATTGCTGGAAAAGATGCAGGAATTTATGCAACTGCTAAAGTCATTGATACTCCTAGCTTTATGGATGAACCTCCAGATATTGATATCTGGACAATGCCCATACGTGCAAAAGGCAAGTTTTACGCTCCAGTAAAATTCACTCAAAAACTCCTTGATAAACCGCTACTAAAAAATAAATTACAATTTGATTCTGTTTTATATAAATTACAAGTTATACAAAGACCATTTGGAACAAACTTTTCTGTTACTTATTCCGAATGGGAGCGAGTTCAAGAATTGATAACGAGCGTTTGAGTAGGATGGCGCCAATTTCACTATTTACTGAAAATTGGTTAAGTACCAATGAACTTTTGGTTAAGGTGCGGAATGTGGTTATTGCAACAACAAAAAAATTCACAAGTTAATCAAAAGATTGTTAATAGCAAACGAACTTAGGATTTGATATTTATTAATAGGTTGAGTAAAAAAAGCTATTTAATCATTAACTCGTATACGTTAAGATAGCCTTTTTGTGAAAATTAATATTCTTTCAATATTGGAGGCTTGCAAATGATACTCCGACAACACGGTGTGTGGTTTTTTCCACTAGTCCTGACTTTACTTAATTTTGTTTCGGGTGCAGCTAGAACAAACGCGCAAACTATTTACCCATTTAGCGGTAATTACGAAACAACAATAAAGATTAAGCCTATAGTTGACGACCTTGCAGAGGTAGTTGAGAGTGCTGTAAGTACTGACGCACCTTATGGCTTAGATACATACGGCGGGCTGGTATACTCTCAAACTAACCTAGCTACCGGAGAAGTCCGCTTTAACGTAGACCCAACAATATATGGTTTGCAGGGCTATCCACAAGGCTTTATTACCTTTGGAGACGGGGCAAACAAGTTATTTGGAACGGCTGATGCTGGGGCTAAAATTGACTTTGAAAAACTAACTGCTAAAGGCTCTGGTATTTTAAATATCACTGGCGGCGAGGGCATATTTCAAGGTGCTACTGGTATACTTGATTTTTCTGAAGAAGACAAAGTTACTTTGGGAGAAACTATTCTCTTGAGAGGGCAAGCTCTAGTGAGTGGTTCTATTCAAGTTCCGCAAAAAGTACCAGAACCAACAATTGGTTTGACTTTGCTTGCTGTGGGTATAACTTACGCTGGTTTGATACGGCACCGACGGCTAATAATGGGCGCCAGTAGATAAACAGCTTAATTAGAATCTCCGTTTTTTTAAAGCGGAGATATTTCAAGATATTGTAATGGATTAGATGCGATTTATATAAGGGTGGTTAGGTCTGGAACGTTTACCCATTGAGATTTTTCGTTGGATTCGTGGGCTAAGTCCATTAATAATTGTGAATATACTCCTTCACGCAATGAGGGTGTGACTGGTTGTTGCTGGTCGATGGCTTTTACCCAGTTGTCGATGACGCGAATAAATGCTGATATTCTACCGTCTGCGTAATCTTTAGGGAATAAGTAATGTGGTGGTATTTCTATTTCTGCTTGCGGTTTCCCTACTTTATTTCCTAGAACATGAAATCCATTTACATAATCTTTCTGGTTTTCGCTTCCTAATACTAATGTCCCTTCATCTCCATATACTTCTACCCAATGGGGACGATGTGCGTGTACGACTGCGCTAATTGTGAGTTGACACGGTGTTCCGTCTGCTAGTTTCAGCATCAACATACATGTGTCATCGCTATCTACTGCTTTTAGTTCCCCAGTACTGGGGTCTACACGATTTGGTATTGCGGTACTTAAATTCGCACTAAGTTTATTTACTGGGCCAAATAACCAATGTATATAGTCAAATGCATGAGAACCTAATGAACCCAATGCTCCTCCTCCTTGGTCTTTACGTGAGTACCAGTTCCAAGGACGACCCGTATCTGCACGTGAGGCGCCTAACCAGTCTATTCTAATTAAACGCTTATTTCCTACATATTTTTGTTCTAACAGTTCTGCGAAGAATTGCCACCCAGGTATAAAGCGGAATTCAAAGTCTACTGTGGCAGTTACTCCTTTTTGATTTGCCAGATGATATAGTTCTATGGCTTCATTTACATTTAACGTAACAGGTTTTTCTAGCAGTAGATGTTTACCTGCTTCTAAAACAGTTTTTGCCATTTCGTAGTGGAGAAATGGCGGCGTTGATATACTAACTGCGTCAACATCCGGTAAAGTTACAATATGATTTATATTATCGCTGGCATGAGGTATATTATTTTCTGTCGCAATTTGCTTCGCTTTTTCTAAATCGCGATGGTAAACTGCTGCTACTTGGGTACGGTGGTGTGCTTGAAATCCAGGAATATGAACTTTATTCCCAAACCCCGTTCCAATTACTGCTACACCAATTGCACTTTGATTTAATTCTGAAGCTGGCGCCATAAATAAACTTATTCTATAAACAAAATTCTTAATTCTCCTACTTTATATAACTCTACCTGAATAGGGCATATTAAAATAGCCTTTAAGTAATAGCTCTATAATCATAAAGCTTATGGCAGATGTAAATGGCACTTGGTTAGGTACATACTGGCAACAAGGGACACCAACCCGCTTTGAAATAGCACTTATTCAAAGCGGTAATACTTTAAGCGGTAGTGTTCTGGATGACTGCTATTTGGGGGAAGCACGTCTTCAAGGTAAAGTAGTTGGACGAAGTATTAGTTTTATCAAACGTTATATTACTACTTCTTCCGCAGCAATAATATATACTGGCACAATTTCAGAAGATGACAATTATATGCACGGAGAGTGGAATATAGGAAAGTGGGACTTCGGTGCCTGGGAAGCTCGACGTGATAGTGACAATTTGGTGATAGACTTACAAAAAAGTCGAGTTGTCGAAACTTTAAAATCTTAAAATCTCTTGGTCATAATTTTCTGGAACTGGTTCAATTTCCCAAACTATTCCTTCCCCTGGTTCTAAAGCTACTTCTACGAACAAATGTTCTGTAGCTGTCGTGGCAATATCTTCGTTATCAGGAAACGCTTGTAAATCTTCGGTTAAAAGTCTCAGCTTAAAACCTCCAGGAATAATACCCACTCCGCCTGAGCGCAGTTCAAATCGCCATGTTGTATATTCTTCGTTAATTTGGGGAATTATCCGAAGTTCATATGATTGTCCTGCTATTGTTAATTGTCGTGCCAAAATACTCGTTGGCGCCATTTGCTCAATACTTCGTGCGGCGCCAACATGTTGTAAATTAAGATTGCTCCAACCTAGCTGTTGTGCAACTTGCGTCACACCGTTTCGCAGCCATTCAATTATAGATTGTTCTGGTTGCCCAATTCGATGCTGATATAAACTTCGGCGCCAACCCCCATTTTGAATTAAGGCGCCCCATGTTTGAAAAGGAATTTCAAGACGAGGTGATACAATATCACAATTCCCAAGACGTGCAATTAAATTTTGAGCAACCGTAGTGGATAAAGCTGGTAAAGATGACACTTCTGCACGAGTTGGTTCAACAAATTCTGAAGATATAGCAAAAGTTAATATATTTATGTCATTAACATCACTCGCATCAACCGCATAAGTCCGAGTGTAAGAATTATATACACCTAACGTCTTAAGTTGTAAATGTGTACAGTATCCCCAAACACGAATACATCTATCTTCAGGTATAATTTGCACTCCTAAATAATAATCTCCAACCCAACCGGGTATATCTACCCATTCTTGAGGAACTCGTAACTCGCTCAAATCAATAGTTTCTTGTGGAACTAAAAGAATTCTCATCGAGTCTACATTTATAACGGTCCCATTAACCAGTTCCCAAAAACTGGGTGATGCAGTGGTATTATAAAATACCTTTGTCTGAGTAGCTAAATCTTGTTGTAACCAGGGCAAGATACTACTTAGGCAAAGTTCATTTATATACGCTTGATAACGTGCTATCGGGTTAGAATAAACTTGACTATCCCAAGCTTCGTCAAAAGCTTGCTGTGGTATTTCTAAAATTAAATCGTTTGCGGATGCAAAATTTAATAACATAAGTAGGGTGCGTGACGCGATAAAAATTTTAAAACGAAGCCAGTTATTTTGTAGCCTCACGCACCTTACTGGTGGCGCCACTACTATAATAAACCTGTAACCATTGTTCAATAACCGAGTTCATACTCTTTAGTATGTCCGACGTAATAATTATATGCAGTTTTTCTTTACTCCAAGTAAAAACAGCCTTGAGTAAAGCTTCGCGTATTTTATTCAGGCGCCGTGATACCGTATACTGTGGAATCTTAAGCTCTGAAGCAATTTGCTGCTGCGTAAGTCTTTGAATATAATAAAGCTTTAAAATTTGTTGCGCTTCTAGTTCAAGCTTATTAACTGCCTCAACTAACACTTGACCAATTTCAGAAAGCTGAGAATCACGAGCTTGCTGTTCTTCTTCGGCTATTATCTCTACTAATGGAGAATTTTCATTACTAGGTATATTATCGATAATTTCATAAGTATCCTCGTTTCCTGTGGGTGCATTTATAGAAGTTACTGGTGGATACAAAAAATTGCGTATCGATAAAGCACAGGTTTGCATCCAGCTTTCGAGAGTTTGGGCGCTGACTTTAGAAGGCGCCTGCATATTGTATGCTTTTGTAATAGCATCCCACGTTTTATCATCGGGACGTGCAAGCTTACGGCTGGTATTGGTTTGGGATGGAACGTATATTAATTGATAACAATGAAAAGCATTAGTATAGTTAGTTATCGTTTCTTTAGA
Source organism: Calothrix sp. FI2-JRJ7 (assembly GCA_019359675.1). Taxonomy (GTDB): domain Bacteria; phylum Cyanobacteriota; class Cyanobacteriia; order Cyanobacteriales; family Nostocaceae; genus Dulcicalothrix. The sequence continues at coordinate 7,359 of JAHHGX010000034.1, forward strand.
TAACCCTGCTGCTTCTAAAGACTCTATCAAACGTTTTTGGCTGGTTTTCCGCAACATTCCCCAAGTCGAACAAATATCAACTTCGTGACGTTGACGTAGTGTTTCGCGAATAACCGAACTAAAAATAGTACTAGCATAATTCTTAAGGATAAAACCCTGACTAGGATTAAACCCTTTGAGTATACGCTCAACTTGTGTAATTCCAATTTGGAAAAAGTCAGCTAAAGAATATTGAGTAGCACTAAAACTTTGTGCTAGCTTCTGGGAACTCCAATAACAAGGTTCTTGGAGATATGCATTCAAATGTTGCTGGGCAATACTTAACTGTTCTTTTTGCCAGCGTTTATACCAATATATAGCCCAAACATTATCTGAAGTTTCTTCTGGATTTTTATTTATACAGCTTTGAATACTCCGACGCAACCTACCATCTTTTACCCAAGTTTGGAAACGCTCCGCGTCGAATTGGATAAAAGTCGAAAATTTGTCAATAATGCTTTGCCGGGAATGCATAAACTCACGCTTAATATTAAATTATTTAGTTAGGCAGGCGCCTGTCCGTTAGTTTACTACAAGAATTCAATTATACATTCCGCCCTGATAGCATGTAGGTTGGGTGGAGCGCGAGTGCGGAACCCAACATTAAAAATCCTAGTAAATATGATATATATAAAGTGGGGAAGTATAATTGAGAAAATGCACGTTATAAGTTTCAAAGCCTTAAGAGAATATGCTGAAATTCATGCAGATAGTCGGGAAGCTCTAATTTACTGGTATAAAGTTGCAAGTAAGGCAAAATGGTCAAACATAGTTGAAGTGCAGGAGATTTTTTATAAAGCTGAAGCAGTCGGCAATTTTACAGTATTTAATATAAAAGGAAACAAATACCGATTGATTGTAAGTATAGACTATAAAGAAGAGTTAATTTATATTAAATATATTCTTACACACGCAGAATATGACAAGGATTATTGGAAAAATGACCCTCATTTTTAATCAAGAAAAATATAGAGAGTTATTAATAACTTACCTTCCTAAACTTATTAAGACTGAAGCTGAGAATGAAGAAGCGTTAGCTATTGTAGAAAATTTAATGCATCGTATACGAACTCCAGAAGAAAACGAACTTTATCAATTATTAATTACCTTAATTGAAAAGTTTGAACAAGAAAATTATCATTTTGATGTGACTCCAAGCAGTCCTGAATCTTTATTATCATTTCTGTTTGAGCAATCTAATAAAACTAGAGATGATTTACAAGCATATTTAGGTTCTGAGATTTTGATTGATGATATATTAGCAGGCAAGCGGGCTATAACTCCAGAAGATGCTCAGAAACTGGGTTCATTTTTTCATGTCGAACCAAGCTTATTTACGGAATAAAGTGTATGACCCAAGAAAAGCAAGTAGCCGTTGAGTTTCGTAATGTTACACTGCGTCGTAATAATCGTGCTTTAGTATCTAATTTAAACTTTAGTATATATAAAGGTGAGGCGTTGGTGTTACTTGGCCGTAGTGGTAGCGGTAAGACTACGACGATGAAATTGATTAACCGACTTTTGGCGCCTACTGAGGGTGAGGTATTATTCGATGATATACCAACAACGCAATGGAATGAAATTAAACTTCGGCGCCGAATAGGGTACGTTATTCAAGAAACAGGCTTATTTCCACATTTTACAGTTGAACGTAATATTGGTTTAGTACCATCACTAGAAAAATGGAAACCAAAGCAAATTAAAACACGCGCACATGAGTTATTAAATTTGGTTGGTTTGGAACCTTCGACTTTTGCCCAACGTTATCCACATGAACTGTCGGGAGGACAAAGACAACGAGTTGGTGTTGCCAGAGCGCTTGCTGCTGACCCTCCTATGCTGTTAATGGATGAACCGTTTGGAGCATTAGACCCAATAACAAGGTTGGAAATACAAAGAGAATTTAAACGTTTACAGCAAGATTTGGGAAAAACGGTTGTTTTTGTAACTCACGATATTCAAGAAGCGTTTGTTTTATCTTCGCGTATTGGGTTGATGCACCAAGGTGAACTAATTGTACTAGAGGCGCCGCAACAGTTCCGCAATTCACAACATCCTGAAGCTAAAGCTTTTTTACAATGTTTGGAATTGTAGAGACGTACAGAAACCCGGTTTCTACGCAAAATGCTTGTTTTATTACAAGTTATCGGACAAGAAACCGGGTTTCTAAGAGTCCTAATAAATTATATTTTAATGAACCAGCGTTGACGGTACATTATCCAAGCGGCGCCGAACCATAATAATAAAGTAGCGAACGCAAATAGAAATGAACCGTTTACTGCTCCTGCCCAAGATGCAAAGTAGTTTTTATAGATGAAATTATATGCGCTAGGCGCCTCCAAACCCGTACCGATTACAGTTCTGACTAAGACTTTAATTAATAATACTGAGGCAACAAAAATGGCGATAGCGTTCATACCTAATATCTTAAAACTCTCTCCCCATTTTTTTATACCCTGTACTTCAATTAGTTCATAGCAAGCTGAAAGTAATAACAAAGCTGTTCCCGTTGTATATACTACGTATGAACTTGTCCAAAGTTTTTTGTTTATTGGGAATACAAAACTCCAAGCTAAACCTACTATTAAACAACCTATTCCAAATAATGCTAATCCTATACTTGTACGTGTTTGAACAGGCTGTGTACGTATCCATTGACCTGTGAAAAAACCAAGCAAAACACTAACAATAGCAGGAATGGTACTAAATAACCCTTCGGGGTCGCCTAAATTTTTAAAGCTCGCGTGTAAATGCGCGGCAGGTATAATAGAGCGGTCGATAAATGCTGCAAAATTTGCACCTGGGTTACTTTCATCTAAAACACCCGCTCCAAAACCTGGAACAGGTATATACATCATTGCTAACCAATAACCAACGAGTAGTAAACCAGCAACTACCCATGTTGCTTTTCTAGGTAATGTCAAAACAATGAGTGACGCAAACAAGTACGATAAACTAATGCGTTGCAATACTCCCATATAACGAAGACTTTCAAAATTGAAAGTCCACAGACCTTTATTCCAAAACCCGTTCAAAAATAATCCCAAGGCAAATAATATTAACGCACGACGAAATATTTTTCCATAAGGCGGACTTAAAGACTTGTGTTGTGCTGGTGCTTTAGATGACACTGATACACTGCCGCCAGAATTTTGATATGCTACATTCGCATCGCGTTCTCTTGCTACTTGGATTTTTGCATCAGTATACTTAGCGAACGAAAAAGCCATCGCTACACCAACAATGAATAAAAAGAAGGGAAACACTAAGTCAGCAAGTGTACACCCATTCCAACTAGCATGAACCAAGGGAGCATATACATCCGGTTCAGCAATACTCGCCATATTAACAAGAATCATCCCAGCTATCGTGATGCCACGAAAGACATCAAGTGAAGTAAGTCGCATAATAATCAAATTTAAAATTAAGTACGTTATTAGGTAGGTTATTTTATGGGGAGGTAATTTATTACTCAACTGTAAAATACTACAACCATTCACCTAGACTCGCCAATATTACTTACGGAGCCAAAACTAAGTTAAAATTTTGTAAAGAAATATATCCAATCGTTAACGAACTTTAAATAACCTATGGCTATCAAAGTTGGAGATACAGCTCCCGATTTTACCCTGACCGACCAAAATGGCGCCTCTGTAAGTCTCAGCAGCTATCGCGGTAAACCCGTCGTCTTATACTTCTACCCCAAAGACGACACACCCGGATGTACAAAAGAATCATGTGCTTTCCGTGACCAATACGAAGTCTTTAAATCAGCAGGCGCCGAAGTTATTGGTGTGAGCGCAGACTCTAATGAGTCACACCAAAAGTTTGCTGCCAAATACAAATTACCATTTACATTACTGAGTGACAAAGGTAACGCAGTACGTAATTTATATGGCGCCAAAGCGATGTTTGGATTATTTCCTGGTCGCATAACTTATATAATTGATGCTTCAGGTAAGGTTCAACTTGTGTTTGACTCAATGCTTAATTTTGAAGGACATGTATCAGAAGCTTTGAAAACTATTCAAACACTTCAAACAGCCTAGGCAACGGATATAACGGATGTAACGGATGATGCGTTTTCTTTTATACTTATCTAATTTGTTTGTAACGGATAATAAATCATCCGTTACATCCGTTGCAAGTTTAACCATGCCAAGCTTGATAAAAATCAAGGTATGTCATTTTTTCCGCGCAATACCAAATTAATTTATAGCAATGACGATGTTGTTCCATTTCTTCCTCGCTTTCTAGGTTAGAAAAGCAATCTTTTATTGATGCGATTAATTTAGGTATTTGCTGATCACGTAGCACTTTTTTGAAGTTGTCTGCTGCATGTTTGCGGGTGTTATTGCTTTTTCCATGCTTAACTAGTTCTATTAATGTATTAAAAGCTATTACATTGTTAAGGTCAATCAGTGCTAGTTTTGCTGCTTTTTGTGCTTTTATGTCTTCGTTTTGAAGACGGGTTAATCCATTTTCCAATGCAGCTATTAGTCGAGTTATATCGATTTGTTTACAAGGTTTTCTTGATTGTCTTGATTTTTCTAGGTGTTTTTCGTTTTTTGTTTCTTCGTTTACATGAGAATTTAATAAGTTGGCTAAGGTGGGAATAGCCTTAATATGAGATAATATATTAGGGTTTTCTGTAATTAGTGCGCGAATGTTTTCGGCGACGAATGCGCGCATTACAGGATTTTCACTTTGAGCAAGTGTTTCAAATGTGGAAAATGCTGTTTTGTTTTCTGGGTCTATTTTCGCAAGTAGATAGGCGCCTTTACGACGCACAGAGTCTTTTTTGCTGGACTCAATAATTTCAGTTAGTGCATTAATGGCTGTTTTATTTCCTGGTTCTACTTTTCCTAAACTATCAGCAGCTTGTAAACGTAAAGGTTCTTGACGAATGAATCTTACTAGTTTTTCGAGAGTCGCAATTGCTATTGTATTTCCTGGGTCAAATGTTCTACCTAAACTATATGCTGCGCTCCAGGTCTCAAACTCGTTTGGACAGTTTTGAATAAATTCTGATAATAGGGTAATTGCACATTTGCGGTCGGTTTTGAGCAATGCGACTCTTGCACCTTCTTGTACTGGCGCCGGAAAACGACACCATTTATTTTGTGCTACTGGATAACCAAACCGCCATTTAATTAAAGAATTTATTATCTCTGATGATAATGTACTAGGGAACTCAGCGACTCCCGCAGCAGCTAAGAAGTATGCTTGATAGCTGTAGTATTTACCAACACCATCGTCAAATTTAATTAAAGCGTTAATAAATTCGTCTTTAGTTTGCCCAGATATATTATCCCTTCCTAACCATAGTAGTATGACTTCGCGCCATTGTGGTTCAAATATTCGATACGAAACTGGGGATACAGTATTAAAGAAAAATCGCCAGTCGTTTATTGCTAGTGCGGCGAAATATTCCTGGAATGTTGGATGATAGAAGGCGTAGACTTTTTCTCCTTGAGTGTCAGAAATACCTACTTGGTTCAGCCAACCTAATAATAATGCTAGTTGAAATAATCCTTCGTCCGGCGCCCCTAATACTTTACATACAAAACTATGACTGAGACGAAATTTTGTATCAGCAGTAGATATTGCTTGTAGTGCCAACTCTCCCAAAGCTTGGTTTAACTGCTGTCGCTGTGTGGATGTTGTAGGAAACCTATCTTGCTTCCATTCGTAAATTGCTTCTACAAATTGTTTATATAGCGTAGCTTTCGTGGAAGGAAACTCACCTTGATTTAGTGCCCAAGTTCGACACATTAACGCTAAACGCAAAGGATTTTTTACTGCGTCTTTAATGCGTTGGCGCCCGGGTTGCTCTAATTCGGTTTGTAGTGTTTCTCCTAGTATAGGATTATCTTGGAACCAACGCTGAATAAATTGCCCTACTAAATTGGGAGATTGATTAGATTTATAAGTAAAATTTAGGTTTCTATAGGTTTGAAAAGTTGAGAGTGCATTTTTACCTGCATCCCAAACATTTAAGCGACAAGTTAATATAACGTTGGCAGTACCCACCCAACCAGTTAAAAAACTAGCAATTTTACTCAAAGCATAGCTTGATTCCATTGCCATTTCATCAACAGCATCAAGTAATAACCATACACGTCCTTGATAAAATTGTTCGCAAAACTCTTCTTCAATTTCTACGGGAACGTGACGCTTACGAATAGCTGCACGTAACCAATCTTGTATCAAATAATCTTCTAAACATTTCGCTTGTAAATCTGCTAACGTTACCCAAATAGGTAAATCTTCACTGTTTTCCAGTATCCAACAAGCAACTTTCTGTAACAACGTTGTTTTACCCGCACCTGGTTCTCCAACTACCGCTATTCGATGTAACTCTTGACTATTGTTTGAAGCTAGCTGTTTCAAAAATGAATCGAGCGTAAAATGCATGATTTCTGTTTCTTCAGACTCATACAAACGCGAACCTTGTGTAGGTAGTATATCTTCCCGGCGCCTATCTCGTTGCTTACGCTCAACCAAACCCAATGGTACATAAACAGCATCTAGCTCAAAATTCATCCCATCTATACTAGTCAACGGGTTAGTCGTTAACCGTAGCTGATTATGTAACATTCCTTTACATATATCTTTCCAAGGGTCTTTTTCTTCTACTGCACTCGAAACTTCTAATACTTTCCCTGAACGGCGCCGTTCCCATTCAAGGTCAAAGCGTTGTAAATTAGCTTCAGTATCGTGACGATGGTGCCATAGATTGAGAGTAAAATGCCAATTTTCGGAACCAGCACGAGTAGAGCGGTTATCTTCTAATATTTCGACAAAATCAGCCAAACGTCTTAGACTTTCTTTGATTTGCTCTGCATTAAGTGGGTTTTGGTTTGTTTGCAGTCCAGTTAATGCTTGTAAAAACCTAACTTTAGTACGTATAACCAAACGAGTCTCAGACAACCAGCGAATTTGAATATTTGGTTGCAGCGCATTAAGTACCAACTCATCGCAGTCCAACGCATCGTTCGCATAAGCCAACAATGCTTCAAACAAACGACACGTGCGTTTTTTCGCTTCCGGTCCTAAGCTAACTCTTGCCATCGCAGCGCTTTTTAAGGAATTTAACCAAGTTTAACAACTTTTTTGGGAACAATATAGTCAAGGGATTCCCTTGGGTTGTTGACTTCCCCCAGGTTTAAAGTCTTGAGGAAAGCTGAGGTTTTTATGCTGGCGCCTTAAGAGCGTTGGCTAGGGGAAGAGGGTGCGTTTATATTCAGTTTATATTCAAAACAATATAAAGAGTGATAATTATGTTAAAACTTACCTACGCAGAAAACAGCTTTGACCTTGAATATATTGACCAACCTTGGGAAAATTGGATAAATATTAGAGTTGCTTTAGCTTTGCAAAGCGGTTGTAATATTCACGTACAAAATATTACAGCTTCTTTTACAATCAAATTAGACTCGTTTGAATTCGCTGAGTTGAGCAAAGCTGTTCAAAATGATAATAGAATTAAAATTTGTTATTGCGATGTTAATGTCGTTGAGGTTTCGCTTAAAGGTGTGTGGTTAAGCTCAAATGTTGACAGCGAAGAAGGTGTATTTGTCACTACGCTTAATACTTTGACAGAGTTTTACTTAATTGCTATAGAACAAAAGCAACATTCTTGTTATTCTGCATTGTAATGTTGGTGTTATATGTTGCCTATTATCCCTATAACACCTGCTGCCACTAACGGTACGCTAAAGTTATCTGTACCGTGTGGTGATATTGCTTCAACAAGTGTTGCGACACCTGCACTTAGTAATGATGCAAGAACTATCTTCCACATTTCCCACTGTAATGAATTCTGACTTAATAATGAACCCGGTAATAGTTTCAACACTATGAAAACTACTATTGTGCTAACTACAAACATTACTGCTGAACCTTCAAACGATTTAATACTTTGCCCAAATTGATACTTATTTTTACCGTAATATTTCCCAATTAATGCAGCTAGTGCATCACCCCAAGTCATTACCATTATCCCAGCAACCGCAATTGGTACTTCGTCATCATGAAGCGGGCGCCAAAATACCGCAAATAATAATGTCACAGAAATCGCAAAATACACAGTTCCTGGTGAAGAGTTAGAAGAATCTAGCGCACGCACAACTTTATAACGATATAGTATAAAATTAATAACTATAAATGAAGCAAAAGGTATTATACCGATTTGCCATGTATTAAATAGTGCTAGTATTCCGAAAACCCACATTCCGGCGCCAATGTGTACAAATTTTCGTGTTAAATCAGCTTTTATACCTACAATTCGTTGCAGCGCTTCGCCAATTAACAGCAATGTTACTGCATAAGCATAAGAAATTCCTAGACCAACAAAATCACTGGCTGTCATTGCTTTGATATTATGTAACGATTGATGTATTAATTCTATATTTTTATGACCACAATTACGCGGCGCAGAAGAAAGCAGTTACATTAAATTTATCTCTCTTATAGTTTTGGGGGATTTAGTATGCATAGTAAAATATTGGTTGCGGTTGAAAATAATCAAATTGGTGAAGCTGTTTTTAACGAAGCGTTATCAATGGCAAAAACAAACGGTGCCTGCTTAATGTTATTACATGTAACATCACCGTTTGAAGAACGATATGTAAATCCAATTTCAATAGACCCGTATAGCTTTTACCCAACGATGCATTCAGAAGCTATACTGCAAAGCCTCAAAAAGTGGGACGCATTGAAACAAGAATGCACAGACTTTTTAATGGCATTATCACAACGTGCTGCTTCATATGGTATTAGCGCCGAATTTACACAAAATCTTGGCGACCCAGGACGTATAATTTGCGATATGGCTCGAAACTGGCAAGCTGATTTAATTATTGTCGGGCGCCGTGGACGTGTTGGACTTAGCGAATTTTTCTTGGGTAGCGTCAGTAATTATGTGCTACATCATGCCCACTGTTCAGTGTTAACTGTTCAAGGAACGTTAAAAAATACAGAAGAAACCTTGGCACAATCTTGCCAAATAGCAGGAACAACCTTCTAGCAGTAAAATATAAATTGTCTTTAAATTTATAGGTATTCAATTATACATTATTGATTTACAGTAGAGACGCGATTTATTCCCTGGGGGACACTCCGTGAACGCGTCTCTACATTTATGGCGTGCTAAATGATGTTTAATGGTTAATGAATAATTATTGAGTTTTGTTAAGTTAATATGACTAGGTTTTGGCAAGTCTTAGCTTCTATCGTTTTAGTATTTGTATTGCTGTTCCCTATGGAAGCAAACGCTGCGAGTTCATCGGGTGTTACTAGTACAAAAGTTGGGGGGAGTCTTATCGGTAAAGATTTCTCTGGGCAGAGTTTAATTGCAGAGGAGTTTACTAGCGTTAATTTAGAGAAGGCTAATTTTAACAATGCTGATTTACGGGGTGCAGTATTTAATGGTGCTTCAGTCCACGATGCTAATTTGCACGGTGTAGATTTTAGCGAAGGTATTGCCTATTTGTCTGACTTTAAAGGTGCCGATTTTAGCGATGGTATATTTACTAATGCGATGATGCTGCGTTCGGTTTTCAATGGTGTGAATGTTACCAATGCTGATTTCACCAATGCTGTACTCGATAAACCTGAGATTATCAAGCTTTGTGTAAATGCAAGTGGCACCAATCCTAAGACAGGTGTATCAACACGCGAGTCACTGGGATGTAAGTAGAGTTAGGAGTTAGGAGTTAGGAGTTAGGAGTTAGGAGTTAGGAGTTAGGAGTTGCTAGAAATTGTCATTCAGAGCGCAGCGTAAACGGAGTTTTCCCGCAGGGTAGAATCTCTAAAAACTAGTGTTCTGTGTCATAAAATTTAGGGTGTTGGCGCCTGCCGTTACGGTATGGTAGGGTGTGTGATGCCACTGAAAAATTCCATGTTTCACGACAAGACTAGTAGCATCACGCACCAGCATTTCTCCGTGGCTAGCATTTCTCCGTGGTGCGTCAAAGCACATAATTTTTCGTTTTATTGAAGATTGTAACGGCTTTGACACACCCTACCCAAGATGCTTCACTACGTTCAGCATGACACTTACGACTCAGCACCTAGTACTCAGCATTCCTAACACCCAACACCCAACACCCAACACCCAACACCCAACACCCAACACCCAACACCTAACAGCTAACAGCAAACTTTTAGTCAGTTGTTATTATTGGTCGATATCTGGGTAACTTGTAATTGGAATGGTATAGTTGTGTGGCAAAAGGCACAATCCCAAAATACGATGAAGTCTGTTGCAGATGCTCCCCAGTTTGAATTAGATAGTCAAGAGAACCCACCTGTTGTTCTTACGTCTGAGCTACGAAAAGTCTATACTACTGGCTTTTTTCTTAACCAAAAGGTTGAGTCGCTTAAAAGTTGCTCGCTGACTGTTTACAAAGGTGAGACTTTTGGTCTGCTTGGCCCTAATGGCGCCGGCAAGACTACGCTGTTAAAGTTGTTACTTGGAATTATTCGTCCTACGTCAGGACGAGGTTTGCTGCTGGGTAAACCTTTGGGCGACCATACTGTTAAGCAACGCATTGGGTATTTACCCGAAAATGCATATCTATATGACTTTTTAACTGGTTGGGAATTTTTAGAGTTTGCTGCTGGTATATTCCAAATTCCTAAGAAAATACAGCGAGAACGTATTCCTCAGTTGTTTGAGTTAGTTGGTTTATCGCTTAAAGATGCGCGTAAAAAACAAATGCGTCGCTACTCTAAAGGGATGTTACAGCGTGTGGGAATGGCACATGCTTTGATTAATGACCCGGAATTGGTATTTTTAGATGAACCAATGTCTGGTCTTGACCCTTTGGGACGCTATCAAATGCGCGAAACTATTTTAACTCTCAAAGCTTCTGGTAAGACTATTTTTTTTAACAGTCATATTCTTAGCGAGGTTGAAAAAATTTGTACCCGTGTCGCTATTCTTGCTAAAGGTGAGTTAGTTTGCTCTGGTTCGCTTGATGAATTACTCGGCAGCACCAATACTTATCGTGTTAAAGGTACTGGTGGTGACTGGGAAGTCCTCAAAAAGTGGGCGCCTAATATCCAGTTCGGAAGAGATGGTTTATGGGAAGGTGAGTTAGAGGGAGATTACTATGATTTTCTCGCTAGTCTCCGCTTAATGGGTGGCAGTGTTGTTTCTATGAATTTATCCCGTCCTTCGTTGGAAGAATTTTTTATACACAAAATCCAAGGGTAATCTGGCAGATGCAACGGATGTAACGGATAATACAGAAAAATGATCCGTTACATCCGTTCATAATCCGTTGCCAATTTGGCACCAATTTGAATTTGAAAGTCGGTATTGTTAAAATGGTGTTCAATTAAATAATATTTATATAAATGTTCGATAAAGTAGTGACTATTGACAAGAAATTAAGCTATAAATACTTAATCTATAATTTTATCTGTCAGTTTGTATGTAAAACACATGCGCGTAATTAGTGTCAACTTAATTTAGTTAAATAAATGAGCTTGACAAATAGACAATTTTAGTATTTGGAGATGTGAAATTATTAAAGTTTAAGGTAGCTTCATTAAGATTTTAAGGAGGCTGAATGTTCTAGTTCCTGATTGTTGAGTATTTTTCAAGAATACAAAAATGATAGGGAACTTGGATACTTACGTATAGTCAAGATTACAATGTTTGGAGCAGAATTACTTATCTATGCTGTTGGGAAATTATGATTAATACAAAAACGTTGAAATTATTGTCTAAGCCTGTTTCTGGGCTGATGGTGTTAACGGCAATTACTGCGACATTTCCTAACCCAAGCTTCGCTCAAAGACCACGAACGCAACAGCGTCCCCCTGCCCGCACGGCGCCTTTTTCTACTGGTGCAGCTTCTGGTGTCTTGAACACAAACTATACACTAGGTGGGGGCGACTTAATACGGGTCAATGTTTTTGAAGTCGAAAATTACAATGGTGACTATCAAGTTCCACCCGGTGGCTCTATCAACTTACCTTTAATTGGTAGTGTTAATGTACTAGGTTTAACCATTGAAGAAGCTTCGGATGAAATAACTCGTCGATATGCGAGATTTCTCAAACGTCCGATTATTTCTATAAATTTACTTTCACCACGTCCAATCAACGTAGTAGTATCAGGTGAAGTTACACGCCCTGGTTCTTACAGTTTAAGTTTACAAGGTGGTGCAGGTAACAATCCTGGTGTCCAGTATCCAACTATTTTAGCGGCAATTCAAACTGCACAAGGTTATACACTCAGTGCTGATATTACGAGTGTACAAGTACGGCGCCGTTTAGGACGCAGTGGTGAGCAATTAGTTAATCTCAATTTAAGACAGCTCATTGAAACAGGTCGCACACCACAAGATATTACTTTACGTGATGGCGATACTATTTTTATTCCTAGAGCTACAAACTTTGATTTAGCAACCTCACGTAATTTGGCAGCATCTAGCTTTGCCGCTGACCCAACTCGTCCACGTTCAGTTGCGGTTATTGGCGAAGTTTTGCGTCCAGGTTCTTATTTAGTTACCCCAGGTTCAACTGAAGCAGGTGCTGGAACTACACAAACTAATTTGCCAAGTGTGACTGGCCAACCAACTGTAATGCGTGCGCTACAGCTTGCAGGGGGTATTGGTGCTAGAGCAGATGTACGTAACGTAATTATTCGTCGTCAAACACGAACTGGGGCGCCGCAAGATATTAATATCAACTTGTGGCAACTACTCCAAGGTGATATCGACCAAGATGCAATACTTCAAGATGGTGATACTATCTTTGTTGCCACAGCTACCGAAGTCAACCGCGCTGAAGCAACCCAACTAGCAACGACAACTCTATCACCAACCAGAATTCAAGTTGGTGTAGTTGGAGAAGTTAAACGTCCAGGCCCTGTAGATATTCAACCTAATAGTTCTTTGAACCAAGCTCTACTGGCAGCAGGAGGGTTTAACGACGCACGTGCATCACGACAAACTGTTGACTTAGTGCGTCTCAACCCTGATGGGTCAGTAACTAAGCGTGAAGTCAAAGTTGACTTAGCAGCAGGTATCAACGAACAAACTAATCCTATTCTCAGCAATAACGACGTTGTAATCGTTAGCCGTAACGGTATCACCAAAACAGGTGACACTCTTGGTACGGTTCTTAACCCATTGGGAGGTTTGCTCGGTATTTTCCGCGCGCTGATTGGGTTCTAATTTAACTCACTTAATTACAAATCCAAATCAAACGCGCACTCTACAATTCATGATGTAAAGTGCGCGTTTTGTTAAATATTCTTATGTCATGAGTCGCGCACGTTAACGCAGTTTTCCAGCCTTCGCGCGCATCTTAAATATTTTTAACCCAATTGTGAACAGGCGCCTTTTTTGACGATTAGAAGGAACAAATTTACCATAGTTAAGTCTGACAAACAGGTGTGTCAACGCACGTGTCATCTATAATAATTATGGTTTTATTTATGAGTTCTATTCTTCGGCAGAAAAAGGTATCTTTTTTTAAGGGGTTTTTGTGCAGCTTAGGTATAATTTGCAGTTGGGGTACGGTGGTGCCTGCGAATGCAGCAGAAACTATTACTATACAATTGGGACTATTCGAGCAAAAAATCGATGTTGATGATTTAGAAAATTTTGCCAAGAATGGGAAATTACCTAAAGACTTAGAAGTATTTTCGTCTTTTTTAACACCACAAGTCAAGGAAGTACTGAATCAAAGGCTACAATTAAATCCAGAGTTTGCCGATAAGTTTATTGATGGACTTGCTAGAACTTCTCAAGGTCAGCGATTAATTTCTTCTTTGGGTGGAATAATCCCCGGTAGCACGAGTCAAAGTCTTAAGGATACCCTGAATTTAACTGCTCGTCGTTTTAATGGTTTGACGGTTTTAGGATTTATACGTTCCTATCCTGGTGAGAATATTACCGTCGATGCGACAAAAGCGATTGGCTTATCACTCGAACTGAATGCGAATAATTTACAGAGTCAAGCGTTCGCTGCCTTACTCGAACGTGAGTTACCCAAAAATGATATAATATCATTACCTAGAAACATCAATCCAGGTAGAACAGGAAACGAACAAGTACAATTAACTAGTTTTACATTCCAAGACCGTCAAAGAAATCGCACGATTCCAGTTGATATTTATTCTACTACGGGTACAACACAGAAACCATTGATTGTAATATCTCATGGTTTTGGAGCAAACAGGCGCCATTTACAGTATTTAGCGCAGCATTTAGCTTCGTATGGTTTTACTGTCGCAGCTTTAGAGCATCCTGGTAGTAATGCAGTCGCAGTTAACCGTGTCACAAACAGTAGTTCTGACTTATCAAAACTTATTAGTGCCAAAGAATTTATCGACCGTCCCCAAGATGTCACCTTTTTACTCAACGAACTTTCAAAATTAAACCTACAACCCGGTCAACTCCAAAATAAACTCAATACCGATAATGTCACCGTTGTTGGTCACTCTTTAGGAGGTTATACTGCATTAGCTTTAGCTGGAGGTAAATTAGACTTAGATAGTCTACGTAAATTCTGTAAAAATTCACCTTTGTTTGGTGAGGCGCCTGGAGACTGGTTACAATGTGCAGCAGTGGAACTTAAAGATAGTGATATCGGAACCCCACTTCAAGATAAACGCATTAAAGGCGCCATTGTTTTAAACCCACTAGTAGGTAACTTATTTGGTAGAAAAGGGTTAGAAAATATTAATACTCCTGTATTAATGTTAGCAAGCAGTGATGATGCTTTAACACCAGCATTAAAACACCAATTTGCACCATTCACAGAATTAAGAGGCAATAAATATTTAATTACAGCAATTGGAGGTACACACCTAAGCGTCAGTGATCCCACATACCAAACAGCCAATATTACCAATATAGTAAAAGAACGACGCGGCACCGAAACAAACAACCTGCGCGAATTAGTATCTGGAGTCAGTGTAGCGTTTATTAAACAGCAAACCGATGAAGCAAAAACATATCAACCGTTTTTAACCCCCCTCTACGCGAAATCACTATCCACAACACAGTTACCACTACGCTTAGTATCAGAACTACCAGGTAACTTGAAAAAATGGGCAGAGTTCGCGGCAAATTGAGCCATCTTGTGATAAGAACTTTACAATATCAACTTATTAGACTTAAAGTAGGGCACAATCTACGTGTTGTCCCATAAACGATATAATTCCTCAAACACCATTCTAAGGAGTATACATGGAAGCATTTGCAGCTATTGTGTTAGTGCTTATCGGCTATGCATTAGGTTCGGCTAAACTAATTAATGAAGGAAACGAAGCACTTGTAGAGCGGTTAGGTCGATACCACCGTAAGCTTCGACCCGGAATGAACTTTATTGTTCCCCTTATCGATTCCATTGTGATGGAAGATACAACAAGGGAACAAATACTCGATATCAAACCCCAAAACGTCATTACCGCTGATAACGTTTATATCGAAGTTGACGGTGTGATATTCTGGCGTATCAATGATATGGAGAGAAGCTTCTACCGAATTGATGATATTCAAGTAGCACTAGGTAATTTAATTCAAGTTGAACTGCGTGCAAACCTTGCAGAACGTAGCTTTGAACAAGTAATTACCTCACGTACCGAAGTCAACCAAGCTTTACTCAAAACAGTAAACGTAACTGCTGCTGACTGGGGAGTTCAAATTATTCGGGTAGACATTCAAAGCATCACACCTCCAGAAAGCGTTCAAAAATCTATGGCAGACCAAAACGCTGCTGTAATTAGAAAACGTGCAGCAATCACAGCAGCAGAAGGTGAGCAAGAAGCAGCTATTAAACGCGCACAAGCAACTAGAACATCCGTTCAAATTCTTTCCGAAGCATTGCGTACCAACCCTGAAAGCAAAGAGATTTTAAAATACTTGGTAGCTCAAGAACAGGTAGAAGCAAGTCACAGGTTAGGTACAAGCACCAACGCAAAAGTTGTTTTCCTCAACCCTGGTGTCAACTCAGATGCTTATGCTCAAATGGTTGGTGACATTGGTGGTAACGATGTAGCAGAGAATAAGAACCCCCCCGAAAATGGTTCTGCAACCGCATAAATTTAGAGACGTGATTAATCACGTCTCTACGTGTTTCTGGTTAACGCATCTGTAACTAGGCAAACATCGCGTATTTCTTTGACATCGTGAACTCTAACGATATCAGCACCTTGAGAAATAGCAGCACTACATGCTGCTGCTGTTCCCATCAGGCGCCCTTTGGGGTCAGGTTGGTTTAGAATACGACCAATGAAACTTTTACGCGATGGGCCTATTAATATCGGACAATCAAGTTGATGCAATTCTTTTAAACGATGAAATATTTCTAGGTTTTGCTCGTAGTTTTTGGCAAATCCGATTCCTGGGTCTATAATTATTTGATTACGTTTTATACCTGTGTTTACAGCGATTTCTATTTTCTCATTTAAAAAGCTGATTATCTCCCCTACTACATCATCATAATTTGTTAACTTTTGCATCGTTGCGGGTGTGCCCCTGATATGCATTAAAATAATAGGCGCCTGCATAGAAAAAGCAACTTTAAATATTTCAGGGTCATATGTACCGCCCGAAATATCATTTATTATATCTCCACCAGCTTCTATTGCTAATTTTGCTACTTCTGAACTAGTTGTATCTACTGATATTATTTGATCTGTAACTGCACGAATTGCACTGATTACAGGTATAACTCGATTTAATTCTTCTTGTAAAGAAATTTGTTCGGCGCCAGGTCTTGTGGATTGTCCACCAATATCAATTATATCGGCGCCTGATGATACCATTTCTTGCGCTTGAATTACAGCAGCATCAACGCTGTTAAATTCACCACCATCACTAAAACTATCGGGCGTAACATTTAATACACCCATAATATAAGTTTTAGCTCCCCAATCAAAAGTATGATTACGTATATGTAGTTGACTGGACATAAGAATAAATTTTGCCTAGGGTTTGACCCCTAGGGTATGTATTATTGATAATTGACAATTCTGGCAAAGCTGTCTGCTTCGAGACTTGCACCTCCTACTAAAACCCCGTCTATTTGGGGTTGTGCCATAATTTCGTCGATGTTATTTGGTTTGACTGAACCACCGTATTGAATAGGAACATTTTGGTTTGTAAGTTGGTTACGAATCATTCCAATCATATGGTTTGCTTCTTTTGTTTCGCAGGTGTCACCAGTTCCAATAGCCCAAATTGGTTCGTAAGCAATAATTAAATTACTTTGGTCAACATCTACCAAGTCTTTTTTGAGTTGCATCGATATCAACGCTTCTGCTTCTCCTGCATCACGCTGCTGTTTGGTTTCACCCACACACAAAATTGGTGTTAACCCGTATTTTTGCGCTGCTCTCAAACGTAAATTAACTGTTTCGTCGGTTTCTCCGAAAAATTGGCGCCTTTCGCTATGCCCGATAATAACGTAGCGTACACCAATTTCTGTCAGCATTTCGCCCGAAATCTCACCTGTATAGGCGCCGTTTTCTGCCCAGTGGACATTTTGGGCACCAAGTTGGACTCGACTACCATGTAGATTTCTCGATAATACGTTCAAATCTGTGAAGGGGACGCACAAAATTATTTCGCGTCCAGAGGGTGTTTCCTCCAACGTAGGCAGAAATCCTTTTAAAAACATTTCGGACTCTGCCTGGGTTTTGAACATTTTCCAGTTACCAGCAAGAACTTTCTTTCGCACAGGCGCCTTCGTCAAGATTAAATTAATATTAAATGCATCTTTTACTTTAAACCATGACGTTACACGTGCGCTAGCTTTCACCCGATGCGGTTATAATTAGCTCCTATAAATACAAATTGACGAACAAATTTTGATTATGAAGTTACCTAATCATCAGCAGCTACGCGAATTCGTCAACATGAGTTGTTTACTCACTTCTCATAAATTCACGCTGAATATGATTACCACTGACGAGATGACTATGAATGTCTTAATTCTCGCAGGTGATGAGTTGGAGATACTTATACCGACAGATGGTCAAGTTTATTACAATACCACTCTCAGTGATGATAATACAGGTAAATTGGAACTAAAAAATTATGTTCTGCGACACCGAGAGGATATGAATGAGATACATAAGCTGTGTGAAGCAATAAAGATGGACGCTAAACTTTTAGATGCACATGATTTTATCGAGATTTTGCATCATCAAAGTCAATTTTAATTAAATGCTTAATAAAATGTAGGATTAACTTTCTAATTTTACAATCAAACGACGCAGGCGCCAAATGAACGCTCCTGCTGATGTACCTACACCAATAGCTTGTCCTATCCACAAACCTACACCATCTAAACCCAAGTGGAATCCTAGAAAATAACCGCTTGCTAACCCAACTAGCCAAAATGCAGCGAAACTTAATAACATTGGTACTTGTGTGTCTTTAAGTCCACGCAAGGCGCCTTGTGCTGTGGTCTGCACTCCGTCTAAAATTTGTGATACTGCTGCCACGGCTAACATTGATGTAACTAATGGTATCAATTTTGCGTTCTCTGGTTTGTTAATATCCAAGTAAAGACTAATAATAGGGCGTGGAAATGCTAGTAATAGCACTGCCATCAAAGTCATAAATATTGCACCCATACACATACTAATATTAGCTGTACGTCGCACTCCATCAGAATTATTTTGTCCATTCCACCATCCCACTCTAATTGTTGTGGCAAAGGATATTCCTAAAGGAACCATGAATAGTACAGCAATAGTTTGAAATACAATTTGGTGTGCAGCAAGTGTTTCAGTACCTAACAACCCCATTAAATACGTTGTAATACTAAACAATCCCACCTCAAAACCAAATGATATACCAATCGGCACCCCAATCCATATCATTTCACGTAATATCTTGGGTTCAATTTGATATAACTTTTTAAATAACCGAAAACTTCTCAGTTCTGAATGCTTGAGCGTATAAACAATCAAAGACACTAGCATTACCCACTGTGATAATACACTTGATACAGCAATCCCTGATAACCCCAGCGCTGGAAATCCTAACTTGCCAAACCCTAGTATGTAATTACCAACTGCATTTAACAGAGTTCCGATAACAACAATAGTAATGATGGGTCGAACCTGAGAAAGCGAAGATAAAACGCTTTTGAGCATTGAAAAAGTTAAAGCTGGTAGAAAACCCCAAACGATAAAATCAAGGTACTTTTTTGCTAAACTTACAACTTGTGGCGCCTGACCCAATTGCAACATCAGCGAATCAGCATGTGCAAGTAGTATCATCAAAGGTATCGATAAAAGTAAACATAACCAAAATCCTTGTCGTGTAACTTGTTGAATTTTGGCATTATTACCACTCCCAAACGCTTCTGCAACTAGGGGACTAACACCCACAACCACACCTGTTGCCATAACCAACAATGTCATAAACGTAGTAGTTGCCAAACCTCCTGCTGCAAGGGTATCAGTACCCAACCAACCCATCATTACAGTATCAACAAAACCAGTAGCAGCTTGAGCTATTTGTGCAGATGCCAAAGGAATAGACAAATCTAACAGTGAACTGATTTCTGTACGAGTATTAGGTTTTATAGGTTTTATAGGCAAATGCACCATATATATCAAGATAATAAAATTGCGATATGACTTTCAATATAGAGAATAAACCGTTGTAAAAAGCGCATCATCTATCCTAACGCTAAATATAATCACAAAGAATAGGTCAAAAAATTGATGAAGATTGCTTGAAGAACCAAGTATAATCACTTAGATTGAGACATCAATGATATATTTGAGTGAAATTATTGGTATAAAAGCTCAAAGGGTTCATCCACCACTTAAATATCAAGCTTACGCAATTGGCAAATAATAAGTAAAAAAATAAATGTGGAGTGGAGGATATAAAAGTGTCAAAGTCAAAATTGAGATTACCATTATTAGGATTAACACTAGCCAGTTTAGCATCAACATCATTAACTAATCGCGTCATTGCCAACGAAATCAATATAGAGCCTACACAATCACCTAATAATACTCTAAATCAAACCATAGAAACTACACAAACTCAAAAAATTACAATTAACTCAAAGGTGCCAGAATTATTAGACAATACATTTAGTTCAGATGTGGTGCCTATACCTGGAGAAATATCTTATCAAGCTACTGATTTACAAGTAAGTTCCAATTTAAAATCAACAAGTCACACTACCAATAATAGCAGTGGATGGGCAGTAACACCAGAAATTGGTACACTAGGCATTGGTGCCTCAGTAACAAAATCATTAACACCGAATTTAAACGCACGAGTCGGTATTAATGCAGCATCGATAAGTGTCGGTGGTTATCAGAAGCGTCGAAATGAAGTTACCTACGATGCTAACTTAGATTTATTGAACGTCTCGACCTTGGTTGATTACCATCCATTTAAAAATTCTGGATTTAGAGTTAGTGGTGGTTTGGTATTCAACGATAATAAAGTTGAAGGCACAGCAAGAATTA
This sequence comes from Calothrix sp. FI2-JRJ7, assembly GCA_019359675.1. GTDB lineage: Bacteria > Cyanobacteriota > Cyanobacteriia > Cyanobacteriales > Nostocaceae > Dulcicalothrix. Next base: position 27,877 of record JAHHGX010000034.1, read on the forward strand.
GAGACGATGTAGAATTTGAGTACAACAATAACCGCTATACCAGCAAAGATATTTCTTCTGTAAAGGGTAAAGTTTCATTCCCCAATAATATTGCACCATATTTAGGCATTGGTTGGGGTAATGCTGTTAAACCAGGAAACCGTTGGGGATTCTCTGCTAACCTAGGAGTTATTTTTGCAGGGGCGCCGCAAGTTAATCTAGATGCTGATATAGTGAACGAAAGCTTACGCGAACAAATTAACCGCGACTTGAGAGTTGAAGAAAGAGAGCTTGAAGACGATATTAAAGGATTTAAATTTTATCCAGTTATTTCAGTTGGTGTTTCGTATCAGTTCTAACTAAAATTATTGGCAACGGAGTATATCCGTTGTCAAATGTTATAAGTTTGTAGAAATTGCCTGTACTGGACAAGTAGGTATACATTGTTCGCAAACGATGCAACGTGAGCGTGTAAATACTAGTTTATAAGTTTCTGGGTTGAGGGTCAGCGCTTCTGTAGGGCAAACCCCAGTGCATAACCCACAGTCTACACAAATATCTTCATCTACACATATTTCGCCAAGTGTCAACGATACAGCAATATTTTGAGCGCGCATCCAGTCTATAGCTGCATCTAACTGGTCGATATCTCCCGAAAGCTCTACTACTAGTTTACCAATTTGATTTGGCGCCACTTGTGCGCGAATGATATTTGCCGCAACGTTAAAGTCTTTTGCCAGTCGGTATGTAACAGGCATTTGCACTGCGCGTTTGGGAAAGGTGAGCGTAACTCGTTTTTTCATATATATATATGTATATTTCGTTAAACTAAATGATGATAGTACCTTAATATGTTTTAATAATTTTGCTATGGCTGGTGAAGAGCAAATTAATACGCAGCAAAGCGCTGTGTCAGGAACGCGCGTTAGAAATTTCCTAATTGCAATCGTAGCAATTGTTTTGAGTGTTGCGCTAGTTTTGGGTTTACGTACTGAAACAACTACTGCAACATTGACTACTTTAGGTGAACAGTCTACACCATTGGATGTGGCTTTGAGTAACGGTAAACCTTCTATGGTAGAGTTTTATGCTAACTGGTGTACAGTTTGTCAAAAAATGGCGCCGGATATTGCAGCGCTAGAGAAAGAGTACGCAGGCAAACTTAATTTTGTGATGCTGAATGTAGATAATACTAAGTGGTTGCCCGAAATGCTGCGCTACCGAGTAGACGGTATACCTCATTTTGTGTTTCTTGATAAAAATGGAGAAGCACTTGCTCAAGCAATTGGCGACCAACCGCGCGTTATTATGGCTAATAATCTTAGTGCATTAGCCAATAACTCTCCTCTACCTTACGCTCAAGCTAGTGGAGAAGTTTCTAAATTTTCTGCACAGGTGGCGCCTACGGGTAGCGAAGAAGACCCTCGCAGTCACGGTAGTCAAGTTGTAAATTAGTCAACAAATAACTAATTAAGAGACGTGATTTATCACGTCTCTACGATAATTGATTTTATTGATTTTGACATTTTTTTAGAGTGTCGCGGTCAATTTTGCTCATTTGATCAATTTGATGAAAATCGCGCAACGCTATTGAGTAAGCGTAGCTTGTTGGTTCATCAGTATTGAGTTTGGGTTCTTCTTGGTCTGTAGCAACTTCAGTTTGACCACTTTCTGATGCGTTGGGGTTAACAGTCATTGCTATTTCTCCTGCTTCGTCAACGCTACCGTTAAAACAACTATATTCTGAGTCTGGCATATATAAGGCGCCGACTACACGACCTTGTTTTTTCTCAAATACTACATAACCTTGTCCCAATTGTCCTGGTTGAGGTGATTGTCCGTAAAGATATATCCCGTCTCGTTGAGGATAATTACTACTAGTTCTAACTGTTGACTTGCTTCTAGGAGTCTCGACTTCGGGAACAATTGCTGTTACCATTGACTGTTCAGAGTTAGGCACATTTTGAGCTACAGTTGAGGGTTGGTCTTTCCACGTTTCAAAATATGCTCCTGAGTCAGGTAATTGCACTCTATAAGAATATGGGTCGTTATCGAGTTGATTACTAAGTACTGGTTTTGAGCGGTCTGTTACTATGCCCAATACCAATGCTAATCCGACTAAAGGAAGTCCCCAACGACGAAATAATTTTGTGTTCTGTGTAAATTTTCGCACCCTCGGCACCTCCTCACAAATCTATATCTAAACTTTTAAGCCTTTACATTAGACTTTATATGTTTTTGTTTTAACTTACATAAATATACCTAAGTTAATGTACGTAGACACTCGGTCTAAGGTTTGATATTTTATTCTCTCAGAAAAACAATATTAGTAGGTAAATTTTTTATAATATTTTGACGATAATGATTAAAATACCATGTTTTTAGGTCTTTTTTGCTGTTCCCGCACGATTATTTACACAACAACCAGCTTTACTTAAAAAATGATTAGTTATCTAAATATTTCAACGAATTACATAATTATTTTTAATGAACAATATTTATATGTTCTTCAGATTTTTTAAATAAATATCTTCAAAAATCTATTAAAAGACAGTTTTTACAAAAAAAACCATAGGCTTCGGTTAGCCTATGGGTTAATTAATTAAGCCTAGTGGGGCTTTGCCCAAAAATCTAGCTAGCTACATACTCTTTAACGTTAGCTCGGCGCCGACGTAAGTGAGCAAGAGCTTGATGCTCTAATTGACGGACGCGCTCACGGCTTAAATTTAAACGTTCGCCAACTTTGGCAAGCGATAATTCGTGACCGTCTTCTAAACCAAAACGTAAAGCAAGAACTTCGCGCTGCTGAGGAGTTAGCTCAGAAAGCAAGTTGTTTAAATCTTGACGTAGAAACTCTTGAGTGGTGTAATACTCAGGTGATGGACCATCATCCTCAAGCATTTCTTGCAACTCAGTATCTTGGTTGTCACCAACTCGCACATCTAAAGAAACTGGCTGACGAGCCATATTCATGTACTCACGGATTTGCGCTGGCTCTAATTCGAGTTCCTTGGCAATTTCCCCAGGTGTTGGGGATCGACCTAGCTGTTGCGCTAACTCTCGTTGTACTTTTTTGATTTTGTTGAGTTTTTCGGTGATGTGAATTGGTAAGCGAATAGTGCGTCCTTGCTGGGCAATAGCACGGGTAATAGCTTGACGAATCCACCAGTAAGCGTAGGTAGAGAATTTATAACCGCGAGTAGGGTCAAATTTCTCAACTCCTCGCTCTAAACCAAGCGTTCCTTCCTGAATTAAATCCAGAAATTCCATATTCCGCTTTTGGTATTTTTTAGCAATAGCTACTACCAAGCGCAAATTGGCTTCTATCATCTTCTGCTTGGCTCGCTTACCTTGATGCACAGTCTGGTTGACATCAGCTTCTGGCTGTTTGACATGTTCTGCCCATTCTTTTAAGCTAGCTTCGCGACGTAGTTTTTTCTCTAAAGCTTCTTTGGCTTCAACAAGCGTCATCATTTGCTGGACTTGCTTACCGAAAACAATTTCTTGCTCGCGGGTTAATAACGGTACACGACCAATCTCGCGCAGATAGGTTCGCACCATATCAGCCGTGAATTTGGCGTTCGTATTTTCTTCGGTTGAAATGTTTACTATAGGCATTGGTGCGCTTTTCCTCTACTCGCATTAAAGAATAAATATTGAATTATTAAGGCTGGTTGGGAAAGGCAGTTATAATCTTACGCAGCTGTTGGGTAACACGGGTGTGACAAGAGTGTCTATACAGGTTTTGTCAAGACGAGCGGTTATCCAAGTTTGTTCCCCTACTTTCCCACTAGTTGAAAATTATTTAGAAGCACGCTGTTTTTCGTTTAAGAGTATCTATAGCTCTTAGTCGCTGGCGGCGACGGTAAAATACGAAGTCAGTATGAGTTTTGCTTTAATCTAATAGTACGATAAATTTTAGCGTTAGTAAAGTAGCATAGCCAAAACTTATTATTATAGTTTAAAAAGTGTACTTACCAAAAAATCTGGTTGAGAAAATACAGTTCCTCACAGCTCACTATATATATACTGACGTGAAAACCCCTAGTTCTATACTTACTCTCTATCCGGATAACCGTAATGATAAAGCTGGAATATGGGGGGGATGTTACTAAACATAGGAATTCTGGAATTGCTTATGGTGCTGTTGTAGTTTATAGACTTTTACACTAAACATTTTTACTAAGATTTATAAAGAAACTTCTCTGCCTTCAGAGTGGTTTATTCTCTAAACTGTTCCCGCTTTTGTATGTAACCGCTCTCACGCGCGGTTTTGAACCTAGGGTATATGACTTTTGGCATAGAATGTACGGCGCCATCACAAAAATTTAACGTAGGGTGTGTGACGCCATTACAAAATTTCAACGTAGTAACAAAACTTATAGCGTCACGCACCTTACGAGCGTAGTACGGTGCCATCACAAAATTTTAACGTAGGGTGTGTGACGCCATTACAAAATTTCAACGTAGTAACAAAACTTATAGCGTCACGCACCTTACGAGCGTAGTACGGCGCCATCACAAAATTTTAACGTAGGGTGTGTGATGCCATTACAAAATTTCAACGTAATAACAAAACTTATAGCGTCACGCACCTTACGAGCGTAGCCATCACGAAATTTTAACGTAGGGTGTGTGACGCCATTACAAAATTTCAACGTAATAACAAAACTTATAGCGTCACGCACCTTACGAGCGTAGCCATCACAAAATTTCAACGTAATAACAAAACTTATAGCGTCACGCACCTTACGAACATAGTACGGCGCCATTACAAAATTTCAACGTAATAACAAAACTTATAGCGTCACGCACCTTACGAGAATTAGATGGTGCGTGAAAGCACTTTAATTTCGTTTTACTTCTGGATTGTCATGGCTTTCACGCACCCTACGTACCAATTGCGTGAGCAAGCTCAACTTCAAAGCGTTGACCTGGCGCCACTTCTATTACTTTTGTAGAAAGATTTTTCTGTGCGAGAAGATTACGCAGTTCTGCGGCGCCCCCTTTTGCTCGTAGTGCTGATGCTAACAACCCGTCAAATTTAACATCTCCACCTGCTGCTGTATTCATTATTACTTGTGGTTTTAACCACTCGATTAATTCTAGGGCACTGCTTACACCTTTAATAAATGACCCAAGTAATACTATTTCTATATCTACTATTGGGGTTATAACTACATCGATTGGTGCCAGTTCTTTGAGGCTCGGTGAGTGATAACCATGAGGTTCGTAGTATAAACTAGTTTGATTAGTTATATCTACCAACACATAGCCGTTTTCTGTAAGCATTGGGCCAATTGGTGAACCTGGAGTTGCTTTGATAGTGACTTTATCTGCAAAAGTAAATGATTCTCCATGCGCTAGAGTTGTGATTTTGGTGTAACCCAATTTTGATACTACCTTGGCTGCATTTACAGAAGCAATAACTGGTATGTTACGGTCAAGCTGTTCTAATGTTGGTGGATGAGCGTGGTCTTCTAAACCTTGTGATAATAAAATTAAGTCTATTTTTTCTGGTATTGAACGTTGTTGGGTTCGTTCTCCTTTAAAAAACCAAGGTGCATTCCCAAACACTAATGGACCTACTAGCCAAGGGTCAAGCAAAATTTTTAAATCTGCTATTTCAATTAGCCATGAATTGCTATCAAGCCAAGTTAGATACATATTTTTGTGCTTTTTGGTAGTGTTTGCTAAAACTAATTAATTAAACAATTAACACAAATTGTGTAGTTTTGTAACTTGTACGGTAATTAGTATACGAACGGTTGTGGAATCCAGACGCGCGCTATCAGGGCTATAAGTGTTACCCTAGGAATAATAGAGCAATGACTATATACGCCACTTTATATATTAATTTGGAATTTCAGTACTATGGCGCCTTCAGATAACAAACCTATACGCTCTTATACCCAAGAAGACATACAGCAAATTCTTCACCTGGCAATTACACGTCAAGCTTCAGACCAGGAAAAAGAGTTTAGTTACGAACAATTACGAGAAATTGCCTCAGAATTAGAAATTTCTCCAGAATTGCTTAAGCAAGCTGAAGGTGACTGGATAGTTCAACAAGGTGATGTACAGCAACGACTCGCATTTTCTAAGTACCGTCAAAAACAGTTTCATAAACGTATAGGTAATTATGCTATAGTAAATACGTTCTTTTTAATGGTGGATTTTGTCGGTGGTTGGAATATTTCTTGGGCGCTGTATCCTTTGCTAATATCAGTTTTGGCAGTTGGACTAGACGGATGGAACAAGTTCAACAAAAATACCGAAGAGTACGAGTTGGAGTTTCAGAAGTGGAATCGTAGACACCAACTCAAAAAGTCATTTAATACTTTGCTGTCGAAGTTTATCCGAATCGTGAATGGATAATATTAAACAATTAATGGATAATAGTTAGACGGCTAATTGTCGATAGCTAATTGGCGATAGAGAATTAACACGTTGATTCTTTATCTGTCTAGTCACCTATTACATCCAAGCCATTTTTTAATGTAGTGTTTAGATATAATCAAGCCTGTGACCACAATCGATGGAAAAAAATCTGTAGATATTGCCGCGTCTGAAACGTTTTACCCCACTTTAAGCGCGCTAGTTTCTGCATATCATGCATACCGCAGTTATTCTGATGCTCACGTTCGTCAGCTTGGTTTAACTTCGTCCCAATTCGATGTGATTTGCACTCTGGGCAATACTTCAGGTATGACTTTTAATAAGTTAGCAAAGAAAACCCTAACAACTAAGGGTGAGTTAACTGGTATTATCGACCGTCTGGAAAAAAAAGGTTTGGTGCGTCGCGAGGTTCCCCCAAATGACCGTCGTAGCTTTTTAGCTGTTTTGACTCCAGAGGGTGAGCAAATATTTGAAGAAGTTTTCCCTGCACACACCGAATATCTTAAGGAGTGCTTCGCGACTCTCGAAATTCAAGAACTTGAAGAAATTCGTCTGGCCATAGAAAAACTCAGAAGCTTTTTCCCTAACTAACTCTAGCTTATATCCTCCCTTCCCTCTCTGTGAATCTTTGTATTAATTATATCCATACACTTAGGTAATTAGACTTATGTATCTAGCTGTATTGATTGTAAATACTCGAAATTTCCCAGTTGCGGAATTACTCCTTAGCACATAAGATTACTCGTAAGAACAATAATTATTGTTTGAGCCATGTGGAAATTTTTTAAGCATTTGGTGTTGGGGGGATAATGGCACGTCAAAGGGTTGTGATTGTAGGAGGTGGGTTTGCTGGACTATCAGCAGCACGCGCTTTAGGAAATTCCCCTTGTGAGGTGCTGCTAGTCAACCGCGAAAACTATCATACTTTTGTACCTTTACTGCATCAAGTGGCAACCTGTGGACTGGCGCCAGAACACATTGTTTGCTCGATTCGGAATTTAATTAAAAAATATAAAAATGTAAAATTTGTAACCGCCGAAGTTCACAAAATCAATTTAGAAACCAAAACTATCGAATTCAATGGTGTTGTAATTAGCTATGATTACTTAGTTTTAGCCTGTGGCAGTACTTCGCGTTTTTTTGGAGTACCTGGTGCTTTCGAGTATTCATTAACGCTAAAATCTTTGAATAATTCAGTAAATATACGTAATCACATATTACATTGTTTTGAGGTAGCGCAAGAGGAAGTACGGGTATCTCGACAACAGCAGCAATTGACATTTACAATTGTGGGAGGAGGCACCACTGGGGTTGAGATGGCAGCAGAGTTAGCGACCTTAGTTTACGGAACGCTAAGTAAAGATTATCCAAATTTAGATTTTCGTCGAGTTAGAGTTTTATTACTGCATTCAGGAGAAAGACTACTTCCAGAAATGCCGACTCGTTTGAGTAATTATACTGCGCGACAATTACGGCAGTTAGGAGTAGAGGTACAATTAAATTCTCGTGTAACTGGGGTGACAGAAAACGCGATTCATTTAGAAGACTCGCGCGTTATTCCTTGCCATACAGTAATATGGACTGCGGGAGTTGAGGGAGATAAAAAACTTAATAAATGGGGACTGTTAACAAATCGCAACAATCAAGTGAAGGTTTTCTCGACATTACAGGTTCCTGAACATCCCCAAGTATATGCCGTTGGAGATTTAGCAGCACTTCACGATAAACAATTACCAATGGTGGCGCCAGTAGCAATACAACAAGGAATAACTGCCGCAAATAATATTTTACGGCAAATTAAAGGTAAAAATCCGCAACCACTGCATTATCAACATCAAGGTTCAATGGTCATTATTGGGCGCCATGCAGCAGTGGCTCATATTGGTAAAGTTAAATTAACAGGGTTTCCTGCTTGGTTTTTGTGGTTAGTAATTCACCTCGCTTGTTTACCAGGAAATCTAAATCGTTTACACGTTTTAATTAGCTGGGGATGGATATACTTTTTGCGTACACATCCAATGCGATTAATCTTTAGGCAAGCTAATTTAGCTAAATATCATGACATCCCACTTCCTAACCTCGACCGTGTACAGGGGAAGGATTGATTTTTTTGGCAGTATCAAATTCAATGGCATCATGACTACAAAACAAACGTACCTCATTACTATGTGCTACAGATAACGCACGTAATCGTTCTTGATTCAAAAGTCGAGTCTTGCGGTCAACTTCCATAAACCACTGATAAGCGCGTAAACCAGGTGTACAGTTTGGTTTATTTGTTCCGACTTCATCTCGGTAAAAATAAGCATCACCTGCGTGTAAAAGCCAACCTGAAGATGTTTCTATAGCAATACCAGCATGACCGCGCGTATGACCTGCCAAAGGAATCATTAAAATAGATTCAGGTAATCCATCGAGGTCGCGAACTGCTTCAAAACCATACCAAGATTCACCCAATGCACTATATAACTTCCACTGTTTAACTTCATCCCATTGATTAGGACGGTAGCGTTGCGATGATATAAAACCTTTTCGTTCCTGTGCTGCATCAAGCTCTGCTTGCATTACATGTATGGTGGCTTCTGGAAAATCTTCCAATCCTCCAGCATGGTCAAAGTCTAAATGCGTAAGCACAATATGACGTACATCACTGACTTTGAATCCAAGTTGCTCTATTTGAGCGCGTGCGGTATATTTTTCTTCAAATTGAATTCGATTCACATTCATGAAAAATGGGCTTAATCGTGATAATGGCGCCTTAACATCACGTACCCCAAACCCAGTATCAATTAGAACTAATCCCTGATTAGTCTCAATTAGCAAACAATGACAAACTAGACACGCTGTAAGTCCACGACTAAAACCGTCAAAAAGGGCGCCTCCTATAGGGCACATACAACCGCAGTTTAAATGGTGAATACGCATGAAGCAATCCTTCTATAATTCACAACTACTACATTGCATTGCGAAAAGGGCTATTACATCTAACTATTGGGGGAAAGAAGAGTAGAATACTTAATGATTACAGCCAACATGTAAAGAGGGGAATTTTATGCAATTGACAGATTTTCTTGGACTGGTTCATCCTGTACTTGCTGTTATGTGTGTTTTCCCCTTAGTTGGTATCGTAGTTAACTACGCATGGGCAACACGTCAGCGTCGTTTACAAGCTAAAAGTGGTGATAAAAGTAAAATCCCTGCTTCTTCTGGTTTGGAACACAAGGGCGCCTGATTGACACTATCCTAAATTGTATTGCCTTATTATTTTTAGGGCAAGCAATGACAGGAACGCGCGACTTATTAGAGATTCCTTTAAGCTGGCAAGAACCTTACATATATAAATTTGATTTTGTGAATAAAATTTGTCCTACACCTCAACCGCAAGTGACAAAGTGAAGTTATATATACCTAAATTTTAATTTCATATATCATATTGGGTTTTAATATGTAAGTTGCTAGTTATGGAAACTACTGAAAGTTTAGGAAAGTTAGTTGACGCTTATTTAATTAGTGTTAGCACAATTTGCTGTGGACGTAGATGTATTTAAATTGATATATTCCTTAAGTAGTATTATATGGAAAAAATTGTAAATTATAACACAAATTTGTGATGTGGGTGTTATCTATCTTATTTATTTGCTATCAATACTTTATTTTTTATATTATTTCCGGTTTATAAAAATCTATAGCGAATGATTTGTTTACGTTGGTGCATTAATAACTTTGAGCAAGTTGCAATCATGAGTTAGTGCGTGATTACTAGTTAGTGTATGACGCTACTAGTTTAATAATTACGTTGAAGTTTTTGGTATTGTCATGTACCCCACGAAATGTCTGTGATACAAATCACTCTATTTCAGTAAGCTCTTAACTACGGGCAAATACTGACATTACTACTATTTTATGTATAATTATTTGTCAAAATAATTAGTCAAAATTTTGAGTTATGTGCAAAGGGGCATCTACACTTGTAACTGTAATCTATCCAATATTGGCAGATATGTTAGGACATAGCTTTTACATGAAAAAAAATCAATCTAATTTTCTAGAATTCTATAAAATTAATGGTTTATTAGTACCTTTGTTTAGATTGTTAGTAATAACATTAGGGCTAACGCTCCTGTTTTTTATTTCAGGAAAATTAAGTGTATTGTTAGCGTTATTTATACTATTAGGTATGGTTATTGCGGAGTATATACGTTCTAAAAAAGCACTCATCGCATCAAACGAACATCTCGAAACCGATGTTGAAGAGCGAACAGTCGCACTTGTGCATGTAAATGAGCAATTAAAGAAGGAGATAATAGAACGAAAACAAGCAGAAACAGCTTTGCGTCAGTTGGAGACTGAAAAAAATAAATTAATTGCTTCGTTGCAAGCACAAACACAACAGTTAGAAACAACCTTACAAAATTTAAAGAAAACGCAAACGCAACTAATCCAAAATGAAAAAATGTGGAGTTTAGGGCAGTTAGTTGCAGGTGTTGCCCATGAAATTAATAATCCTATTAGTTTTATCTATGGTAATTTAACTTACGTTCGTGAATATACAGATTATTTATTAAAATTAGTTTTGCTTTATCAAAAACACTATCCATGTCCTTTAGCAGAAATAACAGCGCTATTGGCAGGAAGTGAGATAGATTTTATTATTGAAGATTTACCTAAAATTTTAGAATCAATGAATACAGGCGCAAATCGTATTTCTAATATAGTTCAAAATTTAAAACAATTTTCGCGTTTACATGAGACGGGGATGAAAGCAGTTGATATCAACGAAAGTATTACTAGTACACTATTAATATTAGAGCATCGTCTTAAATTTGGCATACAGCAGTCAATTGGAGTAATTAAACAATATGGAGTTTTACCGAAAGTAAAATCTTATCCAGGAGAATTAAATCAAGTATTTATGCATATTATTAATAACGCAATTGATGCATTACAAGAATCAGTAAAATCTAAAAATAATCCCCAAATTATAATTAATACCCAGTTAAAGAATAATCAAAAGGTAAGTATTAGTATTAAAGACACAGCTTTAGGAATGACAGAAGAAGTCAGGCGCCAAATATTTAATCCATTTTTCACAACAAAACCAGTGGGAAAAGGAACAGGTTTAGGTTTAGCAGTCAGTCATGAAATTATAGCCGAAAAACACAAGGGTGAAATTACATGCATCTCGACACTAGGAGAAGGAACAGAATTTATCATCGAAATACCCCTCGGTTAGGAATTTAAATCCCTCACTTCCACTCTTCTAATCTCATCTAAAAACTTTAGCTGCTGGTATATGCAACTAATTTGCGGTAAATTCACACCTAAGAAATGGGCTTTCCGTAATGGGTTTCCAAAAATTGCTTCTACTTCTAAAGGGCGCCTTTCATCATAATCAATTTTCATACTGGTACGATAAGGCTTCATATTTACGGTGTAATTTAGCATTGTTTGAATAAAGCTATCAGGAATGATGCGTCCATAACTAGATGAGCCTAATGCAACTTCATGCATCAACTGTTCAACTAATTGGCGAGTATGAACATAAGACATTAATTCATCTGTTCTAGCGTTGAGAATTACAGACAAGCCATTATAGGGAATATTCCATACTAATTTTTTCCATCGAGCTAGTAATAAGTCTTCAGCTAATTCCATTGAGATTCCAGCACTAGCAAAATCATTGGCAATTTGCTGCATATAATGTGTAATCCCAGTTGAATTATAGTCATTTGCATATCCCCCTAGGGTAATTTGTCCATAGTCAAGGTGACGGATATGTCCTGCTCCAACTTTATTGGAACAGAGAAAACACAACCCACCAATAATGTTGACATTACCAACTATTTTGGCAACTTCTTCTTCAACCGCTAGTCCATTTTGCAAGACCAACACTACCCCATCATCTCTGACGACAGGCAGTAACATCTGCGGCAATAAATGGTTTTGTGTCGTCTTGAGTGCTATCACCACAACATCGCATTGTGGCATTTTTTCTACATCATTGTAGGCATTGACTTGAGGAAGGGTGAAATCACCATCTTTTGACTCAATAACTAAACCATGTTTACTAACATATTCGTAATCACTGTTCAGCAAAAAGTGAACATCTTTACCAGCTTTTTGGAGTTTGGCGCCGTAAAAGCCACCTAATGCACCAGTTCCCAGAATGGCGTAACTACGGTTCGACATGGTTGGTTAAATAAGGGTTGTAACACTTTTATTTTCTTTAATATCTCACATTTTGTACACGAGACACAAATGTTTTAAGGTGGCTGGATTTGCAACTATTAATTGTTGGATTTTAGCTTCGGTTTCTAATAATTTAGTTTGATTGTTACCATTATCGTGTGTTTCCCAATCTATGTTTTCTACTCCTAGTAGATGTACTAATGTATTTGTTACTGTTTTTTGATTGTATAATAATTTCTGGATTTTAAGTTGTTGTTCGTTAAGTACTGGCGCCGATTTTTGTGTAGTAATTATATCTGGTTGTTTGTTTGTCCATGTAGGTTGCCAGTTATTGAAACCACTAAGCGTTTTGGGAAAGTTGGTTGATGCTTCTTTTATTAGGGTTTGCAGAATTTGCGCGTGTGGACGTAGACGTAATATAAGTGTGGGTAGCCAAGGTAATAATATAGTGTCGGGCACCGTGGCAAAGACTTTACTTAACAGTTCTACTACAAACCGACTAATACGGGGAGCAAACGTTAACGATAATATAAACCCGTTGAGATAATCTGGAAAGGCGCCTATAAGCATTGGGTTATCCATGACTTGATTAAAAAAGTTACGAATTTGTTCTATGGTTCGCAGTGATAGTAACCATGTGCTTTTCTTATTGCATACACCTATACTATACAGCTACAATTTAGTCAACTATAGATACAGCAGATTGCGGGTAAATGAGGTACAATTATAATTGGTGCATCAATTACGATAATGAAAGCTTACTCCATCGACTTCCGGTTAAAAATTGTTCAAGCCTACGAGCAAGGGGACACTTCAATC
>JAHHGX010000035.1 GCA_019359675.1 Calothrix sp. FI2-JRJ7
TAAACTCAATTCCTTTGGAGCTAATCGTCCCAAACCCTGACTCCTTGCCTGTCAATAAAAAGTTGTTTTAATCTAATTAATCATTATCCCACAAAATACTTGGTTTATTTAAGCCGTTTTGTACTAGATAATTCTGAGCTTTCTTTGAATCCTTACGATGATTTATTTTTTGTTAATTCTGATAGTTATTAAGAAAATCGGGTTTATACAGGTGAGGTACGGTATTATTACGGCTATGGCAAAGTATTTTTCTTTGTCAAAACTTTAAATTACATAGGTAATTCATGAAGCTTTGTTTAAGAACTGCTCTACCTCGTGTGGTTGTTACCTCCATAGGAGCAACAGCAATTACTTTTTTGTCGTTTAAACCCGCAAATGCTGTAATTTTTGTCGAACCACTTGTGACAACAGCAAATCAAGATATCTTAGCGACAAGAAATCCAAGAAGGTTGACAGATATACAACCTGGAGAAGTTATTGAATATGGAGTTCCAGACTTCGCAAACAACTTGCTAAACGCGACAGGAAATAATATAGGTAGTTTTGTATTTGATTTAGAAACGCTTGCCTATAGCAATCCGAACGTGACTCCAGCGTTTAATAACGAACCAGTTGAGTGGGGAGATGTGAACGGAGATGGAAAAATCGGGTACTCAACCACACCTGGTCTAACAGATATCTTTAAAGACGTTACTGTAACAGGCAACAGGATAACTTTTAGCGGTGGTGAAATCAGTAATGGAGCGATATTTTACAATCCATTCTCTAGCAAACCCGACCTGAGACCGGGTGGTGGAATTATCCCACCAGCAGCACCGCCACCAGCAGACCAAGACGGTCCAATCCGCGTTGCTAGTTATTACACCGCCATTCCCGAACCAACTTCCATATTTGCTCTCTTCTTCGCTAGTTTAGGCGCCGTAACAATTAAACGTAATCGCCTCAAAGCGCGTAGAACTTGATTCAATCTAAAACAAATATAAGATTCCCGGTTTATTAAATAAACCGAGAATCTAGGTCTTCAAAACCATTATGAAAATCAAACCTAGTTTACTTGGTTGAAAGCTGATTAGAGGATGTTGTAAAAGTATCCAATTGAACCATAGCTTAAAAAATTCCCCCTAACCCCCCCCCTTCCACACGGGGGTTAGGGGGATCAAACTTAGGAATAAGTATTAAGTTTGGCGCCAACGATACTCTTTTCTGAAAGCAAACTGGTTATATCCCACACGCCCAAAAGCGGATACCATTGGTATGTTATTTACATCAGCATCGGAGCGAATACGGGTTGCACCATCAGATAAAAGAGTCTGAGTTCCTTGAGTTAGTAATTCAGTCGAATAACCATGTCCTCGTTGTTCTGGAGCTACACCAAGGTATCCAATTATGGCTCCACCATCATTTTCTGCTGGCATAACTAAACCGACTAGAGCCATTTCTGAAGTATAAGCTAATTGCCAACAAGTTGATTTGTATTTAAGCGCTTTCATTCTTTGGAAGTATCCATGTGCGTATTCTTTGGCACCAAGTTCTTCTATTTCCTGCTTTATTATCTGGTCTAAAGAGTTAGAGGATACGCGCTCTATTGCATCAATAAAAGTATCTTCGCCTACATCATCAAGCGTGCGGTATAATAATTGTCTGGATGGTTTAACTTCTGCTGCTATTGCTTGCAACTCAAATCGACATGTTTCTCTGATAAGCCAAAATCCAAACTGTTCTAATAATTCAATCCTCGCTACAGAGTTAGAAGGTTCAAGTGTAAATATAGGGTAAGGTATATCAAGCGTGTGCTGAATAACAGTATTTACTGGAAGATTTAGCATATCTAAACTACGAGCTAGCAATTCGGCGCCAACTTTGAGATAATCTACACTTAGAGAAACTTCTAAAAAATCAATTTCTAGAAAGTTATTTAAAGAGGGTAATTTCCAGTATGCAGTACGTCCAACAAACTCTCCTGCTTCTTCCGCAACAAAGCAGAGTTCTGGAGTAATATATCCCTCATTCCACATTTGAGTTAAATAAGCTAAAAATCTTTCGTTCGTCTGTGAGTTGTCGCTAAAAGCAGCAAAGACTTTGAGTTCTTCCTCGCAAATAGGGCGAATAAACATAATGATAATCCTGTGATTGTAAGATCATGTGGTTCCGGAGCGTTTTGTTTTTTGGTTATCATCATGTCTCACCCCCGCGCGCGTGAATAATTGGCTTGTTGCAATATTGCTAGTGTGTTAATTGTAGTTGGGGAAGAAAAATATTTCAACCCAAATTTAAGATAATGTCGAAGCTTGTCTTCCACCTAAACGCTGTTGTTCTGCTTCCGGTAATACGTTAATCGAAATTGTTGCATAAGAACCCTGTTTTTGACCTATCATTATCATCCGAATAAAATCCCCTAATCCTTCTACTAACCGCGCGTTACGTAAAACCCCAGAATCTACTGGTGTAAATCCGATTTCTTGGGCAAGCTGCATTACTGTATTTCTAGCTTGCTCATCATCTCCAGCTACAAACACCGAAACTTGATAATCTTTAAGTGGTGCAGGCGCCAGTTCAAATACTTCCTGTGCCATTGTATTGAAAGCTTTGACTACACGCGCGTATGGTACATCTAAAGCAAGTTTTTCTGCCAGAGATTCTACTATCGCAGGATATGCAAATTCTTCTGGAATGTCTTGGTTATTACAATCAATAATGATTTTACCGCTCAGTACTTCTGTGTTAGATAGCAACTCTGATGGCATAATTCCGCGCGCTGTCCATAGTATTACATCCGCAAATGCTGCCGCTTCATCGTTCGTACCTCCTTGTGTTCCAAGTCCTGCTTGTTGAGCAACTGCTTTCCCTTTTTCACTATTGCGTGAACCAAAAAATACCTGATGTCCTTGTTCTGCCCAGAGGATACCCAATGAGCGCCCCATGTTTCCGCTGCCAATAATTCCAATTTTCATAGATTTGCCCTTTTTCAATTTATTAGTACAGACAGGTCTGTATTGTTTTCATAATTGCAATATTACAGACAGGTCTGTATCATGTCAATAGGGTCATACAAAAAACGGAGGACTTAATGTCTAAAAAGAGCGCTTTGGGATTGCAAGACGGAGCTAAATCCACATTGCGCGAGCATATTCTTAATATTGCGGATGAGTTATTTTACAAGGAAGGGATTAGAGCGACAGGAATAGATACGATTATTGCAAAGTCAGGAGTAGCTAAATCAACACTATATAGATACTTCCCGTCAAAAGATGATTTAGTGGTTGCATATCTAGAACAGCGTAACCAGCGTTTTTGGGATTTATTGGAAGCTGAAATAGCTAAGTGTCCATCCCATTCTCTAGAAAAATTATTAAGGGTATTCATATGGTTGGATGAACTACTGGCAAAACCAGAATGTTTAGGATGTCCGTTTATTATTACAACCGCAGAATATGGAGAGTTAGATTACCCGGGACATCAAGTAGCTGTGAAACATAAACAGGCAGTGTTAGAACGTTTGACTCAACTAGCAGAAGAAGCAAACGTAAATAATCCACACTCGCTTGCAGCTATTTTATTATTACTGATAGACGGCGCCTTTGTACAGCGGCGCCTGTTTGGTAAAGTTCCCAAAGTATCTTTGGCAGAAGTAGCAGGGTTAATGGTTCAAAATGATAGAAATTCTCTTTGATATATCGTATCACTTTGATGAAAACTTGCGGGATATACCAAATAACCCTGCTCAAATGCACCAAGCAGTAGAGTTTCTGCAATTTCAACTTCAACAGGAAACTACAGAACGCGCGATAATTCAACTTTTGGGTTTACTTGGAGTATACGCTCGGATGCTGCATAATTTTCCCCTTGCTCAAAAAGCACTTACCTCAGCACTTAATTTATCAATATCAGTTGGAGAAGAAAAGTTAATAGTAGTAAACATGATTCGTTTAGCCCATGTTTACCAGTGGCAGCAGCAATATACGAAAAGTGAAGAACTGTTTGAGGAAGCAATTATATTTTGTCAAACTAAACCAGAAATTTATATATACCTTGACTTTGCGTATCAACATCTTGGCAAATGTAAGTTCGACCAAAAGTTGTATGAGCAAGCTTTGTATTATTTCCAGCAAGCTAAAGAACTGCGCGTCAGAAAGGGTGACTCATCTCTTATCGAGTCAACACAAGTAGCGCTTAATACAGTGAATGCGTTTATAAATACAACTTCAACATATAATTAATTGTTTCTAGTTGTTCGCAAAGACTTAAATAGTAAGTAAACGATAGCAATTAGCATCCAAGTCGCTTGAGTTTGCAATATTGGATCTAAACGCCAACCTTGGAAGACTAGAATGGCGCCCCCCTGAACGGTTACGTACAATTATTTCTAAGATGCCACATAATAGGAGCAGAAAGACCACTCCAAACAGGAGTGTTAACATTGGCTATTCTCAAAGCTTCTGCTGTCCAGTTATTACAATTTATGAGAATTGAGTAGCTGCCAGTGGCGCCATAAAATCCACCATAAGCATTATAACCATTGGCAATTCTAATCACGCGACCTGTATTATCGAGTTGAAAGGTTCTTTGAATAAATCCTGCCAATCTGAGATAATTATTATAGCTAATGCGTACACACTTGATATCAACATATTTTTTATCAGGTAAATTCTTAAAACCTCTAACGTGCATTACCGAAGTATTGTTAGGGTAAAATAAGGCTTTGATAACGGTATGAATTTTAATATCCGCAACAGATGGTGTGTTAATATAAAAATCATGCTCTCCCCAACCAAAACTGAGATATTTATATTGTTGATTTGTGTCGGCACCAATTTCTTCTATCGGAATAAAATCATTCCAGTCATGTTTTTGAGTTTTGACTGGGAGAATAATATCACTGTGTACCCCACCATTAATCACATAAATATTTACATTGCAAGGGCTACTTGAATTGTAGAACAATTTGGTCGGAGTTAAGGCGCCTATAAAGATTATCATAAAAGCAGATAAAACAGCGATTAAGAGCCATTTACATTTTTTCTGAAATTTTTGCTTGAGAATCATGTATCATTTTTAAATATAATTTAAAATATCCACAGAAATTTAAATAGCGAATACACGTTTAGAATTATACAATCTTAAGTTACGATACTTAGAAAATGTGAACCGTGGTTCACCTGCGTGGTTCCAAGGCAGCAATTTTAAGCATCTCTGTAGAGACATTCAGGAATCGTGTCTCTACTTCTGTGCCATAGAAGTGTCTATGGTCAAAATTATTTAAATTTACACATCTAATATTGTGATATAATAGTGCGTAAAACCAGAAAGCGTGAGTAATACTTTAAAATAATTGTATAAATTAGGTTATCTTCAGCGACAACGAGAAGGTAAATATATAATCGATAAGTATAATAAGCTTTTAGAACGCTGGGAAATTGGCTATGCAGAAACTCTTCGCCCAAAATTATTTATTGGCGCCTATACTCCTGCTTTGCAAAGAGACTTTTCAGATATCAAAGAAAGCATTATTCAGTTGGCTTCATATGATAAGTTTTTAATTGGTGGAGAATTAGGCGCCGCACTAGCAACATATTATTTAATTCCTAGAAGTGCAACATTACACGTTAACAAAAATCATAGCTCAATCGCAGCTAAACTTAAACTCAAGCCAAGTCCTCAAGGAGAAATTACTTTTATTCAGCAATTTGGTAATCAAAATAGTGGATTTTATAACCAAGTTGAACATATTGCCGACCCCTTATTGCTTCACGCAGAATTACTACTTTCAGATAACGATAGGCTTCGAGAGACAGCAGAACGTATTTATGATAAATTTATTTTAGATAGACAGCAAGATGTTTGAAGCGTTGCAACAAGGAATATTATAAATTTAATCCCCCAACCCCCGCGTGGAAGGGAGCTAAGAATCGACTTATTTTCACACTTTTAACAGGTGCAAAAAATACCCTCCGGTTCCCCCCTTATTAAGGGGGGTTAGGGGGGATCATCAATCTCTGTCGTAACTGTGTATAGCGTTCCTGTGACTTAGTGGAACGAACACACATATATATAGCTTTCTTAGAACCAATAATAATTGCTAACTTCTTCGCGCGCGTTAGCCCTGTGTAAAGTAGGTTACGTGATAGCATCATATAATGCTGTGTATACAAAGGCAATATTACTACAGGATATTCCGAGCCTTGCGATTTATGGGTTGTAATACTCCATGCAAGAGCAATTTCGTTAAGGTCAGCGTAGTCATAAGTAACTTCGCGTTCTTGATATTGAATTTTAACTTCTTGTTCTTCAGTGTCGATGTTAGTAATAAAACCAACGTCACCGTTAAATACTTCGCGTTGATAATCGTTAGTTAGTTGAATTATTCTGTCTCCCGTTCTAAAAATTGTCCCACCTCTGGTAACTTCAACTTTTTGAGAACTAGGTGGGTTAATTAATTGTTGCAATACATTATTGAGATTGCGTGTACCGACTAAACCGCGACTCATTGGACACAGTACTTGTACGTCAGTGGCAGGATGATAACCAAGTTTAGGAATAAAATCACTAATTAATTCACAAATTGCTTGTACTCCATGTTCGGGTTGATATCCTCCTCCATGCCATAAACAATCAGATTTTGGTGCGTTGGAAATAGCTTCTATATTAGGTTGCTGTCCAACGTTAATTTGGTGAGCAGCAGTGATAATCTTACTTGTAGCAGCTTGACGAAATACTTGGGTAAGTCGAACTACAGGTACTTTACCCGAATTTATTAAATCAGCTAAAACATTTCCGGCGCCTACTGATGGTAGTTGGTCGATATCTCCTACTAATAATAACTGTGCATCTCCTAATGCTTGTACTAATGAGTGTGCTAAAAATAAATCCAACATACTCGCTTCGTCTACAATAATTGCTCTTTGTGGTAATGGATTATTTTTATTGCGCTTAAACCCGCGCGTTTTGGGGTCAAATTCCAAAAGTCGGTGTAGAGTTTTTGCTTCTAAACCCGTCATTTCACCAAGTCGCTGTGCTGCACGTCCGGTAGGCGCCGCAAGAGCAATAGATTTACCCATTGCCTTCCACAAGCTTACAATTGTATGGGTAGTAAAAGTTTTTCCTACACCTGGCCCACCTGTAATCACCATAAAATTTGAGTAAGCAGCTATTTCTACAGCTTGCTGCTGTTGAGGTGATAAAGTAACTCTGCGACTATCGCAAAAACGTTCTATCCAATCACGAACGCGCGGAATATCTATATTAATAGGCGGAATTAAACGTTGTTGTATGCTCAATGCAAGATTTTGTTCAGTATGGAAGAAAGTTGGTTTGTAGCACAAAGTTGTATCAGTACTTATTTCTCGTACTAATTCGTTCTCGCGCGACATTTTACTGATAATTTCAGTTATAACTTCTTCCGAAGGTTGATGGTCATTAGTTTTTAATCGTTCGGTTACTTGCTGTATTAATTCTGGTTGCGGTAAATAACAATGTCCTTCTTCTGCTGCTTCGCTTAATACATGAATAAGACCTGCACGATATCTAAATTCCGAATCAGAAGGAACACCTAAATTACGAGCAATTTGGTCAGCAGTCAAAAACCCAATACCATATATATCAGTTGCTAATTGGTAAGGATTTTCATTGACTTGATGTATCGATAAATCGCCATATTGCTTATATATCTTGACTGCGTATGTAGTAGAAACGCCATGAGTTTGCAAAAATACCATTACCTCTTTTATAGCTTTTTGCGTTTCCCAAGCTTTCTGAATCATGGTAATACGCTTTTTCGCAATACCATTAACCTCATGCAAACGCTCAATTTGGTTTTCAATAATATTTAAAGTTTCCAGCCCAAAATGATTTACTATACGTTTGGCTGTAACTGGTCCAACACCTTTAATTAACCCACTGCCCAAATATTTCTCCATTCCCGTCAGTGTAGCAGGTTTAGTTTCTTTATAATTGACTACCTGAAACTGTAAACCGTACTGCGGATGTTCACGCCAAAACCCAGTTAATTGCAGCGTTTGTCCTGGTTGTATCCCCGCAAAACTACCAGTAATTGTGGTTAACTCAGATGCTCCTGGACGCTGTAAACGTGCAACTGTGTAACCTGACTCTTCTGAATGAAAAGTAAGACGTTCTACCACTCCCGTTATTGACTCATGCTTGGGAGTGGCGTTTACTGGCTGGTTTGGATGTGCGCTAGACATTATATTATTGGAATTGGCGCCAATATTATACCAATCTTTTCATAATCTGTTAAAAACCTCACCCCCAACCCCTCTCCTACGAGGAGAGGGGAGTTAATATTTCTAAATTTGTAACTCAAGGTCAGCCATGACTATCGTATAATTTACTTAGGCAAATTATACAGTGTGCTATCATTTTTGGTATATTATAAATAATCCTAGCCAAATAAATATTAACAACTGTTATCTGATGCCTGCCAAAGATATTTTTCACGACGCTGTAAAGAATGCATTATTAAAAGATACGTGGTTAGTTACCGACGAGTAATTTTATATTCGTTCTGGAGGTGTGGAAATTTATATTGATATTGGAGCAGAAAAAGTTATTGCAGCAGAACGAGGTGGTGAAAAAATAGCCGTAGAAGTCAAAAGTTTTCTTGGGTATTCTAATATTACAGAATTTCATGTAGCGGTCAATTTATTAATTACCGTTCTATTTTATCAGATGAGCAACCGGAGAGAACATTGTATTTAGCAATACCATTAGATGTTTATGACTCCTTTTTCCAGCTACCTTTTACTCAGAAGATTATTCGGGAAAATAATATTAAATTAATTGTTTTCAACTCAGTAACGGAGGTAATTGTAAAATGGATAAAGTAGAACAGTATCGAGAATATATTCAAAGATTACTCACTGAATACAGTAATCACAAAAGTCTAAATGAAGACGTAGAAGCACAAACAGTATTTGATAAAGAACACGATCATTATCAGTTGGTTCATGTTGGTTGGCGAAATCAACGACGAATATATGGTTGTGTGCTGCACTTAGATATTAAAGATGGCAAAATTTGGGTTCAACATGATGGTACGGAAATAGGGATTGTAAGTGATTTGGAAACCTTGGGTGTGCCAAAGCAAGATATTGTTTTAGGTTTCCATGCTCCTTATAAGCGCAAGTTTACTGATTATGCCGTCGGTTAAATTTATGCACCATCGACATAATATAAGTTGCAAGACTTATTATTAATGGAGTTAACTAATTGGCGTTGGTCTTGGCAATCTACAATGTTAACTAGTATGGTGGTGCCAATCTTAGGTATTGTTGCTCTTGGTAGTATTGCTTCCACTTCTCAAGATACTAATGCGTATATACTAACCGGGAATTTGGTAATGTCGCTGATGTTTGGCAATCTTAATAACTTAGCAAGTCGTTTTACATTTATGCGGTTTGCTGGAAATTTGGATTATTATGCAACATTACCGATTCGGCGTGAAGCTTTAATAATTGCTACTGTAATATCATTTTTCTTATTGTCGTTACCATCATTACTAGTAACTGTAATTTTCGGCGCCTTATTTCTAAAAATTAATTTAGTAATTAATCCTTTAATTCTGCTAGTAGTACCATTATGCGTACTACCTTTAGCTGGACTGGGAGCAGTTATTGGTGTGTACTCGCGGACAATTAGCGAGAGCGATTCTTTGAGTTTACTATTAACAATGGTAATGCTGTTTATCGGGCCCGTTCTCATCCCACCTAATCGTCTACCTTCTCTACTGATATCATTAGGATATTTGAGTCCTGCTACTTACGGAGCTTCAGCGCTACGACAAACTTTACTGGCGCCAATTACACAAAGATTTTTTCTGGATATTATAGCTTTACTCGCGTTTACGTTAATTACCTTCTGGTTTACTGTCACTAAATTAGATTGGCGCCAGTCTTAAGATAATGATAGAGTTAAATCTTGAATATTTATTGATTATACTCTATGAGTAAAGTAACTTTAGCGCTTCTTAGCTGTGTTAGTTTTCTATCTTTAACTTTTTGGGTAAGCAACGCTCATGCAGAAACACTTACACAATCAGCAACTGTAGTCAAGCAACTTCAGCAATACAAAGTTTACCGTCAACAGAACGCAGGCGCCATTACCCCATCAGTAAAAACTGTAACGCAGCCTGCTGTAACTGAAATAGTACATGTAAATCCCAGAGCTTTCTCTCTTGATGCCAATAGCGATACAGTTGGAGATGTGGCAAGCGCGCGATTTGGTTGCGATTGTTTCAGTTGTCGCGCAATGGCACTTCAGATGTTACAAACTGGTCAACTACCTCTCCCACAATAACAATTAAATCGCTTCTTCATTCTCTTTAATAGCTATTTCAATTTCCTCGGAGTATATTGAAGCGTAAACCCAAGCGTTTGTTAAATCAGTTGCAGATAAAGTTGGATAATCTTTCAATAGTTGAGCTTCGCTAATACCCAAGTTGCGCGCGTTGACCAGCACCCAAACAGGAATACGAGTACCTGAAATACAAGCATCTCCACCGCATACACCTGGAGTTTTTTCAATTCCACGCCAAGTATTACCCAAACTCTGAGCCAGCATTTGAATAGCCAGTGCTTTTTCGTTTGGTGTCAGAGCGAGTAGTTCTGGTTCTAGCTTTTGAAGCGTCATCGCATTGTTCCAATCTATGAAAAACTTACTTTACATTCTTGCTTGGGTTTTAGATTACAGATTGCTATTAGTACACAGAGAAAGACTTTCGCAACAAATAGCTTTGTCCATTCGTGCCTTTTATCTGCACGACTACATCTACTTTGGCGCCTGGTTGCGATTAGGTATTTCTGTCGGCGCCGTTTGTAGTTTAGTTGTTGGCGCCGTTCCAAAAATACCTCTAGATTTGCAGTAGTACAATGACGCTACTGCTGTGTATGCCCAATGGTCTTTAGATACATCAGAGTAAGGTGACGGCAATTTATTAAGTTGCCCAGTATTGCAAGCTTCACGAATTTCTGCTTCAGTTGGCTGAACTTGGGCTGTTGATGCTGTAATTACCCACAGGGGAGAAGTAAGTGATACAAGAATTAGTGATTGCTTAAGCATATAAAATATAAAATCCTATAGTGATCAAAATTTAGCTTCTAATTTATTTTACCAATATAAACGTATTAGTTACATTCATTCTCTATGACTAACAGTGTTAATACTCGTGACTCGCTACCAATTAACTTATTTGAATACGAACACCACGCGAAAGGTCATCTATCTCAAATGGCATTTGATTATTACAGTAGCGGCGCCTGGGATGAGATAACATTACGTGATAATCGTGCGGCGTTTGAAAGGATAAAATTATTACCTCGAATGCTCGTAGATGTAACTAAGCGTGATTTAAAGTAAATATTTTAGGAGAATCTTTACAACTACCTATACTTATTGCTCCAATGGCTTTTCAGTGCCTTGCTCATCAGCAAGGTGAAGTTGCCACCGCAAAAGCAGCAGCAGCGACTGGCGCCGGGATGATACTCAGTACTATGTCTACAAAGAGCATTGAAGAAGTAGCAGCAGGTACTAATAATAGTCTGCGCTGGTTTCAACTTTATATTCATAAAGATAAAGGTTTAACTCGTGCTTTGGTAGAACGTGCGTTTGCCGCAGGTTACAAAGCATTATGTTTAACTGTTGATGCACCTTTGTTAGGACAGCGTGAACGTGATAAACGTAATGAGTTTGTTTTACCAACAGGGTTACACTTGGCAAATTTAACCAGTATGTCTGGTCTGGATATTCCCCATGAACAAGGAGAATCTGGTTTATTCGCTTATTTTGCTCAACAACTTAACCCAGCAGTTACTTGGCAAGATTTAGAATGGTTACAATCTTTGTCACCCTTACCCTTGGTTGTAAAAGGTATCTTACGTGGAGATGATGCAGTGA
Organism: Calothrix sp. FI2-JRJ7; assembly: GCA_019359675.1. Taxonomy (GTDB): domain Bacteria; phylum Cyanobacteriota; class Cyanobacteriia; order Cyanobacteriales; family Nostocaceae; genus Dulcicalothrix. The sequence goes on from JAHHGX010000035.1 coordinate 11,905, forward strand.
ATGCAGTAAAATGCGGCACCAAAGCAATAATAGTATCAAATCATGGTGGGCGCCAGTTAGATAGTGCAATTGCATCAATTGAAGCATTACCTGATGTTGTAGCAGCAGTTAATAATCAAGCTGAGGTTCTTGTTGACGGTGGTATTCGTCGAGGTATTGATATACTCAAAGCTATCGCTTATGGCGCCAACGCTGTATTGATTGGTAGACCTATATTATGGGGACTTGCTTTAAACGGTGAAGCGGGTGTTGCCCATGTTATTGAACTGTTGCGTGCGGAGTTTGATTTAGCAATGGCTTTAAGTGGATGTACATCTATAAAGGATATCGATTCAAGTTTACTCCGTTACAAAAATTCTTGATTAATAAACTTTCTTAACAAAAATTTAAATTATACTTAGTTAGTACTTTAACGTTTACTCACAAATTAATAACACATCGGTACTATGTGAACCACTTGAGAGAAAATTAATTGTATGTCTCTGACTGCCAATAGTAAATCATAATGAAGAAATTAATCAAAGGGCTGCGCGAGTTTAAGTCTACATATGTTAGTAGTCATCAACAACTTTTTGAACAGCTTTCTCAAGGTCAAAAACCGAGGGTATTATTTATTACCTGCTCCGATTCGCGTGTAGACCCAAACTTAATCACGCAAGCTGAATTAGGCGAATTGTTTGTGATTCGCAATGCTGGTAATATTATTCCGCCTTACGGCGCCACTAACGGTGGTGAAGGCGCCACGATTGAATATGCCATCCAAGCTCTGGGTATTCGGCAAATTATTGTTTGTGGTCACTCACACTGTGGCGCCATGAAAGGGTTGACGAAGTTGCATAGCTTAGATGAGGAAATGCCACTTGTGCATGACTGGTTGAAGTATACAGAAGCTACTCGACTTTTAGCAAAGGAACATTACAGTCACTATAAGGGAGAAGAACTACTCGAAATTATTACCGCAGAAAATGTTTTAACTCAAATTGAAAACTTGAGAACTTATCCGGTAGTTCGCTCGAAGCTTTATCACAATCAACTTCGCATCTACGCATGGATTTATAATATTGAGACTGGAGAAGTTTTAGCATACGACCCCGAAACTCATTCTTACGTCTTAGCTCAAAGTCTGGTTCCTTCGCTAGACGATGAAATATCAACTAATGGCGGTTCAAATGGTTATGGCACAAAAACCCCTGCTGAAACGCAAGAAGTTGTTTTTGACAGACTTCACGGATTCCCCATGACGCGACTTCCACAATCGCAAGTTGACCGAATTTACCGAGGTTCATCTAACTAAAATCCTAGAAACCGGGTTTCTTCGCTTGAAACCCGGTTTCTAGCCAATACGCTAGTTAAAACCCAGATGCATGTATGATATAATACTAAAATTTACCTATGTATTCTTCTGTGGTGGTTGATATTTGTAAAAAATTAATCCATACATGCTTGTTTTTTCGATTAATATTTTAATCATCGCTAAAATTAAGCCGTAAAGTATATACATTCATACTTAGTTAATAAATCTATCTCCCGGTAGAGGTATTTACTTTTACAACAGTATGTAGAGAAGGAACGATGATGTATAAGCTTAAGATATGTTAATAATTTGATACGTCAATTTATTATAAAAGCAATGATTGAGCAAAAAGGTTTAACAGTGTGGTTTACTGGATTGAGCGGTGCTGGTAAAACTACCATTAGCCGTGTCGTTGAAAATGAGTTACGTTCTCAAGGCTATAAAGTTGAAGTTCTTGATGGTGACGTGTTAAGACAGTGTTTAACCAAGGGACTAGGTTATAGTAGAGAAGACCGCGATGAAAATGTTCGTCGCATTGGTTATGTTGCGAATTTACTCACACGCAATGATGTAATTGTACTAGTGTCAGTAATTTCACCTTACCGTCAAATTCGCAATCAAATGCGTTTAGACATGGCAGATTTTTTAGAAGTATATGTAAATGCACCTTTGGAAGTGTGCGAACAGCGCGATGTTAAGGGTTTGTACAAAAAAGCGCGTTCAGGGGAAATTCAAAACTTTACTGGTATTGATGACCCTTACGAGGCGCCTCTTTTTCCTGAAGTAACTTGTAATACACACTTAGAGACAATAGCCGAAAGCGCAGGTAAAGTGTTGAGAAAAATGGAAGAGTTAGGATATTACCTTCCATTAATTGATAGTCACAACTTAAGATTTAAAATTCACAATTTAAAAGCTATTTTGAATTGATAATTTTAATCCTTTATGAATGATGTTAGAAGATATTGAAGTAGATTTACTACTAGAGGGAATATATCGTTACTACGGTTTTGATTTTCGTAATTATTCTCGTGTTTCAATTACACGTAGAATTTCGTATATTGTTGGCATAGAAGGACTAAAAACTATTTCTGCACTCCAAGATAAAGTCTTACATGACCGTAAGTGTATGGAACGTTTTTTGCTTAACGTGTCAGTCAACGTTACCTCAATGTTTCGCGACCCCAGTTTTTTTCTAGCTTTGCGCTCCTTAGTAATACCTATCTTACGAACTTATCCGTTCATTAAAATTTGGCACGCTGGGTGTTCAACTGGTGAAGAAGTTTACTCGATGGCAATTTTACTTCAAGAAGAAGGTTTATATCATCGTTGCCGTCTTTATGCAACTGATATTAACGAAAGAGTTTACGTCAAGCTAAAACTGGTATTTTCCCTCTAAAATTCATGCAGGAATATACACAAAATTATCTCCAATCTGGCGGTAAAAAGTCTTTTTCTGAATATTATTTAATATCTGGTAAAGATGCAATATTTGATACGTCTTTACGTAATAATATGATTTTTTCTTTGCATAACTTAGCTAGTGATAATTCTTTCAATGAATTTAATTTAATTATTTGTCGTAATGTTTTAATCTATTTTAACAAAACTCTGCAAACGCGCGTTCATAAATTATTTTATGATAGTTTAAACAGTTTTGGTATATTGGTATTAGGTAAACAAGAATCTATACGCTTTTCGCCTTATGAGAATAATTATAAATATATAGATAAAGTTGAAAAAATATATCGCCGCTGTAATTAAAAAACCAAAGAAACCAGGTTTATACGCAAAATTAGCCTTCTTATCATAATATATCAATAAGAAACCTGGTTTCTGTATTTAAAACAACATAGAAATCACAGTAGGGTGGGCAGTGCCCACCTTACGTTAAGTTGTGTACTCGGCATTAATTTTCACGTAGTCGTAACTCAAGTCACAACCCCAAGCTATACCCGAACCGTGTCCGTTACCAATGCTGACTTTAATTATCACTGGGTTATCCACTCGTTGCGGCGCCACGGTGCTACGGTCAACTGTAAGGTCGTTGCTCATGTTAGTTGCTGTAAAATCGCTCTTTATACTTGAATTTGCAGCAATGTGTTTTAAATAATTACTTGCACCCGAACGGTCAAATGGTAATGGTTGCCCATTTTCCATTAGTAAGAAATCACCCAGTTGAATTCGCAAGTTCTCTTGTTCAAATACAACTCCCGCGCGTCCTCCTGCTGCTGCTATTCTTCCCCAGTTTGGGTCATGCCCAAATATTGCTGATTTTACTAGCGATGAACCTACTATCGTTTTTGCTACTTGACGTGCTGCTGCATCATCCGGCGCCCCTACCACTTGTACTTCTATCAAGCAAGTTGCACCCTCTCCATCACGGGCAATAGATTTAGCTAAATGCTGACACACTGCTGTTAACATCGCTTCTAGTTTTTCTGCCTCGGCGCCCATTTCTGTAATTGCAGGAGTTCGCGATTCACCATTGGCAAGGGCAATTAAACTATCATTAGTACTAGTATCACCATCTACAGTTATGGCATTGAAACTTCTATCCGCAGCACGCGAAAGCATTTGCTGCCATAAATGGGGTGAAACAGCCGCATCACACGTTACAAATGCCAGTAATGTTGCCATGTTGGGATGAATCATCCCTGAACCTTTAGCTATTCCACCTATTCGTACTGTCCTATCTCCAATAGTTGTCTCTAATGCAATTGTTTTTGGCACCAAATCGGTAGTTATAATTGCTCCTGCTGCCGCATCAGAACCAGTTCCCGAAAGTGCCGCAACAACTTTAGGAATTCCGCTTCGCATCGCATCCATTTTGATCCGCTGCCCTATTACACCTGTTGATGCCAATAATATTGATTCTGAAGAAATATTTAATGCACTAGCCAAAAGTTCTGCACTTTCGAGTGCATCGCGCATTCCTTGTTCACCTGTTGCTGCATTCGCTTGTCCCGCATTACAAAGAACCGCACGGGTTATTTGTTTACTTTGCAACCGCTCGCGACAATAATCTACACATGCTGCCTTCACGTGACTTGTTGTAAATACTCCTGCTGCTATCGCATCTACATCCGATACTATCAACGCTAAATCTGGCAACCCCGAAGGTTTTAACCCAGCTTTTATTCCCGCTGCCCGATATCCTCTAGGCGCCGTGATTCCACCATCTATTTCATGCCAGTCTGCCATGACCTTACCCGCAATTATGACTGACTGGCGATTATATCAATATAGTGTCACCACTTAATGGTATTTTGTTAAATAACCAGCAACTATATATGGATGTTAGTAAAAATGCTTTATAGGGAAAAAAAGAGAGAGCTACTTCAGCAGCTCTCCAGATCATCAGGGTGCATCTCATAACATAATACACTATTTTGGGGATGCCGTGCATTACCCCCCATTTATTTTGAAAAATTTTATAAAGTTTTGTTTATTTGTTGTCTAGTATACAACATAAAAAAGGACAAAAAAACAGAGAGCCACTTGCGTAACTCTCCGAATCATCAGGGTGCATCTACTTAACATAATATACCATATTAGAGATGATGGGTAAGACCCCTTGTTTTGATTTTGTATGAAGTTAATATGATAAATCCTTAAAGTTAAAATCTATTGATGTGCTAGTTATTTAGTACTAATAAAAGTGCAACAAAAAAGAGAGCCACTTGCGTAACTCTCCGAATCATCAGGGTGCATCTACTTAACACAATATAGCATATTTTGTATGAGGTGCAATACCCCCTGTAAGTATTTTTTCTGAGTAATGCGTTAAGAAAATTTTATAGGTGCCTTGAATCAGTGATACCACGGAGCATCCACAGGCGCCGAATCTAAAATTGGGAATTTTGGGGGATTATATTTATAGGTAGATAGAAAAAGGAGAGCCACTTGCGTAACTCTCCGAATCATCAGGGTGCATCTACTTAACACAATATAGCACATTTGGGGTGAGGTGTAGTACCCCCTATAAGTATTTTTTCTGAATAATGCGTTAAGAAAATTTTATAGGCATTAAAAAGCCAAGGAAATTACGTAAGTACGTAAGTAGACAAAAAAAGGGAGAGCTATTTACATAACTCTCCGGATTCATCAGGGTGCATCTACTTAGCGCACAATATCATTATACGTATGAGGTGCGCTACCCCCTATTCGAGATTTTTTTGTAAGTTTTTGATGAAGAAATATTTTCGGTGCCGTTTAAGCGTTCAGCTTTTTCTCGACCAATTCGTTGGTGAGACGGGGTTCAGCGAGTTTGTTAGTTTTTTTGAGGACTTGTCCGACGAAGAATCCTTTGAGATTGACGTTACCACCTTTGTACTTTTCGTATTCTTTGGGGTTAGCGGCGATAACTTCGTCGATAATAGATTCAAGAGTAGCAGGGTCGCTAATGAGTTCTTTGCCTGCGAAAGCTTTTTCGGGGGTTACACCGTTGAGTAAATCGGTTAACTTTTCTTTTGCTATGGCGTTGCTAATTTTACCACTCTCAATGCGGGTAATAACATCCGCGAGGTTTTGCGGAGTTAAACCAATTTCGGTGATAGCGAGTTTTTGTTTGTTGAGATAAGCTGCTATATCTTGTGTAATCCAGTTTGCCGCAGCTTTGGCACTGGCGCCAGTAGCAATAACTGTTTCAAAATATTCAGAAACAGTACGTTCTTCGGTAAGAACACGCGCATCATATGGAGAAAGCCCCAAATCAGTTTCGTAGCGATGACGCTTTTGAGCGGGGAGTTCAGGTAACTCGCTTTTCCAAGCATCTAACTGTTCGCTGCTAACTTCGATTGGTCCTAAATCAGGTTCAGGGAAGTAGCGGTAATCGCTAGAACCTTCCTTCTTACGCATACTAATAGTACGTTGTGAACCTTCTTCCCATAACCGGGTTTCTTGGAAAATCGGTTCACCAGCTTCGACAGCAGCTATTTGTCGTTCAATTTCGTACTCAATTGCTCTTTGTATTGCGTTGAACGAGTTCATGTTTTTGATTTCGACTTTGACCCCGAATTCTTTTTGCCCAACTGGACGAACAGATATATTAACGTCACAGCGTAGCGAACCTTCTTGCATGTTACCGTCGCTGACACCGAGATAGCGCATAATTCGACGTAATTCTTGCGCGTATTCAGCTGCTTCTTGTCCAGAGCGTAAGTCAGGTTCGGATACTATTTCCACTAATGGAACACCTGCACGGTTGTAATCTACAAGTGAGTAAGTCGAACCAGATAACCTATCACTACCTGCGTGAACTAATTTACCTGCATCTTCTTCCATGTGCAGACGAGTCACACCAATTTTTTTACGAACAGGATTACCATCTTTATCGATTAACTCGATTTCTAACCAACCATGTTCAGCAATAGGTAAATCGTACTGCGATATTTGGTAATTTTTAGGTAAATCAGGATAAAAGTACTGCTTACGGTCAAACTTACTATATTTTGCAATTTGGCAATTGAGCGCTAAACCTGCTTTGACAGCATATTCTAAAACTTTTTGGTTGAGTACAGGTAACACTCCAGGTAAACCCATACAAACCGGGTCGATATTGGTGTTGGGGTCGGCGCCGAACGCTGTCGAACTATCAGAGAATATTTTAGTGTTAGTACTTAGCTGACAGTGGGTTTCCAGCCCAATAATCGCCTCGTACTCTGTTTTTACTGGAGTAGCAGTAGTCATATAATTACGTTATCTCGCTTTACTTATCAGCTTTTTATTTTAGAAGGCTAAGGGGAGAACGGGAAAGGGGTTTACCCGTAGGTTGGGTGAAGGCTCTGCGTAACCCAACCTTGTATCTTAGAAGAAGTAGACCACTCCGAAAGTACGTTTAATATTATGGTTGAATTTTCTGCATGGTATTACGATGAAATCAAACAGCTACTGGGAGCAATTTTAGCTGAAAAAGTTGGTGCCACAAATATAGAGTTTCATCATGCTAGATTTCTTAGCTATGAACCGAAAGATGAGCATGTGGACTTTATTATAACAAAAGCCGCATTTCATAATCTGCCGGATTTTTGGAAAACGGTAGGGTTAACGCGAATATAACAGATGTTGAAACCCGAAGGTGTTTGACCTACGCGACAACAGCTAAAAACCTTTTTCCGTATATGTGTACGGGCAAGTAATCTCTGACAGACAATTGAATTAACTTTCTTACGATAATCGCTCACAACGAATCTTAGTCTTAATAGGTGAAACCATTGAAGTAGAAATTTTAAGTAATGGTGAGGAAATAATCAGATGACTAACTATCAACAATTAACAAAAGCCGAAATAATAAATTATGTTAAACAGTCATGCATTATTACTATATGCTGATTCTTTTGTAGATTGGAAATTATATTTTTAAAGATGTCTTGTGCAGCTTCGCTCGTTAGGTGGAACACTGGCTTCATTAACGTGAGTTGTTTCAGCTAAATTTTGTACTGTTTCTAAAGTATCAATTTCTTCAACTGGTTTATCCGTGCGTGTTCGCAAAATTCGAGGGAACCGCAACGCAAAACCGCTATTGTGACGCGATGATGGTTGTACTCGGTCGAAAGTAACTTCTAGTACTAACTTTGGTTCGACTATACAAACTCGACCATGTTCTAATTCCTGTATTGTATGTGCGCGACACCAATTACTAATTTCTGTGACTTCAGCATCGGTGAGTCCTGAGTAAGCTTTACCTATATTGAGTAATGTCGGTTCAGTTTCGCTAGTACGAACAGCAAACGTATAGTCTGATAAAAACCGTGCGCGTTTCCCAGTTCCTACTTCTGCTGCGGTTATTACAACATCGAGTGTGGCAATAGCACGTTTGATTTTTAGCCATTCTTTACCACGACGACCTGGTTTGTATGTTGAATTAAGGTCTTTGACCATTAATCCTTCGTTACCTCTTGCGCGTGCTGCTGTAAATTCCGCGTCTAAACCAGAAATATCGTCAAATTGTTTATGAAGTCCTCGTTGAACTTTTTCTGTATCTAACCGTAGCGAATCTAATATAGTTCTACGCTCTTTTAGAGGCGCCTCAATTAATACGCAATTATTAGCATACAAAATATCATATACAATAAATGCTACAGGCACTTCTTCTATTAACTCTTGTTTAACTTGCTTACGCCCAAGTCGTTTTTGTAATTCTTGGAAAGGCAATATCTTGGCGCCTCGAATTGGTACTATTTCCCCATCTAAAATTAAATCATTGTCAATATCGTCGCTTATCAGTTGTGCAAGCGATTCAATTAAATCGGGAAATGTCCCTGTAATTTCATCTAAAGTTCGTGAAAACAAAGCTACCCGGCAATCATTAATAACAATTCCATGCAAACTATCTTCCCCCTTTCTCCCCATTCCGATATGAGCTTGTGCGCGAATACCATCATATTTATCTTCGACGGCAAACCCTTGTGGCATTTGCTTTGTAACTTCCGTTAAATCATCCGCAGGACTAGCAAGCATAAACTTGATGGGATGAAAAAGTCGCATTTTTGCTTGCTCAAGTCGTTGATGACGAGCAAGGATAGCGGTTTCACCAATATCACCAGTTAACATATTCACCCATTGCACTTTCGCAACTGGGACTTTGAACGAACGAGCAAGAGCATCTTCAACTGCTCCCTCTTTTAATCCAATTCGCAAATCACCTGCTAAAAGTTTAACGATATACTTAGCTTCGAGGGGAGTCGCAAGTCTTAATAATTCAGTAACTAGCGAAGTTTTGCTTTTAGTTCCACTAACCGCAGCTAGTTGTTCGAGTTTAGAGAATAAGCTATATAAGGTAAGAGTAGATGGAAGTTGCCTAGATTTAACATTATCGCTCAAAACTTCAAATGCGACATCTCCAGGGTCTCCCAGTTTAACTAAACGCTCTTGATATTTAGATTTTTCTATATTCGCAATAGTTGTAATCGCTGTTTGTAAAGCTGCTCCACCAATATTGATTGTACGTTGGTCACGTAGCGCAAAAATATAACCAGCAAAAAAGCGCGCAGCAGTTATTAAATCTTCATCTACCAGTTTATTGAAGTAATCACCAAGTATTGAAGCTTTTATCATTCGCTTTGATGTCGCGGCAATATTTTCTGCTGTTTGGGCAAATTCAATTAACGCAGATGGTGAATAAGTCATAAAATTAATTAAATATTTACGGATTCTAGCCGATAGATTCTTGATTAACTTCTATCTGAAGAGCAAAAAGAATTTTTGGAAATTTTATTACTTTAGATTTGATGATTGCACAAGAATCTCTATCTTGTGCTAGAGGCAGCACAAGTAGTTTTAATAAAATTTTCAGATTTTTGGGCTTTTAATGATTGTTTATGTCTTCTATTTTAATACAATTTGGTATCACATTTAGCTGTTTTAAAGTTAGAATAAAAAAGTAATGCAATCAAAAATGTATTTGTAGTAAGCTGTTGCAGCGTTCATGAGATAAGTACAGCTAGATTTACTTATCTCAAGAAATATAAGCAAAATTTAAAACTTAAACTATTGGTAGAGATATTACACGTAGTTATTTAATACAACATGAAATATATTCAAACGAAAAGTCTTCAGAACAGTAACGAGAAAGTTATCTGTATTCTCAGGATTTTGTTTGTCTCCTATTAAATTTTATGGAGCAATTTTATGTCTGGACAAATGTGTTGGCTTCCAAGCTTTGCAAATAATGAGAGTTTGATTTTACATCTTCGTACCGATGAAAATCAACCTTGGCTACCTTACACTCTTTGCCGTGAATATGCAGTTCCAGATTATCCAGTACCTAGAGGTTCTAAGGGTTGGGCAACCTTCCAAAAATTATTCAAAGCAGGTTGGCAAATAGTGCCCACTCCTCGAAAAGAAGCTGAACCTTATGTCGGCGCCTTACAATTTGTGCGCTTGTAAAATTTAAACTTAGTAATACGCAATTGCTTTGGCTATATATGACTCATACACAATTAATGCCTACTCAAATCTCAGTTGAACCCAAAATAGCCAATAGCAATTTTTGCGGTGAGTTCGGTGAATGGATGTGGCGAGGTTGGAAAATTCGCTACGCTTATATCAATAATCCTAAATCTCCAGTTCCAGTGCTGTTAGTACATGGTTTTGGCGGTTCTATTCGACACTGGCGCCAAAATATATCAGAATTATCAAAGCATCACAGCGTTTACGCAGTAGATTTATTAGGCTTTGGCGCCTCCGATAAACCAGTTACACCATATACAATTAAACTCTGGGTCGAGCAAATTCACGAATTTTGGCAGACATTCGTGCAAGTTCCAACAGTGTTAGTGGGAAACTCGATAGGTTCACTTACCTGCCTACAAGCAGCTGCAACACATCCAGAAATGGTGCGAGGTGTTGCAATGATTAGCTTGCCCGACATGTCAGAGCAAAATACCAAATCAAATAGTTTAAGCTTCTTGCAAGATAAAATTCTAAGTGTACTAACATCACCAATTGTATTAAAACCTCTATTTTTTCTACTACGACAACCACGTATAGTTAAACGCTGGGCAAGCTTTGCTTATGCTTGTAAAGAAGCAGTAACCGAAGAACTGCTAGAAATTCTGATGACACCAGCGCGTGAACAAGGTGCAGTTCATGCTTTTTGTGCAATTTTGAAAAGCATGATGAGTAAAGACTTTAGTCCGTGTATTCGTTCCATTGTCACCGACCTGAAACTGCCATCGCTTTTAATGTGGGGGACTCTTGACCGAATGATTCCTTTGTCTCTAGCTCATAGTTTGTTAAAGCTAAATCCACGGTTGCAGTTAGTAGAATTAGAAAACGCTGGACACTGCGCCCACGATGAATGTCCAGAACGGGTGAACTTTGAACTGCTATACTGGATTCGCAACCAAGTACTGGCGCCTGCTGTTTAGCCAAAATAAATTTAGGGCTATGGGTTGCGCTTACACTCCAACGAGCGCTAAAATCTGTAAGTTTCAGGCTATATATTTAGCTAACTAGGAAAGCCGACTTACCAGCTGCTCCTAACAAATGAGATTTTCAAAGCAAGAGAAAACAAAGAACAATGCCAAAACGTACACAGTTAGTATTAAATCAAGATGTCGCCAAATTGGGTAAGCTGGGCGATTTAGTCGAAGTTGCTCCCGGTTATGCACGCAATTACCTAGTTCCCAAAAAACTAGCCTCTCCTGCAACCCCAGGTATTCTAAAACAAGTCGAACGGCGCCGTGAACTCGAACGTCAGCGTCAAGCTGAATTCAAGCAACAAGCGCTCGAACAAAAAGCAGCGATAGAAAAAGTTACAAATTACAGCATCTCAGTACAAGCTGGTGAAAACGAAGCAATCTTTGGTACAGTAACTACCCAAGACGTAGCTGATGTAATTAAAAAAGCCACAAATCTCGAAATTGATAAGCGCGGCATTACTATTCCCGATATCAGTAAGCTAGGTACCTACGAAGCAGACCTTAAGCTGTTCTCGGATGTCAGCGCTAAAATCAGCTTCCAGGTTGTGGCTAGCTAAACACGTTAAACATTACCGTTGTACGTAGAGACGTTACATGTAACGTCTCTACACACATTGTTTATAACGGCGCCTCTACATTTTTTTCAAATAGCCATTTGGGTTAAAAGTTGTCAGAAACTTGTGACAATTTTTATCAATGTAAAACTCTGAATGCGTTGACAAAAACTCTTCTACTGCTTCCATAGGTCCCAAACCATAATCTGGACACACAGGATGACCATTTATATTAGTATCTTCAACTATTAAATAGCCACCAGATGGAACTAGTTTGTTGTATAACACCAGTTCCTGTAACACATGGTGTTTAGTATGGTCTGAGTCCAAAATTACTAACGTGTTAGAATTTTTTACTATTTCAAATACTTGTTTACTCGTTTTTATATCAACAGAACTTCCTTCGATTAAGTGAATATTTTTATACTTCGTCAAACTCGCGCGCGTTTGTTGTTTAATTTCAATATCAACACCAATTACTTCACCTTTACCCACTAATTTACACATATCAGCTAAATAAGCTGTTGTTCCTCCATACGCTACACCACATTCAAGAATAAAATCAGGCTTTTGGTTAAAAATAATTTCTTGGTAAAGCCATAAGTCTAACGGACATTTTAATATTTGTATTCCCTGCCAGTATGTACTTGTCCATACAGGTTGATTATTAAATACGGGTGCATGGTAATAAGCTTTAGAGAATTCGTTGATTACTTCCATATAACCCGCAATTGTATCGTTTACGGGTATTTGATTATGAAGATGATTTGCAGCGATAGAGTCTGTCATAGTTTCTCAAAAAAATGCTCTAATCTATATTTATTTGCCTCAGAAGATTATTTGTTATCATTTGTTCCAATTTAAATGAATTAGTAAATTAATTTTATATAAACTATTGTTTAGCACATAAAAACAGTAGGGTGTGTGACGCTACGAAGAAATTTCAACGTAGTTATAAGACTTGTAGCGTCACGCACCAGTTCTTAATTGTGACTAGTATACAATTGAAGATTTTTGTAATTTGGCGCCTTTTGGTTTGTTTCGAGACTTTTGGTTTGTTTTGGGGCTTTTGGTTTGTTTTGGGGCTTTTGGTGCGTGACGCTAGGGGGTTAGTTGTTACTGTTGAAGGTTATTATTAGCGTCACGCACCCTACATGAATCTTAAACTCTACCTAGGGGCTTTTGGTGCGTGACGCTAGGGGGTTAGTTGTTACTGTTGAAGGTTATTATTAGCGTCACGCACCCTACATGAATCTTAAACTCTACCTAGTAGCAATTTAAATACATATATACTATCATGGGTTTCGGAGGTTTCCAAATCTCCAAGGACATTTACCTTAGTAAAAGCCTTTATGTCTGAAGAATTAAATTTTCAAAATAGTAGTGTTGACCGCTTACCACCGCAAATCATTGAGGCTGAGGAAGCTGTGCTGGGCGGTATATTATTAGACCCCGAAGCAATCAGTAGAGTTAGTGACCGTCTGCAACCAGAAGCATTTTATATTAGTGCCCATAAAGAAATTTACCAAGCGACTTTAAGTCTCCATCGGCAAGGCAAACCAACTGATTTACTTAGTGTTACAAGTTGGCTTTCTGACCATGATTTGCTCGCGCGCGTTGGTGGTAGAAATAAACTCGCGTCTTTGATTGAATCTACAGTATCTGCTGTAAACATTGATGCTTTAGCACAATTAATTACAGACAAATATCAACGGCGCCGATTAATTAAAGCCGGAAATGAAATAGTCCAGTTAGGATACGAAACCGAAACGGATATTAGTAAAGTCATAGACCAAGCGGAGCAAAAAGTTTTTAATATTGCTCAAGACCGTTCTAATTCAGGTTTAGTTCATATTAGTGATTCTCTAATTAGTAATTTTAAAGACATTGAGAATCGTAATCAAGGTATAGCGTTACCAGGTATTTCCTCTGGTTACTATGATTTGGACGCAATGATAAACGGAGGTTTTCAGCGCTCAGACTTGGTTATTATTGCCGGGAGACCTGCAATGGGAAAATGTGTAGCTTACGATACAGAAATTTTGTTAGCTGATGGTTCTATTTCTTCTATAGAAGAGATATATCATCGCCAAAAAGCGAATTTAATTACATTGGGAGATAATTGGAAATTTAAAGTAGCTCAACCATCAGCGTATGTAGATGATGGTCATAAGCCAGTATTCCGTGTAACTACTCGTTTAGGAAGATATGTAGAAACAACTATAACTCATCCATATTTAACCATTAATGGATGGCGCCCGCTCTCTGAATTGAAGGTAGGTGATAAAGTCGCAGTACCTAGAAAATACAATGTATTTGGTACAGAAACTATCACCGATAGTGAAGTGAAATCGCTGGTAGATTTTATAAATGGTGGCGCCGAAACTATCCCACCAATTATATTTAAATTAACACGAGCGCAAATTGCTTTATTTTTAAACCGCTTATTTGCAAATAATGGATGGCCATCATCAGGTCAAGCACAATTAGGATATTGTAGTGTTAACGAGAAACTTGCAAGGCAAATACAGCATCTTCTTTTGAGATTTGGAATTATTGCTGCTTTAAAAAGAAAATCGGTTAAATATCAAGAGACTCGTCGAGAAGCTTGGCAATTAGACGTTATAGATGCTAACTCTATTAAAACTTTTGCTTCAGAAATAGGTATATTTGGTAAACAGAAAGCAATATCTAATATAGAGTTAGCTAATAATGATGTATATTGGGATGAAATTGTTTCAATTGAACCAATGGGAGAAAAGCAAGTTTATGACTTGACTATTTCAGAAACTCACAACTTTGTTGCTAATGATATATGTGTACACAATACAAGCTTTTCGATTAATATAGCTCACTATATTGCTGGTTCAATGCGAATGCCAGTAGCAATATTTAGTTTAGAAATGTCAAAAGAACAATTGGCGTTACGGATGTTATCGAGCGAAGCAAGAATTGAAAGTACTTATTTGCGAAGTGGACGTATTAGTCAAAATCAATGGGAAGATTTAACGCGCGGTATTAGTCTATTACAGGATATGCCTATTTATATAGATGATACACCTGGCATTACTGTAACTGAAATGCGGAGCCAAGCACGGCGCCTACAAGCAGAAGCAGGCGCCGATTTAGGGTTAATCTTGATAGATTACTTACAATTAATGGAGGGTGCAGGTGATAACCGCGTTCAAGAGTTATCGAAAATTACTCGTAACATTAAAGGTTTAGCAAGGGAATTAAATGTACCAGTTATTGCGCTTTCGCAGTTAAGTAGAGGCGTAGAATCACGTACAAATAAGCGACCAATGTTATCAGATTTACGCGAAAGCGGCAGTATTGAACAAGACGCGGATTTGGTGATGATGCTATATCGTGATGAGTATTATTCTTCAGATACACCTGAGCGAGGTTTGGCTGAAGTTATTGTTGCTAAACACCGTCATGGTCCAACTGGAACTATAAAGCTGTTGTTTGACCCACAGTTTACTCAGTTCAAAAATTTAGCACGGGGTAGTTATTAGAGGAGTTTTTCCGTGTCATGCTGAACGTAGTGAAGCATCTAAAGTATATGGTAAATACTTAGATTCTTCGCTGCGCTCAGAATGACAATTTGTAATTAGCTAGCTTTTAGATTCTTCGCTGCGCTCAGAATGACAGTTTGGAGATTAGTTGACTCCTAATAGTTCGACATCGAAAATTAGGGTTGAGTAGGGTGGAATTACGCCACCTGCACCGCGCGCTCCGTAACCTAGTTCGGATGGGATGATTAATTTACGGCGCCCACCAACTTTCATGGTGCTGAGTCCTTCGTCCCAACCTTTGATAACTTGTCCACGACCTATATTGAATTTGAAGGGTTGACCACGGTCGCGTGAGCTATCGAATTTAGTACCGTCTTCTAATGTACCTGTGTAGTGTACTTTTACTGTTTGTCCTGTTTGAGGTGTTTCACCTGTACCCTCTTGGATTTCTACGTATTTTAGTCCAGAGGGGGTAGTGATAATATTTTCGTCTGACATATCTTTGCTCGCTATTAAGGTGTTGCTTTCTATGTTTGGTGTTGTTTGTGTGATAACAGGTGTAGGTTGACTGATTTGGGCAGCGTTTGCTTCTGTGTTATTGCCACCGATTTGCGTTAGTACTAGAACTACAACGCAAACCATGATAATACCCACACTAAGAAATATCGCTTTCAACTTAAAACCCTCCTTTGCAAGTAATGAGTTATGAGTGCGCTCGTGCTGAGTTATGAGTATGACAAAATTAAGTTTAAATCAGAAACGGTATTTATAGAAAAAACTTCCCCCTCCTTTATCTAAGGAAGGGGGTAACACTAGCGTGGCGTTTGGTGCGTGACGCCACTATATTTTTGGCTTCGTTGTTAAATTCTGGGTAGCGTCATGCACTCTACTTCCACATTTTGTTTTCTAGGTCGCGTACTTGTCGCTCTAAGCGGTCTATTCTACCGCGTAATTCGTCTACTTCTGATTGACGCGCTACTCCTAAGTCTTGCATCATGTTTCGCATTTGACGCTGCATGGTGGCATCCCAGTTGCCTTGCTCGGATTTCATTTGCTGCACCATGTCGTCCATTACTGCTTTCGCTTGTTCGGGGTCGAGTTTCCCGTCTTTGACTAATCTGTCACCAGCTTCTTTGATTTTTTCTGCCATTACTGAGGTTGTGCCAATACCAAGCATTAATAGCTGCTGCATCCAATTGTTGTTATCCATACCTTTTTCCTATTGTTTTTTTTAAACTAGCTGGTTATTTGTAACTACCGTCAAGTTATGCTAATCGCTAGTGTCTCTAGACTACAGCTCTATTGTGGCAAACTAAAATAGGTAAATGTAAGTGCATGGTTATCGAGTTACTCAAGTTTAAAGTCCCTTCGGAACGGCGCGAAATTTTCATTCAAAAGGATGATGAAATATGGACAACTGCACTAGCTAAGTATCCTGGGTTTCTCGGTAAAGAAGTATGGATTAATCCAAATGTACCTGAAGAAATAACCTTTGTGATACAGTGGGCTACTCGCGAACAGTGGAAAGCTATACCAGAAAAGGATTTAGAGCCAATATATAAACAGTTTGATACCGCTCTTGGCTTTGCTTACCAAATGGTGGAGTCATCCGAATATCAGGTTCGGAAATTTCCCCAGATGTAAATTCTTTATTAATGGGGGAGGAGCGCCAATTTTCCCCCCGGCGCCTATAAAATGCTATTTATCAGATTTTTTTTGGGCACTATTCGATGTAATGGTACCTATATTAGGTAAACTCAATCGCGCTGTTGTGTCTATTCTGCCAGTTACTCGATACCCTAAATCGAGTACTGATAAGTTACTAATTGTCTGTGGTACTCTAAAGTTGAACGCAAGTCTTGTTGGAACCCCAGGCGCCAGTTCAATCAATGCTCTTTCAGATGCACGCTGATATTGGTTAAACTGCAAACTGCTGGCTGTGTAAACATTTCCATCAGTGTCCACAAGACGTGTTTCATAACTATCATATCCGGCGCCAAAGCTGATTTGTCGATGTGTGTCTGTAAAATTTGTAACTATCACATCACAAGTTACCCTTGTACTACTACTACGCTGACAAGGACGGGGTTCAAAAGAAATGTTAAATCTTCTATCTACTTGTCGTGTGGTGGCAGATTGCTCTGGTGCATTCTGGGTTGCACCTGGAACTGTATAAGCAATTGCAATTAAACTCGATAGTGTGGCTATTAGGCTTTTAGCGTACATGGCTTTGACTGATATATAAGAAAGCAACCCTATTTTGACACAAGTGTGAAATAGAAACACGTGTATCTATATTAAAACTTTAATGCGGGTATTTACTCAGATATCATTCAAGCAGTACGTATTTCATCATACTTCGCACGCACAACTTGAATATCTTGCCACATCTGCCATTTTGGACCACCACGGTCGCGTGTAGGGTTACGCAATAAATAAGATGGGTGGAAAATTGGCATACAAAATCTTCCTTCCCACTCTATCCATTTACCACGAATACTTGTCATTGACCCTTTGTCACCAATTAAACCTTTTACTGCTGTTGCACCTGTCAAAAGGATGATTTTTGGGTTAACTAAGCGAATTTGTTCAAATATATAAGGTTTGCAAGCTGCCATTTCTTTGGCACTTGGGACTCGATTCTCAGGTGGTCGGCATTTATTTATGTTACAAATATATACATCTTTCTCAGTATCAAGTCGAACTGATTGTAAGATTTTTTCTAGAAGTTGTCCCGAACGACCGACAAATGGTAAACCTGTTTCATCCTCGTTTTGCCCTGGCGCCTCTCCCACAATCATAATGTCGGCATTGAGATTTCCGCGTCCGACAACTGCATGAGTTCGGGTATCTCCTAATCCACAACGGTGACACTGATTGCAATGTTGTGCTAATTGAACCATGCTGGCATAAGTACCAGCAGGGATAGGAATTTTGGCATCGGTTGGAATTAAGTCGTTAATTCCAGGACTTAGACTTGGTTCGTCGAGATTGAAGAGGTTGAGTTGATCACTACTCATGAAACTTTTTTTACGGGCAAAAGCACCGGGTATCAAATTTCGGCATATTTCTTATAACAATTTTAAATCTTTTTGGTCAGATAATTACAACTATCTCAAAAATCGGTCATTATAAAAGTAATGTCACCTTAGAGTACGGGGGTTAATTAATGATAGATGCCCCACTTTTTCAAGACCGCACACAAGCTGGTGAAAAATTAGCGGCACTTATTCAAGCTGAGTTAATGCTTCCTTCGGTGGATGCAACATCTAACAAAATTGTTTATGCACTACCACGGGGAGGACTACCAGTTGCTTCACCAATTGCAAATTCGCTTTCGTGTCCTTTAACGGTTTTAGTCTCTAAAAAAATTACCCACCCCAATAACCCAGAGTTAGCAGTAGGCGCCGTCACTGCATCTGGCGAAGTATTGTGGATGGAGCAGCAAAAAACGTTTAGTTTTCGACCATCCCATTGGCGAGAACAAGCTATGGAAGTAGCTATTGATAAAGCCAAATCACTGGAATCACAATTTCTGCCATTTTGTCCAGAAGTTAATCCTAAAGGCGCCATACTAATTTTGGTCGATGATGGTATCGCCACGGGAATGACTATAGCTGTCGCAGTAAAAGCATTAGCAAAACTTGCACCCGCACAAATTTGGTTAGTGGCGCCGCTAGCACCACCATCGATGATACCTTGGTTACAAGAATGGTGCTCCCGTATACTACACGACTCAAAAATTAACCATCGTGTCATAGTACTTGCAACACCCGAACAATTTTTTAGCGTTAGCAGCTTTTACTCCCAATTTCCACAAGTCGCAACATCCGAAGCATTAGAATATTTGGGTAAGGTGCGTGACACCACCAAAAACTAGTAAACGAAGCGCAAATACTAGTACCGTCACGCACCTTACTCATCGCTTACAATTCCCTTTAATCATTTCCTCATATTTTATTGCTTTCGCATAATCTCCCGAAGCGTAGCAAGCAGCCTTCAAACTCGCAAGCGCCTGTTCTTCACTCTTAAGGTCTTTCATATCTTGTGATAACTTTAAACGTTCCTCATAATACTTAATCGCGTTAGAGTAATCACCTAAAGCTTCGTAAGCAACTCCCAAGCTTCCCATAGATTGTTCCTGACTGCGTTTATCTCGCGCTTGTTCAGCAACTTTCAAACGTTCTTCATAATACTGAATAGCTTGTGGATAATTGTTCAAAGCATAACAAGCATTACCCAAATGTTTAAGTACCTGAATAACGCTCCGATGATTATTAAGCGTGCGTGCTATTTTTACACAATCTCTATAACACTCAATTGCCTTCTCGTAATTTCCTAAAGCATACCAAGCATTACCCAAGTTCTTCAAAACTTGTTCTTCTGCAAAACTATCTTTGAGTTCGCGTACTAGCTTAAGACTTTGCTCTTTATATTCTATTGCTTGCTGTAAATTTCCATTTGCCTTATATACAAGCCCTAAATTATTCAGTGCGACAACTTGACTTTTTTTATCACCCCAAGAGCGCGCAATATTTAAACAGTCTTGTAAATATTCAGTTGCTTGCTCATAATTACCTATATGACGGTATGAATTGCCTATGTGTGACAATGCTTGTAGCCGTAAACGCACATCATTAATTTCTATTGCTAAAGATAAACATTGCTGTGAGTATGATATGGCGCCTTTGTAATCACCCGAATTATACGCAACTAGTACTAAAGAACTAATAACTTGTGCTTGTAAATGGGAGTTGCCAAAAGCTTGAAACAATGCTAAAGACTGTTGTAAAGATTTAGTTGCAGCAACAAACTCACCTGCTTGCTGGTGTTGAATACCTTCGCATAATAGTGTGTATGCTTCAGATGAGTAGTCATCTAGTTCTGACATTAGTATTTTTGCTGGTACTTGTTGATACTCATGGCTAATTGTGCCGCGCTGTCTAACATTTGGATATATGCTTCTTGACTGCGCCTGAATCATCTCTTCTCTAATGTTGTTACATCCGCTTTCCACATTCAACCCCCCTGATAACTCTTCTGTCTTAGTTTTCCCAGAAATAGTTATTTTCTCTCATCCCGGATAAAAATACTTATCTTAAATTATATTTAAGGGTGACTTTTGATGATGCGTTGAAGGTGCCAGTTTGAAAATGATATTGATTTTGATTCATATTACCTATTCATCGGAATATTTTCATTCCACACATATTCAAATTCGGCTTCAGTAATTTCAAACTCTTCAAGATTATCATCTTTAATCGGCTGGTCACTTAACCGACCATAGTCATCACTGAAATGTTTTTTGTCGTAGGACAACACATTGCCGTTTTCGTAAAGCTCTATTTGCCTATACGTGTAAGCATTTTCACCTATCTCCAAGAAATAGGTACTTGTACCCCATGCATCAAAAAGTCCGCCCAAGGGCACCGTCCAGAACCATTTATAATATCGCATACCCAATATTCCCACAACATTACTTCTATAATTTTACTTTAAATATGAGTCACGTAATAACTCTCTAACTTCCATTAAGATTTTTCCCAGCATATTTTTACCGCTGCCATCTTTACCGCAACCCCAATAATAATCACGAGGTGCATTTTCAACTAATTCTTCATTTGAACTATTTAGTAAAACTTCACGTATTTCTTTATGCATTTTAAATTTGCGTATGACTGCTGCACGCATTACGTCATCTTTAACTACTTCCCAATCTGGACGTAGTGGACGAGTGCGTTTACGACCCTCTCTAGCTGCCTCATTGGGTGTTTTACAGTTACGGATTTGTTCTAAATGTGGAGTCCCGACAAACTTTTGCGCTTGAAAATAATGTTCGCTTGTTTGCCAATACAATCCATCTAGCTCAAAACCATGCGCTGAAAAGTTGGAAAAACAGCCATATTCACCTTGATTACTATAAAAATAGATAGTCATCATCTACCCTACGGTATACTATTTTACTGATATTATATAAAACTAAATTGATAGAGTCATCAGAAATTACAGGCGCCGTGTCGAATGCTTACTATCAAACGCTGTCGCGACATGAAACTTCTTTAGATTCGTAAAAACGACACCCTTCACAAGGGCCACTCGGATTAACCGCACAACGAACGTAACCTGAACGGGCGTTATATTGGCAGCTAATGTCACCAATCAAATAACCTACACCCTCAAGATAGTAACGGTCATGTTCTAATGGTCTTGGATGCTGTGGTACGCGGCGCCCCGAAGTAAAGGTATTAGCTGCCTGTCGAATCCGCATTCGCGTGCGCCACTGAGCTTTGCGAATTATCCAAAGTGAAAACAATGACGGCAAACAGCCGATAACAAGGACTAAAAGTGTTTTTAACACTGGAATTTCACCTCTTTGATTACACGAATCGAAGCTAATTTTTAAACAAGCTTCGATTTGCCATTTTACCCAGCATAACTTTTACATCGCTTCGGGTGTATGTAGGTTAAACATTTATTTAAACATCTATCATTTTCGTCTTGACTTGACTTGTGGCAAACGCTTTCTACTATTTTTATCGCGTAAATCTTGCGCTAAAGAGGCAGCTTCACGTTCTAAACGGAATAAATCTACCTTTCGCGTTGTCATTACAAATGTTTTGTCCGTTCTTTGACGAACACACGGAACGCTGATCGCAAAATATTTACACCAACTTTTAGATAATGATTTTTGTTGACTTTCTGCTGGATGATTGTTTATGCTACCAGCTATCGTTTTAAACTCTAATATTGCTTCTTCTAGCTCTTGTGCCATACGGTTAATTTGTCGCGCTTGCTCTGCTAACGTCTCCCAAGCACCTGTCGGCTTCACCTGCTCTGGCTGCAACGGTATAATTGCTGCATTTCCTGACGGTGCCGCTATTTGTGACGAATTTGAGTTGTGATTGTTGTAATCTTTTAACATGCGTATCTCTCTTCGAGTACCTGCGCGTCACCTATCTTACCATTAATTAAGTACAAAAATACTATTTAACAAAAAAATTATAGTTTGAATTGAAGGGCATTACTTTAGGTAGTTTCCCTGTGACGTAGGTACGATAGGCTAAATTAAGGAGTAGGGAGCATAAAACATGGACAGTAATGAAATTGAAAGTACTTTAACCAAATTATTTGATACCAATGTGAATGCGGTGGCGCCTGGTTCTTGGCAAGTTGAGACACCAAACTTTCGATTGCTGGTACTACTTTCGGATGATGGAAGCTGGTTTCGTGCATTGCTGCCAATAATGCCAATTCAACAAGCGCAACCTTTTTTAGAACAGTTGCTCGAAGCAAGCTTTGACGATACACATGCGTGTCGCTATGCTTTACACCAAAATGTTGTGTGGGGAGTGTATCAGCATTTTACCAACACTTTAACTACACAAGATTTTGAAGACGCAATCACAAAACTCGTTTCACTTCAGGAAACTGGTTTAAATGATGTTTTTGGTAACTTAGTAGAAAGTCGTATTCAACTTATTGTCAAAGCTGCGAAACAGCAAGGGCAAACTTTAGAAGCAACGATGCAAAACTTAGACCGCTTTTATGCGGAAGGTTTGATGGGTGAAATTGATGAATCCTCTGAAGTGCGTCAGAAAACTCTTACTGCATGGCGCCGTCAATTAGAACGTTTGTGGGATGAAGTAGCATAACTCAAAATCAATGAATATCATAGAAACCCTCAAGGCGGATTATCAAAGATTTCCTGATAATCAAACTTATTCTATTTATACTCCAGATGTTTTTTTCAAAGACCCTTTGAATAAGTTCAATGGTCTTTGGCGCTTCAAGTTGATGATTAAATTTATCAATACTTTTTTTCTCAATTGCAAGATGGATTTGCATGATATCTCTCAGCATTCCGATACCATCAAAATGGAGTGGACGTTAAGTTGGAATACTCCTTTGCTTTGGAAACCCCATATTGCCATTAATGGGTGGAGTGAATTAAAGCTTAATGCCGAAGGTTTAATTTGCTCACATATCGACTATTGGAACACTTCGCGTCTTGATGTGATTAAACAGCACTTTCATTTCCACTAATATTGAACAGTCTTAGAGAATTTAGTCGATAATGTAAATAAATGTAAACAAAGCGACTAGCAGGACAGAATCATTCCATGCGTGTAATTTTAATGACAGGCAAAGGCGGCGTAGGTAAGACATCTGTCGCTGCTGCTACAGGGCTTCGCTGCGCTGAACTTGGCTATCGTACCTTGGTGTTAAGTACAGACCCTGCTCACTCGTTAGCAGACAGCTTCGATATTGAGTTGGGACATGAGAGAAAGCAAATTCGTCCGAATTTGTGGGGCGCCGAACTAGATGCGTTAATGGAGTTAGAGGCAAACTGGGGGAGTGTCAAGCGTTATATTACCCAGGTATTACAAGCGCGCGGTTTAGACGGAGTGCAAGCTGAGGAGTTAGCGATATTACCAGGTATGGATGAGATTTTTGGCTTGGTCAGAATGAAGCGTCATTATGATGAAGGCGAGTATGATGTTTTAATTATCGACTCGGCGCCAACAGGTACAGCGTTGCGACTGTTAAGTTTACCTGAAGTTAGTGGTTGGTACATGCGCCGCTTTTATAAGCCATTTCAAAATATATCAGTTGCGCTTCGACCTTTAGTAGAACCTATATTTAGACCAATTGCGGGTTTTTCTTTACCTGATAAAGAAGTAATGGATGCTCCGTATGAGTTTTACCAGCAAATCGAGGCATTAGAAAAAGTGTTAACTGATAACACGCAAACCTCAGTACGGTTGGTGGCAAATCCAGAGAAAATGGTTATTAAAGAATCGCTGCGTGCCCATGCGTATCTGAGCTTATATAATGTGGCGACAGATTTAATAATTGCAAACCGTATTATTCCCGACGAAGTGCAAGACCCATTTTTCCAACGCTGGAAAGATAATCAAAAACAGTATCGTCAAGAAATTCACGATAATTTCCACCCTCTGCCAGTCAAAGAGGTGCCATTATTCTCTGAAGAAATGTGTGGCTTACAGGCTCTTGAGCGTCTTAAAGATACACTCTACAAAGATGAAGACCCTGCTCAGGTTTATTATAAAGAAAATACGATTCGTGTCGTTCAAGAACCAAATCAACAGTACAGTCTAGAGTTATACTTACCTGGAATTCCTAAGAATCAAGTTCAATTGAGCAAAAATGCTGATGAATTAAATATACGTATTGGCAACCATCGCCGCAATTTAGTGTTACCTCAAGCATTAGCTGCACTACAACCGACTGGCGCCAAAATGGAAGACGACTATCTCAAAATACGTTTTAGCAACGGATGATTAGCGGATGTAACGGATGAGTTATTTGTTACAAAGTAGTTAAGTAAATTTAACTATCCGTTACATGCTTTATATGCGTTGCAGTACTTGTACTGAAGACAAATTTATTCAAAAAATCTGACAATAGTAGTCATATTTTTGTTGTTACCTTTTTATCTCAGTACAGGCAATGACTCTAGCTAGTGATTCAGATTTACGTCTTAATATTGAACCGACTAAACTGCTACATTCTATTAATGATAGGATTCGTAAGCTTTTAGAGTTACCAGATATCCTCAAGGTAGTGGTAGAAGAGTTACGTATATTTCTCGGTACTGATAGAGTAATGGTCTACAAGTTTCATGCTGACAATAACGGGCAAGTCATAGCTGAATCTATAAACGAGAATAAACTACCTTCATTACTAAATTTAAATTTTCCAGCGGATGATATTCCTGCTCATGCGCGTGAATTATTCGTGCAGTCAAGGATTCGCTCGATTGTGAATGTAGATACTGGACAAATTGCTCAGAACCCTGTGAATTTTAGTGGAATAGGCACCAGTCAGCGTCCGGTTGACCCTTGTCATGCAAAATATTTAACTGCAATGAGGGTACAGTCTTCTATTGTCGTGCCCATACTTTATCATGAGCAGCTTTGGGGACTGCTTGTATCGCATCATTCTCAACCCCGCTCAATTTCTAACGTTGAAGTTGATACAGTGCAAACAGTTGCTGATTTGCTTGGGGTGGTGATTGCTTATATTACTCCACTACAAGAAGCGCGTTTGAAAGTTCATCGTGAAACGATAATCAATCGCATTGCCGACCGACTTCATTTATTGCCAGACATGGATTTACAGACAGCTTTAGAAGAAACGGTTACTGCTTTTGATGGTTGTGGAGGTAGATTATGTATTCGTTCAGAAACTATTCATCAAGCTGATACGTTACAAAGCTTTATTGAGTGTTTGACAGACGCTACAAAAATTAAAGTTTATCAATTTGGTAAGCAACCCGTTGTTCCAAAGATTGCGAAATTTGACATAATCGAACAATATAGCGCTTGGGAAGAACATTACAAAGGAGATTATAGTGTCTGGGCAATATCAGATATATATGAAACTCCCGAACTGCGAAACTTACAAATTGCCTTTCAAGCCACTAATATTCGCAGTATTTTAATGATACCGTTGATGTATCGTTCGCAGCTACAGGGTTATTTAAGTGTTTTTTGTGACAGCTATGAGCCTGAAACCTTGTGGGCAGGTGAGTTTGACCCCGATGAACGACAACTTTATCCTCGACAATCTTTTGAAATTTGGCGCCAGTCCAAACAGCTACAAGCAAAACAATGGACTTGCGACGAAATTACACTTGCAACGAGCATAGGACATCAATTTGCCACAGCTACATATGAATATGAGCTTTATCAAAAAGTAAATTATTTTAATTTCAATCTCGAAAGTCAAGTTCTCAAACGTACATTAGAACTTACAACAACATTACAAGAATTAAAACAAACTCAAACTCAACTTATTCAAACTGAAAAAATGTCAAGTTTGGGTCAGCTTGTAGCGGGAATTGCACACGAAATTAATAACCCCGTCAATTTTATATACGGTAACATTAATCACGTTCATCAATATGTAGATGACATACTTGGCATTTTAGATTTATATCAGCAAAATTGTTCAAATGATATACCAGAACTAATTGAACGTGCGGAAGAAGTTGATTTAAATTTTATCGTCGAAGATTTGCCCAAAATGTTGTCGTCTATTAAACTAGGAACAAATAGAATTCGGCAAATAGTATTATCACTGCGTAATTTTTCTAGACTTGACCAAGCAGAAATTAAGCCAGTAAACATTCATGAAGGAATTGACAGCACACTAGTAATATTGCAGCACCGTTTGAAAGCGAAACCCGAAAGTCCAGCAATTTGCATCATCAAGGAATATGGAGATTTGCCACCTGTAGAATGCTATGCAGGACAAATAAATCAAGTTTTTATGAACGTTTTGAGTAATGCCATTGATGCTTTTGAAGCATACCGGGAATCACATTTAAAATCACAAAATAAAATTTCAATTACCACCAGCATCAGTAAATTACCAGATAATAGACCTAGCGTATTAGTTTCTATCGCTGATAACGGATGCGGAATGCCACAAAACATCATAGAAAAAATCTTTGACCCTTTCTTTACAACCAAAGAAGTTGGGCAAGGAACTGGGTTAGGTTTATCAATTAGTTACCAAATTATTGTAGATAAACACAACGGTATTTTTAAATGTAAATCTCAACCAGGAGAAGGAACAGAATTTTTAATCGAAATACCAATCAAGGTGTAGAGACCGTACATGTACGGTCTCTACAAAATTAATTTCTTAACTGTACAGGCATCGCTAAATAGGTCATTTTAACACCGCTAAGGGGTGTGAAAATTACTGGCGTCAAATTTGAGTTTAACTGCATTACTATCTCGGTAGCTGGTAGTGCTTTTAAACCTTCCATTAAATATTTAACGTTAAAAGCAATATCAATATCATCTCCTGATATTTGTGCTGGCATGGGTTCAACTGCGCTACCAATATCTGCTGCTTCCACTGATAAGGTTATTTCTTGGGCGCCGCTATCAATGCTAACTTTAACGATATTATTCTTTTGGTCAGCTAAAACTGCAATTCGTTCTAAAGTACTCAAAAGTTGCTTTCTATCTAAGGTTAGTTCGCGTTGAAACTGACGAGGTAATAGTTGCCGATATTGCGGATACTGCCCATCTAAAGTTCGACTCGTTAAACGTTGGTTTTGCCATTCAAATATCGCTTGTCCCTGGTCAAAATGCAGCGCAATAGTTTCCTCAGATTGGGCACTATGTGCTAACATCCGCTCAAGTTCGCGTAAAGCACGAGCAGGTACTGTTACTTCTAACTCAGCATCATTATTATCGTCAGAACCCTCGTTTATTGTTTCCACAACTGCTAAACGGTGTCCATCAGTTGCTGCAAACTCAAGAGCATTAGGTAAAACTTTTAAGTGAACTCCTGTTAATACTTGCTTGGTTTCATCAGCACTCGTAGCAAACAAAGTTCCTCGCAACCCTTCAATTAACGATGCTGCACTCAAATATATTGGTTGAGTATCTTCAATTACTGGTAACTCAGGAAATTCCTCACCACCCATTGCTCGAACTTTGTAGCTGCCGCTTCGAGGTGTCAAAGTAACAAGTATACCTTCACCTGTATTCCCTTCTGTATTTGTTTCATCTTCAAGAGTAATTTCCCCTTCTGGCAACCGCGAGACTATATCATTAAGTAACTTCGCTGGCATTGCGATTGTGCCACTTTGAATAACTTCTGCATTAAAGCTAGTGCGAATTCCTAAACTCAGGTCAAAAGCTGTAATCGTCACAATATTAGTATCAGCATCAGCGACTACCAGCACATTCGCTAGTACAGGATGTGTTGGACGTGAAGGTACTGCACGGCTCGTCAGGGAAAGATTTGTGTTAAGGTCGCTTTGGTTACAAACTAGTTTCATATGCTGAGGGTGAAAGTGAGCGCGCGTTTTAATATGCCGCAATAGGTAAGACTAAGGTAGTATTGCATCGAAATCAACACTGCCTTACATATCGTCACAGCAACTTAAGATAATAGCATTGTATGCCAACTTACTAAAACTCATGTACTAATATTGAAAATTTATAGACGTGGCACAGGTGCCTTATCTGTGCTATATCTGTATAGAAATCTTGCTAACTACATAGGGTTTGCTGAAAAAGTCATGAAAAGCAATCTCAAGTGTTGGGCAGTTATTTAAGCAGAATTAACTATAAGTTTATATTGTTTATAGATATTAAGATGATAAATTTTAATTATATTAATTC
>JAHHGX010000036.1 GCA_019359675.1 Calothrix sp. FI2-JRJ7
AAGTTGGGGAATTTGAGAAGACACCCAGAGTCGTAAAATGCTTATCCTGCAATATGTCTAGTTCTGCCTTCCATGCTTCCCCTGCCTCAAGAAACCCCCAGCGCGCGACTTGTGTGTACACGGTAGCTTATTAAGGGGGGTTGGGGGGATTTTACTGTTTAGGTTTATAAGTTGATGCTACATGCAACTCTTTAAGCTGCTTCGCATCCACACCACTCGGCGCCTCTGTCAATACACATCGTGCTTGCTGTGTTTTAGGGAAGGCAATTACATCACGTATTGATTCTTCGCCAGCGAGTAACATCACTATTCGGTCTAAACCAAATGCGATACCACCGTGGGGAGGTGTGCCATATTCAAATGCTTCTAGTAAGAAACCAAATTTACCCTGTGCTTCTTCGGGTGAAAGTCCTATGGCTTCAAATACTTGCTCTTGAATATCGCGTTGGTATATACGAAGACTGCCACCTCCAATTTCAAACCCGTTTAATACTAAGTCGTAAGCTTGCGCGCGCGCGGTCTTCAAATCATTAATATCATCAGGGTGCGGCGCCGTGAATGGGTGGTGTAATGCTTCGAGTCGTTTCTCCGAGGCGTTCCACTCAAACATCGGGAAATCAACAACCCATAATAAATTAATTTTATCAGGGTCGATTAAGTTAAATTCTCTGGCGACAAATTGGCGCAACCTGTCTAATGTTTTATTTACAGTCGGAGCATCACCTGCACCGAAGAGTAATAAGTGACCTGGTTTGGCGCCTGTACGAGTCAGAATTTCTTGTTTTTGCTCTTCTGTGAGGTTGTCTTTAATGGCGCCAATTGTATCAATTTCACCGTTATCACGTACACGAATATACGCTAAACCCTTGGCGCCTGCTTCGCTTGCTTCTCTAAATATATCTCCACCTGGTTTGATGCGAACATTAGAAATAGCATCGTTACCGTTGGGTATGGGCAATATTTTAACTATGCCACCGTTTTTGATGGCTTCGTTAAAGACTTTAAAGCCACTATCTTTGAGAATATCAGAAACGTTAACAAGTTCTAAATCATACCGAGTATCGGGTTTATCACTGCCATACTTATCCATTGCCTCGGCATAAGTAATTTGAGGGAAGGGATGCTGTAATTCAATACCTTTTACGGTTTTGAAGATGTGACCAACAAGCTTTTCGTTAAGCTTCATAATTTCTGGTTGCGACATGAAACTCATTTCCATGTCTAATTGAGTAAATTCAGGTTGCCTATCTGCACGTAAGTCCTCGTCACGGAAACATCGGGCAATTTGATAATATCTATCACACCCCGACACCATCAAAATTTGCTTGAACAACTGGGGTGACTGTGGCAGCGCAAACCATTCTCCAGCGTTTACACGACTTGGGAGAATATAATCACGGGCACCTTCTGGTGTCGAACGAGTTAAAATTGGGGTTTCCACCTCAATAAACCCTTCATAGTCTTCTAGATAGCGACGCATTGCTTTGACAACTTGATGGCGCAATTGGATGTTTTTCGCCATTCTTTCGCGTCGCAAGTCTAAATATCTATATCTCAACCGCACTTCTTCGCGTACCGGGTCTGTATCCGCACTCGATACTTGGAATGGTAATTGTTTACGAACGCCGTTAAGAAGTGTTATTTTATCGGCGTAAATCTCCACTTCTCCTGTCGGAATACGCTCGTTTAATGATTCGTCAGGACGTTTCGTGACTCTACCGACTATTTCTACTACGTACTCACTGCGGAGAGCATTCGCGGCATCATATGAATGTGGAGTGCGCTGCGGGTCGCTGACTATTTGCACGATGCCGTCGCGGTCGCGTAAATCTAAAAATATTACTCCTCCGTGGTCACGGCGCCTATCTATCCATCCATACAGGGTGACAGTTTTACCAATATGTTCGGAACGGAGTTCGCCGCAATAATGAGTTCGCATAGGTTACTTTTCTTAACTTCTTTTACTAGAGAATGATTGGATTAACTTTAACCTTGTTCATCTTTTTTGCAAAATAGCCCAACCTTAACTGGGTTAAGGAGGTATAGCATTCAAAAAGATACGCGGAGAAAGCGAGACGCGGAGATATATTAGGTAGGGGTTGAAACTAGATCGAAGCAGAGTAACACAGCAGTCCAAAGGGATATTTAACTCTTAGGACTGGCGCTCCAGACATAGTGCTTAGAGAGACGAACTCCCCGCATCTTGTGTCTCTACGCACCATGTCTCTTCGATCAAATTTGATGGTTTAATACCATCAAATTCAATAATTTTCTGGTGGATAACACAATTAATCCTGTGTTACGCCGTAACAACTGGACTTTGTTTTTACTGCAATGACCTAACCGCTCCCAGTTAAAATCAGATACAGAAACTTGTGTTTCGGTGTCACCACTTACCCAACCAAAAAAAGTTTTCTTTCCTTTAGTCGCTTTGACATAATCACCTTTTCTAAAACCATGACGGGTTACAGTTCCACCATATTTACGACGTTTCCCACCTTTTGAAGGAAGCATTAAATGCAGTTGGCGACGCGATACAGGCGGGCGCCTAATTACCGTAAATGGTGCAGGTGTTATTTTGACTTCACCTATCCAGCGCATTGATTGACTATCAACCATACTATATTTGATAAAAGCACTACAAGCTAGTGCAACCCCATCTACTGCGTGTGTTGCAGGAATTGCATCACACTTGGAATGTTTTTGTTTATATAATCCTAATTGCTGCCTTATATTCGCAGTTTGCCAACCTTCAAGCTGTTTAACCTCGGCATACGCATTTAAATTTTCGCACATCCATTTTTGACCAACCATTACAGGACTAAAACCTTTATCCCCAGCCGCTTTTACTACTTCGTAAACAATTGTAGTAATTGGATAAATCAGAGATAGTTCTTTAATGACTCGCAGTTCTAGTTCACGATTGGCTTTAATGCTTGGCGGTATTTTACGCTTCTTACGGTTATCAAATCGTTTTTCACGATGTGCGCGCAGCTTGAAAGCTACTTTGCGGTTAATGCGTCTACCTCTACGGCTTCTACGCATCTTACTACGCCTTGACATCCGGTCTTTTACCGTTTGAAAAGGTAATTGTAGATGAGCCAACCATAAAGTAAACAATTTTGATTGAACACCGACGCCCGTATATAATTTACCTGGGTCTATACCAACCGCAATTGGCTGTGTGTTGGTGGTTCTAGGACATTCAATTAATTGAATTTGGAAAATGCCGAGGTCGTTACACACAACTTTGGCTTTACCTTCTCTTAACCATCTACGTGCCCTACTTGGTTTTGTTGGCATTAATGGTAAACCATCCGGTGCTAGTACAGGTACTCGCATAAAGAGATAATCCTTCGAGTATAGTTAATAGTCCCCTTGCCCAACGCGGTTATGATGTCTTGGCTTTACCCAACGCCATTAATAAGATGGCTTAAATTTAATCCGAACTAGGGAAGAATCCGGTAGTTTTTGCACGCACCGCGTCTCGGTGGGCTATTCAACACTTACGTTGTAAGACTTATCTCTTACAATCCCTGCCTGGTGAAACAGGTAGGGTAGCTGAATATCTAGCATCACAAGTTAATTGTAGTAATTTCAGCTATAGAAAAATCAAAAATTTCATTTGTCAAGATTTTATGGTTAAATTTGTCAGCGATTACACTAAATGCTTACTTAAATTTTTATGCAAACTGACCCCAATAACCTACCACAGCCAGATTTAACCCCACCTGACACTATCTCACAACAACAATTTTTGATACCACGCGACAGGCGCCGTAAATTTTTTTGGACGTATGTACTCATGACCATAGTCGGGTGGGTTGTCGGTGGCATCGCTAGCATCGCTATTGAGAGAGTTATAAACGAACAATTTATAGTTAAAGCTACTCCCGAAGTTCAAACACTTTGGTTCACCTGGGGAACTTATGTCAGCTTAACTGTCTTTGCCCTCATTTTTGGCGCCGACCAAGCACTTGTAGTACGGCGTTACATTTCTGGATGGTGGTGGTTACTAGCTACAAGCTTTGGCTGGTTAACTGCAATTAAAGTTTCTAACGTCTGGCGAGAGTACATCGAAACATTCGGAGCCTCTCTAAACCGTGAATTAACACCCGAAGAAATTATTATTCTAACTATAGCCTCTACTGCTGCCTTCATTTTCTCCGCCATCTGGATAAGTTTTTTCCAATGGGTAGTATTGCGACGCTACACCAAACAATCTTGGTGGTGGAACTTTATTAACTCTTTGGCATTTGCTCTCATCAGTTTTTTGGTATGGTTACTATCTCTAGCTCAAGATTCTATTCCAGAGGTTTACCGCGATTTAGTATTGTATTTGTGCGAACAAGGACTCACAGCACTAATTATTGGAATTATTCCCGCAATTGGTTTTTGTCGTCTATTTGCACGTGGAATACAAGCGGTCAAGGAATAAACGTTATTAGGAAGCTTATAATGCACGATAATATGACGCAAAATCAATCGACTCCACCTGTTGCTCAAAAACAGCCACATGTTCTAGAGTTACATGGCGACCGTCGCATCGACAATTATTTTTGGATGCGTGATATCGAGAACCCTCAAATAACTGCTTACCTCGAAGCTGAAAATAAGTACACTGAAGAGGCAATGAAGTCAACTACTGACTTACAGCAGCAGTTATATGACGAAATTCTTTCTCGCATCAAAGAAACTGATTTATCTGTACCAGTTCGCAAAGATAATTATTATTATTACTCTCGTACCGAAGAAGGTAAAGCCTATGCTATTCATTGTCGCAAACAAGGCAGTTTAGAGGCGCCTGAAGAAATTTTACTCGATGAAAACGAACTTGCAGAAGGGCAAGAGTATTTTAACGTCGGAGTTTTTCAAATTAGCCCTAATCATGAAATACTTGCGTATGCTGTTGACAACAATGGTTCGGAAAGATACACAATTTATTTCTTAGATTTAAAAACATTTAAGTTATATTCAGAGACTATATCCGACACATATTATTCTTTTGCGTGGGCAAATGATAATCAAACAGTTTTTTATACACAAGTTGATGAAGCCAACCGTCCTTTTAAGTTGTTCCGTCACCAATTAGGAAAACCACAAAAAGAAGACGTTTTAATTTACCATGAACCGGATGATTCCTACTTTTTATCTGTAGGTAAAACTCGTAGCGAAGCTTACATCGTTATGAGTTTGGGCAGTCAAGTTACCTCCGAAGCTCATTTCGTCGATGCGAATAACCCAACAGGCGCCTTTCAAATAGTAAACTCGCGCGTTCAAGGTGTAGAATACGAAATCGAGCATCATGGTAATTACTTTTACATTGTTACCAACGATAAGGCAATCAACTTTAAATTAATGAAAGCTCCGGTTGCTTCACCATCACAGCAAAACTGGGAAACTGTAATACCCCATCGTGAAGATATCATGCTGTCGGGTGTCAGCTTGTTTGCTAAACACTTGGTAATTTATGAGCGTGTCAATGGCTTACCTTGTGCAACCGTTCAAAACTTAGAAACGAATAAATCCCAAAATATCACTTTTCCCGAACCGACATACGGATTCTTTGAAGGCAGCAATCCAGAATTCAACACCAATATTCTACGCTTTACTTATACCTCATTAATCACGCCTCCATCTGTATTTGACTATGACATGGAGACAAACGCGCGGGAATTGAAAAAAGAAACTGAAGTTTTGGGTGGATACGATAAAACTCAATACGAAAGCGAAATGCTTATAGCTACCGCTAAAGATGGCGCCAAAATTCCCATATCTATCATTTATAAAAAAAGTACAGCTAATAAAGGTACAGTCAAAAATGGACAAAATCCATTATTCTTAACAGGGTATGGTTCCTATGGCTATCCATATCCAGCAACATTTTCATCAAGCCGCTTACCCTTATTAGAGCGTGGCTTTGTTTTTGCAATTGCTCACATTCGTGGTGGTGGAGAATTTGGACGTAAATGGTACGAAAGCGGCAAGTTCCTAAACAAGAAAAATACCTTTACTGACTTTATCACCTGCGCTGAATATTTAATCGAGCAAAAATGGACATCTGAGCAACACCTAGCTATTTCTGGTGGTAGCGCAGGTGGACTACTAATGGGCGCCGTCATTAACATGCGTCCCGACCTTTTCAAAGTAGTCGTTGCTGATGTACCCTTTGTAGACGTAGTAACAACAATCGCCGACACATCACTACCTTTATCAGCTATCGAATGGGATGAATGGGGCAACCCTAACGAAAAAGTTTACTACGACTATATGAAATCTTACTCCCCTTACGACAACGTGGAGGCAAAAGATTATCCCCACTTACTTATTACAGCAGGTTTAAACGACCCGCGCGTTAAATATTGGGAACCAGCAAAATGGACGGCAAAACTACGAGAACTTAAAACCGACAAAAATATTCTCCTGCTCAAAACAAATATGGGTGCAGGACATGGTGGCGCCTCGGGACGTTATGAAAGTTTAAAAGAGTTAGCGTTTGAATATGCTTTTGTTCTCACCTGGCTAAAAAATTAGTCAGTTCCACCCCAACTCCAAATCGCAGCAGGTTTTCCATCAAACGTTGTAATTCCTGCTGAAGCTACACATTTTGCAAATTGAGGCTTGAGTGTACCTACCCAGGTAACGCTAAATTGGTTATTTGCCAATATTGAAACATTCGTTGCAATGACGCCTAAATTTGCCTTGCCATCAAATCACAATAAGTTTCTATTTCATGATACCGATTTTTTACATCTATTGTAGATATTGCTGAAATTAAATCATATTTCTGACTTTGCTACATGTAGCATTGTAAAAATTCGATTTATCTGATCTTTCGCTCTGTGCTTTAAGGTTCGTAGGACTTACGCTGCATAAACCTGGTTTCTAGGCATTCATTGTCGCAGACAAATCGTCATTTTTATTACATGTTATCAACGTATATTCCAGGTTTCTAGGTTTTCATGCGTAAGTCCTGGTTCGTTACCTGAATATCTTGCCTAATGCATAAAAAGTTATATATTAATCACAAATAATTACAAAGTTACAAAAAATTAACTGTAACAAAAGCATTCTAAGAAATTGCCGACAGGCGTTAAAGTATTAAATAGTTAAGTTGGAACCTTATAGTGATTAAAAAACTCTTAATAACTAAATTGTTTAAATAAAAAACAATAATGAAAATTGATTTACATATTTGGAACTATACATATGTTTATATTTAATACATACTCATTACCGCCATCAGCTAATACAACACATACGCTAGTTTTAGTCAATACAGAAAAATATTTATCTAAAAAAGTACAAAATATTACACAAAAACCAGCGACTAATAGAACATCACAGAGTCGAGAAATAATTGATGACGCGCAGCTACAATCGTTAAAGAGACAGCTTTTCAATCAAGTTAACGCATCTTGGGCACAACGAAAAACACTTACTTACGACTTAGTATATAAAGTCTCAATGGATACTGGTGGAGAAATAATTGCTTACGAACCAGTAAATCAAATTGCACGTAATCAAATTGGCAAAACTCCTTTACCCAAATTAATTTCCGACCCTTTAGACTCTGTTTCAGAGACAAAGCAACCCTTTGGAAGTTTCCGTGTTGTGTTTCGTAAATCAGGAGTACTAGAAATTAGTCCGTGGAGAGGGTTTCGCACAACTCCCGATGTTATAGGTGATAAAATTACCAATCCTAGACAGCTAAGAAGACTACAACGACAACTAACAAGTACGTTACGTCAAAATTGGGAAGGTAAAACAACGGCAAAGCAAGATTTAAAGTATCGCGTCGCTGTAAACAAAAATGGTGTAGTCGCTGACTACGAACCAATTAACCAAGTCGCATACGACCATTTCCGCGAAACACCTTTACCTCTGATATTCCAAGAACTTCACGGTTCCAACATCGCCGCCCCCAAAGATAAAGAACCGTTAGCGCATTTTCGCGTCGTCTTTAAACGCGACGGTTCATTACAAATTACACCCTGGCGAAAATTACGTTAGGAGGTAGGGTGCGTGACGCCATAACAATCGCAAAGTAAAACTAATGAACTAGTAGCGTCACGCACCTTACGAGTTAGGAGTTAAGAGGCGCGGAGTTAATCATTAAAACCCCATTATCTCCATCTAATGTTGCATTGGCACCTACAGGCAATGCAGCATTACAACCATCATGTCCAAAAGGAAGTTCAGAAACAACGGGAATACCCAAATCTTCCAACCGTTCCCTCAATACCTCCTCAACTTTAAAACTTGGTATATTTACAGGTGGCTCACATTGACTAAACCTGCCAATAGCAATACCGCGTACTTTTTTTAAGGCGCCACTCATCCGCCATTGTGTTAACATTCTATCGATACGATACGGCGCCTCTCCTACATCTTCAATAGCCAAAATCACATTATCAAATTCCGGTTGATAGGGAGTGCCAAGAAGATGAGTTGCAACCGTTAAATTCGCAGGTAATAATACACCACTTACCACACCAGAACCCCAACCATTACCCTTAATAGCATCAATACTGCGACCTTCCACCCAATCAAATAACCGTTGTTTTGACCATTTGGGTTCATCCGCAAGCGTTGTTAATACGGGTGCATGAACCCCAGAAATTCCTACCTTATATAAACTCCACAGTAATGCTGTAATATCAGAGAACCCAATCAACCACTTGGCATTTGTAACAGGCGCCCAATTCCAATTTTCTAAAAGACGAGTACAGCCAAAACCACCTCTAGCACATAATATAGCTTTACACTCCGGGTCAAACCAAGCATCTTTAAGATGATGGCGCCGTGTATCATCTAACCCAGCTAAATAACCCCATCGGTCATTAATGTCAGAAATAATATCAACACGATAACCACGACTTCGCCATACTTCGACACCTTGCACAAATGGTTCCAAAGAACGCAAAGTACCACTGGGAGCAATTACTCGCAGTAAATCTCCTGGTTGTAATGGTGGTGGAGTAATAATTTGGGACTGCATGAATAGTTCAATTAATCAAATTTCAAATATATTGTTGAGCTTCTGAGTATAACCATTGTTTAAACATATGATTTAGTAACTCTTTATACCGTGCCTCTGTTAACTCGGCTGGTATAAGTTCTTCAACCCAAAGCAAATGATAGCATCGTTCTATTTTTATCGGACCAATCAATTGCTGAGGTGATGTATTAAAAACAACATTTGCTATCTCTGGCTCGATTTCCCAACGATAAACTTGCCCTTCATATCCACACAGGCGCCTGCGGTTTAAGTCGATGTCATAATTATGTGCAGCTGTGTAAAAGCTAATTTCTCTTTCCTCAATTTGATAATAAAGTTCTTGAGCAAGCTTATCGTCTGCTACTACTAGACGGTATAAAATAATTTGCTCAAACTCCGCACGGTTCTGCATAAAAAACTTTTCGACTTCATATCCAAACATTTCCTGCGCTAACTTGTGCGCTAATAGTCGATTCCGAATACCAACTTCCCAGTCGTGAGGAGTAATCATATTGTTGGTTAACCAAGCTACCGTATCCGCAGCTTTTTCTAACCGCAGTTCCCGACGCTGCTCTGTAGCTTCTTTTTCTATCTCTACACTACTAACGCTTATTCCCCGCTGTTGTGCAACACGCGCGATTACTTTTTGATACAAAATATTTTGGCGCGTTTCTTTTAAGCTCATTTCCTGTTTGAGATAGTCTACTATTTCTTCTGCCTCAACATTTGTCTTAAAATCGCTCATTGTATTATTTGTATCTTACTAGCTTTCAGAGTATATTATTTAACTGCATATTGAGTAGCCTTTGCTACTGATTTTTATTCAAACTTAAAAAATCATAACGCTTAACAAAAAATTGGAAGCTACAAAGTATAGCTTCCATGATTTGTGATGAAATAATCCTAATTGGGAGGATTCGGATTATTTAGATGTTAAAACAGATGGAACAATCAAACTCGCGTATCGTTACATATTCTTACTCACGACTTGATATAGTCTTTTGTAAGAAATAGCCACCAACTGTAACAATACCACTATCAACATAAATTAACGTACCTAGTTTGTTTGCCGTTCATCATCTCCTTATTCATAATATATTAATGGAGTAAAATTTCACCCTTCATAACCCGTCATAACTCGTTTTCTGCTATATATCTAATGTATAAAATAATTTTGTAATTTATTTGCCATTTTGGCAGATTATTACAAAGAAACTGTAAATTGATGTTCGGTATGTTTAAGTAGTGTATGAAGTATTACATGGGTAGGGTGTTGAATTATTGGGCGGGCTTTCTCTGCCCACCCCACATTTCGGGTTTAGTTGAATTCACAGATTTTTAGGCAACTATTTTGTTTGTCTGGCTGTAACTGAGATTCGTTGGAGAGGTTTTCGTGCATTTGTGCTGATAACCACTCATCTAAGTTGCCTCCTCTGATTTCTCTTTTTTGCTTGCCCACGACTTCCATGTATGCCAAGTCTTTAATTTTGCTTAGACAACTTGATGGAATGCTATTGTGAGAAGACTTCTCAGATGCTGGCGCCGCACCATTATTATCTTTCTGGCTGTTTGCCTTTCCTTGTGAGTTGTCTTTGAGCAGTCGGTTGTAAGTCCGATAAGGGATATAATGCAGAGGGTTATACCCAGCAAAACGCAACATTAATACACAAGCCCAAGAATATTTGCCAGCTAAAATTGCTTCAACTACTTGGTCAAACTGTTCAGGGTGAACAGGCTTCT
This sequence comes from Calothrix sp. FI2-JRJ7, assembly GCA_019359675.1. Classification (GTDB taxonomy): domain Bacteria; phylum Cyanobacteriota; class Cyanobacteriia; order Cyanobacteriales; family Nostocaceae; genus Dulcicalothrix. The sequence goes on from JAHHGX010000036.1 coordinate 10,742, forward strand.
TAAAATTGCTGTTTATACCAGGATTATCTTGACTCATGGTTTCACTCATTAAATAAAATAAAATTGAATCGAACTAAAAGACTCTATTGAATATCAAAGCGCTTACAATCTTAGAAAATACTAACCATTAGTTATTCCTCAAAAAACATATCGACTACTCGATAAGTGTGGATAAATCTAACTTGTGTAGTTTCCTTGGTTTGATACTTGATATGCGCCTCAGTGGTGTTAAATTGTTTTGGTATATTTTTAATATCAGTATACTGATTCACTGAATTTGCTGTTTTAAGCGCTTTTCCTCTGCCAATTGATGGTGCCAATTCAAAATGCAAGCTAGCTTCTTCAACTCTGGTATTCATTGCCCAAATTAAGCTCATTACTAAAAAAGCAATGCCGCTTAAAACTACTAGGTAAGGAACAACCAAGGGTTGCCGATTCAATATCGTCTGCAAAGATACTGAATTAGCACTATCTTCCATAACTGATATATTTACCTCCTTAGTTGGTACAAAGGAAGTAAGCTCGTTTGAGGTTTTGACTGCATTTGACCTGATGATTCTTTTCATTAGTTGACCTATGTGGAAATCTAACTGCTTATCATCGATACTGTTTGCTCTTTTCATGCGAGCGGTGACAGTAGACTTTGCTGGCTGTTGGTAGATGCAGTTTTATCCTCTCAATTATTGGCGCCATCATCTTATTGATTTAACTAACTTTGAGATAAATAGTATTACTCACTATGTTTTTTTACCCTTGATTAAGTATTTATACATGTGCCACTGACTCCAGACCGGAAAATGTTTAGCTTTAGCTTGAAATAACAACATTCGTGCTTAAACTATTTTTTGCTGTGGATGTCATCTGCCAATCTGGCACCTTCTTAGTCAAATTTACTCAATCATTTTTCAAATTCACTTAAGTGATGTCCAACTTCACGTTTTGTCCCCTTGTTATTAATTATTGAGGGGTCGCACCCCCCACTGTGACTAGGTTTTATTTTTTTGTTCTAGCGAATTGCCCCCAGAAAATTGTAGCACTAACTGAGGTTTGTGAACCAACGATGAAGAAATAATTTGTAGGTAATACTGACAAAATTGGTGGTGGTGCAACTGCATATCAATAATTTTTTAACAGTTTGTTAAGGAAGTAAGTTTTTTTGTTAAAGTTCTTGCTACATAAGCATTTAGCTCTAACACATCAATGCTAATTTCGAGTGAACTAATTATAATTTTTGTATTAAAGTAGGTTTTCACCCGGATGACTTTTTTAGCAGTACTGATTTGAAGGTAGTAACTAAGGGTTGTAAATCATAAGACGTAGCAAGCCAGGAAGTAGTAAAAACACTCAATATATGATTTCTAACAAGCTGATTGTTGTAATTACAGGATAGTTAAGTGATGCGATACGTAAAAATTTTAGGTAATCTAGCATTAAAAATAATCTCCTAAGTAGTATTCGATAATTATTTGCAATTACTTAAGCATAAATAATTAATTAAAGTTAGGTTCACCGCACTACTAGGTGTGAATACAACTGGCTTTTTGCGAATAATTCGTGATGTCTGCCAATTTCAGCAATGATACCTCTATCCAGCACTAAAATACGGTCAGTGCTAGAAAGGTGACTTAAACGGTGACTGACGATGAATGTTGTACAACCAAGGGCGCCACGTGAAAGGTTCTGCTTAAGTAAGTTTTCGGTTTGAACATCAAGTGCGCTCGTTGGTTCATCCAAAATCAACATTCTCGGTTTGCGAATCAAAGCGCGAGCTATGGCAATCAAGTAATGCTGCTTTTTAGACAGTGTTTTCGATGAGGCACCAATCAAAGTGTCGTAACCAGAGGGTAGTGACTCAATAAAATCGTGGGCGCCAGCAGTTCGAGCCGCATTTTTGACTTCTTCAAATGTAAATGGGCTGAATAAGGTTATATTTTCCAAAACAGTTCCTGAAAATATAAATATGGAAGCTGGCACAACTCCTAACTGCGTCAAGAGCGTTTGAGATGACACCGTGCAAATATCATGTCCATCAATCAAAATCCTGCCAGAATCTGGTTTATATAAGCCACACACCAAATTTAACAGCGTAGTTTTACCTGCACCACTGGCGCCAACAATGCCAACTGTTTGCCCAGGTTTAATCACAAACGAGATGTTTTGCAGTGCGTTACGCTCCTCACCTTGATAGTGAAAGCTAACATTCTCAAAACGGACTTCACCCTGAATTGGCGGCAGCTCTAACTCTTCATCCCTGATTTCAGGAGAAGAAAGCAAAACGTCGTTAAGTCGTTCGATAGAAATAACTACAGAATGAATATCGTTCTTCAACTCAACCAACGCCAAAACCGGATTGATAATGCTACTAACAAGCATAGTAAAAGCTATAAACTTACCGAACGATAGCTGGTCATGTATCATTAAGCTCGCTGCGTACCATAAAACTAAAGTACTACTAGCGTGATTTATCAAATTATTAGTAAGTTGTAAGTTATTTGAGAGCCTTTGATAGCGGAGTCGTGTTTTGATAGTGTTTACAAACCGTTCTTCCCAGTGCCAACGCATCCATCTAGAGGCGCCGAAGCTTTTGATTGTAGTGATACCAGTTATCATTTCATTCACAGTATGATTTTGCACTCCTGTATCAATAGCTAGTTCTCGCGATATGCGTTTTAACTTCTGACTTGTATTTATAGTGAACACAGCAACAGGTACAGTTAACGCAAGAACAAGTAGAGCTAGGTGTGAATTGTAGTAAGCGATTAATCCTAAACACAAAAATGCACATAGCGCATCTAGAGTGATACCAAACGCACGACGAGTCAAAAATGTTTGAATTTTGTGGTTTTCCTCAACACGACTGATAATGTCTCCTGCCTGTCGTTGTTCAAAAAACTGCAATGGCAATTCCAAAACATGGCGGATAAAATCGCTCATCAAGCTAATATCCATATGATTTGAGAAATAGTCGAGTAGATATTGACGTGCTGTTTTGATACAAAAGCGCCAAATACCAAAGACCAAAAAGCCCAAAGCAAAAATATTTAGTGCTACAGACATGCGTGCAGGTATTACCCTATCGATAACAATCTGAGCTATTACTGGCATAACTAGCCCAAAAACTTGCATTACTAATGATGCAATCACAATTTGCAGAACTAGAGATTGGTACTTCCACAGTGACTGCCAAAAATAAAGAAGTGATGTTTTCTCGTCTAGTAGTAGTTGCAATCTTTCGGTTGGTTCGAGCATCAAAGCATAACCAGTCCAGTTAGATTCAAATTCCGATATAGGTAACTTTAGCTTGCCGACTGCTGGGTCAGAGATGACTACATAATTAGAACGAACTCCCCAAACAACAACATAATGATTACCCTGCCAATGAGCAATCCACGGAGAATGGCGCCAAGCAAGAGCGGTCAAATTAGCTTGTACTGCCACTGAAGAATAACCTAGATTGACTGCTGCATCAGCTAAAGATGAAAGCTCGGCGCCAATACGATTTGTTTGGGACGAACGACGTAATGTATTTAAACTAACTTTTTTGCCCCAGTATTTACATATCATCGCCAAACACGCGGCACCGCAATCTGATGAACTTTGCTGTGCAATAAACGGATATTTTTTGTTGTATTTTTGACTCGGTTGATAAGTATTATTATTGAATTCAAAGGTAGTTGTTTGAATATTGTTTGATTCAACTTGATTTAACTCAGCTTGATGTAACTCAACTTGAGGATTTTCTTCCTGAAAGTTCTGTGATGGTAGAAACGGTTTGACCAGTTCCCAATTTTCAACAGGTAGATGACATACAACTAATTCAGTTTCTGCTTTGAATGCAGGTGACGCAACATCCGGATACCCCCAGCTATAACCAACTTGAGCATCTTGCTGCTCAGTGCTACCAGATATTAACCAATAACGTCCCTCCGAAGCTGGAGTCGCTGACGCTAATAATTCACCTGTGTTAACTGTACGAAACGCAAAGTACGGTGATAGATGCTGCAAAGTTTGACTTGTTAAAGAGCGCAAAGAAGTGCAGGTTTTCCAGAAAATCAACTTTTGCCGTGTTTTGACAGTATCAACAAGATATGATTCAAAATTCTCAGCACGTTGTAACCAAATTTTTAAATTAGCTTTTGCTAGTTCCGCTACAGCAACATTGGTAGCAGCAACAGCACGATACGGTAATAAATTCGCGTAAAATAATCCATCTGCACCAAAACTTTCCCCAACATCAAGCAACTGCGCTGATACATTACGTGCAGACTCTTGTTCATACCCCAATAACCTTACACGTCCGCTGCAAACCAAATAAAGGGTATCTTTTAGACTTTCATAGTCCATCAACTCATCACCAAGCGAAAACTCTTTAACCCTCCAAGCTTCATAAAACTCCGCTGTCAAACTGAGACTCGTATCCGTTGCAACTAACCTAAATAATCGGTTAATAGTTGCTTCAGGAGTGGGAGCAAGCACATTATCAACATGTAGATGATTTAAATGCTCTCCCTGAACTCGTAACAACGGAGAGAAATTCATGGGGATTTTATTTAAGTACGCTTATGAAATTAGATACAAGCTGTCAATATCAAGCAACAAACTTTCTACTAAGTTGGTTTTCAATTTATTTTTAGACACCCGAAGTAAAATCCTTTACTACCGTTCTAAAACAGGTTAAAATGTGCTTTTATTTACAAGATTAACACCTTATATTTGTTTACCAGACTGTGTTGTGGAATTACATCAAACATAGGCTTGTACTGAAACCACATCTTCGACATACTACTTGAGCTACTAAAGTACCTAATTAATTTGTAATACATTTTTATAATGTTTTGACTTATTTCTTTAAAAAACTTCTTGTGCTTTATCAAAATTTCACTGAAAACTAAATTGATTTTCATTCTTACCTACATCAGTGCTATGTATATTTAAGAACTAATTATGATGCTTTTAAAGTTGCTAAAACAAGGATTTTCTGATTAAATTACAGACTGTAATGTAAAAAATGTTGACACTTATGGTATTATTCTCTGCTTGGATAAAAATTTTTACAGGCATTTTGTTACTGAGAAACATTTGAAGATTTCTAATGAAGGTAGCAACGTGAGAGTTTAGCCAAGTATCTTGCCAAAGCAAAGATATTTGACTAATATACTCACACTACTTTTCTACCAACCTAGTCATCAATCCGGAGAGGGATGTCAAAAATGTCATGAAATGCTGATGGATTGATTCATGGTTAGATAAATTCCCCAAATAGCCATTGCCCGTAAATAAACGCAGGCACGGAAAGTCCCAGAGGCAGTAATCGCTTCGGGAGTACGGAATTGCAGACCGTTAGAGTAAACTTGTTGAACAACAGCTTCGGTTACCTTAAAAGCTTCGTCTTTCATGCCCATTTGCACCAAAAAGGCAGCTAACCCAAAATTAATACCCGTCCAAACTTCTAGTGGGTGCGTAGCTTTGGGGTTTTCGGGGGAACCATCTGCTTTTAACCCATTTGCGGCGCCAAATTTACCGTCATTAAACTTGAGAAAGCAAGCTTCGTAAACTGTTTTCAGGGCAGAGTGAGCGCATTCAATCGGAACAATATCAGGTAATCCTAACAATCGGGCGTAAAATTGGCCACACAGTTGGTCAGCCATTACAACATCGGAACCGCTACCGCTATCAAGACGATAATACTGTCCATTCCAAAGTTTTGCTTGATAAACAGGCAACGATTGTTCTAACCAAGATTGAAACGTATTGATACTCTCATCAAGTTCTGACGTATCGAGTGCTTCGTCTGCTATTTTCAAAATTGTCCCCATAGAAATAGCCGCTTGCAACGCTGATAACCATAAACCACCGCAGTAAGCGCTAACTCCTTGTAAACGCCAATCATCAAAAGTTTGGTCAGGTGCCCCAGAGTTTTCAGGAATACCATCATTATCCAAATCAAACCCTTTAAGATAATGAAGGGTACAAACTACAGAATCCCAGCATTCTTCCAAGAACTTAAAATCGCTACCACCCGTCAGAATAAAATCACGATACACCTGTAGTACAAAATCACTGCCTAAATCTTTCCACAAATTACAATCTTGGTAAGCAGTGTAATTAGTTTTTTCCCAAACATGTTCATTCGGCGCCCCTAAATCGTGGGGAGTTGCATTTTTAGCTTTGCGAATAGCTAATGGACTTTCGGCGCCGATAACATAGTAATACCCAATAACGCGGGTGCGGTCATCACTGTTAGGAATAGCGCGTGCAAAAGCACGTATTACAGCTTTTTCCAATTCAGGGAACAGCATCAACAGTCCAAACGAACCATAAAGACGCACATCCAAACTTTCATACCAGCGATAATCTAAACATTCCAACACTGCGAACTGCCCGTAACGGTCAATATCAGTAGCGGCACTCCACAGCGTTCCACCAGCCGTCAAATCATAAAGTTCGTTAAACAAAGCCATTTTAAACCAGTCGGGTAAATCCTGACGGTCAAGAATTGGTTGTTGCCATGCTTCAATTTGGCGCCACCATTGTTGATATTCATCTAATGCAGTTGATGCAATAGCCCAAGCACTCTTACCACTACGTCCAAAAAAGTCAGTGTAACGACGATAGTATTTAACACCCTCGGCAAATTCAGTAACAGGAAAATTCCAAGCTAACGAAAATGGAATTTCTAATGTTTGCCCAGGTTGTAATGTTATTCTTACAGCTAAAGCGGCACCAACTTGTTCAGTGTGGTCGGCAGGTGTTGCATCTAATATATTAGGTAACGAGCCATCACTTGCAAAGCTGTTCCATACATCATCCCCAGTACCAACAGGATTAAAACGAGTATGATAGAACACTTCAACACCTGGTTGCTTACTAGTAGCAATACACCACTCACCTTCGCCTTCTTCGGTTGGTGTAACAATTCCAGAACGAGCTAAAACGCAGCCAATTTTATCAGTATTTTCAACTATAAAATTATAATTATCTTGACTTTCATTCAAACGTGGCTGATATTCGTATACTGGACTACCATCATCGCGAAGTACAATTTCTGGTGATTTTGAAGCATTAGTAAACCAGCCCACCATATTTTGCCAGGTAAGCATGATGCTGATAGTAACAGGTGCATCAGTTGGATTAGTAGCTTTCCAAACAAATACAGCTACAGGATAACTACTCTCTTTATAATTATTTGCCCAAATTGGTGAAAACTGCGCGCAACTTAATTGTGCTTTCGTTTGATGTTCGTATACAAACCAACTCCGAGGATATAAAGCGTGATAAGTACCATTCGTATCTGAAGGGTACCACTTCCAACTTTTGAGACTATCATCCAAAGGCGCCTCAGTAGACAAAGCATAAGCTTGCTTAGTATTTTCAGCAGACTCAAAAACGCTAAATTGACAAGCGGGGATATTTTGGAAAACATGCTCCCCACCATCAATATGCCAAAAATTAAAATCACCACGCGAAGAACGTCCAATGCAACCGGCGCCGAAACCACCCAAAGGCATACCATGCCAAGGTCCATCATCTATATTACTCGCATAGCGGACAGTATAAGGCTGACTCCAACCCAAACCAATAGGGCGACTCCAAACACAAGCAGGGATTCCATTCTTAAATTGTGTCATTACCATTCATTGCAGCGTTGATATTACGCTATAGAAGTTAACTCATCAACTCTATATTCCTCAAGTCATTGGTAAAACAGTCAACCAAATATAACTCTCTATAGAGATCGAATTAATTCGGTCTCTACTCTGTGTCTCTGTGGTAAATATATATACTAAAAAAAATCTACTCAAAGCGCCTCTACCGAATTCTACTTTAAATCGAGTAAACCTTCTTCCTTCAACTTGGGATTAAATCGAATCTGAGCTTGTAACCCGCGCGCTTCTAAAACTTTTAAAATCTCTGCCTCTACCCGACGAGCGACATTCTTAATAATTTTGATTTGCGCCATTTCATCATTATTAGGACTGTTATAATTAACTTTCTCCTCCTCAGCCATCAAATTTTTAACATTTACAGGCTGAGTCCAAACATCTTTATTTTCACCATTCCCAACAGGAACGGCGCCATTTTCTTCAATCCAAGCTTTTTCAATATTTTCCAAAGTCGCACGGCTAGGACGCTCAATCGTTTGAACCTTAACCCAATAGCATTTATCAGGTAATCGAACCAAATGCTGCCTTAGACTTAAATAAACATCACGCGAATACCCAATAAATTGTAAATTTTTATCGGTATCAAAAATTGCATACACTCCTATTTTACCTTGAAACTGTTCAGGTAATTGACCATTTTCGTCAATATAAGAAATGTATTCTAAATCCGATAACGCAGCATAACTTTCTGTTGTCATAACAAAGTATAAATTTTATCTCAATTCCATTTTTACACATGCAATAAACGTAATTGTACAGCAGAAAGGGTACCTAAAAGCTACGACGACATTATTTCAACAACAGGGCGCCGCTCCAATAGAGTTAAAGAAAACCAAGCTTGCTGCTCAAATTAACCGTATAGAGCTAGCATCTCGTTAATTTTCTCCCTAGAACTAGCTGACCGATATGTTTGAATAAGTAAATTAACAGGATTTTTTTCTCCTTTTTGAGAAGGTGTAGATTTTACCTTGCCTATTATATGTATACTTTTTCACACACACAAATGCATGACCGATAAATAACAGGTCAAACAAAAAAACTTACAAATAAATAAATCCCGGTATCACAGAGAAACCGGGATAATGAGAATATTGTTATTTTTATTACAGCACTAGTACTAAAACGCTTGTAACAGTTGTTTAATTTTGATTGATTGACGCTCTCTAAACTTCTCAGGGAAATTCATTTCAATTGCAAGACCATTACCAGTTTCAATTACCGAGGTAATTTCTGCAACAAAGCGATTAGGAGAAGCAGGCGCCGCTTCTTGACTTAATAATAGACCAACGAGTGGTTTATTCTTTTGCATTGATTGCAAATCTTGCTGCGTAAGTGTTTTATCAGAAGAAACAGCACGCTTACTATTTAACTCTAAACGTAAACCTGTAACCCCAAGTTCTGTAGCCACACCTGGGAAGAAATGACCATCCCAATAAATTTGACCGTGCGCTTGCACTTGCTTACGAACTTTTTTGCTTTGTGTTGATTTCATGTCACGTAGCGAACGAGTCATACTAGTAGCTAAGAAACCAAGCGAAGCAAAAGGTTGGTCTGCGTACTCGCGGTTTTGAGAGTACCACTCGCGAACATCTGAATAAATAACCAAAGTCAAAGCGTCTCTTTGGTCATCAGTAATATTTATAAAGTCAATTGCGAGATGAGTTTCTGTGTCGTTTACTGGTGATAGACGTATAACCCTTGCGGTAAGTATTGCGCGCGCGGTAAAGTCACCATGAACTTCAATTTCAACTTCATCAGGTAAATTAGGCCAAGATTCAAGCTTAACTAATGCCCCAGTTTCAGAAATATTTATCGTTTCACCCATCAAGGTTTGATTATCGACGGAAATCATTACAGCTAAACGACGCTGTAATCTATGGGCTGTACGAATTTGCGGCTGCTCAAAACCTACTAGCAAAGCACTCGATAGCAAAATTATATTAAACCCTGACCATATTGTGTTCACCATTACAGCTTGCCAGTCTTCTGGACGTAGCAACAACCAATATGGAACAGCGAGCAATGAGCAAACAACTAAAGCGGTAACTATAACTAGACCGCGCATTGATTGCCAGTCAAAAGTACGTTGTTTAATATTAACTCCTTTATCAGTTACGTTAAACGAACCGAGTTTAGGATTAATTAGTGCTAGTAGTGTTACCCATCCAGCTTGGAACGACATCACAAACTCAAATATTTCGTTCCAGAAGGAAAAACGAACGTGCTTATAAATAATGTGGTTGGTAAACAGCGATAGCAGAATGTGTGGAACCGCGTAAGCTAGGGTTTCAATACCAAGACCCTGTACAGAGTTGATACCAAACAGCAAAAACAAAGTCGGCGCCACAGCATATACTAGTCGCGGATATCCATACAAAAAGTGTGATGTTGCACTCAAGTAACAAATCCGTTGTCCTAGAGATAGCTTATGTTTCAAATTAAACAACGGGTTTTCGAGACGAAGAATTTGCGCCATTCCCCGTGCCCAACGAACCTGCTGACCTACATAAGCGTTAAAGGTATCAGGCGCCAAACCAGCCACCATAATTTTGTCGTAATAAACCGACTTATAACCACGTCCGTGTAAACGTAATGCAGTGTGACAATCTTCGGTTACTGTTTCTACTGCAATTCCCCCAACTTCAAGAGCATGGTCTTTACGAATTATCGCTGCCGAACCACAGAAAAATGCTGCGTTCCAAAAATCGTTTCCTTTCTGTAACACTTTATAAAATAATTCGTTACCAACTGGAATTCGACCACTGGTAACTAAATTTCTCTCAAAGGGGTCAGGGTTATAAAACCAGTGCGGTGTTTGTACAAACGAAACTTTAGGGTCGTAAAAGAAACCAACTGTGTGCAGCAAAAATTGACGGGACGGGATGTGGTCGCAGTCAAGAATCATTACCAAATCACCGTGTGTTTTATGGAATGCAGTATTAATGTTTCCTGCTTTGGCATGTTCGTTATTATCGCGCGTCATGTGAATGCAGCCAAGTTCTTCGCACATCTGTCGAAGTTGCTCACGGCGCCCGCGAAACTTCTCGCGACGCGGGTCATCTGCTTTATAACGTTCAGGACGACCGTCATCGAGAACATAAACCGTTTTCTTTCCAGGTGCATATTCGCACGCTTGTGCAGCTAGCGCAGTTTTGCGAACAAGCTCAACGTCCTCGTTGTAAGTAGGAATATAAATATCTACCGAATACCATTCTTCTTCAGGAATAGCATTAAGACTAATTGGTTGACGTTCTTTAATTTTCAATGTTTGAAAATACGCCAAAACCAATGTCAAAATAGCGTATAGCTCTGCGGCAAACAGTAACCCACACGCAATACCGTTTACCCAAGTATCAAAGTTAAGAGTATAGCTAACGCGATAATATAAATATCGCATTGTTGTGACTATACTTAACCACACCATGAATAAGTGATAGTACTGGCTAATATCTATCGATGATTCTTGTTCTTCTGCACGAACAATTATTTGACCCAGCACTACTAAAAAGACTGAAATTACACCTTGCTGCCAAACTTCTAATGGTGTAATAACGAGTGGAATTGATATTATTAAAGATAGTAGTACTAACCACTTAAACTGCTTAATTCCTACTTTTTCAAGTGCGCGGTCAAAAAATCGCGGCGCAATCTCAGCGATAAATTTAGTAAGAAAATTATGCGCTTTTGGTGTTGGAGGTGTTCTAAATGAGGAAGAAGACATTTTGATTTTAGATTTTTGATTATGGATTGTAGTTTAATTACTAGTAAGGTGGGCACTGCCCACCTTACTACTACCCTTTTTCCTCTGTGTTTAAACGCTTCAGATATAACTGAACAATTCCAAACAGCAAGAGCGATGAACCCAAAATTCCAACAATCAATAGCAACCAATTATCTTGAATTAATCGTGATATTTTGCTGAGTGGAGATGTATCTTCAACGCGGCTCACACTAGGAGAATCTTCAAAGAAAGCAAGTTGAAAAGCTTCTGGGTCATATGGTGCAGGGTCTTTTTTGTCACTGCTAATCAGCACTGTATCGTCCTTAAGTTGGAAGAACCAAGGGTCTTGATTAAGAACTTGTCGAACTCGCTCTAACCCTGTTTCAGTTTGAGCAGTTAAAGCCAAAACAACCCGCTGATTATTCCAAGGAGAAATAACCTGCTTAATCATTCCTTGCGCGTCTTGCGGAGTCACCACACTTGCTTGCGCTGTACCCCTGGTAAACTGCTGACTCAAATTAAATCCAGATGTTTTCAACGCATCTGGTAGCGGGAATTTATCACGTGTACCAATCGCAACTAAATTATCTTCTTTGCGAACGGTTTCCGGTATATTTTCCTGTGTATAAACGTCAAGTTTAACTGAATCAGCTTTGCTTAATCTTCCTAAACGTTCGGTAAACTCCAACATCGTCAGCATATCTGTAGCAGATGGATTTTGCGGCATGACGATAGCTGTTCTAGACAAATCTTGAGGCGCCGCAAATGGATAACCAAATTTGAGTAAGTTTAAATCTGGTAGCTGAACGGAAGTTTCACGTTTCAAATCAAAGCTTGTATCCGCATGAACAGTACCTGTTAGCTGCTGGTCTGGAGCAAACTGGCATTTTTGTTTATCAAATGCTTCGCGCGCATTCATCCGGAAAAAGACTTGTAGCTTTGAATCAGGTTTTACAAGGTTTGCAGGTAAATCGACTTTTAATGATTTTCTAGATTCTCCTGACTCGTTGGTTAAGCGCGCACCACCGATAAAGTTACCGTCTAAAAAAACCTGAACCGCAGAAGTACGTGGGTTAACTTGTGGACCATAGCTATATACCAAATTCATCGAGCTACCACGAACAAACCTGTCATCAGGTAAAGCCCGGAAGTCAATATCTACTGCTGGCGCCCCTGCACCTTGCACGGTTACATCTTTAAACCGCTCGTTATTAACTGCGGTTCTGAGGTCGCTGAGTTGGAATGAATTTGCTTCTGGCAAATGACGCGGCCATTGACGGGCGCTTGGAGTAGTTGTTTCTTTAATTTGGTCAACATAAACTACTTGACCTGTGCCCATTTTTCTTAAATCGGGCTGTGATAAAAATCTTGCCGCCTTTTCAACTGCTTTAGCACTATTACCCGTTACGATAATAACTGGCGCCCCACCCTCTTTTTTAGAGCTAGCTAAAATCAGCACTCCTCGTTCGTTGGGCACTGGATTATTACTACTATCCAGAACTTGCCCACCTGCAATTTTTAGCGGTAAATCTTTTAGCTCTGCTAACGCTGGTTGTTCGCTAGGAGTTCCAATAATAACTAAGCGCTCTGAATCTTTAACAGATGCAACGCTAGATACCATGCTAGTTTCAATCGGACGGAAATCAGCTAACCTTCCTAATGCAGCTTGGAAACGACCTGCGGCAGTTAACCATGATGCAGAAGCTTGACTAGGTTGTAAGTAAGCAATCTTATTTGTTTCCAGTCCCAAATCATCAAAGATAGGAAATGGATAACGGCTAAAGTTAAGCGTAAGCGGTTGTTTTTGGTATTTGAAAGTTATTTTAGAGTCAGGCAGAATCTCTGTCCACAAATCAGGACTGTTTGGGTCGCTACATTCTGGCGAATTATTTTGCTGACCTACTACTGTTAGCTCGTTATAGTCTTGAAGTATGCTGGGTGGAATGTTTACTAGTAGCTGGCCAACTTGAGACTGCTTGCGGTTCAAAGGTGTACTACCAACACTTCTACCATTGACAAGCACTGTTAAATTAGAGCGACTAGCATAAAGCGATGGTGAATGCTGAAAGCGAATTAACGCTTGTACTGTTCCCGTACCGCTATCAATTTTCCAGCCACGAGGACGGGTAAAACCTAAACGAGCTTCAGAGTAAATACCGCGTAACCGCATTCGATTACCAACAATCGGACTACGATTAAACTCTAGATTGTGAGTAATTAAACCTTTTGCATTCGCTGCGGTAGATGCGTTACTTTCATCAGCTGTTTCTTGAGTCTTTGCACTATCGGTCTTTTTGGGAGTTTGAGTTGTCGGTGTTGCTTGTGCGAGTATTAGTCCAAGCGAAGCTACACCATTAACGTCTTCGCTGCTCGTTGCACGTGCGCTTGGCAGTGCATTTGGGAATAGCAGCAAGCAGAAAGTGACAACAAACGCTTTCTTACTGATTTGGGAAAGAAGAAACAACTGTTTCATGAGACATTACACAATAAAAGGATAACTAGGATATTGGTGATAATTAAGCCTGTCTTGTCTTCGTTATAATTACCAAAAACAATTTTGTTCTTTTTATAACCTATAATTGGCTCTTCAATCTTGATACTTTATTAAAGACATTAAGAAGAAGGTATATATCACTTAGCGAATAATAATTGCTTCGGTAGTACCGAAGGACTCACTAAGCCTAACCAAGCAAGGTTTTGAGTATAATATGATGAATAGTCATCCCATATACCTTCTTTATATCTAGGTAACAATTTTTTCGCCAATATTTCTTGCCCAAGTTCTGGTTCAATGATTGCCCAAGCAGAAAACAGCATTGCATACTGCGATGTCGCTTCGTAATCAACTAGTTTGTTACCTTGTAAATCAACGCGCGCGGGCAGTTTGCTTTGTGTACGCCACATTTTCTTTAAATGTTGCGTTGAGTTCTTTAAATACTGTTTTGCCTGACTCGAATTAAACCAGGCAGCATCTAAACCTACTCGCCACCAAACCCTATAAGCATCAAAGCTATATAAAGTTTGGATTGGACTATCAGAGGGCAACGCTTGATATTGACCTGTTTTGATATCTAAAGATACCCAGTCGCTAGGCAAACCAACTTTTGAAACCTGGGTAGATTTTTCGAGTATTTGGTAGCTAGTTTCAACCAATCCCAACCAATCGTGTTCGCGGTCAACGGTAGCGAAGATACGAAATGCATACGGCGCCAAGTACGAAGGGTTAAGATGCAGTGTTGATGGATTTGGAACAAAAGCAGCGTATGGGCCTGGTAATAAATACGGTTTATTTAGAGGCCCAGGAGCTACAGATAGGCGCCACAAATCTTTGAGTTTTGTACGTGCCAATTCTAAATATTCAGGACGATTCCAACGACGCGCGGCAAAAATTAAAGCGGTAATCGCATCAATATCACCATCACTGGCAAAATTGTTATCGATAGAACCCCAACTTCCATCAGCGCGCTTGCCCCATTTCCAAGCCCACAAACTATCAGTTTTTTGTCCTTTATCTTGTCGCTGAAGATTATTCTCACCCCATTTCAGAGTTAAAGCGAATGTCTCAGCATCATCAATCAATACTGCTCGTAACATGGCATATGCTTGACCTTCGCTAGTAGAACGGTCGCTGGCTTCGTAATCAATCACCCGTCCATCACTTTGAATAAATCGACGGCGATAGACATCCCAGCTTTGCGCCAGCAACTCCCGATTAGGAATAGATGGGGGCAAAGCAGCCAGAAAGGTTGAAACACTAACATCAACAGATGGTTGGGTAGAACTTAACGGTGTATCTACTGATTTGTCTACTGGTTGTTTAACAAACGAATAACCTGAGAAACAACCACAAAGACCAATCGGTATAACAATTGCCAATAATAAGGGAAGTTGCCGCATCCTAAGAACCATTGGATTTGAAAAACATTGGCCAAAGCCGAAACTTAAAACAAGAAGTAAAGGGCAAAAGGATAAAAGGAAATTTCTTAAAATTTATCCTTGTGATTATTATTCCCGAATTATGTTTGACTATTAACTTAGGGCTGCAAGTTTCCTTTTTCTAGTTTTGGCGCCACTATTAATTATTATTTGCCTCCCCGTCTCAAATAATCTTCCCAAGGTGGCTGAAATCCTCGACGTTGTAAAAATTCCTCTTGGACTTGCTGCATTCGTTGTGACAACTCAGGGTCGGGAGAACCTTGACGCATTTTCTCGACCTGTAAATTTTCCATTTGCGCGAGTGCGCTCAACGGCTTGTCTAAAATTGCTGTCAAATCAGCAGCAGCACGACGTGCATCTAAATCTTCCGGCTTTTCTTCTATGATTTTTGAGTAAATACCTTCTGCTGTCGCAAATCGCTGTTGCTCAAATCGAATACCACCCAATGCTGATAAAGCAGCAAGATTATCTGGCTGTTGTGCTAGAACACTTTCATAAATTTTGCCTGCTTGATTCAAGTCACCTGCTGCTCTTGCTAGCTGTGCTTGTAATTCAAAAGTACTGCCATTTTGAGGCAATCTTGCTATTAACTGTCTGACACGAGCGCGTGCTTGTGCTGGACTGCGGTCAGAAATAGCTTCAACTACCCGCAATTGCATGGCAATATTATTAGGGTCTATTTCAGCTAAGTAGTTATAAAGCGCTTCGCGTTCAGGATAAAGGGGCAATATTTCCACCAAGCTATACAACTCAGGTGGTGTATTCGTTGCTGGCTGTCTTGATAACCAATTTTCTAAAACGCCTTTAGCTTCAGCTTCAGATATGCGACGAGCTTGATAAGCTATCGCTGCACGTCCTAACTGCATTTCCTGGCTTTGCGGATTACGACTCATTAATTCGTCATATACAACCAACGCTTCGTCGAAACGTTTTTGCTGCCGCAAAATTCCAGCAAATCCTCGTAATCCAGCATCGTAAATGTCGGTACGGTCAGGTTTACTCTTTAGTAAAGCCTGGTAACGTCTCAGACTTGCATCCAAACTACCTTCGCGACGCTCGATTTCTGCTGCTAATAACTGGTGTGCTAAATCTCTGGTGCCTGCGGGAGTCGCTGTATAAGAAGCCAAAGCTTGTCTTGCTTGAGCTGTATCACCGAGTTGCAAGTACATTTGTGCAATTCGGAAATATAACATTGGCACATCGCTACGACTAGCCGCCAAACTTTGATATACAGGTAAAAACTCTGAATCAGGTGTGCTAATTTCTGCTAAGGCAACAGCTAATTGTTGTTGCTGTACAGAGTCAGAAGGTAGTGGTTGCAGTGCTGAACTTAAGCGTTGCCGTAAATCATCACGAGAGATAAAGCCAAGCTTATTTTCTAACGCGAGTTGCCGCACTAACAAACTTCTATCATTTGGTTGCTGCGAAACAAGCTGACGATAAAGTTGGACTGCTACTTGCTCACCATTAGGCAAACCACTAAATACATCCGCAACTTCACGTACAAGTGATGTTGATGGGTTCGGAGTTGCAGACAGAGCTTGACGGTAAAGCGTTGCAACTTGCTGTGCTAATGCCGGATTATTCGAGCGTCTGCGGATATCATTCAGCGCGCGAGCTAAAGGTAATACCGCATCGGGTCTACCTTGCAACGGCTGTAGTGTTGCCACTGCTTGGTTAGGTTGTTGGTTCGCAAGATACGCAACAGCCAATTCTTTGCGCGTTTCAATTCCTGTTCGGTCGAGACCAGAAGAACGCTGTAGTTGTGCTTCTAAAACTTGTACAGCAGCGGCAGCGTTACCACTTTCACGCAGTGCTTTACCGTAGGCAACAGCAGCATCACCAACAATTGGTTTACCTGTGCTGCGATAACGGTTAAATAATTCCACAGCTTTAGCAGAGGCGCCGTTGTAAGTGTATGCTTGTGCTGCGTTTATTATCGTTTCTGGTGCTGGATTGTTTGCCAGCACAATCTCAAAGTCAGCAACTGCTTCAGCCTGTCTACCTTGATAAAAATAAAGAATAGCCCGTAGATTACGTGCTTCTAAGTCATTCGCATTTTGCTGCAACACTCTAGAAAGTGCTTGAATACCTCCTTGTTGCCATTGTGGTTTATATGTACCAAACAATCCAATTGTTTTTAAGGCTAATTGGTTATTTGGGTCTTGTGCTAATACTCGTTGATAAGCATTCCACGCATCATCAATTTTTCCTGCTCGTTTATAACCAATAGCTAGTCCCAGCTTGGCTTGTAACGATTGCGGGTTGCTTTTTAAAGCTTGTTGAAAAGCTTTAATCGCATCATTCACCCAACCTTTTTTCAGAAGGTTAAACCCTCGTTGCTCAGAGCTACTTGCTTTTTGAGCAACAGCAGGAGCAATCATAGCTATAGGTGATGCGGCAACAATACTAAAAACGAATAAGTACAAAGGAAAAAAGGAAAGGGTTTTAATTGCCGCTTGTACCCAAAAGGAACTTTTACCTTTTTGCTCGATACTCATTACCGTCCTCTCCCCCTTGGAGTTATATCGAAATCTGATTTCACCCTGACACCAAGGACAGTTTCCTCAAAACTATCGCGTCCCTGCACCGTAAAGCCAAGTCTTAAATTTGATAAAAATGGAAAATCGTAGTACATTTCTAGTACGTCAGGACGGTCTCCACGGCGAAGTGAGTCACTTGTTAGAGCTTGCCCGTAAGCTATTCCCAGTCGGTCATCTGGAGTAAATAAATCTAACAAACTGGCGCCCAAAACGTAAGTATCTGCACTTCTATTGGCATCACGGTTTTCGTAGCGACCGTAGCGACCGAATAATCCCAATTTAAGATTAGGAATGAAGACTTCGGCGTTTAAACCGTATGCTTCTTCACGGTCATCACGAAGTATTCCAAACTGCCCATTTCCTCTAGCAATGCTGAATATTTCTGGGAAAGAGTCACGGTTGCCTCCATCACGGTCGGTAGCATAAGTACCACGAATAATCGCGTTACCATACCGAACACCGACTTCTCCAGCAAACCCATCTAAAGTAAAATTACTTAGGCTATTGGAAGAAGAAAATACAGCAGCTTTTGCATCTATATTATCTGTAACGCTCCAGTTTACTAGTAAACTAGGACGCGAAGCAATACCTGTTGCTGCTAAAGCTGGGTTAGTTTGAAACACTGGATTGAAAAACTGACTGGCGCCATCTTTAGCAAAGCTATTACGGTCAAAGTACGAAGTTAAATCTAACTGACCAACAACGAAGCGTAAATTCGGTAGACCATTTAGCGAAGTAGCAAAATATAATTCGTTAATGTTCAAACCTTCGTTACGTGAGTCAGTAAAAGTACTACCATTACTAACCAAGTCAAGCGTTGCGCCAAATAAAACATTTGGTGTCAGTGGATAAATTCCTGCAACTCGTGCCCGTGCCGATGTTTCTTTTTGGGTAACGTATACACCTTCTACTCTCAACGTAGGTTCCGTCAACGCAGTACTGTTTAGTAAAGGCCTCGCTTCTGTTGATGGTCGTGTTGTTCTTTCTGGTCGAGTCTGACTTTGCAGTCGCTCTTGTCTTATTGCCTCACCTTGTGTTGGAAAAGTTCCACCTTGCGAATTCAAAATCTGGTTAAATGTGGGGGCAACCGATGTAGCCATAGATTGGTTCGGGTCGCCAACAGGAGCATTAAGAATCTGCTCGTATGAGAGTGGTGCGCTTTGAGTCGGCACCCCAGAAGCACCTGGTTGAGCATTGAGAATTTGCTCGAATGTTAGAGGGGCGTTGCTATTAACAAAAGATTGATTTACAACTTTTTGACCATTAAGTAATTGATTAAAAGTTGGTGCTGTGCCAGTTAAATTTGCTTGGTTCCCTCTAGATGTGGTCGAACTATTTAATAGCTGGTTAAAAGTTGGAGTTGTGTTAGTAACTAAGTTTGTGCCGAACTGTGATGACTGACTTTCACCAACCACTGGAGGTAAAGGAGCAACTGCACCGTTACTTGGCTGGGAATTTAATAGTTGATTAAATGTCGGTCCAGTCCCAGGCGCCATTCCAGGTGCTGTAAACTCTTGAGTATTTGTATTACTCGATTGACTATTCAATTGCCCTAAACTTTGCGATACCAATGAACTACTTTGTTGTAGTCCGATTGAATCCGAACTATCTCCACCAATAGCTGAAAACTGTTGTGTCTTCAAAGGTGCAACTGGTGTGGGATTCTTAGAACGTCGAGAAACACTTTGGCCTGCATTCTTACTTTCCTGAATAAACGAGTTTTCTAACTGACCAAGTGATTGAGTTGCCTCGTTTGAAAGCACTAAATTATTGACATTTGCAAAACCTGTGCTATTGGGCAATACAGCACTTGTTTGCTCACCAGGTGGTGGTGGAACAGACTGTGGCGCCTGAGACTTTGTAGAAGGTGACTTTGGAACCGGCAACAACTCCCCAGCAGATTGAGGATTGACTTGAGCTTTAATTGGTTGACTCGTCGCAAACACCCAGAAAAAAGAGGTGGAAGCAGCGCACATCAACAGGGAAAGCTTGTATGTCGGTCTTGTGGAAGTAAATTTATGACGATCAAATACAGTGGGCAACATGTCGCCTATTTTTATGATTTGTAAATTTTGTGGTTGGTAGATGACGCCACTTTAGCAAATAATTCGAGTATATTCGAGGACAGTGTACATATTTTGTCGAGGATAATCAACTACATCAAGAACACATAAAGCTTTTTATTTAATACCACTTTTTCGACAAAAATCGGGCAAAATAAAGGCAATACATCCAATAAATTGCACCATCTAAGTAAATATTCTATGTACAATCCTTATTTAGCTCTCAATCACCAGCGTTTCCGAAAATACACCACCAAAGCTCTACTAACAGTAACTTCAATGGTATTACTTGTTACAAACTACGGATGTACACAAAAAGCACAAGACGAAGTTAAATTAGAAATAAAAAACGTACAAGCAGCAGGCGGTAACGGTGTATATACAATTACAGGTGAAACAAACTTACCTGAATCGAGTCAAGTTGCAATTACTGCGGTTCGTTACCTCATCTCTCGCGAACCACAAACTGTAAGTGCAGATTTGGATGCCGATCGTTCTATCCTTGACCGCAAGATAGTGGAAGTAAAACAGGGCAAATGGGAAGCAAATTTAAATATTTGGCAAGTCGCACCAGACGGCAGCTACAAGGAAATTTGGCAGAAGAATCAACTTAGCTCAAAACAAACTCCAGAAAGCGATGTAACGTTCACAGCTACCTTTGACCCACAAAGTCAAACTCCAAGAATTCAAAACCAAGAAAATCAAACATCAGTAGAGTCAGCACCACAAGTTCAGTTGCTTGAAGGTAAGTCATTGCGCTTTACCAATCAAGGAGATAGATACGTTCAAGCCAGCCTATCTCAAGAAATTCCATTACCCGCACTCAAAACTGTGCCACCACAACAACTCGCAGAAGATATTAATGATGGTTGGGGAAATAGATATATTATTCAACCTGAAGCTATTGCTTCTACATTCACTCCACCTCAGATAAGCAAATCAAGGCAAACTACTGCCCCGCTCTCAGCAAGAGAATTTTTACGCTAACCAACAATAAGCATTCATTAAAAAACATTGGGCGAGTTGGTAAACAACTTGCCCAAATTTAATAACCTTTTTATTGAATTTATTGAAACTTTGTCTCGCTTGAATTTGGCGCCTCGTAATAAACTTGAAATTTACTGGGTGGACTTGTTTGAACGCTTGCCCCTTGGGGTGTTTGCTGCATACTGTTCTGCATAGCTCGCATCTGCTCCATCATTTCTCGAAGCTGTTGTTGTATAGCCTCAAAGCTTCCGTCAGAAGTTACGGGTTGAATCTGGGTACTATTTGCAGTTGCTTTATCCGCAACTTGATTTGACTTATCGTAATTTAAAAAAGCTTGAGCCGATGCCGCAGACGCAAACGATGATGCCACGCTTGTAACAGTTGTGGGTTGAGAAGGCATCACCCTAGCAGTTGCGACTTTTGGAGTTGCCATTGGTTTTGGCGCCATAGTTGGCACGGGACTTGGAGAGTATTGCTGATACTTTTGGGCTGGAGTTTGTGCAACAACTGGCTCTTGTACAACAGGTTGAGTCACAACTGCGGGTAAAGCCTTAAGTGCAGGTTGGTCGAAAGGCACTTCATCATCTAAAAAGTTAGCCAGTCCAGATACTTGTAACCTTGACTCTGAAAGCTTCAATTCTTTGAGTAGTTTATCTTTCTGTTGTAAATCGTCTTCTAGCGTAGACAACTGATGTTGAAACTGTGATGATTTACGAGCAGAACTTCGCCACCCACCTATTGCAGCAACCCCAATCCCAACTCCAAAACTTAGAGCCGTTACAAACACTACGTATGGAGGAGCAATATCTCTGATTCTGCCATCAAAAACAGGTTCCTCTTCATATCTAATGCCAACTGGCTTGTCACCCATCATAGCTAGAGGCAGGCTCATTGCAGAAAATACCCCCGCTGCGGCAATGACTGGTGGTAAAATAAATTTTCCTAATGCTGAGAGGCTCATGTCTTATTTATGTTTCAGTTACTTGTCAAATTAATATGCATTTGCGCTAGCGCAGTAACAGCAATCACCCTGTAAAAAATCTGTAAGACTATATCAAATTTTTACCACGCACTAAGTGTATAGGATTACTGCTTCAGTATCCAATTTAGTCTGTATATCAAAGATTTTCAATATATTGCTGATGAAGAGACGTATACCTTAATTAAATTTTTGATGAATTTGACTTTATAGACAATGTATCAATTATGTGCTTATACTGTTTGCTCTTTTTATGTAACATTACGGAATTTGAAGCAACCTTAATAGTGATAGTTAAAACATTTATCTGGCTAAACAATATTCAAAATATAGCAAGCTCGATTATTTATAATGACTTTAGATTCAAATTAATACAAAACAAAACATATAAATATAAGTAATTATATGGTCTACTCATAGTATATTTATTTCGATGAAATTACATAAATTGCCACATTTATGCGCTAAATAGATTCTAAATCTACGTATTATTACTATCAATATTATTAATTTTTCATCAATAAAAATTTTAACAGACATGTGCCTGTTATTACCGGAGCATCGCCACTAGTTAGTCCTGTACTGACGACAAAGCCAAAGAAATATTGAATAGTTATAATTATGAAAAAATATAGATGATTTAATTTTTGTTGAATTAGTTGCATAAAGCTAAATAACTATATAGTGATATTTGAGAAAGTGAAGCGAGTATTGGTCGAGAAAAATTTTTAAAAAAAATCTTTACATTGTCAAGAAGAATGCTATATTAGTAAATCTAGTAGTGTGTGTACATCTTATAGATATTAATTTTTGGAACTTACCAGTGGCGAATAATAAGTCAGCTCTCAAACGTGCCAAAATCGCAGAACGCAACCGGATGCGTAATAAGTCGTATAAGTCAGCGGTTAAAACCCTGATGAAAAAGTATTTCGTGGCATTAGATGCTTATGCCGCAAGCCCGACAGAAGAGTCAAAAGCCGCAGTAATGGAACACATGTCTGAGGCTTATAGCAAAATCGATAAATCGGTTAAACGCGGCGTACTTCACTCAAATAACGGCGCCCGGAAAAAGTCTCGACTCGCAAAGCGTCTTAAGTCCGTAACCCAAGTAGCAACCGTTTAAGTAGCGCATAACCTTATATTCAAGGCGCCGTTAATATAGGAAGCTAATTGAGGGGCCAGGTAATTCATGAACGTTAAAAATGCAACTGATTGATACCCATGTACACCTCAATTTTGAGGTTTTTCAAGAAGATTTTGCTTCTGTACGCTCACGATGGCAAGAAGCTGGTGTGGTACATTTAGTCCACTCATGCGTCGAGCCATCAGAGTTTTCCAGTATTCAAGCCATTGCAGCGCGCGTGCCTGAACTGAGCTTTGCAGTTGGTTTGCATCCTCTTGATGCTTCTAAATGGACGATGGAAACCCAGTCCCTAATAAGTTCCTTAGCGTCGTCAGATTCGAGAGTTGTAGCAATTGGTGAAATGGGGTTAGATTTTTACAAAGCAGATAACTACGAGCAACAATTACTTGTATTTGAAGCGCAGTTACAAATCGCAACTACTTTAAATAAACCAGTAATCATTCACTGTCGTGATGCGGCTTCACAAGTCAAAGAAGTTCTTCAACGTTGGAAAAATCTTAAGGGTGAGCGGCTGCGGGGTGTAATGCATTGCTGGGGTGGAACACCTGAAGAGACTCAATGGTTTATGGACTTGGGGTTTTACATTAGTTTTAGTGGTACCGTCACGTTCAAAAATGCCAAAGAAATTCAAGCCAGCTGCAAAATTGTTAGTCCAGAAAGACTTTTAATTGAGACAGACTGTCCCTTCTTGGCGCCACATCCGAAACGTGGAACAAGACGAAATGAACCGTCATATGTCCGCTACGTAGCTGAACACGTTGCCACATTGCGAGGTGAACCACTTGAAACAATTGCTGCTCAAACTACCCAAAATGCTTGCCAACTTTTTGGATTAGCACTATAAAGTCAATTTATACTATATAATTAATCTGACTTCACAAGAAATTAAGATGGGGGACAAACTGTGCTAAAATTATTTCCTCCAAAAACTGCTGGCTTGCGTCATAATGGTAAGTGTGGCAAATCGAGCTGTATACTGCCTGTCTACACAAATATTTACAATCTCGTAAACCCGCACCACCTTCGCGCCAGCAGAAATGGCTATTAGTCTATATAGACTATTCTCTGCTTACCCAAGGTCATCCCGAGTCTTGATTAAAAATTGTCAACTTTACACAGTACGATAAGCTAACTATATAAAAATCTTATTTCCTACAAGTCATAAATATTTAGACAGTTGTAGCAGACACGGCGCCTATCCAGCCAATTAAAGATTACCAACTTGGTTCGATAGTGGCTACTATCACTAAGACCGCGCTTTTGGAGGGGAAGTGAGCAAAGTAAAAATACATAATCAGCGCTCTCATCTTAAAGTAATTGCGCTAATAGCGAATTCTTGGGAAATATACCAGAGAGTGAGGGTAATTACCCTTGCTAAAATTACCATGAACAAATTAGACAATCGCTTCATAAATTTAGTGGAGCTATTTTAGCAGCATGGCAAACTTGTAAATGCTGGTGTACAGTTCGCTTTTGTTGTATTAATTCTTCAGTTTACTCTTATTGATGATAAAGGTAGAGGCATGACTAACGACTCAATAATGGAACCCGCCTTTCTATTACCCGACTTAATTGCAATTCAGCGTTCAAGTTTTCGCTGGTTTTTGGAAGAAGGGTTGATAGAAGAATTAAATTCCTTTAGTCCCATCACTGATTATACGGGTAAGCTCGAACTACATTTCTTGGGCCAAAACTACAAAATGAAGGAACCCAAGTACAGCGTTGAGGAAGCGAAGAGACGCGATAGTACTTACGCTGTACAAATGTACGTGCCAACTCGCTTAATTAATAAAGAAACGGGGGAAATCAAAGAGCAAGACGTATTTATTGGTGATTTGCCTTTGATGACTGACCGAGGCACGTTTATTATCAATGGTGCAGAACGGGTTATTGTCAATCAAATTGTTCGTTCTCCTGGCGTTTACTATAAGTCAGAAATCGATAAAAACGGGCGCCGTACTTATTCAGCTTCGTTAATACCAAACCGAGGAGCTTGGCTGAAATTTGAAACCGACCGTAACGATTTGGTATGGGTACGTATCGATAAAACTCGTAAATTGAGCGCTCAAGTGCTTTTGAAAGCGCTTGGCTTATCAGACAACGAAATTTTCGATGCTTTACGTCACCCTGAGTATTTTCAAAAAACAATTGAAAAAGAAGGACAGTTTTCTGAAGAAGAAGCGTTGATGGAACTGTACCGTAAACTCAGACCAGGTGAACCTCCAACGGTATTGGGAGGACAACAACTGCTCGACTCGCGGTTCTTCGATCCTAAACGCTACGACTTAGGAAGAGTAGGTAGATATAAGCTCAACAAGAAACTGCGTCTTTCGGTTCCCGAACCAACGCGCGTTTTGACTCCTACCGACATATTAGCAGCAGTCGATTACCTGATCAACCTTGAATTTGATATTGGTAACACAGACGACATTGACCATTTAGGTAATCGTCGAGTCCGAAGCGTAGGAGAATTATTACAGAACCAGGTTCGAGTTGGGCTCAACCGTTTAGAGAGAATAATTCGCGAACGGATGACAGTATCGGATGCCGAAGTATTAACTCCTGCTTCGTTGGTTAACCCAAAACCGTTGGTTGCTGCCATCAAAGAATTCTTTGGTTCTTCGCAGTTGTCGCAGTTTATGGACCAAACCAATCCTTTAGCAGAATTAACTCACAAACGGCGCCTAAGTGCTTTAGGTCCAGGTGGTTTAACTCGTGAGCGTGCGGGGTTTGCGGTTCGTGATATTCACCCCTCACACTATGGGCGAATTTGCCCGATTGAAACACCAGAAGGTCCGAACGCGGGTTTGATAGGATCACTTGCAACCCACGCGCGCGTCAATCAATATGGCTTTTTAGAAACACCTTACCGTCAAGTTGAAAACGCCAAAGTTCGGTTAGACTTGCCTGTTGTTTACATGACCGCAGACGAAGAAGATGATTTGCGGGTAGCAGCAGGTGACGCAATGACGGACGAAAACGGTTATTTAAAGGGACAAGTTCCTATCCGTTACCGTCAGGAATTCTCGACCACAACTCCCGAACAAGTAGACTGTGTAGCAGTTTCCCCCGTACAAATAGTCTCAGTTGCTACAAGTATGATTCCATTCTTGGAGCATGATGACGCGAACCGAGCGCTGATGGGTTCCAACATGCAACGTCAAGCGGTGCCACTGTTAAAACCAGAACGTCCATTAGTGGGTACTGGTCTAGAAGCACAAGGCGCCCGTGACTCTGGAATGGTAATAGTATCTCGTACAGATGGTGATGTATCATACGTAGATGCTACGGAGATACGTGTTCGTCCAAGAATCAAAAACGCGGATGGCGAAA
>JAHHGX010000037.1 GCA_019359675.1 Calothrix sp. FI2-JRJ7
TGGTAGAATGTTGGTAACATTTTCAATAGGTAGGTCTTATTGCAAATAGAAGACCTATCTTTTCTACCATGAAATGTTACACACTTTACCAGTACAGCTTTTCAGGCGCCTTTGTCACCCCTTCAGTGTTCGTACTCGGCGCCTCGATAACTTAGACATCTTACTCACAAGAGGTTGCGACTGGTTGCTTCCTTACCTCGCTACCCATCCTACTGCGCGCGAAAGATTAAAAGTGTGTAATACAAAATCTAAGGTGTAGCTACAAAATATAAATTAACTATAAATCTTGTGGGATGGGCATCAAAAGCCCGTCCCTTAATAATTTCTCATATAATAGCGGGCAAGGATGCCCGTTCCACAAGAGCAGGATAAACAAAACAACTCGCGCGCTACTTGGAAATGGTTTGAGTATGCTTGTAATAGAGGTAAAAGTAACACTAACGTTCAAGTTAATAATTTTGAACTATACCCTTAAAAACGTGACACTTTAAGCTTTTGCGAGATAATAACAAACATATGTACTCCGAAGGAGGCAGGTAAACAAATGTCACCAGAAACCGCTGTAACTGAACAAACTTTAGAAGTTGTGGACGAATCTGTGGACTGGCAACCACCAATGCCACCCACGGATTTGATATTTGACGACGGGGAACCCTTGGAAAGTAATCGCCATCGCATCGCCATGAACACCCTGATTCGGTCATTGTTACAGCTTTGGGCTGACCGCAATGATTTTTTCGCAGGGGGTAATATGTTTGTTTATTACAGCAGCACACAAGCAATGAATCGAGATTTTAGAGGTCCTGATTTCTTTGTAACGCTTGATGTTGACGGCACAAAAGAGCGTCAAGGTTGGGTGGTATGGCAAGAAAACGGACGCTATCCAGATGTAATTGTGGAGTTGTTATCTGAAAGCACAGCAAAAGTAGATAAAGGTGTAAAGAAAGAACTTTATGAAAAAGTTTTTCGTACACGTAACTACTATATTTATGACCCGTTTGATAATAACTCACTTACTGGGTGGCGTTTGAATGCTTCTCAAAAATATGAACCAATTACACCTGATAGTCGAGGTTGGCTATGGAGCGAAGCTTTAGGATTATGGCTTGGTACACACCAAGGTACTATTGACCGAGAAACTGCCGACTGGCTACGCTTTTATGATGAAACTGGTAATTTAGTACTTTTACCAGAAGAAGCGGAAAAACAGCGCGCGGATACCGAAGCTCAAAAAGCCGAGGCTGAACACCAGCGCGCGGAACGTCTTGCTGCAAGATTACGAGAGCTTGGAGAAGAAGTTTAGCTTTATAACTTAATTAAAATTCCCTTAACAGAGCATTCTATTGAGGGGATTTTATTTTTTACGTTATTTAATGATGACGTTTACATACAAACATTTGCATAATAAGTATCAAAATTTACTTTAACATCTCATTGTGTTCAAATATTTTAAAACTAAAGTATTACTTCATCCGCAAATTCAAAGTATTGCGGCACTAGCGTTATACTTTTATTTATTATTATTTATATCCCCATGCCTGTTCCACAAGAGGCTAATATTTAATTGCAGATAGTTTTATACTTATTATTAAATAATAATTAAATCAATCACTAACACTACATTAAACCTACAAGATGTTACATTAGAATTGTAGTTACTTTAAGTAAGCGCCTTCTTTTAAATCTCTCTAACTTTTATTTCTGTGCCCTCTACGTCTTTGTGGTAATAATCAATTTTAAGCACTGAAGTGCTTAGTACGAGTACGAACTACAAACTACGAACTATAAATATTTAATTTTCGGAGATAGAGCCGATGACTTGTAATATAGTAAATCCTGGACTTTTTGCAAAAGGTAGTAAAGAAATATTTCCACTTAAGCATACAGAAGTAGGCGCCAAAATTTCTGGAAACATTGCGCGTGTAGAAGTTACACAAAGTTTTGAAAACCCTTTTATAACACCATTAGAAGCTGTATATGTATTCCCACTACCTGATGAGTCAGCAGTGGATGAGATGGAGATTAAAATTGGTGACAAAATAATTAAGGGAAGTATAAAAAAACGCTCAGAAGCACAGCAAATTTACGATAAGGCGAAGAAAGAAGGACGTACTGCGGGGTTGTTAGAGCAGGAAAGAGATAATATTTTTACTCAGTCTTTGGCTAATATTCTGCCTGGTGAACAAATTAATGTGACGATTCGTTATACGGATAGTTTGAAGTTTGATACGGGAAGTTATGAGTTTGTTTTCCCGATGGTAGTAGGGCCAAGGTATATTCCTGGAGAGTTAATCCCCTCAACTACTGATACTGATTTAGTGCCTGATGGTTCGCGAATTACTCCACCTGTGCTTCCACCTGGAATGCGTATTGGGCATGATATAAATGTGACTGTGGAAATTAATGCAGGTGTGGTTGTTACTGAGATTAAATCACCTTCACACCAGTTAGAAACAGAATATGTTGGTGAAGTTGTACGGGTGAAGCTGGGTGTTGAAGATACTATCCCGAATAAGGATTTTATTTTACGGTACCAAGTTGCTCAAAGTGAAACGCAATCAACTGTGTTAACCCAAGTTGATGAGCGTGGTGGGCATTTTGCTATTTATTTAATTCCAGCTTTGGAATATCAACCTAGTCAAATCGTTCCTAAAGATGTTGTATTTTTAGTTGATACATCTGGTTCACAGTCCGGCGCCCCTTTGCTACAGTGTCAGGAATTAATGCGACGCTTCATTAATGGCTTAAACCCTGATGATACTTTTGCTATTCTTGATTTTTCTGACAAGGTTAGGCAATTATCTAAGGCGCCGTTAAACAATACTCCTGAAAATCTCACTTTAGCTATCAACTATATTAATAAGCTCAAAGCAAGTGGTGCCACGTCCATGCTCACTGGCATTACTGCTGCTATTAATTTCCCGGCGCCTGTTGGACGTTTGCGAACAATAGTACTGTTGAGTGATGGTTATATCGGTAACGAGAATGATATTTTGGCAGAGGTGCAAAATAACCTTAAACCAGGAAATCGTTTATATAGCTTTGGTGCGGGTAGTTCAGTTAATCGTTATTTACTCAACCGCATCGCAGAAATAGGACGGGGTGTTTCATATATTATTCGCCATGATGAAAAAACTGACGAAGTTACAGAAAAGTTCTTTCGCCAAGTTAGTAATCCAGTACTGATGAATATTGAGATTACGTGTAACGGTGAAGGTGAAGCAGCCGTTATTTATCCTGCACAGGCGCCTGATTTATTTGCTGAACAGCCTTTAGTTGTGTTTGGACGCAAAAAAGATGGTAATTCTGTAAATCTTAGTATCACAGGAACGACCGCAAGCTGTGAAACATATAAAAAGGTGTTTGATATTAATTTTGATGCAAATGGAAATTCAGCAATTGCCCAGTTATGGGGACGTGCTTGTATCAAAGCTTTGACAAACAAAATGTTTACATACGAAACAACTGCAAAAACTCAAGCTGTAACAGATATTGCTTTAACTTATAAATTATTGTCGAAGTACACTGCTTTTGTGGCAGTTAGTGAGGATGTAAGAGTTAATCCTGATACTGGTAAGTTAATTACAGTTGAAGTACCCGTAGAAATGCCTGAAGGTGTTGAATATGAAGGTATTTTTGGTGGTTTTGCAGAAGCTGGGTCTGCTGAATCTGCTCGTGGAGCAGGTATATTCTACCTTGCATCTGGGGCGCCTGCTTCCTATGAACAACCAGATTTTCTAAGAAGACAACGCAATATCTCTACTAATTTACCCCCTCAACGCACAACGCCAATAAATCCTCAACTAGAAGTTATTAGCATTACTGGTTTAGAACCGTCGATAGCTGCTATGCTGACCAACTATTTACAAAGCAAAGAGTTACCTACTGGTTTTAATGGTGAAGTTGTTGTAGAACTTCAACTTAGTAAGGGACGTGTTCAACAAGTAAGTTTCCATGAAGATGCTTCAACTTTAAATTCTGCCAAAATTTTAGTTGCCATTAGGCGCCTGCTCATATCTTGGCAATCACCAAACCTCACAGCAATAGTGCATCTAATTATACAAATCAATTCTTAAATCCCTCTTGTGGAACAGACAGGAAAACCTGTTATTACATTTAGGGTGGGTTTACTTATATCTTAATAAATAGTACAAAATTTAGGTTTAACCCGCCCTACCAGATGTTGCAATTTAAATATTCTTCATTAATTGAGGCGCCTGTTGAAGTTGTTTGGCAATTCCATGAGCGCGCGGATGTATTACAACTACTTACTCCACCTTGGCAACCTATTCAAGTCGTGCGTCGCGAAGGTGGTTTGGGTATTGGTGCAATTACGGAGTTCCGAATGTTTTTGGGACTACTACCTTTAACTTGGTTAGCACGACATACTGAGTATGAACAGTACCGTTCTTTCACTGATGAACAGCTTTCAGGCCCATTTGAGTTTTGGCAACACCGACATTTGTTTGATACTGAACGTAATAAAACTAGATTAACTGATGCTATTTCGTTTTCTATGCCTGGTGGTGAAACTATTGAATTTATGAGTGGTTGGATAGTACAAGCTCAACTCGAAGCTACGTTTCGCTATCGCCATGAAATAACTAAACGAGAATGTGAAGCGAAATAATCTTATCTTGTAGAGACACGATTAATCGTGTCTCTACTTAATCGAAAAATTATATTTTATTTCCTTTTGTTAAAGAATATATGAACGTCTGGGGTATTTAGTTGCTCTAGACGCTTTTTTTTACGATACTTATCCAATCATCACAACAGTAAAAACACTTATAAAGCCTGAAGTTATTTAATCTTTATTTGAATTCGCTCCGTAACATTACTTAAATAAATCTTAAAAATTAATATGTTGAATAAATCCGCTTGGCGCCTCGGATTCAATCTGACTTATGCTGCTATATTGGCTTCGCAGTTTTTTCCTGTGACTCGAACTAGGGCTGAGTCATCTATATTACAGTTCAATGGAGCAACGGGAATTTGTCCGATTCAGAACTCGTTTCCTAAGCGCAGCTTTGAAACTTCAAAATATAAGCTTTATATCTGTCTAGGAGATACTAAAAATCCTTTAGGTTATTACGTGCGTGTTACAAAGACAGATGATATTAAAATTACACTCCCCATCGTCCGTAAGAACGGTGAGACTTATATTGCGAAACTAGGAGAAATTAGTCATATCGTTTCGCCTTATGAGTTTATGGTAAGTAAGATGGGACGTATTTTAAACAGGGAAAGAGTAACTAGTGCAATTTCAGGTGATGGGCAACTTCTTGTCAGCGCTTGTCCACAAGGGGAAAATGTTCTTATCGAGGCTGTGACTAAAAGCTTTATCGTATATATATGTGGCAACGATAAACCCGGAAGTTATGTTGGTGTAGCAAGAATAGGTAATGAAAAAGTCACCATTCCTTTACATAATCTCAAACCTGATGGTGCCTTTGAAAAACAAAACTATTTAGCAGTTAAGGGTAATACTCGTTTTATTTTAACTCGCGAGACTTTGGAAATTATGGTAGGTAATGCCACTGTTTTTAAAGAAAAAGTCATTAGGTGGCAATAACTAGTGTAGAGACGTGATATATTCCCTTCGGGACACTACGTGAACACGTCTCTACATTTTATTTATCTTTGTTTTTGAGCGCTTGTCGCGAAGCCCATTGCACGAAACCTGGCAAAAGACGATACATGAGTTGCGAAACGTTGGCAGAACCTACCATTACCTCTGATTTTTGGTTGCTTACTGCATCCCAAATTGCATTTGCTACATCTTTGGGTTTCTCTACGACTGGAACATTTGTAATTTGACCTAATTGTTCACGACGTTTCCGCGTGTCTTCATCGTCCTTACCGCGAAAGATTGCTCGCTCTAATAAACTACTAGCTATTAAGTTTGGGTAAATACCACAAACCTGAATACCTTTTGGTTTCAGTTCTGCTTGCAGTGCTTCGGTTAATCCTGTTACAGCAAATTTACTGGTGCAGTATGCTGCCATATAAGGTGTAGGTACTTTCCCACCTATCGAACTCAGATTGACTATTGTTCCTTTTCCGCGTTCGAGGAAATGCGGTAGTAGCGCGTTTATTGTATGGATATATCCCCACAAGTTGGTATCGATGATTTGATGCCAGTCATCTAATGAAAAATCCTCTACTGTTCCTGTCGCGAATATACCAGCATTATTTACTAGTACATCAATAGTGCCAAAATGCGCTAATGCTTTGTCTACTAACGTTTTAACTTGCTCGGAGTCACGAACATCACAACTAACAGTCAAAACATCGTTGTTGTTACCAAGATTTTTTATTTCTTGCGCTGCTGCTTCCAGTACCTCAGGTCTGCGTGCAGCTAGTACTAAGTTATATCCTTTGCGTGCGAACAGAAGGGCGGTTTGTTTACCTATTCCTTGCGAGGCGCCTGTTATTAGTATTGTTGGACTCATAACCATTTTTCTAAAAGTGTATCTTTTATAAGTTTGGTGAACTAGCTTATAGAAACCTTCTTACTAAAGTTAGATAAAATCTAAGAAACCGGGTTTCTTCACTGAAACCCGGTTTCTTAGTTAAAGTTTTGCGGAGTTTCGCGAAGCATCATATATTTGTGTTAAATATGTTTGATATTTTGAATACTTATTAAATTTGTACTATATAGTTCCCATCAGCTTTAAGAATGACAAACTAGTATCCAAAAGTTACAAATATGTGATTTTTTTTAAGATAAATCTTGAAACTACAGACAGAGAGTTAAATTCTGATAAATACTTAGTATTAGAGTAAATGTTATTTGTTTTTTATAGTGGGTTATACAAAATACTTAGCCCAGCCGTAAAAGAATGTTAATATTTTTACTTTCGTACTCAATAACTCCCGTAGAGAAATGCTACAAAAATCAATTGTATACCCATCACAAATACCTTTTGAAAATAGTATACATCCTTACCGAGGGATAACTACAGCTATTGCTATTATTGGTATATGGGCGGTTAGTTTAATTTTATTAATGACTGTAAATGTTCAAGATACTAATAAAATTGCTATAGTTGCTGCTGTGTTATGCCAAACTTTTTGTTACACAGGACTTTTTATTACAGCACACGACGCAATGCATGGAGCAGTTAGCTCTTATAATCTTAAATTAAATCATTTTATCGGTTCGCTATGTCTATTTTTATACGGTGGGTTAACGTATAAAACACTGCTAAAAAAACACTGGCAACACCATCAACATCCTGGTACAGAAAATGACCCAGATTTCCACGATGGAAAACACCAAAATGTGATTGCATGGTATTTACATTTCATGAAGGGATATTGGAGTTGGAAGCAAATTATCATAATAATGGTTGTTTATAACTCACTTGCTTTCCTTGCTCATGTACCACAAATAAATCTTATTTTATTTTGGATAACACCTTCACTACTAAGTTCATTACAATTATTTTATTTTGGTACTTTTGAACCTCATAGTGAACCAATTACTGGATATACAGATTCCTCTCATACCCGTACAATTTCTCGTCCTGCGTGGTTATCTTTCTTAACTTGCTATCATTTTGGATACCACGAAGAACATCATCAATACCCCAATGTCCCTTGGTGGCAGTTACCTAAAGTTCATAATGCTGACTCGCTGCAATTGTCGGATATAAACTCGGACGTAGACAAAGATAAGCAAGAGGCCCAAACAGCGGCGCCAGTGCAATAAATAGATATAATTGTCCCATCTGCTCTTTATTCCAGTTGCGACGAGCTATATCATCATCAAGAATACTCGTTGGAAACAATAAGTAAAATAAGCAGAAAGCAAGACTCATTCCATGAATAAATTTATCGTGCATGAACTGGTTAATAAAATCATCCCAGTTGCCAAAAATAAAAGCGTAAAGAAATAAACCAAGAGTTGTAACCGTTAGGGAGTAAGCAAAAAAGCGCGAGTCGAGAAAGTTTAAAAATTTATCTTTCTCACCAGTAAAGCTTTGATTCGATTCGCGTAACGCCAAATATGGTATTAAACCTATAACACCCGATGCTACCGAAGCAATGGCAAAAGGATAAAATCGTATCGATTGCATTCGACCATCAAAAAATAACAGACTACTATATATAAATAGCCAAATCCCCACAAGAGAGAATAATGATAAAATAACGGGGTTTACCTGCGTCCATTGAAGCGTAAGAATACTAACTAGTAATTTTATAGTCGCTTCTAGATGCAGTGGTGGGGCAAGAAAAACTACATAAAGAATAAATCCTGCCCATAATAACCACAATGCACTTCTATTCATAACATTCTTTATTTATATTTATTTTATGTTGTAGCTGGTTTTTGTTGACTTTGATTAATACTGCTACCGACTTCGGGTAAAGGTTTTCTTAGACATAAGTATATCAAGGCGCCGAATAACGGAACTAATGCGGTTAACCAAAATAATCCTTTATTATCCGTCATTCCCCGACGTGCCATGTCGTCTTGAACTAAACTAGAGAACAACAAACACAGCAAGCAAAAGTCTAAACTCATAACATGAATAAACCGACTTGTTTGCCATTGCTGTACAAAGTCACCCCAGTTCCCTTGGCTAATTCCATAAAAAACTAAAATAATTGCACCAATAGATAACAAAATTGCTGTGATACGAGAGTCTAATATTTTAATAAAAGTATTTTTATGACCGACAAATTCGGGGTTCGCTGTACGCAAACCAAGGTAGGGTAGTAAAGCAAAGGCGCCTACTCCAAATGAAAACGTTGCAAATGGCCAAGCTGGTACTTTCTGACCCCTACCATCAATAAATACCAAACACGCATAAATCATGGGCCATACTCCCATGATATTGAATAAAGCAATTACCAAAGGATTGATTCCTTCCCATTGACCAGTCGATAGATTTTTGATTAATTCAAATGTGTCGGGTTGGTCAGGGGGTGCGAATATAAAGGCGTAGGTAGTAAATCCTAGCCAGATTAACCAAAATGTTATTTTTCTTAGCATATATAGATAATACCTTTTAGTAATGAAGGCTTATCTATCTTAAGTGATATTTTTAAATGTTAAATCCCCCCAACCCCCTTAATAAGGGGGCTAAGAATTAGTTTATTTTCAAAATAAATATTAATGCTTTAACTCCAGTTCCCCCCTTAGTAAGGGGGGTTAGGGGGGATCTATTTAACTAATCGCTTCGCTAAGATATTCAGAAGCAGCAGTTACTACCGCAATAGCATTTTCGTAATCTAATCTTGTTGGTCCAAGTACCCCTATACTTCCAACTGGCACAGAACCGCGTCGGTAGGTGGATGATATTAATGTACAGCCACGTATTGGTTCTAATGGATTTTCGGCGCCAATGCGAATTGTGATTTTTGGTTTACCTGGTTCTTCTAATCCGTCGGTTTCTTCAAAAATTAGGCGCCAAAGTTGCTCTTGTTCTTCTTCTAAAAGCTGAATAATCGTTTGTACTTGCTGTAATTGCGAAAATTCAGGTTGTCGTAAAACCTCAGAAACTCCACGCACCATAATTTGTGTACGTTCAGAAGCAACTTTACGATGGTTTAATTCTGATAGCGATGTTTTTAAGAATTCTCCGTAATGATGAAATTCACGGTCGAGTTGTGTCCAGTCTAGGTTTGCTAATTCAAAGGTGCTTTTTCCACGCAAATGACTGTTCAAGAAATTAGAAACTATCTGCAACTCACGGTCTATTAACTCCGTATCGCGTTTATTTCCATCCGGTGCTGGTGGTATGTCTAATAAAGTGGAGTGCGTCTCATACCCCTCTGTCACCACTATTAACATTACTTTCCCAGCTTCGATTTGCACTAGTTGCAAGTGACGCAACACGGCGCCGCCATTTTGTGGCATCGTAATTAATGTTATGCAACCGCTCAAAGTCGAAAGTATTTGCGCTGCACCATGCAATAGCGCTTCTAAACTCCAATCTTCCCACTTCAAACGTGTTTGCAGCGCTTGCTCAACTTGCAAAGTTATCGCTTCACTTGGCGCCGTTAAATTATTTACGTAAATTCGATATCCTGAATCTGAAGGGACTCTACCCGCTGAGGTATATGGTTGATACAGCAACCCAGCTTTCTCAAGCACCCCCATCACATTCCGAATTGTCGCAGAGCTAACACCAAGATTATACTCTTCTAGCAAGGCTTTTGAACCAACTGGCTCGGCTGTGGCAATATAGTGTCGCACCGTTGCCCAAAGTATATGCTGTTGTCGATTTGTTAATTGAACTGGCATAGGATGTGTTTACTGAAGGCAAATCTTAATTAAAAGTTTTAAAGCTTAAATCTATCTGACAATAATTTCGGGTACATAGAATCTAAAATACTAATCCCAAGATTAATATTTTATTAAGGAAGATACCAAATCTATCCCCGATTTTTAAGAAAAGTTAAATAAAGTTACATTTCTATATAGTAATTTAGTTTTTACTTCGATATTAGGTATAATATAATACCATGCCTCTTGCTAATTCATTAGTACTAGCAGATGCGTCAGTTTTACTAGTCCCTAAGTTTAATCTACATATATAGATGAATAAATGACCATCTACTGAAAGTAAGGTCTTTTCACTTACTGCTATTTAATTGTGCGAATTGAGACTTTATTCGTTGATATACTATATATAATTTCATAAGTAGTTACAAAACGCTGTATTGTTAAATACTAAAATACACGTCTGTTTATGCTTGCTGCCTCAGTAATAACGCTGGGTATGACGCTTTAAAGGTAAATATTGCATAAGTTTAACGTAGATAAAATCATTAGTATTGAGGAATAGAGGGGTCAACTAAGCTTGAATAAGCTGCTATACCACCTGTAATATTTTTTACATTGGTAAAACCTTGATTTACAAGCCATTGGCACATTTGAGCGGAACGAATACCATGATGGCAGAGCACAAGGGTTTCCGATTCGCAATCAAATTGTGTATGTATCTGCTCTCCCCAAGCTGCAAATTCACTCAAAGGCAGGTTGACAAAACCTTCAATTCGAGCGATATCTATTTCTTGAGGTTCACGAACATCAATCAGCTGAATCTTGTCGGCGCCTGATAACAACCGTTCTTGTAATTGTTCGACGCTAACTTGAGAAAAGGGTGAGTCTGGATATTGCGCCATCTTGTTACTTAACTTTTTATTAACCAATATATTTCTTATCTTTACACAAAGAGCTTCGTTACTTCGTATCTTTTCCCTACATTTTCTGCTTTGAATACCCCCTTTCCCCTTTTTCCTTTCCCCTTTACCCTTAAAGTTGTTGGCAGTGAGAAATAGAATATATGACGAAATCATTTGTTCGTCTTTTTGCAGTCAGTTTGGTTATGCTGCTTTTGAATGTTACGTGCAGTGCTTCTGTATTGGCAGCAAGTCCATTTGGTAAGGGTAGTGTAACAGAAGCATCTCTCTCAATATTCGTATCAAAGCAGGCGCCTGTAATGATATCTATATTGAATCCAGAAAAGTTACAGTCGTTGGATAAAGGTGAGAACTCGTTCCTAAAAAGCGATTTTTTCAAGAATTCTGGGATTGATTTTCGCAAAGACATCCAACCTTGGCTAGGAAACGAAGTTACACTTGCTGTCACTAGCTTAGATTTTGACCGTGACCCCGATAACGGTAAGTCACCTGGATATTTGCTCGCAATAGCAACTAAATCACCAGAAAAAAGCCGCGA
This sequence comes from Calothrix sp. FI2-JRJ7, assembly GCA_019359675.1. Classification (GTDB taxonomy): domain Bacteria; phylum Cyanobacteriota; class Cyanobacteriia; order Cyanobacteriales; family Nostocaceae; genus Dulcicalothrix. The sequence continues at coordinate 11,699 of JAHHGX010000037.1, forward strand.
GTTTGTACAGTTATTTTTCTCGAAACGAGTTTTAGCAGGCGCAGACTTAAGTGTGGAAGAGTTTGCAGGTATAAAACTTATCTCTGATGCCCCAAAAGATAAGGGAACGTTAGCGGGTGCAGTAGTTGGTGATAAATACGTTTTGTTTGCGAACGACGCCAAAGTGCTGCGTGAAGCGATAAATAACGCTCAAGCACCCGATTTAAGTTTAACTTCGTCGAAGAAATATCAAGATATTAGTCAACTATCAGCAAAATCCTATGGTGCAGCGTTTTTAAATCTTCCAATTGTGGCAGAATGGCTTGGTTTGAAACTACCTATACAAAAGTTTGATGAGCAACTTGTAACGTTGGTGCCAGTTTCTAAAGGTTTACTTGCTCAAACAGTAGCATTACCTACTCAAGAATTGAAGGCGCCGTTAGAGTTATTATCAAAACCTGTAAATGCGCTCAAATATATTCCAGCAAACGTTGGTATTGCTGTTGGGAGTAAAAACTTAAGCACTTTACCCGAAAGTAATTTAGCTTTATTTGGGCAGCAACTGGGAAGCGCGTTAGGAATTAAGGTTAATATCAACGATTTTGGGCAACAAGACTTCAAAACTCAGAAGCGTTGGGGAATAGACTTACCAAAAGATATCTTTGATTGGGTACAAGGTGAATATGCTATTGGCTTGATATCATCACCTCAACAATCACCTGAATGGATTTTTATTACCGAAAAGGCGCCTTCTACACAAGACGGTATCGCAAAACTCGATGCAATAGCAGCTAAAAACGGGTTAAATGTTACTGAGTTCAACCTACTTGACCAACATATTGTTGCTTGGACACAGTTAAAAGCTGCCAACTCCAGTAAAAATGGAACTAAACCATCTTTTAATATTGAAGCAAAAGCTTACGGAGTACATACAACTTTAGATAACTATGAAATTTTTACTTCATCCTTAGAGACTATGTACGAAGTTCTTTCAATTAAGGATAATACATTATTAGAAAACCGCAATTTTAAGAATTGTATCGCCGCGCTTCCTGAAACAAACGCTGGCTATGTCTACATAGATTGGGCAGCTAGTCAAGATATTTTAGAGCGTCAGCTGCCTGTACTCAAACTGCTCAAAGTAGTCGCTAAACCTTTGTTCAATAATTTGCGCTCATTAACCGTCACTAACTATGGTGATGATGCTAACTCACTTAAAGGTGATGTGTTTTTTCAACTTGAAGAATAAATGTAGAGACGCGGTAGAGACGCGATTATTAAGAGCGGGACACTACGTTAACGCGTCTCTACATTGTGTCAGATTAGTATCTGTCACAACCCTTAAGTTCTTCAAGGTGTTTTCTAGTTATTATATGTATATAACTTTACTCATACACCGTTGAAGGGCTGCTATGAACAAACGTCAATATCGACTATTGTCAGCCTCGCGAATCAACCAATTTCTGCACAGAAATGCTTGGTCAAAAGGCGGATGGCTTTTGGGTATACTTACGGTCATTATCTCACTTCCAGTAATGGCTGATACGGCAAACTTTGGTACTATTAGTTTGGCGCCAGGTTTTGATAGCACCACAGCTTCATTGTCAGGGTATACAGGTGGCTCTTATTCGCTATCCGCAATAACCAAACGGGACGCCAACAACAAAGCTTGTATTGGGTTTGCCGACCCAACACCCGACCATATAGTAGTTTTACAAAAAGATTTTTCTAATTTAAGAATTACTGTAGATAGTGATGGTTCAGACACCACACTTTTAGTTCAGGCGCCAGACGGTAAAATTTACTGCGGTGATGACACTGGTAGACGTAAAGATGCCAGCGTCGCATTAAACCAATGGAAACAAGGAAATTACAAAATTTGGGTAGGCACTTTTAACCCAGGTGTCAAACTCAATTACACCTTAACTATACAACAACCCTAGTAGGGTGGGCACTGCCCACCTTACTTATGACTGTGGACTTAGCTTTGTTAAAATCAGCAAAGGCGCCTGTGACCTCATTATTTTTCAAGCGAAAGTTACCCATTGGTAATATCTATATAGTTACTTGCTTTCTTATTTTTAGGACTTACGCTGCATAAACCTGGTTTCTACGCATTCATTGTCGCAGACAAATCGTCATTTTTATTACATGTTATCAACGTATATTCAAGGGTTCTAGGTTTTCATGCGTAAGTCCTGATTTTAAGAAACTCTAATAAAATGATAATAATTAGATGTATTTTTAAAAACAATCTAATTTAATGATTTACAATATTTAAAATCCCCCCTAACCCCCCTTAATAAGGGAGATAGAGGTGTTTTTAGCATAGTTAAGGAAAAGGTATTTTTAGCTTATTTGTAAAAGAACCATTTAAAGCCCCCCTTATTAAGGGGGGTTGGGGGATTAAGTATTTATATACACAATGTCAATAGAGTTTTTACTTAAATTGCATGAGAAAAACAATAAGATTATTTTTCTTGAACAACTGTGGTGCGAAATCGATAGAGAAGCCAAAATAGAAGAACAAGCTTTAATATACAAAGTCTTAGCCCAAATACTGGAGTCTGTACAAAAGTGGTTTTACAAGCACAAACAAGCAATTACGAGACTAAAACTCAAGAAATTGCTAAACAGCTTCTCGCAGCTACCCAAGAAAATCGTTCATTTTTGGCAAATCTCCGCGACCAGATGCGCTGGGATGATAAATTGCTAGCTTGGGCAATGAGTAATCCCGGTTTACGGGTGCAGTTATTCCGTTTTATTGATACTCTACCTGCGTTACACGATAAATCTGAAATTGCCGCGCATTTACAGGAATACCTTGGTGATGAGTCGGTAGAACTACCTGCGGCGCTCAAAGGCATGTTAAACTTTGCTAATCCCAATTCGGCGCCAGGTCAGTTAGCAGCAACTACAGTTATTACAGCTACCGAAACATTAGCGCATAAGTATATTTCTGGTGAAAACACCAAGCAGGTGTTGAAAACCATTGAACGTTTGCGTAAAGATAAAATGGCGTTCACGGTAGATTTACTCGGTGAAGCTGTTATTACCGAAACTGAAGCAGTATCTTATCTTGAACGTTACATCGACTTGATGCAGCAGTTAACCGAAGCATCTAAGAGTTGGAGTAAAGTTCCATTAATCGACGAAGCTGATTCCGTACCAATACCCCAGGTACAAGTATCGGTAAAATTAACCGCGTTTTACTCGCAGTTTGACCCGTTGGATGCTACGGGTAGTGAAGAAAAAGTTAGTGAGCGCATTAGAATTTTACTACGACGTGCAGCACAACTAGGCGCCTCTGTTCACTTTGATATGGAACAGTACGCTTATAAGGATATAACTTTTAGTATCCTCAAGAAAATTTTGATGGAAGATGAGTTTTGCACCCGAACTGATGTTGGGATGACGGTTCAAGCTTACCTTCGTGACAGTGAGCAAGATGCACGTGATTTAATTGCTTGGGCAAAACAGCGAGGATATCCGGTTACAATTCGTTTAGTTAAAGGCGCCTATTGGGATCAAGAAACGATAAAGTCGATGCAAAAGCATTGGCAACAACCAGTTTACAACGATAAAGCTGCAACCGATGCCAATTTTGAAGCAATAACTCAGTTACTGCTCGAAAATCATCAATATATATATGCTGCTATCGGTAGTCATAACGTTCGCTCACTTTCCCGTGCCATAGCTATTGCCGAAAATTTAAATGTAAACAAACGCAGCTTTGAAATGCAGGTTCTTTACGGGATGGGAGATAAAATCGCCAAACCCCTCGCTGATAAAGGCTATAGAGTACGAGTGTATTGTCCTTATGGTGAATTACTGCCTGGAATGGCGTATTTAATTCGTAGGTTACTAGAAAACACTGCGAATAGTTCGTTTTTACGCCAAAACATGGAAAACCGTCCAGCAGAGGAATTATTAGCGGCGCCTAAAGTTAATCTAGAAAAAGACACAATACATAATACCAACACAAACGGGTTTGTTGGCGCCGCAGATACAGATTATTCTCTTGTAGATACCAGACAACGTGCGTCATCGGATTTAACTAAAGTCAAAAACAACCTTGGAAAAACTTATTTACCTTTAATTAACGGTGAGTACGTGCAAACCGACGAAGTTGTTGACTCGATAAACCCATCGAATAAAAGCGAAGTTGTTGGTAAAATTGGACTTGCCAGCGTTGAACAAGCTGAAGATGCAATGAAAGCTGCCGCAAATGCATTTAAAGTGTGGCGAAAAACAGCAGTAAGTGAGCGTGCAGCAATATTGCGGAAAGCAGCAGATTTAATGGAAAATCGGCGCCCAGAATTATCAGCATGGATAGTCTTGGAAGTCGGTAAACCCGTTCGAGAAGCTGATGGTGAGGTTTCAGAAGCAATTGATTTCTGCCGCTACTACGCGCTAGAAATGGAGCGGTTAGATAAAGGTGTTAATTATGACATCGCAGGTGAAACAAATAGATATATCTATCAACCACGTGGTATTGCAGTAGTTATTTCACCGTGGAATTTTCCACTTGCCATTGCCGCAGGAATGACATTAGCTGCGCTAGTAGCAGGAAATTCAACCATACTCAAACCAGCAGAAACATCTTCAGTAATTGCTGCTAAATTCGCCGAAATTATGGTTGAAGCAGGAATTCCTAAAGGTGTATTCCAATATTTACCTGGTAAAGGTTCTAAAGTTGGTGCCTATTTAGTCAATCATATGGGTACACACATCATTGCTTTTACTGGTTCACAAGAAGTCGGGTGTCGTATATACTCAGACGCTGCAATTGTAAAACCTGGGCAAAAGCACATGAAGCGTGTTATCGCTGAAATGGGGGGCAAAAACGCCATTATTATCGATGAAAGTGCCGACTTAGACGCAGCCGTCGTTGGTGTCGTACAATCAGCATTTGGTTATAGTGGACAAAAGTGTTCTGCTTGTTCACGAGTCATAGTCCTAGAACCTGTATACGAAACTTTTGTACAGCGGTTTGTTGAAGCCACAAAATCATTAAACATCGGCGCCGCAGAATTGCCAAGTACCCAAGTAGGCCCAGTCATCGACGCAAATGCTCAAGCGCGTATCCTAGAATATATCGAAAAAGGTAAAGCCGAATCGAACATCGCACTAGAAATGCAGGCGCCGGATAATGGATACTACATAGGTCCCGTCATCTTTAAAGACGTACCTGCTAATGGTACTATTGCCCAACAAGAAATATTTGGGCCAGTAGTAGCTGTTATTAAAGCCAAAGACTTCCAAGAAGCATTACAAATAGCCAACGGTACCGACTATGCTTTAACAGGTGGAATATACTCACGTACACCCTCACATATTGAGCAAGCACAAACCGACTTTGAAGTAGGAAACTTATACATCAACCGCACCATTACAGGAGCAATAGTAGCAAGACAACCCTTCGGAGGATTCAAACTTTCTGGAGTTGGTTCCAAAGCAGGAGGCCCCGATTACCTATTACAATTTCTAGAACCAAAAACCGTAACCGAAAACATTCAACGTCAAGGTTTCGCACCAATAGAAGGAGCAGATTAACAAACATCGCCATTACCGTAGGGGCGGGTTAACCCATATCCTCCAATAATACTAACATCTCCTTAACCCGCCCCCATCACAAGGCGGGTTTACAAACATATAACATCCCCTTCAGCACAAATGACCAACATCATCATCAAACAAGCAAATTCCCCCAAAGAATTTGAAGCAATTCGTCAAATTAGAGAAATAGTGTTTCAAAAAGAACAGGGGGTTGACGCCAAATTAGATTTCGACGGTAAAGACGAAACTTCCGACCGATTAATTGCGTCATTGAACGGTAACTTTATCGGTACTGTTAGAATTCGATATTTAGGCACCAATCTTGCCAAAATCGAAAGATTAGCAGTATTAGAAACAGCACGAGGATACGGAATTGGGAAGAAACTAATGTTACACGCCCTCGATCTTATCAAGAGTAAAAATATACCTGAAGTTGTAATTCATGCTCAAGAATATATTAAAACTTTGCATGAACAAATCGGATTTCAACAAGAAGGTCATGTCTTTGAAGAAGCGGGCATTCGTCATGTAAAAATGACAAAATTGCTCGAATAAATGTAATCATCCTAGGTGATGCAGTGATTAAACGTTTTGTGATTCCTAGAAATGCCTTAATATTGGTAATTATTTGGGGTTTAGGTGCCATTTGTGACGGAGTATGGTTATCATTAGACACCTCAATTCCAGGATGGGATCAATCTGAATATTTGACGGGAACGTTAAATTATTTGCGCGCATTACAAAATATTCATTTGGACAGTAGTGAATGGTGGCAAAGCTTCTGGCTACTTTCTTCTAAAATTCCACCGCTCACTTATATTATTACAGGCTTTACACAAATCATTTTCGGCGCCGGACAAGACCAAGCGATGCTAGTAATGCTGCTGTTTAGCGCAGTATTAATTGTTTCAGTATATAGTTTGGGTAAAGTATTATTTAATGCCACTATTGGACTTTGGGCTGCTGCTTTATGTCAACTTTTACCTGGACTATACAGACTCAGACTTCAATTTCTTCTAGATTACCCTGTTGCTGCGGCTGTTACTTTTTGTTTCTTTTGCTTGACTTGGTGGAATCATCCATCAAAATCTGAGAAAGTAACTGTTTTATCGCTTGCTAAAAGCTGGTGTAAAGTCATTTTATTTGGCGCCTCACTCGGAATTGCATTATTAATCAAACAAACTGCACTATTATTTCTAATTGTTCCAATTATATGGGTAGTAATTGGCGCCTTACGTAAGCGTCAGTGGGGTAAATTAATCGAATTAGTTGGTGGAATCTGGGTATCTAGCTTGATATTTGGTGGTTGGTATCGTACTAACTGGTTGATAATTTTGACAGCAGGTAAACGCGCAACTGTTGACTCAGCACTCGCAGAAGGTGACCCACCATTAAATACGCTTCAAGCTTGGATTTTTTACTGGCAACAATTACCATATCAGGTATCACTACCTTTATTACTAGTACCGATATTCTGTTTATTACTTTACTGGGCAAGGTTTGCAGAAAAAAGTATTAAAGACTCGGAAAGGGAAAAAATAGGTTATTCGCTACGTTGGTTAAGTGTCTTTATAGTAGCTGGATATTTGCTGACTTCTTTAAACGTCAATAAAGATGAACGCTATATAGTACCTTATTTACCTGTACTATCTATATTTTTGGCATATGGGTTGACGAGAACTCGAAGTATTTTAGGAAAGCGTATTCGTTGGGGAACTTTGGGTTTAGCAGTTTTACTAATGTTGTGTAATTTATTTCCTGTTGTTAGTACTTCAGTGCTAATTACAACTTTGAGTCCAAAGGGTAAATATCGTCCTGACTCCCAACCTCCATTACCCCATAAAGAAGTAATTGCAGAAATTATCCGCACTGAACCATATTTACGTTCAACCTTGGGAGTGTTGCCTTCGACATCCGAAATAAACCAACATAATCTTAACTATTATGGCGCCTTAGCAAAATTTCAAGTATATGGGCGCCAAGTAGGAGTAAGAAAAAAACAAATAGAGCAAGATACTCGCTCCCTGACATGGTTTATTACAAAAACAGGTGAGCAAGGTTCTGTACCGTCATCACAAAAAGATATTGTTCAGGCAGTAGAAACATCACCAGACTTTGAACTGCACTCACAATGGCAGTTGAGTGACGGCAGTTTGCGACTATATCATCGAAAATCTCCATCCGTCGAAGTCATATCGCGACCACTTGAATATTCATCGCTAGATATATATCGCGAAAAAAGTGTTGCTCCAGTTCCCGTAACTCTAACGAATGTAACGCTCCCTAAAACTGCTCCTCCTGGAGTGAGTGTACCAGTTACTTACAAATGGTCAGGTTCTTGGGACGAATTCAAAAACGGATTAGTATTACTGACTTGGCACAAGCAAGATAAAACCATCAATACAAATACAAGCTTTTCACATGACCATGCTTTAGGTATGGGAAATTTATATACAGCAGTGAAAAAACCCGAAGGTACTTTCCAAGTTATTGAGCGTACAGCAATGTTGCCACCAGCTGGTATTGAACCAGGTAATTACATTCTGCAAGCGACTTTCTTAAATAGAATTTCTGGAGAAACTTATCCAATTTATACACCTGGTATTAATTTCAATATTGACCCCAACTCTCAAAGTACACAGGCACCTGAATTAGATTTAGTAACACAACTAAATAATCTTTCAGCAAATTTACCTAAAGGTACTCAAGCAATAGAAAAAATCTTCGCTGAAGTTGCACGTATCAATCAATACGATCCCATACAAGATTACTTATCGCAAGCACGACTTGCTGCTGAGTATCGATTAGAGCATATAGGCGCCAATTCAGACTTAGCGTATTCAGTTGCCCTTGCGGACGTGCTACAAAGAAGGGTAAAAGGCGCCATTTCATCTTTACAAAGGGTAACTCAAATCGACGCACAAAATCCATTTGCATGGGCATATCTAGCATTTGTACGTCTATATAATTGGCAACCGAAACAAGCAGAAGCAGCATTGAAACCAGCATTAGAAATGAATCCCAACCAACGCGAATTTAAAGCATTAGCAGGAGTCGCAGCACTTATGCGACTCAACATCATCAAAGCTTGGCAAGAATTAAGTAGGGTGCGTGACACTTACAACAATTCCCAAACGAAACGCTAATATAATAGTGTCACGCACCAACGCGACATTTATAATTGATGGCGCCATGTACCTACGCGATGTTTATAATTGATGGCGCCATGTACCTACGCGATGTTTATAATTGATGGTGCCATGTACCTACGCGATGTTTATAATTGATGGTGCGTGAAAGCAGTTTATTTTGCGTTACGTTGATTGGTTGTAATAGCTTTCACGCACCCTACAGATACTTAACTAGGACTGACTCTAATTCAAAAATACCGATAGGTTTGCTCAAACAGTCCATAGCACCTGCTTGTAAAAATCTTTCCCTATCCCCCATTTCCATTGGTGTCATTACAACTACAGGAATTTCTTGTAAACCTTGCTGTCGCTTTAAACTTATTAGCAAATCAAGTCCGTTTACATCTCCAGGTAAATGCACATCAAGTAAAATTAAATTGGGTTTAAATATATGAACTCGTGTAATAAATCTTTCTGCTGTCAGCATTAATTCGACTTCATAGCCTATTGTTTGTAAATAATCTTGCATTAATATAGCTGTATGCCCATCGTCTTCTACTAACAAAATACGTTTAACAGCTTGTTCTGAAGATGTATTTGGGTAAACATAATCTTTATGTGCTGAATCTGATTCCAATCTTACATCAGAAATTGAGTCATTTTGCACATTGCTTTGTTGTGGTTGTGCTGGTAGTAATAAAGTAAACCTACTTCCTACACCTAAAGTTGATTCTACCGTCAGGTCTCCACCATGTAAACGCGCTAGCTTTTGTGTTAATGCTAATCCTAAACCAGTACCTTCATACTGGCGATTAAGTTGATTATCTAGTTGTCTAAATGGTTCAAACAACGACTGAAAATTGCTAGGTTCTATACCTATACCAGTATCAGTAACAGTAAATGCAATTCCATGCTCTACTTGTTTGACTTCTAATGATACTGTACCTTCTTGAGTAAACTTAATTGCATTTGTTAATAAGTTTAACAGCATTTGCTTGAGGCGCCGTTCATCTGCAAAACAAGTTTCTAAACCTGCTTCTATATTATCGGCAAGTTGTAATTTTTTAATATTAGCACTTTCTAACACCGTTGAAATAACGTTTCTGACAATATCGGGTATAGATATAGAAATCAACATCAATTCTTCTCTACCCGCTTCGACTTTCGACAAATCTAAAATATCATTAATTAACGCAAGCAAATGTTGACCGCTTGTATATATACAATTAATATACTCATGCTGTTTCTTATTTAATGTACCTACCACTTCTTGTTGAAGTAATTGTGATAACCCCATAATTGCATTTAAAGGAGTTCGTAACTCATGACTCATCGTGGCTAAAAAAGCACTTTTTGCCTTACTTCCAGCTTCAGCAGCTTCTTTACTTTCTCTAAGCTTTAAGTCAGTTTTTTTGCGCTCTGTAACATCTTCAACCATTGCCAGAAAAAAACTTGCTTCGTTCGTTGTCGTGTTAACTAAAGAAACATTAAGATGTGCCCAAACTAAGCGACCATCTTTATGTAAAAACTGTTGCTCCATTTCAAAGCGTTCTTGACTATTTGTAAACAATTGATAATTTAGCCCAGTTTCTGCCGTAATTTCTTCTTCGCAAATAAAATCTACTAATTGTTTGGAGCAAATTTCTTCGTAGTTATATCCTAATATGTGGCAAAGCGCGGGATTTACATCAATTATCCGTGCGTTCATATCTAATAAACCTATTCCAATCGAAGAACGGTCAAAAATAGCTCTTAACTGCGCTTCATTTTTAGATAAAAATTTTGATGATTTTGAAGAGCGTTGTTCAACAGCACGTAATAAACTACGTCGCAAAGATTGTGGAGTTATCTCACTTTTAATTAAATAATCATTTGCTCCTGCCGCAATTGCTGCTTGTAACACATTTTCATCATCCTTATTACTTATAACAATAATTACTATATTTGTATTCAATCCATTTATTTGACCTATATAATCTAAATCAGAAATGTTATTTAAATATAAATCTAATATGACAGCATCAATATTTAAATGCCTATTTTCTAATGTTGATAAAATGTTACTAAAATTATCGTCTTTGTCTATCATGTCTATGTAATTATTGGCGCCTGCTTGTTTTAGAATATCTTCCAATATATTAGATTGGGTGCGAGAATCTTCAACGCAAGTAAACAATATTATCTTTATTGGTTGATACACCATGCTTTTCACAAATGGAACAATAGTATAAAGTAATTTAGAGTTATATTAATAATTCTTCATTAAAATAATTTGTTAACCAACAGTTAGTATAAATAATTACATTAAAACTATACTGTATAAAAGCCACAATAGTATGTAGTACAAAAAATACTTATAGTAAATTAGTAGCATAAAATATATTAAAACTTACTTAAAGAAACCCGGTTTCTAGGATTTTGATAGAATCGCGGCGCCACAGCTTGATATTTTTGAAGTAACATACCTGAAGAAAGATATACAAAAAATATAATTTTGCCACAATTAAATAAATAATAGTTGTCGTGGAGTGTTGCAATGAAGGAAAGCGTTAGAATCGTATCGCTAATCCCTAGTGGTACAGAAATACTGGCTTCACTTGGACTTACAGATAAAATTGTTGGCAGATCCCACGAGTGCGACTATCCAGAAGAAGTGCAAAACCTTCCTGTTTGTACCCAAGCACGGCTAAATACGAATGCTCAGAGTCAAGAGATTCACTCAGAAGTCAATAATTTGCTACAAAATGCTCTGAGTATTTACCAAATTAAGACAGATATTTTAGAAAAATTACAGCCTACTCACATTGTGACTCAAGACCAATGCGATGTTTGTGCTGTCAGTTTGAACGATGTAGAGAAAGCAGTTGCAAACTTAACCAACAGTCCACCAAAAATTATTTCGCTACAACCCAATGTTCTTAAAGATGTTTGGACTGATATTGAAAATGTAGGACATGTGTTCGATGTCGATTCGCTCAAAGTTATTGAGAATTTAGAAGCGCGCGTCAAAATAGTTCAACAACGTACCAAAGGTCTTTCTGCGACTGAAGTATTACCAAGTGTCGCATGTATTGAATGGACAGACCCACTAATGGTAGCCGCAAACTGGATTCCTGAATTAGTTGAATTAGCTGGTGGAAGACCATTATTTGGTGTAACGGGTCAAGATTCTACTCAGCTAAAGTGGGAGAATTTAATAGGAAGTAACCCAGATATAGTTATTTTCATGCCCTGTGGATTTGATTTGAATCGAACTCGAACAGAAGCACAGTTACTTACAAGTCGTCCCGAGTGGGAAAAATTACACTGTGCAAAATCTGGAAGAGTATATATTACAGATGGAAATGCTTACTTCAACCGTCCTGGTCCAAGGTTAGTTGAGTCGTTAGAAATTTTAGCTGAAATATTACACCCGGAAATATTCCAATATGGCTATAAAGGAAAAGCCTGGGATGTATTAGAGTAAATCTAACTCTGTTGGGTTTCGCTTACGCGAAAGCCAACCTACTAATTTTTAACTGAAGTTTTGACTAACTGCTGCGGTATTGACCCATTCAATTAAAGGTTTTAAGTTATTTGGGACAGCGGATTCACCGACACTTACAGTGTGAGTTTCTCCGTTGTTTTCTACTGTTAAACGATAAAAAAAGCTATCTGGTTTAGGGGAACAAGAATCAATATAATCAGGCAAGTTATAAAAATCTGAGTCTTGCAGTAGTTGCAGAAGTTGCTTTGCTGTGTCTTGGGGGATAGCTGTTGTATCAACTTTTGTGGTTTTGGACATACCAGCGAAGCCACCAGTACGCTCTAAATAAACTCGCATATTATATAATGACGGTGTTTTATGATAAAAAACTGGGAAGATAGTCTTATTATCTCCCAGCTAAATAACGCAAAGCAAACACAATAATAAAATTTAGCAATTCCGATTTATTTTAAAGATACACCTACTTGTTCCCATGCATTTTGTACAGCTTTTTGTTCGTTGCTGCCTTCTCCATAAAGTTCTCCCGCAACTTGACATATCAGAAGTGCTGCACTTTTAAAATCTGAACTTGAGCCAAGACGGTCACGCAAAGCAACATACCAAATTTTTCCTGTTTTTTCCCAAGCATAACCACCAATAGCTGTTGCCGCTAGATAAAATGCTCTATTAGGAATTCCAGAATTAATGTGTACTCCACCATTATCTTTGACACCAGAGTAAAGGTCTTTATAGTGGGCAGGTTGAGGGTCTTTGCCTAAAACTGGGTCATCATAAGCTGTTCCAGGTTCTTTCATCGAGCGAATGCCAACACCCTTAACTTTTTCGGTAAATAAACCCTCACCAATAATCCAATCTGCTTGGTCCGCGGTTTGTTTTTTCACCCATTGTTTAACTAAGGCGCCAAAAACATCTGACATTGACTCATTCAAGGCGCCTGATTCGCCAAAATACTTGAGACTAGCTTCATATTGCGTTACACCATGCGTTAACTCATGAGCTATAACATCTATACATTTAGTAAAACGCTGAAATACTTCCCCATCACCATCACCATACACCATTTGATCGCCATTCCAAAAAGCGTTATCGTACTTTACACCATAGTGTACCGTTGAATCAAGCCGTAAACCTTTATCATCAATCGAGTTACGCTCTAACACCTCGTAGAAAAAATCGTAAGTTGAACCTGCTGAATCATACGCTTCGTTTACAGCTTCATCGTTACTTGGTGGGTCTCCCTCTGCACGTACCAGTTTACCTGGAAGTAGTTGCATTGTTGCTGCATCATATATAGTACGGCGTTTTTCTCCAGGTGATACTGCAAAATTGACGTTACCTACAACTCGGCGCCGTCCACGAAATTCTGATGATAAATTTAATGTATGAAATGCCCAGTCACGCATTTGCTCACTACCGTTAACCACTAAATTTTCCAGCATGTGTGGTGGAACAACACAGTAGATAGAGCAATATGTATTATTTTTATGCTTTTGGCACCCAATCCAACCAAATCCTAATTTTTTACTTTTAGCCATTTGATTAAATTCTCCTTATCATCCAAACTAAATTAACAGCCTGATTTTAGGCACAGGTGTCGCCTAATACCAAGCTTCGGTTAGAAAACGTAATTATAAACCTGACCTTAACTGGGCGCTTGGGGGTTAGACCCATCAGTGTAAAAGCCTTTTCTTTAAATCGTCATATTTATCTTGACTAAGACGATATACCTCTGGTTGAGGTTTTCCAACCAAATGCCCTTGGATATAACTAACACCGACTTCTCTAAGTGAGCGTAAACCAATAGGTGTAGTTTCATCAATTCCTTCTACAATAACTTTAGCTGGGTTCAAATTATTTGCTCCAACTAAATCGTGAACAAAGCGGATAATAATATCGCTGGAATGGTTATAAAGAAGTTCACGGTCAATTTTAACGTGGGATGGATTTAAACCTGCTAATCTGGATACAGAAGCATAACCAACACCAAAATCATCGATTGCAAAGCGAATTTTGAGTTCGCTTACATATTCTAGTAATTGTTTTTTAAAGTTTTGAAGTGGATTTTTTAGTCTTATTCCATCAGCGAATTGTGGTAAATCTGTTTTCTCAGAAATTTCTAAAACTAAATTTCTTGGGGATATTACTTTATCTTTAATGATTTTTCTTACGGTTTCAAAATATTCCATTCGCATTAACGACTCTGGGTAAACATTTACTGATAAAGGGACAACATCACCTGCACGTCTTTGCAGTGATTTTCGAGCATGACGATAACGTTCTGTAGCAACATCTAGAAAGTACTGGTCAAGCGCAATAGTGAAATTAGAACCCCATATTTCCGCTGCTGTAAACAAATCTGAAGGCGCCGTATGATTAATTGGGTTGCGTGCTAAAGCTTCCCAACCACTTATAAATAAATCCTCTGGTTCAATGTGTAAAACTGGCTCAAAATACATCACCATTTGTTTTAATCGCTGACTAAATAAGTCAAATCTTCTGTGATATAATGATGATGATACAAAGCCGTAATTAAACTTTAAGCTATCTAATATAGTAGCTTCAAGAAGTTCGACTTCGTTATATAATAAACTAGCTTGATAAAAACTCGAAATAATTTTACCGAATACTTGTGTTAAATATTCAGATACAACTAATCCACAGACTACCATTATTTCAGCTTTAGGTACTGTTTTAATAGGTAATGCTATAAATACTTTTGAGGCGCCTTGATTGTCATTATACCTACTATATATGCCGAATTGGGCTGGATTAAAAATACACTCGTCATTAATTACAGGTAAAATGCTATTAGTTACAACATCTTCACAATCTTCTGCTTTTATCTCTGTATAATTACTTTGCGACTTAACACCCCAAGTTGATTCATGATTTTCAAGTATTAAACATTTTGAGGCACCGGAAGCAGCAACAATAGCATTAAGGGCTGTAATTGACGCACTCGAATCGGTATTAGATTTAAATTTAGTAATCAATTTATCAATAAAGTCTTCGTAATACTCTAGATGGCTATGTAAATATTTAGCTTGCTGGTTAAAAATACTTACCTCTTCTGATTCGTCAAGAAAGTCTAACCTTATATTACCCAAATACTGTTTATCCGTAGAGTGTTGAGAATGTTGCAATTGAGTCATACTTTTTATAAGTGCTAGGACTATTTTATACCATCTCTCTTAATTAACACAGGAAACGTAAGGGGTAAAGTATCGCTTGAAAGAATCTGCTTAATAGAAAAATTGAACCTATCGCCATATAGCGTACTGAGTTGTAATAATCTCTTACACTATTAAGTATTGAATTAAATTTGACTAACTTTACTTTCAAAAAAGCAACAAAATGTAATCTTATTTGAATAAAAAATCTTTAAATTGAATTTATAATCTCAATTATGGTTTATTCGAGATTTTAGCTTTATGTACAGTAAAGATACAGAAGAACGAATTACTCTCACAATTCACGAAGGTTTAATTTGTTTGTTACTACCCGAACAATGGAATAACGGTAAACAAGTAACGTTAGCTTTAGGTTTGCCTGATAATCCATCCGGGCGCCGTCAAGCTCAGTTAATAGTTCAAGAAATGGAGCTAGATTATGCTAAAGGGCAGTTGAAAGAGTGGGAACATTATCAGAAAGCTAATAATAAGCCAGAAGTAACTCTTGAAGTAACCTCAAACTTAGAAGTCGAATTTCTAAGATTGTGGGATGAATTTATTAATTCTTACCGTACTCAAATAGAAGAAACGTCGCTAATTTTCACTTATAACAGAGCTAGAAATCATATTATCAAAAATCCTTATAAATTATTTAGCCAAGCGTCAGAGATGCTCTATCTCAGGACTTACCCATGAAAACCTAGAAACCTTGT
Source organism: Calothrix sp. FI2-JRJ7 (assembly GCA_019359675.1). GTDB lineage: Bacteria > Cyanobacteriota > Cyanobacteriia > Cyanobacteriales > Nostocaceae > Dulcicalothrix. The sequence continues at coordinate 27,738 of JAHHGX010000037.1, forward strand.
TTCTTCGTTGATAACATGTAATAAAAATGACGATTTGTCTGCGACAATGAATGCGTAGAAACCAGGTTTGTTTGCGTAAGCCCTATATCTTATAGATAGTACTTCTCCCACTATTGCTAAAAGAATTTTAATGTTTTGGAATAAGTCTTGTAACTGGGGAGTGAGCGCGAACAAAATACCGAGCAATCCTTTTAAAGGAATGAAAGATTTAATAGTAATACCAAGCAATAAGAGTAAGCTTGAAATTACAGAAAATTCTGGTTATAACAGCATCGATCCATTTTCTGAAGCAGAAGCTAAAGTCATTTTAAAAGCCTTTGAAAATCACCATCAATATTGTCATTATAAACCACTAGTACATTTCTTATTTTTGACTGGGTGCAGAAGTTCTGAAGCAGTTAGCTTGAGTTGGGAACATATATCCAGTGACCTAAAAATTATTACTTTTCAAGATGCTATTGTATCTGCTTCAGGAAATTTAATAAAGAAGAGATTGAAAAATAAAGACGTTCGGAAGTTCCCTTGTAATCAACAACTTCAAGATTTACTAAGTAGTATAAAACCCAATGATAAAGCAGAGGGAATAGTTTTCAAATCATTAGACGGCAAAATCATTAGAACACGTGTATTTAATGCTCTTGTATGGAATCAATGCACTATTCATGGAAAAAAGTATATAGGTCTAGTAAGACAACTAGCTAATGACGGAAAAATTCATCATTATAGACCACAATATCAAACGCGCCACACGTTTATTACCTGTATGATTAATGCTGGGATGGAAGTAAGGTATTTGGCTCAACTGGTAGGTAATTCACCAGAAATCATTTATAAATATTATGCTGGGCTGAAACCTGGAGGCTTTATAATTCCTTCACTAGATTTAGATGTTTAACATCTAGCTAGAACTATTTGAGATAGTTAGTTTTATCTAGAATACTGCACAGGCAAAATGCCTGTGCTACAGTGTATCAGAATAAATTCTATAAATTCGGAGAGAGAGGGATTCGAACCCTCGTTAAAGTTTCCCCTAAACAACATTTCCAGTGTTGCGCCTTCAACCACTCGGCCATCTCTCCAAGATGCCACAAGTTAATACTATACAATTGTTTTTAAAAAACTGCAATAATATTTTGACAGAAATACAAAAATTTTCGCTCAAATCGCTTAAAGCCCAAGATTACAATGTCGCAAAAACACACCATTACGGTACATGACCGCCAAAAAGGCGTTACTCATACCTTTCAGGTTCCCGATGACCGTTATATTCTTCACACTGCTGAACACCAGGGTAATTCACTGCCGTTTTCTTGTCGTAACGGCGCCTGTACAACTTGTGCAGTGCGTGTATTATCAGGAGATATTCATCAGCCAGAGGCAATAGGTTTATCGCCGGAGCTACAAAACAAAGGTTATGCTTTGTTATGTGTTAGCTATGCACGTTCTGATTTGGAAGTTGAAACTCAAGATGAGGATGAGGTATATGAGCTTCAATTTGGACGCTTTTTTGCCAAAGGTAAAGTACGTGCAGGTTTACCTTTAGATGAAGACTAGTACGCATGAGTATTATCAAAAGATTACTTTTAGTTTGCCTTTTACTTTTGGTTGTAGGATGTCAGCCAGAGAAAAAAGCTGAAAGTTCACCAATACAGGTTAGAGTTGTACGGGTGGTTAGCGGACAAACTTTTGAAGTATTGGGAATGGGGGAACAGCCGAATTTGATTTCTCAAGTTCGTTTGATAGGTATTGATGCTCCCGACTTGCGTCAGCGTCCTTGGGGCTCTAATGCTAAGGAACATTTTGAAGCGTTGATTGGTGAGGCGCCAGTCAATTTAGAATTTGATATTGAAGCGAAAGATAAGATTGGTCGTGTTCTTGCTTATGTATGGAAGGACAAAATCTTGTTGAACGAGCAAATGATTAAAGATGGTCATGCTTTATATGCTCCACGCTTCCCAAACCATAAATATGACTTAAAACTCGAACGCGCTCAACAATGGTCACGATTAATGGGACTTGGCATTTGGAACCCTGAAAAGCCTCTGCGTACTTATCCATCTGAATTTAGGCGTGCTAACAGGTAATTATGAAGGGATATAATGAACGATTTACAAGTTTTTCTTGATATTGCTACAGAAGCGTCACTCTCTGCTGGCGCCGTTTTACAATCTTTTCTAGGTAAAATAGAGGATTCGGTTGTTGAAAAAGGGCGCCCTGGTGATTTAGTTACTGCTGCTGATAAAGCTGCTGAAGATGTAATACTGGCTCATTTTCAGCGCCATCTACCCGAACATGGGATTCTTTCAGAAGAGTCTGGGGAATTGGGAAATCAAAAAGATAAGTATCTTTGGGCAATTGACCCACTTGACGGTACAACTAACTTCGCTCATCAATATCCCATGTTTGCTGTTTCAATTGGGCTTTTAGTTGATGGTGTACCTGAAGTTGGCGTAATTTATGATCCGTGGCACAATGAATTGTTTCGTGCGGGTACTGGTTTAGGAGCAACGCGCAACCGTCATGCAATTCGGGTTTCCAACACTTCGGAATTGAGTAAAAGTTTATTAGTAACTGGTTTTGCTTATGACCGTCGTGAAACTACTGATAATAACTACGCAGAGTTTTGTCACTTTACTCACTTGACTCAGGGTGTTAGACGTAGTGGCGCCGCTTCGATTGATTTAGCATACGTAGCCTGCGGACGTGTTGACGGTTACTGGGAACGTGGTCTTTCGCCTTGGGATATGGTGGCAGGTGTGGCTATATTGCGTGAGGCTGGAGGAAAGGTTACAGCATATGATGGTTCAGAGTTCAAAGTTGTGTCTGGAAGGATTCTTGCGACTAACGGTCGTATACATGATGCAATGAGTGATTCCCTTAAGAACGCGCCTGCTTTATCCGCATGGTAACGAGAAACCGTGTCAAATTTATAGCCATTTGTGAGAAGGGAAGTAAACTAGAAAGATTAATGTAAACTTTTTTCTTATGGCGCTATATGTCTATAAAAATAGAACGTGGCTTATTTAAATTTGACTCTATAGACTACCATGCTGTGTTATGTGTTCCGGTTGATGCGGATATTAAAGAGATTCGCAAACGATACTTAAACATTGCACGACGGTTGCACCCAGATAGCTGTGCATCTGCTAGTACTGAAGAAAAGCAATTAGCAAGTGAGTTATTGTCGAAGCTGGTAAATCCTGCTTACGAAAAGTTATCGCAAGAACGAACTCGGACTGAGTACATGGTTGTCCTATCGCAGATGAGTAAGCGTTTAGTACAAGAGTCTGCTTCTGTTGATTTGAGTAGCGACCCAGCACGTCAACTTGCAGGCTCTCCTAACGTTGAACAACTGTATAGAACAATGATATTAAAAATCGCCGAAACTCAATATGATTCATTAACTAAAGCTGTACAGATTATTGGTTATGTCAGCGAGCTAAATTTAGTATATTTAATGCGGACTGCGGGTAAAAAATTTGATAAGGCGCCACCACCACCTCCACCGTCGAGTAAAGTAACAAGTAATAGTAGTGAAAATACTGATGCAACAATTTTGCAAAGTGCTGTGAATAAAGAAGACACAAGCATCAATAATTATTTACGTCGTGCCCAAGAGTTAATGACAAAGAATCAATTCGCACAAGCAAGGGTAGAACTTCAAGATGCGATTAAACTTGCTCCAAATAATAGTCGCTGTCATAGCTTGATCGGAGTGGTCTATTTAAAGCAAAATCAAACAACGATGGCGAAAGTCCATTTTGACCGTGCCTTGCAGTTAGACCCAAAAGACCAAATGGCATCTGAGGGTAAACGCAAAATCGAACAACTCATGGGGCAGAAATCTGGGACAGCGGTAAAAACAGCGCCAACTCAGGCTTCTAAGCAACCAGAAAAGTCCGGGGGCGGTTTGTTTGGTGGTTTGTTTGGTGGGAAGAAAAAATAATTTATGGTTTACCAACCAGCAGCGGGAGCTAGGGATTTACTCCCCCTTGATGTAGCTCAAAAACGCTGGATTGAAGATAGGTTACAGCAGGTTTTTCACCGTTGGGGCTATCACCAAATTATCACTTCGACGCTGGAGCGTATGGATACGCTGATGGCTGGAGGTGCGATTGGGCGCCGCGCGGTGTTGAAACTGCAAAATGAGGAACAGGAAGAGTTAGGGTTGCGTCCGGAATTAACTGCTTCGATTGCTCGCACTGCCGTAACACGTATGGCAGGTGCGGCATATCCGCAGCGTTTGTATTACAATGCAAATGTATTTCAGCGACGAGAATCGAAACATAATCGGCAGCAAGAGTTTTACCAATCGGGGGTAGAGTTACTTGGCAGCAGTGGATTATTGGCAAATGCGGAAATACTATTGCTGGTATCAGAAAGCCTTGCTGCGTTGGGTTTAAACAATTGGCATTTAGTTTTGGGTGAAGCGGGGATTACACGCTCTTTACTCGAAGCATTTCCTGCTAAGTTGCTTGATAGTGTTCGTAATGCTATTGCAAATCTTGACCGAGTAGCGCTTGATGAACTGCCTTTAACTGATGAACTGCACGAACGCGCGCGGTTGATGCTTGATTTACGTGGGCGCCCAGAGGTAGTGTTTGGTCTTCTGACAAATTTAGTATTAGAACCAGCGCAACAAGAAGCGGTCGATGGGTTGAAATCTTTAGTTGAGTTGCTTAAGTCGAGTGGGAATTTTTCCATTATTCTTGATTTAAGTTTGATTCAGACTTTTGATTATTACACGGGTATTGTGTTTGAAGTTGTTACAAATACAGACGGTCAATCCATTTCGATTGGTCGGGGTGGTCGCTATGACAATCTTTTGGGGCTGTATCATCCGCAAGGAGAAAATATCCCTGGTATTGGTTTTGTTTTTTTACTAGATGGTTTATATCAGATATTATCAGTGTCGCAACAGTTGCCACAGACAACACCAGCGGCGAACTGGTTGGTAGTGGCTTTAAGTCCGCAAGCATACAATACAGCTTTTGCTTACAGTGCCAAACTTCGTAACTCCACGCATTTGGTACGAGTTGAGATGGACTTAGGGGAACGAGATGAAAAAGCAATTAGAGAATATGCGGTACGTCGAGGCATTGGGCAGATTGCTTGGATAAAAGCTGATGCTCCACCTGTTATTGAGTCGGTGTAAAACATGAACAAGATTTTACATAATCTTGCTAATGTATAAAAGCTTTAGTACAGCTTTATCGCCTAAATAGTTCGGAGAGGGAACATTATGCCGCATACAATTGTTACAAATGTCTGTGAAGGTGTCGCTGACTGCGTAAATGCTTGTCCAGTTGCTTGTATTCATGATGGTCCTGGAAAAAATACCAAAGGTACTGATTGGTACTGGATTGATTTTGCTACCTGTATCGACTGCGGTATTTGTCTACAGGTTTGTCCAGTTGAAGGCGCCATTCTTCCTGAAGAGCGTCCAGAGCTACAAAAAACACCATAACCTCTAACTAAATAACCGTTAATCAATTTTCAGATCACTCTCGACTATTGATTAACGGCTATTTATAGGTTGGTGTCGAGGAATGTAAACGTAGTTTTCCGCAGAGAGACCCAACTAGAATATTCTATTTTTTCAGACATATCAACGAAAGCGCTTCAGCAGCAAAGGGTTTGAAGGCGCCTGTAAGCAGCATTTACGACGTGCAAAAAAAAAAAATGGAATTTTTTCCAAAAAGGCTTGACATTCTCTTGTAGACTCGTTATCTTAAATAAGTCGGCGGCGAGAAAGAAGCCGCAAACAACCGAACCGAGAAAAAATAATAGTTTGAAAGCCAAGTAACAAGTCA
>JAHHGX010000038.1 GCA_019359675.1 Calothrix sp. FI2-JRJ7
CTTCGGTGTTTTATAGTTAAAAATATATCTTTATATTTACTTAACCTAAATTTATATTGCTGTTATAGTTTTATCCTCTCTAACTGGTTTTGTACGGGTTTACTCGTTAGGTGCAAGATATGAGATAGGGTGTTTTTGAAGCCTGGTCAAAATTTGTGGCTACAACACTTACACAGTAAAGCTTTGAAGCATTTTATATATTTAGGAGGTTCGCGGTAACTCTAAAACCCTTGCCAGTAAATCATTTTGACGATTTTTAACTATGCATACCTTGACATGTCGGCGCCTGAAATGGTATTGTTACTATAGGTTCGCGGAACAGCACCTTGAAAACCAAATACAGCAATAAGTTGGTGCCTAGCACTAGCAATTATTAATAATCCCTTTCAGGGATTGAAACTGGATAATAAGTTTCATGCCAAGTATCTTCTACACCTAGCAATTATTAATAATCCCTTTCAGGGATTGAAACACCCAATATTCTGAATCCAATTCATTAGAAATACTAGCAATTATTAATAATCCCTTTCAGGGATTGAAACGAAAAATAAAAAGAATATTCTTCTTACAACATACACTAGCAATTATTAATAATCCCTTTCAGGGATTGAAACTATTTCACAACTTGCTGCAACAATATGATACATCAAAACCTAGCAATTATTAATAATCCCTTTCAGGGATTGAAACTCCAACATGTTAATGAAGTCGTCGAGCGTGTATTCTAGCAATTATTAATAATCCCTTTCAGGGATTGAAACATTTACCTTACACAAATCCCTTTAAGGGCTTGCCTAGCAATTATTAATAATCCCTTTCAGGGATTGAAACTGTGCGACTCGTTCTAGAGTGAAAACGCCAAAAACGTATAACTTTAGGTGAGAACGACAAGGATTAAAAACCTTGAAAATTCCATAACTAGTTTTCGGATGTAGGTGAAAATCCTACCTTGGAAAGGAAACAATGACTCCCGACCTGCCCACGTCGAATAGACTCGGAAATCTATAGAACAAAGCTGGGGACAGGACGCAATCAGAGCTAAAAACAGATATAGCACACTGGCGTTAATGGGGAGATAGCAAGGATAAACAAGACCTAAAAAAGCGTCTTAATCCCAAGCGGTAATCTGGTTACAAAATACCGACCTCATATTCTATCCTCGCGACAATGTGGTTTCGTTAGTCGTATTCCTTTGAGGAGAATGTAGGCGAATTGGTCTGTCCTAAACTATCAAATAAATCCGAAGATTGGAACGAGTAAAAATGACGATGAAGTCTAGGGAAAGGTCGAACCCTGGTAGGTAAGACGAGATATTTAAACCTTCACGTCAGGTAGGATGAACCGTAGTTGGTTCGAGGCAATCAGAGTATAATTAACGGCGTAGAGTATGGTTAGACACGTAGAGAAAAACTACAGTGAACTCTGGAAAGGACTACCGTGGAAGAAATTTCGCAAAAATCTTTTTCGCCTGCAATGTCGATTATATAAAGCGATTCAAGCGAATGACCTCAAACGAGTCAACAACTTACAAAAGCTAATACTAAGGTCACGAAGTGCGAGATTATTAGCTGTTCGTCAAGTAACTCAATTAAATACTGGTAAGAAAACCGCTGGAGTAGATGGTAAAAAGTCCTTAAACTTTAAGGAAAGATTGGAACTCGATGATTACCTTAAGGTAAATGTTCACAATTGGAAACATCAAAAAATGCGAGAAATTCCAATATCCAAAAAAGACGGTACTAAAAGAATTCTAAAAGTACCTTGTATTCGGGACAGAGCATGGCAATGCTTATTAAAATATGCCATAGAACCAGCACATGAAGCATTATTCAATGGAAGAAGCTACGAATTTAGACCCGGACGTTCTGCACATGATTGTCAAAAGTTGCTTTTTCAAAACTTAAACTCACATGCAAACGGAAAGGAAAAGATAATCCTAGAAATAGACATTGAAAAATGTTTCGATAGAATAAATCATAACTTCTTGATGTCCAAAGTAATAGCGCCTCAAAGCGTGAAACAGGGATTATGGAAATGTCTAAAAATTGGGACTAACCCAGAATTCCCTGACCAAGGAACACCACAAGGAGGAGTGTGTAGCCCGTTACTTGCCAATATAGCGTTAGACGGCGTAGAAAATATCCACAAAGCCGTAAGATATGCGGATGACATGGTATTTATTCTTCAGCCAAAAGAAAACGCTCAAAAATTACTTGAAGAAATCGAAAAATTCCTGCACACGCGAGGGCTAAATGTAAAAGCCTCGAAGACAAGATTAGTTAGAGCGACAGAAGGATTTGACTTTTTAGGCTGGAATTTTAAAGTACAGAAAAATGGAAAGTTTAGATGCACTCCCTCAGAGGAGAACTTCAAAACATTCAAAGCTAAGGTTAAAGCCATCGTCAACAACTCGAATTATGGAGCAAATATTAAAGCTGAAAAACTAGCTCCCATCGTAAGAGGATGGAGAAATTACCATCGATATTGTCAAATGTCAGGTTCCAAATGGTCACTATGGTTCCTAAATAACCGAACTTTTAAAGTGTTTACTAAGGAACCAAAAATGAACCGCTACCAAGCAGAAAGGCTAATCAAAAAGGCATTTCCTGCCGTACCACACTCCGAAAATAAGTTTGTAAATGTAAAAGGAGATTACTCACCTTTTAATGGAGATATTATTTATTGGAGTCAACGTCAATCTAAACTATACAATGGAGCTACTTCCAAAGCTTTAGTAAAACAAGAGCATAAATGTGGACATTGTGGATTAAAGTTTGCAGATGGTGAAAAAATCCATCTACATCACGTTGACGGAAATCATGACAACTGGAAACCTAAAAATCTCCTTGCTGTACATGAATCATGCCACGATTTTCTCCATATGAGCAAAGGCAAATAGTCTAAGATTTGTCGAAAGCTGGATGCACTGAAAGGCGCACGTCCAGATTGAAATGGGAGGTGCGGGGAATAATATCCCCCATCGACCCAACCAGACTATCATAATTTTGAACGTATGACTCTCATCTAGCAATTATTAATAATCCCTTTCAGGGATTGAAACTTTATATTAAATCGCAAAGCTTTAGAAAAAGATGGGAACTAGCAATTATTAATAATCCCTTTCAGGGATTGAAACCGACAGGTGTGGGCTTCTGCTACCCCAGATGGAACTAGCAATTATTAATAATCCCTTTCAGGGATTGAAACATTGGGAAGTTCGTATTTAAAGCTCGAATATAAACTAGCAATTATTAATAATCCCTTTCAGGGATTGAAACAAGATTCCTGCTTCTACTAGACCATCCTGTATGCTAGCAATTATTAATAATCCCTTTCAGGGATTGAAACGTATGGGATTTTAGTATCTCTCCGATATAGTATTACTAGCAATTATTAATAATCCCTTTCAGGGATTGAAACACAAGCTTTTGATCGACTTACCTTAACCATCGGACTAGCAATTATTAATAATGCCTTTCAGGGATTGAAACAGAGAAAATAAAGGACTATTTCTACAACATTACAGTAAACTAGCAATTATTAATAATCACTCTAAGGTTTGAAAATCTGTAGGCGCTTTGATTGCAAAAAGTACTTTTATAATAAATATTAATAGTAATTAAACTAGCATGGCACCTGTCAGACTTAATTTAAATGCAAGCTAATAATTACGAATATTTTATCTAAGTATTTTAACTCATACTGTGCGCTTGTTTCTTCTCCGATTTCTATAATTTATAGCATCACGTTTTAGCGAGATAAAAGGATAAATATCTCCAGCAAAATGGAAACCAATAGCTCCAATAAGCCCAATAGGTGAGTAGAGCAATAATACAACAAAAGTATAAAAGATAGTATGAGTAATAATTTGTAATCTACCTTGATAAATATGATTTCCAAGGTTGACAATTAATCCTAAAATAATTGCTAACCAATGGTTATTTATAAAAATCCCTAACTGGTGTACTAATATCCCACGGAACATCAACTCTTCTGTTAGTGGGTTCAATATCCATACAGCAAGCAAAAACATTATTTTTTGAAGCTTCTGCCGTGGTATGAGCTTCAACATAGTTCGGTAACTTTCATCTTCTACATCGTCAAAAAGTTTAAAAAACTTTAGTATTTTATTTAATCCAAAAACAAATATGGTGTAACAGATAACGCCAACTATTAAAGATAATATTGAGGATAATTCAAATTTTAAACCAACTGACTCAAAATTCCAGCCATCAATATAAGATATAGATAAAAAGAAAAGTAGTATCAACTGAGTTAGTAACACCGAAAAAGCAAAGCTAGATGGTGGTCTTTGTGATATAGTCGGCTTTTCTCTACGTTGCTTCTTAATTAATCTTCTTTGATGTAAGCTGCTTAATACATATATTACACTTTGAAAAAGTACAATTGCTAGAATTATTGTACTATCTGGAGGTAATTCAGTTTTTAACATTTCAGGCGCCACTCACTTCTCAAACATTCATTCATTGTCGCAGACATTTACGCGCGGACATGAACATGTCTGTCCCGCAGGAAAAGTTAAAACACGCAGTTGTTTATTCTACAGAGAAGCGTGAACGCGCTCCTGTATAAGCTATTACACTAAAATACATTTGTATGCCCATAATTTACTCAGGTCTAATGACTCCCAACTCGTTTAATTTAGCTTTCACATTATAAGGATTTTTACCACAGTAGTAATATATAGAAGATGCTCACCACTGGTAATACAAAAATACAAAAGTCGTTAAAACAGCTTGAGTCGCTTATATTTCAGCACGCTTCGTGGCTGAGTTTCACGCTAACCATACAATCTGAATAAACGGCGCCGTTTTAATCAAACCGCGATGTGCGATATAAATGTCCACCATTGGTGGAAGTTTTTTGAGTACCCTCAACTTTTAAGTATACTTAGGCATTAAGTAAACATTGCCCAATCAGAGGGCACTAGTTGCACAACATACAATTCAAACACAGTAATTTTGTTGTATTAATTTTAACAATTAAGTCTGGGATTAGAATTATGGTATGAGGCGCCACAAAATATACAAGCATGTAGATTGTTAAAAATGCTGGTTTAATTATCAGCCATTTGTTTAACTGAGATTATCAAGGTATCTTAAATATGGCGCCTGTTTTGATTCTTATTACACGGCGCGTGTACATTGGGATTGCGACAAGTGCGGCTAAATACCGCGAACCAAGGGGTGTTTTTTTAGTCGGTCGCAAAAAGGCGCCTGAAATACTTACCCTGTCAAGCTTGAAGGCATTTTCGTAATTTCCGAGATTCGCGGTAACTCTGAAACCCTTGTTTTCTATATGTTTCAGGGATTTTTATCGGCGCCTGTCTTGACATGTCAAGCCCTGAAAGGCTATTGTTACCTATATCTAGCTCTACTGATAGAGAAATTAAGCCTTACCTGATTCCTACCTGGAAGCGCTATAAGTATTTTCTACCCATTTAGCGACTAAGCTATATTTCTCTCCATCAAATTCTTGAACCCAAATCATTGATAGTTTTGGAGAATATGATGGTTGAAAATTTATAGTTTCAGTACAGACTACTGTACTTGAAGATTGGGATTGTGGAGTGATTACAACAGAAGCTGAATTATAAACTAATTGCATATTACCTTACCCGTGAAAATGTATACTCATCTACAGAGAACAGATTTTGGAATTATGCATTAATCAACTCGCAACCCCAGCACAATCTTTTGATTTGATTACCTGCAATACTGCATTTAGCGTCATTCATTAACCTCAGCAAGTGCTTGGTCTAGAAGAATTCGGACGATTTCGACTCGGAGTTCTGGCAACAAAAATTGAAACCTTTTTATGCACAGATTGGGTTAAGTCAACCGTTAATCGGATTGTTGGTTCTCTGGCTGGCGCCTCCAGTTTTTCTAGCAGTTTTTTGGGTGTTGTTTGCTTTGGCTCGGCTGCTCGAATGGGTTCGGGTTCGGGTTCGGCTTGCTGCTCGTAAACAAACATTCATTTGGTGAAATGGCTGTCTCAAACCTTTACTTTTCGTTGGCTGCTGCAAAATTTACCGACTTAAGCTAACCTTATCAATCTCCCACCATAGGCGCCACTACAGACGTGCAGTTCATAGCAAAGCTATTGAAATTAAATAGATGGTACAAAGTATCTCAAACTGTACCAAAAATATGTATGAGAAAGGCTGGTTAAACTACCAGCCCTTTATTTAACTTCTTCGAGACTTTCTGTAATCCCAAGGTTTGATTAAATCGTTACGAAACCATACACCGTTACGTTGATTTTTGGCTATCTCTTCAGCTTTTTCTAAGGCGCCTTTATTCGCGCATTTGCCCAGATACTGTCTATATATATAAGCATTCCCACTCCTAACCTGCTCCTCATTCAAGAATTTTTCTACATCCCCCTTAGAAGTAAACACCTCAGCTACAGTACGTCCGTATCTATCTACTTCCACAGGATAACCAATTACCTTGTTATTTACCTCAGCAATTAGTCTTTGTAGATTAGCTTTAGATTCGGCGCCTAGCGTTTGAGTCTTTTCAGGACTGTCGATGCCACAGAATCTTATATCTTTAATCTCACCTGACTCTGTTTTTATCTTGATGGTGTCTCCATCCGCGACAGATAGTACAGTCCAAAAACCTGAATCCCTTTGTAAAACAGGCGCCTGACCATTAACAGGATTCTTAGGGGAAAAAGATAAATAAGCAAGGGCGCCGATTACCAACAGCGGACTAACTGCGATTAGCTTTTTTAACACAACTCATTCCTATAACCACTGCGCTTATTATTCCCAAAACAGCGTTACTCTCTGGAATTTTCCTTAACTTGGTTACTTTTACGATTGAGGTAAAACTTTTATCCCTGGTATCCATCAGTATCAGCATGACGTTACTGCTTTGTACCCTGAACTCGGTAGTTATAACTTTAGGCGCCGTTCTCCAACCACCCCCTATATTAGTTGTAGCCATCCGACTTGTACCGAGTGTCGAGAGCTTTTTACCGTCGAACAGGTAAAAAATATCCTCGCCTCTGGTTTCCTGGCTAGCAAAAGTCCAATCGAATAGATAAGAATTTCCTTGTGTTAAATTTGTAAATTTTATAGCTGAACCCTCCGTACCAAGGGGTAGTTTAAAATTCAAATCTCTACTTAATAGAGATACGTCCCGCGCGCTTGCTGTACTCAATTCGAGCCTTTCATTGGCGCCTGCATTCCCGTACCGTATACCACTAGAAAATGGTACGAGAGTGCCAGCAAATACAGGATTTACTAGGGTACTCAGGGATGCAATTGATGAAATTGTGAAAATTAATGAGGCTTTCAAAAAATTCATATCAGTGATGTTTACAGATGACTGTGTATTGGTTATTTCATACGCTATAGATGTTCAAGTAAAGAAAACAACTGGTGTGATATGAATTTTCAAAAAAGTTTTGTCTGTGCAGGATTAGCAATTATTAGTGCGATTGGTTCAAGTTTGGCGCCTGCTGCTGCAATTCCTTATCAAGGAGACACAGTATATAAATCAACAGATAGAGGAAATCCTGTAGTTGTATTTAGCGCTTCACCTGGTTCTCGCATTCGTGTAAATTTAGGAAGTTCTGCTTCTACTACCGCACGTGTAGCAGGCGCCTGTGGAGAGTTGAGAATTTCGGTGCCCGCTTCTGGTTCATTTGCTGGATTAAAAGTTGATGGAACAGCAATTGATGCTTCAACTTTGCCAACTCAGACATTACCTTCTTGTGTAAGCGGCGCCTTTGCAGAAACACGTTCGGCTAACTTTAAAACACCTGCTGGACAAATAATAGTAGTGGGCAAGACACCGAACAGTGCTGTATCAATTGAACTTCCACAACCGACAGTTGCGACGGTTAGTGTAAATGGTTGCGGATTCGGGGTTCTACGGGCAAGAACAGGAAGTACATTACCCGCGACATTTAGTACAGATTCAACTTCTTACACAATGACAGCGTTGAAAAGTGCTTCGGCACCGCCTCTTTGTAGAACTGCTGGAGGTAGCGCTGCTGCTTACATTCCTGCTAACTGGACAACAACACCGTAGTCTTCGATGTTTTTAGTTCGTTGGGGCGACCGACTAAAAATTGGTCGCTATTTTTTATTGGCTTATGAACAAAATTTTACTGCTATCAATAATATCAGTGCCTTTTTTATTGGCGCCTCCAGCATCACACGCTCAAACTGCCCACCGTACAGAGAGAGAATTTTTCATTCGTGGACTAACACCTAATAAACCCTATCAAATAGATTTGGGAGGTTCACCACTTATACGCGCTGCTAATTCTAATAAATGTGGTGTATTACAATTCCGTCCCGGCACCAATTTTAAGAACGGTGACAAGGTAGAAATTAGGGATGAAAAATCTAATGCTACATATGGATTTACATATAGTAGTACTCTTCCAAATGCTGAGGCGCCGAAATGCGAAGGTATTGTAATAACCGAGAAGAAAGTTTGGCAAACGCCTACAAATTTTATTGCGGTATCTGGACTGGCGCCGAGTAGTCCTCAAACTATCAGATTATTATCAAGTAACCGCTCTCGGAATATTAGAGCGAATACATGTGGTTTTATTTCCATCAATCTTGATAATAATAATCTTCCTACTGGGATATTAATAGAAAACAAAGCATTCCCTACAAACATTCAAGTATCGCGCGGTGTCGCATGTCGCCGTGGACAACTATATGTTGCATACCCACCACCTGTTGAAGTTCAACCTGTTAGCGTTTCTACATGGCTTTCCTCACAACCACCGATTAACTTTTCTCCACAAGTCCAACAAATAGCTTACGGCGCCGTATCTTCTGGAGGAGGAACAGGTTCCGGAGCTACTGGAGGAGGAACCACATCTGGAGGAACAGTAGTTGTAGAACCACCTCCACCCCCGCCCCCGCCACCACCTCCAACTTGCCCAGAGGGATATAGCGGAACTCCGCCAAATTGTGTGGCGCCTCCACCACCTCCACCACCTCCACCACCGCCTCCACCACCACCGCCAACTTGCCCAGCAGGTTACACGGGAACTTATCCTGATTGCGTGGCGCCTCCACCTCCCAGACCTCGTATGTGTAAAGTCGGCTCACAATTAGTAGTATTTGAATTAGAAAGAAATACTACTTATGATGTCGATGTTGATGATGAAATATTTGATAGCTTTGCAACATCAGACAATGATGGTAAAGCAACATTTCCAAACTTTAGATGGACTGCTAGATATGAAGGTAATCCAGCTAATTTTGTAATTTATAAACGCTCTGACCCAGATAGAACAGTAATTACAGCAAATGTTTCAATTGTACAACCGTGTCCATAAACTTGTGTCAGCGTTTATATTAACCTCTGGATTATTAATTAGTTCAGAGGCTTTTGCTATTCCTTATCAAGGTAATAAAGTATATAGGTCAACAGATAATCAAGGGCGCCCTATAATCATTCTCTCTAGCAGCAGCGCATCTGACCAATGGTTATTAAAGTATTTAAGTGAAACCAAACAATTTACTTTGTATGGAAATGCCTGCGGGTTAACAAGGATTAATAATAGGAATAATAATATTGGGCGCCTGAAAGTCGGTGATAAGGAAATAGATATTTCTAAAATTCCTCCAGGAATAATTCCTAAATGTAATCAAGATACAAGATTACTATCATTTAATTTAGTATCAGACTTTATAGATAAGAATAACAATATATATTTAATCAACGCTGCTGAGTCTTTCATGCCCATTGAGGCAGAAGCTCAATATAAGGTAGAAAGGAGAATTAGACCTAATATGTGTGGATTTGCAGTATTTAGGGCGCCTTTTAGGAGAATTGCTTTTCCATCTACCTTTGAGTGGAATAATAATTATTATCAAGTAAGTAACTTAGTAGTGGCGCCGCAACCTCCAAGATGTGTTCGTAATTCAGATGGAACATTCAAAAGTATTATTCCACCTAACTACAATTAGTAAAATTTAACTTAAATACTTAAAGACCTGAATATCTAACGATTTAACTATCCAGATACTTAGCAAGCGCTAAAGCTATATACTGAGCCAGTTTCACTGGAACAGCGTTACCTATTATTTGTTCTAAGTCAGTCTTGGTTTGATTCCTGGTATCAAAATTAAAGCTAGACGGAAACGTTTGTATATAACTTCTCTCCAAAGTACTCAATACGCGCACTTTATTAAGGTTCTTGCACGCATCGTTTTTATGAAAAATGTAATTTCTTGAGATAGGTCTATTAGTACCCCTAATAGTAGGACTTGGTTCATCAATGCTAAATATTGCTTTCCTCTGATAACTCCGCGCGTGACGATAATAAAATTCTGTGCTTAGAGAATTTCCTAAATAATCCTTGACAGTCATAGGATAAGGCGCCAGATTTTCATTGAGATAAGGAAGTAATACACCATCCTCACCATTTAATATTCCAATACAAATGTATCTTTTTCTAGCTTGAGGAACACCGCAGAGCGAAGCGTTTAATATCGTCTCTGTTAAACCATATCCAACGCTAGTAAAAATTTCTACTACCTGCCTGTATTTATTACTTTTCTTATATCCCTCTACATTCTCAAGTACAAATATTTGAGGTTTAACATGTTGAATAATGCGCGCGTAGCTAATACTTAATTCTCCCCTACCATTATTTTCATTCCGCTTTCCAGCACTTGAAAAATCTTGACATGGCGCCCCACCTATCACCATATTACAATTCAGCTTTTCAAAGATAGAATAACTATTCTCTGGAATACTGAGGTCACAGTTATATATAGGATGGTCGAAGTTTTTGGAGTATACACTAATTGCTGATTGCCAGTTATCTATGGCGCCGACAATATTAAATCCTACATTTTGAAAGCCTAGAGATAAACCTCCACACCCAGCAAATATATCAACTATACGTAAATCTGATAATTTCACTATAAATATTTAAGTATCCGAGTATTTAAGTATTTAATAACGCAGTAAAGTAGTGCGACTGCGTTTTATTTAGGTCATTAATATCTTCTAATTATCTGATCAACCCTTCCTTGGATTAAAAATGGAAGTAATTTGTTCTTCTATTGGAGGGTTGAATCTATCATTATCCGACGAAATATCGTCATCTATATCTTCGTCTATATCATTTTCATCCATATCATCTTCGTCTACATAATTGTCAAGTTCTGCTTGGAATTCAGGATTATAATAAGCAAATTTCCAATTTTTTGCCTCCTTGACTTGTGGTACACATAGATTGATGGCGCCGGATAAATCAACTCCACAAATATCGACACCCTCTAAATTTGCATTTTTAAAATTGGTATTATGTATTTTTGCGTTTTGAAAACAAGACCCATCTAAGAATGCATCTTCAAAATTGACATTAGAAATATTAGCATGATTGAAATAACAGTTTTCAACAAAAGATGATTTAAAGCTGGCATTTTCTAAATCACAAAACTTAAAACTAGCGTCTGAAAACTCCATAGCATCAAAATTAATATTTTTTAATTTTAAATAATGAAAAGTTATCTCTTCATTGAACTCAGTACAGATATCAAAACTACGAAGGGAAGTGATGACAGCATTTTGAAAGTGGTGATTACCTTGTAATTGTCTTAATACATTTACTGTATCTTGAAGTATAAATTCAATAACTGTTCTATTAGATTCAGAACAACCTCGTTTTGTGCAGCGTTCTGAATAACATATTTCCTTTAGCAATAATTTATTCATTCTTGCTAAATAATACTCAAGAACTAAAGACTGTGCTTGCAATTCAACATCTTGATTATTTTGTTGAGATTGAATTACAATTTTGGGTTGATTGGTAGAAGCAGATTGGTTAATCATAATTAAAATGTTGGTTTGTAATTAATTGTGAAGCATTAAATTTCAGCTTCTTTAACAGACAATACAAGTAACTTAAGTTCAAATAGAGAACGTCGCATTTTAGCCCAAGAACTATATACAGAAGCTTTCTCCCTATCAAGTCTTGATTGCTGTGCTAGGTATCCCTCTGTATCACTATTTCCCCTTACATAGCGAAGTTCATAAACTTTATATTGGTCGATAGCCCTGGCGCCAATAACTTGACTAGTTTGGAAATCAGTCCTAGCTTCATCGAACTTAACTAAGCTCAGGGCGACTTTTTCACGGATTTCATCGGCGAGTTTGGCACGTCCCCGCTGTAACTCCGCAACCTTAATTTGTAAATCACCTATTGCGATAGCGTTCCTCTGGGCATCAGCGTTACCTCCCTGTGTTCCCTCGAAAAGTGGAACACCGATTACTCGCAGCAGTCCATTTATTAACCCAACATCCCCACGGATTACTCCGAGGACATTATCTATTAATCCAGTTCCCGCGCGTTGAGGTTGTCCTGGTGTTACTGTCGGACCTAGTAAATATTGCAGCGCTGGTGAGAGTACAGCCATACGAACAGACTTTTTATTATTAGCCTGCGCTGAAGCTATCTTATTGTTCGCTTCCTCGATGCGCGCGTCAAGTTCTTTAAGAAGGGGTGAGGCGCCAGTAGCTTTTTCTTGAAGTTGTTGTAGACAACTTGCAGAAGTTTCGAGACACGGTAATTGTCCCCTCATAATGCGCCACATATCGTCATTAAATTGTCTCTGAATGAGGCTATCTATATTAGGTCGCTCGAAAGGATTTTGTGGTGTTTTGGGTAAGTTAGCATCCTCCTCAGCATTGGTAGTTTCTTGGTCTGGTGTTTCTGTATCCTCGGTGGTTTCTGATGTTTCAGTTTCAGGCGCCTGTTTCGAAGGTACTTGAGTATCTGGATTGTTAGATACTGGAGTACTTGGTTTAGGCGCCTCCTCATCTTCAATAACCTCTATACCCGAATCATCAGATTCTGTAGGTGTAGGTGTAGGTGGAGGTGGTGGAACAGGTTGATTAGTGTTTTTTGGTGCCAGTGGTTGAAAGGGTACTGGTATTTGTGCCATTACTTGTAAAGGATTGATTGTTATTATTACTAGCAGAGATAGTAATAGTAGTCGTGTACTTGCCATTGTTACCTACCCAAGGTTTAATCCTGCGAATATATCCATCTCTGGGAGAGCGTAAAATCGGTATTTGTGCGAGTTTTTCATCGACAGCAGCGAGTTGGCTACGTAACTGTCCAAGTTGATACTCTTTATTACGTAAATTCTCTTCATACTGTAATTTCTGTTGAGAATGTACTTGCTTAGTTCTATTTTCTTCTTCAGCCCTTTGCACAGCTTCCATCGATGCTTTGTACTCTACGAGCTTGCGATTATTACGTGCAGTTTCCAAACGTGCGATAGCTATTTGTAATTCACTCCTAGCAACCTGTACAGCAATTTGTAAATTCTGTAATTCCTGCTGCTGTTGTGTTCCCGCTGCTGCCATTAATGCTTGTTCCCTCTGGAGTGCAGATTGTAACTGTTCCGTCTCCGATTTCATCGCATTTAATTTAGCCTCTTCGTGTCTAATAACAGGCGCCTCTAGTCTTAAATCTTGCATTGACTTGAGTAATTCTTCCTGCTCGCGTACTTTTTCAGTGGCGCCACGTAATGCAGCTTCTGCGCGTTCCATCGATGCCCGCTTCTCTGGATTATCAGATAACAGAATAGGAGTTCTTTTATCGAGTATAGATTCGGCTTGCTGTAACTTTAATTGAGAAGCAGCGATATTACTTTCTTCCTCCAAAAATTGTGCAGGAGGTACAGGTAATAAAGGAGGAGTACTTTTAGGTTCAAAAGGTTTTGGTATTTGTTTTTTACTCAAATTATCGAGTTGTAAAGCAATGTCTTTACGTTGAACTTCAAGACGTGAGCGTTCTGTTTTATTATCAACAATTACTTGACCTTTTTTAATTTCCTTACCTTCCTCGATTTGAAGAAACTCCGGTGTATCGACTGTTACAGATAATCTTAGACTTCTACTATCACTGTTACCAGTCGATTTTTTAGAAGATTTGAATACTTCTACCGGGTCTGGGGTACTAGAATTCTGTGCGGAGAGCGGCGCCATAAGTACTAAAGTTGTAATAATTGCGGGAAAGAGCGCTTTCATAATCTTTAAAGTTGTTAATTAAAACTTCTCCCTTCAAAATAAAATAATCATTCAGAGGTTCTAAATCCTTGCGGGAAGCATGTTCTAGCGACACACCGTCTCCTGTTCTAGTAATCGTTGCCATTACACCTGGTGGAACTATAGGTAGCTTCACCTCTCCAACGTCTTCAATTTCCAGAGTTCCAGTTATTAAAGCGTTTTCTGGAAGAGAATTTATCCACTCAGCAGCAGTTGCTTCCTCTATACGTTGGCGCCGAGTTTTAATATCTAACCTATCGGGTAGTAAATTTACCTTCTTAGGTATAATCTCACCGCTTTCGCCAACGCGGAATATATTATCTGAACTCCAAGCGCGCGTTACTAAATTAGAACCTGCTACAGATATTGCCCAGTATTTTTCATTCACCCTAGAGTTATCAATTCTTTTTATTCCCTCTACCTGCACAGCTATTGCTCTCTTGTTTTCACGTCGTAACATCTCTATCGCAGTCTGGTTATTAGGGAAGAATGTCTTACTAACATAGGCCCCTATCCCACCACTACCCGCTATTAAGTAATAAGTTATACAAAATATCAGAACTGTAGTACTTAAAATTGCATAATCAGAAGTTTTACCCGTTTCCACACGATTATTGGGATTTAAACCAATAACCCAATAGTCACGGTTAATCGGATAGAAGAATTGACAACCTAACTTAGTACCGCAATCGGCAAAACAGCTGATCAGATGACCAACAGGCGCCGCTATCCAAAGCGTCCAATCAATCCAATTAAGCAAAAGTAAGGGAATTGTAACAAGCGCAATTGCAAAGCTAATAAATATAGAGTGTGTCAAACTTCTGTGTGGAAATTTTTGTTCAATGCGACTAGAAACAACGTAGAAAACTTTCCCTATCCATGACTTTGTAGTATCAAGGTCAGGAATTTGGCTAGAAACAGCAGCAATTAAAAGAATGTGTGGGTTAACGCTTCCTGTTATCATTGCTACCCCTGTAACTGAAAGTGCTGTGTGAGTAAGTCCCATCATAATATTTATTTCCTACTACCTTTAGGGAAAAGGGCGCTTAAGTATCGGAATGAGAAAAGGATTGTAATAAAAACACCCCCAACTATACGAAGTCTTATATCTCCTGTTGCCATCCCGACAAACCTCACGGCGCCGATTAGTCCAGCGGTAAACATTAAAAAAGGGGTAATACTTCTGTAATTATTACCATCTTGAACATTTGCACTTTCTACTCCTTGTTTAAGTTCTTGTACCATGCGTTGTGCAAGCATTGGATTACCACCCGAACGACTAGCTATTTCAGAAACTTGAGTAGTAGTCAGAAATAAAGATAAACTACTCGCTTTCGCTAAAGCAATATTTCTAATTTCCTCAAACTTAGAATCTATATCCAACAGACCATTTCTAGCTCAAATGAAAGCTGATGAAGCTTACGAAGAAAAAAAGATTAAACATTTGCTAGAAAATGGTTCAGATAGCGATTTGAGCTTGATTCCTCAGAAACACTACGCAACCAATCCATTAGTCAAATTTTGGAATGAAGTTCGCGAAATTTTCTCGTAAATATATACAACCTCTAGTTAAGAGCTAGAGGTTAGATAACATTTATATATTAGCGTCATGAGAAATTTTGAACTAGGAGACGGCGCCGACGAAAACACACAAAACTATCCTACCCAGGAAGACAATGCATTTACACCAGACGAACAGGAAGCTATTAAGCAATACAAGGAAAATTTAACCCGTAAACTCACTAAAAATAGAAGCGTATTAAAAGGTTTAGAAACAAGCTTCTGGGGTATAACTTCCTACAGCATAGCGAAATTTGTCATCCTTACAAGTGGAACACAAGGTGTAGGTTTGGCAATAGCAGCAAGCTTACTTATAAATCAAATTACTAATAGAGACTTAATTGAAGGAATAAATATTAATCGTAGAGATGGACAGTGGGAAGCTGACAATATGGGTAAACTTATTAAATTTACTTTTTCTACCTTAGTCTCTGCTTTCGTTATCTGGAGTGCTTTAGGTAATTTTATAAATATAGTTAACTCATCGCGCGCAACCTATGACCAATTACAAGGCGCCGCTAATTCATTCAACAAGTTACCCGAAGAAAGACAGAACATGATTATTGTAGCAGGTGGTCTAGTAATTTTAGCAGGTATATACACGATTATTGATACTAAAAGAAGATGAAAATATATAAGTCTCTAACAGTTCTAGGAGTAACTGTAGCTTTAACGAGTTCGATGTATTTAGGACAGTCCCGGCACCCATATCCTTTGGTAGCAATAAGATTTTGTCCCAAGACTGCTAATTTACCTCCTAAGTATGGGAAAGAATTTAGTAAACGCTCACAAGAGAAACTAGATAAACAATTTTGTAAATACGAATATAAATTACTCAAGGAGATATGGGAGCAGAAACAATTTGAATCATCCACACCGTTACCTGAAAATTCTATCGTATTAAGAAATATTCCTGCTGCGGATAATAATGTAATTTGGTTTTTAGTAGCGCCCATCGCTTCTGGAATTGCTTATCTAAGCTGGGCTAAAAAATCAGAGTTAGATGAAATATCCGCACACGATGAACTAGAAGCTTATAAAACTTGTATCAAGATAAGCACAGTTTCTAACCAAAATGAACGGGAATTTAAGACACTGCAAACAAATCAAGTATGGATACCCAGAAAATCAAACGTGGATTTATCCCGGTAGAAGCTATACAAGACCGCGCGCGTAGACAAACAGAATTACAAGATAAAACTCATGCAGCAGCGTTAAAACAATTTGATGAGGCAAATTCTAAGATGGACAAAACTATTGCTGAAAACCTACGAGATAAACACAAAGCTGATAAGGAATCTCAGAAAATTATGGGCGCCAAACATACAGAGGATGAAACCATAACGACTATGAATAAATTTCAATTAAGCGAACAGTACCAATGGATATATAAACTGTTAAAACTTCCCTTCCGAGTACTATCAGGGGAGCAGGGAAGCGGGAAGAGTACACTTGAACGTTTAATGATTAGGTTATTAAAAGAGGATGGTTATCATGTCGTTATTATTAACCCAGAAACTAACCCCGCAGTTTGGGAAGGTGTGCAGGTACTCGCTGATGCGGAATCAATCAACGAATTTATGGGCGCCTTCCCTGAAGATATACGCGGGCGCCAGCAACAAGCCAGAGACTACAAAATTGATGAGGATGATTATCTCAATCACATCGCGGATAAATCAGGTTTAGAGGGAAAAGTAGCTATCTTCCTTATGGAGGCAAATACTTATGAAATTCACGGTGTTGACCCCGAACTATGGGCAGCTTTTCTTAAACAATCTCTCACCAACATTAGAAAGTGGGGTTACACGGTGTGCTTAACTGCCCATTCAGATAATCAAACGAGTATTTCGAGCAAGCTTGCAGGATTTTCTAAGATGATAGATTCGGCGCCTCGTGTTGATTGTATTGCTATTGCTGACTCGAAAACTGGTGAAGCTACATCTTCAGGTAAAGCGCTTCTCAAAATGAAAGGTATCAAGGACGAGAATCCTGTGCAAGTGGAATTGTACAATTATCCAAAATCAAAACATTTTTAGGGTGCAATATGAGATTTACTAACTGGATGCGCGAAGAACTAATGCCTTGGATTGCTGTTACATCTCTATATGGTGTAGTAGTCCCAAGTGTGATAGTTATCGGCGCCACATTTACCGTAGATGCATTAAATATCGGCGCCAGTAATAAGTTTTACTCAACAGTGAAATATAAATCGTATGCGATTGGCGCCAGTGCAGGATTAATAGGAACAATAGCGTTTAGTACGAGTTTTGCATTTTTAATAGCAGATAAACTATCCCTTGAAAATCGATTATCTCAAAGTCGATTATCTGAACTAGAAAGATTGGATAGTGAAGCTAGAAAACGAGTTAGAGAAATACTTTCTAAGATTCCAAAGAACTGTAGAAGCTGCAAATATTGCACTAAAAATATTTACTTACTGTGTACGGTACATCCTACCGACATGCAAGAAAACTGTAAAGACTAGGAACCACATTGTTAATTTTACGTAAAAAATCAGGTGCCTTACTAGTTAACAAACTCTCAAAGGAACTGGATTACCAAAGCATTTAGTAGACGTGGGAATGAAATTGATATAAAGGTTTGCAAAGAAATTGCAGAGAGGATTAATCAAAATGAATCAACCTAACAATCAATTAAGTGGCGCCAATGATACTCACCAATTCGACTTCTACAATTACGACCATGAAGTACTATTTTCAATTAGTTTAACTGGCGTAACTGAAAAAAAAGCAATTGAAGTAGCCAAGAGTATTTATTTTGCTACTGAAGAAGGAGAAGTAGACTGTTGGGACTTAAAGGATAAATCAAGAGAAGGTGTTTTAGATACAGGGACTAATAAAAATTACGTGTTTAAACTCAAGCACTTGATTATAGGACTTGCGACGATGGTGTTAGCTGGTTTTACCTTGACTCGTTGTAGCAGTCACGCAGCGGCACCTACAACTACACAGAAACAAACCTTGACTCGTTAACGGGAGCATCTAACAATATGGACACCAAAGAAGATTTTGAATTTCTACATGCATACGTAGCAGAGAAGTTCAATCCTTATGATGAAGGAGAATATATAGTTATACAAACTTTGTCAAAAAGCATACGGTTAAGAGCCTTGCATAGAGGCTTTGATTACCGCGCGGCTAAGAGTTTCTGTGAACTTGAAAACCTCGGTAGTGACTATAATCACTACAGCTTAAGAATTGTGTATCAAGGGAAGCTGCATCATGTAGATTTTGACGGCGCCCCCACTATAAAATCACGAGAACAAGATTGGAAAGTAGCAGCCGACTATTTACAAGTTCACTACGACCGGAATTTAGATGGAGAAATAGAAGTTTGTAACTGTAGCTATCCAGTGTTCTGGGCACTCAAAACTTACATCAATCAACATGGTGAAGGCACCGATAAACTTATACCTGTAACCTGTCTTATTGATGACCACGGGAGAGAGATAGATAACTGTCCTAACTGCAACGCGCGGTTAGTTGAAGAAGAAGAGGAAGATGAAGATATTTGGGACGAGGCGCCGGAGCCTTGTAAAGGTTGCAAATATTACAGTGACAATTATGTAATGGCTTGTGCAGTGTATCCGTATGGACCGGATGAAGATATTTGTCCCGATTGGGCAGGATGATATTAATCCAAATGTTTATATTTAGTGGCGCCTTCACTCAAAGGTGCTTTTTTATATATGTAGAGCAAATTACAATTGGGTGGTAGGTATTTGTGGAAAGTGAATGCTGGCGCCTGACTTTAACATTATTGGCGCCGCTTGTTAGTGTGAAGTGTACATATAGTACATAAAATCTGTTTTACACAACAGGCGCCTTATATGAGGCGTTTTTTTACTTTTGGATGTCGGCGCCTGGTTTTTGAGGTGTTTCTGCTAGTAAACCTAATAATGAACGGAATTCAGGGTCATATTTAGCTGTTTCCCAATTTTTAGCAGTTTTTATTTGTTCTACAGTTAGTTCTTTGACTTCAGTGAGGTCGGCGCCGCTGAGGGCAGTATGGGCGCGGTTAGCACGTCTGATGTAAGCAAAGTCGAAGTTCTTGACGTAGTTCTGTTGATTAGAAACGTTTTGGGAGATGTTTTGGAAAATAAGAACATCGTTGAGCTTAGGAGTACTAAAGCCAACACCGTTAAGGTTAGCATCTTTGAGGTCAGCATTTCTAAAGTTAGCACCGCTAAAGTTAGCACCGCTAAGGATAGCACCGATGAGGTCAGCACCGCTAAGGTTAGCATCTGTGAGGTCAGCATCTGTGAGGTCAGCACGGTTGAGTTTAGCAAGGCTGAGGTTAGCACCGATGAGGTTAGCACCGCTGAGGTCAGCATCTCTAAGGTCAGCAAGGATGAGATTAGCACCCCTGAGGTTAGCAAGGCTGAGGTAGCCCTGTCAAGGTGACTTTTTGGCATCCGCTAAAAGCCTTGCAGTGGCGACATGCCGATGGCGTGGGTCGCAAATTGGGGGGTCTTTCTTTTTCTTGGGCGCGCGCGGTTGTTTAAGAAATGAACTTAAACGAACACGCGCAGCCAAATCAAGCAAAACTGAAGCGAGCTGTTGTTGGTTGAGTTCAGCAAAAATACTCCAATTTTCGGGAGGAATGGCAATCATCATACCTCTATAAGTGCCCTGAATCTCTTCTGCCATATAATAATCAGAGAGACCAGCCTCAACTTTACCAACACCATGTACTGATGCTAAAACTGCACGAACAGTTGCCAAAATATTGTATGTGACTAATGCCAAACAAAAAGAGAATAATGCAGCTTTCGGGTAGCCCAAAGTCTGGATTTCACATTCGTAATTTTGAGTTACATCCTGAAATAAATTTTCAACACTTCGCCGCCCACGGTAAAGTGAAGCAACAATTTCAGTTTTAGCTTCGCCAACGGGAAGCATTGTCAAAATTGCTATCTCAGATTCTCCATTACGGGTTGGTTTAAATAGTTTTAAAAGAATTCGTCTTATAAGTACTGATTCTCCTTCATAATTTAAACGTACCATTTGCTCAAATAGCTCTCCTGTCTCGGTTTTACCTTTCCGGCGTAGAGTACTTACTACCTCTTGGGGCATACTTTTATGTTCACGTATAACAAAATTTGACCCACGCTTAGTAACACCAAATAAAAAACCCAATGTACACATACAACGGTCTCCAATCCACAGTTCTCCCGCATTCACTGTTGGCAAAACTTGATTAAATAATGACCGTTCTTGTGCGTGACCATCCTCACAAGGAAAAACATTAATTGCTAATCTTAACTCTGGGTCAAGTATGACGAGAGATTTTCCTGGTAGCGCGACTGCTCCAATCTTTCTGAGTACTTCAAGGCGATGGTCGGTTCCTTCTAAACAATTACCATCTATTACTCGAATTTTATATGGCGCCAATAACGAAGGTGATTGTCCTCCAATCAATTCGATTAACGATGCCATCGACATTCCTGTTTCGCGGACAATTGCAGCGCTTACAGAAGTATCAACTCGATTTAATTTGTCGTATACAGCTGTTCTACTAACATTTAATTGTTGGGCTTTGGCTCTATACGCTGCGTTCACAGATGGATGAATTCCGCATACAACCAAACTCATCAAATCTACGACACTGGAAAACAGCAACTCTCGCGTATACTGGGTTTGAGCGTTTGTTTCAAATATTTGATTGATTTTTGAAGGCGCCAACACTTGTTCCATCAATCCTCGAACCATGACACTAATTGGACTTTCTTCCACAAATCGCTCAAAAATTGCACCCAGCATAAAACTAGCCCTTGCTAAAGTTGTCCGAGGCGCCCGCTAACGCGGGCGCTGTAGGTAATTATCTCACTAAAGGAATATATGCAACTTTTGCCACCTTGACAGGGCTAGCATCGCTGAGGTCAGCACGGCTGAAGTTTGCATCGCTAAGGTCAGCGCCTCTGAGGTCAGCACCTCTGAGGTCAGCACCTCTGAGGTCAGCACATCTAAGGCTGGCAATGCTGAGGTCAGCATTGTTGAGGTTGGTATCGCTGAGGGTGGCACGGCTGATGTCAGCACCACCGAGTTTAGCATTGCTGAGGTCAGCACCACTGAGGTCAGCACCTCTGAAATTGGCACGGTTGAGGCTAGCACCGCTAAGGTCAACACCGCCGAGTTTGGCACTGCTAAGGTTGGCACCACTCAAGATAAAATTAAGAAGTTCTGAATCACGTAAAAAATCTAGAACGTTTCCTTGACGTTCTTTATCACATTCTAGTCTTCGTAATATTGTTGTTGTTCTCACGCGCGCAACATCTCGCACTGGGTTATCAGTATTTGTATTGTTACTATTATTCTTATCAGGTAATAATTCTAACCGACGCTCTTTGTCAATTAATATTTCTGCCATACGGTCGATATAAGCTTGTAAAGCGTCTTCATTTAAATTAGCATCCGCAATTTCTTTTTCAGCGTTAGCTCTATCGAGCGCGCGCCGCTGTTCACCTGCCTGAAATACGTATATCATAATGGGAATAGCAATTGTACCACCTAAACCCAACCAATCCCAGAGCGTTTTAGGTGATTGAAAATGTTCAGTTTTAGTTTTCTTAGTAATAATAACTTTTCCGTCTTTTATTGTTTCCTCTGTACTTTCTGATTTATTGGAATCTTTACCAAAACCGCTCCACTCATAGTTAGATAAAATGGGAATAGAGGCGCCAATTCCAATAATTCCAGTAACGAGAAGCAGTCTCAATAACCCTTTTTTAGTAGTAAACAAGGATTTAAGCACTAACCTAACCGATGACTTATTACCTTTGATGACCATGAAAATACATAAAAGCACCAGATATTTGATACAAATTGATGACTACTAATTCCGTAAATAGCCTAATTTTTTCTGAGTAAGCTTTGGTTCTATCAGGGGTCGGGGTTACTATCCCAACCCTTTTTATAGTTATGTAGTAATTAGTATTTACTTGAACTATAATAGCGGCGGCCAACATCTAAGTTATTTCTGCCACTAAGCCCAATTCAGAATTAAATTTAGCTTTTTCCCAATTTTGAGCAACTTTTACTTGTTCTAAAGTTAAGTTTTTTACATCCGTGAGGTCGGTGCCTTCCAGATTGGCGCCATTCAGGTTCGCATCGTTAAGGTTCGCATTACTGATATGGTGAAAACTCAGTATTTAGAATCAAAAATTTGATACAAACTTAAACAATAAATGTAAATACTATTTCTGCTACAGGTGTTATTTGGTGCGTTCAGATACATGGGATAGCTAGTTATATTCAAAAACTTCCACCATTGGTAGACAAACTTCATTAAGTACGTTTGAACTGCTGCTGTACACGACAGGCGCCAAAACACTGATTAGTGCTGCAAGGTTTTGATTGCGTTTGAAAAAGTACACGAAATGTAATAAGCATATTACACGCGATTGTGGCGCCTGCTTATATAAAGAACTGACAGAATACAAGCGTGCGTCCATTTCATGTTTGAGTAACAGATGGCGCCATGTGTGTTCCACCCACCACCTGTTTGTCTTTACCGACGGAGGAAAGAATTTTTACTGTTCGTATTTAATCTATTTCCTCCGATTGCTGCTTGGCGGGTGAACGTTTTCGAGTTCTTCGTTGTGGGATATCTTCCGGTCTTCGCATCTGTAACAAATCTCCGACTTCTTGGTCAAGACCTTAATAGTGTTAAATAACGATAAGTATAATCTTTTTACTTTGATTGCGAAATTTCAAATAGAAACCGTGTAGTTATCAACAAATAGCGTGCCATTGTCTAGCTGCATAAGTCAACTTTGTTTCACCTATAAGAATATGTGGTGGTGGGAGTTCTTTTAAACTTTTCTACTAATGCATACTTTTTTGTGTTTGTCAATTCGTTAGTGCTAACTGAGAAATTTCTACGAATCAATAAAAACCGTGAAAAAAATATTGATATTATCAGCCAATCCCAAGGACACAAACAAACTGCGCCTAGATGAAGAGGTGCGGAAAATTCAGGCGGCACTGAAGCGAGCCAACAATCGAGAGCAATTTGAAATCGTCACTGAGTGGGCGGTACAAGTTGATGACCTGCGCCGTGCGCTCTTAGACCACCAGCCATCAATTGTTCATTTTTCCGGACATGGCTCAGAAGGTAATGGATTAGCTCTTGAGAATAACCCTGGACAAGTGCAACTGGTGAGTACACAATCCCTGGCAAGGCTATTTAAGTTGTTTCAGAATAAGGTTGAATGTGTTTTACTCAATGCCTGCTATTCAGAAGCTCAAGCTGAAGCGATTCACCAGCATATTGATTATGTGATTGGCATGAATCGGGCAATTGGAGATATAGCTGCCATCAAGTTTGCTGTTGGATTCTATGACGCGATGGGTGCTGGGAGACCTTATGAGGATTGTTTTGAAGTAGGCTGTGCTTCTATTGATCTAGAGGGAATTCCAGAGTCAGAAACCCCAATACTTAAAGCAAGGCAACGTCAGCAATTTTCCTCGGATGAAGATAAGAGCATCGTTCGTGAACAAGTAGGTATGAAAACAAACCCACAAACTATGAATTTTCATGGTGATGTCAAAGGTTTTGTGGAGTATAACTCCGGAACTGTTAATCAGAACATTACTTGAAAATTGGAGGAAAAAACTTATGTCTGAAGCTAGTTTACCAAATAATTTTCAGTTTTTTGGTGAAGTTAAGGGTTGGGTTCATGAAAATAGAGGAGTTGTCAATCAAAACATTATTGTTGAAGTATCTAATCTTCTTGGGTGGCGGACATCAGATGCAGCAAAAAAATTTACTCAACATGAGTATGAACAGAAAAAGATCTTGCTCCATAAGGTTAAAAATTATTGGGTTAAAGGCATCTTAGAAAATTCGCTACACACCAAAGTAATAATTGAACTTGGTGTAAAAGAAGAATTAGATGCAGTCAAGGATATCTTCACTGGACTAAAAGAGCGGTCTGGTCAGTCAAATCAACTACCAACAGGTGCTGGTGCGACTGATATCTTTAATCAGATGGGAGAGGGGCGAACCCTGTTAATTCTTGGAGACCCAGGAGCAGGTAAAACAATAAGCCTTCTAAAGCTAGCAGAGAGCTTGATTGCTCGTACCGAACTAGACATGAGCCGAACGATTCCAGTAGTGTTCACTTTATCTTCATGGGTGAATAAACGGCAAAAGATATCAGACTGGCTGGTTCAAGAACTCTGGGATAGATATCAAGTTCCAAAGAGTCGTGGGAAAGGCTGGGTGAAACAGGAAAAAATACTACCGTTGCTAGATGGTCTGGATGAGGTCAAGCCGGAACTTAGGGAAGCCTGCGTTGAAGCTATCAACCAATTTATGCAAAAGCACGGACATACTGAGATGGTCGTAACCAGTCGTATCAAAGACTACAAAGCTCTCTCTTCTCAGTTGCAATTGCAAGGTGCAATCCGCATTCTACCTTTAAACGATGACCAGATTAAACAATATTTGGATAAAGCTGGTGGGGAACTGGAAGCCGTGAAACATGTACTTCAGATAGATACGAAGTTACATTCCTTAGCGTCATCACCCTTAACCCTTAGCGTGATGACGCTGGCTTATAAAGGCAAGAAACTTGCAGAACTGCCCCAGACAGGTTCGGTGGAAGAACGTCGTCAACACCTGTTCAATACTTATATTGAGCGGAGGTTCCAGCGCAAAAATCACCAATACCCCAAAGAACAAGTGATGCTATGGCTGAGTTGGCTAGCTTTTAAAATGTCTCAAGTATCTCAAACTGTTTTTCTAATTGAGCAAATGCAGCCTAGCTGGTTGGAGACTAAGGAGCAGAACAGACTTTATCGATTTGGAAGTACGTTGGTTGGAGGACTTCTTATCGTTTTAATATTGTGGCCAATTTATGCATGGGATCCACTTCGGCAGTATGGTTCTAGTGCTTGGGGTAAAAATATGGATAGCCCGTTTAAAGGCGAGTTTTTTAATGCTTTGAGATTGGGGCTAGTTTTAGGACTAATTTTTGGATGGGGTAAAGCAGAAATTAAAACATTTGAGACTCTGACATGGCCTTGGAAAAAAACATGGAAGGATTTGTTTAGTGGACTAATTTTTGGACTGAAGTTGGGTCTGATATTTTCGTTAATTTTGTCACCATTATATGGACTTCTGATAAGTTCTCCTATCTCGCCTTTTAATGTAGGCACAGTATTTGCGAACTATGGAACAGAGCTACCGGGATTGAAGTGGGGGATCGGATATGGACTTAGTTTGGGGATGAGTTTGGGGATGAGTTTGGGGCTGATTAATGCCCTCAAAGGCTCTGAAATAAAAACAAAAACTATTCCCAATCAGGGCATTTGGAAATCAGTTATGAATGTTGGAGTTACTGGGTTCATAAGCTGGCTAATTTTTGTTCCGATTTATTGGTTTAATACAAAGCTGATTGTTATCCTTTATAAGGAATGGATTTTGAACATATCGGCTTGGGGGGAATCCTCGTTGGTTGATTTTATAACTCCAGGATTAAGATGGGGGCTATTGTTAGGGCTGCTCTTTGGTGGTGGCACAGCCTGTATTAGACATTTCACGTTACGTTTCATTCTTCACCGCCAAGGTTTCATCCCCTGGAACTATGCCAACTTCCTGAACTACGCTAGCGAACTAGTTTTTCTGCACAAGGTTGGCGGTGGCTACATCTTTATTCATCGTATGCTGCTAGAACATTTCGCTCAGATTTACAGGAATAATACACCAAATGAGATACGTTCAAGCAATGCCGAATATGGCGAAAATCAACCTCTAACTCCAGTTCCAAATCATATTTTCTGTACTACTTGCGGTCAAAAGAATTCAGCTAATTCCAATTTCTGTTTCAAATGTGGAACGCAATTAATTAATTAAATAACGCGTAAGTCGGCGAGAAAAAACCAAACTATGTAACAAAAAATAAAATTTATGTTTCGGCTCGTAGTAGCGCTGTCAACGAATTGAACGACTCACATATAAATTTGGTCAAATAGGAAAATCATTGACTGGCACC
This sequence comes from Calothrix sp. FI2-JRJ7, assembly GCA_019359675.1. GTDB lineage: Bacteria > Cyanobacteriota > Cyanobacteriia > Cyanobacteriales > Nostocaceae > Dulcicalothrix. The sequence goes on from JAHHGX010000038.1 coordinate 26,653, forward strand.
AGTGACGGTGTTTGTATAACTGTGATGCTTGAATCTGTCATAATTTTGTAGTACGTATCACAATAACTTAACAAATATTGATGCGGCATCTGCAAGAGATTTGATATTAAGCGCAGTAAACAATTTAATCATTAACTGTTTAAATGCAGCATCTAATCCTGAAAAAGAGTTTGTTGAAGCTGGGAAAGGATTCACAGCTACTAAACCACATCAAGCCAGTGACAAAGAACCAGAATTTATTAATACAAAGTGGATAGGTAAAGAAGTTAAAGTATATCCTCGCTCCACTCCAGTTGGTACACATAAAAGTCCTGTATCCCATTATCGTAGAGAACACGAGCGTCTACAGCGCTGCGGTAAAGGTAGAAAAGAAATACGTGTAGTTAAAGTTAAAGGAGCTAATGTCAAAACAAGCAAGCAAAAAGATAGTATTTAGGCACCGATGCTTATAATACAAGCGCCTAGTTTAGTGATTCTCACGTACGGCGTAGAAATAATTGCAATTATATGAATTCTTGTAACGAATTGGAATCCGAATTCAAAAACCTAAGCTTCTAGCTAGCAACTACAATATCAGATTCATAAAATTGTTTACAGAAAACACTATAGCAATTAAAGTTAAAACTACACTCCGAATGCATATCGAACGAACCAAGCAACAAACCCAACCAAACTTCGACAGGCGCCAATTCATCCAACGCGCGCATCAAACCCGATACTGTTATTACTTGAGTTGGCGCCACTTTATCTATATATTGATTAATCGCATGAACCCAAGCTTCAACATCCTCGCTGTGGGCAATGTCTAAAACCGACTCCCACGCGCGTTCAGTTGTTGTTTCCTCAATTACAGGAAGCGTTTCAAGTAAAACTTCCTTATCAACTATTTGTACTACTGAATGATTTTGTGTGTCAGGCGCCCATTCGTACTGTTTGCGAACCGAACTTACCAGCGGCTCAATAAACTCATCAAAACTAATATCCATACTTTGCCTAATAAATGGAGCAAAGTCAGCATCTCCCATCACGGGACCATCATCACTCGTTACAGCTTCAATTTCTTGAAACAGTTCAATACTGCGACATTGAAACACCTTAACCATTTGTACTAATGCATCTGCCGCAACTTGTAACTGCTCGGCAGAATCCAAATCTGTAAGTGAAACATCTAAACCATACCAAAGCAGGTGCCAGTCCACATCCATAGGCGCCAGTTTTGCTTCTTCCAACAAATCCCAAATTTCTAGCTGCACAAATTTTTCGTTCATCACTCGTATTTTCGTCCTGGGATACGGTTGTTTTAGTTCTAAAGCTAAAAGCTATATATAGTAAGTATTTGAGGCTATTTTTTGTACTGGAGCGTTCTAAGGTTATATTTCAGGATGATGAGGACAAGGTTTTATTGGACACAAGCAAGGGTCAAGTCGTTCAAGGGAAGCGAATTTTTTAATACCGTAATTTGAATTCAACACCCCTAATAATTTCTTCGTATATCCTAAAACCTGACTTTTCACCATCCCTACACAGTGGACAGGTTTTACAACAGCGCATTTTTCTTGACCTTTCCAAACTTCGGCGCCAATTGCATGTACAGGTGTTTCATATCCCGGCGCCCTATACACAATTAACGTGGCGAAGTAAATATCAGAGAATTCCTCAATGTCGATAGAAATTTCTTCGGCTAGAACAGAAGAACGTTTCATAGCGCGCGCTTGATTTCGCCTGTCTTTGTGCCGTGCATGTGAACGACGACTGTAACATACCGCAGGATTCCAACAATTATCGCCACTGGCGCCGTGTAATTCTTTCGCCTGATCAGCAGAGAGCATGGCACATTGTTTGCACTTGGACGGTATCTTACGTTTAACTGGCGCCATAACTATTAAATGCTCGTTGTGATTGGACTGCGGGTATTATACAATTTTGTCTTATTATTGTGATAGGAGGGATAATGATTGTTATCTGTCCGATAATCACACTTACTAAAAGCCATGTCACGATTTAGAGCCGTCCCTGACCCTGTAATTATTCAAGTCAACCATGAGGCGCCCACTCCTATAAATAAAGTCAAGGATTTAAGAGAATTACGAATTGACGAGTTCTTGGCTGCTCGTAACCTGGCGCCGAAGTCAGAGAAAGCTTACCGTAAAGATTTAAAATATTTTCTTGAATGGTGTGATACCTCTTGGGTAGAGGTAGAACCAAGGCAAATCGCAAATTTCAAACTCTACTTACAGCGAAAGTCTGAGACTAAGTGCGCGTTGAAAGAAGCTTCAGTGCGGCGGGTGCTTGGAACACTGAAAAATTTTTATAATTGGATGTTTCGCTCAGGGTATGTGAAGAGCGACCCAACTTTAGCGGTTGATTTACCAAAAGTCAAAGAGCCAGGTGCAAATAACCTTAGCGAAAAAATTGTTGCTGATATTTTTGGCGCCGTTGAAAAAACTAATTACCCCGAACGAAACTTAGCGATAGTCGGGGTATTATTACATGGACTTCGAGCTAGCGAAGTTTGTAGTTTGAATTTTGGCGATTACGACGGTGAGTGTTTAGAAGTTCGGATTGCTAAGTCAGGTTCGGTGGGTACAGTGCCACTGGAACAATGGTGTTTAGATTTGGTTGAAAACTATCTGGACTGGCGCCGGGAGGAATTAGATTTTATTGATGAAACAAACGAGGCGCCCTTATTCATTTCATGTTCAAGGTCTAATAAAGGTGGAAGAATAGGTTACAACACAATAAGCAAGCTTTGCCATCAACTTAAAAAAGAGACAGGGCATGATTTTCACGCGCACCAGTTTCGGCATACTTTCGGTACAAACCTCATATTAGCAGGTATTAATCCATACCATGCCATGACTCTAATGAGACATAAATCTGTATCTAATTTTAGAAGATACGCCAAAGCTGCTGACAAAAAAGCTGCAATTAAAGAATTTCACGGGGTATCGCAGAAAGGAAGCATACTTCGTCCAGAATTATAGAACTACCACCACCAACGGCGCCAATATAAATAGGAGTGGGGTTGCTGCCGTTTAAGACACTTCAATGTTACTAATACTTACTCAAGTGTACATAACAATTTGTTCTCAAAATTTAGAGATGCCTGGTTTTATAAATTGGCGCCTGCTCCCGCCGTGAACTGTCGTCTCACCACAAGCGTGAAAATTTGTTGCGGACAAAGCTCAATCCGCTCTATGTCAATTATTATACAGTAGTATCTCAACTGACTGTTACTATTTTATAAATACGCGCGTTTGAAACTCTCCTTGTTTGTCTTATAGGAACTATATAAAACTATGTTATTTGCCACAAATCGTGTACTGAATGAAGGACCAACTCGTTTAAATTCAGACGGTTCTTTTGATGTACCTCGAACAATCAGTTTTGCAATTTCAAATAATCAGGCTGAACAATCTATCTATTTCTGCCGACGTAATGCTAATGGTGATTATATGGAAATTGGAAATCAAACTTTTTTTAACGAACTGAAGGCGGCAAAAGTTCAGCAAATACTGCTGTTTTTACATGGTTTTAATAGTCTTCCAGAAGATAGTGTTTTTCCGAAAGTAGAAGAGCTTCAAGCTTTGTTTGAGCAGAAAGCTGCTAATTTTATCTTGGTTATTCCACTTATTTGGCCTTCAGACAATGATACTGGTATTGTTAAGGATTATTTTGATGATCAAAAAGCAGCCGATGCGAGTGATATGGCCTTTATGCGTCTATTTCAGAAGTTTCTAGAATGGCGTGAGGACAACAGCACTTTGGATGATCCTTGTATCAAAAGGATTAATATATTAGCTCATTCACTAGGCAATCGAGTGTTACGAGGCGCCTTTAACCGTGCGGTTCAGTACTATCAAATACAGGCAGTACCTCTGATCTTCCGCAACACGTTTATGGCTGCTGCAGATTTAGTCAACAACGCACTTGAACCAGGTCAAGAAGGTCAGTTTATTCCTCAAGCTTCACGGAATGTAGTAGTTTATCATGCCGCAGATGATTTAGCTCTACGCTCTAGTAAGGTTGCAAATGGTATAGGCAATTCAATTACTTCCCCTCGGCTTGGGCATACTGGTCCAGAATGGATTGACAAAGTAGCTAAAAATGTCTATGCACTTGACTGCGCGGATTTCAATAATACATACGATTCTCCCCTTGGTCATAGCTATTTTGATAAGGATGAAAATGGTAATCCTGGCTTATCGTTCGACCACATGTGGGAATGCATTAGAACCGGAAGAGTGCCGATAAATCCACCACTAGCTCGCTTTTCAATCCTGAATAATCGGTTTTGGTCAGCAACATAATTCGATTTAATTTCCTGTCGCTCTGGACAAAGTATTTGACAGCAGGCACCGATATTATTTTCATTAACTTTATGCTTTTATATAAAACTTATATGCTGAAACCTAAAAATTAAATTGAAGGCGCCTGATATCAATTATTGTTTAACTTCCTGCAAATGAGCGCCTATAAGCCAACCAGTTAAACATTGAAGGAGCGCGCCAAGTGCTAGCAGCTTTATTTGTAGTTACTAATCGCTTTGCTTAAACTACTTCAATCACAATTCCTCCAAATCTTGCTTCGTCTACTCTACATTGCATTTCGTCTATATAGCAGTTGTGACTGTTATATTCTTCTTGACCATTACTGTCAGCATAATAGGCAATGTATCCACCTGACAGTGATTCATTGTAAAAAAGTAACTTCCTACCATTAATATCACATGCTTTGTCTTCGCTTTCAGCAAAAAACTAAATAGCACGTACAAATTTACCAAAAAAGGGCTAAATTTTAACAAAGTCAACAGCCTAGTCACAGGTGCCAGCCAATTTAGTTGCACAAACAAAACTAAGTTCAGCAGTAAAAACTGTAGCAGAAAAGAAGCTAGAGAAATTGGGTTATAGAAAAATCAAGTTCTGCAGGTTGAAAAAACTATCATGCCAACTAGAAGATTAGTTTTGGAGCATACATTTAAGGAGAAAGGAGAAAATTTTGATTTATCTGTAGTGTCGAGTTTAATTAAAAATAATTAGGGCATGCTGAAAAAGAAAGGAAAGCTGACACTTGAAGATTATCAGACCAAAGGAATATACCCACGTGCAAGACAAAAAGGTAAGATTACCTAAAATTCATGCATCTACATGACTGGCG
>JAHHGX010000039.1 GCA_019359675.1 Calothrix sp. FI2-JRJ7
CGATAAAATTCACGCACGCTCAACAGGTCCTTACTCACTTGTTACGCAACAACCCTTGGGTGGTAAAGCACAACAAGGTGGACAGCGTTTCGGAGAAATGGAAGTATGGGCACTCGAAGCATTCGGCGCCGCGTATACCCTGCAAGAATTGCTAACCGTCAAATCTGACGATATGCAAGGACGTAACGAAGCTTTGAACGCGATAGTCAAAGGCAAAGCGATTCCTCGACCTGGTACACCTGAATCATTCAAGGTATTAATGCGCGAGTTGCAATCACTAGGTTTAGATATTGCGGTTCACAAAGTCGAAACCCAAACTGATGGAAGCTCACTCGACGTTGAAGTCGATTTGATGGCAGATGTTGGTAATCGTCGTACTCCACCACGACCCACCTATGAGTCTCTATCTTCTCGCGACGCAGACGAAGAAGAGTAAAGAGAAGTCGGAAGTTGTAAGTCGGTTTGTCTTTCCTTCGGAACACTACGTGAACGACAATGAATGTTGTTCGTTGTTTCAAGTAAATTTATACTTCCGGCAAAACCAACCTCCGACCTCCGACTTCGTTAAAAATTGAATACTCCTCACTCATAGCGCTTCTCGCGCTGTGTATTTAAACAACTTGTTAAGTTTAATTCCGTCCTAAGAGATTAAAATGAGACCAGGTCAAAACAATCAGTTCGATTACGTTAAAATCGGCTTGGCTTCACCCGAACGAATTCGTGTATGGGGTGAAAGAACGTTACCCAACGGTCAGGTCGTCGGAGAAGTTACCAAACCGGAAACGATCAACTATAGAACTTTGAAACCAGAGATGGATGGCCTTTTTTGTGAGCGCATCTTTGGTCCAGCAAAGGATTGGGAATGTCACTGTGGTAAATACAAGCGCGTCCGTCACCGTGGTATCGTTTGTGAACGTTGCGGTGTGGAAGTTACTGAGTCGCGAGTCCGGCGCCATCGCATGGGATACATCAAGTTGGCTGCACCAGTAGCTCACGTTTGGTATCTAAAAGGTATTCCTTCTTATATATCCATCCTGCTTGATATGCCGTTGCGGGATGTAGAACAAATTGTATATTTCAACTCTTACGTTGTATTAAATCAAGGTAACGCTGAAACTTTAACCTACAAGCAGTTACTTTCAGAAGACCAATGGTTAGAAATCGAAGACCAAATTTACGCGGAAGATTCTCAACTTGTTGGTGTTGAAGTTGGTATTGGCGCCGAAGCTTTATTAAGACTGCTTGCTGATATTAACTTAGAACAAGAAGCAGAAAACCTCCGCGAAGAAATTAACACAGCCAAAGGTCAAAAACGAGCCAAGTTAATTAAGCGTCTACGGGTTATTGATAACTTTATCGCGACTGGAAGCAAACCTGAGTGGATGGTAATGACGGTTATTCCCGTAATTCCACCAGATTTACGTCCAATGGTGCAACTCGACGGTGGACGATTTGCCACCAGCGACTTAAACGATTTGTACCGTCGCGTAATTAACCGTAATAACCGACTAGCACGTTTACAAGAAATTTTGGCGCCTGAAATTATCGTCCGTAACGAAAAACGGATGTTACAAGAAGCAGTAGACGCGCTCATCGATAACGGTCGTCGTGGACGCACCGTAGTCGGTGCCAATAATCGTCCATTAAAGTCATTATCTGACATTATCGAAGGTAAACAAGGACGATTCCGTCAAAACTTGCTTGGTAAACGGGTTGATTACTCAGGTCGTTCGGTAATCGTAGTTGGGCCAAAATTACATATCCACCAATGTGGGTTGCCACGAGAAATGGCAATCGAATTGTTCCAACCGTTTGTTATTAACCGCTTAATTCGCAGCGGTATGGTTAATAACATCAAAGCAGCCAAAAAACTAATTTCACGTAACGACCCGCAAGTTTGGGATGTTCTCGAAGAGGTTATCGAAGGACACCCAGTAATGCTAAACCGGGCGCCAACGTTACACCGTTTAGGTATTCAAGCCTTTGAACCAATATTAGTAGAAGGTCGGGCAATTCAACTACACCCGCTCGTATGTCCAGCATTTAACGCTGACTTTGACGGTGACCAAATGGCGGTACACGTCCCACTTTCCTTAGAATCGCAGGCAGAAGCGCGATTGTTAATGCTAGCTTCAAATAACATTTTGTCACCTGCTACAGGTAGACCAATTATTACGCCTAGCCAAGACATGGTTTTGGGAGCATATTATTTAACCGCAGAAAATCCTGGTGCAACTTTAGGTGCAGGTAAATATTTTGCCTCACTTGATGACGTAATCATGGCATTTGAGTCAGCGCAAGTCGATATCCACGCTTATATATATGTCAGATTTGATGGAGAAGTAGAATCTCCCGAAGCGGATACAGTGCCTATCGAAGAAAACAAGAACTCAGACGGAACTGTTACAAAAATGTACAAATTCCGCCGTGTTCGTGAAGATGCTTCGGGAAATGTACTTTCTCAATATGTACGCACTACGCCAGGTCGCGTTATTTACAATAAAGCGATTCAAGAAGCACTAGCAAGCTAAAAGTCACTCATGCGCGGAGTTATGAGTTAGGAGGAGCGGAGTAAAAAGAACTCATCACTCATAACTCATAACTCATCACTCATAACTCATAACTCATCACTTCATACTTATGGCTAACGAGAATTATGTTTTTCGTAATCGTGTAGTTGATAAAGGTCAACTACGTAATTTAATTTCTTGGTCTTTTATTAATTACGGAACAGCACGTACAGCAGTAATGGCAGATAAACTCAAGGATTTGGGTTTTCGCTATGCGACAAAAGCAGGGGTCTCCATCAGTGTTGATGATTTGATGGTTCCTCCAACCAAACGTAGTTTGCTTGAAGCTGCTGAAGAAGAAATTAGCGCTACAACCGAACGTTACACTCGTGGGGAAATTACTGAAGTTGAACGTTTCCAAAAGGTAATTGATACTTGGAACGGTACTTCCGAAGCACTTAAAGATGAAGTTGTTCGGTACTTTAAGAGTACCAACCCCCTTAACTCTGTATATATGATGGCGTTCTCTGGAGCGCGCGGTAATATATCCCAGGTACGTCAGTTGGTTGGAATGCGGGGATTGATGGCAAATCCTCAAGGGGAAATTATTGACTTACCAATTAAAACTAACTTCCGTGAAGGCTTAACTGTTACTGAGTATATTATTTCTTCTTACGGCGCCCGTAAAGGGTTAGTTGATACAGCGTTACGTACAGCAGACTCTGGTTATCTTACCCGTCGTTTGGTGGACGTATCTCAAGACGTAATTATTCGAGAAATTGACTGCGGTACAGACCGTGGTATTCCAGTTACTGCCATGACCGAAGGTGATAAAACCTTAATACCTTTGGCAACTCGTTTGATGGGACGAGTAATTGGTGAACAGGTTAGTCATCCTAAAACTAAAGAAATTATTGCCGAGCGCAACACACCCGTTACCGAGGAATTAGGTAAACGTATTGAAAAGTCTGGTGTGCAATCAGTAGTAGTACGTTCTCCTTTAACTTGCGAAGCCGCGCGAAGTGTTTGTCAACATTGTTACGGTTGGAGCTTGGCACACGCCAAAATGGTAGACCTGGGCGAAGCAGTGGGAATCATTGCCGCGCAAAGTATCGGTGAACCTGGTACCCAGTTAACCATGCGTACTTTCCACACAGGTGGTGTATTCACAGGTGAGGTTGCTAAACAAGTACGCTCCGAACACGAAGGCGCCGTTAAGTTTACCAAAAAATTAAGAACACGTCCTTACCGTACCCGTCACGGTGAAGATGCTTTATATGTAGAAACCAACGGTAATATCACAATTGAAGATAGCGCGGGCACCGTTACCGAAGTTGCTATTACCCAAGGAAGTACACTTTACGTCAACAGTGGTCAAAAAGTTAAAGTCGGGCAACTCGTTGCAGAAGTTTTATTACCTGGACGTGGACGTGGTAACACCGAAAAAGCTGTAAAAGATGTAGCCACAGACCTCGCAGGTGAAGTTAAATTCTCTGAAGTTGTTGCCGAACAAAAAACCGACCGTCAAGGCAACACAACTACCACAGCATCACGCGGTGGTTTGATATGGATTTTATCGGGTGATGTATACAACTTACCACCAGGCGCCGAATTAGTTGTAAATAACGGTTCGAGTATAGAAACAAACGGGGTACTCGCAGAAACCCAACTTACAACAGTTCATGGTGGTGTAGTACGTTTGCCTTCTATTGAACCAGGTAAAAATACCAGAGAAATTGAAATCATAACCGCTTCGGTAGTTCTTGACTCTGCAACCGTAACTAAAGAAAGCACCCAAGGACGCAATAACTACTTGGTAACAACTGGAAATAACCAAGTATTTAACCTACGTGCAACTCCAGGAACCAAAGTTCAAAACGGTCAAGTCGTCGCAGAACTAATTGACGACCGTTACCGTACCACTACAGGTGGTTTACTCAAGTTCGCAGGTGTGGAAGTCCAGAAAAAGGGCAAAGCTAAACTTGGTTACGAAGTCACCGTTGGCGGTAGCCTATTATGGATACCCGAAGAAACACACGAAGTTAACAAAGATATTTCATTGTTGCTTGTCGAAGATGGTCAATTTGTCAACGCTGGCGATGAAATTGTTAAAGACATCTTCTGTCAAAATAGCGGTGTTATCGAAGTCACCCAGAAAAACGACATTCTCCGCGAAGTCGTAGTCAAACCAGGTGAACTACTAATGGTCGATGACCCAGAAGCGGTAATGGGACGCGATGGAACATTTGTACAGCCTGGTGAAGAGTTGATGGGGCAAGTTGCCACAGAACTACGTTATATCGAGTACGTCGAATCACCTGAAGGTCCCGCATTAATATCACGTCCAGTTGTGGAATTTGCTGTACCTAGCGACCCCGATGTGCCATCAACAACATCTGTAAGTCAGCACACGGGACGTTCGATTCAACTAAGAGCTGTACAACGCCTTCCATACAAAGACTCGGAGCGCGTAAAATCAGTAGAAGGTGTAGAACTTCTACGTACACAATTAGTATTAGAAATTGACGACTCCGTAGGAGACCAAGACCACAATGCTTCGCCATTGGCAGCGGATATCGAACTAGTGCCAGATAACGAAGACCCTGATATTCAACGTTTACAATTAGTAATCCTTGAATCACTAGTAATTCGTCGCGATATTTCCGCAGATGCAACTCAAGGTAGTACACAAACTAATCTTGAAGTCGAAGATGGACAAACAATTGCTCCGAATGCCGTAGTTGCCCGCACCCAAATTCTGTGTAAAGAGGGTGGTGTTGTACGCGGTGTCCAGAAAGGCGCCGAAGCTGTTCGTCGTTGTTTAGTCTTACGTAACAGCGATGTTCTAAACTTGACCGCAACTGGGGCGCCTCTAGTTAATAAAGGCGACTTAGTAGTTGAAGGTTCTGCCATAGCACCTGGAGTATTTGCTCCCGAATCTGGACAAGTAATAAGCGTATCTAAAGATGCCGAATCCGCTTCCGGAAGCTCGGGAACTGCGTTAGCAACAAGTGGTTCAACCATCAAAATACGTATCGGGCGCCCTTATCGCGTTAGCCCCGGTGCCGTACTCCAAGTCGAAGATGGTGGCTTAGTACAACGGGGTGATAATTTAGTACTACTAGTATTTGAACGTGCGAAAACTGGGGACATTATTCAAGGTCTACCTAGAATTGAAGAATTGCTCGAAGCGCGCAAACCCAAAGAAGCTTGTATATTGGCAAAACGCAGTGGCGAAGTCAAAGTCGTTTATGGCGATGGCGATGAAGCAATTGGACTTAAAGTCATCGAGTCAAACGGCGTTGTTACAGATTACAATCTTGGCCCCGGACAAAACTTAATAATCTCCGATGGTCAACAAGTAGATGCTGGACAACAACTAACCGACGGTCTTGCTAACCCCCACGAAATCTTGGAACTGTTCTTCAACCTTGGTCATGAAGACGGTATTTATGCCTGTGCTAGCGTTGCCCTCCAAAAAGTTCAAAACTTCCTCGTTGACCAAGTGCAATCAGTATACCAATCTCAAGGTATTGATATCGCCGACAAACACATCGAAGTTATCGTTCGTCAGATGACCTCAAAAGTGCGCGTCGATGATGGTGGTGACACAACAATGTTACCTGGTGAGTTGGTTGAATTGCGCCAAATCGAGCAGGTTAACGAAGCGATGGCAATTACAGGTGGCGCCCGTGCCCAGTACACACCAATGCTCTTAGGTATTACCAAAGCATCTTTGAATACCGATAGCTTTATTTCTGCCGCATCATTCCAAGAAACAACACGGGTATTAACGGAAGCTGCAATCGAAGGAAAATCCGACTGGTTGCGCGGTTTGAAAGAAAACGTAATTATTGGACGTTTGATTCCCGCAGGTACAGGCTTCAATACTTACGAGGAACCTGGTATCGTTGATGACTACTCAACTGATATGGGTACTGGTGTTTTAGATGAGGTCGAAGACTCTCTCGACATGGTTCTTGATGACCGTACCGCACGTAACTACAACTTAGATGCTCCTCCAGGTCTTGTTGATGGTAGCTACGGTGGTGCAACTCGTCGTAATAACTCCATCCTTGATGATGAGGACTTCATGGTGTCAGAAGTTAGCGACCTTGCTGACGAGGACGACTATGAAGAAGATGAAGTTGATGATGCAGAAGAAGATGATTTTGAGGAATAAAGACAATTTGTCTTTCTCTTTCAAAATATCTTTATAGAACCCCCCTAATTGTAGAGACCGTAAATTTACGGTCTCTACATTTTTCTAGGATGCTATTGTGACTTTGACGTTTCGTGGTTGATAATCGGCGCCACCAATATTTAATTTATTGGCACAAAAACCAAGATCACGAACTTGATTTGGTTCAATTACCCGTCCCCAGTCTAATGGCGTAACTATGTACTCACTGCCTTTCTGTTTGAAGGTGCCATTCCAAGAGTTGTTAATAGCAGCTTTTTCCATATTGAATGTGAGTTGCCAATTTTTGACCTTTGTTGAGTTGGAATTCCCAACTTTAAAGCTCATACAAAATCCTGATTGCCAATCAGAGTCTATTTTAGTTGTTACTTGAAGTTGCCCAGACGAAGAAGATAAGGAAGAAGGAGGTGGAAGTGATGATACAGGCGCTAAAGGTAGTTGTTTGGCTGGTTCATTTGTTCCAAGTGCAACTGGTACTGGTGGGTTGTATTTAACTGGCAATATCCTCGAAAGCATTACTTGCTTGGGAGCGTCAATTGTTTGCCAATCTGAGAGCAAAATTCCAGCAGTATCGGAACTATTAGGATTCCAACTCCAGTAAGCGTAATTTAAGTTTTTATCGCGGATAAAATCAACTAATTTATTTTGCCAAATACCCTCAATTGAACTTTTATCTACTTGCTTACCACCAAATTCACCAATCCAAATTGGTGCTATTTTCTGACGCGCAATGTAATAAAAACCTGTTTCCCAGCGCTGAAGCATATTTTTGGGAAAGCTTTTATCAGAAAAATAAGGCTTATTAAACACACCTGGTCCGTATTCGTGTGGCGAATAAACTATTTTGTTGCGTTGTTTTAATCGCACTCTAAAACGTCTGACACCTTCTAAGTTACCTCCCCACCAATGGTTAGTTAGCTTTTGTCCTGGTACGTTTAACTCTACTCCCTCAACAATAATTAACCAGTTGGGATTTATGCTCAAAATCGCATTCCCTGCACGCTCGGCAGCTAGGCGCCAATCTGTACTTAGGTTGTTTGTACCCCAACTTGCTCGACCATGTGGTTCGTTTTTCAAGTCGGCACCAATGATATTAGCTTGATTTTTGTAGCGTTGCGCTAATAGACGCCAGGTATCAATCCAGTCAGCTTCGGTAAAACCATCGCCATACCACAGTTCCGGAATACGTTTGCTATTAAGACGGTGACTATCAAGAACAATCATTAACCCTTGACGTTCGGCTTCTTTAACAACAATATCCATCACTTCAAGGGGTGTTTTACCCTCAAGTTCTTTATTACTGCCTATTGTATAATTAACAGCAGAAATACTATCACTCCGCAGTGCTTCCACTGAATATGGTAAGCGAATGGTGTTATAACCTAAACTCTTAATCTGAGAAAGCATTTCTTTATAGTCACGTGACCATAATCCGTGCGGTACATGAGTTTCAGTTTCCATCCCAAACCAGTTTACACCTTGGAGTAAAACAGTCTTTCCTTTCGCGTCAATAATTCTTGCTCCACTTGTAGATAGTGGTAACTCAACATTCATCGCAGCAAAAGCAGTATTGCCCATCGTGCTGTTAGGTAATTGACTCAATAACCCACTCAACAACACAACTAATGCAACACTAAATACAAACAATCGTTGGTAAAACTGAATTCTTCGCCTTTTCATATTGGGGGGTATATAGCATTGTATGTGTACCAAGATTTCTTTTGCCACTTGGATATTTTCCTGTCACAAAGTTCGCGCTCTACCAATCAGCTATACATATGATTCCCATCATATGCACGGCGCCATTGTTCGTCCACCCTACAAACTAATTTTAGTTAGCACTCTTAATATTAGTCGAACAATATTTCTATAATTACTTCACATATACTTCACATTGTCTTTACCTAAGTCAATTTTTATTGTGTTAGAAGCAAATACAGTAATCAAATTTTTAAACAATTGTGATAATCAAGAATTGAAAACCGATTTCACTCGCCAATTGATTTAAACATGAGATTTTAAATCAGGTTGTAAGCATTACTTTATTACTACAATCTAAGTACTTTTTTCATTTTTAAAAGTTTACCTCATGTATTGTCATGACGTTTTTTTATTATAACTACTCATTTATTTACTCTTATGTAAAATATATACATATAGGGATATGTATAACTTCCATAATTTCAACCATGTGCTTTTTGAGCTATATATCTCTCGATGGCAGCTTTCTTAAAAATGTTCCCAACTATTATGAAACAGTCCAATTGTTTAATCATGTATATTTTTTTCTGATACTTTAATCACAAATTATTTAAATCTATTATTATTTATTAAATACTAAATTAAATTATAGAAATACTTATACTTAATTAAGTAAAATGGTTATGACAAAAGCTAAATAAACCAGGACTTACGCAAAAACCCTAGAAACCTGGTTTCTTTGTCTATAACTTGTAATTAAAACGACGATTTGGTGTAGAAACCAGGTTTCTTTGCGTAAGTCCTATAAACGTAGAGATAATTGAATTTATAGTAATGCCGATAAAACAAAATAATGTTAATCATGGAGTTTCGTCTAACTCCATGATTAACGATTTACGTGCGTCTTCGGTTGGGGTGCCCCGTTAAGCTCTGTGATTATTAAGTTGTAAAATTAAAAGTGTGATATAAGTTAAAAATAGGTTAGAATTAAATACTAAGCGCATTAAGTCACTAATCGTGACTTTGACCTGAAGCGCAGGCGTGCTATTTATCGAGCTAAGAAGTTATTAATTTCCATAATCAAGATGCTAGAGCATAGTAGTTAGGTAAGGGAGGGTGGTTGGAACGTTGTAGAATTATTAAGTAACACAGTCAAGCATCCTTAGTTTTGGCTCAAGACCAAATACTAGCTATAAAGTCAGCAAAACAAGCATTTTTGTTATCATTTACTTATCCCCAATTACCCATGCGGCTTAATCTTATTCTAACTATGTAATTTGTACGAGTATTATGGGTGATATCTATCGGTATCATACCATTGACTACTAGCCAACCGAAAATTACATATGATGACTATGTGCGGCAAGTCAACTTGCGCTTGTAGTGTCAAAAAAAAATCCAGGTTAAGCTAGAAAAGAAAGTTTGAGTTAAGCTTCCACCCTCCGGTGGTTTTAAGTAAAACTCATTCTCACACCGGGTATATTCTTAAAGTTGGCATTGTCCTTACTCCATGCTGCGAATCATCACTCAGCAGGCAGACGTTCGAGCAGAACTACAACGCATCTGCGATCGCACTCACTCAGAACAAGTTGTTCATAAAGAAGCAACAGTACGCGAAGTGTTGCAAGCAGTCCAACGCCAAGGCGACAAAGCTGTATTGCATTACACTGCGGAATTTGACAATCAAGTTTTAAAAGCACCAGAACTGCGCGTTTCTGCCTCAGAAATCGACGCAGCTTACGAAGCGGTGTCTAAAGAACTACTTGAATCAATTCGCCTCGCGTGTCGGCAAATCGAGGCATTTCATCGTCAGCGTGTCCCCAAAAGCTGGGTACACTTTGGTGATGATGATATTGTTCTTGGCAAGCGTTACACTCCTGTAGACCGTGCAGGGCTATATGTACCTGGTGGTCGCGCATCGTACCCAAGTACGGTAATCATGAACGCCATCCCAGCAAAAGTCGCTGGTGTCCCTCGCGTTGTTATGGTGACGCCTCCAGGTACAGGAAAAGGTATTAGCCCAGCAGTATTAGTAGCTGCACGCGAAGCCGGTGTCAGCGAAATATACAGAATCGGTGGCGCCCAAGCGATTGGTGCGTTAGCGTATGGTACTGAAACAATACCAAAAGTTGATGTAATTACAGGTCCAGGTAATATTTACGTTACCCTAGCCAAAAAGCTAGTATACGGTACTGTTGGCATTGACTCACTCGCAGGGCCAAGCGAAGTACTAATCATCGCTGACGAAACGGCAAATCCTGTACATATTGCCGCTGACTTGTTGGCGCAAGCCGAACATGACCCAATGGCAGCAGCCATATTACTAACAACCGATGCAAAACTAGCCAAAAATGTCCAAGTGGCAGTAGAAAGACAGTTAGTAGACCATCCGCGACAACTAGATACTGAGAAATCGATTGCTCACTATGGTTTAATTGTAGTCGTCGAATCGCTACTAGCCGCAGCTGAACTATCGAATGAATTTGCACCCGAACATTTGGAGTTAGAAGTCGAAGACCCTTGGGCGTTGTTAACCGACATACGTCACGCAGGTGCGATTTTCTTAGGACATTCCACTCCCGAAGCCGTTGGTGACTACTTAGCTGGTCCTAACCATACGCTTCCAACTTCAGGTGCTGCAAGATATGCTTCCGCGCTCGGCGTCGAGACTTTTCTAAAGCACTCAAGCATTATTCAGTACTCACAAATAGCACTCGCCAAAGTCGCAGGCGCCATTGATTCTCTCGCAAAAGCTGAGGGTTTACCTTCTCACGCTGACTCTGTAAGGCGCCGAGTACAGAAAGAATCAGATTCTGAGCCTTATAACCCAGATTAGGGGCGCCATTATAGGGGAGCCACACCCCTACTTTCGCTTCCCCAATTGTTAATTTTTGCTGCTTACTTTTAGCAAAAATGCCCATTAGCCTGCAAACTAAAAGTTTAGGTTAATACAAACCTTTTATTGGTACTTGTAGTCCAGGAGCGCTCCTCGGAGGTTGACAGTGGTGCTTAAAAAAATTTTGGTGGCTTTGGACGATTCGGGAATAGCAGACCGAGTAATTGAAACAGTACATCGTTTGATACTTCCAAGCGATGGCAAAATTATTTTGTCTCATGTTTTTCCAACATCAAACTCATTAGATGATCTTCCTGCCGACCGTCCACACCCTGAACCGTCGGCTACTTTATATCAACAAGTCGAAAAACAGCTACAGTCATACCAAAGCGAATTAAGAGTCGATAGCGATATTGAACTAGTTGTCGGCGACCCCGCACAAGAAATTATTCGTCTTGCCAATATTTATAAAGCCGACTTAATTGTCATAGGTAGTCGTGGCTTAACAGGAATGACGCGCATTGTCCAAGGTTCTGTCAGTAGCCAAGTGGTTGAAGATGCACCCTGTTCTGTTTTAGTTGTTAAACCTGGTTAGATTATAGACACGTTACATGTAACGTCTTTACTGGTAATGTTTTGCTAGTATAAAACAAATTATACACTGCAAATGCTACTTAACAACCGCTACCGTGTAATACAAACTCTGGGAAGTGGTGGATTTGGTGAAACTTTTTTAGCAGAAGATACCCAAATGCCATCGCTCCGTCGTTGTGTTGTTAAGCAGCTCAAACCTATTCAAAATAATCCTCAAATTTATCAGTTAGTACAAGAACGGTTTCAACGCGAAGCAGCAATATTAGAAGAATTAGGTGGCACCCATACACAAATACCTAATTTATACGCTTACTTTCAATTAGATGGGCAATTTTACTTAGTTCAAGAGTGGATAGAAGGTGATACTCTTAGCCGAAAGCTTTTACACCAAGGATTGTGGAATGAGAGTCAAGTATACTCATTACTGTTAAATTTATTACCTGTTTTATCTTACGTTCACAGTAAACATATAATTCACCGCGATATAAAACCCGATAACATTATTCTACGGCGCCAAGACGGTAAACCTGTTTTGATTGATTTTGGCGCCGTGCGCGAATCGATGGCGACTGTTTTAAACTCCCAAGGTACACCCACTAGCTCTATTATTATTGGTACTCCAGGTTACATGCCATCTGAACAAGCAGCTGGTAGGGCAATGTATGGAAGCGATATATATAGTTTGGGTATAACAGCAATTTATTTACTAACAGGTAAACAACCGCACGAGCTAGAAACCGATGTCCAAACAGGGGAAATAATTTGGCATAATTTTGCTTCTCAAGTTAGTCCTGTATTAAAGCAAATTATAGATAAAGCAATTAGATATCATCCCCGTGAACGTTATTTAAGCGCGTCGGATATGATTTACGATTTACAAAGCACTGCACAAACTATACATCCTAACGTACACGAAACAGTACATAAAACAGTACAGGTAGCGCCACAAACACCACTGCCACCAGCTACTACTACAAGTAAAAGTCGAAATAGTATTTTTACTGCTAGCTTAATTGTGGCAGGAATCGTTGGTGCCTCAGCACTTGTATTCTCCCTTACCAAATTTTTTCCTCTAGGAATTGCAGATAAAACACCCGTAACTTCCGATACTGCTACAATCAAACCATCAGTAAACGCTGTATTACCTGATACTAATATTAAATCAGTATCAAATCTTCCTAGCTCTTCATATTTTCTTATAGATTCGGCTTACGCAAAACAAGAAGCTGCAAATAAGCAACTTGAACAATTAAAAGCTAAAGGATATCAACAAGCAGGATTATTTTGGATACCTAATTATCCTAATCTCTCTGGCAAAGAATTATACGCCGTACATGCAGGCAAATTTAGTACTCGCGATAAGTGTGTAGATTTGTTACGTAACTTTGGTTTACAAAATGAAGATGCATATTGTACATTTGCAAGTCTTGATGCTTCTGCACCAACCGACCGATTTTACTTTAAACAATTTTCAATTAGCCTTACACCAACCCCAACACCAAGCAGTAGCACTACACTGAAAGCTATTATCAATGATAATTATTCTTGGTTATCACAGCGACCAGTAACCGATGCTGATTTAGAAGGAAAAAGTGCTTTGGAGTTAGATATAATGCGTAACTCTATTTTTGCACGCTTAGGGCGCCGTTTTGACACTCCAGGATTACAAAGCCATTTTAATCAACAGTCGTGGTATCGTCCGCAATACTCTCCAAAAGAATTTGACTCCTCAAAATTTCTATCAAATTTAGAAATGCGTAACGCTACATATATTGATAAATATCAAACAGACAATAACTTACATTATTTCAAGTAAGTTTTGGCTGGTCAGTGATACAGTACGAGCAGCCGATTTAAACAGAAGTTGTAGAATATTAAGGCAACACCCTTGTCATGAATGCTCACTCATTACTGTAATGCTGCTCAATACCCGCTATCGCGTGATACAGACTTTAGGAAGCGGTGGGTTTGGAGAAACCTTCCTTGCTGAAGATACTCAAATGCCATCCAAGCGTCGCTGTGTCATCAAACAGCTCAAACCAATCAATAACAATCCTGAAATTTACCAACTTGTTAAGGAACGGTTTCAGCGCGAAGCGGCTATTCTAGAGGAACTTGGTGATAATAGTAATCAAATTCCCCGTTTATATGCCTATTTTTCTGAGAATGGGCAGTTTTACCTAATTCAAGAATATATCGAAGGACAAACTCTCAGCGCCAAAGTCCAATCTCAGGGTGTAATGAGTGAGAATGCTGTTCGGGATATTTTAATTAGTCTTTTACCTGTACTTGATTATGTTCACGGTCGAGGTATTGTTCACCGTGATATCAAGCCTGATAATATCATTATTCGTAACCTTGATGGTAAGCCAGTACTAATAGATTTTGGCGCCGTGAAGCAGACAGTTGGTACAGTTGTGTCACCCTCTGGGAATTCTACAAGGTCAATAGTAATTGGAACACCAGGATTTATGCCTAGTGAACAGTCGGTAGGTAGACCAATGTTTGCTAGTGATATTTATAGTTTGGGAATGACGGCAATTTTTTTACTAACAGGTAAATTGCCCCAGGAAATACCAAACGACCCAGCGACAGGTGTAATATTATGGCGCCAGTATGCAAGTTCTTTGACACCAGGTTTTGCAATGGTGTTAGATAAAGCAATACAGTTTGTGCCTCAGCATCGCTTCAATAGTGCTAGAGACATGCTTTACGCTTTACAATCTCAAAATTCTGCTTCTATACCAACGGTACCTTATTCTCAACCTCCCAACTATAACCAAGCTTCTTATCCACCACAACAAAATACAGTTCCCATCAGTCCTGCGAACCAACAATATCAACAACCAAATACACCACCTATTAATCAAAACAATGCACCTCAGATACCACGTTCGAGTAATACAAGAGGTATTGTAATAGGCGCCGTAATTGGTGCTGGTTTACTTAGTGGTGCAATAGTTCTAGCTTCAATGTTAAATCGTCAAGGTCAACAAGTTGCAGATACAGACCCTACACCTGTTGCAACATTGAACGAGCGAACACCAACCCCATCTTCAACACTAGACGACTCTGAACCACCTGTAATATCAAGACCTAAAAACCGAATTACCCCTAGACCAATCCGAACACGTGAACCAGAAGTAGTCCCAACTTCTATAGATTCAGAATTTCCAACCGATACTCCAACACCAATTGAAACAACAGAACCTTTACCATCACCGTCTCCAACTCCAACACCTGAAATTCCAAATACAAAAAATCCAGATGTAGTTGTTCCTACAGTAATACCAACACAAACACCATCAAATCCACGACAAGCACAATCATCACCAACAGAGTTTGTAGAAAATTATTACAACGGTATTAATAATAAAAACTTACAAAAAACTTGGAGCAAATTTACTCCTGCTTTACAAAACAATCGTAGACTTCATCCTAAAGGTTTTGATTCATACATTGGTTGGTGGGATGGACAAGTCTCACAAGTTGAAATAAACCAAATTAACTTAGTAGAACAAAATGACTCTTTTGCTACAGTAGACGCAAAATTAAATTACATACTTAAAAGCGGTAAACAATCAAGTGCGAGAGTGCGTTTTACCTTAGTGTGGGATGCTGGTTCTAACCAATGGTTAATTAGTGATGCTCGATAATTTTTAAGTTATGAGTTATGAGTTATGAGTTATGAATTCAAACTCCTAACTCCTAACTCCTCACTCCTAACTCTACATTTAATTTGCGACTTCTGCGATTTCAATAACGCGCCCATCATAATCTTTAACCAAAAAGTTCATGGGCTTGCGACTACGAATTTTAAATTTCAAGCCGCGTACTTCCAC
The DNA here is from genome assembly GCA_019359675.1 of Calothrix sp. FI2-JRJ7. Taxonomy (GTDB): domain Bacteria; phylum Cyanobacteriota; class Cyanobacteriia; order Cyanobacteriales; family Nostocaceae; genus Dulcicalothrix. Next base: position 15,685 of record JAHHGX010000039.1, read on the forward strand.
ACGCATTAAAATCAACTCTAGTGCATCGCTGTCGAAACAAACGTGACGCTGTTGATTTTTGGCACCCAGACTGGCGCCTGTAATGACGTGTAGTTGGGTATTTTTCTTGAGTTGATACCAAAGCCCCTCACTCGCATTACTCATACTACGACTTCCTGAATAGCTGGGAGTTGCTGACATGTATAAAGGGTCAATTCCAGCAGCGCCAATGGTTTGTTCGTAATTATAGTAATAGTGCAGAGGTACTTCAGCAGCTGGTAAATCGAGCAAACCTTCGTATAATTGTCGAGCGATTTCTAAATCTGACACCATTACCGTGTATACTTTTGGCGCACTAGTCAAAAACATCCACATGGCGCCAGCATAAGCTGCCAGCAGCATTACCATAATGCCTTGGGTGGACATTAAACCATCCAGCGCAGGCAAGAACGACGCCAGGGTAAGGTGAGGAAAGGGGGCTAAACTAACTGCTATAAACATGAAAACCGGAGTGTTTTGTATAAAGGAGCCAATGACAAATTGTATGGAGATTAGGACTTAAATCATAAGTCTGTGTTTCCAGTGTATCAATTACAAACAGTTCTAAACGGTTGACGCTTTAATCATACCGTCCTCAAAATAAGCAATCAAATAACTAAACTTAATCTCACTTATTTTAGTCAGTAGTAACAAATATCAATTAATCCGAGTTGCAATCCGTGCAAATACCACACTTCCCCGAAGCTAACCACCCGCTGGTGAAATCACTATTTCACCATAGCGACCGTGAACTGTTAACTTTATTCCAGCAGCATCCGGAGGCTGGTAAGTTCTTCACGGCGATGTTTTGCCGCTATAGTCCTATAGTTTATACCTTGATTCGCCATTCCGCTCGCTCACCAGTTCAAGCAGATTATTTATTTGCCCTCACATGGAAACATGTGTACCATGAGCTTGGTGGTCTTGATGTGAATCAGCAGATTAATGAGAACCTAACGCTGCAAAATTGGCTGATTAACATGACAGCTTATTGTATCAACGAAATTGAATTACCACCTACAGAAGCAATTCACTATTCACTCAAAGCGACATCACCACCATTATGGTGCTATGTCGAACAAGCTTTAGAACAGTTACCCCCAGTGCTGCGCTTAATGGTTTTGATGGCACAAACATTTCATTGGAGCGAAACCCGCATTGCTGCTTACCTTCAAGCCGAGGGTGAGAGTATCGCCCCTCACGAAGTAGCAAATTTTCTTCAGGAAGGCTATCGTATGTTAGAGGACAAATTGCCAATGGATATACGAGCTATATATTTAGGTGAAAATATCCTCCCGGCTGCGTCTCAGTAGTATTACTGTTAAGCGTGTTCTTTTTGTGAAAATAATTAGTTTGTAAATTCTTTTACTTAAACCCGACCACGGGAAGTTTTTTATGAGTCAAACACTAGTATCCTTATTTTCAAGCAGGCAAAGAATTAAAATTCAGCCCTATATTTACACTCTTCTTTTAAGTTCTGTGTTTTTACCAGCAGTAGCAAACGCCGCCGATATTACCCAACAACTTCATTATCCAAGACAGTTAAGGGTAATGCCTGAGATGCGTGATGACGCTGATGCTTTGCTGCGTATCGCAGAACAGCAACTCCAACAACAGGCGCCAGATAAAGCAGTTGACTCATTACTAAAGGCATTGGAGCTTTATCACTTCAAAAATGATTTGAAAGCAGAGGGTTTAGCTTTTGACTTACTTAGTCAGGCATATATTCAGCTAGGACGCTTTAAAGAAGCAGAAGACGCAGCACGGCGCCGTCTTGCAGTTGCGCGAGATACTAAAGACCTTCGGGGTCAAGTTTTTGGTTTAAATAACGTAGGTAGTTTGCTATTACAACAAGGAGACACGGCGCCTGCTTTTGAAGCATTTGCAGAAGCTGTGAGTATATCAAACAGTATTAATGAAATTGAAGCGCAGGGTTTATCGTTGAGTAATCTTGGTTTAGCAACCGCACGACTAGGTGATTACAACAAAGCTATAAAACTTTATGAAAATGCTTTAACGTATAGGCGCCAAACTCGTGACCCAATAGCTCTTGCGAATACATATAATAACTTGGGTCAAGCATACCAAGCGATTGGAGATTACCAAAACACCATCAGCACATTTGGCTATGCTTTACGACTAGCAAAAATGACAAGAGACCGTGTAAACGAATATCGTGCTATCGATGGACTAGTTTCAGCGCATACCTCAGTTGGACGTAACGAACGCGCGTTTGAATTGTTAGCACAGCGTTTAGAATTAGCGAAACAGCAGCAAGACCTAGGAGAGCAACTTAGAACATTTGAATCATATGCTCAGTTCTACGAACAACAAGGTAAATATCAAACTGCACGCAACTTCTACGAACGAGCAATAGTGATATCACGCACCCTCGAAGACAGTAAAAAAGAGATTTATTTAGTAGATAGGCTAACGCGAATCCTGAAAAAATAGTAATGAGTGCTGAGTGCTGAGTTTTGAGTAATAACTCCTAACTCATAACTCCTAACTTTACTCAGCACTTTCTACATTTCTATTAATTAAGGTAAACAGAACCGTTATTTTCAATTCGCAGTGCAGTTCTATCCATTGCAAAATTAGTAGTTTCCTGCATAGTGACTTCCAACACTCCAGACTCAGAACTTCTAGGTGTCACCATCAATAAACCACGGTCTTGACGATAGAAAGTAACTGTTGTAGGAATTCGTAGACCTTGCAGTGCTATTTCAGAACGACCAGCTAAGGTACGTACTTGTGTATCACCAACTGCTTGGAAGGTAATTGGAGCGTTAGTTTTGTTGATTAAACGAACAGTAACGCGACCATCACTAGGAGATACTGCTGCAACAGCATTCTGATATCGACCACCCAAATTGCTTTGGTCTTGTTGAGACTGTCTTGGGTTGGTATAACCACCCGCAGGCCCATTTACACGTCTACCAGTGTTGCTGTCTATTTGGCTGTTGGGAATACCTTGGTTTGACGAAGAGTAATTTCTGCTGTCTTGCGACTGCATTGTAGATGATTGGTTATAGTCTCTGTTAGTGTTTCTATCGTTATAGCTTTGGTCTTGTTGAGACTGTCTTAAGTTGGTATAACCACCAGCAGGCCCATTTACACGGTTGCCTGTATTACTATCTATTTGGCTGTTGGGGATGCCACGGTTTGGATAGTTTAAAGGTTGTGGTCTAGAGGCGCCTGTATTTGATTCATTTGTATTGTTATAGTTTTGCTGGGTATTAGATGAACTACTACCAGGTGCTTCACCACCTACACCTAAGCGTGTTTGGTCGGGAGTTGGCGCCACTGCGGAGTTAGACATGCCCATTCCTTGAGCATTCATTCGGGTTGTATAGGCATTGGGTGTACATCCTTGGGGAACCATCACTCGGTTATTGTGGGGTTCTTCGTAAAAAATACTTGGACAAGGATTGATTTTTGTACCTGCACTCCTTACAGGCGCCTGCTGTGCTACTGAAATTGCAGGTAAACCTATTAACATTCCACCAAAGATTGCGCCGAATAATTTCGCAAAATTACTTGATTTATTAGATTTAAGACTCATTGCGTTCTTCTCCTGGGTGTCTAAATTAAATTCAAAATGTCAACTAAAAATTAATGATTGCTGAGAATAAATTTTTTCTTCGTTGAATTTTAAACACATTTAATTAACTCGCGTTATATACACGAACCAATTAATGATTACACTCATAAATTAACAATTCCTACTGATATATACCTCTAACTCTAGAAGTGAAGTCAATATGAGTTTAAATAAGTCTATAGAAGGTTATAATCAGCCCTAGGAAAGATTAAAAGTCAGTTATATTTATTCTCTAACCACGATTGAAATTGCTTTGTTTCTGCCAATATAGGATGAATTGCAAACCAAGAACCGTCTGTGTCGCGGTACTCGAAGATAAACAGACTATTTAATAGCGTGTGGTATTTAACATCATCCTTAATATGCTGCTTTTCTAAAACTTCAAATATTAAATCCCATTCTTGAGAATCAATTGGATTTGCCCGAAAGTCTCGATAGCGTCGAATTACTGCTTCTACTGTATCTCGCTCAAAAGGTGGGTCTTGTTCGCGTAAGCATTCAAATACAAGTCCCAGTAAATCTCGAACGTGACCTCCACTTATTAAACACAACCTGTCAAGGGTTGAGTGTGAATCGAATATTTGCTTGATTAACTTTAATCTTTCAACAGGACTCATATCTGGACTTACATCTGGAAAAGCACGCGCGAGTACCACTTGTCGCATCAGCGCTAATCCTACACTATTAATTTCTCCATTTCTATGCCGTACTGGTATCATAGACAATACGCGCGGCGCCACTCCTCCTCCCAAACGGTTCTGTAGCAAAGCATTGTCATTCGATAAAACCAAGGACATCGGTACAGTGTATACAATGTGACAATTAATACGGCGTAATTCCTCGCTGTGGTCGATAAATATATGTTCTGGTAGCGAACGTCCAGAAGGTAAAGTATGAATATCTAATCGGTCAAGATTATCGATAATAACAACTAGTCCTTTTTTACCTTTTGCTTTCAACTGGGTATTTATATTTAAAAGTTCTTGATTCAGCAATTGCAGGATATTATCTGTATGAGGTTCTAGATAATCACGCAGTTGTCGTCTTCGATTAGGGTTTTCCTTAGTTTTGGCGGTAATCTTAGCTGCACCAGCAGATAATCCTTCTAGTTCTAAGCCGAGAGGTGTTTGCAAAAAATTATTGATTTCTCCAAATAGCTTATTAAAGTAGTTAGACTCGAAACGAATGTTGATAGCTTTGACACTTTCGGCAACTTGTTCGACAATGGCAAGCAAGATGTCAATTAAATCGACATCGACCATATCTAATATATAGCTAGATTCAAAATAAACGACATGGAAGCTTTGCTGCTCTAACTCAGCTTTGAGACGCAGCAGTTCGGTTGACTTACCACAACCAATATGACCTGTTAGTAACTGACATGTAGGCGCCTCTGGAGATATGCGCGTAATTGTGCGTGCTAAAGACTCTGCTATTTTACCACCACGTACCGACGCAAAATCAATATAATATTTCTGCTCTAAAGCACCTTCTAGCAGCAAGGGTCTACTTGGATTGAAAGCTTGATAAAATTTCTCAAGGTCAAGTCGAAAAATACTCTCACTGTTGCATCCACGAATATCACTACTGGCGCCACGAAATGTATTATACTGCTTACCTTGATTTGCATAACTTTGTTTCGCACGCTCTAAAGCTTCTTGATTACGCACAGGGTCAATTTTATGCGCCCTAGTATAAAGTTCTACAGCTTGAGAATAGTCTCCAATATCAAAATACAACTCTGCTAGTTCAAACAGTGCATGAAAGTGATTGGGGTTTATGGTTAAAACCTGCTGGAATAATTCAAGTGCGGCTAATAATTCTCCAATTTGTCGCTCTTTAATGGCTTGTTCGTATATAGAATGAACAAGTGACTCATCAAGTTTTTCTAGTTCCCATATCTCTCGACGTAATGGACAACGTTTAATTAGCCAACGACGAACTAACTCGACGGTTACTACATAGCTACTTGCTTGCAGCATTCCAGCATCATCAAAAATTTTTAAGAAATTCCATTCGAGTAAGCGAGTTTCTGCTTTGTGTAATGCTTCGTTAGCGATAACTCCATGTTTTTGTAGTAACGCTAATGGTGTACCTTGAAGTACAGCTGATTTAGACTTTTCTTGCTGCATTTCTGCAACCGTAGAGAAAATAACCCGCTCTGGTATTGGTAGACCATCTCTAAACCATGTTAATCCAGCTTCGCCAATTTCGATTGCTTGATTAATAATGTTATATACATCCGCGCGTGTGATATGAGGTTGTTGTTTTTCTCTAGCATGGCTAAACAGCGCAAAACATAGCACCTGAGTAAAATAAGGATGTCCTGCTGATAATTCTAGAATGGCATTAATAGCATCTGGTTCATAAATTAAAGTACTATTCGCAGGTTTAGTAATTAAACGTTCTGCATTCGTTGTATCGAGTAAACCAATTTCTTGAGTAGGCGCCTGTCGAAACAACGAGAGTAGGTTTGGCATATCATCCAGGCGCCGTCCTACCACAGGGATAATATAAAGCTGCGGTTGCCTTTGAATAACCGATAGTAAAAAAGGGAAAAAATGAGTTACCGCCGAATCTGAGTGAGAGTCACCCAAAACATCAAACTCATCAAGTAAAAGTACTAAATTTTTATTACCAAGTGCCTGATAAACTTGAGGCAAAAAAACATCAAAAAATATTAATTTATCTTCTCGTAGTGCTTCTTTAGTGGGTAATTTTACTTGCTCTTTCGTAAAATCAAAGTAGTCAAAAATATCTTCACTTAATTCATATAAAACTTCATATAATAGTTTTTGGCTTTTACCTTCTAACGATAAAAGTACAAACTCAAAGTTATCTAAACAAACAAAATTAGGAATCTGAGATAAAACAGAAGTCTTACCAATTCGCCGCTGACCATGCAGCAAAATAACCTGTACTTTTTGATTTAAATTATCCTTAATAAAATTAAACAATTCTTCACGCCCAAAAAAGAATTCTGGTTCATAAATTGGGCGCCCAATTATGTAAGGATTTTCTGAGTACTCAGTAGCAGAGAACACCATCAGCAATACCTCCCCTACTTTGATTTTAGCAGCAAATGTAACTAAGCGGGGGCGCCAAAAAACTGTTTAATAACAGCAATAACTACAGATTGAACAGTATCTTTATTTTGCCATAACCAGCGAATAGCTTGCTGTGTTTTTTGTGCTTGTTCACGACTCATCAAATTGAGAAAAATTCTCTCACGTGCTAGTAGTTTTTCTTCGTTGCTATTTTGAATCTCTTGAATAACCCACCACTCCATCATCGAAGAAGTAAAACTATAAACAGTTTTGCCTTCAGAAACTGTATGCTGAATCACACCTCGTTCTTCCAAGTCAACAAGTTCTCGACTGCGCTGACTAAAAACAAGGTCAACATCACCCAAACCGTAACGAGTATTTCTATTTAAACGACCTTGTAAATTACAAAGTGCGATAAGCATTAATAAGATTTGTTCTTCATCAGTAGAAAATCTCCACGTATCCCGAAAATACTGCTCGGTAGCGCTTTCAAAGTCTCGTGTAAAAATATCTATATTAGGAGTTTGTCTAGCTTCAAGGGTTTCATACAGCAAATAACCAGCATTTTGCAGTAAAGCTGGGTGTCCATCAATAATCTTTAAAACACCTTCTCTAAATAAACCAGAAATTTGAACGAACAACTGAGTGCTAACCTCACCCGTCGTTAACGGTCGCAGCAGTCGAAATAAATAATGATTATACCAGGGAGACCCACCAGGTGTGATAGTGGGACCCAGTTCATTGAGGCGCCGAAAAGTAGTGACAACAGTAGAGAGGTATCTACCTTCGTTGCTATGAACCGCTAAGTCGCGAAACTCACTCAAAAACGTTAGCATTTCGACTTCGGTGTACTCGTCATTAGTACGTAACGCAGCATCGTAGTCATCGAGTAGGAGTAATAAAAACTTATCTTGCTGTCCAATTTTTTTGAGAATACGTCGTAAATCTCCTTTTTCTACTTGCTCATCCTCCAATATCTGGTCAATGTCCGCTCGTAAAGCTTCATTCGCATCATCGTATAAACGATTTAAAATTTCACGCCAAAACTCTGAAGGAGTAAATGGACTAATACCAGCACAGCTAAGTGAAACAATAAATGCTTTTGATATGTCCTTCCCTCGTCTCTTCCAAATTTCAGGTGCCGCTAGGTATCTGAGCAAAGAGGATTTTCCCATACCGGGACTACCATATATTGCTAAATGCGCGCGTTTAGAAATTTGGTCAAACGCTGTTGTAATTTCTGACGCGCGTCCAAAAAAATACTCTAAAGGCACTGGGCCACCGACATAGTAAGGATTTGGCATGTTTATGTGGGACTCAAGAAATTGATTACATATATTTTAAATGAAAAATTCTGTAGGTTGGGTGGAGCGCAGCGTAACCCAACATCTTCAATTATTCATAAAAAATATGTTAAACCACAAAGAACACAAAGAACACAAAGGAAGAAAGAGTAAATGCATAATTTCAAAAATCAGACATAAGTTTCATTGTCACTCTTTCACCTATCTATACATTTAGCGTTATTCAAGAAAAAATGGCGCCAAATACGACAGAAGTGGGACATTATCATAAACACTCTCGGCAATTTTTATGAAATATTAATATTACGCATCTTGTCAAAAATAATACCAAATAATGTTATTTGTTCACTCATTTTATTATTATGTTTCTCAACATGCGTGACTAATCCCTGTATTTTTATATTATTCGCATTAGTGATTAATTCTCCTAATATTTCAAGAAAGCGAACGATTTTCTACTTCTTCCAAAGTCTTCAACGCATCACTAATGCGCGCAGCATAGTCAACCCAATCTGGCTTTAAAGGTAATAATATTTCAAATTCATCAAATCCATCTTTTTTTAATCTCCATACACCTGCGGCGCCATCCAAAATTCGAGCAGTTTCTTGCCAACCAACAGTTTTTAAGTGAGCTTCTAATATAAGAGGCTCTACAGTTTTGAGAATATTGCTATCTCTGACAGTAACTTTCATTGTATAAAATTTAAATTGGTTTCAATACAGTTCTTAAAGTTATCCAGCAATTACTGTTTAGATAATCTTGCATAGCTGCTTCGTCGTCAAAGGTGTGGGGTAAAAGTCTTCCTTCATAAACGAGTTTGACTTCGCTTTGCTGAAACGGCCAAGGGGATACTGCTATATGATTACAATTACCGACATTTTCTAGCAAGGTTAATTCGAGCGTAGTTTCTCCGTCTATTGTTGGAACTTTTGCTACTTGCTCTTTCTCAGCAAATCCTTGACATAATATTATTGAGAGACTATCCCACGTTGCTACGAGTTGTTGGTTACGTTTGATAATGGACGGCGCCGCATATGGTGCAAAATATTCATCTTGGTTGAGAATATTGATAAGTTGCTGTTGAAATGCTACCTCTTTATTAAGAAAATCCTGCACTACAGTTGTTGCTTCTTTTGAGTTTCGCCAGTTACTAAACCTTTCGTACAACCCTGTGCCATGCAACGAGACAAGTAATGCTGCGTATCTCCCAAACGGAAGCGCAAGCTGTTTTGCACTCGACCACATATCTATATGTACTTGTGTTGGCAACTGTGTAAATTTATGAGGATAGCCAGTTTCAGGGTTTAGCGTTGGCTTTTGCTCCCATTTTACCCAACCAATATCATGTAGAGAGGCGCCTAGACAAACTTCATCGAAAGGAGCAAAGTTACCAAATTGTTCATTACCCCAAGCGCGCGCAAATTCTCCCGCAATAATAGCGTGATGAGGTTGAGTAATGCAAACTAAGCCTTGTTCTGTAAAGCGATGCAACATGAGAAACACCAAACGACTTCCCACTTTTAAGATAAATGTAACGAGAAAGTGAGTTTTATAGCTGAAGGAAGAGAAAATATCTAGCAATAGCTGATTCTAACTTTAGTTATATCGTAGTCTAATATACATTTAAAGCTCTTCTTTTGTTACACATTCTTCTACTGGAGTACGCATTCCTTCTAAAATATCCTCTCGTCAACCAGGTATTTGAAGTAAATATAATATTTCTTGTATTGCGTTCCAATCCTCAAGGGAAATAAGTACAGCTTGATTTTGGTTGCCAGTAATAATTACTAGTGTGTGAGATTCGACCAGATTGTTAATGACAGCATCGAGATGTTTTTGCGCTTCGTTAACACAAATTACGTCCATTTATAAGCCTTGATGGTAAACTAAATTAAATTCGGATTACTTCAATTTATATTTATATTATGTATCTACAATTATTCTCTATGGAAGTGCCAACTCCCAACGAAAAAATTCTGTACCGTTTAATGAGCAAGTAACGTTGCATATCTCTGACACGGAACTATGAGCTAGCCAATTGCAATTCAAATTTAAATATTTAGCCAGTTAAAGATTTGTTCGACGGTTAGAGATAGGTCAATATTACTAATAATGGGGAGTATGTCTGTTCTTTCTAGTAGCTCAACACGTTGGTTAGGATGTACAACCAAAATGCCGTCTTCATCTGGAAGAATTAACCACCCTAGTTCTGTACCGTTTTTACTGCAATGCAGCAGGTTACGGAGAACTTTAGTTTGACTTTGCTCTGGCGAGAGAATTTCTATTGCCCAGTCAGGATGGCTATCAAAGCAGTTGGCAATTCTTCCAGACTCAGTACGAGGTATGTGTTCCCATCGAAATACAGCAACATCGGGAACTATGGTGGCGCCGCCAAATGTACAGCGCAGTTCGGGTAATGCTAAAGCAACTTTTTGAGGTTCTGCAACTTCATTAATAGTCGAGACAAGTTTACCTTGAAGTCGGCTATGCTCTCCTTGTGGCATAGGTTTTTGATTAATTTCTCCATTTATGTACTCGGAAGCAGGTTCGGTTTCGGGTAATTGCAGAAATTCGTCTAAGGTAATGCGTTTGACTGCCGTAGTCATGATTGTTTTTTGCTCTTATCTCTTATACCAATTTTAGCTGTTATATCAAACCCGTTTGCAGTTTTTAATGTTTTGCAGGTGCTAACAAAATTATCAAGCTATTTTCAATCTCATCAAAAAAATCGTCTGGCCATCGGTCAATTCTACCGTTTCTGTCAATACGCGGTGATATTAGTTCTGTTACAACTTGATTTTGTTTTCGCGACGTTGAAAGTGGTTGAATTGAATATCATCTGGTTTAATTAAACCTCCATGAACTGATACACGGATACCATTTAAAATATGGCCGCTATGAGTTTCGATAATTACTTGAATTCCACTGCTTGCTGCAAGTGATATTAACTTACCGATTTTAGTCTGTCCACTAGGATGTAAATGTCCCTCTGGATGTTCGATAATAATTAACGAACCTGGAGGAGATGCAAGTAACACAACAACAATTCGCAAAGTACAAGAAATACCAAATCCTACATTAGTCGCATGATATTTTTTGCTGGTAAAATTTTTAGTTTCTGGACTTATTTCACTCATTTATGCTTCTACTTAGTCTTTTAAACAAAGTGATTGTGCCTGGGGATGAGATAATTTGTTTGGAATGCTTTGTTCAGAATGCTCGCTAGTGTTAATAAATTCTTGTAAATTATCTTCTCGATGATAATTAATGGTATTGATATTTCGGTTTCCAAACACACTTAAAAAATCTGCTGTGTACTCACCTTTTGTTATCCTTCCGAAATCATTCGTAAAATCCGTGCATTGTAGAGACGCGAAATTTCGCGTCTCTACATCTAGGTAATCGCCTCAACCCCAGCCATATCTAAAATTGGCGCAATTAAATCTTCGCGCTTGACTGCCATCATATGCACGCCTTGGCAGAGTTGCCGCGCGATTTGCACTTGTTCAGCAGCAATTTTTACTCCCTCGAATAAGGGGTCTTTGGCTTGCCCTAATCTATCAATAATATGCTGAGGTATATTTACTCCTGGTACTACCCGGTTGATGAATTCGGCGTTTTTGGCTGATTTCAACAGGAATATTCCGGCGAGTATGGGTTTATTACACCCAGCGGCTATGGTATCCATGAATTTTTCCAATCTTTCAAAATCGGTGATTAGCTGACTTTGGAAAAATTGGGCGCCTGCTTCTACTTTTTTCTCAAACCGACTTTGTAACCCCGACCAACTTTTACATTGCGGGTCAACTGCGGCGCCTACAAATAAGTCTAACGCCCCATCTGTCAGAGGTTTATCGTTATAATCTACTCCTAAATTTAGTTTTTGAATAACTTGCAACAAACGCACTGCTTCGAGGTCGAAGACAGCTTTACAGTCGGGGTGGTCGCCTGCTTTTACAGGGTCGCCTGTTAAAGCTAGGATATTTTGAATTCCTAATGCATGGGCGCCCATCAAATCAGCTTGTAATCCAATACGGTTCCTGTCCCGACACGCGAATTGACATATCGGCTCGATACCGTTTTGAAGTAAAATTGCTGACGCCACTAGCGGAGACATACGTAACACAGCTCGGCTACCATCGGTGATATTGACGGCATGAACCCTCCCCTTAAGGGTCGCCGCCATTTGGAGCATGTGTTGCGGATTACCTCCTTTCGGTGGGCAAACCTCTGCTGTGACTAGAAACTCGCCGTTCCTAGCAGCAGCACGAAATGAACTGACTTTTATTGGTGTAACTGGTGTTAATGTATCAAGCATAACAATGAGCATTTTCACTCTAAGTACAGCTGTAACACAACTTGACCCCAAGTGGAAAGCTCATTGTGGCAGAGAATACCCCATTGCTGTTTTTACGTCTTTTAATGTTTGGTTTGCAACAACTTCTGCTTTTTGGCGCCCTTCATGCAGTACCGACTCCAAATAACCTTTATCTGCCATGACTTCGGCGTATTTATCTTGAATTGGTTTCAGGGCATTTATCGTTGTTTCGGTCAGTAACTTCTTGAAATCTCCCCATCCCATATCCGCACATTCTGCCGCTACGTCTTCCTTTGCCTTACCCGACAACAACATATATATTGTCAGCAAATTCTGACATTCGGGACGCGCAGGGTCATCGAAGACAATACCGCGTATCGGGTCAGTTTTACACCGTTTGATTTTCTTGGTAATTTCATCGGGTGAGTCAAGTAAGTTAATGCGACTACCTTCAGCAGGGTCTGACTTCGACATTTTTTTAGTGCCGTCAGTAAGACTCATTATACGGGCGCCGTCTTTACGAATCATTGGTTCGGGAGACTTTAATACCTTTTTGCCCTTACCAAATAGATGGTTGAAACGGTCTGTAATATCGCGCGTTAGTTCGAGGTGTTGCTTTTGGTCTTCACCCACAGGTACTTTATCCGCGTTGTACAGCAAAATATCAGCAGCCATCAACACAGGATAGTCGAGCAACCCAACACCAACGTTTTCCCCTTGCTTAACAGCTTTTTCCTTGAACTGAATCATATCTGTAAGCCAGTTCATCGGGGTAATACAGTTAAGTAGCCAAGCTAGTTCGCTGTGGGCAGAAACATGCGACTGTACAAAAATATTGGAGTACTCTAAATCAATACCACACGCCAAATACAACGCCGCAATAGTATATGTATCGTTAGCCAGCGTTGCCGGATTGTGAGGTGCGGTAATAGCGTGCAAGTCTACCACGCAAAAATAATTATCGAACTGGTCTTGAATTTCCACCCAATTACGAATGGCGCCAAAATAGTTACCTAAATGTAAGTTACCAGTTGGTTGAACTCCAGAAAGAATACGTTGCCTGCCCATAGCCTTTAGTTTAATGATTTTGTCATTATAAATTAACTTAAAATAGATCCCCCCTAACCCCCCTTAGTAAGGGGGGAACAAGAAGGGGGACAATAATCTTAGCCCCATACGCAAACAAATCTTAGCCCCATACGCAAACAAATCTTAGCTCCCCTTATTAAGTGGGGGTTGGGGGGATCAAAATTCTTGTCCCTCAATTGTAACGTTACTGTTACAAAACAAATATAATTTTGACATTATCTGGCGCCATTACCAAAAAAAATTATCGTGAGGTGCCTTATGTTTGAGGCTCACGTTTCTTCTGTAGTTTCTCTTTTAGTTGATTAATTACAACTTCTGTTTCTAAAACCTCACCTCGCTCAATTTCCTGATATAGTCATTTAACACAAGTACGTTTTTACTATAAAGTTTTGATTATTGTAGCACCATAATTTAGGTTGGCGCCGATATGTATTTATTGCCGATTAAATTTCAAGTTCATAGTAAGGTAAAGGATTTTCTCCTGCACCCATTAACCACCGTGCGTCGGGTTTCCAAGTTCCGTTTAGTTCTTCACGGCGCCGAGTTTGGACTGTTGGCTTATTACCTTCTAACTTAAGTAGATTATATTGTAATGAAGACGGCTTCTAGCTCTTCTATTTTTTCAAACCCGCTTGACACTTCAGCATAAATAATGGGATTAATATTAAGCTGAGTTAACTGTACATATTCAGCTAGTTTATTTGCTGACCAATCAAACCAATTTGGGTCTTCAGTGACAATATCGAGAATAACGTTGCTGTCAACTAGTATTTCTTTCATTCCTCTCCTCTAGTTATTGACATAATTTCAGAGGTAGTCATTTTTACTGTCGCTTTACCTCGCATCATTTCCACTAGTTTTTCACCAGCGGTAAGATTTGGATTAGCTTTTTTTAAGTAGACCACATCCCCAATGAGTTCAAATTCTACTTCAGTATTGGGTAAAAGCCCTAAGAGGTAAAACTAACCGTCCTATCACTTGGCATGAAATTCGCATGTTTGCTACTATCTGCTGGCGCCAGGGTTTAGTACGTTCCACAAGGTTACTATACTGGTGGCAGTTGTTACGGATGATATTTTCCAAACGGCGCCTTGTCTACGATTACTTAACAGTACTAGGTGTCGGAGAACACTTCTTTAACTACCGCTATGAAGTGAGAACACAACTACGGCAAAAACTCACAGCGCTTAAGCAGGTACAACAAGAAACCCATGCTTTAAAAATTGCTGTTTGATTCCATTAGTACAAGATTACTTACATGGTAGAAAAATTCATTGGTGCTTTGTTCTGGTCTCTTAAACTCATTATTCTCTGTGTACTCTGTGTCTCTGTGCTAAAAAGCTTCTACTTTGGTAACTTAATATATTCGCATTTTGGACAAAACTCTTCCCTAACATCTGTAGGAGTAAACACTAATCTCCTGTTATCAACATTGTCAATCTCCACACAATCATCAACATCCGCAATACTATCTTCAACAACAACGGTATCATCATGATGCCGCTGTTTGAGTTTCAAACAAAGTTGTTTTTTAGCCTTTGCTTGTGCATCTTTTTTACTACTTGCCACGTAAAACCCAGACTGATGTACCTCTCCAAAAAAGCTAGGTTCATAGGCGCCGAAGTTGATAAAATACAGTTTCAAATCGCTTTCATTACTTGACGCATCCGCAGGTAATACATTTATTTGATAACCATCTACATGGTTTAATTCAACCCAAGCATCGATATGTAAACCCTTGCGGATGCCAAACCACTTTCTCTCTAGTATCGGGAATGTTGAGTGTAAGTCGGCACCGACTGCAAACACAACATCATGCACCTCAATATTACAACCCTTGGCATGACCACCTAAGTATACAGCAAATAGCTTGTTTGATGTCATTTTTCTGATTCCCTAATATATTGAAGTAGCTCTTGCCCTACGATACACAAACTCCTTTAATAGTACAGATACATTAATTTGCGATTTCTTGCAATACCAATAATATGCTCTGTATGGCTCAAGTAATTTATTCTTGGTAACTTGGAACTAATATAAACTCTTATTGTTATGGTCTACAAAAATGCAAACTGAAATAGTCTTAAGTTTAAATGATGAACTCCTGCAAAAAGCGCAGCGTTGGGCAGAGTTGCAACAACTGTCTGTAAATGAGGCAATTACTAATTTTATTGAACAACTGCCTGACCCAGATAAACCTCTTGTACTTAGCCCTTGGACTTAAACTTTGGTAGGTATTGGTAGATTGCAAGCAAAAAATGTGAATGAAAATCTTAATGAAGACAGGCTACAGCAAGAGTATTTAGATTATCTAGAGAAAAAATATCAGTGAAACGGTTATTGTTTAATCCCATATTCCGCACTTCACCATGTCAGGACTTACGCAACTGGCACAAGGTGCTGGCGGGGGCGAAGCCCCCGCCGCGCGATAATTTAAATCAGACTAAACACATATGAACGTCTGGACGTTTTAGTTGTTGAATTAAATAATTAGAGAGT
>JAHHGX010000040.1 GCA_019359675.1 Calothrix sp. FI2-JRJ7
AAACTTTTTCCTGGTGCTAATTGCGTGGTGGAACCACTCTGATACCATCCCGAACTCAGTTGTGAAACGCCGCAGCGGCTACGATAGTTGGAGAGTTGTCTCCTGCAACAATTGCTCGGTGCCAGGGTAATAATATAAACAAAAGCCTTCTCTTGCATATAAGAGGAGGCTCTTGTTTTTGGTGCCTCTTTATTAAACAAACCATTTATTAAATAAACAAGGTTATATGTTGGGTTACGCAAAGCCTGCACCCAACCTACAGTTTCAATATAGAGGATAAAGTTTTCAATAATTCTACTGCTGTATAAGGCTTCGATAAAAATGCTTTGGCGCCAACGTCAGCAGCTTCAGCCATTCTCTCTGTTGATGCTAGTCCACTTGTAGCAATAATTTTGACCTGCGAATTGATTTTTTGTAACGTGCGGATAGTAGTTAAACCGTCCATTTCTGGCATCATCATATCCATCAAAACGACACGAATGTCAGCTTTATGTTGAGCATACAGCGCTATCGCTTCAATACCATCACTAGCTGTAAGCACCTTATAATTAGCCATCTCTAATGATATTTTAGTAATTTCCCGAATCGAAACTTCATCATCTACAACCAAAACTAATTCCCCGTCACCTTTTGGCTGTTCTAAATCTTCAACTTGCTGACTGATGGCGCCTTCTACTGCTGGCAAATATACCTTAAACTGGGCGCCTAACCCAACTTCACTATAGACATTCACAAAACCACCGTGGTTTTTAATAATACCAATAACTGTTGAAAGCCCCAA
The DNA here is from genome assembly GCA_019359675.1 of Calothrix sp. FI2-JRJ7. GTDB lineage: Bacteria > Cyanobacteriota > Cyanobacteriia > Cyanobacteriales > Nostocaceae > Dulcicalothrix. Next base: position 782 of record JAHHGX010000040.1, read on the forward strand.
ACCTGTACCTTTACCAACTTCTTTAGTAGTAAAAAATGGCTCAAACATTCTCTGCAATATTTCATTTGAAATCCCTACTCCCGTATCTGAAACAGTTAGCATAATATAATTACCAACTTTTGCCTCAACATTCATCTGGGCATATTGTTCATCAATATATAAATTTTCAGCATAAATACTTAAAGTTCCACCATGTAGCATTGCATCACGCGCATTAACTACTAAATTCATAAGTACTTGATGTAATTGAGTCGCATCTGCACAAACAGTCCAAAGATTTGGTGATATATCTGTATATATTTTGATGGACTTGGGAAATGTCTGTTTCGCAATCTGCTGAATTTCTAAAAGTAAATGCCTAACTTGAAGAATAGTGCGCTTACCTTCAATTCCTCGCCCAAATGATAGCACTTGCTTAACCAAAGATGCCCCACGTTTGGCACTAGCTTCTAATTCTGTAAGCAACTGCTGACTATTGACATCAGTGATTTTTTCTTGTAAAAGTTCAGCAATCATCAAAATTGGCCCCAGTGCATTGTTTAAATCGTGGGCAATGCCACTAGCAAGGGTACCAATGCTCTCTAGTCGCTGAGAACGAAAAAGCTGCGCTTCGAGTTGTTTCTTCTCAGTAATGTCAGTATTAACAACAAGAAACGATTTTGGTTGCCCTTGTTCATTACGTACCAGCGTCCAACGACTTGAAACAATTATTGAGTTACCGAACTTGTTGAAGCAACGTAGCTCACCTTGCCAAAAACCACTCGATTGCACAACTTGTTGCACTTGTTCGAGTTGAGGCACTTCTTGGTACAAAAGCTGATTGGCATTTTGACCAAGAGCTTCGTCCTGCTTCCAACCATATATACGCTCGGCGCTCTCATTCCAAAATATAATTTGGTTGTTAAGAGTTTGTACATTAATTGCATCACTGGCAACATTTAGTAAAGCAGCTTGTTCGCGGATTTTCTCTTCAGATTTTTTGCGTTCAGAAAATTCACGCTTGACCCTCTCTCTATAATTGCGGAAGAAATCAGCCAAACTAGGCTCATCTTCGATTAAAGCCCCAAAATTATCAATAACTCGCTTATCTGCTTCATAAGCTACTTCTGGGTGAGCTTCCATCCACACATGGCACGTTTTAATGTAAGCAATAAATGCAACTAAATGCTGATAGTTAACAGAACCCAAAACCCGGCGCAATCTAAGACGATAATGGTCGGAACAATCTGGTAAAGCAATATAAATTGAACAGTAAAGTAGACTTTCTTCAAATTGCGAGTTTTGCTCAAGACAGCCAATTGAAAAATCAGACTCTCCTGCAAGTTTACTGAAATGTTTTTCAATATCCGTCGAGTTAGGCACTGTTGCTTCAAGCAACTCTAACACCTCTTTTGCTCTCATCCCTAAAGGACGCAAACTACAGCTATGGCAAATCATACAGTAAGGAACAGCACAGAAGCGCGAGAGGTACGCAGAAAGCTTTTCCTTGAACAGGGTTGGCAAAGGATTATTTACATACGCGCTCAGAGTCTGTTGCCATAGGTTTTCCAGAACCTGCGGAGTTTTTAAAGCTGGTACAAAGAAAGGTGGAACAAAACCAAATTTTAACTCAATTTCTGCCTTAATTTGTTCGCTGGTTCGCGGCTTAGTCATAGCAGGGTTAATTTGCTCTTGTTTATTAAAAACTTGTGACATTGTGTTTTTCAATGGCTAAACAAATAAGGAATTTATTTATTAATACTAGTAGCAAAGTACTAAATTTTTATCCTTGTGCTTTGCTTGAGTTATTAATGGCGCCAGTTCCACGGCTATATATGTATTAGGAGTTATAATGTGCGCGACTATAAAGTCATACCAACTTCGGCTTAACAAGCATTATAACGTAATGGGCAATAAATCGTACTGCTGTAAATAGCTGTTTCAGTAGTTTCAACATACAACTTACCTAGTGTAATTAGGACTTGCGGCTCGAATGAATAGCCGTAGGAGGTATTAAATGAATAAATAGGTACTTCTAAACCTATGGTAACAATAAAATTTGGATATTTCATGATTAGTTTCAAAAGGTACTGCAAGTCTAGTCAATTGCTCAAATTTTGAGTGTCACATTTTTGTTGGCAGTTTTTATAAGTAATGACGCACCATCATCTTCGATAAATATATGCGGCGCCGATGAAAAGTTGATAAACTAATTTCTGACAAACTGTTACAATCTACCTGTAACGCGCATAATTATAATAGACTTAAAATGTTTGTAATTCGATGCTACAGTTGTGAAGATTTAGATGAAGTCGTAACTCTCTGGTATCGTAGCTGGACACATACTTTTCCCAACTTGAACCACCCACAGCCTTTTAAGGGTGGAAATCACGATTTCAAAATGAATACGCTCCATCGGATGTGTGGGTTGCAGCGACTAAAGAGCGAATAGTTGGTTTTCTGGTTGCGAAAGACGGCATAATTGCTCAAATTTATGTAGATGTAGATATACAACGAAGTGGGGTTGGAACTACATTGTTAAATCAAGCAAAAAAATTTATCCTGACGGTTTGAGACTGACGACGCTTGAGCAAAATATAAACGCGCGTCGATTTTATGAAAAACATGGTTTTGGCCTGAATTAAGGGAATTAATCCAATTAACGGACAGCCGAATATTGAATACTATTGGAATCCGTGAAACAATAAAAAGGGCACGTTATGTAGATAATGGTATTTTATTAAGAAATGTAACAGATTTTAGGTTATTGCAGAAATTAGCGTGCTGAGAGTCCGATAGGTAAATGGAGGTTTACTTATTTCCGCAATAACCGAACGAGCAATGACCGAAAAAATGCTACTGGGGAATCATGCAATGGCGCCTGAAGAAATTATACCGTTACTGGCACAGTATAATCTGATTGGGCAGTTATTGCGTGAAACTATTATTGATGAAGCAATTGCTGGTATATTCTGTACTCCAGAAGAAATATTAAATGCTTGTGAAAGCGTTTATAGACATTTTGCGTTAAGCAATGAAGTAGAAAAAAATGTCTGGTTATCGCGTTATAACTTAAATCACGAGCAGTTACAATTGCTAGCTACCCGAAAACTTAGAATTGAAAAGTTTAAACAAGTCAACTGGGGAAATAAAATAGAGTCATATTTTTTACAGCGCAAGCGAAATTTAGATAAGGTTATTTACTCGTTAATTCAAACTAAAAATCAGAATATTGCAGGTGAAATATTTTTTCGCATTAAAGAAGGTGAACAAACCTGGACAGAACTAGCTAGCCAATATTCTATTGGAAATGAAGCACAAACAGGTGGTTTAGTTGGTCCTATTGAGTTTGGTAATCTTGCACGAAATTTTGCTGTATTGCTTTATACAAGTCAATCTGGTGTAGTTCAGGCGCCAATTCCCATAGGAGAATATTGGGTAATTCTGCGAGTGGAAAAGTTTATTGCTGTAAGTTTAGATAATTTTATGCGGCAACGTTTGCTGAATGAGTTGTTTGATTCTTGGTTAAATGAGCAGTGTTTACAATTACCAGATTTTGATAAAGCTTGGATGGGTATCACTCAGAAAGTTGTACCTATTAAATCTAATTTGGTGGCGTAAAAATTTAAGTCAATATTACGACAAAAAAACCAGTATTAAATATGACTTCTATTACTGTTGACATTCTAGCATTTTTATCTAAAACGTTTCCTTTTAATGTATTGGAAGCGGAGGTTTTAGAGAAGCTGCAATCAAAATTTAAATTTGCGCGCTATTGTATGGGGCAAGTCATAATATCGCGCGATATGCCTAAGCAAGTTAGTATTATTTATTCTGGGACTGTGCGGTTGTTGGGTTATGATAAACGCACAAATAAACCTGATACACTTACACTGTTGCAACCAGGTGAGTTAGTTGGTTGGGTTTCTGTATTACGGGAGGTTGGTAGCGAAACTGCGATTGCATCTACTGAAGTTGTCTGTCTTAACCTGCCTGTAAGTGATTTTCTTGATTTAATGAACCAAGAACCGCTGTTTTTATCTAGCTTGCAAAATCGTACACATATTAGTGAAGTTTATGATTTGCTAGGTGAAGAAATTTTGCGACGTGCGGATGGCGCCACTAATTTAGTTAAACTAGCTTCATCAGCAATCGAAACGGCAACAGTGCTTTCGGTTGAGATAAGAGAAAAGAGTAGAGTTATATCTAAACTTGACCCAAAATATACTTGGTTAGTCAGCAATAACTCTACTGATTTACCAATAGGAAGCCAAATTTCATCTGATACGATTGGTAGTATCAAAAGTAAGCAAACACGTTTAGTTGGTATTTCAAAAAATTTATTATCAACATCATCAAAAGAGCTATCAGAGGATAATGATTTTTCAGATATAGCTTATGCTCCAGAGTATACTCCTGAAATCCTAGTTAATAGAGCAAATCAAAAATATCCTTATATACGTGGTAATAATCAACAAGAAGCAGCTCTCGCTTGTTTCCAAATGTTGAGTCAATATTTCAATATTCCTTTTCGTAAAGATATGCTACGACGAATCGTAAGCAAACAGTACGAACAAGGAAGTTTATCGTTGATTTTTTGCGCTGCGGTTGCCGAACTCATGGGTTTAACTAGTCAAGTCGTTAAAGTACCCGTTACTGCTTTGACTCGATTACAAACCCCGTTCATGATAGCTTGGCAAGATAGTTTTGCAATTATTTACAAAAATTCCCCTCAAGAATTACTTATTGCTGTTCCTGAACTAGGATTAATTCGTCGTCAACCGAAACGTCTCGATACTTGGGGTAAAGATGGTGAAGTCTTGCTACTCCAACCAAATAAGCAAACTCCTCAATCTCGCTTTAGTTTACGCTGGTTCGTTCCTTCTTTACGGCGCCACCGTAAGGTTCTCATTGAAGTATTAATTGCTTCTATAGTGGTGCAAATCTTTGGACTGGTCAATCCTCTGGCAACCCAGGTAATTATTGACAAAGTAATAGTTGGCAACAGTCCTGACACACTGGAAGTTTTTGGTATCTTTTTGATTGCTGTTGCCGTAGTTGAAGCTATTCTCAGTGCAGTTAGAACTCAGCTATTTGTCGATACAACTAACCGTATTGATTTAACGCTAGGCGCCGAAGTTATAAATCACCTGTTACGTTTACCTTTGTCATACTTTGAACGTCGTCCGGTTGGTGAGTTAGCAACACGAGTCGGAGAACTTGAGAATATTCGCTCATTTCTAACGGGAACTGCGCTTACTGTTGTTATGGACGCGCTGTTTTCTGTTGTTTACATTGTTGTGATGGCGATTTATAGCTGGATGCTGACGTTAGTTGCACTTGCTACTGTACCGCTATTCGCTTTGCTGAACTTGGTAGTTTCACCAATGATACGGCGCCAATTGCAAGAAAAAGCCCTCAGCAACGCCGAAACCCAATCTTATTTAGTTGAAATAATGGGGGGAATGCAAACAGTCAAAGCTCAAAATTTAGAATTGCGTGCGCGTTGGAAATGGCAAGAAAAATACGCTCGTTACATTAGTGCTGGTTTTAAAACTATCTCCACCCAAACCACTGCTAGCTCTATTAGTAGCTTCCTGAATAAATTCTCTAGTCTTCTTGTACTATGGGTAGGCGCCTTCCTCGTCCTCAAGCAACAACTCACCCTCGGACAACTTATCGCTTTCCGCATTCTCTCAGGTTACGTTACAACTCCCCTACTACGTCTCGTTCAGTCGTGGCAAAACTTTCAAGAAACCGCACTCTCTTTACAACGTCTTAGCGATATTCTTGATACACCCCAAGAAACTGAAGCCGAAGCGCAAAACATTATTATGCCTGCAATTGTGGGCAATGTACGTTATGAAAATCTTTGCTTTAGCTTTCGCCAAAACGGACAATTACAGCTATGTAATATCAACTTAAATTTAAATGCGGGTTCATTTGTGGGTATAGTCGGACAAAGTGGTTCTGGTAAGAGTACTTTGTTGAAATTGCTACCGCGACTCTACGACCCTAAATCTGGCGCCATTCTCATAGATGGTTATGACATCAGCAAAGTAGAACTCTATTCACTGCGTCGTCAAATAGGAGTCGTATTACAAGATACCTTACTATTTGAAGGTACTGTGCGCGAAAATATTGCCCTTGCTTATCCCGATGCTAGTGATGAAGAAATCATAGCAGCCGCTAAAGTCGCTTATGCTCATGATTTTATTATGAATTTGCCCAATGGCTACAATACCCAAGTTGGTGAACGCGGTTCGTCACTTTCTGGTGGACAGAAACAAAGAGTTGCCATTGCTCGCACTGTTTTACAAAATCCGCAATTATTGATTTTGGATGAAGCTACTAGTGCCCTTGATTACAATGCAGAAGCACAAGTTTGTAGAAATTTAGCTCAAGCTTTTAAAGATAAAACGGTATTTTTCATCACTCATCGTCTCGGCACAATCCGTAATGCTGACACTATCTTAATGATGGACTCTGGAACTGTCGTAGAGCAGGGAACGCATGAAGAATTAATGGCAATCAAAGGATACTACTACTGCTTGTATCAGCAACAGGAAGCTCACTTGTAGGTGCGTGACACCACCTGATGGTTAGCTTCGTTGAAGAATTGTTATAGCGTCACGCACCCTACCTTTTAATATATGGCTAATGATTACAAATTTGACCAACCCGTTCTTCTTGAACAATCTTCTAGTTGGTCACGCGCAATTGCATGGGGAATTTTTGGTATTACTGCGTTTACGATAACTTGGGCAAGTGTTTTCAAAATCGATGAAGCGATTCACGTTACGGGTAAATTGGAACCAAAAGCACCTGTCACCGATATTCAAGCACCTGTAGGTGGTGTTGTGAAAACGATTCACGTTAAAGATGGTGAGTCGGTACAACAGGGTAAACTTCTAGTGAGCTTAGAAAAAAATACTGCTGAAGCTGAACTTGGATCATTACAAAACATTCGTACTGCGTTGATACATGAAAATAATTTTTATCGCAATCAAATGGAATCTGTATCACCAGTGATTGTTCGCCAAAAGGCTGCATTATTGGCAATAAAACCAGAAATTGCTTTATTAACTCAATCGCGCGCGGCTTTTGTTGCCGAAAATCAACTCTACCGCGCTCAATTACAAAATTCCAGTGTAATAGCACTGACACCCGAACAAAATCTCAGATTGCAAGAACGTCAAAAGCAGCAAACTTCTCTACTGGCAGGGACACAGATGGAGATAGAACAAGCAAAGCAACAATATCTCCAAAATCAAACTCAACTTGTCAACGCTAAGGAAGTACTGGAAATCAATCAAAAAATTCTTAAAAATCTCGACTCACTTGCGAAAAAAGGCGCCTATCCCAGACTGCAAACCCTCAAGCAAGAACAAGATGTTCGTATTAAAACTGCCGAAGTCGCAAAACTAGACCAAGAACAGCAGCGATTAAAAATAGCTATCGCTCAAGCACAAGCCAAACTTCAAAATACCTCAGCTCAATCAAAAGAAGATATTTTCGCGCGTATTACTACCAACGATAAGAGTATCGCCGAAATCGATAGCCAATTAACCAAGATTATTCTCGAAAATCAAAAGAAAATTTCTGAAATCGATAGTAAAGTCAGTCAAACAAAAACCACCCTCAAGTACCAAAGTATTACTTCACCGATTAACGGAACTGTATTTGAACTAAAAGCCAAAACTCCCGGTTATGTCACAACTTCCAGCGAACCTATCCTGAAAATCGTACCCAAAGATAATCTCGTTGCTAAAGTTTATATAACTAACCGTGATATTGGATTTGTACACGAGGGTCAGCAGGTCGATGTTCGCATCGATTCGTTTCCTTTTCAAGAATATGGTGATATTAAAGGAGAGTTAATTGAAATTGGTTCCGATGCTTTACCACCCGACCAAGTGTACCAATATTGGCGGTTCCCTGCAAAAGTTCGTCTTACTGGACAAACATTAAAAATTGCAGGGCGCCATGTGGCGTTACAATCTGGTATGTCTATCAATGCTAATGTAAAATTGCGAAAACGCACGATTATGAGCATTTTTACAGATTTTTTAGTCCAAAAGACTGAAAGTCTAAAGTTTGTTCGATAAGTTGTAGCATAGGCGTCTCGCCTGTGCAGTATATATTGTAAGGTTGCCAATGGCGACCCTACTCTAATCTTAAACGCGCTTCTTGCTTAACCAAACCATTCATAGCAGCTTCTTGCAAACTCATAAAAGCGTTCAAATCTTCTTTGTCATATTTAGTCCTTAGAAGCTTACGTAATTGATTTTCGTCCGCAAGTGTTAAATAACCAGTTGTTAATACTTCTTTGACTACATCACGAATTAATACCATGACTAATATCCTGACCAATTTAAATAAGGGGATATAAATATATACCAGATGCGTTCCTCTACCTTTTCTCTGGAGAAAAAGTATCATTTTTATGCATAAATACTTAATTTTACAAAACTTAATGTTAATTGTTTAAAAACATCTCTGTATATATAATACTTTACATGGTAATATTAATTACTTTTAAATAAGTATTATCACTAAATCAATATTCCTAATCACTAAGTATCTAGAATATTAGTAAAAAATACAAGTATTAAATTTTACCTGTATATAGTTCTCTAAAATCGAGTATAAAGTAAAAAATTCGACTGTTTGGCGTAAAACTCGTAGTGTAGACCTGAGTATATATAGAGGCGCCTACAATTTTTGATGAGCTTTGGGGTTTTGAATGGACAATACAAGGAGCAAGGAACTTGATTTAGAGTTACAACAGCTAGCGCTTTTAGCACAGCAGCAACCAGTAAAAACAATTAAAAGGCAGTTAGCATTGACACGGTTGGTTAATGAAATCAAGCTATCCGGTAGACTTTGCCATCCACAAAGAAATCAATTTTCTGCAAGACTCTATGAAGAAATTTATAATGAAGCGCTCCAAGAGCTTTGGTTATATATTTGTCAAAATATCCATAAATATGAACCAGAGCGTGCGTCGGTAATTGTATGGGTAAATGTATTACTCGAACGACGGTTTTTTAGAGAAGCTATTCCAAAAGTTTTAGGTAAAGCGAGTGTGGAACGTATGAATTTATCAGAATTAGAGAATACTCCATATTTACAAGAACCACCTGCGCTGACCGAAGTGTTAAGAGAATATATTGAAAACGACCCGGAAAACTTGTTTAAAAAAGAACATATAGAAAAATATCCTTCTGCCACTTTTCAAGCTCTAGCACAACGTCGATTTAAGGGCAAATCTTGGAAGGAAATAGCCGCAGAATTTGAAGTAAAAATACCTACTGTTAGTAGCTTTTACTACCGATGTATTGATAAGTTTCAGTCAAAAATACGCGAACATTGCGTTAATTGTTAGTTAATTAAATAATTAAAATTTACAGTGCAAGAGTACTAGCAATGCTTACCAACCACCAAGAACGTTTAACTTTTACAGTTCCGTTGACTTTAGAAAATCACAGTCTTGCTCAAGCTTTTAGGCGCCAGCAAAGCGATTCGACGAAAGCGAAACAAGTATATCTTAACACTCTGGCTGTATGTGCTGTTAGGTATTACTTGTGTTGCATGGGAATTGAAACGAATTGCGAAAATTGTTCGAGTTGGAATTCTGTAGCACAATCATTTATGGATGTCGGTGATTTAGAAATTCCTCAACTTGGAAAACTTGAATGTCGTCCAATATTACCTAATAGTGATATAGTTCGTATTCCGGCAGAAACTTGGTACGACCGCATTGGTTACGTTGGGGTGCAGTTTGATGAAGCTTTGCGTGAAGGTACTTTGCTAGGGTTTGTAAAAAATGTTGCATCATGTGAGTTGCCAATTCGTCAATTACTGTCTTTAGAAGATTTACTTATTCACTTAGACGAACTACAACAAACAGCGCTTAGTAGAATGCAAGTTAATCTTAGCCAGTGGTTTGAAAATGTTTTTGCTCCTGGTTGGCAGTCTTTAGAAGCATTATTAACAGCTAATGTTAGCCAACTAGCCTTTAGTGTAAGAAATGAAACTAGTATAACTAATACAGTCAGAGGAGCAAAGCTGATTGATTTGGGATTGCAGCTTGGACAATTTTCGCTAGCATTATTAATTGCAATTACTCAGGAAGCTAAAGAGAGCAGGTGTATTACTATACAACTTCACCCGATGACTTCTAACAAATTTTTACCTACTAGCTTAAAATTAATTTTAATGTCTACTCTTGGTGAAATTATTCAAGAAGTTCATTCCAGAAGCATGGATAATTATATACAACTCAAACGATTTAGAGGCAAACCTGGAGAAGAATTTACGATTTGTATCACTAATAATGAATTTACACTTACCGAGAATTTTGTAATTTAGTAGGAATGCAAAAGTTAGTTGTTTTAAGTTTGGGAGAAGGCAATTTAGGTAGTGGCTTTTTGGTGACAGCAAAGCTATCTAAACCTGGTGAGCATCCAATTCAGCTACGAGGTGCTTTACCTGCGTTTCGCGAATTACTCGAACTAGAACGTAACTGGCAACTATTATATTCTGCGCTTTATCGTCGTGTTGATTTTGCTCCTCGTCTAGAAGTCGAAGATACAGATGTTACAAACGTTTCTGAAGTTGAATTTCATGACTTATGTCAAACTTTGTCAGATTACATAAATACTTGGCTGAACTCAGATGGATTTCGTAAAATAGATAAATCTTTACGAACCCACTTAAACATCCATGATGAAATTCGTATAATCATCGAAACCAACGATGTAATTATGAAACGACTTCCTTGGCACTTGTGGGAATTGTTAGAAGATTATCCTAAAGCTGAAATTGCTATTGCATCTCCAGAATATCAGAAAAAATCAGTTACTCAACCTTTAAAAAGAAAACTCAAAATTTTGGCGATTCTTGGTAACAGTCAAGGTATAGATATAAATAAAGATAAAGAGTTTTTAGAAAAATTATCGCCACAAGCGACTATTAAATTCCTTATAGAACCATCTATTGAAAATTTAAATAATCTTTTATGGAAAAACTGTGATATTTTATTTTTTGCTGGTCACAGTTCGAGTCGAGATAGAGGGGAGATTCAACTTAATCAAACTGATGTTTTAACTGTTGATAAATTAAAGTACGCACTTAATAAAGCTATTTCTGGTGGACTTAAGCTTGCTATATTTAACTCGTGTGATGGCTTGAAGTTAGCACAAGATTTAGCCAACTTGCACATTCCCCAAGTTATTGTAATGCGGGCGCCTATTGCCGATACAGCCGCGCAAGAATTTTTAAAGTACTTTTTAGAAGCATTTTCTAGCGGACAATCATTATACGTTGCGGTACGTCACGCGCGCGAACGACTCCAAGGTATCGAAGGTGAATACCCCTGCGCTAGTTGGTTACCAGTTATCTGCCAAAACCCAGCCGAAGAACCACTGTTGTGGAAATTGCCACCCTCTAAATTGACTTGGGAAAATCTAAGCAAAATTTTAGTAACGAGTACACTAATTACTATCTTAGTTTTAGGCGCCCGCTATTTCGGATACCTCCAACCATTTGAACTACAAGCTTATGACCGTTTTATGAGTCAGCGTCCAGCTATCGAACGGTCAGACGAGCGTTTACTTTTAGTCACAATAGACGAAAGTGATATTCGTTACCAAAATCGTAAACAAATGAAAGGTAGAGGTTCACTATCTGACCAAGCATTGGCTGAACTTTTACAAAAACTCGAAGCATACAAACCCCAGGTTATTGGTATCGACGTATATCGAGATTTTCCAGTAGAACCCAGCTACCCAGATTTAGCAAATCGATTGCGCTCTGACAATAGAATTTTCACTATATGTAAAGTTAACGCCAAATTTGATGATGAAGAGGGAATTCAAGCAGCATCTGAAGTACCGATAGAACGTTCGAGCTTTAGCGATTTTGTCGAAGATAAAGATGAAGTACCTCGGCGCCATCTGTTACAGTTACAACCAGATATAAAATCACCTTGTACTTCAGAATATGCCTTTAGCCTTCAGGTTGCGAGTTACTACTTACAGTCAAAAGGTATATATCCAAATCTTACTTCCGATGGATACTTGAAAATTGGCGATGTTGTATTCAAATCATTAAAAGAACATTCTTCCGGTTATCAAAAAATAGATGCATCCGGGTATCAATTGTTGCTAAATTATCGCTCATTATATCCAACCGAAAAAATTGCTACATCGGTGTCGCTTCGAGATATTCTCGACGGTCAAATTCAGCCAGATTCGCTAAAAAATAGACTCATTATCATTGGCGTAACTGCTGGTAGCACAGCAGATTATTGGAAAATTCCGATTAGTAAAAAACGGATTCCAGGCATTTTTGTGCAAGCGCACATGGTTAGCCATATATTAAGTGCGGTGGAAAATCGTAGACCTTTATTATGGTGGTGGTCTGGATGGATAGAAGCTATTTGGATTTGGGGGTGGTCAATAATTGGTGCAATAATTGTTACCTATATTCAAAAGCCATTACACCTAGGAATAGGGGTAGCTACAACTCTTTTGCTACTACTTAGTATTTGTTTCAGCATTTTTATACAAGCTGGATGGATACCCTTTATTCCTTGTGCTTTAGCATTTGTGTTAACAGCGACTTTTACCACAATCTGGATGCGTAAATTTGTAGCTTCTAAATGTAGTTAAAGAAGGAGTACAAATATTGCCAAAAATTGGAAGCTCGCATTATGGCTGGTATAAATCTACTAAAATTATTCATAAGATTTTTGCTGTTTGTTGTAATAATTAATTTTATGAATTATCCTTCCGAGGCGCCAGCACAAAGTATTAAATTAATAAATAACTCTCCGAATCAGTCTAGAAATCGGCTTGCTCGGTTAAAATTTCCTAACAACGGTGCCCCTGTAGGTAGGCGCCGAGGAGGTGCAAGACGCGAGGTTTGCCCGAACCTAGATAATAATTTAACTGCACTGGTTCCAGGAGAAGATTCGGAAGTTGAATCGAAATCTTTTCTTGCGTTGACTGTTTCTGAGTATCCAACATTTTGGATTTATCTACCAAAATTTCCAGCAACAGTTACAACAGGACAATTTTCGCTTCAAGACGAAAACAACAAAGATATTTATCGCAAATCGCTAACTTTACCTAACCAATCAGGTGTAATTGGGTTTAAGTTACCACAAAACGCACGTTATGCATTAAAAGTTAATCAAAAGTATCAATGGTATTTTAAAGCAAGTTGCAATGAAGTACAAAAAAGACCTAGAAATTATTACGTTTATGGATGGGTAAAAAGAATAGAAACCACACCGAGTCTGGACAGTCAAATAAAATCACGATTACCAAGGGAGTATATAACTTATGCAGAAAATCAAATTTGGGAAAGTGCTTTAACAAGTTTAGCTGATTTGCGTTTGAGTAATGCAAATTTACCACAGCTAAGAGAAGATTGGACTGGTTTATTGGAATCTGTGGGTTTAGGCGAATTTGCTAGGGCGCCTCTCCAGCGTTATCAGTTAGAGCAATAGTTGTTAAGCGCGCGTTAGTTCTTAGATTTTCTCAAAAATTCTATATTGTCAAATACTTGGGAGGTTTTGTATGTACATCAAAGAGATTTTTAAGCGTTTTAGAATCTACATAGCTATCTTAACTATGTTAACAATTGGATTATTATCTTATAAAGGAGATATCGTTTTAGCAAAGAATCCAAGTAAAGTTGATATAAATACAGCTTCTAAAGAGGCAATTCAAATACGTTCTTATATTCGCGTTCCAAAAGACGGTCGCGGAACAAACTCACAGTCAAGACATAATTCATTGAATTTACAGCGAATAACCTGTAATACAACTGCTGAATCTGCCCCTTATAATATGGTAACGGTAAGAGTTTATAAACAGAACCCAGATATGGAGGATGGGTTAGAGCTTTTAGCATATTGGGGACCGAGACAGCTTAGTTCAGGAAATAATGATGCTGTTAGTATTAGTACAGCATTTCAACACGAGGTTTTAGTTCAAGTATCTTACCTTGGTAACGATGGTACAGAATATTTAATTGGGCAACGATGGTTAAATGGGTCGAACAATCAAAATTTGAATTTTATCAATGAAGGGAATAGATCAGACTACTCAATGTCTTATTCAATTAGTATTAGTAATTCCTCTAGTAATTCCTCTAGTAATTCCTCTCAACAATAATGAAACAGCAGATTTGTCAATCGATAAAAACTGCAATTGCATTCTATTTTCTATTCGTGAGTAATCGCACTCAAGCCGAAATAGTTAAAGATGCAACACTAAAAGTTAACTCTGAAGTTGTTTCTCCTCAAACCAATGTTGAACAGGTAAAAGGGGGAACTGTTGCAGGTAGTAACTTATTCCATAGTTTTGAGAAATTTAATATCAACGAAGGTAGTAAAGTCGATTTCGTTAGTCCTAGTAGTGCAATCGCAAATATTTTGGTGCGAGTCACAGGTGGAAACCGTTCTGATATTAAGGGAACTTTAGCAACATCAGGTCAATCGAAACCCAATTTCTTTTTAATGAACCCCAATGGGATTTTCTTTGGTCCAAAAGCTAGACTTGATATTGGAGGTTCGTTTGTCGCAACAACAGCGAATGCAATTCAATTTGGTGATGGCGCCATTTTTAGTGCATCAGTACCCAATAATCCTGAGCTACTAACAGTAAACCCTTCGGCTTTTTTATTCAATCAAATAAAAAGCGCGCCAATTACAAATCAATCAACAGCAGCAATCACAGGTTTAAAGGTTCCTAACGGTAAAAGTTTGTTGTTAGTGGGTGGAGATATAAATTTACAAAGTGGTATATTAAACGCTCAAGGTGGTTATATTGAATTAGGAGGTTTAGCAGGTTCTGGAAATATCGGATTAAATACTGACACAAATTTTTTGAAACTAAGCTTTTCTGAAAATGCTCAACTAGCTAATGTCTCGTTGACTAATAGCGCGGAAATAAATGTACCTGGTCAAAATGGCAAAATAGTAATTAATAGCCAAGATTTTAGCATAGATAAAAGTTCTTTACGTATAGGTTCTTCGCGTAATACTCAAGAAGCAAATCTTATCATCAACGCTCAAGGTAATATCAATGCCACCAACAGATCGAACATTAATTCTAACGGTAGCAATATTAATATCAAAGCTGGAGATATTTATTTTAACAATACAACATTGAGTAGCCCAGCAGCAAGTAGAAATGCAGGTAACATTAATATAAATGCTCGCAATAGTATTAATTTAGTAAATAGTGGAATTAGCAGTGATTCTAATGGTGTTGGTAATGGTGGAACAATTGATATTAATGCTAAATCGCTATCTTTAAGCGATGGTGCTGTGATTTATACAAGAGCATTAGACCAAGGTAATGCAGGCAATATTAAAGTCAATGCTGACGATATCAACATTGTTGGTGTTAATTCCATTCAAGGATTTTCTAGCGGGTTGTTAACAGCTTCTGAAGAAAAAGATAGCGGTCAAGCTGGTAATATCGATGTTACTACCCAAAACCTGCGTATATCTAATGGTGGAGTTTTAAGTGGTAGAACTCTCAGCGTCTCTCCTGGAGGTAATATTTCTGTAAATGCGAATAAAGTTGAACTTTTTGATGGTGGACAAATACTTACCAGCACTTTCAACAGTGGCAATGCAGGTAATATAAATATTAATGCTAACTTTGTTCAAATATCTGGTACTGACCCTACATATTTTGAGCGACTTAACAAACTACGTGATAGTAGAGTTGACGCTATCCAAATAATTGATAATGATAGTTCGGCTAGTGGTTTATTTGCACGCGCGCGCGGAGACACAGCAAGTAGTGGAGGAAATATCCAAATCCAAAATTTCCAGCGGTTAGAGTTACGCAATAATAGCCAAATCAGTACTACTGCTGGAACAGAAAATAGTCCCGGTAATGGTGGTAATATCACCATTCAATCACCTAATGGTTTTATTGTTGCCGTTCCAGAAGAAAATAGTGATATTACAGCTAACGCTTATAACGGTGAAGGTGGTTTTATTAAAATTGATGTACAAGGTATATATGGTTTGGCGCCGAATAAACAACTTACTCCATCGAGTGATATTACTGCATTTTCCCAACTCAATCCTGAACTGAATGGAATTATTCAAATTGATAGGTCTGCTGTAGAACTTAATACTGATTTACTAGAGTTACCTTCTGTACCGACTGATACCAAACTTGCTCAAACTTGCCAATCGACTATAGCAACGAATCAAAGTAGTTTTAGTATTATCGGACGTTCTGGTTTACCACCGAATCCGAAAGAAGTGCTTAGTGGTGATGCGGTACAAGTTGGTTGGTTGGAGCCAACTACATCAAATGAAAATAATAAAATAGCATCTGCATCTAAGATTTACGTTCCAGCGAAACCTGTACAAATTGTTGAAGCAAATACTTTGGTAAGAAATTCTAAGGGTGAGATATTACTTACTGCAAATGAACCGACACAAAACCAAAGTGATGGTTTGCTTTCGCAAGCTCAATGTCAGTCAAAGTAAGGTGGGCAGTGCCCACCCTACAAGCTGTTCATCCGTTGCCAGCACGGTTATAGCCAGTTGCCTACTAGTACATAAGGCGCCCAGTTAAATGGTTTTTTATCTTTTTGCAAAACAGCTAGTTGAGCTTGACGTAATGCTTCGGCTTTACTCATTCCAGTATTTAATTTTTGGTAAAACTCACCCATGAGAAATGTAGTTGAATAATCTTCAACTGACCATAGACTTGCTAGTGTACTACGGGCGCCTGCTTTTACAGCAATACCCGCAAGTCCTAAAGCTGCGCGCTTATCACCTTCAGCAGTTTCGCAAGCGCTAAGGACGAGTAGTTCTATATGAGTTAAACTATTTCGGTCAGTAGTTCGCAATAATTTCTCAAAATCTCTGACTTTTAAAAGACCATCCCAAGTAAGAATGAAAGTTTTTTCGGGGTCGGAACTAAATTCACCGTGAGTAGCTAAGTGTACAATCGAAAAAGATTTTTCCTGTAATTGTGTTTGCAAATTTTTTTGGGTGAATTCTTGATTTAATAGTTCTTTACTTCGAGGTATTTCTAACTTAACTTGTTTTAATTCTTGCGGTACATTTTTTAAAGGAGCAAAGAGTTGATTGTTAATAACTCTTTTTTCTCCCACTCCCGCAGTTAAAGCGTTGATTTGAACTTTTTGTAATGGTTGTGGGTCAATTAACTGTAAACCAGGAGTAAGAGCTATAGCGTATTTTTCAATTAGATATTTATCCTGTTGCTTGTTATACAAAACAGCCATTGGAATATTTCGTAAGCTAGCATCTAAAACAAATACTAAAGTTTTAATCTTATTATTAGTTAATTGTGTTTCAAATGGTCGAATCAACCAGTCATAAATTTGCCCTGACTCTTCTTGTACTTGAGAGGTATAATCTGGTTCTTGTAAATCTCCTCGTAATTTGTCGATAATATCTTCAACTTGGCTTTGAGCAATTTCAACTTGATTATGTACCAAGTTATCTCGTCCTGGTAGTTTAAGAATAACTTCAATTCTATCTTTAAGGACAATTGGATAGATAAATGCTGCACTTCTATCTTTTTTATCTACTACTTGGTCAATATTGACTTTTGGTCTTAAACAAGCTTGACGAAAGAAATTGTCTAATTCTGCTAACTGTAATGACTCGATTACATATCGTGCTTGTTTGAGATTTTCAAAGCTAGGCTGATAGTTCTTATTAGTGTACAATTGTAACCCGACCAACTCGCGATATACAGGTTCTACCATATCACGAAACGAAAATTGGATTTCTGGATTCATGAAGAGCAAATCTCGACGTAAAGATTCTAGAGTTTTAAATGCTTCTTGATAATAAGAAATTGCACCACGAGTATCACCTTGTTGATTGAGTAATCTTCCTAGTTGCCATAACCATTGGTAGGTAATATCACCAGGTTGTAGACTTGACGCAATTAATAATGCTTTTTGCGTTAGTTTTTGCGCTTCTGCTAATTGCTTGCTTTGTTCATATAATCTTCCCAAAGTCCCCAATGCATGAGATTCCGCGCGTTTATCACCTAGTATTTGTGCTTGCTGTACTGAAGCAGATAATATTTTAGCAATATCTAGCAATGATAAACCAATAGATTGATTATTATTTTGTAATTTAATTAGACTTTCTGCGAAATTAATTTGTGCGTAAATGCTATTTCGGCTTGGTGATAAATTTTTAAGTTCTGATTCAATTTGCGGAAGTAAAGTTAATGCCGTGGATATTTCCTTGTCATCTATCAAAAGTCTGAATTTATTTAAATGTGCTTGAATGCGTGTTGTGGGAGATGCAATTAGTTCTGCTTGTCTGTAATATTCTAAAGTTTGTTGTACTAGCTTTTTTGCGGCTTCGTTATTCTGAATATAAAGTAAATTGCGATATTGTGCTAAAGTTGTATTCCCTAAACTTAATAAAATGTCACCAAGTTCAGTAGAAGCTTGAATATTACTTGCGACTTTTCTACTTTCCTCTAAAATAGCTCGCGATTGATTCAAATTTCCAACAACCCGTAAAACGTTACCAAGACTAAGTAACCCAGTTGCCTTTACAAGTGAGTCAGGTTGTTTTGTTAAGCTTTGTTCCACCTCAGTTAATACTGTTTTTGCCTGATGGTAAAGCCCTAATAATTGCATGGCAGAGGCTGAGTTAACGTGGTTGCGGATTAAAAGAGCTTCATTGCCATTTTTTTTATAAATATTAGCAGATTGGCGCCAAGTTTCGAGTGCTGCTTCTGTTTTACCCTGTTCAAGTTGTAATTTTCCTTGCACATCTAATGTTTGTGCGACAATATCTGAATTAGATATTTGTGAATGGCTAACTAAATTTAGAGAACGTGTAATGGCAGCTTCTGCATCCCTTAATTGTCCCATTTGTTGGTAAGTTAAAGCCAAATTGCTCAATGTTACAACTTGGTTAGCTTTGTTACCACTTGTTTCAAAAGCCGCATTTGCCTGCTTTAATACTTTAACAGCTTCTGCAAACTTTCCGGCATCGTAAAGCGCTTTCCCTTGTTGTAGTAAATTTTCGGTTTTAGCGTGCGTATTTTGAAGTTCAGATTTTGAAGTCAAAATATTAACGCGAATTAATTCAGCATTAATCGGCGCCGTTGTAATGGTTAATACCGCTATCAAGAGCGAAAGTAAAACTAATATTTTCACTTTCTTAAATCCATTATGCCGCTTCACCATGCTTCACGCTCGTATATTTTACAACTTACAAAAAATACCAGGCAACGATTTCCTCGCTGACTGGTATTGTAGTGTTTTTTCTTGTGGGGTGGGTGTCCTTGCCCGCCCTATTAATTTTCTAAATCCCTTAAGTCAAAAAGTTATCAACAACATAATCACCGACATTCTTACCGACTTGTACACCGTCTACTGTCGCAGCGTTGATGTGAATACCACCATAAATACGACTGATAGCGTCTTCATTAGCAGCTTGAGTAAAGCTACCAAAGGAACGAGAAACACCTGGTAGTTCTTGAGAGGAAATGTCAAAACTGATATTGTCAGTTCCGTAGAAACTTGCAAGAACTTGGGCAGAGGCGCCACCAAAAACAGAGTGTCCTGATATGTAATCTGGAAATGGGGGTGTATCTAGCAATGGTTCCCAGTTGGGGTCTGCAACGGTTTCAGGATTATTATCTTTGTCACCTTCGCGAATCGCTGTAATTGGACGGAACTGTTCATAAGTATACTTGGCATCCCAAGCGACGATACCAGCATCAGCTTGAGCAAGATTCAATAAAGCAAACATACGAGCATTTTCAGCGAGGCTATTACCTTTTGCAAGGGCGACATCCTGAGCAATTTCATTCCATTGACCAGGTGGACGGAAGGTATCATCACGGTCATATGCCCAAAATTGAGCTATTTCAGTTTGGTCTGCATTCCGAGTTGTGCTGTTTTCGGCGCCGAGGCTTTTTACTTCGTTATATTCTTTGATGTAATTGGGGCTACTGTATTCTGGCAGTGAGTCGGGACGAAATTGAGAAGCACTCGGAATTGCAAAGGGTGTGACTAAACCCCACTGCGGTAAAGCAGCAGGTTTCATGTCAGTGTCGTTGTTTGTCGTTTCGCCATCGGTAAATGTAGGTTTCCAATCACCAACTCCATTACCTGGTTTATAGTTGACGTTGATATCTGAACCGTCATTTTGGCGCTCATTGACAATTTGAGTAGCTACTTTTTCTCCGATTTGTATACCTTTGGTTTTTGCAGTACCATCTGGAACTGAATTTAAAAATGTTTGATAGTACCCATCAAAGGTAGCTTTTTGAGATGGAAACAAGTCAACCAGGGCTTTATGTGCTGCTGCAACTGCTGCAACTTCCTGTGATGCACCTGCGGCTTCTGAAGCACTGATATCTACTAAGTAAGGTTTATGACTACGGTCAATTGCGTTAACTGCGTCATATATAGCAGCGTGAACAATTGCTTGGTTGCGCGCGGCTATTGGTGGTGGGGTTCCTTTGAGTGCATCGCCTTTTCCAGAATCCGCAATTGCATTCAGTAATATCGAGTTCCACTGAATGACTACATCACCTTGGGTAATTATTTTACCTTGGCTGCTATTGATAGTATTATTACCCTGGTTTACCTCGGCAAATAGATAATAAAGTCCAGGTGAGACGACACTTGGAGTACGGAACTCTGATTGTGAAAAATCTACTGTAATTGTTTTCGATTGACCCGGCGCCAGTTGGATATTTTGATTTGCCAGAGTACCCAGTAATTCATCGGTTCCTTCGAGTCGGTCTGTGGCGCCTCTTGGTGAACCCAACACATTTAATGTATTAGTATCGAGTACATTATCAATCGAAGCATAAAGCTTTAAGTCAACAGGCCCATTAAAAGCTGCATCACCCTTGTTGGTAATAGAAACATTGACTTTACCCTGTTCCGTCGGGAAAATTCCTGGAGTTTGAAGTACATCACCAAACTCAACCGCAAGATTTGCTGCCATAAGTTATTGCTTCCTTGGTATAAAATCGGGTTTTTACACGAAAACAAACTGATTCGTGTCGTATAAATTCAACCTAGTGGTTGAAATATCTTGAACAATGCCAATTAATTCAGGTGTATTTTGACCTTGGGTAAGAAATACTCCTGTACCCGATGTAGAAGCAATAGGAGAACTTCCTAATGTATACATATCCGCTGAACCCACAAGTTGAATTTTATCGATGCCACGGGCAACATTATCACCAACAAATCCAAAATCTGTAATCAATGCATAATCATTTATACCAGTCGCATTGATATTGCTGTCATTGTAAAGAACAACATCGTAAACTACAGTGTCATTTCCATTGGCATCTCTAGCGTTAGCTTCTGCCAACCCCAAAACAAAGGTGTCGTTGTTTCCTCCACCTGTCAAAGAATCAATTTCACCAATACCAAAACCATTTTGAATTTGTCCAAAGAAATCTGTGTCAGTACCAATTAATTTATCTTTACCATCGCCACCATTAAGCGAGTCGTTACTTTGTCCACCAAATAAGTTATCGTTGCCGCTTTCACCATAAAGAGTGTCTTTTCCGCGTCCTCCATAGATTTGGTCGCTGCCTCTACCACCGTAAACTATGTCATCTCCACTAACTGCGGGGCTTTGTTCAAAGTCATCACCGTAAAGTACATCATTTCCTAAACCACCGTAAATAGTGTCATTGTTATTTCCACCTTCGGCGTAGTCGTTACCAGAACCACCATCGATAAAGTCTGTACCGTTTTGACCAAAAAGCGAATCGTTCCCATCATTACCGTAAAGGGTGTCGTTACCGATACCAATTAAACTTGAATTACCGCTAGGAGCAAAATCACCGTATATTTGGTCATTCCCAGCGTTGCCTTTTACATAGTCGTTTCCGGCGCCACCACTAATAGCATCACTTCCTCCTAAACCGTAGACCTTATCATCACCACCAAGTGCGGCAATAATATCATCGTTCTCGGTACCATAAATAGTTTCCGAGTTAGGAGTTCCTCGAATTGGATTAAAGCCAGAGTTTACATAATTTCTATATTCTGGCGCCTCATTGATATTTTCGATATTTTGATTTGGCTGTTTATCTATATTTGGTTTTAGATTGCTATTTTCAATATCTCCTAATTGTTGTATTTGTACTTTTTGGTTTGCATCTGCCTCTACTTTTATAAGCTTTGCAACTGGTAATACTGTCTCGGTTTCACTTTGAAATTTAAAAGAGTTAGTTTCTTGACTATCTAACTCTAAATCTCCCACATTTAGCTCATCAGAGTCATAACCTGCTATTGCCATTATTTTACCCTTAAGATTGCATGAGTTTTAAATTAGTAAGCAATTGAGTAGTTTTGCTTTCCTTTTTTATGCTATGCATTCTAATTTTAACTGTCAACAAGTCTTGACCATTAAATAAAACATAATTCATCTAGTTATGTTTTTATTCAGCAAATACCTATATTTTTAAACTAGTTAATTCGTTTTTTGTGATTAATATTTATTTTTGTAAATCTTTGCATAATTTGACGTTTAAAACTGCGACAAGAATATGTAGCAGAAACCGGGTTTCTAGGATTTAAAAGTGATTAGGAGGTAAGCCGGAGTGGATACACAAGGTTTGTACTTAACTGCTAGAGAGCGTAAAATATTACAGCAAAGCTTACATGCTGATTTACGTTCTGAATGGCGCCGTAGAATTGAAATTATGTTGCTAGCAGATACTGGTAAAACGCAGACGCAAATCTGTAAAGCAGTTGGATGTTCGCAAGAAACCGCGCGCTACTGGATTATGATGTTACAAATAGGTCAAGCACATAAATGGAATAACAGTAGTGTTGGAAGACCAAAGGTTGTTAGTGACGAATATGTAAATAGATTAAAAGTGCTTGTTTGCCAAAGTCCCCGCGATTATGGATATTCAAATGGACGTTGGACGGCACAATGGTTACGGACACAGTTAGAAAAAGAATTTGACATTCAAATCAGTAATTATCACATTACTCGTTTATTAAAATCAATGGGAATTTCAATGCGAAAATTATCGCATCAGACAAGCTTTTAGCTGTTGAGCAAGGGTTTCTACATTAGGCGCCTTCAGCATATTAAGATGATTGCCTGGAATTATATGAGTATCTACTCCTTCACTAGTTAGCGCATCCCAACCTAAGTTTAGATTTTGAACGGCGCCTTGAAATTGAACATTTGTTCTAAAAAGAGTAATTCGGTTTGGGTAGACTTTTGGGACGTAGTTAAGGACTGCTTGAGTATTAGCTTGAAAAATACGAAGCATTGGGCTAATTGTTAGCTCGTTCAAAATTTGAGACTTAGATTCGTCAGATAAAAGGTTTGCTATAGCTGTATCTCCTTGAAGAAAACGTGATAATATATTACTTACAATTTTTCTTACAAATTTATTTTTATGGTTTGAAGCTATAAATAAATAACAATAATCGAGCAAAAAAGACCAAATATTACGCGCGGCAACTGTGAAGATATATTTCAAAACATCGCCAATAGAAGGTTGATTACTAGAAACAGGCGCCGCAGTGTCAAGTAATGCTAGTAAAGCCACCTCATCCCCATTTGATTGTAACTGTTGAGCCATTTCAAAAGCAACTAAACCACCAAAAGACCAACCAGCCAAAAAGTAAGGCCCATTCGGTTGCACTGTTCGCAATGCTGCAATATAACGTGTTGCCATATCCTCAATGCGAGTTAATGGTGTACTTTCTCCGTCGATGCCAACAGGTTGTAGTCCATAGAAAGGTTGATTTTTTCCTAGATGATGAGCTAATTCAAAATAAGGAAGAACAACACCAAAAATAGGATGTACACAAAATAAAGGAGGGTTTTCTCCATTAGGCTGAATGGCAACTAATGGAGACCAAGGTTGAGCATCATCTAAACATAACTGACTTGCTAACTGAGCAATTGTAGGATTTAGAAAAAGAGCAGCTAATGGTAAATCTCGCTTCAACTGCTTATGTATTTGTTCTATAAGCTGTACAGCTAGTAACGAATTACCTCCCAAATCAAAGAAGTTATCATTAATACTTACACGTTCAACACTAAGAACTTCAGCCCAAATTTTTTCTAGTGCCAACTCAGTTTCTGTACGAGGAGCAACAATAGTATTAAGTACTTCAGTACTTCCCCATACAGATAACGCACAATAATCAACTTTGCCCGCTGGTGTCAGTGGCAAACAATCAATTACTATAAAAGCAGATGGCGCCATATAATCTGGCAATTTTTGTTTTAAAGTTTGTTTTAAAGCTTGTTTTAAATTATCCAGTTCAATTATTGATGCCTTTTGGCTCTTGACAATATAAGCCACTAAATGATTATTTCCTAATTCATTCTCTTTAACAACCACCACTGATTGTTGTACATCTTGATGCTGATTTAGTACTGTTTCAATTTCTTCCAGCTCGATACGAAAACCGCGAATCTTTACTTGATTGTCAATACGACCTAAAAATTGAATATTTCCATCTGCCAAATAACGCCCCAAATCACCCGTCTTATAAAGCCTACACCCTCGAAGGGCTAAAAATTCGGTTTTTGTGGAATTTATATAGCCACGCGCCAAACCATCACCACCAATATACAATTCACCTACAACCCCAATCGGCACAGGATGTAAATATTTATCTAATATATAGACTTGGGTATTAACAATCGGGCGCCCAATTGATAATTTATCAGTCACACTGGTAATTTCTGCAACCGTTGACCACACAGTAGCTTCAGTAACTCCATAAGCATTAAAAAAGCGGCGCCCAGGTTTCCATTTTTTTACAATATCCTGAGTACAGGGTTCACCAGCACAAATAATAGTTTGCAGTGCTGGAAAAGCTGTTTGCGGCAAAACAGCTAGTACAGTAGGTGGAAGCGTGACATGAGTAATTTCATTGCGTCGCAACATTTCAATTAAAGGTTGTCCAGGTAAAAGGGATTCCTTTAAAGCTAAATATAAAGTTCCCCCTGTTGCTAATGCCATGACAATTTCAAAGATTGAGGCGTCGAAACTTAAGGATGCAAATTGTAATACGCGCGCGGTTGGTTGTAAGTTAAAGGTTGATTTTTGAGCATGTATTAAGTTAGTTAAACCTTTATGCTCTATTTGGACTCCTTTGGGTTTTCCTGTGGAACCAGAGGTGTATATTATGTAAGCTAGATTGTTAGGGGTTAGGTTGCTGGTTGGGTTTATTTGGGGTTGTTGTGTGATATTAGAGTTTTGATTGATGTGAATACGTTGATCCCCCCAACCCCCCTTGATAAGGGGGGCAGAAGATATGGAGGAGTGGGTTAGTAAAATGGATATTTGGGCATCTTCTAGCATGTAGTGAAGACGCTCAGGGGGATAGGTTGGGTCTAAAGGTAAATAGGCGCCACCTGCTTTAAGGATGCCTAAAACTCCTACAATCATATCTATGGAACGCTCTAAACATATGCCAACTAAAACCTCTGGTTTAACCCCAAGTTGTTGTAAATTATGCGCTAGCTGGTTTGCTCGAATGTTGAGTTCTCGATAAGTTAATTGCTCATCCTCAAACACTACAGCGACAGCATCAGGAGTCTGTTCAACTTGCGCTTCAAAAATCTCATGAAAACACAACTCGATTTCTGATTCTCTTCCCCCCCTTACTAAGGGGGGTAGGGGGGATTCTATTATCTGCAAATCAGAAATTTTCTGAATAGGATTAACAACAATACTTTCCAACAGCGTTTGAAAATGTCCCAACATCCGGGTAATAGTGGCGCCATCAAATAAATCAGTACTATATATAGCTTGAACTTTTAGACCTTCCACGTCTTGCCACAGGTGGAACTCCAAATCCAACTTCGCGCTACAATGCTCAATTTCAAGCATTTCAAACGTTAAACCTGGTAACTCTAATGCTTCTACTGGGGTATTTTGGAGTGAGAACGCAATTTGAAACAGTGGATGATAACTCAAAGAACGTTCTAGCTGTAATGCGTCTACTAATTTTTCAAAAGGTAAGTCTTGATGAGCATAGGCGCCTAAAGTAACTTCCTTGACTCGACGAAGAAGTTCTTGAAACGTTGGATTGCCAGATAAATTAGTACGCAATACTAAACTATTGACAAAAAAGCCAATCAACCCTTCTATTTCGCTACGGTTCCGATTAGCAATTGGTGAGCCTACAACAATATCAGATTGCTGCGTGTAACGATAAAGTAAAACTTTAAACGCGCTAAGAAGCGTCATAAATAATGTAACACCTGAATGCTGGCTAAGTGCCTCCAATGCTTTATTTAACGATTGCGGTAATTGTAAATATTGTTTTTCACCTTTATAACTAGGAATTGCACGTCTTGGTCTATCGGTGGGAAAATTTAATACTTCTATGTTATGTAACTGATGGCGCCAGTAAGCTCGTTGAGTTTCGAGAACTTCTCCAGCTAACCACGTGCGTTGCCATTGAGCATAATCAGCATATTGAATAGGTAGTTCCGGCAGGTTGCCATTTTGATAAAATATACTTAGTTCTCGAATTAACACTCCAATTGACCAACCGTCAGCAATAATATGATGCAAACTCAGTAATAAAACATGTTGAGCTTCTTCAAGTTGTAGCAACGTTACTCGTATTAGTGGCGCCTTCGTTAAATCAAAAAGACGTTGAGACTCTTCGGTTGCAATTTGCTGTATTTGTATCTCGCGTTCTGCAACCTCAATATTACGTAGGTCTATTACAGAAAAGGGTATGGTCAACGAAGGTGCAATTACCTGCACTGGTTCAGATACCAATATAAATGAGGTGCGTAATACTTCGTGGCGCCGGACAATATCATTAAATGCCTTTATAAGCAAATTCCTATTGAGCGAACCTGTGAGACGAAGCGCTGTTGAGACATTGTAGAGAGGATTGTCTCTTTGTAATTGGTTAAAAAACCATAATCTAGCTTGAGCAAATGATGTAGGAAAAACAAAGACTTCTGTTTCTTCAGAAAAATCAAGCTTTTCCTCACCTGCTGATACTGATGTTCGCTCAATTGCCATAGACTATACCAAAGTTGTCATCTTAATTTTAGTAGAATCCTAGAAACCGGGTTTCTATCTTAAAAAATACCAAATTTACCTTTAATTGAGGAAAATACCTAATTTTTAGTGTTTTTTTGACACTTTCTATGGTAACATCTGTCTTATAAGAGAAATACTTATTGTTGTGATACCTATTTTTGCTCGTTATAGCTCATATCTATTTTGCGATTCTTCAAGTTTGGAAGAACGCACTGTGGGTTTTTGAAGCTTATTTTATAGGGGCATTAGAATTCAGTTAAATTGTACAAAAATTCGATAAGCATGAAGATTAACCTCTGCACAAGTAGGTTTAATTGTCATAGCTATAGAAACCGGGGTTCGTACTTAAAATATTGTAATCAGAAACCCGGTTTCTCTTGTTATTTATAAAATAGTTTTTTCTCAAAAATGGCGACATGAAAACAGTTAATCTTGGCAGACAAAAATTTTTGCATAACAAAGAGATTACCTTTCTATTAAAGGAAATTTCTCAAAATTCTATTAAAGGGTGTCTACAAGTATTAAGTCTTTCACAAACATGGTCTCTATATTTTGATAAAGGACAATTGATATATGCTTGTCAAGCAAATAGCATGTGGGATATTTTTAGTGAGAAGTTACAGCAATTATTTCCTCAACTTAATAATTTAGATAATGAACTTGGTGGTCAACTTCAAGCCATATTTGATAGTAAAACAGATGATGCAATGCTAGACAGATCAGATTATTTAGCGATATGCTGGCTAGTTGAACAACAATATTTAAACTCATTGCAAGCTGGTAAACTAATAGAAGAAATGGCTATTAGAATGTTGGATTCATTTCTGAAGCTAGGAGATGGTGCTTACGAATTTATACCTCAAACCTTACCAGATTATTTACCAAAATTTTGTCATCTTGATATTTCCTTGTTGATTCGCCGTTGTCAATTACGTTCTATGAATTTAACTAATGTTAACCTTTTTAAAGAATCAGCTAATCGTAATGAAATTAAGCTGTTTTCGGGCTTAGAACAAAAACAATTGAAACCAAATCAAATCAATGACATTAGAGTTATTACTCCAAATATTGAAGATAGCGCTGTTAAAATTAACCAATTAAATGATAATAACACTGAACAGAAACCTTATAAAGTGTTATGTATCGATGATAGCCCGATAATGTTAAAAACAATTAAAAGTCTTTTAGACGAACAAATATTTACTGTAACC
This sequence comes from Calothrix sp. FI2-JRJ7, assembly GCA_019359675.1. GTDB lineage: Bacteria > Cyanobacteriota > Cyanobacteriia > Cyanobacteriales > Nostocaceae > Dulcicalothrix. Next base: position 29,055 of record JAHHGX010000040.1, read on the forward strand.
AGTATTGATGACCCATTGAAAGGTTTAATGCAAATTCTTCGTATTAAACCCGACATAATTCTGCTTGATGTTTCGATGCCTAACTTGGATGGCTACCAACTTTGCTCTTTATTACGTAAGCACTCAGATTTTCGTAATACTCCAGTAGTAATGGTGACAGGAAAAACTGGATTCTTAGATAAAGCACGAGCAAAAATGGTGAAAGCTTCGGGATACTTGAGCAAACCATTTAGCAAAGCTGATTTACTAAAAGTGTTATTTTCACAAATTGGCCATATGTAGAGAGGAAGAATTTAGAGAGATTTAGAATTGTCGCTTTTTGTTCATGTAACGAACAGCTAGTACATCTGATTCGTGTGGCGCCAGACAATTTTGCCAAGTCTTGCTCCAATTATGTTATCAATCGTGAGTGCATGGGAATTATAAGAAAAGAAGCTTATCAACGTCTACCGTATCTCGATTCGCTAAAAATAAAAACAGTTTGAAAAGCTTATTTTTCTTGTAGAGTTCTTGTGGGGTGGGCATCCTTGCCCGCCCGCTTATATATGGTAATGGGACGGCTTGCCCGCCCACTTATGTATGGTAATGGGACTCTAGAGGACGCCCATCCCACAAGATGCACTGTGTTGTACTATAAAGTAAGCACAGTATCTTTTTGTACTTGCTCATACGGTTATATTTACTGCATGACATGAATATTAATAACTCTTTATGGCAACCAGCACCTTCATGTTTAAGTTTGTCACCACACGATGTTCACTTATGGCGAATTCAGCTAGTACGAACAGAAACGGAACTCCAAGATTTGAGAGATGTTCTCTCTAGCGATGAAATTACGCGCGCTCTTAGGTTTCGTTTTGAAAAAGATAGACAGCGTTTTATCGCAGGTCGTGGTATTCTTCGCAAAATTTTGGGTCGATATTTAGGTGTTGATGCACAAGCTGTAAAATTTGCCTATGAGCCTCGTGGTAAACCTTTATTAGCTGAAACGTTTGCTCTTCACAATATATCATTTAATTTGTCCCATTCCGAGGATTTAGCGCTCTGTGTGGTTAGTAGTATTCAAAATGTCGGTGTAGACTTAGAATTTATTCGCGCGATTGATGATGTAGAAAGCTTTGCTAAACGATTTTTTACAGATAATGAGTATAAGGGTATTAAGTTGCTTGCTGTTGGTCAGCAGCAAAAAATGTTTTTTCGCTATTGGACTTGCAAAGAAGCTTATTTGAAAGCTACTGGAGTGGGAATTGGAGAATTAGAAATGATAGAAGTTTCTCTGACTCCAGATTGCGCGCGAATAGTTATTGACCAAACTAATCAAATGGATAAACAGTGGAGTTTAATTGAAGTCGTTTTAGATAATAACTATGTTGCTGCTACTGCTGTAAGTTCTAGTCAAGCTAATTTTATGTACTGGCAGTATTGAAAAAGAAGGACTAAAGTCCTTAGGTATCGGCTCAATAAGTTGGGGTAAATAGTGATTATCTTTGTTGTTGGATATATTTATTATGTATACAAATAACTTAAGCCATGCGGCCGCCCTGCGCCCGCTGCGCCACAGAAGGTTGCTAACAGT
>JAHHGX010000041.1 GCA_019359675.1 Calothrix sp. FI2-JRJ7
CTCTAGCTAAATGTTTTAGAATCTGTAGTTCTACATCCATTGCTATACCTCAGTTGTAGAGTTTTTACTTTTAACTACAGTATTAATTATACCCGGAGAGTGACAGAAGAGGGATACAGCAGATTGCGAGTAAATGAGGTACACCAATATTTGTCGTATAAATAGGTAAAATAGAAACTCTACCTAATTTGATTAATTACTAACATTTTAGACATTTTTCAATTACTGTACCTCACCAACCTGCAATCTGCTGTAACTATCTTGCCACCCATAAAGAAGGTTGTGGTGGACTATGGGAACAGTTCCCACATCAAGGTATTGACCCAGTAAGCATCATTAACAAAGTCAAAGAGTTAATTAAGTAAACCCAATAAAGGCATCTATCTTGTGGAACGGGCATCCTTGCCCGTTCAATAAACGCCATAAGGACAAGTGGCTCCACAATTCACGGCTTTTGCTTCCCAGATATACAGGCGCCACCCTTCTACTATCCATCAAACTATAGCCAACTAAGTAACCACAGCCTGGGGGTTATTTACCAGCATTGGTTGTAATGCGAATTGCCAAGGATGCCAACAATAAATTAGACAACCGGGCAGCCTAAGAACATCTTTGATATACAAAATTTTGGGTGAACCCTATTTTACCAAAGTGAGGATTGCCTTTACCAACTCCTCTGGTTCAACAGGTTTTGCAATATGCTTTTGAAATCCTGCTGCTAATGCCTGTTGTTGGTTAATCTCTCCAGCGTAAGCAGTCAGGGCGAGCGCCGGAATTCGTCCTCTACGTTCTGGCGGTAAACTCCTCAGTTGATGCATGAGTCCATAACCGTCCATCTCTGGCATCCCAATATCGCTGATTAAAACATCTGGCTTGAATATATCCAATGCTTCCAACGCTTCAAATGCGGATGCTGTGACTTTTATCTCTGCTCCAGTTTGTTGGAGAATGGTGAAAATTAGTTCTCGCATGTCGGCTTCATCATCCACCACTAAAATTCGCTTTTTAGCGAGGGGAGAAGCTTCAGCCACATCGCTTGCAGACACGGTCTCATCTGTTTTTCCTCCGTTTTCATTTTTTGATATCGGCAGAGAAAATGTAAACGTTGCGCCTAATCCTTCTCCGGGGCTTTCTGCCTTAACGGTTCCGCCATGCAATTCAGTAAAATAGCGGACAATTGCTAGTCCTAACCCCAAACCACCAAACTTTCGTGTCGTTGTGCTATCCTCCTGTCGGAAATACTCAAACACGTGCGGAAGAAATTCTGGAGTGATACCTTTCCCTGTATCTTTAACTTGAATTTGAGCGTCAGTACTAACTTGTTCCAACCGAATTTCGATTTTTCCTCCAGATGGTGTAAACTTAACCGCATTGGAGAGTAAATTCCATAGAATCTGTTGTAGGCGAGTCGAATCACCACAGACCAACCCAATATTGTCTGCTACAATCTTCTGTATTTCAATGCCCTTTGCCTCGGCTGATAGACGTACAGTTTCTAAAGCTGCATTAATGAGTACCGACAAATCGACTAGGCAGACATTCAGCATCATTTTGCCGCGCAAGATGCGCGAGATATCAAGTAAGTCATCAATCAGTTGAGTTTGCAACTTGGCGTTGCGCTCGATCGTCTCCAATGCTCGCTTTGTGCCTGATTGATCAAATTGGCGAGTTTGTAGCAGCCTTGTCCATCCCAAAATTGGGTTGAGGGGCGATCGCAATTCATGAGATAATACTGCTAAAAACTCATCTTTAATCCGGTTTGCGTTTTCGGCTTGTTCTCGTGCGGCACGCTCGCGTTCTAATAATTGCTCTCGTTCCTGTTCTGCTTGTTTGCGAGCGGTGACATCCTGCACCACGCCAAGCATTCCTAGAACGTACCCAGACGGCTCGTATTGAGCGCGTCCCTTGGCAGCAACCCATCGTAGCGTTCCATCAGGATGGCTTACCTGGTATTCAATATCATAGTCCTCTTGCTTGGCAACCGCCTGTTCCACGCGCAACCGCGCTCGCTCTCGATCTTTTTCAGGCAGTAAACTTTGCATCTGTGTCCAAGTCATATAGGGACCTGGCGGAATGCCAAAAATTTCGGCGCCTCGTTGCGAAAACGTCACTATATCTGTTGCCGCATTCCAACTCCAATCACCAAGTTTCGCAGCACTCAACGCCACACTTAATCGTTCAGCACTGTTCCGCAACGCTTCTTCCGCTTGTTTGCGATCAGTAATGTCGAGTGTAGTTCCGAAAAACTCAATCGCTTGTCGAGACTTACCTTCGCCCTCGAATTGCACTTGCCCGTTAGCGGATACCCATCGCTCAGTGCCGTCATCCCAAATAATCCGGTAATCAATCTCATACGTCCCTGATGATCCTGGAGCAAGAGCGGCGCCAATGCTGCTTGCCACACGCTCCCGATCATGAGGATGAATCCGCTCCATCACTCTTGGTAGAGGAATTGTGCTGGCATTATCTGGCTCACCCCAAATCTCCCGCATCCGCTTGTCTAGCTCAACGAGATCGGAGTGGAGGTTGTAGCGCCAAGTACCAAGCCGTGCCACTTTGATGGCAAGTTGCGCCTGCTCCTCACTCTGGCGTAAAGCTTGTTCTGCCTGTTTGCGTTCGGTAATATCCAGCGCAATCCCCGTCATGCGCTTGGGCTGGCCGTTGTCATTATAAAATGTCTGCCCGATCGCAGTCAGCCATCGTTCTCCCTGAGTTGGGTGTAAAATACGGAATTCAACATTGAGGTCGGTGCGCTGCGCTAAAGCTTTTCGGGCTGCTTGGTCCGCGCGCTCGCGGTCTTGCTCAACAATTGCCTTTAGCCAATTTTCATATGAGGGTTGAGTAGTTGCTCTCTCAAGCCCATACAGACGGTAGTACTCCTCTGACCAAGTAACTTGGTTGGCGACGATATCCCAGTCCCACACACCAGCATTGGCAGCTTTTTGAGCAATCCTCAATCGCTCTTCACTTTGGCGTAGGCTTTCCTCGGCTTGCTTGCGCTGCGTAATATCACTCACTAATGCTACAAAGCCTTCAAGGTTTCCCTGCTGATCAACGCGAGGAACGTAAGTAGCACTAACAAAGCGTGTGGCTCCATCTTTGTAAGGAACTTTGCTCTCAAAGGTAACTTCTTGCCCTGCCAATACCTGTTCAACGTAAGCACGAATTGTTTCATACGCCGCGTCGCCCAGTACTTCCCGCATGTGCTTGCCATACACCTTAGTGGCAGGATTTCCAAACCACTCTTCATATTTTTGGTTATTGAAGCGGTAACGCTGTTGAGCATCGATAAAGGAAATCAACACCGGAACAGCGTTTGTGATTAGGCGCACTTCGGCTTCTCGTTGCCGTAGCTCCTCCTCAGCCCGCAGGCGGTCGCTGATATCAAGCGCCACGCCAGCCAGAAGTTTTTGCCCAGCCGCATTGTGAAAGGGGAACTTAAAGGACATATAACTGTGTTCCCCATCTTCATGCTGAATGGTTTCCAGCATTTGCATCGGCTGTCCATTGGTCAACACGGTCATATCATTTTTGTAAAACTGCTGGGCTATTGTTAATGGCAGTAACTCAAAATCAGTTTTACCAATCAAATCTGATTGTGGGTGCCCGTATACTCGCTCGACCCAGGAATTTGCATAAAGATATCGCCCCGATGCATCCTTAATAAATGCCGCAATTGGGCTATGGTTCATGAACCTTTCAAACAGTTCTTGGCTCTCTCGCAGGGCTGTTTCCGTTCGCTTCCGCTCGATAAACTGACCAATTTGGCTGCCGATCGCCGCCATCATGTCTAGCAAGTCTTCGTCTGGCTCTTGGATGCGTTGGCTAAAGCACTCAATCACGCCCAGGATTTCGTCACCCAGTAAAATGGGAAACCCAAACCCCGACTGTAATCCCACCTGAGATGCGAGTGTAATTCTAGGGAAGTTGCTTTCTTTACTTATTTCACAAATCCAGTGTGGCTGACGGCTTGCCCAAACCCGACCTGGCAACCCAGCCCCTTGTACAAAAGTTATTTGCTGGGTTGCCTCAACAAATTTCTGCATATCCACATTTGGAGCTTGCCAGTAGTTAATGCAACGCAAGATAGGAGGATGTGAGTCAAACCTCCAGAGCGCCCCAACTTGCCAGCCTAAATATTCACACAGAGCCTGCAAAATGGCAGGGGTCGCTTCAGCAACAGTCTTTGCTTCAGCCAAGATATGCGTAATTGCGTACTGAACATCGCGGCGTTGCTCTGCCCGTTTGCGATCGCTAATGTCTCGAAAATACATCGCTAATCCGTCTGGCGAAGGAAACAGCGAAACATCAAGCCACCGATTAGTGATGAGTGAAAATGCTTCAAACCTGACTGTGATTTGCTCTGCCATTGCTTGCTCAAACTGCTGGACAATGACAGAATTTTGTTGAGTAACTTCAGAGAACACCTCTTGCCAACGTTGACCGAGGAGTTCTTGAGGTGATCGCCCTAGCATCCGAGCAGCTTCTTGATTGACGTAGGTGTAGCGCCAGTCGCGATCAAAGGCGATGAACGCATCAGTGATACTTTCAAGAATATTAGAAGTGCGTTGATTGGCTGCTTGAAGGGATTCTTCAAATTGCTTGCGTTCCGTGATGTCAAGCGTTACACCAACCATACGAATCGGTGTACCTTTAGAGTCATACACCAGTTTACCTTGGACAATCAACCAGTGCAAGCTGCCATCAGGATGGTAGCAGCGTTCCTCCACCTCATAGTCCTTGCGCTCTTCTATAGAACGCGCAATTGCAGCCTGAACAAGCGGGCGATCATCGGGGTGCAACGCCGCAAATAAGGTTTCGTGAGTGAACTCTGCATCAGGCGCCAAGCCAAAGTTCGCCTTACATTGATCTGAACAGGTGAGAACTCCTGTAGTCAGGTCATGTTCCCAGGAACCGAGCTTTGCGGTTTGCAAGGCGACCCTAAAATGCTGCTCTTGTTGTTGCAGTGCCAATTCTGCTTGTTTGCGATCAGTAATATCGCTAAAGGATACCGCTATCCCGTCGTTTAGCTTTACAACGACGTTACGAAACCAGCCTGTCAGATCTTTACTGTCGTAAAACGTCTCAAATGTTGCCGAGATGCCAGTTTCGGCAACTGTCACGTAGCGAGCAAAAGTACCACTGGTTTTACAATCGGGAAAGAGGTGCAGTAGGTACTCACCGAGTAACTCTTCTGGTGTACGGTTCACACCTCTCGCAGCGACTAAATTTGTGTATTCGATTTGGAAGTCATCGATTTCTCCTGCTGCATCGAGGACGCTACGCAAAATGATGAATCCGTCGGGCGATGCTTCTAGCACCAACCGAAATCGCTCCTCACTCTCTGATAACGGGACAGTTTCTCGATTCTCCATAGCAGAGGGATGATTAGAAATCGCAGCCTTCACCTCAGTCATCCAACGCTCGACTCACTTAATGAAAAATATTGAACTAACAAAATTTGGCTCTGCTCAACAAGCTCAACGACAGGTGAACAGGTTAACTCGTTGAGCATCATTTTGATTTGCTTGAGTGCTAGAGGTGAGGGCTGCATGTGACCGTTCTCCCATCGATTAATAGTGCTAAAAGCAACTCCTAGTGTTGCTGCAAACTGCTCTTGGCTTAATCCAGTTAACCGGCGAAGTTCGCGAATCAGATGGCTAACTTTTGGTTGCCCAGGTGCAACTTTATTTTTAACCATGATAACTCAATAGATGAAGCTATTGGGTATAGCACCCGCTATATACGTTGTTATTTTGAGGAGGTGAATTTATAAAGTCATCTACCTTGAGGACTAATTCTTGACGAGGCTCAATTTTTATTAAAATTTTAAATCAAATCAAATTAATCTATAAGGGATTTTTATCAATAGAATTTTTGTCGAACGGTAACTTTACAGGATTATTTTTATGTAAAAAATAATGTATTAATGTCACAATTGATACTATTTATCCCAAATAAGCCTCAAATATGGTTGCTCTTTTTGGAACATGACTAGTCGAGTCAAACATATGGCTTATTTCCGAAGCTAGATGTAGTTATTGGCAATTACTACAAACTAGTTAATAGGTGAGCGTAAATCCTAATAATTATGAATTCTAACCAAACCCAAAAATCATCAGGAAGCAAAGAAGCTGCTGACAAAAAAGCTTCGTCTGTACTCACAATTAGTGTTGTTGTGGGAGTTTTATTTATTCTTTTAGTTGCTGTAAGTAGTTATTATGGGTTAATTCGCTTTTAGTATAGAATGCCATAATTACAACAACATCGCTACAGCATAATCAATCCTAAACGTATACCTACGGCTACTGCTTGGGTACGTGTAGAGACATTCAATTTCTGGAAAATTGATGAAATATGAAATTTGACTGTATGTTCTGAGATGTGCAAATTTTGAGCAATGGCTTTATTACCACTACCTGAAGCAAGTAACTGTAATACCTCAATTTCTCGTGGAGTAAGTACTTGACTTGAATTGGTCGCCATTGCTTCTGCACTAAAACCAGATGCAGCGAGTAAATAGTCAATCATTTCTTGATGAAAGACTACCATACCCGCTGCTACAGTCTCAACTGCAAGCATTATTTCTGATTCCCGCTCCGCGGGTGACAATATTCCCCTTACACCAGCACGCAGCATTAAGTTAAAATCAATCTGGTCGTTAGATGCAATTACTACTATTGGGATAGTATATTGTGATTGCACTAGAGCATCCCAAAATTCTCTATCCTCATTCCAATCAAGCAACATAATATCAGGTTGCTGTTCGGCTATTTTAGTCACTATATCTATATTGGCGCCGCTTGTGAAAACTTGAAATTTAGGATTTTGTGTTAACACAGTCGCTAAACCTGCTCGAACTATGGGTGATACAGCAACTACCAATACCCGAATCATATCACCTCCGCAGCAGTATTTAAAAAATTCTCAACTGTTGAGACTGGAATTGCGACTGCTGCACCATAGACAATCATTGTATTTATTCCAATTACTCGACCACAACAGTCAGCTAAAAGACCTCCTGAGTTTCCGGGATGCAAGGTAATATCTGCCAATATAGATAAGTAGGTTTTTTGAGTTGACTTGTTTATGTACTTTTGAAGACGAGAAATCATTCCAACCGTTACTACACCTGTATCACCAAATGGATTACCAACAGCTAAAACTAACTCCCCAACGCGGTGACTATTAATATTACCAATTGTGGCTGCATCTAATTTATCTGTCTTAATTTCGAGAACAGCTAAGTCAACACTAGGGTCAATTTTAGTACGAACCGCTTCTACAACTCGTCCATCATAAAGTTCGACTACCGCGCGTTTACTAGTTGCAACGTGAGCATTAGTGACAATCATACCGTCACTATTCCAAATTACTCCAGAACCAGCACTGTCGTTATTTATTCTTACTTTAACTGTGTTTCGACGTAGCTGTTGAGCCACAGATGTTAGTTCTGTTGAGATGTGAGTCAATATTGTGCTAGTATACGACGGCGGAAATAAACCCACCATTACGAGCCTTGAAAAAATCATGATTTGCAGCCTTTGAAAATGGTAGGCGTATTTACGCCGCACGGTACTAGGCATATATTAAGGGAAAATAAATCAAATTCTTAGCCCCCTTTAATAAGGGGGGTTGGGGGGATTAATCATTTAAAATGGTCGTTCACCTACGGCAACTGTCAAATTAACTAACTCACCACCGCGAACAACTTGTACTGATACCGCTTGATTAACAGATTGCCCTTGATTCAAATACCCTAGAATATCATTCGTATCTTGAACGCGCGCACCATCAAACGTAATCAAAATATCTCCCAGCAATATACCAGCTTGTTCTGCTGGTGCATTTGCTTCGACGTTGATGACAATTACTCCACCATCACCAGTTAAATTCAAGGAGGAAAGCAAATTTTTTGGTAAACGTACAGGTTGCATTCCTACACCTAAATAACCTCTGGCAATTCTCCCTTTTGCAACTAACTGATCAACTACACGGTTAACTGTCTTTGAAGGAATAGTCAAAGCAGTTGCACGTCGTCCAGATGTATTCATACCAACTACATCACCATTAGCATCTACGAGTGGTCCACCTGCAAACCCAGGATATAAAGTAATGTCAGGACGAATGAATTGGTCTATATTACCACCACTCATACTTTTCCAGGCGCCGGAGCATACGCTAATAGTCCCCATTGCTGCTTTAATATTACCTTCGCGACTGAGTGCCATTCCCAGCACTAAATGACCAACCTTTAAAGTTGCCGCATTTCCAATATTAGCAACAGGGATATCTGGATTCTCAATTTTAAAAACTGCTACATCGGTACTCGCATCACGACCCAATAATTTAGCAGCTACAGTTTTTCCACCGTTTAGAGTAACAGTAACTTCCTCGCTATTATGTAACGACTCATCAGAAGTAACAATGATACCATTACGCCAGTGTATTCCACTAGGTGAAAACCTTCTACCCACATTCATAGAAACAACGGCGCCTTCAACTCTTTCAACAGTATCAGCTAAACTTTGAGAGAGCGACAAAAGCAAGTTAGGAGCATTTGAAGATATAGACATATATAGATATAACACAACATGTCTATATCATTGCTTATTACATAAGGGCGCCACATCAGAAAATTGGTTAGAAACAACCTAGAAAAATGGGTGGGTTTTAATGATGGTGCGTGACGCTACCAGATTTCGCGCTTCGTTTCAAAGTTATTGGTAGCGTCACACACCCTACCCTGTTACGTGTATTAATTTGTTTAAATCATTCGCATCAACATCATAAGCGGCGCCGAAACCAATGACAAATCGACCAGAAGTTGGGGTAAGCTGGAAAATGCGGAAGTCTGGCAAGTCGCGTAACATCTGGATAATATTGCCAAATCTTGATTCAAAATTTGATACGGTTTGAATCCATGTCGCAGTGTTGCTATTAACCAAACTTGCTGTACAATCATAGCTTAAACGGCGCCGAGCAAATATCTGTTGGGTTTTAGATTCGTCTTCGATGAACAAGACACTAGCTACAGGTTTAACGTTTAGGTTTTGTGTGTGAGTCGAAAGACCGCTAACATATATATAGATATTTTTCATATCATCCAGGACGAACGGTGCATAGCTAGCGTTTGGAAGTGCATCTTGACTGACGGTGCAGATAACAGCGCTTTGAAACTGGTCGGTAAAAGTTTGATATGCTGCTTGAATTGCTTCAAATTGGGACATTTGATTACCAAATTAGTTGAATTTATTAAATATATTGTCATGCCAGCTTCACTCGGCACCTGCAAAGAGCAATTATTCCGCATAACTGGTAGTAAAATTTACCAAAATTATGTAAGAATATATCAGTATAGCCACAAATGCAACGCGCGAGTGTGGCTTTTTCGCGTAATTAAACAATATTATATTGCCGTCAAGTTTATGGGTACCTGGAATTTAGTAAAAGGATTAATTGCTTTTGCTCCGCTTATTAGTTCTGTCAATACTGCGCTGATACTGTCTGACACCTCATATGCAGTTGTGGTTGCGTCGTCACAGAAGGCGCCTACGAGTATTGATGCAGACAAACCTAAAAAACCAGGTCAAGAAGTCGAAACCGAACCTGCGGCAGATGAAATTCATTTGGTAGTAAAACTTAGAGCCAAAGTAGTATATCTATATCGCGGTCCAGAAATCATTGCCACTTATCCGATAGCTGTCGGCAAGTCAGGTTGGGAAACTCCAAAAGGAACTTACCGTGTGTTTGAACAAGAAATCAACCCAATATTTAAAAGTTTCAAAACCGGACGCATTATTCAACCAGGCCCCGAAAACCCATTAGGACCACGTTGGATAGGAATTTGGACTGACGGTAAAACTAGATTAGGTTTTCATGGTACAAACCAACCACAATTAATAGGACAAGCCGTGTCTCACGGTTGTATTCGGATGCACAATAAAGATGTAATGGCACTATTTGATAAAGTCAAAGTTGGTACGCTTGTTAAAGTTGAACCTTAAAAAACTTACGCTAGTTCTTGCTCTATGGTATGGTGGGCACTGCCCACCTTACTTTACTTATATTTTCTTAAATGAAGGTATCAAATTTTCGGAGAACTGAGGGCGCCGATTAGCAACAGCGGCCAGGGTACTTTAATATCGGGTATTAGCGATGAGTATTTTCTTAAAGCTGGCAATCCAAAGGGTACTACAAAACGCAAAGAACGCAGCGAGACAGGACGGTTTCCATCTTGATCTAAAATTCCATATTGACGAGCAATTTCAGCGACAATTTGCACTTTTCCTGTACGACGCATAATACTAGATGATGACTCACCAGTTAAGTGAGCAATAACCCGTCCTGTTAATAAAGGAGTTTCCCAGTTATAGCGCTCACTAAATATTGATTGCATAGGGTCAGTTGTATCTTGTTCATTAAATTGGTCAGCTAAACTGGAGAAATGCTCCGTTCCAACAATACCTGGCCATATAGATAACGAAGCAATGTTATGAGGCTTTAGTTCAACAGCCATATCTGCCGCTAATCTATCACATGCAGCTTTGCCGGCGCCGTAAGCAACACCAAAAATATATGACAATCCACCCCAAGAGGAAATAGTGCTTATAAGTCCCTGTTTACGTTTGGTCATCATTTGAGCAGCAAAAACACTTGCTACATAATGACTACGAAGACCAACGTTATTACTAGCATCCCAAAGACTAGTTTCGTTTTCCCAAAAACGTTTTCCATTCGCATCTGTTAATGCTTTAACACCTGAGTAGGCATTATTTACAAGTAAGTCAAGCTGTCCATACTGTTCATCTTGAATACGCTCAAACAGTAAACGTACTTGTTCATCATCGCTATGGTCTACCTGAACGGGAATACATATACCACCTGCTTGCTCTACCGCAGCTTTTGTATCATTTAAACTACCAGAATTACCACTGGTTGTTTCAAGGCTGCGTCCTGTAATATAAACAGTGGCGCCAGCTTCACCGAGACCAACGGCAATACCTTTACCTAGACCACGTGTGGCGCCTGTCACTAATGCCACTTTGCCTTCTAAAATTGTCATAAGTATTTGTAATTATTTATAAATTATCAAGAATATTACCTCCAAGGTTACATTAAAATTGAGCAAGATTCCTAAATTATTTAAGAAGCGGGATTTTACAACCTAGGTTCATCACTTAACGCTCGATGGCTAAGACTTCAAATCCATCCAAAAGTAGAAATAATAAAAAACGCCATACATTTTTCCTAAATCCTTATTTAGATTGTGCATTTACTAAATGTCCCAAATGCGAAACGAAAACAAAAGTTCGTAAATTCCCTTTAGTAATCCACATTGAACCACAGCAACTGTTTATACTAAACAAGCAATGTAAATATTGTTCAAGTTGCGAACTGTTTACCACATTTTACTTGACTGTTATCTTTCAATAACGGTATAATTTTTCAATTAAATTATTTAGGCTTCGCATCAGGCACCTCAATGCTCGATTAAAGCAACATCCATTGTTAGACTTTTCTGTCAACCACTTCTACGCTCTCTGACGCTCCAAAAGCCCTGCTGGACAATAATTTTAGGCTTTTAGGTAGATTTGAGGTAGTTGAGGAATTGGAATTTGTGATTTTAGTCTTTTTTTTGGGAAGACTAAGTTTATATTCCTTATAAGGTTATAAATCTTTGACATATGGATTGGACAGTTCTGCTAAAATCACAGCAAATTGATTTTATTGAAAGATTGAAGTCAGGGCGCTTACTGCATTCCGAGCTAGAAGGAAGGCATAGTGAGTTAACTATAATATCAGGAGATAAGTTAAATCAATTGAGGAACTTTTGCTGGGAGATGGTTAGAAAATATAGACCAGATGACCCAAGAAAATATTTTATAAACAATATGAAGGGTAAACTAGGCGAGGAAGTTATTAAAGCTCGCTTAGGTAATTTCGTGACTGAAGTAGACTACGAAAAAAAAGTTGGTGGTGACGGTAAAATTGATTTTTATTTGACTTCTGAGCCTTCTGTCGGTATTCAAGTTAAGGCACGTTATGGAGATATTTATACCGTTCAATGGTCGATTAGTAAACAAGAAATCGAAAAAAATGCTGTATTGGTATGTGTTTTAATTCAGGAAGAAGTCAATGAGGCACAAACCAACTACAGTTTAGTATTTGCTGGTTTTATACCAACAATGATTCTTAAAAATGAAAATAAAACTTCAGTGCAGATAAATGAGTTACTTTATTGTAGTGGTTTACAGAGCTTTTTAGAAAGCTGCGCTAAAACATTAATAGAAAATTCCATAAAGCCAATATTTGAGTGTGAAGAAAATAAAAAGGGAAACACTCTTGCTATCAACAAAAAAAAGAATGATTATACTGAATCTCAATTTATAAACTTAGCCAATGAATACTTTTATCTAGGTAATTATTGTCATCAAACATCTAATTATATAAATGCGATAGCTTATTACACTCAAGTATTAAAATTAAATCCATATTTTATTGAAGCATATTTAAGTAGAGGGATAGCTTTTAATAATCTCGGTAAATATCAAGAAGCTATCACTGATTTTGATAGAGTTATAAAAATTAATCCGAGTGAATTTAAAGCATACAATAGTAGAGGTATTAGTCGCTTGTATTTAAATGACAAGCAGGGAGCAGCAGATAATTTTAATATAGCGATCAATATAATAAAGAATACAGCAGCAGAAATTTATTACAATCGGGGTTATATCTTTTATTGTATTGGAAAAATTAAAGAAGCAATAGATGATTTTACTGAATCAATAAAGATGAATAAACGTTACTATTTACCATATTTAGTTAGAGGAACTTGCCGCTCAATAATAAAAGATAAAGAGGGAGCAATTAAAGATTATACAATAACTGTGAGAATGAATCCAAAATGTGATGAAGCATATTTTTATTTAGGATTAAATGCTGAAGAAGCTGGGAATATAAAAAGAGCAATAACTTATTATAATGCAGCAATTGCAACTAATAATAATAATGATAAATATTACTTGCATCGTGGTAATATTCGTTATAAAATGAGAGACAATAATGGTGCAATTGCGGATTATACAAGTGCTATAAATATTAATTTTAGCCTAGATATTGCATTTAGTAAACGTGGCACTGTTCGTTATAAAGTTAAAGATAAAAGCGGTGCAGTTGAAGATTATACTCAAGCAATAAACATTAATCCGAAAGACTTTACAAGTTATTTTAACAGAAGTATTGCTCGTTATGAGTTAGGAGATAAACAGGGAGCTATCAAAGACTATAACCAAGCATGTAGTATTAATCCACAAATAGTTAAATCAAAAAAGGTCAATCAAATGGGAGAAATTCTTTTTTCAAAAAATTCCTCCCTTGCAATGCTTACTGATAGTTATCAAGAACATGAAACTGAATTTGAAGAATTATCGTATGCTGATGATGATGAGCGAGATAATGATTTTTATACCAATTACATTTGTTCAACAGATTTTGATGAATCTTTTTAAGATTAAGGATATTTATAATATTTAATAAATAAAGCCTTTTATAATTATTCATAATTAAAGCTTTATAAAAATTGTATACTATTAGCCTGCATTATCCGAAGGATATCCCGAAGGGTAGGCAGGCTTTGTTCGTCATAGTATCACCCTTCAGGGTGTCTAATTATAACAAATTTTAGGAAATTCAAATACATACGTAATATTAAAAACCTCGTAGAGACGTTACATGTAACGTCTCTACATGTATTTCTATAAATACACAATTTGCTGTAAATATTCAAATTTTTTTAGATGCTACCCTGCGGGAAAACTGCGTTAACGTTCCTCAGCATGACATGGTTTTTATAAATTGAGATGCTCCCATTATAAATTGACATTACAATCTTGGGTCTACGGGTTCACTCTCTAAGGCTAAAATGCCGAACACACATTCGTGTATTCTTCGTAATGGTTCATGAGAGACAAACCTTTCCAATGATTCTACACCTAACGCAAACTCGCGCATTGCTAACGAACGTTTGTGCGATAATCCTCGTTGACGCAAACGATTTAAGTTTTCTGGACTAGTATATTCGGCGCCATAAATAATCCGTAAATATTCATGTCCGCGACATTTAACTGCTGGTTGAATAATACCGCGATTACCTTTAACTATATAATCCATCGGCTTAACAACCATACCCTCACCACCTGCAATAGTCATTTGCTCCCACCAGTGAATACCTTCAGCTTGGCTACTTGGGTCAGTCAAATCAATGACTTTATAATTGGTAGCTAATAGTATCGGGTCGCATGAGGCAATTGTGGCTATTTGTTCCATGTGCCAACGATGGGTTTTGTCGGTATGTACGGTGCCTTCTGTTGCTAGTATATGAAACGGCGCCAGTTTGATATCAGAAATATCGTTAACATCCCAGCAGTAGCGACGGTAAGCGTCAGTATATAAATTAGCCATTTGGGCGCGCTGTGTAAATGCTGTTAATTGGGCGCCAACGTCAACTCCTCTTTGCCTAGCTTTTTCTAACATCGCAACTGCATCACCAAGTCCAGTGCGCGATGATACACCAACGGGAGCATACTGATTTTGTAATAACGCTTGAGCTTTTGCTGACCAAGGCATTAGTTCACAGTCGAGACATACCCAGTCGGTATTAAATGTTTCCCAAAAGTTACTTGTAGATAAAGCTTGATTTATTTTGGCAATAAATTCAGCTTCTAAAGTGTCATCATTAAAAAACTTTCTACCTGTACGGGTGTAACAAATACCAATACCTTCATTAACGATACCAAAACGCTTTCTTACTGCATCTTCGTCACGACAGACTATGACTACAGCACGCGAACCCATGTGTTTTTCTTCGCAGACTACCTCAGTAATACCTTGATTTTGATAATAAGCAAGAGCTTCCTGGGGATGTTCTAAATATCCAGGTAATTTTGAAGTCTCTACAGGTGACATTGTAGGAGGTAAATAAATTAACCACTTGGGGTTAGCGGCAAACCGACTCATAACTTCGAGTGCAGCAATGGCATTTTCTTCGCGAATCGTTATATTATTTTGCAAACGCACGTTAATAATGCGTTTACCCAACACATCATCTACATTCAATATCTCGTCATGTTCTTGTTGTCCGCTGAATGGAGACGCGATATATCGCGTCTCTACAATTGGTTTAACAGGTTCGCAGTAAACTTTGGCAGCAGGTACGCTAACTAATTCTTTTTCGGGATAGCGTAAAGCTGTTAACTTACCACCGAATACACAACCTGTATCTATATCTATTGTATTATTCAACCATTCGGCTTCTGGTACTGGTGTATGCCCATAAACAACCATTGCATCACCTCGATACTCACCTGCCCAGTTGAAACGTACAGGTAAACCAAATTCGTCTATTTCCCCTGTAGTCTCACCATACAATGCAAACTCACGCACGGCGCCTGACCCACGTCCCTGCATTTCGCGCTTCATTCCTGCATGTGCTACTACTAGTTGTCCACCATCTAAAACATAGTGACTTATTAATGAGTCGATAAATTCGCGTAGGTCTTTAATAAAATCTTCGCGGGTATCTTCGGGTAGTGCGTCTATTTCTGCTAAGGTTTGCTCTAACCCATGATTAACTCGAACGTTTTTACCGCGTAGTTTTCGCAGTAGTTTATGTTCATGGTTGCCAGGTACACATAAAGCTGTACCTGAGTTAACCATGTTGCGAACTAAGTTTACTGTATCTAAAATACGGGCGCCTCTATCTACTAAGTCTCCAAGAAATACTGCTTTGCGTCCTTCTGGGTGATAGTAGTACTCTCCTTTGTGATAACCGAGTTTTTCTAGCAGTAATTCTAGTTCGTCGCAGCAACCGTGGATGTCGCCGATAATATCAAATGGCCCACGTTCGTGTTTGCGGTTGTTCCATAATGGTTGACGTTCTATTTCTAGGTTGTTTATGTCTTCTAGGGAATTTAAAATATGAACGTATCGAAAACCTTCTTTTTCTAGCCCGCGTAAGCTTCGACGCAGTGCTTGTGTATGACGTTTGACTACATGGGCGCCAAATTGTCTGTCTGGACGCTGTTGGTTACGTTCGTGACAAAGTTGTTCGGGGAGGTTGAGGACTATGGCTACGGGTAATACGTGATATTCTCGTGCCATTTTTATATATTCTTTGCGGTCTTCGGGTTGGACGTTGGTGGCATCTATTACTGTTAGTTTTCCTGCTGCTAATCGTTTGTTAGCAATGTAGTGTAGTACATCGAATGCATCGTGTGATGCTTTTTGGTCGTTTTCGTTGTCAGATACTAGTCCTCGGCAAAAGTCAGAGGAGAGGATTTCGTATTGTTGGAAGTGTTTGCGCGCGAATGTTGATTTGCCAGAACCAGAGGCGCCGATGAGTATTACTAGTGAGAGTTCGGGGATTGTTATTTTCATATTATTAACTTATTTCCCCCCCTTATTAAGGGGGGCTAGGGGGGATTCTTTTTTACCACAGAGACACAGTAGAGACGCGATTAATCGCGTCTCTACAGAGAGATTTTGAAGATTGCCATTTGTGTTGGCGCCCCAACTAAATTGTCATTATCTCCAATAGGCTGGAACTGGACTGTGTAAGCAAATCTTTCTGCTACTTGGTTTGCCCAAGTTTGGAATTCTTCTCTTGTCCACTCAAAACGGTGGTCTTTGTGTCGGAGTTTTCCAGCGGGTAATGTTTCAAATTTGACGTTATATTCAATGTTTGGTGTCGTTAGTATTACTGTTTTGGGATGGGTAAACTCGAAGACTACTCGTGATAGAGAACTTAAGCGTGGTAAGTCTAGATGCTCGATAACTTCGATTAGTGTGACTGCATCATATCCTTTGAAACGTTTGTCTTGATATGTTAATGCGCTTTGAAAAAGTTGTATTTTGTCCCATTGGTTGCGCGCTAACCTCAGTTTTTCGATGCGTTCTTTAGCAATGCTCAACGCGCGGTACGATACATCAACACCTGTGATTTTGTCAAAAAAGGCATCTTTAATTAAATATCTCAGCAAAGTTCCCTCTCCGCAACCTAAGTCTATGACGGTTTTGAGGTTGTTTTGTTTAAGGGTATCAACCACAGTCAACATTCGCTGTTTATTTAGCGAAAGCGGTTTTTCTACTGCTGCTTCTTCTTGTGCGTGTTCTTCTTGACTGCTGTCTGGGTCAAGGTCTTCTAATTCTATGAGTTGCGCTAAAGCTGCACGAGTTAAACGACCTTGACGTTTCAGGTAGCGACGAGTAATTTGCTCTTTTGCAGGGTGCGAACTTAACCAACCTTCTCCATGACGCAGAAGTTTTTCAACTTCGTCTTCTCCTACCCAGTAGTGTTTTTCATCATCAAGAACTGGAATAAGTACATAAAGATGACTAAGTAATTCAGATAAAGGTAAAGTGTGCTGTAACTCTACGGTGTAATATTTACTGGCGCCCCAATCTGGAAATTTCTCATCAAGCTGGTGGTTTTGTGCGCTAACGGTATAACCCAACGGTTCAAATAATTCGCGTAGAAACTCTTCACCCCCACGACAGGGTAAAACACTTATTTTCGCGGTTAAAGGTATTGGAGTTTGCACGAGTTCCGGACGGTCTTTACATCTACCACCAAGCGCAGTCCCAAACACCTGCGACATCGCGACACTGAAAAAAGATGAAGCTACATAAGGTCTATCATTAACATACTGTTCAAGAGTGGCGCCTTTGGAACGTACCAATTTTACAGGGTCAATATCCAACAGTAGTCCAGCAGTACAGCAAGTATCGCTAGCTTCCGGGTAAAAAACATGCGCTTGTCCAAAAGAAAGCGAGAACGACTGACACTTATCAGGGTGCTTATGCAATAAATAACCCAGGTCTGTGGCTGGTGTATGTGTTGTTGTAATTGTTAATAGCATGAACTTTCAAAACGGTTCACAGTAAGAGTGTTTTACCTTTCTACAGTTATAACCGCTACAATTTCGGAAAAACGCTATACTCGTCTCTCATGGGTAATTCTAAATCTTGCTTAATTCGGCGCCTTGAAGCCCAACAAATATTATTGCTCTTATAATTCTCTCTTCCTCTATAGCTAGTGCGTGTCTTTGGGGTTAGCATAAGTTTCCTGCTTTTGTTGGGTCTGGTTCCTGAACACCGACCTACAAAAACTCTATCTGAAGCAGTATTGCATATGTATGGCATTTATCTCGTTTTGTAGATGTCCGTGAATGCCAAAATATTTAATTTTAGTTTAAGAGAACTATAAAAATTAAATTTTCTCAGAATGTGGACACGGCTTGCGATGCCCCTTCTAAATCTAGGGTGGCAATTGCTGCAATCTAAAAATCATGGCTGTCGTGTTCGTACTCTTGGCGCCTTTGGACAGTTATTTAGGCTAGAAACAAATTTCACAAAATTAAACTTTAACTGTGTCAATTTGTCATCAGCTATTAGAATGATATTTGCTTGATACTTGGAGCTTATTTTTTGACTGGTAATATTTATTACTAAAGCTTAGACTTTAAGTTTTTTTAGACCTCAAAGCCAAATCCAGAGATTACTACGAGTTTTCGGATAATATAATTGGTGCCTGATAATCTCGACAATGTCACAGTTTCTTGATAATTAAGGTTATTACGTAGGCTATTAAGTATAAAAATATGCTAATATATATAAATATATCTGAATAATAGCATTAATAAAAGTATTAAAATTAACATTAAAGTGTATAACCTTTAGCAATTTGCGTCCATCCTTCGGAAGCTAACTTGCTTCAACCCAATCCACGTAAAGGTTGTAAGCTCATGGCTAAAATGCAAGAACTTTCAGAAATTAGCGTATATTTTTACACAAAGTATCAAATTATTTATACAAACCTGATTAATTACTGTTAAATACGGTTAAAAATTTTAATTAAATATAAAACAATGCTTGAACGGGCTAAATTTTTTACCTTAAGCAATATCATTGAAATACCATTTGCAGTGTTAATAAATATCATTCTTGCACTGTAACAAAAGCGGTGTATCAGTAATAGCTCAATGAGGATTTAGAGGTCAGCTTGTTCTGTGCCACTGTAGTTTGTGTCTACCTAATTATTCTTATTGATTCATAGAGTTATTTATGGAAAAAATCATTTTCCCTGATTTGTACTGTCCATTTCCATTGCAGGTCAATAAACATGTAAATGTCCTAGAAGATTATGCTTTGGAATGGGTAACGCGCTTTAATGTGTTGAACGAGGAATCAGCTTATGAACGGTTTCGCAAGTCAAAGTTTTATTTACTAGCCGCAAGTGCATACCCTAGTTGCCAGCTTGAAGAGTTAAAGATTGCAAATGATGTAATCAGTTGGCTGTTTATTTGGGATGATCAATGCGATATGTCAGATTTAGGTAAACAACCGGAATTCCTGAAAAGTTTTTGTAACAGATTTATAGAGATTTTGAATGGGGCAGAACTCACAAAGAAAGATATACCACTTGGCTATGCCTTAAGTGATATAAGAAAGCGAATAATTAAAAGAGGAAATATAACATTCTTCCATCATTTTGTTCACAACTTTGAGGATTACTTCCACGGATGTTTGGAGGAAGCTAACAACCGTTTAAAGTTGGTATTGCCTGCTCTTGAGAGTTATACTACAATACGTAGCTCAAGTGCTGCGGCAGCTCTTTGCCTGACCTTAATTGAGTTTTGTGATCAGGTGATGATTCCATACTTTTTACGAAATAACGAAATCATCAACAAAATCAACCGGACGACAATAAATATTCTTGCCTGGAGTAATGATATCTTTTCGTTTCAAAGAGAAATGTTAGCGGGTGAAGTTCACAACTTAGTATTGGTATTAAAATTGCAAAATAACTCAACTATAGAAGACGCAATTACATGTGCAACTGAACTACATAATAAAGAGGTTAAGTCTCTGGCTGATTTGGAAGCTTCAATTCCATCTTTTGGAAAAGAAGTAGATGGTGAAATAGCAAAATATTTATCTGGATTACATTCTTGGATATGCGGCAACCTTAATTGGTATTCTTACTCTGGTCGTTATGAAATTTTAGTAAGGCTGGAGTTATTTGCATCTTAAAATAAACTAAAAAACCTTTAAGTTGCATAGTATAAATTCTAAAACTATTTTAGGATGGGCATTGTCCCCTGTTCAGAGTGCAACTTAAAGATATATCAGCTTAAAATCTGCGAATCCCCATTCAGAAAATACATTGATTCACTTTTTGTGTTTAAAAAACATACACATTATTTGCTTGAGTTTTTGTATCGCTTAAGACTTGATAACCTCAATATCACCTATGAAAAAACAAATGCAACTACCTAATCCTCTGAAAACTCCTTCACTTCTACAAAAACTCCAGTGGATTGCTGATCCGGTAGGATATTTGGAAAGGGCTGGTCAGGCATATCCTGATATTTTTACAGGTGAGGTAGTTGGTTTTGGAGGTACTACAGTATTTTTATATAATCCCCAGGCAATTCAAGAGGTTTTCAAAAATGATTCCCAGAAGTTTGCTGCACCAGGAGAGTTAAACAGAACTTTGCAACCCATACTTGGAGACTATTCACTCTTCATGTTATCAGGGAATTGCCACAAACGGCGGCGACAACTTTTGATGCCCTCCTTTCATGGGGAACGGATGCGTGCTTATGGTCAGCTAATTTGTACTATTGCTGAACAAGTTTTTATTCAGATACAAGAAAATCAGCCTTTTTTAGCTCGTACCATTACACAGGAGATTTCTTTACAAGTTGTGATGCAGGCTGTCATTGGTTTAGGCACAGGAGGAGAGGTTTACCAACGGATCAAACATCTAGTAGTTGAGTTAATTTCTGATGTATTTGGGTCTCCCCTCACTTCTAGCTTCCTACTATTCCCTTCCTTGCAAAAAGATATTGGAGCTTGGAGTCCTTGGGGCAAGTTTTTGCGCCGACGCCAGCAGTTAGATGAATTAATCTATGCAGAAATTGCTCAACGTCGTTCTCATACCGATAGAGGTTGTATCGATATTCTCTCCTTACTTATGTCAGCCAAAGACGAAGAAGGTCAAGGCTTGACAGATCAAGAGTTACGTGATGAGTTGATGACCCTGATGGTGGCTGGACATGAAACAACGGCAACAGTAATGGCTTGGGCTTTATATTGGATTCACTATCAGCCGAAAGTACTGGAAAAATTGCAACAAGAACTGGATACTCTGGGTGAATCGCCAGACCCTATGAGCATTTTCCAGCTACCTTATCTAACTGCGGTATGTAATGAAACCTTACGGATTTATCCTGTTGGGATGTTTACTACACCCAGAATAGTGCAAGAACCAGCAGAGCTATTAGGACATATGTTAGAACCGGGTACAATAATATCTGCTTGTATTTATCTGAATCATCATCGTGAAGATTTATATCCAGACTCTAAACAGTTTAAGCCAGAACGTTTTCTAGAACGCGAGTTTTCTCCTTATGAATTTATACCTTTTGGTGGTGGTGTTCGTGCTTGTATAGGTCAGGCTTTGGCGATGTTTGAAATAAAATTAGTGTTGGCAACAATTCTATCTCGCTATCAACTATCGTTAACAAATCACCAACCGGAGAAACCTCAGCGTCGGGGTGTTACCATTGGGCCGAGCAGTGGAGTTAAGATGCGAGTAAAAGCGCGCGCGGCGTACACCTTGTAAGTCTCCAGCAGTAATGGCTACTATACCTGCATCTTAGCCTAGCCGTCACATTACTGCACAGGTATTTCAATCACAAACTCACTTCCCTCTCCTAGTGTGGAATTACAGATTAACTGACCCTTGTGTTTATCTACTATCACTTGATAGCTAATCGATAACCCCAACCCCGTACCACTTCCAACTGGTTTAGTAGTAAAAAATGGGTCAAAAATTTTCTGTTGCGCTGCTTCCGGTATACCACAACCATTATCAGCAATTTCAATTCTCACTGTACGGTTGTCTACTAGCTCAGTGCAAATTCTAATTATAAAAGTTTGAGGTTGACTATTCTCTATTTCCCATTTCCTAGTCCTCATTCCTTCTTCCAAAGCATCAATTGCATTACTCAGGATATTCATAAATACCTGATTAAGTTGACCTGCATAGCAATTAACTTTTGGCAGTTGTCCATATTCTTTAATGACTGTAATTTCAGGTCGTTCACTTTGTTTTTTTAGTCGGTGCTGCAAAATCATTAAGGTGTTGTCAATTCCTTCATGAATATCTATAGGCTTCATTTCAGATTCATCAAGACGGGAGAAGTTACGTAAGCCTAACACAATATTACGGATTCGTGAAGTTCCTATATTCATGGAATCTAAAATTTTGGGTAGGTCTTGTAATATAAAATCAATGTCAATTTCCTCAATTTTTTCTTCAACTATAGGGGAAGGGTTGGGGTATTCTTGTTGATAAACATTAATTAAATTAAGCAAATCTTGCACATACCTACTAGTATATTCAATATTCCCATGAATAAAGTTAATCGGATTATTAATTTCATGTGCAATACCTGCGACCATTTGCCCTAAAGAAGACATTTTTTCACTTTGAATTAATTGGCTTTGGGTACGTTGTAAATCCCCTAGTGTTTGTTGCAAACTTTGATTTTTCTCGTTAAGTTCCTGCGTTCTCTTCTCTACTGTTTCCTCTAGGGTATGATTGTATTCCATTAATTGCTGATTAGCTTCAGCCAAATTTTTGTAGAGGATGGCATTTTCTAGAGATATAGCTGCTTGAGTAGTGAGAAGTTGCAGTACTTCTAAGCGATTACGTGTAAATGCTCCTGTAGTGAGTTTATTTTCTAGATAAATAATTCCAATTAATTTACCTTGATTTAAAATTGGAATGCACAAAATACTCTTAGGTTGTTCGCGGATAATGTAGCTATCATCAGCAATAGATATATGAGCTTTGACTTCATCGATAACCACAGTTTCCAAGGTGCGTTTGACGTAATTTACCAAAGTAACTGGAATATCTTGGCTCGACTCTAAGCAAATTAAAGGAAACTCTATGCTTGAACTGGAACTGATAGCGGTAATGGTTAAATGTGAGCTATTAACTTTGCTCAAAATTAAAGCACATTTCGAGGCGCCAGCATTCTCCATCACAAGTTTTATTAAAGTAGAAAGCAGTTGTTCAAGCTCAATTTCTCCTGAAAGTGCTTGAGATGCTTTGATAACTGCTGCTAAATCTAGAGAGTCAGAAATACTAGTTTTGAAACCAATAACAGTTTGGTGACTGCTGAGGCTTGATAGAGATTTATGCCTGGAAGATGTAGTTTTATAGTTAGGATGGAGGCTAGGTTGTTCTTGCTCAAGAATGGGAGTAAGTAATTGAGGATAGCGTTTTACCAAATCTTTAACTTTGGCTTTTGCTCCCCAACGACTGTATGCATAATATGCATCAATTAAATAAATTTGAGCAATCTTATGTTTACCTAATTCTAAATAGAATCTTGCAGCAAGTTCGTTAGCTACGGCTTCTTCATTGATATATTCATTTTTTTTTGCGAGAGAGATAGCACGATCATATAATTCCATAGCCTTGAAAAATTTACCAAGAATTCTACACTGTTCTGCCTCTACAAGATAATATTTGTGCAAATAGTTCATTGGAGCATGATGCCCCCATATATGCATCTTTTCCTGATTGGTTTGTACTGTGTCGAGAATAAAATTTTGCTCTGTCTGAAGTTTTGTATGGTAAACAGCCAGTCTCACCAGTGAATCATAAAAATGGAAAAGAGGAAAAACGAAATTTCCTACTCCACTATCTAAATAGTGTCTTGCAAGCTCGGAATTTTCAAACGCTTGAGGAAATTCGTGAAATAGGTAACACAGGTATAATTTGTTAAAATATACATATAAAAGACCTATTCCATCTTTCGCTTGCTGGTGAATTGGTAACATTTTATCCTCATTGTAGGCTTTACCACTTAAACGACAGGGATTTTCTGTAACTTGTAACAAGTTCAAGACACTCTGCCAATATATTGCATTCCAGTTAAATACTCTTTCCTGCTTTATTTGAGATATGGCATTACTGTAGCTCCCCATTTCTGATTCAAGTCCAGTCAGTTCTCTACCAATGAAATATGAAGTATAAGAATTAGTGTAAAGACAATAACTGGCAAATTCTAAATCACCTGTCTCTAGTGCGGCAGAGTAACCTTCCAGTAGAGGATTTAACGTTTCCTTGGTATGTTTCTTCCAATGGCTGATAGTGGCATAAAATATCTCTAATATCTTGGCTTTTAGTTCCTTAGCATTAAACTTCTCTATCAGATTTAAAGCCAGATTGCCAAATTTATATCCAGACTCAATGTCTCCCATGATTCCACAGAGCATTAATCCGTAAAGAACATAAGCATAAGCAGATAAAGGAGCATTGCCATATTTGAGGGATAATTCAATTTGCTTAAGGACAATCAGTAGGAAAAGTTGAGGAACGGCTTGATACACCAAAGCAGATGTACTTGATATGATCAGCATCACTGCTAGTGGTTGAGCTTCCATCATCTCTGGGAGATCAATTAAATCCTCAATACGTCTCCCATTCATGTTTGATGCTACTTCTGCCATTGCGAGTTGTATATCTGACTGGCTAGGCTTCTCAGGAAAGTCAACTCCTAATAATTTTAAAAAGTCTAGCGCAGTATTAACAGCTTCTAACGCTTTATTCTGCGCCCCTAATGCTTTAATTCTTACCTCACAAACTTTTACCTGTTCCAGTAATGTTTTAGCCTGTGCCAACACTACCTCTACAAATCCCTCCATTTGTTCAAATTCGCCAGCCAAGTATGCGGCCTCTGCTGCTGTCTCATACAAAGCTAGAGATAAATCATATTTATTCTGCCAACTATCATCTGTAAGTAGCTTGATTCCTGTAGTTAAATACTTCAACGCAGCGGGATAAGCTGTTGATGCTAAAGCTTTACGCCCAGCTATCAAATTCATCTGGGCTAGTTCATAATACTTAGTTTTATCTGCGATTAATTCAACTGCAATATTACAATGGTTAACAATCTGAAAAATATTTTCTTCCCGTTGTGCAACTGGGGTATTGTTCAACAGTAATAACCCAATTTCTAAGTGAATTGCCTTTTGTTGGTCTTCGGGAATTAGAGAATAGGCAGCTTGCTGTACTCGGTCATGGATAAATTTGTATTTAGGAGTTTGCAAATTCCTTGCTGATAATTCTTTAGAGTCTTTACTTTCAAAATTATCTTTCTGACTATCACCATGTTGAAATAACTTGTAAACGTTAGTTTGAGGTATAACTAACCCTTCTTGTAAAGCTTTCCATATATCTGATGCTGTATCTACTACAGATTTTTTATATACTGTAGCGAGAGTTTGTAAGTCAAATTCGTTACCAATACAAGCTGCCAGCATTAAAGCTTGTTGAGTAACTTCTGGCAATTTTTTTAACTGAATTGCCATAAACTCAACGACATCATCTGTAAGAGCTATTGCCCGTATTTTAGCAATATCATATTGCCAAAATCCTACATCAAAGCTAAATATAATAACGTCATCTTGATATAAAGAAGTCAGTAGTTGAGTAGCAAAGAAGGGATTTCCATTGGTTCTTGCAAACACTATTTGCGTAAGAGGTATAGCAAGTGTTTTTTCACACCGTAGGGTATCAGCTATCAAATTATTTAATTCACTTTGATTTAGAGGTTTGAGAGTGATATTATTAATAATTGCTCCTGCTTTTTCTATTTCCTGTAGTGTTAAACAAAGCGGATGTGTCTTTGATACTTCATTATCCCGGTATGCACCAATTAATAACAAACCCCCCCCAGTTTCGTTGGTTTGACTCATTAATAATTCGATGAGTTTTAAAGAAGCTGCGTCTGCCCATTGCAAGTCATCCAGAAAGATAACGAGGGGATGCTCTTTAGTAGTAAAAACCTGAATAAATCTCTGGAACAATAAATTAAAGCGATTTTGAGCAGCACTGCCAGAAAGTTCGCTAATTTCTGGTTGTTTACCAATAATCTGTTCGAGTTCGGGAAGAATATCAGTAATTACAGCCGCTTGTTCTCCCAATGCCGACAAAATTTTAGTTTTCCAATGTTGAATTTGAGTATCAGTTTCACTGAGCAATTGCCCGATTAAATCTCTAAACGCTTGTACTAACGCGGATAAAGGAATATCACGCTGGAATTGGTCGAATTTCCCTTTAATGAAGTAACTACGCTGCCGCGCGATGGGTTTGTGGACTTCGTTAACCACGGCAGTTTTACCAATTCCAGAGAAACCCGCAACTAGCATCATTTCTGTTCTCCCACCTGTTACACGCTCAAAAGCAGCAAGTAGGGTTTCAACTTCATGTTGGCGCCCATAAAGTTTTTCAGGAATCAGGAAACGGTCTGATATATCTCGTACTCCCAACTCAAAGGCGCCAATATTTCCAGTTTGCCATTGGTCACGGCACATGGACAAGTCATACTTTAAGCCATGTGTACTTTGATAACGGTCTTCGGCATTTTTTGACATCAACTTGGTAACAATGTCAGACAAAACCGGGGGAATATTGGCATTAATATCGCTGGCAGAAGGCGGTTGTTTGGCAATATGAGAATAAACTAATTCTATTGGGTCAGTAGCGGTGAAGGGTAACTGCCCTGTCAGGAGTTCAAAAAAGGTAACACCCAAAGAATAAAAGTCGCTGCGATAGTCGATACCTCGATTCATCCTACCCGTTTGTTCGGGGGAAATGTAAGCGAGCGTCCCTTCTAAAACGTTAGGATTAGTCAGGAACTGAATTTCCCTCGGTAATAGGGTGGCAAGACTAAAGTCAATGATTTTTACCTCACCAGTGCTAGGGTTAATTAGAATATTGGCGGGTTTAATGTCTTTATGGATGACCCGATAGCGGTGCAGTCCCTCCAAAATAGAGACAATTTCAATGGCAATGGGAAAAAATTGACTTAAAGAAATAGAATTATTCTCCATCCCCTGATTTTGCAGTTGCCAATCTGCGAGGGAAATGCCACCAAAGTCTTCCATGACTAGGGCATAGCCATTGCGATAATTTTCTATACTTAAAGGTTTGACTATGCCAGGAAGGTCGAGACTTTTAGCAATGGTGTATTGATTGCGGAACTGGGTAATTTCACTGAAGGTAGGGTATTCAGTCGCCATTAGTTTAAGGATGACCGATTGTCGATCTTTTTCTCTGATACCTCGATAAACTAAGGTTTTGCTACCTGAGTAGATTTTTTCAGTAATGTGATAACCAATTACTTTATCTTCTGTATATGATATTGTTGTCATAGCCACTTATATGTATACTCTTCTATAAATGAGTATTCCCATTAAAAGGCTACGAATATCAGTAATTTCAACAAATTTTAGAGTCGGCGCCGACATATTCCTGAAAAGTGCAAGTAAGTGGGCACGGTAAAACTAATGTTTTTTTTGTGTTTTTTGTGTGTTTAGTTTTATTTTTCCTTGCTCTGTAACATTTTAGATTTATCTAATAAGCCTCTAATAAAATTACTATACTCATCTCTCATGGGTAATTCTAAACCTCGTTTAATTCGGCGCCTAATTGCAAGAACTGTTTCACCTGTCTTAGGGTTATATCCTTCTTTTTGATATTCTTCCCAGTAAAGTCCTACTCCTCGTTTTTGCCAGTTAGGAAGGTTATTAAAGTTAATTCCATGTTGAAACAACAGTTCGTTTTTGTTTGCAACTGATAATCCTTCCATCATGCTCGTTGCTAGTCTTGCACTTTTGCCATCACAACGCAAGCACCAATAGCAATGTGCGTTAAGTGCATTACGATGTGCGTCTTCGTTACGCCAGCGGAAGTAGTTGATGACTTCTGTAATATTAGGTAATTGTGATATGCGACAATCAAAGCAAGCTATATCTCCTAAAAGCAATGAGAACCGCGCGCTTGCTTCTCCTGCTAATACTGAATTTAGCTTGCGTGTTTTGCGTCCAAAGCTTACTTCGTCGTATGCAAATAATAAAGATATTTCATCGCTTTCTGTATAACCGTAGATAATATCTATGCCGCAGTTCATTAAATGCTCTACTGTTGCTACCATCATATCGCGAACTTTTTCATCGAACGGCGCCTCAAATTTATGGACTTCTTTTGTTAAACGAGTAAAACTGCGTCCATCTAACCGAGCAACTATATAAATACCTGGTAAAACACAATGGTCGTGCGCTGTTTCAAAAACGCGCATTCTTGTATCTAGTTCATCAAATTTCACGCAAGCATTCCTTTACTATAAACGAGTAATTTTTAACTATTTGAATTGAATATATTGCATCAAATCCTTCTTCCCATGTTGGTAAGACTAACCTTTTATATGTACTTAGTATTCCAACAAGAGGAATGATTTCTTTTCCTGTACGCTGGTTATTTCGTTGCTTACATTCTTCCAAATTAGAATCAAAATAATAAGCTACGACTTTAAATTTATTTTCTTTGGCTGGCAATATATAACGACTTCTTTCTTGAGGTGTTGAGTTGGTATTATCAATTACAAACGGTTGTTTTGCTTCAAAACAAGCTTTGAGAAATATTTGCTCGCGGTGTCTTGTTTTAAGCATATCTAAATTAATACGCATGTGGGTATTTAACAACCGTTCACGGTAAAAAGTTGATTTTCCGGCGCCTTGAAGCCCTATAAATATAATTGCCTCCATAATAATCTAATCTCTAGCTGATTTAACCATTTCCTGTTTTTCTTGTAAAACTGTATTGACATATGATAAAATTCGTTGGTGAAACTTACCGCAGCTTGCAATAGTAGGAGTGTCGGCAAAGTTAGGATTTTGGCTTCTTGCATAAGTTTGAATCCTTGACCACACATAGTTAACATTGCGTTTTACGTGTTTACTTTTCTTTTTTTTAGAAGCATTAATACCAGGCTCTTGAATCGCATTTTTATTAATACTTGCATTTTGCAGAAAGGTGTCAAAATTTTGTTGTATGTACTCAAAGAAAGACTGCTGTATAAGTTTTGTACGTAAGCGTTCAAGTTTTTCTTTTTCAGCTTTCTCTTGTTCTTCGCGTTCCCAATCTTCAATAATAGCTTGTACGTTTCTAATACACTGAAACACGATGTCAGATGCTATTAAAGCTTTTTTAACGTGAGTATAAACTATTGAATAAACCTTATCCGAAGCTGCAAATTCCTTTCGGATACGTGCTTCTTCGTCATCAGCTAAATATCCAGCAACTAAATTTAGAGTTAAATCATCAGACTTAAATGCTGACGTGGATATTGCTCCAGTTTTAAATGCTATTTCAATTAGCCTACATGTATGATATTCATTAAGTGAATAGCTGTAATTTTCCAGATAAAACCCTAATAACGAACGCTTTGCAGATTTTATTTTATTCTTTGCTTCTAATATTTTGGCACGTTTTGCCAAATTTGTTTCTAACTCGTCTTTTTTCTCTTCTCGTACTTTATCTACTAAGTCACGCTCCCAGAGCTTCATCGGCGCCGCGCATTTGTAGTAAGGGTTGCTAGCAATTATCGGTTGACCTAAATATTGGTCAATCATTTTTTGAGTAAATCCAAAAGATTTAATTGTTTTTAAGCAATAACGTGACATGCTTTTCTACCTCACTAATCACTTACACTACCTGCGAAGTAACACTATTGTACCAGGTAAAAATCAGATTTTTATGAAAGTTGATAGTTGATACTTAAATCAACAAGCTCATAACTATATTTGTAACTGAAATCTCTTGTGGAGCAGGCATCCTGCCTGTCCTATATACAAACATCAATGTAAAAAATAATACTTACAACCTTTATAAATCAATACATAAACAGGACTTACGCAACTGGCACAAGGTGCTGGCGGGGGCGAAGCCCCCGCCGCGCGATAATTTAAATCAGACTAAACACATATGAACGTCTGGACGTTTTAGTTGTTGAATTAAATAATTAGAG
>JAHHGX010000042.1 GCA_019359675.1 Calothrix sp. FI2-JRJ7
CTGATACCATCCCGAACTCAGTTGTGAAACGCCGCAGCGGCTACGATAGTTGGAGAGTTGTCTCCTGCAACAATTGCTCAGTGCCAGGGCAATTATACAACCAAAAGCCTTCTCTTCCATATTAGAGCAGGCTTTTGTTTTTGGTAGGGTGCGTGACGGCACATAATTGTTTGTTTTGTGTTTAATATTTTGGCACCGTCACGCACCCTAACATATAAATTATTGGTGCCAGGTTATTTACAATTTAAACGCCACAAGCGCTGGGAGAAAACTCTCCCAGCGCTTGTGAATTTTTTGTTTATTGTTAGCATGACTATGTTTAGATATTACTCTAAGCTGCTAACTGGGGTTGTGCGGTTAAGTTTTGCAGTGCTTGTTGCATCTGACTCACTATGTCGAATTGAGAATTACTGCTTTGCTGTATTTGAGCAAGGGTGTCACTCAAAATTTGCAATTTTTGGCGCAACTTGTCTAACCCGTCTTGAGTTGGTTGAAGTGTTTCTTCATATAAGCTTACCTTTGCTCTTGATTCTGCAAGAGCGTCTTTAAGCATTAATAAATTATCTTCCTTAACTTTTAAATCCTGATATTTTTCTTCATACTCTGATGTTTGATTATCTATAGTGTCTTGCGATAATTCAATACCAGCATTTATTTGTTCAATTTGACGCTCAACATCCTGCAATATTGCAAATTGCTGTTTCTGTTGCAACTCAATTTGTGCCAATATCGGTTTTAAGTCGATTTGACTGCCTTGATCGTTGCTATTTTTACCTTGGCGCCGCATTAAAACCGTTTGATATTGACGTAGTTCTCCTTGACGCTGTACCAAACTTCGACGTTGACCAACCAGCGTTTCATTTAACATCTGATAAAGGTCTTTTTCATCATTCAGTTCTTCTTCAAGGGTAGCTAACTCGCTAACGTCAGCAATACTTATTTTTTGCTGAATTTCCTTAATCGCATCTTCTTTATAATTAAGCTCTTGTTCTTGGTCGTGAACAAAACTTGAGTCGATATTTAACTTGTCTTGTAAATCTTGTACTGTTTTTTCTAACTCCTCCAAAGACATCGACTCTAAAGCTTCAACATCAACAGATTCGCTCAAACTTGCATCACCAGGCGCCGCTAAACTGCAAACTTGCTGATATAAGTCTTCTTGGGAACGTAACTGTTCTTTGAGAATACGCACATACTCTTGCTTTGCATCAAGCACGGCAGTGTTTGCTTTTAACTCGTTTGTCTGCTGGTCTAAAACAGCTTTGATTTGCTGACACTCATTTTGAGTCGCATCAAGCTCTTGTGATAAATTTTCAATCTCAAGTTGCTGCTGTTCTACCGAAGCTTTTTGCTGCTCGAACTTTTGCCAGTGTGTGTTCAATAACTCCTGTTGAGTATTTACCACTTCAAAAGCATAATTTAAACTCTCTTGAATAGGGTCAGTCGAAACAACACTCGCTTGCATACCTTCGAGCAATCCATAAAAAACTCCAGCTTGCTCTGAATCTATTACTGTTCCCTGTTGTAAATTTGCGCTCAATTCTTCTAAACGCCCTTGTTCACCACGTAAATGGTTCCAGGCGCCTTCTAACTCTTGACTCCTTTTCTCAATTTCTTGTTTTAATGTTTCAATTTCAGCACGAGAGTTGTCAATCTCTTGTTTTTCAGAGTCTAAATTTTGGCACTCCTCTTCAAGCTGCTGAAGTTGTGCCATCCTATCTTCCATCTCAAGCTCTCGTCGTGAGAGTTCCTGCGCTTGGAAAGTTAACGACTCCTTCCACTGATTTATTTCTTCCTCCTTGGCTTTAAATTTTTCTACCTGTCGAGAATAATTCTGCAAAATCGTGGCCAAAGGGCGCCCAGCTTCTTGAATACGCTGAACTTGTCGAGTTGGACTTAATTCCACCATCACAAGGGCGCCATCATTTAATTTATTAGCATCCTCGGCGGAGATTATTTCTTCAGATACTGCGCTCCAACTTTGGTCGTTGCGCTGACAAGCTAGGAGCTTTAGTTCTGCTTTGCTCCCACCACCGAGTAAACCGCCTTTTTGTTTTTGTACTTCTGCTAAATACAGCACACCTTTAATCCTTTTGATGCACTTCTTAGAGTGTCGTTAGTTGTTAATAGTTATACGTTAAATAATCATGCAACCCACCATATCCAACCCGATAATAGCTAGACAAAGCAGGCAAAACTATTTATATTCGCGACATGTCAATTTTGATTATGGACATATACTTTAATCGCGTCATCATATTGTGTACCCATTTTGCCTAAAATGACTACCGTGTTATCACTGGCATTAAAATATGGAATAAATCAGTTAAAAACAAGTATTCACAATTTTTTTCTCACCTTTAAATAATGGCTGCATAAATGGGCACAATAAAAACAAGTATACACAGGAGTGCCTTTAAGTGCCTTGGAGCTAAATGCAGGGAAATTTAGATGAAATTGATATTCGCAGTATCCTGCAATTGATTGAGCTAGGACAGCGAACCGGGGTGCTGTTTGTATCCTCGTTGGAACCTAACCCAACTGAATCTTGGTTCATGTTTTTTCTCAATGGTCAAATTGCATATGCTAGCAATGGAGTGCAAAACCTATCAAGACTTGATGATTATTTACGCCATTATCGAGTCAAACCCCCTATTGATAAGTTCACAAGCAATATATTTGATGTCCAAGTACGACGACGAAAAGACCAACTAGTTTTTAGTGCATCGTATTCGTTGCCAGAATATAGTTACTTATGGGCGTTGCTCGAACAAAATATTATTAACACAACCCAAGCTCGTACCATTATTCAAGGTCTTATTCGCGAAACAATCTTTGACTTACTAAATTTAAAGCGTGGAAATTTTCTTTTTGAGGTAACTTCCCCGCTTGCTCCTGTGTTAAACACTTGGGAGACTGCACCACTTACATCGCAAACCATTAGGCAAGTACAAGACTGGAAACAGCTTTACCCCTATATCCAATCTCCTGACCAACTGCCAATGCTCGCATCTGTCGTTCGATTACAGTCTTCTGTGCCAATGGCTACTGCGAACAAACTTAAACAGTGGGCTGATGGAAAAACTTCGCTTCGTCAACTCGCGCGCTACCTCAATCGCGATATATTGACTGTCGCTAAGGCTTTATACCCTTATGTGCTACAAGGGTGGGTACATCTTGTATATACGAATACAATAGGTTTAGCAGAAAATCAACCAACTATAGAGGAGAATCAGATAACCACAAAAAAAACTATTGTTTTCATCGACTCAGAAACAAGTACATGTAGCTCGGTAGAGTCTATTTTTATGTCAGAAGGTTTTAATGCTGGCGTTTTCTCAAATCCCATACAAGCGCTCACTGGTATCTTTATCCTGAAGCCTAATTTAATTCTATCTGAGCTAACGATGCCAGAATTGAATGGCTATGAGATTTGTGCAATGTTACGTTCGTGCCAAGCATTTCAGCACTTACCAATTATTATGCTGACTGACCAAAAGAATTTTACTCTTCTGGCTAAAGCCAAAATGGCAGGAGCTACAGGGTTCTTAAGTAAACCTTTTAACAATGCTGATTTAGTAATGTTAGTCAAACAGTGCCTGAATAACCCTGCTTTCGGGAACAATAAAAATACAGGACTTGTTGATTACACTCAATATAGGGTAAAAAATAATATCACAGAACAAACAAAAACCCATCGTTTATAAAATTTGTCAAGGAATAGAATAAATTTATACATAAATCAAGCGGGGCAGGGAATGTTCCATATTTTTGGGGACATCTACATACAAAGAGGTAGTAATGGGGTATATGAGTACAGTTCTGATTGTAGAAGATAGTATCGCGCAGAGGGAAATGATTACTGACCTTCTGAAGGCGAGCGGGATGATTGTTACCCATGCCGCAGATGGGGTTGAGGCGCTTGAGGCTATTTTAAGCGAACCCCCCGATTTGGTGGTTTTGGATATTGTTATGCCCAGAATGAATGGTTATGAGGTGTGTCGGCGCCTCAAGTCTGACCCAAAGACTCAAAATGTCCCTGTTGTGATGTGTTCAAGTAAGGGGGAGGAGTTTGACCGCTATTGGGGTATGAAACAAGGCGCCGATGCGTATATTGCTAAACCTTTTCAACCGACTGAGCTGGTGGGTACTGTTAAACAATTGCTGCGAGGATGAGTCACATATGACGCTAAAACCAGATTTTTTAGTTGGAGACTCAGATTACCAGTTGGGTCGAGAGTTAGAAGTTTCAAGTCCCGAAGGTGAGTTACATTTAAGGTTCTTTATTCCTTCGCGCCAAGAGTTCGCTTTACTCGCTACTGGTATTCGCGAGGTTATTGAACTTAGTCCCGATAGAATTACCCCTATTCCTAATGCTTCTCCTTTACTTTTGGGTACTCTAAATTTACGAGGTCGTGTTATTTGGGTGGCTGATTTGGGACAGTTTTTGGGTGACGCTACTCCGTTAAATACCGACCGCGCAGAAATTCCAGTAATTGCTATTGAAGAACAAGAAACAATTGTTGGTTTAGCTGTTGATTCTATTGGTGGTATGGATTGGCTTTTGGTGCAGCATCTAGTCGCTCCAACCAATATTCCTGATATAGCAGCGCCTTTTTTACGAGGTGAGTGGTATTCCAATACCGAAGGTAATTCTAGCTTACGATTGCTAGACCAAACTGCTATTTTGCGTTCTGCGCGGTGGGCAGGTTAATAAGATTAGACGGAGGCTATAAATGAATACTAGTATTGATGATTATTCTTCTATTTATCAACAGGCTGTTAATGCCTATGCTCAACAAAATTATCACCATGCTGCCACCTTGGTTGACACTGTAGTGACTATGGCGCCGCATGACCCGAATACACATTTACTAAGGGGACATGTTTATTATGTGTTGCAAAAATATGATGTTGCGTTCCTTGAGTACGAAAAAGTTTTAGAAATTACTAGTGACCCAGAAATTACCGCTTTTGCTAAAACTGGTTTAGAAAATATTAGTCACTACCAACAATTTTCTAATACCGATACCAACTTTAAAGAGTCGGATATAACCGACGACGTGCTTACAAATAACGAGTCGGCTAATTTCTCTGATTTGGTTGATGCTAGCGAGTTTGATGCTGTGGCGCCATATCCAGATTCTACCGAAGAGGCATCTCCATTTGGTGATATGGATATATCTAAAAGTGGTTTTGATTTGAGTACACTGAATAGCAGTATTAATCACAAGAGTGATATTAATAGCGATAGCGACCTATCCTATAGCAATCCCTTTGACATACCCACCAATAGCACCGTATTTAGTTACAAAGTTAGCGATGCTCCCGGCAATAATGACCCATTTGCTAATTACTCAGAGGATGCAACTCCTAACAACGCTTCCGACGATAAAAGCGAACTAGAATTACCCGCGTTTTGGCTATCTGATATCCCACCAAGTAATAACTTAGATACTGGTGATGGGAATAATCTAAATACTAGTAATAGCTCCGAACCATTTGATATTCATGACGAGGTAATGGAGTCGAATGAAATTTTTAATTCGACTAAAAATACAGATTTAAATTCTCACAATCATGATTTAAATGGTGTAAATAATAATGATGATGATGTAACTCTTTATATTAAAAATGCAACTCCTGAACCAGAAATTAAGACTGATACATTAAATTTTACAACGTTTGATAGTATTATAGATGCTCATGAAATTAGTGCAAATTTAACTACAGAAACAGAGCAAAGAAGGGGTGACTTTTCGACGTTTAGTATCGATGAAACCCAAGATAAGAGCGTGTTTGCGAGTAATGCGGCATCGAATGCTAGCAGCTTTGATATGGATGATAGCTTTGATTTTGAGGCGTTTGAGTCAGCATTTGGTTCCGATAGCGGCGCCCCAGATATTGAGAAAGCATCTAATAATAGTGTGCCTTCATTTGAATCAAAAAGCTCCAATAATAATGGCAACAAAAATTCTAATAATATAGAGTTTTTAGAAGATTTTGACGCATTCGATGACCTTGGTAACATTCCAGGGTTTGAAATGAGTCACGAATCTACTTTTGGTGGTTCCCAATCTTTACATTCAGGGTATGAAAATACCCCGATAAAATCCAACACTACTAGCACCGGTACTTCGAGTAAATTAAATAAACCAGAAGCTACACGTGACTCGGAGTTATTTAGTATTACTTCCTCCACTGATGCTGTACCTATATTTACTCAATCTGATGTTAGTCGTCTGGAACCACAAGTAAGTATAGAACAAGGTATACTGGCGCCGCTTGAAAATGCTTCATTAGAAAGTAAACAATGGTTTATAGCAGGAACAGTAGGTGTAGTGAGTGCGGTGGTTGTCGCTGCTGTTAGCTTTGCTGCTGCTAACTTATCTGAAGCTAACCAACGTCCTGCTATTAATAGGACTGGTTGGGCAATGGCATTAGCTGCGGGTGTTGTTTCTTTTGCTACAACTGGGGTGATGGGTAGTTTGACGTTTAAACAAATTCGTCGCACTACTAAAGACTTACAAAGTCAGTTTGATAAAGTACGTCAAGGTAATTTGGGAGTGCAAGCTACTGTTTATTCTGAAGATGAATTTGGACAGTTGGCTGCGGGTTTTAATGAGATGACTCGTGTAATTTTTACCACGACGAATGAAGCTACACGCAAGGCACAAGAACAAGAAGAAGCGAAAGAAAATTTGCAACGCCAGGTAATTCGCTTACTCGATGACGTAGAAGGCGCCGCGCGTGGAGATTTGACGGTGCAAGCTGAAGTAACCGCTGACGTACTTGGCGCCGTTGCCGATGCTTTCAACTTAACCATTCAAAACCTGCGGGATATTGTCCAACAAGTTAAAGTTGCTGCGAAGGAGGTAACTCGTGGCGCCACTAATTCCGAAACGTTTGCACGCGCACTTTCTACAGACGCATTACGACAAGCTGAAGAACTCGCGGTAACGCTGAATTCAGTGCAGGTAATGACAGATTCTATACAACGGGTGGCAGAAGCAGCACGCGAAGCTGAGACAGTTGCTCGCGATGCAAGTTCTATTGCGCTTAAAGGTGGAGAAGCTGTAGAAAACACCGTAGCGGGTATTTTAGAAATTCGGGAAACAGTGGCAGAAACCACGCGCAAAGTTAAGAGGTTGGCAGAATCATCGCAAGAAATTTCTAAAATTGTCGCATTAATTTCTCAAATTGCTTCGCGAACTAACTTACTGGCATTGAATGCGAGTATAGAAGCAGCACGAGCAGGAGAAGCAGGACGAGGATTTGCAATTGTCGCAGACGAAGTTCGACAGTTAGCAGATAAATCCGCGAAATCTCTCAAAGAGATAGAACAAATTGTGATGCAAATTCAAAGTGAGACATCTTCTGTAATGACAGCGATGGAAGAAGGAACACAGCAGGTAATTACAGGTACAAAACTTGCCGAAGAAGCAAAACGCTCGCTCGACAACATTATCCAGGTTGCCAACCGTATCGATATATTAGTGCGTTCCATCACCGCTGACACCGTAGACCAAACCGAAACATCGCGTGCAGTTGCACAGGTTATGCAGTCGGTAGAGTTAACTGCCCAAGAAACATCGCAAGAAGCACAACGAGTAAGTGGTGCTTTACAACACTTAGTTGGTGTATCACGCGATTTAATTGCGTCGGTAGAACGCTTCCGTGTAGAAACTGCGGAATCTCGGTAAAACAACATGCGTGTAAAGACTGTACATGTACAGTCTCTACATTGTCATCATTATTAAATTTATTATTTTAAAATTTATGTTACCTGAACAACAACAACGTATATTAGGCTATTTTATAGAAGAAGCTAGAGACCATTTAAATACGATTGAGCAAGGTTTACTGAATCTTCAGGAAACTTTAAATGACCAGGAAATGATTAACGAAGTGTTTCGGGCTGCTCATTCTATAAAAGGTGGCGCCGCGATGTTATCTTTAAATAGTATTCAGCGGACTGCACACCGTTTGGAAGATTGCTTTAAGGTTTTAAAAGAAAATCCAATTACTGTTGACCAAAAGTTAGAGTCTTTATTTCTTGGTGTTTCTGATACTCTCAAAGCTTTACTCGAACATTTAAGCGGCCCGTTTGGACTTTCAGAAGAAGCAGCAGCTAACTTGATGAGTGAAGCTGAACCCGTTTTTGGATGGTTGAATGAACATTTAGAGTCACTTTTGGGTACACAAAATGGTACCACTATTAAGGTTAGTACCCTTGAACCGTTACCCAGTAGAGACGTAATTCATCCATACGGGAAATCCTCCGGATTACACGTCTCCACAACAACGACGACGACAATAACACCTGTCAGTAGTGCTGAAGATTGGCAACAGTTCCAAAGTGGGGTATTACAAAAGCTTCGGGATATGTTGCAATTGTTTAAGCAAGATGCTTCAGACTCGTCTCGTAGGGGTTTGGAAGCTTGTTTGCAATATTTGGTGATTATTGGACAAGATTTAAAGTTGACTAACTGGTGTCATTTGTGTAAAGGTGCTGCAACAGCGGTGACTAACCCAGATAATAGTTATTTGACCTTAGCAAAAATTATAATTACAGAAATTAAAACTGCTCTTGAATTGGCAATTGCAGGTCTCGATGCTTCCATTGCCATTAGTCCACAGTTAGAAGCACTCATTGCTGTACCAGATATTTCTTTACTCGAACTCAGCAGCGACTTTTTTGATAGTAAAGTTGTATATTTGGCGCCAAGTGAATCTATAGTTGAAATAACTGATTTAAATCAAATATCTGACCATAGTCCTTTTTTACACGATATCGATTTTGATGATATCAACTCGGATGATATTAATTCTTTGTTTGACATAACCGAACAATTGGACTTTGAGATTGATATTACGGATATTACAGATATTACCGAAATAGAAGTTACTTTAGACTCATTAGATACTATCGAGTCTTTGTTTGAATTATCTGACGATATAGAAGAGATAGAAGATGTAAACGACTCGGATGATAAAGTTGCCGAGAATATTAATGACTTAAGTGCTTTGAATGGTACGAGTGCGTATGAAGACCATCATGGACCAGAAGTAGGTATTGCTGAACTTACCGAACTCGACGAGTTATTTAAGGATGATGCTTCGGAGTTGGATGATATTAATCTGGTTGAGCAACTTCCAGAAATTTCGGTTGGTAGTGGTATTGAAAACTATAAAGATGCTGGTTATGATGTTGATGCGTCGAATAGCGAACTCGATGATTTGTTAGTTATTGATTCTGGTACCAATTTTTACGAACGTCCTAATCGGGGTAATGAAGAATTAACGGTTGTTCAGTTGTTTGGTAGTTCTCTGGATGATGTTGAAGAGTTAGTTATTGTTGATAATAACTTATCCAATCCGTCCGTTGATAGTATTGATGATATAACAGGTTCTCTGGATGATGTTGAAGAGTTAGTTATTGTTGATAACAACTTATCCAATCCGTCTGTTGGTAGTATTGATGATATAACAGGCACCCAAATTAGTCCAAGCGTACCAGAATTCTCGGATCAAACTGAGGATGATTTTGCATCTTTTTGGAGTTTGGAGGAGTCCGAGGTTAGTTCCGAGTCAGTTGTATTAAGTTCAGTTGATGATTCGGAGTCGGTAGCATCTATATTAGAGTCAAGTTTATTTGCGGCAACTGCGAGTGATGATATTTTTGATGGTTATATCGAGCTTGAGAAATCCGGAAATTTGTCACTCTCGTTTGATGATGTTAATGATTTATTTGAAGAGTTAACGCCGTCACAAATTGCCGCTGTTTCTGATTATAATAATGATGATGTTGAGGAATTACAGCAATTACATTTTTCTCCCATCGAGCCAGAATTTATACATCCAACGAGTTCTTCACCAAGTGTTATTCTGTCGGATGACGATATTTGGAACTTTGATACATCTGAAGTCGAACCGCAAGTTGCTCCAGAAACAATTGGACAAACTTTTGATATTGGGTTAAATGATATTTTAGATGATACTGAGTTGAATATTGAGTTAGAACATCAAGTAAATAATGTTAGCAGCAACTCAGAAATATCGGATAACTTTTTAGAACAAACTTTCATTATAGAAGAAACAGAATATGCTATTACACCCGATAAATCACTCAAACCGCATTCTGAAGCATTTAATTCTGATTTAATTGGTAATGATGAATTTGCCGCACTCGAAGCTTTATTAGTTCATGATAATGGTAATAGTGAAGTAGAGGCGCCTTTAAATATAGCAGCTTCGTCTCGTGTTTCATCCAACAGTAATAATATAGATGCTGTCGATGAATTTGGCGACTTAGAAAAAATGCTGGTTTCAAGTGACACTATTGGTGGAACATCACAGTCCCCAAATGCTGTTTTATTACCCCGCAATACTAATAGACGCTCCACAGCACGATTTGAACAGTTAATGAAGGTGTCTGTAAAACATCTTGATGATATGAGTAACTTGGTTGGGGAATTGGTGGTTAACCGTAACACCCTCGAGCAAGACCAGGAACGTTTACGTCAGTCGCTGGATAATTTACTTATACAAATACACCATTTAAGTGATGTTGGCGCCAGAATGCAGGAATTGTACGAACGTTCGTTACTCGAAGCATCTTTGTTAGCAACACGTAAACATAGTAATAATGGGGGTTATAGTACACCAATAAGTAATAAGGATAGTGATAGAGGATTTTCTGAGTTAGAGATGGATAGGTTTACACCGTTCCATACATTATCTCAAGAAATGATTGAGCTGATAGTTAGGGTTCGTGAGTCAGCGAGTGATATAGATTTTGTTACCGAAGAAACAGAGAGAGTTGCAAGACAATTTAGGCAGGTAACAACGCAGTTACAAGAAGGTTTAACTAAAGCACGCATGGTTCCTTTTTCTATTGTAACCGACCGGGTAAAACGGGGAGTGCGAGATAATGCGATTAAATGCGGTAAGCAAGTTGAGTTAGTAATAGAAGGTCAAGATACGCTGATAGATAAAATGATTTTAGAGCATTTAACTGACCCGTTAATTCATATGCTCAATAATGCCATAGCTCACGGTATTGAAACACCAGACGAAAGAACGAGTAAGGGTAAACAACCAGTAGGGATAATAACAGTGCGTGCGTTCCATCAAGGAAACCAAACAGTAATATCTGTGAGCGATGATGGAGCGGGTATTAATGCTGACTACGTGAAACAAAAAGCGATAAAAGTCGGGTTAATAACACCAGAACAAGCGCAAACAATATCCTATATGGAAGTATATGAATTATTGTTCCAGCCTAATTTTAGTACAAAAGACCAAGCCGATGATTTAGCAGGTCGTGGTGTGGGGATGGATGTTGTACGAACTAGTATTAGTGAAATTAGAGGAACAATAACAACAGATTCAACACTTGGTAAAGGTACAA
Organism: Calothrix sp. FI2-JRJ7; assembly: GCA_019359675.1. GTDB lineage: Bacteria > Cyanobacteriota > Cyanobacteriia > Cyanobacteriales > Nostocaceae > Dulcicalothrix. The sequence goes on from JAHHGX010000042.1 coordinate 11,414, forward strand.
ACTTTACGATACGATTACCGTTAACGCTAAGTATATGTAAAGCATTGTGTTGTGTATGGGATAAAGCGCGAATTGCATTTCCTATGGATGGTGTGGAAGACACATTAGATATATCTACTAAAAGCATTCAAAAAAATGCACAAGGTGAACTATATATATTGTGGCGTGATACTAAATTACCATTTAAACCGTTGAAAGAACTATTAACACTAAATAGGCAATTAAGTCGGGGAAGTGTATATGGGGGAACGCGCGATGATGATATGGTATCTGTGGTAGTGATACGTTCGGCATCGACATTAATAGGGTTGCAAGTTGACTCGGTACTCAGCGAACAAGAAATAGTAATTAAACAGTTTGAAGGTCCGGCGCCAAAACCAATAGGAGTAGCAGGCGCCACAGTCTTGGGGGATGGTAGAATAATGCCCATAGCGGATGTATTGGAAATAATCGATATATTCCAAGGACGCACAGCTAAACAAAGTCCAGTGCCATTCTTTGAAGCAGCAGGTAATGGTACTGAGTCAACAGGCGCCAAAATCGACCCAACAGTGTTGATAGTAGATGATTCCATAACAGTACGCGAATTATTATCACTCTCGTTTAATAAAGCCGGGTATAGAGTAGAACAAGCGCGCGATGGTCAAGAAGCGTGGGAAAAACTGCGTTCAGGTTTACCGTGTGACATAGTATTCTGTGATATAGAAATGCCACGCTGCGACGGACTGGAATTATTATCTCGTATATCTAAAGAACCGAGCTTGAGTCAATTACCTATAGCTATGCTGACATCGCGCGGCGCCGATAAACATAAACAAATGGCAATAAATTTAGGCGCCAGTGGGTACTTTACTAAACCTTACTTGGAAGAAGCATTGCTGGAAGCGGCGTCTAGGATGCTAAAAGGAGAGAAATTGGTGGGTAATGGGAATGGTTGATTTGATTGTATGATTTAATCCCCCTTAACCCCCCTTAATAAGGGGGGACAAGAGGGTGTTAAAGTCCGCATTCCTAATAGAAAAACAACAGTATTGGTTAATTAATATGGTGGGTGGTGTCATTTACAATTTTAATTAAAAATTGAATTGAAAAATTAAGGGGTATTTTTATGTTTCTTTAGTCTCTTTAAACCCCTTGTACATCCCAAAGCGAGTATCCAGTGTAAAAAACGGTAATACCATACTGTAAAAATAATTGATACAGGTAATGCAAGAAAAACAAGACCTGAAGCAGAAAATGATATCTTTTTTTCAGCCAAAGCCATAACAATATTAGCTACCACCCAAAAACAAGTTATCAAAATGCAATAATTACGTACTTTGAGTTTTAACTCATCGCTCATTGGCCGCTTAATGGAAATTTTTGGGTTACTGAGTTACAGCCGAAGGAACCATACACAATTAAAAACGTAACACGCACTGGTCATAAAAATACTTTAGCCCCTAAAGTGAGTAATAGTTGCGGTGAACTGAGAGTAGCTAAAGGCGCCGCTTATCAGCATTCACAATATTTATGCACAGCAATTATATTAAATTATCGGCGCCAACAATTGTTGTGCAGTTAGATTAATTTGTGGAAATAGTCTAGAAACAACTTGTTGATTACCAGTAAGTACTGTTTGGTTATATACTTTACCAGCTAGCAAACAGACTGTTACTTTATCCTCTAATGGGTCGATAATCCAATATTCATCAACACCAAATGCTGCATATTCTGATGTTTTAGTATCATAGTCACGCTCAACAGATTCGGGGGATACAACCTCTACAATAAGGGGTGGTGGGGTTCTTAGAACAGCAGATTTATTTTGGATGGAAGCTGCTTGCTGTTGAGTCATAACTAATACATCAGGGCGCCTGGGTTGTTTCTGAGTTACGACTTCAACACCGTTAGAGCGTGGTTCTAAGGTTAACCCCATGCGTTGCTTTTCTAGAATAAATTGAAACAATACAAAAGTAATAATAGCTTCGTGATTACCAGTACCGGGAGGCATTTCTACTAGCACTCCATCTTCAAGTTGGTAACGCTTGTCTGTACCGTCATCGTAGGTTAGATACTCCTCAACTGTCATTTTAACGGGTGTTTGGGACATTTTGACCATCCTTATATGTGGGAGTTGGGCGCCTAAGCTCTGTCCCTATGATAAATAAATCATTCAATTGGCACAAACTGCAATGGGGGCGCCGCTGTACATACGCTCCCTTTTTGAGAAAAGCAACTCCAACTAAAGTCCGACGGCGCCTTCCCCATAAAAAGTATTGTTACAATTCGCAATTGGAGTGTGGTTTGGCTATTAGCTTGGGTGATATTGGTGGCTTTGCTTCAGATGCTTCTAACAGCTTTTCACAGAAACAACTTGTTGTAGGTCAACAGACCTTTGCTGGTCCTACTGGTAGTGGAACAGCTTCTGTTACTAACTTACAAGAAATCTTCAGCACTGCTAATCAAGGTATTGCTGTTAAGTAATTATACTCCTCAAGTTCTAATTAGAAGGCGCCATGAGTTTATATTTTGCCTTGGATAATGCAGGTTTCTGGAATTGAGTGAGGGCGCCTAATCACAAATTTCTCTGGCTTTCTTCTCTGTGTCAAGAGTGTCTCTGTGGTAAGAATCTTAAGCATCCAAATTACTAATAACTTAATGGAACTGGTGCGTGACGCTACAAGTCTTGTAACTACGTTGAAATTTTTTGCGCTTCGTCACGCACCCTACGTCTAAATTTTTGGTTGAACTGGACAAATGTAACAAAATTGCTATAATTTTAGGCTCTTAGTCTATATTTATGCTGTTTGGCTGAAAAATGAATAAGTTAATAAGACGGTTGCGAAGGTTTATTATTTCTTTTTTAACAACGATTATTGTTTGTAAGTATTTACTTGCACCGAATATTGCATTTGCTCGTACTACTAATGTAAATAACGTATCTTGGAATAGTACTGGGTATTTATTTAGACAGAATTTATTTCATAGTCCTGATGACTTCCTAAAGGGTAATACATTATTGGAGTTAGGTCGATACTATGTAAAAGTACCATTTAGGCGCCGACCTATGTCAAGTAATCAAAGTTTGACTTATCCAGTTAGCCGTAAAGTGAACCAAGTTGATAGTTATCATGGTACTCAGGTTGCTGACCCATATCGCTGGTTGGAAGACCCTGACTTAAAGGAGACTGCTGCTTGGGTTGAAGCTCAAAATCAATTGACTTTTGGCTATTTGAATCAAATACCATATAGGGAGAAGCTTAAGCAGCGTCTTACCAAGCTGTGGGATTACGAAAAATATGGCATTCCTTTTAAGGAAGGAAGTAACTATTTTTACTTTAAAAATGATGGACTGCAAAACCAGAGTGTCCTTTATACTCAGAAAAGTCTTGATACTGAAGCAAATGTATTACTTGACCCGAATAAGCTTTCTGCTGATGGAACTGTAGCACTTTCTGGTTTATCGATTAGTGATAATGGTAAATTTTTAGCTTATGGTCTTTCTAGTTCGGGTTCTGACTGGCAGGAGTGGAAAGTTCGTGATATTGAAACAGGGAAAGATTTAGACGATAATCTCAAATGGATTAAATTTTCCGGCGCCTCATGGACAAATGACAATAAAGGCTTTTTCTACAGTCGTTATGATCAGCCAAATCAAAAAACTAAACTTGAGGATGTTAATTATTATCAAAAATTATATTACCACAGATTAGGTACGCCGCAATCTGAAGATACTTTAATTTATGAGCGTCGCGACCAGAAAGAATGGGGTTTTAGTGGTAGCGTTACGGAAGATGGACGTTATTTAGTTATCTCCGTATGGTTGGGAACTGATTCTCGAAATTTGGTATTTTATAAAGATTTAACGCACAGTAATGCTGATGTAGTTGAGTTGATTAATAAATTTGAGTCAGATTTTAGCTTGGTTGACAGCGATGGTAGCGTTTTATATTTTCGCACCGATTTAGAGGCGCCACGCGGACGAGTAATTGCCATTGATACAAAGGAACCAGCAAGGGCAAATTGGCGTGAAATAATTGCCCAAACATCAGAAACGCTCGAAAGTGTGAATATCGTCAATAATTTATTCGTTGTTGACTATCTTAAAGACGCGCGTAGTCAAATCAAAATTTTTGATATCAACGGTAAGTTTGTTCGTGATGTTGACTTACCAGGCATTGGGTCAGTTGGGGGGTTTGGTGGTAAGCGTACTGACACCGAAACGTTTTATAGCTTTACTAGCTTTACGGCGCCTGGTACTATCTACCGTTACGATATGATAACGGGTAAAAGTAAAGTATTTAGACAGCCTCAAGTAGATTTTAAACCTAATGATTACGAAGTTAAACAGGTTTTCTACACAAGTAAGGATGGTACTAGAGTTCCAATGTTTATTACCCATAAAAAGGGTATTAAGCTGGATGGAAACAATCCAACATATCTATATGGATATGGTGGGTTTAATGTACCGCTAACGCCAAGTTTTTCTGTAAGTGGCTTAGTTTGGATGGAAATGGGTGGAGTATATGCTATGCCAAGCTTACGTGGAGGTGGCGAGTATGGCGAAGACTGGCATCAAGCTGGAATGAAGCAGAATAAGCAAAATGTATTTGATGACTTTATTGCAGCAGCAGAATGGTTGATAGCTAATAAATATACAAAATCCGCTAAACTAGCAATTGGTGGTGGCAGTAACGGTGGACTTTTGGTAGGCGCCTGTATGACACAGCGTCCAGACTTATTTGGCGCCGCACTACCTGCTGTTGGTGTAATGGACATGTTACGCTTCCATAAGTTTACAATTGGTTGGGCATGGACAACCGAATATGGTTCGCCAGATAATCCAGAAGATTTCAAGACATTATATACATACTCCCCACTGCATAACCTCAAACCAGGAACAGCATATCCAGCAACCTTAATAACCACAGCAGACCATGATGATAGGGTAGTACCAGCACATAGCTTCAAATTTGCCGCAGCATTACAAGCAGCCCATAAGGGTTCGACGCCAGTCTTAATTAGAATAGAAACAAAAGCCGGACACGGTGCAGGCAAACCAACAACAAAGATTATCGAAGAAGCAGCAGATAAATGGGCATTTCTAACGCGCGTTTTAGACATTCAAATGTAGGGTGCGTGAAAGCTATAGCCAACATCACTAAAAACGCAAAGATAAACTGCTTTCACGCACCAACCACCAATTAACAACCCCTAAACCCGAATGTCGCTTACGCGGATCACGTAAAACTTGATCGTAGGTTGGGTGGAGGAATGGAACCCAACATAAATATTCGCGCTTTTGTTGGGTTCCGCAAAGCCTCTACCCAACCTACACTTCTTAAGTAAGTGCCATTCACCCCTAAACCCCCTTTCTATAAAGGGGGCGCCCATTTGTGAACCACGGTTCACATTTTACGTATACTTCTATTTTTCTTGTATTTTTTGATACTTTAGATTAGCGTCTTACAAGCAATGAGTCGTAAAAGCAGGACAGAGACTAGCTTAAAAACTTTTGTTCATATTTTTTCAACTTAGCTGCATAAACTACCTTTACCAGACATATCTAGGTTTAGAGAGAGATGTGAGGTTAAAAAACTTACATTTCTGTAAACAATAGATTAGGTAATAATTACTATGAAAAAGCTTGCTATTCTCGGTTCGGCAATCGCATTGACATTAATAAGTAACGTGGCTACACATGCAAAAGTAACATCTCAGCCCACTGTACAACAAAATTCTAACATTCCCACAAAAGTTGCTAACCCAGGAATGATTATTGCACAGGCTGGTAATCTAACTGGCGCCTGGAATTGTAACGATGGTGGTGTTTATTTTATTCGCCAAGTAGGAAATCAAATTTGGTGGTACGGTCAAAGTAGTGATGGTGGACAAACTTGGTCGAATGTATTTCAAGGTACGATAACAGGTAGCAGAATAATTGGTAGTTGGGCTGATGTTCCCAAAGGTAGTATAAGAGGCTATGGTGAAATGACACTTAGAATTTCAGGTGGACGCATTCAAAAAATCTCCGGTGGAGAGAATTTTGGTGGTAGCGTCTGGAGTCGTTAATTCGCCCGCTCGCGATTAATTTGTGAACCGTGGTTCACATTTGTAGGGTGCGTGAAAGCCATTACAGTTACTCAATGTAATGAAAATTAAAGTGCTTTCACGCACCATCTAGGAAATATAGGTGGCGCCACCCTTTGGATACCAGGCTTATTACGAGCGTGTTAAAATTTGCCATGAGAGTCGCTTAAAATCAGATAATTTTATGCCTACTCAATCTACGCTCTTAACAAGCAGATTGATTCTGCGCCCATTAACTCATGCAGATGCACCGTTGATTCAAGACGTGGCTAGTGTTCGTGAGATTGCCGATACAATGATTTCTATTCCTCATCCGTATCCTGATGGTGAGGCAGAGCAATACATACAAAGACAAATTGCAGAGTTTGAGGCAGGACATTCTGTTTCATTTGTAATTGAGCGCAAATTTAAAAAAGAATTTTGTGGAATTATCGAAGTTCGAGATATAGGACGAGAACATTCTCAGGCAGAATTGAGTTTTTGGTTAGCGGTTGGGGTTTGGGGGCAAGGGTATATGAGTGAAGCTTTAAAACCCTTACTTCGTTTTGGATTTGAAGACTTAGGTCTTAATAGGCTTTACGCTTACCATATGGTCAAAAACCCAGGTTCAGGTAAGGTATTGGAGAAAAATGGGTTTGTACAAGAAGGGATACTACGTCAACGGGTACGAAAGTGGGGAGTATTTGAAGATGTAAAGTTATGGGCAATTCTTCGGAAAGACTGGCAAGACGAAGCTACCTATACTCAAAACGGGTTATAACTTGACTTTTTAACATGCATAAAAATATTTAAGATGCTTCGTACCTCAGCATGACAGAATCAGAATATTTAAGATGCTTCGTACCTCAGCATGACAGAATCAGAATATTTAAGATGCTTCGTACCTCAGCATGACAGAATCAGAATATTTAAGATGCTTCGTACCTCAGCATGACAGAATCAGAATATTTAAGGCGCCAAATATGACCCTGAAGACCGATATAGGTATTTAAGGCGCCTTTATTTGAATATTTTGGTGGTGAGGATTAGTTGTAAAAAATAAAATAACCTCGGTTGATTTCCGAGGGACTTTCTTCAAAGAGTTGCTGGTTCTCTAAGAATTTCAAATGTTTCTCCGTTGATGGTCAATTCGTCGGCGCCGTTACTGCTAGCAACAGCTTCTGTTAATATTCTGGTTGCCCACTCTGTTAAGTTAAGTCCTGATGATTTAGCGATGTCTTGCATTTCTCGCTGCAAGTACGCTGGAATGTGTAAGGTTAATGCGACTGTATCGAGTGAAGGTATTCGGGAGAGTCTTAACTCTTGTTCACTGTTACGGTAAGTCCAATACTCACATTCATGTGCGCGAGTTTCGCCATCTTTTTCCAGAAAGTTTAACTTACCCAGCTGGTAGCAGTAAAAGTTTTCTTTTTCTTCTAGTAACTCTGGACTACAATTCAAACAGTTCCAACAGCTTCGTATTGGTTCACTTGGTGTACATGATGATTTTGGCTGTGTATATCCTGCATGTGATGTTGCTGCGTCTACACTTTGAGGTGTCTTTGATTTATGCTCTGTTCGTGGTTTTAGCTTCTTTTTGCCTTTACTCCTATTCGATTTAGAGTTGTCGTTTTGCTTTTGGTATGCTTTTACTACTTGAATGATGTGGGTTGCTGTGATTTTACCGTTCGGCGCCGTAGAAACTGCTTGTTGCCAAACTTCTTGTTGTTCGGATGGAGTTAATGCAGTTAATGGACGCGCTTGACGTTCGTTAGCGGGAAGAATTTGTGAACCGTGGTTCACATTTTCATAAACCGCAGCAGCATCTATCAGGTAGTAAGCGGAACGTCGGGACATTTCCCAACGGTTGATGCAATACTCCTCGAAGGTGTCGTAACATTGCCTATACAGTCGCTTATCACGCAGTATACGCAACGCTTGTCCTATTTCCCAAAATGCCCGTAAACCTCGCTGAACTGTTGATTCTAAACTTTCGAGTTCTAGAACTTCAGCTTCTGAAAGTGCTTCTGGGTTGCTGGTATTTATTTGGTCTACATTACTATTCGGAGTTGAAGCAACTGCTAATTCTTGCTCACCGCCACTAGATAGTTGAAAAGTTGCACAGGAAGCAGTAAAGTCTAGATGTTCCATCGATATCCTTTATCTCTGGGTTAACGACTGCGTTATTGTTTATTTATCCATGAACTATCCACGGCGCCAGCACTTACTGTCACCGCTTTGTCAACGCTCTATACATATTCCGATTATATTGCACATGCAATAAATAATATTGCACAAGTTCCGTCTTTTATGCAAACTTTTTACGTTTTGTATTGATTTTCCGTTCAAGGAATATAGGTAATTAGCCTTTTAAGTTTGTAGTTTCGTTTAAATTTTGCTCAAACCCTTGTAAATACAGGAGTTATACTTTTAAATAGGGTATACAAACCTTATAAATCCAAGAACGTGAGCGCTTTACCTCAACTGCTACTCAAGCGGGGGTATGGTCGGCTTTACATTAAATTTGCCTGTTATTGAAGTTACCAAGGTAAAAATTGTGACTGCCACATCTGTACCATCACTCATACAAGCGCGCCAAAATCGACTAGTTCAGTTGATGGAACAGCTGTTGCAAGATGGCTGGACTCAAACTGGGATAGCTGAGTTTATTGGCGTAGAGTTTACAACGGTGTACCGCTGGGTAAAGGGGAAGACCGTTCCCGAACCGGAGTCTAGGAACTTTGAGAAGTTAGCCCGCTTGAGTGGTGGTACTTCTCAAACGCTGCAAAAGTATCTAGATGGTGAAATAACTTTATCGGTATATCGTCAAGGTGTGGCTGGTAGGATGATGACTCAAGTAAAAAAGCGCTCGTCGAAACCCTCGAACGAGAAGATAAAGCAAGAGGTTTTAGCGAAAATTCGCTTGCTCGAACCCGCAGAAATTGCTGAAATTATTTCTGTCACTGCTGCTTTTCTAGCACAGCAAACGTAAAAAGTTAGGAGGTAGGGTGCGTGACGCCATAACAATCGCAAAAGAAAACTTAGAAGGTAGGGTGCGTGACGCCATAACAATCGCAAAAGAAAACTTAGGAGCTAGTAGCGTCACGCACCTTACGAGGAGCGGAGTTAGGAGTATTCAGTTGGGGGAGGGGATGCGACCAGTTAGTTGGCGAAAGCTGTTGGTAGGAGAATTTAGCTGGAAAAGACTAATTAGGTCTGCTGCTCTTATATATTTACTTTTTGCTGTTTTCGTCTATTTTCGGGCTGACAGTATGATTTTCTTACCTCAGCCATCTAGTTATCAAGACACACAAGACATTATTAAGCTTAAAAGTCCAGATGGTATTCAGCTTTCAGCGCTGCATTTAATTAATCCTGCCGCAAAGTACACTATACTCTATGCTCACGGCAACGCTGAAGATTTGGGAGATATTAGGCAAGTACTAGAGAATCTAAATGCATTAGGTTTTAATGTATTTGCCTATGACTATCGTGGTTATGGCACAAGCCAAGGCAGTCCTTCAGAGCAAAATGCTTACAAAGATATAAATACTGCCTATAACTATTTAACTCAAGTTTTAAAAGTGGCGCCACAACATCTCATTGTATACGGGCGTTCGGTTGGTGGTGGTTCTGCTGTAGATTTGGCTGCGAGAAAGCAAGTAGCGGGTTTAGTGTTAGAAAGTACTTTTACTTCAGCTTTCCGTGTTAAAGTTCCTTTTCCAATTTTACCGTTTGACAGGTTTTCTAATATTGACAAAATCGATGATATTAAGGCACCTGTACTAGTTATGCATGGTAAAGAGGATAATGTTATTCCTTTTTGGCATAGTCAACAGCTTTTTGACAAGGCGCCATCTCCAAAGCTGAGTTTGTGGGTGGAAGGCGCCAGTCATAATGATTTTACATATGTAGCTGGGAATCGTTACGGTCAAGTTTTAAAGGAATTTATTAACCTAATTGAAAAGTAGTTTTATACGCTAACCTATCCTAACAGCACAAGATATTGGATTGGCAAAGCGAGGAATCATATATTCAGTTATTTGTGTATCATTGCTGAGTAACGGATTTAGTAAACCATAAAAATACTGCTTTGCACTATCCTGCTAAAATGAAGATGGGAAAATGCACAGTTTTTAATGTAGCATTTTTTACTAGTTTCAACAGTACTGTTAAATTTTGAAATAATTTGGGTACTCTTAGAGAGTAATTAAATAATCAAATAGTACTTGAATATTGAAACATTTAAAATCTAATTTAATAATTTTAAGGATTAATGATAGATTATGCAAGTTTGTCTAGTTACAGGTGGTAGTTCTGGTGTTGGTCTAATGACTGCTGTTGGTTTAGCTAAATTAGATAATCATGTACTTATTGCTGGCCGTTCTGCAAGTAAAGGCTCTAAAGCTGTAGAATATATTCGTCAAACTAGTGGAAATTCAAATGTTGAATTTCTTCCCCTTGACCTGGCTTCTTTAGATTCTGTTCGCAATTGTGTTAACATTTTTCTCGCCAAAAAATTACCATTACATATATTAGTAATTAATGCAGGTATATTTAATCGCCGAGGTACCACAAAAGAAGGTTTTGAACTAATTTGGGGAACTAATTATCTAGGGCATTTTTTGCTTATACATTTGTTATTTGATATTATGCAAAAATCTGCTCCTGGTCGCATTGTCATCGTAGCTTCGGATTTAGGATTACGACCAAATGATATTAGTTGGCATTTATTAGTGAAAAAAACACATTTTAATTTTTTAGAATTATATTCTGTTTCTAAATTTTGTTTATTGCTATTAACACAAGAGCTTTCTCAAAAATTAGCTAACTCTCAAGTAACTGTGAATGCAGTTCATCCAGGATTTGTACAATCTAATATTACTATTTGGCATCGACTAAGTAAATATTTAGGTATCGGTATTTCTCCAGAGAATGGTGCATATAGTACTCTTGTTTGTGCTACCTCCCCAAAATATTACAGTATCACTGGGCAATTTTTAGATAGTCATGCTCAAGAAATTACTTTACCTTTAAATGTGCAGAATAAAGAATTATCGCAAAAATTGTGGGAGCGTAGCTTATTGTGGACAGGTTGTAATGAACCAATAAATAAACACTCAATTAGTTACGATGGTAACGATGGAATTTGGGGACCATATAAGCTTAGTTTAACTAGACAAGAGATGGCTGTAATTAAAGACGAAATACTTTACAACGTTTTGCCAAACTACTCTATTAAATTGTTGTTAAATCACTTAATCAAAGCGATTATTAAAAAAGATTTTGGCTCAATTATGATGACGTTATCACAATACTTTTTTAGAAGTTTTAGTATGGAAAGGCACTTAGATTCGCCTATAATTATGCAATTATGTCAAGATGAAAAATTACTAGAAGAATTAACAACACATTTAGGAGAAAATTTTCTGCTATGGAGGTCTGAAATTTGGGCTAATTATCCTGATCAAAAAATAATTCCTTATTGGCATCAAGATTTATACCCTTACTTGATTAAAAGTCAATCTAAAAATATTTATGCTTATATAGCTTTAACAGAAATTAATGAATATAATGGTTTTGAATATATTCCAAACAAATATCTTCAAAATTACTCTATAAAAATCACTGACCCTTTCAGTGGTAATAAGTTTTTGGAAATTCCTGAAGAAGTTACAAAAAATGCAGTTCCCGTGCTGTTACAACCAGGTGAATTTGTATTATTTACTGATGAGCTTATACATTGTTCTTTACGCAATAATAGCGGTAAAGTAAGAATCGCTTTAACTCTAAGATTAACTCAGTCAGGTACAAAAGTTTTACAGGGTTATACTTCTAATTATTACCAACCAATAACTTTGCGCTCAACAAATAGCTAACTTCATATTTCTCAACTAACCTGTACACCCATTAGATTATCTTTATCTTAAGATTTATGGATATGGTTATGCGTCGGTAACTCGTAAAGCAAGCTCAACGACTCTAATTTTTTGATACAGCTTCTATTATATCCGCAGCTTTGCTGGCGCCACCAGCTATGTAGAATCTTTCTTGTATAAATGGAATAGTTTAAGGAAAGAAGAATTTGACAAGACATTCTACGCAACGTTTAACCCAACCTTGGTCATTAGGAATAGATGTAAGAGCTTTAACCAAGAAAAATCAGACATTTAAGTATTCGCAACCAGCTTATGCTACTAGCGGATGTTTTTATAGCGCTGGAAATTTACTTGCTGCGTTGTCTAATACTAGTATCCAATCGTTACCCCGTCCTTTGGTTGGTGGTGTGAATTTTCTGGTTTCTGTCTTGGAAAATTCTTCTGCTTTTGTTCCTTTTCCTTGACGTGGATTGTACCACTGAGCTTTGATTCGATTGCCTTTGATTTTTGATAGCTTGACGGTGATAGGGTTTCCTGTTGGTGTGTAAATAAATGCAAAGCTTCCATCTGAGGCGCCTGCTGCTCTTATATCTTCTGTACCGTTTATAATAATAGACTGGTCTGGTACGAGTTTTGTATAAGGTCGAGATTCAAATAATTGTTTTAAATAACCCATTTGGGTTGCCCCTGGTTGTGCCAATGCTTTTTTCCAAGGTGTTCTTGCTGCTGATATTGGCTCTCTTGTTGGTTGCCACATCTGCCAAATGTTATGGTTTCCGTAAGTGTGACCACAGGCGCCTGCTAGCATTGACCAATAGGCAGCTTGCCTAACATCAAAATCATCGAACCAACCATTTTCTGGTTTCCAATTAATTGGGTGGTCTTCATAACATGGTTCTGCGTCAAGTGTTGGTTTTGTAGGATTTAAGAGATAGTTTTGAGATGAAACTTTATAATTGGGTATATTAATAGCCATGTGACCCGATTGAAACATGTTAAAGTCAAGCCAATCATCGTTGTGAAACCAGGTTGCTGAATTTGAGCCACCCTGTGGATGATAGGTCATTAGATGATTTCCTGTATCTCCCTGTTTTAACCCTTTTGCCATAGACCGAATTGTAGCTAAGTGATTATCGTTCTCAGGGCTACGGTCTCCGCCTAGAATCCATATAATAGGCTTGTTTCTATAACGTTTGCCAAGATAGGCGCCGAAATCTTCAGCATTTGTGGGTGTAAATATTTCTGGCCCAACACCCCATAGCTTTTTCCATTTATCTCCCCATGTTGGTAACATTCCTATGTAAAGCCCTAGTTTTTCAGCTTGGTTTACGATGTAATCAACATGCTGGAAGTAAGCTTCGTTGGGTTTGGTGGGGTCGTTATCTTTTAGCGGCAGGTTTCCGTAAGCGTTGGGTTGCCTAAGTCCATCTAGTTCTGCTAAAACAACAGCTTGAATGACGGTAAATCCTTTGCGGGCACGGTCTTGTAAATATATAACTGCTTCTTCACGATTTGCTCGATGGAATAGTTCCCAAGCTGTATCTCCAAGGTAGAAGAAAGGCTTACCATTTTTTTGAACTAAAAAACGTTTGTTTTGCTGCACTCTGAGAGTTTGTCCTGCTTGAGTTTTTTGTGAACAAGATACCAACAAAGCTATCCCTGAGCAGAGACTGAGAAAAGTACGTCTAGTTAAAGGCTTGTGCATCTTTTTAAAGAATTCGTCGCATTATTAATTAAAGCGCACGGTAAAGGGTATTGATGATGATTTTTTTGTGAAGCTAATAAGTTAAATGTAACTTCAAGCGTAGAAGCATCTCTGACTGATGGGTGATTTGGCGCCAGTTAAAATTGAATATTCTTGTGTGTATGGATGGCGATAAATATTAATCATTGAGGAATTTGAACGTGAAACGCTCTAATGTATCTAAATTTTTGGGAACTAGTTTGTTAGTTGCTAGTTTGGTAACTGTACCTGCTACTATGCGCGCTTCTGCTCAGACTGGTGATACCAATACAACAACAACTACTACTGAACGAACAGTTGTGAATGATGCTGACCGCGCAACTGATAATAATTTTGCTGATGGTGACTGGGGATTAATGGGTTTACTTGGTTTATTTGGTTTGCTAGGTCGTAGAAGTAAGAAAAATGTAGAAACTGTTGCTTATGATGACCGGGGTACTGTTGGTACTTCTGGTACCCGCGTTCGTTAATTTGAACGTGGTTATATAAAGATGGGAATATATAAGAGAGACTGTACATGTACGGTCTCTCTATCGTTTATTATGGGAACGTGCGTTAAAATGCCTGGTTGAGTTAGAATTCAAGGTAATTTTCTCCCCACCAGATTTGGTGCCTAAGCTAGAGTTGGGTTTAATTTCGTAGTTGGTTATAAATAGTTCTTTACCTTTTTTGGCGCCGCTTTGTTTGTAGTTGTTCATTCCATATTGCAATTCCCATTCATTCATGTAAAAAGATTTAAAGTTTTCTCTGATATAGGGTGAGTCGTCGTAAGTTATTAGCCAGCGTTGGGGACAGTTTTGTACGAGTGTTGCAAATCTTTGATGCTCGAATGAGATGTGCAAATCTCCTTCTTTACCATATAGTTTGGATTTAGTGGCTGTAAAATAAGGTGGGTCTAAAAATAAAAATACGTCTTGACCTTCTGCAAGTAATAGTTCGCTGTAATCTAAGTTGGTAATTTTTACGTCTGCTGTTAAGATACTCTCTAATTTTTCTAAACGTAAGATGGATGATTCTGTAAACCTTATGTGAAAAGCTTGCTCGGAGTATCCTCCAGATTCGACGGTGCCAGAGAAGGTAATTCTGTTGAGAACAAAAAAGCGCACTGCTCTGTCAAAATCAGATAATTTAGTAATATCTACTTTGGTTAATTCTTCAAATAGTTGTTTGCCGTTTGTATATTTATCTTTGATGCGATGTATTTCTTCTATAAGAGTAGGGAGGTGAGATTGAGAAAATTTCCAGAACAGAAAGAGTTCGCGATTTAAATCGTTAATCCAAAATTTGAGGTGAGGTAACTTTTGTTTTAGATATATAAAAACAGAGCCACCACCTATGAAGGGTTCTCTATACTCAGAAAAACTATCTGGTATATACTCGGCTATTTGGTCAATGGCTTTTGATTTACCACCTGGGTAACGTAGTGGACTTTTTATCATAGTTTTGGTCATAGCTTATGTTATTACCTATGCTCTTAACTCACGTTTAATAGTAAAAATAATAGTACATAAGTACGTGAATAAACTGATTATACATTTTAAATGGATATCCCACACTTGTAGCGCCATATACAGTCTTGATAGTTGGGCAATTGTTTAACTAATTTGCTATTTGCACTTGAAGCGTATGAAATGTTGTAATGCTCTTAAGAGAGGAGCAGATACAAAAAGCATTGTTACCACTTCTCCCTATTTTTGCTATACAACTGCTTTATACAGTAAGGTTGCAGGCTGAATATACATTCGTATTAGTGCGCTTTCTACCCCAAGTCGTTGAGCTTTTGTAGACCCAAGCATGTAATGCACACCCACATATAGGTTAAGCAGGGGTTAATCCAGCATCTGGAGGCATGATGATTCAAGGGAAAACCTCGTTCCGTTCTCGTTATCAGTTTCGCCAAAATAAATGATTCGATATGTGTCTGGTTTATTTAGAGGATAGGGTAGATGCATCGCTTTTTACCAGCGATGCATTCGCGTGACTTGTAAGAAAATGCGGTTACGAAGCTTTCTAATAGTTTAGGCGCGTTTTTCAAAACCTAGTAGTTTTAGCTGGCGGAATAGGTCAAGACGTTTAAGCCAGTTATCCTTGTAGAGTTCCATCTGTGCAGGGGTGAAGATGAACTCATCATGGGTCGCGTCACCAATTAGGTAAATAAGGGCAGCTTGCTCTATTTCATACAGCGATTCCAGCAGTTGGTAGTAAGCTGCTAACTGCTGAACCTTATCTTGAATCCAATCAAGTGAGGTTTTTGCTTTAGAGGATGTCTTGAGATCACTTAAAGTGAGCTTGCCTTTGTAAAAACATAACTGGTCTATTACACCGTAGTAGCGGTATTTGAAGCTAACAATTAGTTGTTCTGAAAGGAGTGGTTGACCGAAGTTGGGGAGAACTTGCGATAATGCACAAACGTATGGTTCGTAACGACTGCTGATAGGGATGGTTATATCTCCAGTTAGGTGAGAGTGGAGGAAGACATGAGCTGTTTTCCCGGCGCCAATTGCCTCATTGCGAATACGTTCAGCTTCTTTTTTACCCACAGAAAGCTCCCACTTTTTTAGAGCCATTTCTGACTCTGGGTCTAGGGAGTGCGTTTGAATCATTCCAACGCTGTAATAGGTATGGTTGGGGGTGGGAATATTACCCGACGCAACGTAGCAGAATTGACCCGCATAATTAGAAGGAACCAACACAGGAAGATGTTGCTGTGTTCTCCTGCGACTAGTTCGTAGTTATCCCCCAACGGTCACAGTACAATGTTTTGCAGTACTCCGTTTTTATTTACTGAGTTAATTAGAAACTGCATTGCTTCGGGTTTGAAGTAGCGTCTTGGTTGGGGTTGGCGAGTTTTGGGCAGGACTATTTTATCAAGCGGCGCCACAAGTATTGGTGATGTGTTGGATGGTGTGACTTCGGTTAGTTTTGGTGTGGTTTTCTTTTTAGATGCAGGCGCCTCAAGAGTAGGTTTCGCTGTTCTTGCAGTTCCTGGTTTTGGTGTGCCACCAATTTTAGCTGGACTCATGCTTGTGTCTCCGGGTCAGTTAGGAATGTGTTGTTAAAAAATTTATTCCTGTCTTTTTCTTAACATACTTTGAATTGAATCATCCTCCGTACTCACAGGTGATAATACAAGGAGCGCACATTCAACTCAAGCGGGCTTTACTATTTGGCTATATCTACGCTAATTTGTTTATACTTTATATGTACGTAGATAGGTCGTTAACTCATGGATAGAATTACAAGTGGTTTGTTAAAAGCTTTTAGGGAAGAACAATCCCTTCTGCAAGACTTAGCAGAATCTGTTTTATTTGAGCAATTTGTGAATTATTGTATTGTTTCTAAAGAATATAATGGTTCTTTTTCACTTGAAGATATCCATGTTGGAGGCGGTGCAGATAAAGCTTTAGATGGTATCGCAATTATTGTCAATGGTAGTTTAATTAACACTAAAGAAGAACTAGAAGATTTAGAAAAATCAAATAAATACTTAGATGTTGAATTTATACTAGTGCAATCGAAAACTAGTAGCAGTTTTGATGCGGGTGATATTGCAAAATTTTTATTAGGAACACAAGATTTTTTTAGTAATAATCCTGCATTACCTAATAACCAACAAATACGAGATAAATCAGAAATAAAGGAGCAATTATATAATAAAAGTAATCTTTTTAAAAATAGAAATCCAATATGCAAAATGTACTATGTTACTACTGGCAAGTGGTTTGATGATAAGCATCTCAAGGCAACTATCGAGCCTTTAAAGAAAAATATAGAAGATATGCAAATGTTTCAACAAGTTCAATTTTATCCCGTTGATGCAGAAAAACTTCAGAATTTATATCGTTTTGTAAATAATAAAATATCAAGGGAAATTAAAGGCTCTTCCGTACTTAGTGGGCTAAAGTATTATATAATAACTATAAATAAGTAATAATTAATGAATTATGAAAACTTTAATAACTAAGTTATTAAATTTACCTGGAATCATAGTAGAAGATAGTCA
>JAHHGX010000043.1 GCA_019359675.1 Calothrix sp. FI2-JRJ7
CCAAGACTGATTGTCATAAAGCAATACTATTCAGGCGCCTAGCATTATATAACTTGTACCGCTTTGGGTATTGATGGCGCGGCGAAGCCGTGCCGAGACTGATTGTGCCAGTTGCGTAAGTCCTGATCACGATACAGATAAGCGTAAACCTTACCCTGACCCTATTCAAAAGGGATTAGTTAATTTGGGTTTAAAAGCAGATAAAGCGGTAGCCATTGGCGATGCTGCGAAAGATACCCAAGCTGCTAGAGCCGCTGGAGTTCCTTCAATCGGCGCCCTTTGGGGTTCCTTGGAAAGAAATCTATTAACAGCTTCTCAACCAGATATTATGTGTACAACTGTTCAAGGACTTAGAGAAATTTTGCTAGCGAGGTACAGTATTTAAAAGGGTAAACGCATTGTAATCATTCAAGAGGAACAGGCGCCTATTACCAAGTACTTAGATGTTTAGATACTCAGGTATTTATAATTATCGGCGCCTGTTTCACCTGATACAAACCCTAAAGCGCGTTAATCATCACCAGGCGCCCATGCATAATCAGGAAAATCCTTTAATATAATTGGGTCTATTAAAACATAATCGTAATCTTCATATTCATCATCTGTTTCATCTAAATCAATAACCTCATCTAATGTACTTGTAAGCAAGCGTTCAATCAACCATGATTTAGAAGAAGAAAAGTCACGCTTTAACCTTAAATAAATAGCACCAAATACAGCTTCAAACATTTCTGCAAAAAGCTTTCCTTGCTCATTTAAATTACTTCCTTTTAAACTTTTACCTAATAAGCAATATTGATGTAAGTTTATTTGATGAGCAAACTCAGATAATTTTACTTTATTTACCAGTTGTTGTTTAATTTGAGTTAGTTCGCCCTGTGTTAAATCTAAGTATTGTTCATATAAATAATCTGTAACAACGGCGCCAATTATGGCATCTCCCAAGTGAGCTAGGTGCCTGTACTCTTTTTCTTATAAATCTTGTTTATTTCTATCTATATTTGACTCATATAAGTATGACGGATGCATCAAACTTATTTCTATCACTTTTTTATCTAAATCTGAGATACAAATGATTTTTAAAAACGCTTGGATGCCTTGCTTACGTTTAGTACTAGAGTTATAAAATTGTACCATTGCCTTAAGGATATTATTCTATGAATTACAAATGGCGCCTTTAACCGGGGTGGTCAGTTAAAGGTAATAGTTTTGACTTTTCTTTAAGTAACTAACTAGGGAACACGAAGCGCGTAGCAAATGATACATTACTTCCCAAGTATTAGCTACGTCATATTACTCCTCAATCCGGGAAAATACAGAGAGGATAAGAACAATTTACTTTTGATGCAGCTTAGGCGCCTGGAGTAATGGTTGTAGAAAGGCGCCAATTCACTAATTACTAATTAATTGTGGCGCCAGTATTACAAAATCAACACTCAATCCTTTAATACATGGCAATAGTTAAGAGTATTATTTGTAAATTAACTTGCCTCGATAGGTCGAGTTTGTCAAACGGCGCCTATATATGATGAAGCCACGTCTCGGACAGGGAACTATATATATGACGCGCGTACATTCGAGACATGATTATGATTATTTTCTCTCAAGTTAATGTTGCTCCAGGAAATACAGGTGCCAGTGGTATAGGCATTATTTATGTAATTGCTGGTCTTACTTATCTAATATTTTGCCTAAACAAGTTTAATCAGCGCACAGCTTCTACTTTAGATATAGCGCAATTGGTAATTGGAGCATCTGCACTGTTACTAAACGGTTTTATAATGATATTTCAAGGCTGGCGCCTGGATGTAGGTTTTCAATTTGCACAGTTTTTAATGTTATTGTTCGTTGGTTGCTTGGCTACTAAGGATATTTTGAAACAACCATGAGGAGAGCGTATGGTTTTCCCAATATGGAAACGGCGCCTGTGCTAGTACAAGTGCTTTATATGGAGCGGCGCCTGTGCGCTCATATTTTTTATGTATTTATGGCGCATACCTTTATACTAATGCTTTGTTTTTATTTTAAGTATTGTTGAAGTGATGAGGGGAATGGTTCATGTTTGATTTCATAATTACCTCTGTAGCCGTAACGCTTTGCTGTTTGTGTTAAATCAAATCTTGCTGCATTTCTTACATTGTGGCATACATCCCAATACTTCCATATTAAACGGTTAGTTGACATACTAATTTCGCCAGGGTCTTCCCAAGGAGTAATAAGCGTTAAAAAACCTTCTCCTTCATCATTTGAGTTGCTTTTTGAGGCAACGAACGGTCTAACTGTTGAATAATTAACTAGTTGCGAATATTTTTGTATATCTTTCTTGGCATTATCACCTAAACCATCAATTTGCATATGAATTAAGCTTTGAGCCTGTAATTCATAAGTTACTTTAAACAAACGCTCTGTGGTGCCTTGATATTTTTGCTGCCGTTTCATAAGGTAATGTCTGCTCTAGCTGAGAATAAGAATTAGTAGTTTAGGGCAGATATAAACTTTGTGGCAAGTAGCTGCTTTGACTAATGCCAGGTCTCTGTATAAGCAGGCAAGTCCCTAGAACTCCTTAATATTATATAAGCTAGTTGCTTGCTCAAGCTTATATTAATATTAGTTTCCGCGCGTAAAATGGTTCGGTGCTTGTACCCTATTTGTGTTCTAACCAAACTTGAATTCCCTCAACTGTTTGTGATTTTCCTCGGCTTCCACAGAACTGTCCGTTTGAACAAATAAGAGAATCACCTATACCTTGTAAACGGCATCTATAGAAAATGTTATATTTAGGAGCAGCAACTCCTGTTAACTCGATAGCAAACCCTTCCAACCGTCGCCATTCACTACGAGTGCCAATAAATTCACCCTCATTTATCCAAGGCACATCACATTTTTCTTGCAAGTGAGCCATATACCTCATACTCAAGCCAGGAATAGGAGGGTCAATATTTAGCTGAAATCCCTCTAGGCGCCGATACGGGTCATGATTACCAGCAAATTCTCCATTGCGAAATATCCTATCTTTAATTTCTTCCAGATGAACTAGCACCCTTAACCCAATTGGCTCGGTTTGGTTACTTTGAGTATGAAAATCTGTGCTATTTTCTTCAAAAAGCCGTTGTAATATTTCTCCAATTTGATAAGCTAGCTTTTCTACTTGTTTTTCTTGTACAAAATTTTCAATTTTACTAGCATTTGAAGCAATAATATGATTAATTTTTAAAAGGCTACGCTTAGAATTGTCAATATTACTTAATTGATATAAAAGTTCATATACTCCTGGTAGTAATTCTTTGAGCCCATCTATTCCTAAAGGTTTCGTTTCAAGTACGCTTGCTTGAAAAGTTTTTCCTAAAAATGATTGCAACATTTCTAATAAATTTTTTGGAGGGCGAATAAAGCTATATTCTTTTATTCCAGCCTGTGTCGCTTTAGTAGCTATATTTAAAGCACTACCGTTGCAGCTTAACCACGTGTTTTCATCGACAGAGTAGTGTTTGCAAATAAGCGCAAAAAGCCATAAATAAGTAGCCTTAATATCATTAACTTGGTTTCCTTTGAGAAGTATAATTTCGGCAAGCAAGTTACTGGATTCTTTAATAACAAAGGAAAGTCTATTGAGTTTTCTAGCGTTTATTAGTGATTCTTGCAGCTTGGTCGCAGGCACTTTCTGAGGCATTATACGGAATAGCTTAATAATAAGCTCTGATAACCCTTCTCCAGAAATGGATGAAACTGCTGCTAAATCATTACCAAATATCTTATTATAGCTGTCTAACTGACCTTGACGTTCCTGAGCAGAGAGCTTGTTCAACTCGTCGAGATGGGTTCCAGCGACAACAATATGATCTCCAAATTTATTTTTAAGCTCTAGGAAAAATCCTCTTAAAGCTTTCTTCTCATATTCATTGAGAGTACGTGAAATATCTACTAAAAATAAAATAGCATCTAGTTTGGGCAATTGATCTGTGGATAACTCAGTAATCTCAGGTGGTTTTTCTTGAAATGGTACAGTATAAAACTGTGTAGCATCTTCTTCTTGCGGTATTTCTAAAAATAGTCTAGTAATATTCTCATATCCCAACTCTTCGTCGCCTGCAAGTCCTGGAGTATCATAAATTAGTAAGCCACTAGGAAACTTAGCTACAAATACACAGCTAGTTGTGTCAGCTGTCCTTTGAACTTCTGACATTGATTTACCAAACAGGGCATTGATTAAACTAGATTTTCCTGCTGAGGTCATTCCAACTAAAGCAATTTTCGGTGCAGCACCTGTATTCATCCTATGTAATGTTTTGGCGATTACGTCTGGATTTTCGTCAGAATAACTTAAATCATAGTCTTTTTGGAAGTATTCCCATACACGTTTACCAATATCATATATAAAATCAATAGCTCCAGAGTTTTTTGCTTGTTCAAGGATACTTATAATTTCAATTAATTTCATATGAAATAATATAATGTTAATTATGTACTTCTTGTGTTCAAAGGTACTAGTAATAAATTTTGCCAATATCATCAATATTGATACAGCAGTTAGCCTTTATAATTGTATGTAATTAGAAGGCGCCTCATCTGAACAAAATTCTAGAATCAGCGTGGCTTTTAGCTTTCCAGTCTGCCAACCAGAACTACCAAATTTCATAACTTGGCAGCTTATACCTTTACCAAACAGGCTATTATTTTGAGTATCCTTAATATTTAATTTTCTAGTAATCACTTGCCGAAATTGCTCTACTTTAATTTGAGAATCAGCAAAACCATTTGATTGTATACCTAAAAAACGCCCAACTTGTTGATTATTGATAGATACAATTTCTTCATCTTTTAACTGTTCAAATTCGTTGCTCATACTTATTATTCCAATTATTAAATCTTAAATAATCTTGTTTGTCTCAACTGTTTCAATCTCTTGCTGCATCTTCTGAATTAGCCTCTGAGCCATTGGTGAAGGTTTTGAGCGCCCATTCTCCCAACGGTTAACTGTGGTATAGGTAACGCCTAAAGCGGCTGCAAATTGTTCTTGAGTCAATCCAACCTTTATTCTGAGTTCGCGTAAGAAATACCCAAATTCAGGCTGGTTGATAGCCGAGTTTTTCTGAGTAGCCATCTGAACTTAAAACACTGTGCGCTATAGCGCGCGCTATGTAAGTTGTTATATCGTATTCAACTTCACACTTTGTTGCAATCGGGCAATCTTCTGAACTACATTTTGATTTGGCTACAAAATAATATGTAATGTATCGTGCTTACTTCTCTGCATTTATACGCATAGAACAGGCGCCAATTTTAAGATTGTATTTTTTTGGCGCAACTTTAGGTAGCAAAGGTTACAGTTTGGTTAAATTTTTAAATTATTACTTCTTCATCCTTTTAAAGGAGTATTGAAACATACTGTAACTATATGTATATATAAAGTAGTATTTCTACTTAATTAATTGCATCATCTGCACAACATCAGAAATGAATAGCAATAGAGTTCTAATTCAATCTACGATAGCCGTAACTGCATTGACTTTGGGCATTTTTGTCTTTTTGTGCGGCTTCGCAACTTTTCTACAAAAAAGCTAAAAGTTTTTAACGTGTGTAGGCGCCTTTTACAATCCACATTTATGTATGTAGCAAATTGTTAAAGGCAGCTTATTCATTGGTGCTTCAATTAAACAACCACCAACTCTACATCAACATTTCTTTTAATTGCCTTTGAGTATGGGCAAACTTTATGCGCTTCATGAACAGCTTGTTCTGACTTCTCTCGGTCGGCGCCTGTCACGTTTGGAATGAAATTAAAGGCAAAATTTAATCCTTGGCACCACATTAGTAATTAGAGGGAGAACTTGTATTAATAAAGGCGCCTGAACAAGAATTAGTTGCGACTGCTCAACATTGCACGCCTGAACAAGTGGTTCACCTATGCGAAGGCTGCACTTCATGTTTGGATGTTTGACGCCCAGGTTTAAATTGCTCCGGTTGATTTTTGCGGTGAGCGTTGCCAAATTTGGGCGGCTGGTCAGGGTAGGGACGTTGATATAAAAAGTCCAAACGGCGCCAGGTTAGTTGTGAAACTTGGGAATTTGCGTCCTTGGTTGGGGATTTAGAAACGAGCAAAAGGGCAAGTACAGCAACTGTACCGACTTTTATTTCCTCAGCAGGCGCCAACGACCAATTAACCCTTAAAGGATTGAGCAATCTTTTATATCAAGATTACTGGTTGTTTTTCGTACCGCGCAACAGTTTGTACCCTTGCATGAATCGCAGCCTGTTAAATATAAATCTCAAGACCGGGAGGCGCGAAGAAGCGAGGATTTTTGAGCAGGCTTGATCTGAAATGGGCGCCAATTCGATCGCCAACAGTTAAGTAGGTACGCAAAATCATTTATATATCTTTTTTGCTGTTTGCTTTACTGAAATAAAGGAGACATAATTCATAAATGTATAATTAATTTTGCATAAGCACTTACTACTAACCAGCAGATATTGAGAGTATCGGTGCCGTAGGCAAGGAAAAAATTAGCATCCCTGCCCGTTCCGCAGTCTCTACTTCTAGTCCCTAAACTTTTATAGCTATCTCACTTGGGGTGTTCGTTCCGCGTTCACCCTCTTTTTCATGGAAAATTTTAAAGGTGCCGTTACGGAGACAACATTAAGTATATATACCTCAGTAGTGTTAGCAAGCAATATAAAGAATATCAAGAAGCTTGATACTAGGTAATATTTGTCAAATTATCAAAGCAGTCATAGCGCTTTAAAATTATATTAATAAAGCCAACTATGATTTATTTAAAACGGTGCCTGTAAAGATTTATAAAAATAACAATTATAAGATAGCGTATTTACGTAGTTAGAAATTTAATTAAAAAATTTATTAAGTAATAAACTTGAATTTTTAGCTAGTATTAATATTATTAATTCGTTAATAATATCGTTCTCATAGAAATAGGGTTTGGTTAAGGTAGGATAACATTACTTTGTTTGCACACTCCCGTGCAGTAGCATTTAAAAGTTTCAGGTGTTGATATTAAATAAATTGAGGGTTTAAGAGATGAGTTCCTATCCTCTAATTAAGTATCCTTCTACAGTTGAACAAATTTTGTCAGAACAACCACCAACACCAGCACCACCCCAGCAACCACCCCAACCAGTATTACAACTTCTTCCAGAACCTACAAATCCAGGGAGATTTTCTGTTAAAGCGCCAAAACAATTATCGTTATTAGGTTTAGGAATAGGAGAATTAGGAATTGCAATTGCAGGTGCCATCCTAGGCAATATCACAAATAATAGTAGTCTTAGTGCAACTGCATTTATTCTTGGAACTTTACTTGTAGTTTTGGTTGGCTGGAGTCAACATATTAGCTATCCAGATAGAAAAGATAAACATAAACAACAGCGAGATAAACATAGCAAGAAAGTTGCTGATTATCTTACTGCTTATAGACAATGGGAATTAGAAAGCAATCAAATACGAGAAAGACATCAACAAGAACTTATAACCTGGCAACGAAAAGTTGAAAAGCTAAAGTTAGAACACGAACGAAATAAACAAGCTTGTATCACTCCAGAAGCCATACAGTCTTGGAGAGAAAGTGAGTTCAGGCGCCGTATTAAATCTCTAAGTCCGGTGCCGTTAAGTTCAGAGCAAATTGTAGAAAATTCACAAGAAGATAAACGTGGATATGCTGAATACCCTAATAATTCTAAATTTCCTGCACTAATTCGAGAGTATTTCGGTCATAAAAATATTCATATTCTGCGTAAAATGTCATGGTACACCCCAGATTTTGCTTTAATAGATACAACTAATAACATATATATCGACATTGAAATTGATGAACCATATACTCCTAGGCAACATCCTAATTCTGATAGTGAACTAACATTAACTCATTGCTTGGGCAAAGACGATACCAGAAATAAATGCTTTACCGATGCAAACTGGTTTATAATTCGATTTAGTGAAAAGCAAGTACTTTTGTATCCAGAAAGTTGTTGTAAGGTGATAGCACAATTATTAAGTGAATGTACAAGTAATAGTTCAGTATTAAATAAGTTTTCTCGTATTCCTGATTTACAGCCAGAAAACCAATGGACTAGAGAGGAAGCTTATCAAAAAGCCAAGAATCAAGAACGGTTGAATTATAGGCGTAAGTAAGTCGATGCCTGCACAGAGACAAATAGTTTTACCTGCGCGCGTATAAATGCCAGTCCTACACACACCCGTAATATTTGGTCAGGGTCTGGATAGATGAAGTAGTTGAATGGGGAAGGCGCCGAAGTTGGGGATGGTATACGGCATTCTCTACAAAATTTTTCTAGCTGCGTTCTCCTTTCGTTCAATGTACTGATAGCAACGTCAATATAAAGTCAGCTTGCTTAAGAGCCACGCCTTTTGAATTGATACGAACGAATATCTCTGACACTCTTTCTTCATCTACATTTGAGGCAATCTTCATCGCGGTAAATTGGTAAGTCTCCAAACTTTTAAGGTCGCTGATGGCTCTTTTAATTTTTGTACGTTCTTCTCTGGAAACATCGCGCTTTTTCCAAACGTTCAAGGTAAGAATCGACCAATTCAAACATATCAGTGGTAGTTGACCACAATATTGAAATGTTCGGTATAAACTCTGGGTCTTTTTGTACTGCTGCACAACTCCACAGCAAATGTAGAGTCTGTGGGGCGGAATGCTATCTGAATTGTTATTTCCTTGAAGTCTTTGGTCAAAACTGGGCGCCCTTTAAGGACAGCGTATAGTGAAGTTAATCGTTGTTGTCCATCAACTATTAATAAAAGAGGAATTTTCGGCTTTGAGTTTGAGCCAATTTGACGGCTGTTGTTTGAATGGGCGTTTTCCCAAAACAGTAGATAGCCAGATGGAAACCCTCTGTACATTGAATCAAACAAATCTCTGACTTTCGCAGCTTCCCAAACGAACGGACGTTGAATATTGGGTAATCCAATTTCACCCATATCTATACGTTCTATCAGGCTGGAAAGAGAGTAATCTGTTCTTTTGTACAAGGTTTTCGACATAACAGGCGCCGTTTGGGTTTATCTACTGATAGTCTGTACTACTTTAAGCACCTGATTTACAAACGTCAATTTGTACTTCGACCCCTATCTAATAATGTTTTTAGCCTTGCAATGCAAATGATAAATACAATTTATGCTTGTAATGTTTGATGCAACGGGAGATTTTAATTATCGGCGCCTGTAATTAAGGCGGGTACGCTCAAAAATCTTATCCGGCGCCTGTGATATTAAGCTACTGACCAAAAGTGACTTCGGAGTATACTGGTGGCCGTATTTATAAGTAAAATGCAAAAAGGCGTTTGTGATATAACGCACACACAATTTGAAATTACTTGAATACCATAAATATACTGTTTATTAAAGTATAAATATGGATGAGGTTGTTAGAAAAATAGCTGCTCTTGGGCTACCTGGGGTTGTCTTACTAGTAGCAATGGCTACAACTGGTTTGACTGGCGCCGCTGCAATTACCGCAGCCTTAGCTATGTTGGGGCCTGGTGGTATGATTGGCGGGATTGCGTTTTTAGGTGTAATAGGCATTGCCGGAGATGCACTTTCCAAGTATGGTCTATCGACAGTCCTTAAGGGAGTTTATTTGGAACGCAAACGCAAAGGCGAATCTACTCAGAATCTTTGCCGAGAAATCAATGGACTATGGATTTCTGATGATTTAAAACGAGAGTTACGGGATACATTAGGTTCTAATTGAGATTTAGAATATTTAGTTTATAGATTGTTAACAGGCGCCTGCCCAACTAAACAGCTTGTCCACCCATGAAGCGAATAACAGCAGCAATTAAAGTTCGGTGCCTGTCCAAAAACTCTTCGTACTTCATTGACACCAATGTATCCATGTATCCTTATGTTGCCGAGCGCCACTTAAGTAATAAATAAAGTAGACGGCGCCGCACCTGCAAGCAACAAAGAAACCGAATCTATTGCACGAGAGACTGCTGGAGCTATCGCGCGTAGTAAATCGTTAATTCTTGCCATCTTAATATTTCTGCGCTTGGATTATGAGTATACAGATAGTGGCGAAGTCCAGTTGCAGCGCCTCGTTCTCTTTAAAGTTGGTGCCTCCGGAACTGGAATTGAATAGCGGCGCCTGTAATATTCCAAAAAACCAATCTGGAACTAACTAATACAGGGTATCTTGTCTTATCGGCGCCACATCCACACAGGCGCCTGCCCGCTTAAACAAACAGCTCCTCCAAGCATGAAGCGGATAACGGCAGCAATTAAAGTCCGGCGCCTGTCCAAAAACTCTTTGTACTCAATCTTTTCCAACCATCTGGTAAAGCATGGTATTCTAGCATTTGCTTTAACTCGACAGGCTATCCTTGTACAAGTCACTTCGCCGAGCGGGAAATATAGAGATACGGCGCCTGTGGTATTCCAACAGACCAATCAGGACTAACCAATCTTACAAGGTATTTTATCGGCGCCTGTCCAAAAACTTTTTGTACTCCATGTTTTCCCAACTATCGGGTTGCATCGTGTACTGCATTAAAAGCTCTAACTCCACATGACTATTCTTGTACAATGCACGATACGAGTGGGAAATATAGAGATACGGTGCCTTATCTTCAATAGCCATTTCAGGTGCCAACACTAATAAACCCAATCATTCATCACTCCATCCACAATTAGAGCAGATGTATTGCTGATTCAGAAGTTCAATCCTTTCAAACTTGTAATTGCAGCCAGGACAGGCGCCTGTAAATAGTGGATGCTTATCAAGCAATGCCAACTTTTCTTCAATAGTCCGATTTTGTAGTGGTTGTTTGATGACTTGTCCGTTGTAAAGGGCGCCAATCTCAGGAGCGTAATATATACAGGGATTTTGTTCTAGACCATCAAGTAAAACCTCGCAAGACAAAAAAGGATTATCACAGTAGAAGCGACAGCTAGGGCATTGTGGCAATTTATGTACCGCGCGGGGTTTAATCATAATAGTAAACGTATTTTATCAACCGTAACATTCAAGGTTGATACCTGTCTGTCGTGGAAAACGCTTACTCAAGTGGCGCCTGTCTACCCTGGAATTAAAGCATCCAAGAAAATGTGAACAAATTGTTCACATCGATATTGCTGTCACACATGGCGCCGAGCGTATCTATATAAACAGGTAGTAACGCAGTTTTCTTGTTGGCGCCTTTTTCTATAAACACGTACTGGCACCTTTAAGAACCTTACCTATTGGAGAGAAACTGTGATAGGTGGGGTGGCATCGAGCGTTTATGTACAAGTTGTTCACTTGCCAGATATTCAAGCTCTTCAGGTGTTGCAAGGCACCCTAAAACTTCGTTGCGATGAGGATGGCGCCCGAATCGTACAATTACATCCCGTTGCCTACGTGCTTGCGAAGCTGAAAATTTTAGCAACTCGCGGTATTCAATAGGCGCCTCGTCAACTAGTTCAGATGCTCCCGCTTAACCGCCATTTCTATATTGTTAATATCCTCTGAATGCCCTAGCGGTAGAAAAAAGAAAGTTTTTTCCCACGGTGTCTGAAGTTCTGCGTAATGACCAATGTCTATTCCTTCAAGAGTCAACGCGCAAGCTTTCAAGTCCTGTGCAAATGCTTGGGCAGTTCCTTTATATATAGTATAGTTCGTGAGAACTGGTCAAGGACAATTATAAGTGCGAGTCGTGACTGTGGTAACTCCGACCAACTATCAAGTTCACCGCGTGCGGCTTTTTCTGTGTAGGGGTATAAAATTTTCGGTTATATAGGCGCCTGTACCTCCACAAAACCACCATTTCCATTGACGAACCATCGCCGCAATATCACTGTTCCCTTGCTTAGGAAACCAGAACCTAAGAACCTCTTTATACATTATATTTTTCAAGGTGAAACCCACGAATATATGTTACTTCTCCTGCAAGTTCTGTTTGAGTCGTTTATGCAACATCACTTTAATCGGCGCCTCGAACCAAGTACCTAAAACCTTAAATGTCTAAATGTTTTCAACTACAATTAGTATAAAAAAAATTAAATTGTGTAACATAATTATTTAATACATATACTCGCATTTGGTTTTAGGCGCCAACTGGAAGTAGCTTTAAGAAGTGAAGATATCTAAAGTATTTTGCTTCGGGCGTGGACTTGGTTTTTGTTCGATATTCTCGAATCATAGGAGCATTGGAATAACGTTAACAAACAGCGCCAGTGATTTAATAGAAGAATTTTATGTTTTTCAGGAAATGAATAAAACCAAGGTGTTATTACTTTTTGTTGAGTTAAACAAAACGTAATTAACTTTGTTGTGTATTTTATCAGATATAAATTAGCAGAGCCGCTATGGTAAACGGTTTTGAAATACGTGATTAAGTTTTAATATTAACAATCGGAGATGAAGTCATGCTTTTATTCAACCACAGTTTCAAATTTGTATATCTTTTTGCACAGAGCGGACAAGATACTAGCGTTGATATTGGTAGTATTTTAGGAGTGCTGTTCGGTCTCATTCTTGCTATCGCCGCCTACATTTTCGGTTCCTATTGCTTCTACAATATTTACCAGAAGTTAGGAGAGCCAAATGCTTGGTTCGCATGGGTTCCACTTTTGAGTAACTGGATAATGCTTAAAGCTGGTGGTCAGTCACCTTGGTGGGTAATTGGAATGTTTATCCCTTTTGTAAATTTCGTTGCTGCCATTTTCTCGATTATTGCTTTTGTAAATATTGTCCGGAGGCTGGGCAAGAATCCGTGGATGATTTTGCTAATGATTATCCCTTTGGTTAACTTTGTAATCCTGTATTATTTTTCCTTGGGTTAATCTCACAGCCACTTGTAACCCAACATCATAGTAACTAATGGTGACTATGATGAAAGTTAATATTTAAGTATGTAAATCTTTAAATACTTGAATATGAAAATTTTTATATAGTTGTTAAACCTGGCATCTGTTATTATCAACGGCTTACGCAACTGGCACAAGGTGCGTAAGTCCTGACTCTATGTCGTCACACTGCTGAGAATAAAGACGAAAGTAATAGGCAGGCGCCTGTAAATAAAGGATGCTTATCAAGCAGTGCTAACTTTTCTTCAATAGTCCGATTCTGTAATGGTTGCTTGATGACTTGTCCGTTATAAAGCGCGCCAATCTCAGGAGCGTAATATATACACGGGTTTTGTTCTGGACCATCAGGTAATACCTTTGCAAGACAAAAAAGAATTATCACAACAGAAGCGACAGCTAAGGCATTTTAGTAATTTATGTACCGCGTGAGGTTTAATCATACTAGTAAATATGTTTTATCAACCGTAGCATTGACGGTTGATACCTGTCTGCTGTGGAAAACGCTTACTCAAGTGGTGCCTGTCCTATTGTGTAATTGAAGAACCCAAAAAAATGTGAACAATTTGTTCACATTGGTATTTTGTTACACATCATGCCGAGCAGCAGCGACACACGCAAAAGCAGTGCAAATGAATTATATATAGCGCTTTTTATATCCAAACCGATTCAGGCACCTTAAAATTCCTACCTGTTTGGATTTAGGAGATTTCTGCATAATATCCATGAAAGCTACAGTAAATAACAAAGGTAGCTGTATCTAACTTACTGGTTAGAACAAATAATTGAAAAATTACAAACTTCCCGGAACTTATATCAAGCAAGTAGTATCATGTATAAATACGTAGGTTAATTAACTTATTGAGACAATTACTATTGTTCACAGGTGCCGCTAACTACAGATTAAGGCTATTAAATAATCTATAAGTAAAGAATTATGGAAGTATTGCCAGTCATTGATTCAAGTTATGTGTATCTAGATTTGGAAGTCGGCGCCGAAGATAATATATTCCGTCTAGGTTTTGTGTCACCTGATATAGCACAAGACTTTAGCAGCGAGAACTTGAGCCAAGCTTACGATAAACTCACTTATTTGAAAAATAATGCTTTGAGTGCTTGCGGTCATAACTTCCGGCGGTTTGACCACCCACATCTAGTAAAACAGGCGCCTGAATTATCCGACTGGAAAGTTATCGATACATTAGAACTATCCATTCTTGCATTCCCTCTCCTACCTTCGCATAAGTTAAACAAAGAGTACAAACAGAGTGAATATAGTTCTAACTCTCCTTTAGAAGACGCACGTGCAACTAGATTATTACTACACGTGCAAGTTGAAGCTCTACAAAATAAACCACAGTCGTTTCGACATCTCTTAACTTGGTTACTTGGTTGTGGATACGAAGAAGCTTCGCGCGCTTACAAGCAGCTATTTTGTGACATATTAGGCTGGAAACTGGCGCCAGTGAGGATTGAAAAACTACCAACAGAAATGCTACTAGGGGTTAATCAATCTTATTTACACCAATTATTACTAAGTCCACAAACCTACGATTTTGATACCAAACTGTGTGTAGCCGCACTACTAGCTTGGAACTACGAGACGAATGTTACACAATCACAGGAAGCTTTTTCTAACTGGCTTTCCAACCTGGCGCCGTTCCAAGAGGTTCTAAATAATCTGTTCCCGTTGGTAAATAATGAGTTCGCTATTCAATCTTACTTAGAACATTTTGGCATTCCTGGTTTCCGACCTCTACAAGAGAAAGCTGTTAAATCAATAATTAACAGGGAAAATGCGTTAATAATGATGGCTACAGGTGGCGGTAAATCTCTTTGCTACCAGCTACCAGCTTTGATGTTCCATCATAGACAGAAAGCTTTAACTGTAGTCATTTCACCGTTACAAGCATTAATGGCTGACCAGGTAGCAGACTTGGAAGAAGCTGGTTTATTTTTCTCTACTTACATTAATGGTAATTTAACCGCACAGGAACGGCGCCTGCGTTTAGAAGAATTGCGCTCTGGTAACAAAGGTTTACTTTATATAAGTCCTGAACAATTACGCTCAATGAGTATCCGCGCGCTACTAGAGCAGCGTCCCCCTGTACTATGGGTTCTCGACGAAGCGCACTGCATAAGTCAGTGGGGACATGACTTCAGACCTGATTATTGCTATGTTCCTAAATTTATCAAAGAACTATATGAACGGCGCCAATTAGCGAAACCAATGTTAGCTTTACTAACTGCAACAGCGACTCAAAGCGTTGTAGAAGATATTAAAAAGCTATTTGGTGAACAAGACCTAAACATCAGTACTACAATTGATGGGGAGACTACTAGAAGTAATTTAACGTTTGAAGTTATCCCAACAGTTGGTAATAAAGAGCAAACCCTTATCAATAAAGTCAAAGAATCATTAAATTTAGGCGGTAGTACTCTTGTATATACCACAACTCGTAAAAATGCTGAAAAGCTAGCTAAATTATTGAACCAAAGTAATATTGACGCGAAATATTACCACAGTAAATTATCAACGCATGAAAAATACGAAGTCTTACAGACGTTTAAATCAGGTGAATTAAACGTAGTCGTAGCGACTTGTGCTTTTGGGATGGGTATTAATCGTAAAGATGTGCGCGCGGTTATTCACCATTCAATGAGTTCTAACTTAGAAGGTTACGTTCAAGAAGCTGGACGCGCGGGTCGTGATGGTCAACCTTCTTACTGCACTTTGCTATATGACCCAAAGGACGCAGATACAATATTTTTCCTACAGAGTTTAAATCAACTCAGCGAACAAGATTTAAAAAATACATTTATATCAACAAGATATTTACGTAACCGCATTCTTAAAGGCGCCTCTGAAGACTGGTTCTGGGTTACAGCTAACGAAATATTGCGCGAAGGTGATTTTGATGAAGATTTCGACTCGGCGCCGGAACAACTCGATACCAAAATCAAAGTTGCTTTACACCACCTAGAAAAATTCGGTTTATTAGAGCGCGCGGAGAATTTATCTACATTCATCAAGTTTGAATTGCTACATAAAACTTATGATGAATCTCGCGAACATTTTGAGAAATACAGCAAAGCTCAAAATTTTCCTCAATCAGAAATCGAACTGTTCGAGGGTTTGATTTTAGCGATGCACATAGCTAAAACCCATTTTGCACAAACAAACGAACATTTTCCTATTGATAGACTCAGTGATGAATCGGGTATTAGTACTAAAGAACTTAGTTCAAGAATCCGAGAATTAAAAAAAGCTGGTGTTTGTTCAGTTGAAATACCTATTGCGGTGATGATAACCAAGGGAGTTGTGGGAGACGCGCGCAATTTACACGACAATAAACGCGAGTTGGAAAAACAACTTTTAGAAGTATTAACAGAAATGTTAGGTTCGGCGCCTGATATTCAAGTCAATTTACGTGGTTTGGCTTCTCGTTTAGACCCAGACAACTCTAAGAAACTGAGAGCATCAGTACTAATGGATATTTTGGAAGGTTGGGCCAGTCAGAAATGGATTAAATTAAACCACATCACACGCGACGTAGTTAAACTCAGCAAAATTAATGTTAGCAACCATTTAGGGCGCCATCAAATATTATCTTCAGATATTCTAGACAGATTTTATACAGCATTAGGAGATAAAAGAGGCGCCAGATTACCTTTATCATACGAATTGGAGCGTCTAGCAAACGAAGTAGCAGAAAGTACACAATTAGTCTGGAGCAGCAAAGAATTAGAAGACATGCTGTTGTGGTTACACCAAAGAAACGTTATTAGATTAAGTGAAGGTCTCAATTTATTACAACACTCTTTAAAAGTCCGCGTTATTAAAGGCGCCAGTGTTAGTAGAGTAACTAGACGTTACCCAGATGTAAAAACTCGTTACCATGAGCAAACAAGACGTACTCATTACATGTTGAAGTATGGGGAAGTTCCAAAAGAGCGGCGCCAACAATATATAGATGACTATTTTGGCAAAGCTCAGGAACAATTTACTCAAACTCATCAACTTTCTACAGGTCAAGAAACGATACGTCCTGTAATTCCAGAAGATTACAACAATATAATAGAATCACTCAACGAGTCTCAAAAAGAAATTGTTTTATCTGATAATGCAGCACTAGCTATCATTGCGGGTCCCGGTTCAGGTAAAACTAGAACAATTGTTCATCGTATTGCTTACCTTGTAAAAGTAAAGCGAATTGAACCTTCTAGTATATTGGTCTTAGCTTATAACCGTAACGCAATTACAGAAATACGAATTAGGTTACAAAAGTTAATTGGAAATATAGCAGCGCGCGTTCGTGTGTTTACATTCCACGGTTTATCTCTAACCTTATTAGGTCGCACCCTTGGGGAAAATATTAAATCTCAGGAGTTTAATTTTGATAATTTAATTATTGAGGCGTGTTCGCTTCTAGAGAAAGGGGAGGAATCAGAGGAAGAGTCAGACGATACGCAACAGCGACGAATTCAACTACTTGGTAAGCTTGAACATATATTTGTCGATGAATATCAAGATGTTAACGAAAGTCAGTACCGTTTAATTAAATTAATAGCGGGTTTAAACGATTCTGACGATACGGAACGTTCAGTACAAATAAATCTTTGTGTTATTGGTGATGACGACCAAAATATTTATACCTTCAATGGTGCCAAAGTAGAATTTATCCTTAAATTTGAAGAAGAATATAAAGCGAAGCGATTACTGCTTACACAAAACTATCGTTCTACTGAGTCAATAATTGAAGCTGCGAACAATTTAATTAACCATAATACAAAACATTTCCAAGATAAACATATATGTATAGACAACGGGCGCCTCGGTTATAAAGGGTTTCCAGTAGAAGCTTACATATTTGGAAGTATTGAAAGTCAGGCAACATGGGTACAACAGCGTGTATCCTCGCGAATAGAACAAGGCACCTTATTAAAAGATATAGCAGTACTAGCTAGACGTTGGGATAATTTGGATGCAATTAGATTACTTCTAGAAAGAGCAGGTGTTCCAACTTGTACCTTGAGGAAAGATGATATCAAACTTGTTAGAAATCAAGCCACCTGTAAGCTTATCGACCAATTGAAAGTTAAAAAGCATCAAGTCCTTACACCTGATAAGTCAGTTTTGAATTGGTTTGAAACTTGTTTTACCAAATGGGGGCGCCAACTAACGGAACCAACGGTAAAAATACTTCTCAAAATCGCGCGTGATATTGATATTGAACGAGGGTACGGCATTGAAGACTCAGCACTACCTATTAGTGCTGCTGATATCCTCACTGCAATATTTGAATTCAATGAAACTTTTGAAGCTGCTAGAGACGAAAATGCTGTACTCGTAACAACCTGCCACGGCGCCAAAGGTTTAGAGTTCCAAAATGTAATATTACTTGGAGATGGTTTTAGTACAAACGTTAAAGAAATTGAGTCTGAGCGAAGATTGTTTTATGTAGCGATGACGCGCGCGAAGGACAAATTGACTATATGTACTACTAAACAATCACAATTTGTACATGAAACAGGCGCCGTTTCAGAAAGACCTACTGTAAGAACCGACTCATTACCAGAGCGAATGTTCTATATAGATTTTACTCCTGCGAGTATAAATTTAGGGCATCCTGCGACAAAAGATAAACAGCAAATCATTGAAAAGCTGCATGAAGGTGCCGACTTGTTGATGAAAGTAAATTCAAATAAAAATGGATGGAATATTTATACTACTCTTGGTCAATGTATTGGCGCCTTATCTAAAAAAGCAAACGAAGAGTTATCTAAGAAAGGATGTGTACCAGGACAATTTGAATTTCTTCCAGGTGAGGTAACTGTTAAAAGTATCTACCGTCATCTAAATATAGATGATGTATCTGGAGAAATTACCGAAGATTGGTTTGTTGTAATTCCGGCTATTAGAGTCTGTCGGTAACTTGAGCATGGGCATCATCTCGTTAATTAAGGTGTGTTCTATAACCATTTTTAGAAACATTCGTGCATCTAGTAGAAAAAAAATTCCTTTACCTCAAAAAACATGAAAATCTAGACTTTAGTCGATAGCGCTATATCTAATTAAACTTGTACATTAAAATTGTTGCGCGTATATTTCCTAGGGGATTAGCGTTAATGAGAGACACCGTAAGAGTTAGCCGCAAAAAAATCGGTTTGTCAAATACGACAAATCCCTCTCTCGTCTCGTCCAACACTCCAACGGTCGCTTCGCCGATACGCAGCTTTACCCCTTCTGCGATTCAAACAGTACCCGAACTATCCTCCCAAACACAATCTACTGGTGAGCAGGTTTTAGAGCCAGAAGCCTTAAAGCAACGACCGCTCGGTCATGATATTAGTCGAATATCCTTACGCCCTCAAGCAAAATTAACAGTTGGCACCCGTGGAGATAAGTACGAACAAGAAGCAGATGCTATGGCGAGTCGAGTTATGTCGATGTCTGATTCTGCTGTGCAACGAATGGTGCCTCAACAAACAGATGAGGAAGTACAAACAAAACAAGACGCTGCTGCAATAACTCCTTTAGTACAACGAGAAGCAGCGTCAGAGGAAGAGGAAATACAATCCTTACCTTTATTACAACGTGCGACCGATGGTAGCTTCCAAGCTGGAGGTAATATTGAGACTCAGTTAAATAATAGTAAAGGTGGTGGAACTCCGTTATCAGATGAAGTGCGAGGTTTCATGGAACCCCGTTTTGGCGCCGATTTTAGTGGAGTGCGCGTGCATACGAGTGGGGATGCGGTACAGATGAATCGAGAGTTGGGTGCCCAAGCTTTTACTCATGGTAGCAATGTTTACTTTGGGGCAGGAAAGGCGCCGGGTAATAATGAGTTGACCGCGCATGAGTTGACTCATGTGGTGCAGCAGACGGGGGGAGTAGAACGTCAATCCATACCTAATAACTCCTCACATATAGCTAAGAATAGGAAAGAACCTTCCATCGTCCAGATGACTAAGGTACAACTATCTTCACCGTCTCAAACATTAGTAGATGTTATCCAGTGCGATGACGATCCTAATTTAAATCCTGTTGATGCAGGAAGAGACGTAGCTGCTGGTACTGGTACAGTTATGGAAGTTGAGGCAATCCTTCGTAATTTATATCAGCAAGCAGATGCGGCTATTGCCCAAGAGGGAGCATTTATGCTAGAAAAAGGAGTCCCGGAAGAAGAGGTAGCTCGATGGGTAATTGACGCACGCAACCAAGCTAAAGTTAAGATACGCGCATGGGACTTGGATGTTTTGCGGATAATGGCGGAACGCAGTAATGTACGCAAGTACGGAGACCCAGTTGGTCCGTCCTACGAGCAGCTTCGGCATGGAGACCCAGCCCACAACATAAAACCTAGAACTGATATAGAAATCATCGAGGGTGCTAAAAAGACTCGACCGAGTGTAAATCGTTGGGTAGGTCGCTTGCGTATTGCTGGTCGAATTATGATTGCCATAGATATTGGCATTGCTGCTTACAAAGTAGCTTCAGCACCCGAAGTTGACCGACCGCGAGTGTTGTTTCAAGAAATTGGTGGGCTAGCCGGAGCAGCCGCTGGTGGTTGGGCAGGTGCTAAGTTAGGCGGGATGATTGGAGGTGGCATTGGCGCTTGGTTCGGCGGTGCTGGAGCCGCACCAGGAGCAGCAATCGGTGCTCTAGTTGGCGGAATTGGCGGTGGTCTCTTAGGCCGCAAAGGTGGGGATTTAGTTGCTGACCAACTTTACCCACCAAAAGAAACAGCCTTTGAAGGAGGTTTTCAATGAGTGGTGGTTGGCTATGTTGGCATAACAAGCAGCTAATTCTTGCAGAGAACAACGGTCAAGTTCGTATATGCGTTAACGAACAAATGCCTGAAAATCAGACCGACGAGATTGGGTTTGCTGTAGGTAAGTCGTGGCAGTTGGCACTTCCTGGCGAGCAGCAACCACAGCTATTTATATCTCTGGATGGAATTATGTGGCAATCGCTTCCACCAGCACCGTTACAAGGTTCAAAAAAAGATGCTGCGGTTAGACTTCACCCAAATTACAATTTACTTTCAATCATTGAACCAAGATTTTTCCATTTCTACAAATTTGGTGAAACTTGGCAGACTTTACCTCTTCCTGATGGTGCAATTTGGGTAGACGCAGGTGCAGACTCCGAATGGTGGGCAGTTGGCAGCCAACCAGCGACGCGAGTACAAAATGCTAACCAAGAAGTTGCTGCTTGGCGAAAATCGGCGTTTGATGAAATATGGGTTCCTATCTCAATCCGAACTTCTTGGTGGGAGGCTTATCACACAATTAGCAATGGCGGTTTTGAAAAATTACGGGCTGTCAATGCTCAACAACAACCAGTAGTATTTGCATCAGAGTGCGCTTGGTTTTTAGAAGACCCCTCCTGGTTCCTGTTTACCTCCAAGCCTACAGGCGAGTTCGCTATTCAGAGGTTACTAGATAGGTCGCTTGCTAGAATTGAGCGCGACGTGCAAGGTCAACCCATTGCAGTAACCACAGATGGAGAACTTTGGGACTGGAATGGAAGCAAGTGGAAACCGCGCAATAGTGCAAAGGCATTATGCAACACTTTGGGCTATTCACAAAATATTGGCAATTACCGCGTTCATCTAGCACTAGCTAGAAATGAAATATACGGTGTTGTCACTAACTATTCCAATAACATTTATAATAAAAATATTGCTGTGTATAGTATGGATAGCGGACGTTCTTGGCAAATTGCTAAATTAAATGAGTTAAGCAAGCAACGGACGATCGCTGGTTGGGCAATATAAGCACCTCTCCCTACTCCAAACTCATCTCATCTGCTAGAGCATCATTTATACGCCGCATATCCTCATCGCTCGTTTCCCTCAACTCAAAAGCTTCTCGCACTACTTCTCGCACAAGCAGCAGATAGGGGAAAAAGTGGCCAAGCTGTTACCAACCGCCATGCAACAGCTAGAACCATTACCATACAAAGGTTACAAAAATAAATTCATGCATTGATGAATTTCCCAGTTGGGACAAAAAACTTTTTCTGGAAGTCTTACATTGTAAAACTTTCAATCGCTACGTGGCGGCTCATATCAACTTGGCCACTTTTACCCCTAGTATTTCTTTTAGTGGTCGGTAGCTTCCTGCATAAGAGAGAGCAAAAGCATCACGCAGCGTTTGGGCAAACCAAAGCGTGAAAGAGTGAGCAGGGGCGCCGAGTTCTTCTAATTTCTGCTTGGGTTTATCTAAACTAAAACAAGTACCGATGATGTCAAAGACTACTGTGTGTGTAGGTTTCATTTTATTAACCTATATCGTGATAAGTAGTATTTTGACTGCACCATTCGGCGCCATACCTCCTTTAAAAGTTAGAGATTGAATTGTTGGTAGTGCCACTTGGTGCAAGTTGAAATTATTATCGGAATTGTGGTTTTAAGCTAACCAAGAGCTTGGAGACTAAACTTAGCCCGCACAGCACTGGCTAGCTAAAAATCAAACGTGATTTTTAGACTCCATATAGAAACTGGGTTTAAAGCTTTATTTACTAACAGAATCTAAAAATTATAAATTTTTAAGGAAAAGGTTATGTAGTAAGGGGTTTAGATTTTGCTCCGACCAAAGTGATGGAAGAGCGCTTATAATGTAACTTGAACATAAAATGACCATAGGTGCCTGCTTTTCTCATGCATAACTATCGATTAAATTGATATATTCTTGAGCTACTTCTAATTGCTCTTGGTTAAGTAAAGCTAAATGTTTTTGATAATGTTTAGGTTTATATTTCAATGTAGAATATACAAAGTCGGTAAATACATAACCACTATTATAGTTTAGGGAATAAATTAAAAAAGCAGGTAAATAGTAGCGAAATCCTTTTGGGTCGATAAAATTAAAAAAACCTCCTAACTCTTCTAGAAATTCTTTAGGAATATCTTGCCATTTTTGTTCAAAGGTCATTTTTTGACTTATTTCTCTTGCTTCTTCCATGCTACACCAATCGTCGAGCGCTCTTGCTCCATATAAAGAAAGCCCGTCTTCAAGGCTGACATCATTAAAAGCTTGATTAATTCTTTCAATCAATTGTAGTCTCTTATTTTCTAATATCTGCTCTACAGGTTGCCAGTTAGAGTCACGAATATCTGCTGTACTTAGACGACGAACATAACTTAACCATTCCTGATCACAAGCGCCGAATTCTATAAAATTGAGTTGGGCTTGGCGCAAAGAAAGGAAACGATTACCTATCCAATTAGAATTTTCTGCTTCATCAACCCAAAAACAAATTGGGCAAAATAGATTTGTACCAGGTGGTTGTGATTCTAGAGTTAAGTATCCACAACAAGGACAAGGGTAAAGTTTATTTATTTTAATTTCCATAATAAAAAATCGAGGTACATATACAAGTGGCGCCGATTGATATATAAAAGATAAATCCGCACGCTTGCATATATATTTTTATTTCAGATAGATTCCCCTAAGCATCTCAAGCTATTAATAAGTTGAAACGCTAACGTCCAGGCGGATACAGAATTGTTCTTGTTGCGCGCACTTGAGGGAATGCCCCAGCTTTTTTGTTAAATCCCAAATCCTTACATTATGGGTAGAAAATGGAACAAATATAAAAGTTTAGTTTTACTCGGCTTTTCAAAATGTAGACGCACGCACGTGACTATGGGAGCATCCAGTTTTGACAGATTGACTTTTTTAGACCAACCGTATAGTCAGGTTTGTGGCGCCAAGTACTTATGTTTCTTCCAAAAGTGGATGCTACCCGTGACTATATATACTTTAACTGAAGGCACCTATAGTTTAAATCTTAGATACTTAAACATCTAAGTAGCTCAATACCTAAATACCTATGAATATTAAATGATTGTTATGGAAGGCGCCTAACACCAGAAGAACCAACTATTTATCATTCCAATCGCAAGCTGGGCAAATAAACTCTTCACCTAAAAGTTCTTGATTAGAAAACTTGTAATTACAATCAGGACAGGCGCCTGCACGAATTAGATTCCAAACCAACCACCTGTATCACCACCAGCCCATCCGGCGCCTTGTGTTGCAGGAAATGTTTGGTTACAAAGGTCTTTGAACTCTTGAGCGGCACTTATATCTTTACCTTCATAACCAATTGGATGAAATATTTTTCCAATGTATTTTCCTTGGAGGCGAATTTGACCCATTACAAAAATACCATCACCTACGGAGTAAATGCTTCCTTCTTTGTTTCGAGAATAGCAAGCAATATAACCACCATCAGTTCCTTTATACCTATTAACCGTAGGGAGTACTCTTTCAGAGTACCCAGGAGCATTCCAATTAACTACACTATCATCTGTTCCAACGTAGACTTTAAAATCTAAAGGCAACCAATAGTTCATTTCCTGTGCTTTTGCAATTCCTGATAAAGATAGCAATACTATAGCCGCAATTGTAGAAATTTTCCTATACATGTGTTTAATAAAACATAATATATTTATTTTATACTGAAAATTATTTATCAGTCCATCCGCAAGCTGGGCACATAAACTCTTCACCCAAAAGTTCTTGACTAGCAAACTTGTAATTGCACTTGGGACAGGCGCCAGTAAATAGGGGATGACTATCGAGCAGTGCTAGCTTTTCTTCTATAGTTCGATGTTGTAATGGTTGTTTGATGATTTGTCTGTTATAGAGGGCGCCAATTTCTGGAGCGTAGTAAATACATGGGTTTCTTTCTGCTCCATCAGGGAAAATTTCGCAAAACAAAAAAGGATTATTACAGTAGAAACGACAATTGGGACATTCTGGTAGTTGGCGCACCGCGCGGGGCTTAATCATGATAGTAGATGTGTTTTATTTACAGTAACATTCAACACATCTATTTGTCTTAAGTGAAAACACGCGAAGAAACTGCAAATTAATCATTTGTAGATATTAAGGCAAATAGTTAACATGTTAAAATCTGCTTACTTGCTAGCTGTTTTAACTGCAATCACGCGGGAATTAAGCATATTTTAAATATCAATACGACTGTTACTAAAATT
Source organism: Calothrix sp. FI2-JRJ7 (assembly GCA_019359675.1). Lineage (GTDB taxonomy): Bacteria > Cyanobacteriota > Cyanobacteriia > Cyanobacteriales > Nostocaceae > Dulcicalothrix. The sequence goes on from JAHHGX010000043.1 coordinate 24,838, forward strand.
GGTGCCTAATCTAAAAAAAGAAAATTAATGAAATTTCCGAAATACACAAAATGTAATTGTAGAAGTTAGAAAGAAATTCAACTACAGACAAGTAATCAATATGCAACACAATTCTAAATTTTTGAAAATATTAACTTTGTCACTTTTGGTAGGTGGCATATCTACAGCTTGTAATTTTAAAATATCAACTGCAAATTTAGATAATGTCAAAATTTGTTCTGAACTAGCCAATGATAAAAAATGTACGAGCGACACTGCTGAATTCAACGGCAATACATCCAAAATATTCGTTACTGCTGATCTGAACTATGCTCCAGAAGGAACAAAAGTAAAAATCAATTGGAACTATTTGGGGGGAAAAGCTGGTGCAGGCGCTACTATCGATACCCTAAACCTAGAAACTAAAGACAATGCTAATAATATTACTTCTCATTTAACTGCTAACAAGCGTGGATTCCCTGCTGGTAAATACGAAGTAGTGATGACTCTGGATACTGATAATTCTAAACCAATTCGCAAAGAGTTTACCGTTGCCCAAAATTGAATGCGGAAGTTTTAAATTGTTGTGGCGCCTAGGTTTATAAGTATCTAGATATTAGAAACTTCTAATCCACTAGTTGCCTTTCCCTAACCAAAATAAGTTTCGCTGTTCTGGTCGTTAACTTGTGTGCCATCGATAATCAACTGATAATAATGGAAACCAAGACGAACTGGTGAAGTTATCACCGTCCAAATACCATTTTCATTACGAGCCAAATCAATTGGTTGAGATGAAAGCCCGTTACTATCACCTAACCCAACAACTTGAACCCTCCTAGCATTAGGCGCCTTCAATCTAAATGTTACCCTCAAGTCGGAGCTAATATATGGATATTTGCTACCTCGCACATTAGAAAAAGCAGGATAACCCTGTTGTACTTGTGCATAAATAGGTGCTGGAGTAATTATGGCAACTGTTAAGATTGCAGGGCAAAAGGTTTTAATCATAGTAGTTCCATAAAATTTTTGACATACCTAAAACTTTTAAGTAATTTTACCGTAATAGGGGTATGAGTAGCATTCGCGCAGAAAACTGGGTTAAGAGATGTAATACCATTTTTATACGAAGCTTTACCGAAAAATATTTTGACTGATTTCCGTAACAACCGAAGTCTTAAATGTAGTTACGGGTATAAGCAACCACATTAAAGAATCAATAATATGCCTAGTACATTTGCTACACTAAAACAAGGTTCAACAGGCGCCGCTGTTCGTGACTTACAACAAGATTTAACAGTACTCAAGTATTATACAGGTGCCGTTGATGGTGTATTTGGCGCCAAAACAAAAGATGCAGTAGTTAAGTTTCAACAACAAAATTCAGTAAAAGTTGATGGTGTTGTTGGTTATGAAACTGAAGCTGCAATTGAACGACTTGTATGGGTATCAAAGCGACCAATATTAAAGCAAGGCGCCACTGGACAAGAAGTGAGAAATCTCCAAGCATTACTCAAAGAAGCGCTTGAAATCGCTCATAGTGATTTGAGTCTTACTAATATTGACGGTATATTCGGTGCCAATACCAGAGCTGCGGTAATCAGTTTTCAAAAATCTAGCCTCTTAACTGCTGATGGTGTAGTAGGCGCAGCTACTTGGAAAGAACTATCTCTCATCAAAACTTACGATATGTCACCTGAACAAATCGTTCTAAATGGTATCTTTACAAACGTTTAATTTTTAATATATACGGTGTTATACCAATTTTTTGTGAAACTGCATAGAAACGATGCTTATGCAGCAAGGCTTTAAGAGTATTGATTATGTGCAGCTTCGTATTAAAATGGTATTACTAATTATATAATTAGTGGCGCCAATTTTTAAACTTAGATTTTTAATGATTTTCATATTATTTGCACTTATATTAGGGGATGTGTAGTAATATACATCCTTTTTTTGTTGAGTACTCGAAGATATAGGCGCCTGTTCTTATGAATTCTGCTTACTCTATAATCACTTCTCCAACCAAAGTATGACCATGAATAGTTGGAGAAATAATCAATCACAATCCAAACTTTATTCCGATGTATTCAACCAACCGAAATTCCTATCATGTACACATAGCAGCAAAACAACACTGCTTCTAACAAACAGAACGGTATATTAACGGAGATAAAACAATGACTAACGAAATTAACACCAATGCAACCGAACTATCCATCGATGAACTTGATACTGTCGCAGGTGGCTTGGCTATTACATTAGGTGATGTCGGTGGTTTTACATCAGATGCAGGTAACACTTTTTCACAGAAGAACTTAACTGTAGGTCAACAAACCTTCGCAGGTCCTGGTGGTAGCTACACTGGTTCTGTTACCAACTTTCAAAAGATATTCAGCAAAGCAGGTCAATCCATCGCTGCTAAATAAAAGCGAATTTAAGAAGGCGCCATCTAAATATCTATATATAGATGTACATAAAACTTATTGCTTGCTATTACATAAATATCAGGCGCCTTCAATCTACTGCCTTATGTGTTTCCTATTTATCTTGGTGCTGTTTTACAATTTAATACTAAACTTAGGCGCCTGTTATGTAGCTTGTGGTGAGGATATTTAACAGGCGCCATAACTTGTATATTGACATAATTACTATATAGTCATTAAATGTAGAAAAATTTATTCATATCCACAAGATTTAGTTTATACCATCCCAAACGTGAAAGGCAGATAGCCCCGAATGCCAGATAGCTTTGAATAAGGGCAAAAAGCGTTGAATGAGTGGTTCTGGATAACCAGGACTGCGGGTTAGCCCGAATTCCCGTCTATAAATTTATAGCGGGGAGTCGGCTCAATTATGGAAGAAGATTTAAACAGGTGCCGTAACGTGATACATATATATAACCAAAATGCTGCACAATAAGGGGTAGAGGTGACAAAGCTGTCACCAGGGGCGTGCGACGTGAAAGTTGTGTATTAGGCGCATCCGCGCTATGTGACTGAGAGGCCTTCCTCTCCGGAGACTTCCTTCTCTCCGTTCCCACGTAAAAGGGTCTTAGACCCCGCCTACGCTGAT
>JAHHGX010000044.1 GCA_019359675.1 Calothrix sp. FI2-JRJ7
AAAAATACTGAAGATATTGCAACTATTTCTCATTTAGTTGAATAAAAAGTCCTGAATTATTAGTTTTTTTGTACTTCATACAAATGTTCTTTGCAGAGCAGGCGCCTTGGGGTGCGAAATGTGGGTTTTATATTCCTTTCCAATATTGCCTTAACCTCACTTGTATAAGTATCCATACCATTCCACAAAATCCCTGGTAACAAATCACCAAAAGCGTTTATTTCTAAAATCGCATGTTGTTTCCAATCAGGTAAAATCAATAAATCAACTCCGCAGTATAAACTAGACGGAAATAACTTTGCTGCTTGTTCGCAAGTGTACTTCATCGTTTCCCAATTTTCGGCACCGACTTTTTCTAGTAATTCCTCACTATTACCTCTTTCGTTACCCAGGTGTAAATTCGTCATTGGACTTTTGCCCAACCTGACAACTATATGCTGCGCTTCACCGTTGATAACTACTACACGCACGTCAAAACCACATCCCTGTAAACGCGCTTTGGGTAGCCATTCTTCGACCTGCACCCCTTCCGCAGTTAATATATTGATAATATCGGCAATTTCTTCTCTACGGGTATAATTACGAATTTTACGCGAGTTATATAGTAAACTTTCCCCGTTTTCTCGTACTCGTTCAACAGTAGTTATCGCTGACTCAAACTTTGAATTTGCCTGAAAAGCAACAACTCCAGAAGCAGCAGAACCGTGGGAAAGTTTGACAAATACTCGGTCTATCTCCTGTTTTTCCATTTGTTCGCGTAAATGGTCGTAGCTGTAAATTTTACCAAGCGAACGGGGAACGGGAATATTGTGGCGCCGAAATTTTTCGTGACATGCTGGTTTATCAAACATTACAGCAATGTCTTCGGGGTGGTTCATGAACCCCACAGAGTGCGGCATCTGGGTAGGGTTTAATTGCTGTAACCATTGTTGTAATAGATGGCGCCAGCCTAAATACCATTGACGAGGATAACAAATACGTCCTTTATCAAACTCTAAGAAAGCTACTTCAGCAGGACTTATACGCTGGTGTTGTCCGTCATCGGGTACGGCAAAACCTGCGGCAATAATAGCTTTATCAATATCAAAGTCTCTCTCAGGAGAGTCAAAGCGAATGATAGTATTAGGCGCCTTGAATTGTTCTAGGGTTTGTTTGCCTGCAATTAAGTCAGCGTAAGGAATAACGGTAGCAGGTGGTAAGTTGAAATGAGATAGCGCTTGTTGTAGAAAACCAACACGACGATTTTCAGGGTTAGCAATAAGGATGAAGTTTAGCATTTTATGACTTAAAGTTTATTCCCACACCGAATTGTAACGGTCTTCTTCACTTTCCTGCTCCTCTGCAATTACTTGACAATTCAGACAATACAAATTTTCAACAACATCTGAAGATAAGTGATTCCTAGAAACATTAAGCAGATGTAAATTATTAACACCAGGACAACGATACAGTGCTTCTGCACCTTTTGTTGTTAAATTTCCAATTGATAAGTCAAGTATAGCTAGTTGCTCAATAATAGGCGATTTAGCAATAGCTGAAGCGATTTTATCTGTAAAATTATTCTTGTGCAACCCTAAATAAATTAAATTAGGTAAAGAATGTCCAGCAAAAATTCGATTTAAGCATTGCATAATATTAGTCGTATCTAAACTATCATATCCACTGACATCCAATTCTAAATACTCTAGATTTGGAAAATTACTATAGTAAATCTGAGTCAAAGCTTTGCAACTAATATTTTCTGTATCAATGATTAAAGTCTTCAATTTGTTGTGACGTTTTGATTCCAATTGCAAATAATTACAATAACCTTTAATTTCCAGAACTTCCAAATTCGGATATCCTTCTAAAATTAAACTTAAATCGCCTAACCCAAGCCTATATGGATAACAGTGCTGAGATGCTGTTCCAAGATATAAGGCTTTAAGATTAATTAGCTTGTCACGATAATTAAAGAGCATAGTTACAAAATCGTCGAATTCACTATTTACGGAATAAGCATTTGCACGATAATCCGAATTCTCACATATCAATGCCTCTACTTCGTTTACCTTTGAGTCATGTACAATAAGCTTTAATTTCTCCAGATTAACTGCATATGCTTTTGCATCTGCGTTTGTAATTCCAGTTTGAATATCAAAATCTTCTCTAACCCAGTCATCCAACTTAGTACAAGATAAATAGGGGTTATAATCTAGTAAAGCCTCTTTTGCTCTACTATTTCCGCTTCTTTTCAATAACCGTCCAGCAAATAGCTGTACTTTTTGTGAGGAGTCGTCTAATGCTTCAATTACCAAATCTAAACCAGCATCTCCATAATTTAATGCCTCTGATAGTGCCGCAACCCTTACCTCTACATTTGAACTTCCAAGCCGATTTTTTACGCCCTCAAATCCTCCCAACACAACACCCGCAACAGGAGGTGGCGCCGTATCTCCACCAAGTATTACATCAAAATCTCTAGGTTGATTGTCTGCCATTGCTACTTACCACTGCACGACTCTATAGTTAAGATGCCCAAAAACTGGAAGATTATAAAAGGAGACAAAAGAGACAAGGCAGGTATGGAATATTTTCTGTCAGGCGCCATTTATCCCCACAAGTATATATTACGTCTACCAGTACATCTGAATTATAAAAATTAGTTAAAGTTTTTGCTACTGATGATTTAGCTTGTACAGTAGGCGCCTCCATTGTTCCATCCACTCCTGTTTTATGAATACTAAACTTGTTGACTCGCTTGTACAAATCATCGAATCTCTTAGTCCTGAAGAAACTGCCCTTCTTCAAGAAAAACTCAGTGCCGTCTATCCCTATAAACACATATTACAGTTAGCTAGTGCATTTGTATTATAAAAATTAGTTAAAGTTTTTGCTACTAATAAGAAGAAAACGAAAAAACATGAAGATTTTGCTTGCCCTTCTCGTCCTCTGTATTATTCCAAACTGAACCGCGAACGTATGTAAAATGCTATAAATTGTAAACGAAACGTTTCATATTATTTCATCTTAATTAATATCGCTTTTGAGGTAGCTACCTACATGCCATACAGTGCGTTTAGTTTCAATAAAGCCAAAAAGGACTTTAATCTCACGGTTATTGAGAACCAAGATTTATTCCTGAATGTGGAGGTAGTGACACCTACTGACTATCTCAATGTTACCTTGGCAGAGCATATGCCTCTAGTAACCGCTATTAATACGGAAAAAGCACGCTCTGAGCTTGTTATTATGCCAGTAATGATAGAAGTGAGGCGTTACTTTAAATACCAGATTAGTCTTTTTTCTGGTTCAGAGTTTAATGTTGACGCAGAAAAGGGTTTAGAGGGGCGATGTGATTTTATATTAAGTCGTTCCCAAGAACAATATGATATTACTAGTCCTGTTGTAACAATTGTTGAGGCAAAAAATGAAAGCATTAAATCAGGTTTAGGGCAATGCATTGCCACAATGATTGCAGCCCAAATATTTAATCAGCAGCAGGAAAATGCCATTGAGGAAGTTTATGGTGTAGTCACAACTGGAACTGATTGGAAGTTTCTTAAACTCCGTGGGAACACAGTGATTATAGATAAGAGTGATTATTTTATTAAAGAAATAGATAAAATTTTAGGTATTTTAGTAACGACGCTAATGTAAGATACCCATGCTGATTAAAAGTAGGCGCCAATCTACCTGCGGTACACTACATGAACAAATTTCTCTTCCCTCTGTGCCCGTAGAGTCTCTGTGGTAAAGAGGATTACATCACTGCACATCTGGGATAGATATGCTACAAACTCGCTTTACGGTAAATTTATCTTACGCGAATAACGTAAAAAATTTATGTAATGGCTTAATTGTTTTAGTTCAGATTCAGTTAGTTCTGTAAAAGTTTAGCATTACTTATTACTTCCCAAAGGTGCGAAAATCAAATGTAAGCGCTGCAAATCCCTGTTCTGCAAGTTTTTGAGCATAGGTAGCGGGCATTTGTTCTTTGATAGTCATCCAAGCACCCGTAACAACTACTACAGGTAATTTATCACCGACTTTGTAGTTTGCAGGTAAATATAGATTTCCCACCAGCGTTTCCCCTTCACTGGAGAAAGTGACGCGATTATATACCAGGCTTGTAGTTATTGGTAGCTGCGTTCAGCCTTGCTGCACCGGAGGTACTCGCACTATCGGAAATTTGCTGCACTTGTGATAGTACAAGATTATTGTTTTTCCCCAAATTTTGGCTTTGAGCATAAGTGCTACCAGCTAATAAAATTAGAGAAATGGTGCAGGCTTGGATGGCTGTATTCGTCAGTTTCATGATTGTTTTCCCGTTGGTTTTCGTTTGTTAAATCCAATTTAGGGAATTACTGAGGCAATTACAGCCCCAATTCTTGCGCGGTTATATCAAAATCTTGCTATGTTAACGTTTTCGATGTCTATTAAAATTTAGGTGTATCCACCTAGACACAGTATTCCCTGTTCTAGCTGCGAATTAACTCTGAGAGAGATATAAAAATTGTTGGCTGGTATTATGATTTTTGATGGGTTTGAGCAAGGTAATGAGGGGCGCCCATTCTACAATAAAGATATACAAGAGGCGGGCAGGGATGCCCGCTCCACAAGATGAATGCATTTAATTTGATTATTTTTTTGTAGCTACTGACTTTGCAGCGCATTCAACTAAAGATATATCATGTTGGCGATTGTAAGGCGCCTCTACATTATTTTCAGGTTGGACTGTTTTAAGTACTTCAGAGGCACGTTGATATTCTCCTGCTTCTGCGTATCCTTGGGCAAGTGCCTGAATTGCTCTATTTTTAGCTGATTGCGATGTAATAGTATTAATTAAATTTTGTGCTTTATCGTATTGTTTATTACGCGCGTATTCTAAGATTACACTAGCGCGCGCTATATCTTGCCACTCATTACCTTGCATTTGATTAACAAGTTTAATTGCGTCGTCAAATCTTTGTTTGCTGGCATAGGCGCCTGCTCCGAGACATAATATTGTCAAGGTAAATAGAATTGATTTTAGGTTCACTGGTTTTAATTTATACTGTTATCTTTTTACAGTTATAACCTATGCACGTAAATTGCTTAAAGAAAAATAATCAACTGTGTTGTAGATAAGGAATACATCGCAGTAAATCAATAGAATATACGTAATGCTATTTAACAAAAATCTTCAAAACAACTTAAAAAGCTTGGCTCTTGTAGGTTTATTAACTACTACCCCACCCCTGCTTGCACAAATTTGCTTACGCGCGCGGAGTCGTCTCAAAAAACTCTTATTAAAGACGAATTATATTTTGGTTTGTCTAAACCAGGAGGAAAGAAAATATCTGAAGTTGAATGGCAGCAGTTTCTCAACCGTGTCATTACTCCTCGGTTTAAAGAAGGACTTACCGTAATGGATGCGAATGGTCAGTATCTTAATAATTTTGGCAAACTAACCAAAGAAAAAACTAAGTTGATTATTCTTGTGTACGAAACTAATCCAACTAAAAATCAAATGGTTCAAGAAACTATATCTAGCTATAAAAAAACATTTCAGCAAGAGGCTGTATTAAGAGTAACCAGTAATGTGAATGTATCATTTTAATGCACCCAACAATCTGCCACTGTAAGTAATTCAGTACCGAGGTCGGTCATTCCCACTTGTAACAATAATAGACCTGTTGAGACGCATTCAATAAAACCCCATTGCCATATAGCTTTTTGGTCGATACCAGTCAGGGTGCTAAGTAAGGCACAGCGCTCTTGACCTCGATATAAGGCATTACCAGCTAACAATTGGTCACTCCACTCACGCATGGGAATGGCTAGGTCATAGGCTGGTTCCGCAAATAACCCGTCAGGGTCAATAAATTTGTACGTGATAACGCCATTCTCTGGTTCAGTCAGCTGTTGCAAGATGTTAGCGGCATGGGCATCTCCATGCACGAGTACACAATGCGAAGGATTATGCATAGCTTCTCTACTTGCTGCAAACTCAAGCGCTCGCTTAATAAATTTCGCACAGGGTACATTGAGTTCGCTTGCCTTATCTTTAATAAATTGGGCTAACCATTTTGCCTTGTCGGCGCCAGTCATCAAGCCATTTGGCGCCACTAATGGAACCCAGGCAGCTTTTAACGATGTGCAAATAATCTCTATCTGTGCTTGTATAGGCAGGTTTTGGTGGGCAAGAGGCGTACCAAGTCTTTCTACCAAGATGGCGTTTCGCATTTCATCATATTCAAATAATCTTGTATATCCGCGTCCCTGAGCTAACTTCAGTACGTGAGCTTGGCTCATTAACATGCAAGATTCATCGGGTATACCGATTTTTAACACAGCTTGTGTTCCATCCACGCGTACTGCGGATAAGACGAGACTTGCAGACCCTCCATGCAACGGCGCCTCTACACTCAACTGCCAGTTTTGCTCTAATGCACGCACAACAGGCCCCAGTTCTGCCATCCAATTTAGTCCAGCTTCGCCGAGTGCCAGCGCTTTTAATCGCACTTCTTCTGGTAATTGAAACGAAGGTAAAGCCATCACAAAGTACGTAATATTACGGTATTCAGTTGCTATCAACAATAGGTTTATTAACTTCCTTACACTTATCCTCGGCGGCTTTGTAAGCATCAAGGTAAGGTTTGTCACCTAACATTACATCACCGTAATACTCGTATGGAGCGTTGCCATATATAGGTAAAGGGTCATCTTCTGGATAATCTTCCTGTGACTCCTCGATAATTTCCTTTAAGTTTGCCACTGTTATCTTATGTGCAGGAAAATACGATAAATCACTGGTATTTCTGTTGATGTGCGGTAAATTAGGGTCAATTACACTGTCCCCTACTTCAATCCAAGCGTGTTCAACAGGACGATACGGTTGACCCGCAAAAACCAAAAATCCTTGTACGTAAATCGCTTCCTCCGTCGCTAATGCTGCTTTGTAAGCATTATCGAACGGCTTCTTCGATTTACTCTTTATATTTTTAGCGACCTCTAAGGACAGGGCCTCATCTAATCGTTTACTCATCCACAACCAAATTTAAAGCAGCTCCAACATCCTAACATTGAGCATCAGGCTAAGGACATTGAACATTGGATATAAATCTAAAATTATTCACTATTTTTATTTTACTATAAGTTTTATAGTATATATATACTATAAAACTCTACTGTGCCTGTGTGGTAAGATAAACGATTTTTTACCACAGAGACGCAGAGTACACAGAGAGTAATTTCTTTTGTTATGGCATAGCCGTAGGTTGGGTGGAGGAACGGAACCCAACAAAAAGCAGTTGATGCAATTTATCACGAAGAATAACTTTCTTAAGATTTGTGTGGCCAGTTCTTAGAGGGGCGAAAGCAATAAAAAAGCCTTGAATGGGAACTATAGAAACAGTAGAGTGAGTAAAAATATAATGACTAATAACTCTCAAGAACCAGAAAAATTCGATGCAGTCAAGGGTGGTCAACTTCCAGCACCATTTGATGGTGCTGTTTTGGGTGGAATAGAAGGGTTGTATCAACGGTTTGCGGCTGGAGATGAACAAGTACGTCTTAATGCTGTAGTAAATTCCCCCACGTATGGTAATCAAGGATTAGATATTTTAGTCACTTTCCTACGGTGATGAGTGGTACTACCTTCAAGATTCAATCAATGAAGACCAGAGGGACTATGAAGATAAAGAGCAATTATTTTATAAACCGCAATCAGATGATGGAGACGGATATTCACATTACATTATAGCTTTAAGGGAGGAAAAAGCTGATTGGTATGATGGTGCTGCTCCTGAATGGACATCGGTTCATATTTCCAGAGATAAAGCTCTTGAAGCTGCAAACAACTTACATATTCAAAGGCTTTTAGAGATTGATGAGTATGGAATGATTTATGCCCAACCTTTTCATGACAAAGGTCAACTGAGTCAGTGGTGTAAGGATAATGGCTTATGTATCACTAGTAATTTACATGAATATGAAAATGAATATGACTTTCAAATAAGAATTTTTAAATTTTTACAACAAAGCGTTGATATTAACCTTCTTAATAAATTTTGGGAGTTTACTGTGAATAGGCGCCTTGCTTTTGTTTACGAGCGAACGATTGACAGAAAATGTTATCTCAAAACCACAGATAATATATAATTTGCCAGCTTTTGTTGTTTTTGTGGGGACTTTATATAAAGTAGTATTGTAAAGTGATATGGCAAAAAAGTCTAAAAAATCAATAAAATTTGATGCTGTCAAGGGTGGAAAGCTTTCTTCATCAATTAGTGGCGCCGTTTTAGGTTGTATCAAGGGATTGCGTCAACCTGAAGCTTGCCTTGACGAACAAGTAAGTCTTGATGCTATGGCAAATGCTCCAAATTATAGTAATGCAAGGAATAAATAAAACAATTAATCTAGCTTGATTTCCATTGACTAATAACTTATTATCTTTATCTCCAAGATTCTAATAAAAACTTCTTCACCTGCTGAATCCTCAAAAAATCTTTATCACTAGATACAACAGTTAGATTATTTTGTAGTGCAATAGCAGCTATCCAAAGATCATTTTCACCAAAACCTAAATCTGTGATTTTGGTTTTTCGCCTTTTACTTTTATCTTTGGGAGCAAATTCGTTAAATAAAGCAGTTTTGAGTTGACCATATAGCGCTTCTTAGTCAAGCGAGGTACAGATCAAATTGATAAATTTCTTATGTTATAGGCATCCTTGCCCGCCTTTGTGTACTTCATTAGAACGGAAAACGCTATATATAGTGGAGGTCTCTTTTGTTACTAAATACATACGAATATCTTCTAAGAATTCTGCTAACCGAACAAGATTACTCTCCCTTTGCTGAGATTTTTCCATCATAAATGTTAGTTCGCCTTGCACAATTACACAAGTAGCAATATTGTTTTCTCCTACTTGGCTGATACGACGAATTACATTTGGTTCCCCCAAGATAATGGAGCTACAATGATTAGTGTCTAACAAATACATTATTCAAATAAGTCTTCGTCATCAAATTTTGCTCTACCACGAGAATTATATACTGACTGTAAACATTCTTCATAGTCATCGCCTTGCCAAGTTCCAGCGTGTCTAAGTATAGAACGTCCAGAAGCTGGAACGTATGTAATTTTCTCTTCATTAGAAGCTTGTGTCGAATCGTTTGATTGTGTTGATTTTACAGGTTTGGATTCTAGCTCCCTTTTTGCATTATCAAGTTTAATAGAACGAATTAAGTCGAGTGCTTGCGTTAACAATTCAGGCGATAAATTTTCTACTTCTTGTATTAATAATTCTTTACTAGTCATTAGAACCTCTATAAATATCTATATATAACCTTGTACGTGCCTGTAGTGGCTTTTATTCAAACCTTTAACTACTACTTCTTAATTATATCGATAATTTAATCACCGCTTGGTTAATCTTGCCACCTGCTACAAAGCATAGGAGGATTGGTGGGTGCATACCCAGGATATAAAAGCCAAAATTTGTATTATGCTTCGTTGGGTTACGCAAAGCCTTCAGCCAACCTACAATTAAATAGTACAATAAAACTATTTATACTCACAAAGTACTCAGAGTGGACAGAGCAGTATTGCGTGCAAGAGAGATTTTCACATCTGGCTTTTTGAGTGATTTTGCTTATTAGATGGGAATTATAGAAATAGAGTAGCGCGAGTAGCACAATGGGTAATAACTCTAAAGAACCACGAGAATTTGATGCGGTCAAGGGTGGACAAGCTCCACCTCCAGTTGATGGCGTCGTTTTAGGTGGTATTGAAGGATTGCGTCAACGGTTTGTAACTGGGAATGAACAAGTGCGTCTTGATGTTGTGATAAATGCCTTAATATATGGTGATGAAGGTTTAGATATTTTAGTAAAAGCTCTGAAAGACGCATCGCTACAAGTCAGAATCAAAGCTTACCAAATTTTGAAACAGTCAAATCAAGCAGAATCAGAAACTGCTAAAGGATTACGTTTAAATGTGGGTGACAAAATTTACTGTGTGTATCGTTCGTCACTTTCCTACGGTGATGATTGGTATTATCTTGTTGATTCAATTAATGATTATGATGACGAGGATTATTATGATGAAGATGAAAAATACGAACCTTACGAACCGTTATCAAATGATGAAGATGGATATTTACATTACATAACCGATATCAAAGATAATATCAATACTCAAAATCCATATTATTGGGCTGATGATTATAATAAACCATCATTAAATTCTTTTCATATTGATTTAAATCGAGCGGAGGAAACTGCTAAGTATTTGCATCGTCAGCGACTTTTATAACTTGATGGGGAATTAGGATATATTGATTGGCAATTATTTAATGATGAAGAACAATTAAACCAATCGTGTAAAGATAACAATTTATCTCTAAGTTATAATAAAAACGAATACCGTTGGGAATTTCAAGCTCGAATATTTGATGCTATAAAAGAACGTTTAGATATTGAACTTCTTAACAAATTTTGGGAATATACTGTGTCTGGGTGGCTTGCTTTTGTTGTGGAATTGATTATTGATAGAAAGTGTTATTTGCGAGCTAGTTGCTTAGATATGTAGTAATTTTATATTTAAGCGCGTTAACTCTTCTTCTCTTTCTTTGCGCTCTTTGTGTCCTTTGCGGTTCGTTATATAAATTGTAGTTCTTAGAGATTCTTCGCTACGCTCAGAATGACAGTTTGGAATTTTTTTGTTTATTGTACTTTTTAGGGATTCTTCGCTGCGCTCAGAATGACACTTTGGAAATATAAAATAAACCGACACAGGTGAACTGTATCGGCTGTTATGATTTGATATTACATTGAGGCGCCATTGTTTTCCCTTACGCAAAAGCAGATGCTTGAGGTTTGGCGAAAATCATTCTTCCTGCGGATGTTTGAAGTGCGCTGGTGACGGTGACGCGAACTTCACCACCTACAAAAGGACTACCTTCTTCGACGACTACCATTGTACCGTCGTCGAGATAACCGATACCTTGACTTGGTTCTTTGCCTTCTTTGAGTATCTTGATGTCGATGTTGTCTCCGGGCAAGTAACTCGGACGTACTGCGTTAACTAAGTCGTTGACGTTGAGTACTGGTACTTTCTGAACGCTGGCAACTTTAGATAGATTGTAGTCGTTAGTTAACAATGTTCCGTTGATTTCTTGCGCGAACTTGACCAGCTTGGCATCGACAGTCGCTATATCGTCATAGTCTGAGGAATTTATAATTATCCTTTCTGGATAAGTTTCTCGAATGCGGTTAAGAATTTCTAGTCCGCGTCTTCCTCGTACTCGCTTTTGGTCTTTGCTTGCGTCTGCGACTTGCTGCAATTCCTGTAGTACAAATTGTGGTACTATTATGGCGCCTTCTAAAAACCCTGTTTCTAAAAGTGCTTCAATACGACCATCAATAATACAGCTTGTGTCTAAAACTTTTGTACCAGCGGGTTTTAGTGTTCCTTCTACTACCAACGCTCCGACGCTGTTGGGATTAATAAACCGAATTAATCCTCGCCCGTGACTGTCGGCTAAGTTCATACCAGTATAAGCTAGTACAATACTACCGACTACTGCTACCAATGGCTTAATAAACCCAAAGTCAGGAGGTATGGGAAGTAAAAATAGTGGCGCCAGCATTAAGTTAGCAAGTAGCAAGCCCACAATCAAGCCGATTGCGCGCGTTACTATTGCTTCTGGAGCCATATCACGAACTTGGGCTTCGAGACGACGATAACCCGTTTGAATTCTAAGACCAATCGCACCGCCAATAATAGCGGCAAATGCGGCAGTAACAAAGCGTAAAGCTTCTATATTTGAGACTCGACTTAGTGCCCCGTCGGGTAGTAAGTCGATACTAAAGAACCCTACCCCCGCTGCTGCCAGGATGAATGAGAAAATAATAATGGCATCTAGCATGTGGTTACACTGGTTTCCTGGTGTACAACTCAATCGAACTGAGTATTTCTCATTGGTCGCTTGTTACTGATATTAACAAATAACCTCTGACAAAATTTATACTTACGTACTTACTAGAGAATTAAGATAATAGTATGTAAATATATTATAACTGAATAGTAATACTGTTTATATTCTTTATCTTTTTGTTATTAAGCTACAAATAAATGTAAATTTACACTCATATTTCTTGTTTATTTAATAATTTATAAATTTTGCAATTTAATTTAAATTTGATCCCCGAATGGGTAAACCCTAATGGACACAGAAGTAGTTATTTCCAGCATTCCACGGGCAGCTTACGTACATATTCCGTTTTGTCGGCGCCGATGCTTTTACTGCGATTTCCCAATTTCGGTTGTCGGAGATAAGCAACGCGGTGAAACTTCTGCTACGATTTCGCGTTACGTTGAGGTACTTTGTGAGGAAATTGCCCTTACATCAGTACAAAGTCAACCTTTACAGACAATTTTTTTTGGTGGTGGTACTCCTTCGCTGTTATCTACTGAGCAGTTAAAGTGCATCATAGCAATTCTTGACTCTAAGTTTGGTATTTCCACAGACGTAGAAATTTCTATGGAAATTGACCCAGGTACTTTTGATATAGAACATATTGAAGGTTATCGCAGTGCAGGTGTTAATCGCTTTAGCTTTGGAGTACAAGCATTTCAAGAAGAATTGCTACGGTTGTGTGGACGCGCGCATACTGTCTCGGATATTTACGCTGCTGCTGACCTGATACACAAAGTCAATGTTCCTGAATTTAGTATTGATTTAATATCGGGTTTACCGAACCAAACTTTAGAGATGTGGCAAGAGTCTTTAGAAAAAGCTATTTCCTTGGCGCCTACCCATATATCTATATATGACCTTACCATCGAACCGGGAACTGCTTTTGGACGTTACTACCAACCCGGTGATAAACCCTTACCTACGGATGAAGCTACAGCTAACATGTATCGAATAGCACAAAAAATCTTAACAGGCGCCGAATTTTCACATTACGAAATTTCCAACTACGCACAACCCGGACACCAATGTCGTCATAATCGAGTTTACTGGGAAAATCGTCCTTATTATGGCTTTGGAATGGGCGCCGCAAGTTATGTAGAAGGTAAACGCTTTACTCGTCCCCGTAAAACCAAAGAATATTACGCTTGGGTAGAAGCTGGTGCAGTAGTAGATTGCGAAGTAACACCACCATCAGAAGTGTTATTAGATACATTAATGCTAGGGTTGAGGCTAGCTGAGGGAGTTAGTTTAAACAAAATAAAGCAAGAATTTGGCTCGGAGAAAGAAGAAGAGATATTAAAGATATTACAGCCATATATTAATCAAGGTTGGGCTACAGTCGAAGCAGAAAGATTACGATTAACTGACCCCGAAGGATTTTTGTTTTCTAATGTAGTCTTAGCGCGCTTGTTTGAGAAACTCGGAGAATAAAGAAATGTATAAAATTAGTTTTGTCATCGAAAAAGAAGCGCTTGTTAATAAAAAAATGTAAAATAGTAATTAATCAAAGGTTTAAAAATATGACAATTGAAGAGTTAAAAATACAGTTACTACAATTAAATCCAAGCGAAAAAGCAGAGGCAATACAAACTTTAACCAGTAGCCTAAGCAATGGTTCACGCTTAATTACTAAAACTGCTGGAGTGTGTGGTGGCGATGCATGTATTAGTAATACTCGTCTTCCTGTTTGGCTATTCGTTAGTTTACGGCGCCAGGGTGCAACTGATGCAGAAATTTTAGAATTTTATCCTCATCTTACTGCTGCTGATTTAGTCAATGTTTGGGCTTATGCTGAAGCTTTCCCTCATGAAATTGAAACAGCACTTCAAGAGCAAGATGAAGCTATGGAACAAGAAATCTGATGTATGGTAAATTTGTATGCTGACGAGCAATTTCCATTACCAGTTGTAGAATTATTACGTTCATTAGGTCATGATGTTTTGACTGTGCAGGAAGCTGGAAATGCTGGACTTCCTGATTCTGATGTGTTAGGATTTGCAACTAAAAATAAGAGAGTAGTACTAACACAAAATCGACGTGATTTTTTCAGGTTGCATAATCAAAATTCTGCTCACCAAGGTATTATTGCCTGCACCGATGATAAAAACTTATACAGACTTGCTACACGTATAAATGATGCAATTCGTGCAGAAGATACTTTAGAAAATAAGGTAATTCGAGTTAATCGTCCCGCAATATAATAGCATTCCATGACAATAATCTTATACCAATCGAATATGAAGCTGCATACAATTAAATCCCCCCAACCCCCCTTATTAAGGGGGGCTAAGAGTAATAATGTGCATCTTCATATAAAAATGGTATTAGGGAGTAGGCGCCAGTAGCTGTAACTTTATTAGCTCCTACCTCTGTGAACTCTGTGCCTCTGTGGTAAATATAATTACATGTATTGCACAGGTAAGATGCCTGTACTACAACCCATCACATAATTTGGGTTTTTATTATTAACTTTCTTGTAAGGACTCAATCGGTATTGAATTAGATAAATGACTTGGTAAATATTTTTTTAACGTCTCTAAAATTTTATCGGCAACAATCGGTTTAGTCATAAAATCGGTTGAACTAACAACTTTCGCGCGCATTCGGTCGAGTAAACCATCGCTACCAGTCAATATAATTATACAGCGAATTTTAGGTAAATGAGGCACACACATAATGCCCGAATCCTTGTAGAGACGCGATTAATCGCGTCTCTACACGTACCGCATGAACGAGCAATCTGCTGTAGGTGTTTCGGCAAAGCCTGAAATTCTTCGTAATTGCGAACAAATTTCATACCCATTTACAACGGGCATAATTAAGTCTAATAAAATTAATAGCCTACATAAACTTAAGCAACAAGCTGTAGAAATTACTGAGAATGTATGGTGGGCAGTGCCCACCTTACAGCACGAGAATGTATGGTGGGCAGTACCTACCTTACGGCACGATTAACACGGGACATGGGGAAAGATTAATCACCCGGTTGGTGACGCTATCGGTTAACCCTTCTTCGGTTAACCCCATTCCTCGACATCCCATGATAATTAGATTCGCTCCAACTTCATCAGCAACGTCGCAAATGGTAAACGCGGGTTTACCTTCACGTTCGATAACTTCGGTTGGAATGCTTTGTTGTTCAAACACTGCTTTGGCGTTTTCGAGTAATTTCGCTACCGCTTCGGGTGACTGCATTGGGTCTTTTGACTCACCGTCGGTAGTTGGTTCTACCACCGACAACAGCACCAAACGGCTTTTGTACGTTTGAACTACATTGACGACTACATCAGCCGCTTCACGTGCTTCGCGACTTTGGTCGATAGGAAATAATACTGTTTTGAACATAGTGTTCACTTCCGGCCCCCATGACTCGGTACAATCTGGATGGTTGTATTTATTCAAAACATAGCATTCAGGTAATCAGGAGGTTGTGCCGTGTCGAAGAAATCTTTAGCAAATTTATCTGCATCTGACTTGTCTGGTAAGCGAGCATTTGTACGGGTAGATTTCAATGTGCCCCTAGATGATGCGGGCAATATCACGGACGATACACGTATCCGTGCGGCACTACCGACAATTCAAGATTTGGCTGGTAAGGGTGCTAAGGTAATCCTTGCTAGTCACTTTGGTCGTCCAAAGGGTGTTGATGATAAGTTGCGTCTAACTCCAGTGGCGGCGCGTTTATCTGAGTTACTGGGACAAGAAGTCGTTAAGTGCGATGATTGTATTGGTGATGAAGTCGGCGCCAAAGTTGGGTCACTGCAAAACGGGCAAGTATTGCTACTTGAAAACGTTCGCTTCTACAAAGAAGAAGAAAAGAACGATTCCGAATTTGCCCAAAAATTGGCATCAAACGCTGATTTGTACGTCAACGACGCATTTGGTACAGCGCACCGTGCCCATGCTTCGACTGAAGGTGTCACTAAGTATCTCAGCCCCTCGGTTGCTGGATACTTGATTGAAAAGGAATTGCAATACTTAGAAAATGCAATTGCAAATCCTCAGCGTCCTTTGGCTGCTATTATTGGTGGTTCCAAAGTATCGAGCAAAATTGGCGTTATCGAATCTTTGTTAGAAAAATGTGACAAGCTCATCATTGGTGGTGGGATGATTTTCACATTCTACAAAGCTCGTGGTTTAAACGTCGGTAGTTCGTTGGTTGAAGACGACAAAATCGAACTTGCGCGTTCTCTCGAAGCTAAAGCAAAGGAAAAAGGTGTAACTTTCCTACTGCCCACCGACGTAGTTGTTGCCGATAAATTCGATAAAGATGCAAACTCGCAAACCGTCAGCGTTGAGAATATCCCTGATGGCTGGATGGGTTTGGATATTGGCCCTGACTCTGTGAAAGTTTTCCAAGAAGCTCTTGCTGACTGTAAGACTGTAATTTGGAATGGTCCAATGGGTGTATTTGAATTCGATAAATTTGCCGTTGGTACTGAAGCTATTGCCCATACCCTCGCTGATATCAGCAAAAATGGCGCCATTACCATTATTGGTGGTGGTGACTCAGTAGCTGCCGTCGAGAAAGTTGGTTTAGCTGACCAAATGAGCCATATTTCTACTGGTGGTGGCGCCAGCTTAGAATTACTCGAAGGTAAAGTACTACCTGGTATTGCTGCGCTGAATGAAGCGTAAAAGTAGGGTGCGTGACGCTATCAACAATTTTTGGACAACATGAATGTCTAGTAGCGTCACGCACCGCACGCACGAATACCATATGGGGTGGTGGCGCCAGCTTAGAATTACTCGAAGGTAAAGTACTACCTGGTATTGCTGCGCTGAATGAAGCGTAAAAGTAGGGTGCGTGACGCTATCAACAATTCTTGGACAACATGAATGTCTAGTAGCGTCACGCACCGCACGCACGAATACCATATGGGGTGGTGGGTGAAAGCACTTTATCTTGCGTTTCATTGCCTGATTGTAATGGCTTTCACCCACCCTACGCACCGCAATTTTTCTCACCCCCTGGCTTTATCTTATGCAACCAAAATGGCTGAAATGGACGCAAAAGTTACAGGCAATTGCCCAAAGTGGTTTGACTTTTTCAGAAAACCCTTTTGATATTGAAAGATTTAAGCAAATTCGGGAAATTGCAGCAGAAATAGCAGCAAGTTACGCACAGGTAGAAAATCAGTATGTATTAGATTTATTTGAACGTGAAGTCGGGTATGCTACACCAAAAATTGACGTGCGTGGTGCGGTTTTTCACGATGATAAGATTTTGTTAGTTAAAGAAAAATTTGATGGACGTTGGACGCTTCCTGGTGGTTACGCGGATGTTGGAGAATCTCCCAGTGAGTCTGTAATTAAAGAAATTCTTGAAGAGTCAGGTTATCAAACTCGCGCGGTGAAAATATTGGCAGTGTATGACCGTGACCGACAAGGACACACTCCTTTTCCGTATTATATGTATAAATTATTTTTTCACTGCGAATTAGTGGGTGGAAGTGCAGCTACAAGCATTGAAACTGATGATGTTGGATTTTTTGCTGAGGATTCAATTCCTGAACTATCCATAGGGCGAGTTTTACCGCACCAAATTACAAAATGCTTTGAGTATTATCGTAGCCCGCATCTACCTACCGATTTTGATTAAGGAATAAAGTCCTTACAACGAGTCCTTATGACGAACATTTATCTATCGGTTATCCACACAAAGTAAGTTTAAATTGATACATTAATATTATAACATGTAAATTACAGTAAGCAAATGGCGCCTACATTGCTTATATGTTAGTTATATATAAATACAGATGTTCTGACTTTTCAACATGCGGATTTATTCCTGGGTGTGGTAAAAACGGTAGGAACATTATTTATAGACGTTAAACTAGATTAGAAATATAGTTACTTATTTTGAAGCCAACAAACACTACCAAGGCTAGCGTAAATATTAGCAGCAAAACAAAGGTTCTTTTTATGGAAAAATTAGAGAAAAACTTCGATGCCAAGCGTCAACCAGCAAAGCGTTTAGCTTTAACAGGGGCGTTAGCAGCAGGTATGATAATGATGCCTTCTGTGGTAGGTGTGGCACCTGTTATGGCTCAACAGCAAAGGTCAGACAATCAGTTGAGCTATAGTGAACTGATTAAAAAAGCCAATAGTGGGGAAGTAAGGAAGGTTGAACTTGACGAAACCGACCAAACGGCGAGAGTTTATTTAAAGAATCAAAAACCAGATGCACCACCACTACGAGTGCAGCTTTTGAATCAAAACGGGGAGTTGATAGCTAAACTCAGACAAAACAAAGTTGAGTTTGGAGAAGCTTCTTCGGCAAATAGCCGCGCTGCTGTTGGGTTATTAATCAATTTAATGTGGATTTTGCCGTTAGTAGCGTTGATGCTACTGTTTTTACGTCGTTCCTCGAATGCTTCTTCGCAAGCGATGAACTTCGGCAAAACCCGCGCGCGTTTCCAAATGGAAGCGAAAACTGGCATTAAGTTTGATGATGTTGCTGGTATTGAAGAAGCTAAAGAGGAATTACAAGAGGTTGTTACTTTCCTCAAGCAGCCAGAGAAATTTACAGCGGTCGGCGCCCGTATTCCCAAAGGTGTATTATTAGTTGGCCCTCCTGGAACTGGTAAAACGTTACTTGCTAAAGCTATCGCTGGTGAAGCTGCTGTACCTTTCTTTAGTATTTCTGGCTCAGAATTTGTTGAGATGTTCGTGGGTGTTGGCGCCTCTCGTGTTCGCGACTTATTTAAAAAAGCTAAAGATAATGCTCCTTGTTTAATATTTATAGATGAAATCGATGCCGTTGGTCGGCAGCGTGGTGCGGGTATTGGTGGCGGAAACGACGAACGCGAACAAACCCTCAACCAATTGCTTACTGAGATGGACGGTTTTGAAGGTAACAACGGTATCATTATTATTGCTGCTACGAACCGTCCTGATGTCCTTGATGCAGCGTTGTTACGTCCAGGGCGCTTTGACCGTCAGGTAATTGTTGATGCACCCGACCGTAAAGGACGTTTAGAAGTTCTTAAGGTACATGCACGTAATAAGAAAGTAGACCCCGCAGTTTCTTTGGAAGTTATCGCACGTCGTACACCAGGTTTTACAGGCGCCGACTTAGCAAACTTACTTAATGAAGCTGCAATTTTAACCGCGCGGCGCCGTAAAGAAGCGATAACACCATTAGAAATAGATGATGCTATCGACCGTTTGACGATAGGGTTAACTCTAAACCCATTAATGGATAGCAAGAAAAAACGTTTAATTGCTTATCACGAAATTGGACATGCACTGTTAGCGACATTGTTACCACATTCCGACCCTCTCAATAAAGTCACAATTATTCCCCGTTCGGGTGGTGTTGGTGGTTTCTCGCAGCAAATCTTGAACGAAGAAGTTATCGACAGCGGACTTTACACGCGCGCATGGATGAAAGATAACATCACCATGACCTTGGGTGGAAAAGCTTCTGAAGTCGAAGTATTTGGCGAACCCGAAGTTACCGGAGGCGCCAGTGGGGATTTGAAGATGGTGACAAATATTGCCCGCAAAATGGTAACGATGTACGGGATGACAGATTTAGGTTTAGTAGCGTTAGAAAACCAAAATTATGATGTCTTCCTAGGTCGTGACTGGGTAACACGCAACGAATATTCTGAAGAAGTGGCAATTAAAATTGACCGTAAAGTCAGAGAAATTGCTACCGAATGTTACCAAGAAGCGCGTCGAATTATCCGTGAAAACCGCGCATTAGTTGACCGTTTAGTTGATTTGTTAATCGAACAGGAAACAATTGAAGGTGAACAATTCCGTCAAATTGTTGCTGAATATACACAGCTTCCTGAAAAAGAGTTAGCAAAAGCCAGCGTTAACGCTTAAATATGTATGGTGGGCCGAAGCCCACCCTACCTTGATTAATATCCAGAGTCTCGAATAAATTTAGACTCTTGAATATTGATTTGTGTTTGCTGCTGCTTAATCAAAGATGAACCTTGTCTTGCTTGTCTTACACCTGATGGTTGTTGTGCGAACATTGACCGCAGTATAAATGCTGGGTCAACATGATTGCCGTTATATTTTAATCCCCAATGCAGATGGGGACCTGTAGTGCGTCCACTCATCCCAACACGACCAATTCGGACTCCTGCGGGAATTTGCATACCCACCGCTATTTGAATGCCACCTGCACGGTCAACCATATAACGTATACCGTTTGCAGTTTCAACATTTCCTTCCATATGACAGTAAGTATGCTGCCATTGTCCTGATTGAATAACTACATGGGTACCACAGGCGCCACGGTCTTCTACCTTTACAACAACACCTGTCCACCAATTACGAATATAACTACCTCGCGGCGCCGCTATATCTAAACCGCTGTGAAACTCCCAACCACCTCCACCTGTTGCGGAAGGACGGTAGCCAAAAGGGGACGTATAAGCTTGAAAATTTTCTACTGGAAATGAAGCTGCTCGCCAGTTAGAAGTTGCCATTGCGACTTCTTGCTTAGGAAATAGAATGACTGAGACTGCCAGACTCAATCCTAATAAAAATAAGATGGCTCCAGTTTTTAATGTTTTTTGTAGCCGTCTACTCATCCGAAGCTTCCTCAACGCAATTAGGTTTAGTTGGAGTTTTATCAGTATTAACACTATTTACAAAATTAAACATGTATTATTTATACAGAAATTTATACTATTGTTATTTATGTCCAATCTAGCTTAACAACTAAAAAGCTCATTAGCCAAAGTATTAAAAATATCAATAGCAATAATTTTAGACGTAGTGAAAACTTCAATGTTGCCAATTGCCAAAAAATGTTAACTTAAGTCTTAAACTTCTAATAAACGCTCGTTATCCTTGCCGCTCATCCTCAAATCATGCTCGAAATATTACCTTTTAGCTTTGAGATAAATACAGTTGCCATTGCAGGCGCCAGTCTGTGGTCATTAGCACTATATCTAGCTTTCTCCAACCTCAGAGACAAAGTTACAGATTTACTCGACCGCTGGTTTAACTTCGCCGAGGGTTTCCTTTATACCAGCAAAGAAGAATTCGAGAAAACTCGCAAAGCCAGAGAATCACAAAACGCATTCTACGCTTCGGTGTTTAGCATCGTGCCGTTCCTCATTTTTGGCGCCATCGCAAACTGGCTTCTCGACCTTGGCTTAGGAGGAAGCTGGGGCATCAGTACTGGAATACTAGCCTGTATGGGATGCGGAGTATACGAATTAGGCAGAAGAGACGGACAGTCAGAAGAGTAGGGTGCGTGACGCTATTAACAATCTCAAAACGAAGTCAACAATCTAGTAGCGTCACGCACCTTACAACATTATTTCCTCCTGCACGATACTTGCTAATTTCTCAGCAGCACCAGCTTGACCCCTCGCATTCCGTAATTTATTTCTAACTTCCTCTAACTTCTCAGGGTTATCTAAATAATCTAAAACCATATTCGCCACATCTTGCGGTTGAAGTTTCCCGACTAATTCGGGGACAATTTCTTGTTGTGCCCAAATGTTAGGCCATGCGAGTAAACCCTTTTTCCGCAAAAACCACCAATTAATTAACTTAGCAAAACTAGACCCAACACCTGGTAAATTCGCGAGTATGCCAAGTAAACCATCCCACGAACGCATCGCATCAAGTTGCTGAGTTGGTAATAAAACAATCATTGGCACAGCTAGCGAACCAAGTTCTGCTGTATTGGCGCCTACCGTAGTTAAACAAATGCTACACTGCGCTAGCAAATCATAAGCTGGATTTTGTTTGTATAGTTCAACACATAAGCCATTTGCTGTTTTTAAAATTGAACGTTCAGATGAAGTAGTAACAAGAGAGGCGCCTTTAAAGTCAAAATATTCAGCAACAGGATTTTGTTCCGGGTCAGCAAAACTTGCCAAAGTTTGTAAATCTAAAGTTGGTGCCACAGGAATTATAAATTTTATCTCTGGCTTTCGCTCGTGTACATATTCAGCAATTGCCAGCGTTAAAGGAACACCCTGTGCCAACTTCGCAGCTTTAGAACCAGGAAGAATCCCAATAATTAAAGAATCAGTATTTTTGTGAATTTGATTATCATTATTTATTGCACCAGCTTCCGCCATTAAATCGCCGACTACAGTAAACTTACTCGCATATTTTGACGATTTTGGCATAACTTCGGGTTTCATCACACCAAATCTATCGATTAAATTATGCCAGCGCCCGTCCCACTCAGCATAAACAACGGTTTTATATCCTAATCTCTTACCGATTACAACCGGGAAAAATTGATCCCCGCCCAAAAAAACCACAACACCCTTATTTCTCCAATCCCAATTTTGGGCAGTTTTACCGCGCAGCAAAAATGGAAAGAAATACTCGGCGCCTTGTACACGGTCAACTTCAGGATACGAGCGTGCGATATCAACTTCTTTACCGCTAGCATTCGGGCAAGGTGACAGCACTACCGATATACGAACTTGTTCACGGTCATCACCAAGAAGGCGCCGTAATGCCTTCACCACAGGACGCACCCAAGTAGTCACCTCACCAGGGCCATTAGAGAGAATCAAAATATCTACTGGAGTCATTACTAAATAATCAAGAATTATATCTAAACAATCAAGAGGTATATATCACACATTTTGTTTCAACCATCCCAAGAAACCCGGTTTCTTCACCACTAAGCACAACAATCTTGATATTTTACCAACAGAAACCGGGTTTCTCACTGAACATGATAATCATGCTTAATCTATAAAAATTGAATTGATATTTTAGTTAAATTTTTGGGCAACATATGATACAGAGCTTATAGCAAGCTAGAAACTTGGTTAACCCAGCATCCTGTCTAACAGGATACATTTATAGCAGAGTCAGATAAATGCGCGAATCTGTAATTTACCAGGACATACAGCAAGAAAAAGCACTATCGCTTGTTATGCGCCTTCTTCAACGTAAAGTAGGTACAATTCCTCCTGTACTACAACTGCATATTCAAGCTTTACCATCAACGCAGTTAGATGACTTGGCAGAAGCTTTGCTTGATTTTACTGCTTTACAAAACCTAGAAACTTGGTTAACCCAGCATCCTGTTTGATAAGCTCTCATAACCTTACTTGACAGGAGGGAAGAACAAGACTTTTTAAGTATCCCTGGCAACAGTCAGATGTTATATTAGGATTACATCAGGAAATTTTTTGTGCCATTAAACTTGGGGAGCTGGCGCCAATTTTAAATTTATCTTACTCCCCTCTCTGCGTACTTTGTGCCTCTATGGTAATTATCTTTACCACCAAAACTCATAACGTCAACCAAAAGATTCCCGTTTTTACACAAATTGACGGGAATCTTTTTGTCAAGTAGCCTAAATTTTAAGTTTTATATTTTTACTGGTGTAATACTGATGCAATAACTGATGTCTATCAGGAGATAGTTCTATTTAAATCCAACGATACTTAATTAACAGAATTAAAAATTACTAAGTATTTAAGGAGCTTAGACCATAAGTGAAAGTTAGTAATCCTTTAGAACAAGTATTATTGGAGTTTAGTAAATGGTTACAAGACCTATTGAAAATACAGGAAGTTGTACCATTAATGACATATGACTCTGCTATTAAATATTTTGTAACAGACCGTCCATCCGATTCAAGAGTCAAAAAGGGGGCTATTTTACGCCAACCTCATAAACAAGGTTATCATCTAGCCCAAGTATTCCTCGATAGTACAAACAGTGTACTTTGTTTTACTAATGGAAAACCTTATGGTCGTCAATTAGTCGCTAAAGAATTAGATGAAGAGCTGAAAGAGATTTTTGGTAACAAAGATTTAATTATTGTTGAGTAAAAAAGTATGTTTGATCCAATTTCGCTTTTAATTGGTGGCGCCATTGCTGCAACGGCAATCTTTACAATTGTATATTATGCCTATCTCACTTGGTCGATAATTGTTGATTGGTTTCAAGATTATGAACATCTTGCTGTTCAGCCTAACAATGTAGCTGCAACAATCAAAACAAGACTTGATAGTGGAGAACATGCTGTTGTACAGGGGATATTTGATAGAAGAACTAGTGAAGAGATAGAAGCACGTACTATTACTTATGATCAACTAGATTCTCAGATTCAAAATGCTCACCGAAATAGTGAAGTTGTTATCTGGGAATAAAATTACAGGTATTTTTTATTTAACTAGGTAAAATGGAAGCATCTCAAAACATTTTAGTTCAGGGTATACCCGATAATGTATCTGAAGACGTAGCTGCTCTTTTTCGTTCCCGAATTTTGAACGCTGCAAACAAATTCATTGATGAAACGAATTTAAATAAATTCAGTATTACTGTCACTACTGCTTCAAAAATTACAAATTTCAACGAAAATGATTCTACGAAATTTACTGAGAATAATAATCAAAGACAAAATTATGATTTAACGGTTGAAGAGCGTGCTGATAAATATAAAGCAGTACAACCGCTATTTGATTTTGAACAGTTGGTTATCACCGAACAAGTCAAAGATGACCTTTTGCTAGCTGTTGATCTAATTCAGTTAGAGTCTAAAGTTTTTGATGATTGGGGTTTGAGGCAAATAGAGCCTTTCCCACGCACTGCACTAAATTTTTATGGTTCACCTGGTACTGGTAAAACTCTATCTGCCCATGCAATAGCTTCCAAAATTCAACGACCAATTTTAGCTGCTAGTTACGCTCAAATTGAGAGTATGTATCATGGAGAAGGTCCAAAAAACCTTGAGGCAATTTTTTTAGCCGCAGAGCGAGATAATGCTTTACTATTTATAGATGAAGCTGATTCTTTGCTTTCAAAGCGACTTACTAATGTTACGCAGGGTTCTGAGCAAGCTATCAACTCGATGCGTAGTCAATTATTGATTTGTCTGGAACAATTTTCTGGAGTTGTAATATTTTGTACCAATCTTGTTGAGAATTATGATAAAGCGTTTGAAACACGAGTACGTCATGTGCGTTTTTTAATGCCAGATTTTACTTGTAGAAGAGAAATTTGGAAAAGACATCTTCCTAACAAACTACCGCTATCATGTGATGTATCTCTTGAAATACTTGCTCAAGTTGAAGATGTCTGTGGACGAGATATTAAAAATGCTGTTATTGATGGTGCAATGAGAGTTGCAAGAAAAGGCAAGCAAATCGTTGAGCTAAGTGATTTACTTGAGTCAATCGAGAGAATCAAATCAGCAAGGATTAATGTTACAGAATCAAAAAAATTATCTCCACAGGTAAGAGAACAAATTAGTCAGCAGTTAAAAAGCGCCATCGCTTGAAGTTTACGGTTTGTGAAGACGAGGGTAACATCTCATTTTTTCTCTTTTGTTGCCACATTTAAATTTCATATTCCACCATACTTCTGAAAGGCACCAATCCAGAACCAGATATACAATAAAAAAGCCAAAGTACTTGTTCTGAAACTTCAAATATTAACTAAGTGCAAAAAAACTTTACTATGAACATCAATCAAGATAAATCTCAAACTTCGGAATTAAAATCAGAAGAAACAAATCAAACGGCGCCAGGAATAAACCAAACGGTGCCACGAATAAAGCAAACGGCGCCAGAAGCTAAAAATATCTTATACCAATTCTGCATAAAGTTGCGCCAAATAAATCCCGTAGAGATTGACATGTCAATCTCTACAGTCAGGGATAAAGCGCATCTTCATCGAGAAACGGTATTACAATCGCTGTTTTCACGTTTAAAACAACTTATTGCTGTCTTTAAACCGAATTCTCCATCAAAACCAGTTGATAATGTAACTTATCCTGACAAAACGGATCGTATTCGTGCTATCAGTGATTTGATTAAATCTGCATCCGGTTTTATTTGGCTTGGTGTTGTTCTCATAATCATTCTTCAACTATGGGGAAATTATTCTCTCCATAATATTAGCCATTCATCAAAACCTAAACCAGATCTTGTCACTATAAAAATTCCCGAACAAAAGCGCTCTCAGATATCTGCTGATGTTTCTACTGCTCTTGGTAAAGCACTAGTAAGTGCTAGAGCATCTGCATCCAAAAATTTAGAACAATGGGATACGGAAGTAATGGAGCGTGTAGATCATCCTTTTTTAGATTGGTACTACAACTATTTTAACCAGTTCGGTATGGGTGTAAAAGCTATTTGGGTAAATATTAGTAGTACTCCTGAACAGAACAAAGCTGAAAAATTAATTGGTGATTTCCAAAAAGAATTTGCAAAGCAGGTGTTCCAACCATCATTAATGCAACTCCAGATGGAACGTTTTACAAGAGAAGCTGTTGAAACGTATGTATCCCAAGCAAATCAAAATTTAGCAGGAGTGCAAAGTCAGTACGAAATTCCACAACCTGCTTGGGAAAACTTTCTAGAAGGTCTAGGTAACACAACATACCCCTCTTCTGTCACTCTCCGAATTCAAGAAATAAGAAATAACCGGATTAACTAGAAGAACAAAATGGTTGGTATTGATTGATTAGACTAATTAGATGATTGAATCCGAGCATTAATTTAGAAT
>JAHHGX010000045.1 GCA_019359675.1 Calothrix sp. FI2-JRJ7
GACTATCTTCTACTATGATTCCAGGTAAATTTAATAACTTAGTTATTAAAGTTTTCATAATTCATTAATTATTACTTATTTATAGTTATTATATAATACTTTAGCCCACTAAGTACGGAAGAGCCCTAATTTCTTAACTCCAATCAAATTAGGTGTGCTTTTCATGACATCAACTAGTTGTCCATGCCCTGATACCACTGGTAAGTCTCGGTAGATATCCATACCAATGGCAGCAGGATTTTGGCGCCTGATTTTTGTGATTGCCTCTGCGATGACATTATCAGGTATTAATGCTTTACCTGTATTGGTAATGTCTTTTTCGTCAAAAGTAACAACTAGTACGCGCTTTTCAGGTGGTTTTTGCGGACGCATCGCAAAAAACTGCTCTAGTGTTGCCCATTCTAATAGCTGAAACCATCCCAACAGACTCCCGGCAACAATCATGATTGCTACGCTAGGAGATGTTATTAAGACAACACGCCATTGCCAAAGTCGTTTTTTTAGTTGGAACCACATCCGCAAGCTTTGAAGTTAAAATTTAAAATAATTACAATTGGGAGTTGGTGTTAGTTTACCAACGGTTCGTTTGCAATTGCATTCAAACCAACCGAGTCTAGAAGTTCTTGCCAAGATGTTGCTAATAGCTGGTTATTAGGTTGATTCATTCGCAATTGTGCCAAAGTTGCAAGCGTATCGTACCAAATGCCTGTCTCAGCTAGTTTAGATACAGAGTCTAGGGTTATAGTTTTACTGTTATTTCTGATGTTAGTTTTATATTCAACGCGACGAATCCATCCACTTACAAATGGGCTGTCTGGCTCTAAATCTGCGGTACATATCATTACCAAAGACCATTTGTAATTTTTATTCGCTTTTAGTCCAGGTGCATCGGGTGGTAGTTTTAGCTGCATTACACCTGGTTGAGATGGCAGCTTGATATCTGTCTGGTAAACATTATTATTTTTTTCATCTTGAACGCTAAAAAATGCTTTACGTGCGGTTGTTTGCGGAATATAAACAAACACTGTTGGATGTTCGGTCAACGTAAAGCCAATGTTAGTTGTTGTTGGTAACACTACTGTTACAGACTTACCAATACCAGTACGTGCAGAACTACAAGCGGTAGTTTCACCAAAAACAGTTCGTGACGCTCCTCCCGCAGTATCTTTTGGTGCTGGCTCTCCAGGTGGTCTGAAAGTTATTTTTCCTGCCATACTAGGTACTGATAGCAGGGCTATGGCTATCAATGTTACTAGTGCGGCTCTCAACACCCGTAAATACATGAACGAATGTTTATGGCTTTTAGGCATAAAAGACTTAACTCTGAGCAATTTATGCAAAACTATATTGACTCTAATTTACTAGAATATCAGTAGACGTTGGGATACAACAGTCTATTTATATCACTTATTCTATGACATCCGTGCAATTGCGCGAATTATCATTATATATACTTTTACCGCCCTTACAATTGCAACAAATCAATAAAGAAACCTGGTTTCGCTCGCAAAATCTTCATATTGATTACAAGATGTAAATAAAGAAACCCGGTTTCTAGGGTTTCTAGCTAATGCTTTGCTTCGCCTCTTATTCTTACAAACTCAGCAATACCAGCAATTATTGCAGATACAGCGATGAGAATTACACTTAAAGCATTAATGTCTGGTTTCACACCTGTACGAATGCGACTAAATATTTCCATCGGCAATGTACTGGCGCCACTACCAGCGGTAAAAGAGGCAATTAAAAAATCATCCAAGCTTAGTACAAAAGCTAGCAAACAACCAGCTATAATCGCAGGTGTTAACTGTGGTAGCAAAACTTTGGTAAATGCTTGTAATGGCGTGGCGCCTAAATCAAGCGCAGCTTCTTCTAAATATGGGTTAAGATTATTTAGCCGTGAAGATACGACTAAACCCACGTAAGCAAGGCAAAAAACTATATGCGCTGCAACAATTGTTGAGATACTTAAAGGCACAGCAAACGCAGCTAAGAAAACAAGTGTTGCAACTGCAATCGCAATATCAGGAATAATTAGAGGTAGATAAGCAATACCTTGATATAAACTTTTACCAGGGAATCTATAGCGCGCTAAACCCACTGCCATCAATGTTCCCAGCACTCCCGATATTGCCGTTGCACTGAAGGCAACCATCAAGCTGTTTCTTAACGCTGACCCTAGACGCTCATCACTAAATAATTTTTGATACCAAGTTAAAGTAAATCCTTGCCAAGCAGCACTATAAGGTGATTGGTTAAAGCTATAAAAACCAAGCACTATAATTGGTAGATACATAAAAAGGAACATTAGCAATGAGAAAACCGCCTGCCATGATGCGACACGCGGCTTCTTAGTAGTTAATGGTATACTCACGTTTTTATTTAATCAGAATATTTTTACCCAATCTAATTTCGTTGATATCATATATATGATACCATGTCAAGTCTATTATAAATACTAGTTGTTGATACAAGTTAATATACCGTTCTTGAACGTTTTGCAGAACGTGACAAACAAGATTCAAGATATTCACAATTTTCACACTCTATTTCTTTACCAGGGTTTCGGCAACCACACGGTGGATTAATATAGCAGCTTGAAGCTTTATTCTGAGTACATTTATCGGCAGTCATGCGTAAACAAACCAAAAAATCGTTAATTAACATAAGCGTCGAGTCAAATTCCCGTATATACACCTAATTGCTGTATATATTATACTAAACACGAACAATTAGAAATTTTATTTTCTCAACTATAATTATCAAGATTTTAAATGATTATTTCTTCATCCCTAAAGCATGTATGGCGCCATCTCAAGTTATATTTATTAGTCTAGTTCAAAGATATTAAGGATATATACTTACTCGTACCTCTAAAGTTACACTAGTCGATTGGGCAAAAACTAAGACTTTAGTTGGTGGTAAAAGTCTTACTGATGAAGGATTAAATGTGTAAATGATTTATTTAGATTGTAAAGAGCGTTGTTTAGAAATTTTTATATAGCATTATGAGTAGTAATTCCCACGAACCTATCAATCAACCCGTTAGTGTAGATAGACATTCCAGAAATGAGCCAGACGTAAACGAAAGACATTTAACGGCGAACCCTGGAGATAAAATTGCTGATGAACCTCAGTCGATTCAGGAAAAATCTAAGCAAATCGCCGTTGATTCTCCAGATATTACAGGAGACCATATTACTGTACCTACCTATTTTGTCGCAGAAGATGAAAATGGTGAACAGAAAGCACTTCATCACGTTAAAGATGCAGAAGAAATATCTGACTTAATTCGTAAAGCGCGCGTAGATGAAAACGGTGAGAGAATTTGGTAAGTTCTTAAAGATATATCGATTCTGAATGTGAAAGCATAGCAAACTAAATAGTGGAAAGTTATTTGTGAAGAAAGGAAGCAGTTCATTCTAGTTCTCCTTTCTTCTTTTTATTAGAATCCTAGAAACCCGGTTTATTTTGTTATATTGTAAAAAAAATATTTTGTTTTCTATCTTGAGTTATAAAAGTTTATAACTATTTATTAAATATTTTATTCCTCATGAAAGGGGTTAAAAGTTATATGAAATGCTGCACTAGAGAAAGAAGCTAGTACAAACGATATTAGAACACTCAAGAATTACTGAAGAATTAAAGGTTAATTTTAATGGTTAATTTACTTAACAGCGATAAACTAAGCTATCGCAGCACTCAAGAATTGAAGAATGAACTTTTGGATTTGGTTAAAGACAAAGACACAGAAGCATTAAAGAGCAAAGTTTTATTTTATCAAAATGAACTGCTAGCATATTTTGAAGAGTTAAGCAAACGTAATCCACATCCAGTAGTTGAAAATCAAATACCTATAGTACTTGGTGTTTGGACTCCAGTTTGGTCAACAATACCATTTCATGATGTATTACCTGGACGTATTCACTCGTCATCATATCAGATTTTTCACGCGGATGGATTGTATGCTAACATCGCGCGTTACGCACCTGGTCAGCAATCATCATTATTAAAACAAGTCTCTGCAAAGCTTCCAGCTTATGACTTGATGGTGATGCAAAAGTATGAGGTAAAAAATAACCAGTGGTATATTCAAAATGTGGGAATATTCCAAGCGTTTAGAAACAGAGATATACCCCTAACGATTGATGATGCGGATGAGTGGTTTACTAACGTTGTAAACACAAAAATCAAAGACAAGTATCAAAATGGCGAATTGGCTAGTACTCTAAAGCTGGAAAATTTAGACAGAACTACAGTTCGGAAACTTGAGAAGACTTATTTGGCAACTCCTGCGCTAGAACACGTATATGTCGATAACGACTTACGACTGGTCAAAACTCAACGCGAGCAAAATCAGCGACCTAGTTATACAATTGCAATTCGTAGACGGTAATATTTCTTCAAGTGCGGCGCCGACGACTCTTGTACGCTTGTATCTTAGTCTGTAAGTAGAGAATTATAATAGGTTTATTTTAACAGTAAACCGAATCTACTTATTTTATATGGCTCAATTAACGCAAAAAGTTAAAGAACTCATTACAAAAGCGAGAATTGTCAGCTTTGCTCAATGGCAACAAACGCACTCAAGCGAAGCTGTACAGATATTTCAAGCAGCAGATGACGCAGGCAAGTATCTGACAGATGAAGAGTTGACTTTTATTGAGTCGCTCACACCGCAGAGCAGTGAATTTATTTCGGTTGTGAAATACTTACGCGACCATGTTACTGAAATTATAAACGAAGCCCGCGAACAAGTTTTAACTACTTTTCCTGATATTACTAGTCCAGGTGGTAGTCTTTATCCAAGCGAGCGGACGGCGGCTTGTTGGCGTGATTTTTGGCACTTTGAACGCTGTATTACTTACGGTATTGCTGGGCAACATGTTGAATATACTAGTTCTGAAGGATTGCATTATATGGAACTTTTGTATCAAGAGTTACAAGTACCTTTAGATGCGATGGTGGTGGGATTAGAAGGACTGAAAGCTGCAAGTTTAAGAACATGTGAAGAAAGTCAACTATCTCTGGCGCCATATTTCGACCATTTAATTCAAAAAATGGCAGCTTTTAAGAATTAGGTGGGCTTGTTATAAGGTGCGTGAAGGCTACCAGGTTACTTGCTTCGTTGTAAAATTGTTGATAGCCTTCACGCACCCTACTCTATGTCTACCTCAGAATTTCAGCAATTTTTTGATGATTGTGTTGGTAACTGGTCTACGGAACGTACATATCATTATTTAACACAGCAAGAAGTCGAGCGTTCACACACCAAGTTTGTCGTTGAACCAATAACAGAGTCGCTTAAGCTGAAAGTGCTTGCAGATAATGCTTTTAGCGTCCCACCTCATGTTAATAGTTTACCTGGGTATCATCTCAAGTTTGAAACTGTTTCAGAAAAAGGTGAGAAAGTTTCGCAGCAGTTGAATATGTTATTTGTGACACAAGAACAAGAGTCAAATTTTTTACAAGGAAAATATTTAAGAGACCGCGCTTACGAGGAAGAACGACCAATTATTGCTGATTTTCGCTTTGATAACACTAAGCGTGAACTACTGATGACTACTAACTATACTCGTGTAATCGCGGTTGACTCTATTACCATGATTAATCCGAGTTTACGTATTCGCCGTATATTAACATATCGGCGCCCGACAGAAGGAGAAGCTCTATCGGATGTTGTATTGGTAGGGTTTGGAGTTGAGCAGAAGGGAATATGAGTGAGTGGGGGGGAGTCTGTATTCCCTCCGGTATAATAAAAATTGACAATTTTTAATAAACATCGTCCCAAAGGCATACGAAAATGAGAAAAGAGAAAGATGTTTTGAAGTATATAACTTGCAAATCATCGCAACCAAGGCATTTTCAGTGCTTGCGCGGATGTTGTCCTTGGTCAGAAATGATTTAAGTTTTGTAAACATCTCTTCAGAATCAGGCTCAAATTTCTTTTAACAGGAGATTTTAACCAATGGCGTTTAAACCAGCATCACGATTAGGAGTAGCTTTATTTGATGAGACTCTTGATGTCTCTATATCATGTATTTGCTAATTAAACATCACCCGCAAGGGACTTAAGATGACAAGTTTTAGATATCAATGATAAAGTGTAAGGAGTTATACCCTAATTCAAAAAAGCGACTATCCGTGCGATAGTTGGCATGTAACACAGTTAAAGTGGTTTATTTCAAGGGAGGCGTAACGAGAAAACGGGGTAATTAGGAGTAATTCTAATAATTCCGGGTTATGCCCACACTCAACGTAGAACTGTTCCTTCTACGGAGCGGGATAAAACCCTTTTAGTCCGCTTACAGGTCAGGACTCAATGAGGTTAGCCAGTTTCAAGCGTCGGTCAAGGATGAAAACGATTTTTCCCACTGTCGTTAAACCGAAGACTATCAACAAGCCTGTAAGCTGTGTCGAGGCAAACGTTACCTAGTAATAGAGATTAGTCACAACCATGACTACCAATTTAATTTTCGTACTATCGATATTCTTTCACTACTATTGACTCTGTTAACGAAGTTTGTCCGTTATCCGAAGGATATCCCAAAGGGTAGGACGAATTACTCCAAAAAATCGCCACCTAATAATACGGAGAATTTTGATGTATGGTATAGCAACTACTATTTAATCGTTTGTCACAAAGTATACAAGGTATTGCCGAACTGGAGGAAAAGTTCTAAACGTTACGATGTCTTCACTAGATATCAAAAAGAAAATAACCTCGCTGTTAACTTTTCTTGCTGCTTGAATCGTGCTTGGCATGACTTTAATTTTTAGTTATAAACATTAAGTTGTAAAAGGGCATGGTTATAAGCAAGTCAAGATTTGAAATATTTTAATCTACTTTAAAAACTTGTTTTGTGATGAATATTATTGAATTCCTTGAGCTATTGTTGGGACGATGGCGGTCGCAACGTAATTCGTTGAAGATAAGAGAATATTAAATTTTGAAAAATTTAGGCTACAACAATATAGTAAACATTTCTTTTTGGTTTTTTTGATATGACTATATCACTGACCAGTCAGAGTGCAAATACTAGTCATTTGTTGACTCTAGCGCAGTGGATGACGGTAAATTTTAGTAATCCTAATCTTGCGTTTGCGAATTCTAAACAATATGCCCACATCCACGTTTTGTTTCGACCTTTACCATTCAATTGCTTTACTGCTATTGGCTTTTACTCCGAGCAAGTTTATGATTATGGTTTATGGGCGCCATATTCGATGGTGTTTAGACACGAAGGTAAGTATTTAGGGGGAATATAGAAGAATCAAACAATAAATATTTAATTCCGCGTAAGGGTCGCCAAACTCCAGTCGTTAGTGAACTAACACTAACAGAAAATGCTTGGAATAGCCTACATAAAGGCATGGATGTAGAAACTCCTGAACAAATATGGGGTTCAACACCTAGACCTTTATGTTTTGAAAAGAAACAAAACTTTGCAAACTAAGTACCTGCGGTGAGCGATTTATGTTAATGCAATTAGAAACAAAGAGTGCCAAAATGTTGCCGCCACAGGCTGAAAGAAAGATGCGTTGCTGGGTTCGCAGTCGCCATCTAATTTGTTCGGGTCACTTTTTCATATTTGAAACTGTGGAATACACGACTATTGAGCGCTTTGCAGAATGTGTTGCAGCACTGGGAGGCACTTTAATCTCAGTTGAACCTATCAACAAAATCTGGATGGGCGCCCATCGTCAAGTGATTCTGTATCAAGCCAAAGCGAGTTTACATACTCCTCATCACACCTTGAAACAATACTGGATTAAATACGGTGGTTTCTATACCCGTTTTGATGAGCGATGTTAATGTAATGTTTAATCATTGACCAATTCATTTCATTGATGTACAATTTTATCGCTAATAGCTGGTGGCTAGTTCTTTGCCTGTGGTTGACTATTAGTCATTGGTTATTAGCTATATTATAAAAACCTAGAAACCCGGTTTCTATACAGCCACTAAACTAAATTGGTTTTTCCAGAAATAGCAACGAGATAAAGAAATCACACATAAAGATAGCGACCCAAGAACTAACAACTGCTGCGGTTGCCGCTTCTCCAACTTGCTTAACTCCTCCTTTAGTAACGAGTCCCCAACTACAACTATTAACAGCAACCATCGTGCCAAAAATAAATGACTTGAGTAAAACGATTAGCAAATCAGATGTTGATAAAAGGGTTCTAATTGATTCTAAAAAAACTTCTGGAGCAATTTGGTAAAACTGTGCGGCAACAAAAATACCACCAAGAACTCCCACCACTAAACCAAAAATAGTAGCAATGGGCACCATCAAGGAACAGGCTATCACTCTTGGAACAACTAAATAATTAATTGGGTCAGTTTTGAGCATATAAAGAGCATCAATTTGCTCAGTAACTTTCATCGCACCTATTTCTGCTGCAAAAGCAGAACCCACTTGTCCTGCAATAATGCTTGATGTTAAAATTGGCGCCAATTCTCGACAAAAAGCTAAAGCAAAGGCGCCTCCAACGCTTTCTACAGCACCATATTTAACTAACTCCCTCGCAGTTTGAATGGTAAAAATCATACCTGCAAAAAAGTTAACAAGTAACACAGGAGACAGAGAATCAGGCCCGACTTTGACCATGTGTTCCATAACCTTGCTGTAGCAGGTTTTTCCTTGGATAAAGCGTAACCAAACTTGACCGAACAGTAGTACAGATGCAATGAAATGTACAAAACCATTTAGGGAATTAACGCTCTGCTTTTGTTGCAATTTTATAGCCATTATCACAAAGTATTTTTGCAACTATGTTAGCGTTTATTTTGTAAATTGTTGTAAAGAAACAATTATAATATATAGAGACACATACGGGTATGTATCTCTACAGTTTTCGTGTTGAAAGTCGAGAATACAGGATTATCTTAACAATTCTTAACAATCAGCTTTTGCACGAATTAACCAATCCGTATCATTGGCTGCAATTTCTTTACCACTTGTATCGCCTAATTTTTATAATGCGATCAAAACAGCGTATTTTAGATATTACTTGTTCTAAATATAGTTGTATTTCACTAGTAAAAGTTCACAAATGCTTAACTTAATTTTACTTGTAGTAGCGCTAAGATTAGTTACGCTATTATTGACATGCGACCAAAAATCAAGCTGTTGCGGGTAACAAATAATTTTTATGCACACACCAGAAGCTAACCCAGAAACGAGCAAAGAAACAAAACTTTACGAAACTGATTTTTACGCATGGACTATTGAACAAGCATCTTTGCTTCGTAATAAGGAATGGAGTCAAATAGACCTACACAACTTAATTGAGGAGATTGAATCATTGGGTAAACAGCAACGACAAGAACTCCGAAATCGTTTGAGCATATTAATAGGACATTTACTAAAATGGCAATACCAACCACAAAACCGGAGTCGTAGCTGGTTAGCAACAATACGGGTACAGCGTCGTGATATATCACGCTTGCTTAAAGACAACCCAAGTTTAAAATCATATATAGATGGCGCCATCTCAGAAGCTTACGAAAATGCCAAAGACTTAACTATGGGGGAAACAAACCTACCGAAAGAAACATTTCCGTCAAATAATCCGTACACAATAACATCAATTATTGAAGACAGCTTTTACCCTGGTGAACCAAGTGATTTGGAGTAATCCAATAAATTAAACAAAGTAATATAACTTTACAATTAATAAGTACATAATAATTAAAAAAATTATATTAGAGGTGCCATTGCACAGGATAGAGTCATGAAGACTCGGAAACTCGCTCAACGGCAGCATTAGCGTTAATGAAAATTGTGGATACCCGTGCGATGGAACTATTACAAATAGCTTTAACTCA
The DNA here is from genome assembly GCA_019359675.1 of Calothrix sp. FI2-JRJ7. Classification (GTDB taxonomy): domain Bacteria; phylum Cyanobacteriota; class Cyanobacteriia; order Cyanobacteriales; family Nostocaceae; genus Dulcicalothrix. The sequence goes on from JAHHGX010000045.1 coordinate 9,836, forward strand.
GGAAAAAGAGGCGACCTCTTGCTTTTCCGAACATACAGCTAGAAGTAAAAAAATATTCAGTATATAGTATAGTGAGTTAGTTTTGCCAATTAAGCAAGATATTTTTATATTCGTCAGTCAAACCAAGATTATATAGAGCAGCTTCTTTGATGCTGGTTCTACGTTCTTGCGCCAACTTTGTTAAAATTTCATTTGGAGTAGCTAGGTTTTTAGCTATTTCTTTTAATACTAACCAATGCTCATTTTGAATAAGCGCCATTTTCATAAGCGTCTCTGGTGGTGTTTTTTGATTACCAGCAACGTAAATGCGTACTTTGCGAATATCACATATCGATAATTTTTCTAGCGCATGAGAATTGACTTCATCACTTACTGCAATTTGAGCAAAGATAGATTCACAGTCTTTGTGCTGCCTGAATTTATTTAAGAGAATATCTATAATATGTATAGGCGCCTGGGGATTATAGATAATAGCTTCACTCACCTCAAGATTTGGGTCGTATGCCAATTTTAATATCAATCTTGTAGGAGTATTAGGATTTTTCGCAACATACTTCCGAACATCAAAACTCTTATCTGCTGCCAATTTTTCTAATACGTGAACTGGTGTATTTAGATTGCGTGCAACAGCACAGCGAGTAGATTTATATTCATCTGTTGCTAACTGTTCTAAAAAATTTAAAGGTGTATTTGGATGTTTAGCAACACAATAACGAATCGACGAGTCGTAGTCCTTGATAAGCTGTTGCAATACAAAATCAGGCGCCAAACCTTTGTATATTTCTACATCTTGATTTGTTTTATTAGAGTAATACTGGTCTAAAATATAATCGCGCAAACTGTAAAGTGTATTTAAAGGTATTTGTCGGAAAAAATTCGGATTTTCTAGCACTAACAACGATAATATAGGGTTTTTGAGAAATTGAAGAGGAAATCTTTTGCCTAGGTTACACAATATTTCTGTTGGAGTGTTGGGATTAGCTGTAACATTAGCCAAAATAATATTATCCTTACGTCTTGCCATAATTTCAAGCAATTCTGGTGGGCAAGCCGGATTCTCAGCAATTAAGCGTGCTAAATCCAGATTTTTTTGGGATAATTCTTGAAGACGTTCAAAGGAAACCTCGCCACTCATAACTTCCTTTACAAGGCTATCAAAATCAGGCAACTTTGCTTTCATACTCGAATATTAAATGATATTTGTACGGTGGGCAGTGCCCACCTTACTATTTTATTTACCAAATAATGCTTTTAAATCCAAACCGGAATCTTGTACCCAAACTGATACAGAACCACCTTTACAACGAAACTCAGCCCAACCTTGGTCATTGGTATAAATTGGCTCTTTGATATGTTCGGTGATATCAATAAATTTGGTTTTGCGTTTACCAACTTCCATCCATTTAGAACCTTCGCCGCCATCACTCATAATAACAGCCATCGCTTTGGGGTGTTTTTCATTACCTAAGCGTGTCCAGCCGATAGTATTAAAATGGTCAAAGTATTCGTATTGCGAACCGTGGGCGTAATGTTGACGCGCGTAGAGTAATTTATCTATTATCCAACTATGTGAAGGCATGTGGATATCATATCCTTTGTCCTTGTAATCGGTGCCGTAGTAATCAGCATGGAAAACGCAAGGGTATCCTTGAGCGCGTAGTAAGATTATTGCGTATGCGAGAGGTTTAAACCAAGGTTCAACGACAGACTCTAGTGCTTGGAGTGGTTGAGAATCATGGTTTTCTACGAATGTAACAGCATGAGTTGAGCGTTGTTGCATTAAAGTGCCGTCTAAAATGCGACGCATATCGTAGTTACCACCTGACTTGCTAGCATAGTGAAAGTTGTAATGTAAAGGAACATCAAAAACTGACATCCTGGCGCCAACTGAGTCGATATACCACTTTAAAGTATCAACATCAGGAACCCAGTACTCACCGACAACGAATAAATCTTTACCAACATACTTTTCTAAATCATCCAACCATAAGGGAAAGAACCAAGAGGAAATATGTTTTATCGCATCTAAACGAAATCCATCAACACCAGTTGTATCTAAATACCACTTACCCCAATCAGTAATTTCACGGCGTACCCATTCATCTTGAAAGTCTAAATCGCAACCCATCAAGTAAGCAAAATTGCCTTTTTCAAGAGCTACATAATCATCAAATCTTTTACCCTCTACCAAATAAACAGTCCCACGGTCATCAGATTTATACTCGTTGTAATCAACACCATCGAAATGCCACCAATGCCATTCAAACTGAGAATACTTGTTTTGGCGCCCAGGAAAATGAAAATGAGTATAGCTTTTAATTTCTTCTAAACCGCCTTTAGGACTTTGCCTGTTATCCTGTGGGAAAGGGGTAGCTTTAAAGACTTCGCTCGTGTCGGCGCCTATTTTATGATTAAGAACAGCATCAGCATAAACTTGTATCCCTTCACGATGGAGTGCTTTAATTGCATCAAGATACTGTTGACGAGTTCCATACTTAGTGCGAATAGACCCTTTTTGGTCAAATTCTCCTAAATCATATAAATCATAAACACCATAACCAACATCGTGTCCTCCCCCAGTTCCTTTATAAGCAGGAGGCAACCACATCGCCGTGAAACCCTTCTTTTTCAACTCATTGGCATTGTTTTTCACTTGATTCCATAGACTACCATCGCTACTGTTGTACCAGTGGAAGTACTGCATCATCACGCCGTTAATTGCCATGATTTACACCTACATATAGGTCAATGTTGCAAATTATGACTTTAGCTTGTTGATTGGTCAAGCTGATTTAACCACTGGGCGCCGTCGTAATTTTGGAGTGGTTCGACTTGGTACTACTGGTTAAGTTAACCAGTAGTACCGTTTATATTGATTGCTTAAATATAGTAAATTAGCACTACCGTTGGAATTAACCAGTAGTACTTTTAGTTGTTGCAATGTTATAATCATCAATGATTTTCCACGGTTATCTCTGAATAGCTTTATTGAAAGGGGTTTACAATTTGGAGTTGCTTAGAAACTACTAAACCGCTATGCATATCTTCAGAATAAAGTATAGATGCACCAGAGATTAAAGCACTTGCTACAATCAAACCATCCCAAAAGGAAAATCCATACTGGCTCCTAAGCTGACTGGCTTGCATTAAAGTATCAGAGGTCAAAACCGCAACATCACAGCCTAGTTCAAATTCTTCAATCACTTTGCGAATTTGGACTTCATTAAACCCAGCTTTCTTAACCAGATTTACGCAAACCTCATTCACTACTTGCGTACTCACCACTAAATCTAGTTGTTGCAAAACATTTGATGCCAACTGACGTTTTCTAAAACGTTCTTCAGCAGGAATCCGTTTATCTGAGGTTAGCCAGTACAGCCAAACATTAGCATCTACAAAACACCGTGACCCTTTCATGAACTACCGTTCGTTCGCCTCTTCGCGACTTAATAAATTTTCAATCTCAACAGGATTACTGGCAAGTTCAGCCAAAAAGCCAGTATCAACGATTCGCTTCCTCTTCTCTTTTTTTACAACGACAACTTTAACGTCTTCAGCATTTATAACATCATCTTGATAAGCTTGAGGAATCTCTATTATTCCATCCTTAACCGTAACCTTAAATTCAATAGACTGCATTGTTTGTTTCTCCATCAAAAGTAAAATTATTTAGGCTTCTAACCTTAATTGTAAAGTTAAGCTTTAATGCTTGACTAATAATTCAACATCAAGGGTATTGAAGAAGCATTATTTTATAACATAACATCAGAGCATCCTTAAAAATGAAGATATTCAGTATCTACCTCTTCCTTACTATATAGTTCACTTTTTACACTAATCAGTATATAACTTTTAAAAAATATTTACAATAAACATGCACTACTGTTGAGTAGATTAATATCTTTACAAAAATTTACAGGCTATTAAGCGTGTTAATACATAGCCACTAAGGTGATTAACACCACATTCAAGGTTAACGATAAACCTGTTATATCCTCAACAATAGGCTCGGAATTTTGAATCATTTGTTGTTAATAGCTCTATTGTGACGATGTTAAATGCACACTCTCAGTATTTAAACCGAATGTCTCAGTAATTTGTCCTACACTGGCGCCTAATTTCTGGTCAGAGAAAACAAGTAGTACTGTTGATGGTTGTAGCTCAAACGGCGCAGCTTGGTACTACTGGTTAAGTATAAACCAGTAGTACCGCCCTTAATTCCTAACTATCAGCTACAATGAAGCTCTTTGTTGGGTCACCAGAAAGGGAAAACTACGTTTACGTTCCTCGACACCAACCTACAAAGAGCTTATGATATTGTTGCTATTGGCAGTCGGTGCGTGACGCTACGAGTCTTATCATTACGTTCAAATTTTTTCATAGCGTCACGCACCCTACGTTTTATCAAAGCAAAACGCCTAAGAATTTTTTATATCCTTGTTTTAACTTTAGCTTGGCGCCTGTTTCAACAATGCTACCGTGAGCCATAATTACTCTATCAAAGTCCCACTCAAATACTTTTTGAAATGATTGTTTTACTTTTTGTGTTTCATTTGAGGCAAGTTTTTCTAAAAAAGATGGCGCCAGTTTTCCGTATATTCCTAATAATCTTGCAGCTAGCTGTGTTTTAAAAGTAAAGTTGCCATCAAAATGAAAAGCAGTATCAGTAAGTATCAAAGTGCGACTATCTCTATGGAAAAATCCGTATTCGTTGAGTGTTGAGGCGCCACTTATATCAAGAACTTTAAATCCATCTATTAGTAAATATTCTACTTGATTATCAATGCTTCCTTCGTTATCGTTTAGAAGTTGGGCAAAATCAAGATTTGGTAATTTAATATTTAGTCCTTTTGGAATAATCAGCTTTGAATATGGGTAAATTGCTTGAAACTCTGAGATAAAAAGGTGGTGGTAAAGATTTGGAGCAATAATGTAAGCAACTTTATCAATTTTATTGAGTTGGTGAATAATTTGGTCGTCTGGTTTGATTGGAGAAATAATCATCAATCCAGATTCTAAGCGAATAACTGTCATTCGGGCGCCGACTTCTAACCCCCAATATTTAAATGGCTGTTCGGCAACCCAAAGGTTCTTATCTATTTCTCTAAGCATAATTTACACGCTTCTTATAGTATTTTTGTAATTACTTCCATCGTTTCCTTTGATGAAACAACGGGGATTATCTCGAATTCTCCTAAATCTTCCCACTCAAGTACCCACTGCTGGAATAAACGTAAATCATCACATTCCATAAGCTGAAAGCAGCGTCCAAAGTTGACTTCAACCCAACTATCTATATATCGCAACCCTTCTGGCATCATTCGCCCTTTCTCTTGAAATCGGCGATATATATCTTTGGCTTTGCCATCTTTGAATCGCTCGACTACCATAAACAGCATATTGTCTCCTTAATTCAGACGAAGACGAAACTTGGTTAATCCTGGGAATCCGTTATCGAAATACTCGGCACCAAAGCTAATGTACAATTTAAATCCCAAGGATTCATAAGTACGACGAGCGAGTTCATTACCGTTGATAATCATAATCCCAGCGTGAGAATGTCCTTTTCCTCGTCCTTCTTCTAATAAAGCTTTAACCAACATTTTCCCTAACCCTCGACCGCGCGCTTCTGGTATAACTGCAACTGTCTCGATAATCCACGGCGCCTGCGGTTTAAAGACTATATTACGAGGTTCTTTTCCAAAAGTTTCTTCGTAATTCAAGCGAAACTTCGTTATAGTTTCATCTGACCATCCAAGTAATTTACTAACATCCTCAAAACGCGATAAATTCAAGTAACGGTAATCATCTTGGTTCGGTAGATATCCCGCTGCTGCTGCAACAGGTTTATTATTTTCTTCCAAAATACGAAAATCTTCTACATTTCCCCAAGCTGATGCCGAAGCTGTTAAAACCGCTTCAAGAAATTTAATCGCACTAGTCCCTGTCCCTTGCAACATATCATCCCAAGGACTGTGGTTTAGCGGTGGAAGTGTAGCTTCGTAACTGGTTAGAGCCAAAAATGGAATATCTATTAATGTTGCTTTTCTAGCTCTAAGTATGTTGCTGCCGGAGTGTTGCAATAAATCACTCATGGAAAACTGAGATAATATACATACTGTTGGTATGAATTTAAGATACATACTGTTTGTATGCCTGTCAAGCCCCGCCAAACGAAGAAACGTACTAAAGCTGAACAATCTGCTGAAACTCGCGCAATGTTTATTAGTGTCGCACGGCAGTTATTTGCGTCTCAAACTTATGCGAATACTAGTACTGAACAAATTTTGTCAAGTACAAATGTAACTCGCGGCGCCTTGTATCATCAATTTGCTGATAAAGCTGATTTATTGCGTGCGGTATGCGAACAGATTCAGCAAGAGATAGTGAAAGATATAAATGCAGCAATCGAAAAAGCTGTAGATTCTTTTGATGCATTGATTATTGGGTGTGATGCATTCCTAGAAGCTGTAGCAAAACCAGATATACAACAAATTTGGTTGATTGACGCACCCGCAGTTTTGGGTTGGGAAGAATGGAACCGTTTAGATAGAGAATATGGGTTTGGATTATTACTGGAGGGAGTCAAGCAAGCAATTAAGGATAGGGGACTGAAGTCTAAATCTTCTGAAGCAGTAGCTGTGGTGCTGAATGGCGCCATTAATGAAGGTGTAATTTGGGCTGCGCGCTCAGATAATCCAGTTGAAAAGCTGGCAGAAGTTCGTAGTACTTTGCATGAAATATTACAAGGATTACGTATTTAACTAATGCCGTTATCGTTACTTGTGTTGAATAAATTAATTTGGAAGTTAACACTCAGCCAGAACTCCAGTATTATTAGTAACTATTGTTTATCTAAATATAAAGAAGTAAAAATATAGTATGCTTGTCCTACGCGATTACCAAGAGGAACTCGTGTCAAAAACACTTGGCGCCTGGTCTGGTGGAACTCGGAAAGTTTTACTACAACTCAGCACAGGTGGTGGTAAAACGGTTATTTTTGCAGCAGTAGCTTCTCAGTTCGCACGACACCAAGAAGGGGTTTTAGTTATTGCCCACCGGGAAGAATTAATTTTACAGGCTGCGTCAAAGTTGGAATGTGTTACAGAACAGGCGCCGGGTATCATCAAAGCTGGCTATAAACCAACTGACTCGTTGATACAAGTTGGTAGTATTCAAACTCTTGCGCGTCGTAAAAATTACCCCTTAGCCGGATTGGTTATTATCGACGAAGCACACCATGCGTCAGCAAATAGTTATCGTAAATTAATTGAAGCTTACCCGAATGCACTAATTCTGGGAGTAACCGCGACACCACGACGGGAAGACGGTTACGGACTGCGTGATGTATTTGATGAGTTAATTTGTTCAATTAGTACAAAAGAATTAATTACTCTTGGATATTTGACTGATTACAAGTTAATTGCTGGATTTAAATACTCAAAGCATAAAGTACCAAAAAAACGTGATTTTACGAAGAAGGAATTATCCGAAGTCGCCCAAGATTATAAACCCGAAGAAGTTTTAAAACAATGGAATAATTTTGGTGATAATAAGAAAACTATAATATTCGCGGTTGATATAGCACACTCCAAATCTATAACTACTCGATTTTGCATGAATAGTATTGCTTGCGAACACATCGATGGAGAAACGAACCAAGACGAACGTAAGGAAATTTTAGATAGATTCCGTAAAGGCGCCACACAAGTAATTTCCAACTGTGCCATTTTAACCGAGGGATTCGATTGTCCCGATTCGGAAGTCGTAATTATCGCGCGTCCAACGACAAGCGTTACCTTATGGTTACAAATGATAGGGCGTGTATTACGTCCTTATCCTGGTAAAACTCATGCAGTTATCATCGATATGACTGATAACTGGTATAGGTTGGGGCGTCCATGTGACCACAGGGAATGGAGTTTAGAACCTATAACATGTGACCCCGATACAATGGGCACCCGCTGTTGTCCCAGTTGCCATCATGTATTTAAACCGATGCCCGCTTTAATTCGTACATTTGAGATTTTTAATACGAAACAGTGCGAATTTTTTACTACTTATGAAGCCGATTGTGCTAACTGTGGTAAAGCGCTTCGATGGGTATTAGAAGAGGGGCGAGTCGTCGAAGGTGGTGGTACGCCTATGATTGCCTCTTGCGAAGGCGCCGAATGGTTGGAAGTTCCAGCTAGTGTACGTCCTGCGGTGTTACGTCCTATTGTTGAGAATAAAAAAAGGAAATATCGAGGTAATAAAACATATACAGAAAAAGTGCAAGCTATTAAATACTGGATTGAAGAAAACATCGACGTAAATTTAGACGAAATTAAATATGCCCTAACTTTAATGGATTTGAATGCATCACAGCCGTTTGTACTCAGTAATGTATTTGCGTCTATTGCTAATAAAATAAGAACATCTTCTGATTGGGACGATGTAGTTCAATATATGTCTTCTCGTTCTGATGATTTAAAAAAAGCAGTTTGGGAAAAATTTAGTGTAGAAGAAAAACAGAAGTTAACTAGATGGAAAAATCGTTACACCGAAGAACTCGCTGTCTGGGGAAGTGAAGAAAATCTTAGGGTGATACAAAAAGATTTGGAAGCATGTGAAAAATTTGAGATGTTCGAGGAATTGTGGCAAATATATAATAAAACAGCAATACGCGACGCATCGAAGCATATGACTGGAGAAAAAGGCGCCGATGTACAAAGATGGATTTCGAGAATGGATTATCTAAGAGAATTAAACAGCATCAATAAAAACGGCGTCTTTTCTTGAATTAAAGGCGCCCTTATAGAGCGGGGGATTTAGGGGGATTTCTTTTGTACAAGTACAATTACTCTACTATCTGATTTAACAACTTGAATACCGTTTTTTAGTACTATCATGGGAATTTTCCAGTACGAGTGACCGCAAATAACCAGTAGCTTAGTATTTTTATTTATTTCTTCTAGCTCTAACCTTATAGAACTTTTGCCAAGTAAGTTGTGCCTTGGATAGTCGGGACCTTCGTGTAATACTAAAATGTCAGGCGCCTGTTTGACTAGTTCTCTAATTTCGTGGATAAAGTCATTTTCGCGGCGCCGAAATGGTTTACTTGGTCTTCCAATAATTCCAGAAACGCCTGCTATATTTAGCTCACCGTTTTTTGCTATCTCACCATCAAGGTAGTAAATACCCTTAGTTTGTTTGAAAAGCTGAATATCTTCTTCCTTAGTGCCAAAACTGTCATGGTTGCCTGCTACACCTGCAACCCAGCGAAATTGGCGCCTGAAAGCGTGCCATACTTCGCGTACATCTCCAACAACTCCACTACGCTTATTGGTTTCAGCGTATAAATCGCCTGCTAGTATAACACCTGTGTTTTTGAGTGATGGTATTTTTTGCTGTTCTGCTAGGTTTTCTAGCTCTTCGAGGACAAGATGACCTACGAGTTGTTGATTTTTTGGGTCTATTCCTTGTAAATCGCTGGTTACAATAATCGCATCTAAATGATTGGGTAGAACATCTACCTCCCCTATTAATATAGGTATATATTTCTCAACCAAACTGACACCACCAGAGGCTACTGTTAAGTAGCGTACCTGATGAATCGGTTTGTCTGAGATTTCTAGGATGTACATTGGATATATAATTTTTATTTATAAGTTACCGCATCCAGTGAATGTAGCCACACTTAATATTATTTCACATGATAGTATAAAGGAAGCCGTTGTAAGCACTTGAGTGCTTAAATTATGACAAGCACTGAAGTGCTTACAACGAGTTCTTCATCATAAATTTACGATAAATATTCTTGGCAACGTAGAAAAAACCGGATAAACTGTTTTTGATAATATTCAGTACATAAGTACGCTCTTATAAAGCTTATATTAAGCTACTAGGCCAACCTATTTGGTGTGCCATAATACTACTATGTACTACAAATAATCATAAGGACGCCTGTCGCCAATTTCCCATTCTCGACGGTGCAATACTTCCCCACGAGGAATCACATGGATAACATGCATCAAAATGGAGCATTAGACAGCCAACAGCGTTATACAGCTTTGGTTGAACAGTTAGACTTGATGATACGTGCGCGCTATCCGCTGCTTTATTTAATATGTGTAGAAGAAGAACCTGTTGAGGAAGTATTAACGCAAGTGGCAAAGCAAGCGCAACCCCAAAGGCAAGTTTTGTTCTGGGATATTGTCCGGGGTTGGAGTGACAATAATGCTGATAAAGGTTCTGTCATGGCTGCTTTGGGGCGCATTGCTAAAGCCGATGCTCAAACGGCTACAATGTTTGTGCTGCGTGATTTGCATCCGTTTATCAAAAATCCGACTACAGAGAAAAGTGCCCCTATAGTACGAGAGTTGCGGAATTTGACGCGGGAGTTAAAGCGCGCGCGTAAGACTATAGTTGTTACTAGCCACACATTAGATATTCCTGACGAGTTACAGCAAGAGTTGACGGTAGTTGATTTTCCACTGCCCAGCGTACAAGAAATAAATTATTTAATCGAGCAGCTAGTAGTACCAGACAAATTAAATATAGATGGGTTAGCACGCGAACAGTTAGTTAAAGCTTGTCAAGGTTTGAGTCGAACTCGTATATCTAGGGTTTTGGCAAAAGCGCTAGCAGCTAAACAGCAAGTTAACGAAACAGATATTGATGGTGTTTTAGAAGAGAAAAAGCAAGCAGTTCGCCAAACTGGTATTTTAGAGTTTTTTACACCGAGTGAATCTTTAAAACGGGTTGGTGGGTTAGACCAACTCAAGCAATGGGTACTAATGCGTCAAGATGCTTTTACCGACGAAGCGAGACGTTATGGTATTCCCAACCCGAAAGGGATGTTACTTGTAGGTATTCAAGGAACGGGAAAATCTCTAAGCGCCAAAACTATCGCTCATGAATGGCGCCTACCATTATTGCGTCTTGATTCTGGGCGCCTATTTGGTGGTATCGTCGGTGAAAGCGAAAGTCGTGTGCGTCAAATGATTCAACTTACCGAAGCAATGGCGCCATGTGTATTATGGATAGACGAAATCGATAAAGCCTTTGGTAATATTACAAGCGGTGTTGATGGAGACTCCGGAACATCACGCAGAGTATTTGGTAGTTTAATTACCTGGATGCAAGAAAAAACTAGCCCAGTATTTATTGTCGCAACAGCCAATAACGTCCAAATATTACCCGCTGAGTTATTACGAAAAGGTCGATTTGATGAAATATTCTTTTTAAACTTGCCTAATGAAGCTGAACGACAAGAAATATTTAAAGTTCACTTACAGCGCTTACGTCCGAGTCGCTTGCGTGAATTCAACTTGCCAGCACTAGCAAAACAAACAAATAACTTTAGCGGCGCCGAAATTGAGCAAGTAATAATCGATGCCATGCACCAAGCATTTTCCACAAGAATCAACGGACATCGCCGCGACTTTAACACCGAGGATATACTACAAGCAACATCGCAAACAGTTCCATTAGCAGCAATAGCGCGCGACCAAATAGAAGCACTCAAACAATGGGCAGCACAAGCAGGCGCCAGAGCAGCATCAAACGATATTCAATTAGTAGAGGAGTTAAAACAGTATTCAACACAACAAGGAATCGGACCATTAGAAGTAGATTAAACCAACCAAAACAAATTATGTCACATTTTACAACCATCAAAGTTCAAATCAAAAACGGCGAAGTATTGCACCAAGTATTGCAAGAACTAGGCCACAAAGTCGAATGCAACACCAAAGTACGTGGATATCACGGAGATACCACCCAAGCCGAATATGTAATTCGTCAAAACAACGGTTACGACCTAGGATTTCGGCGTAGTGGCAATAATTATGAAATCGTCGCAGACTTTTGGGGCGCCCAGATTAACCAGCAGAAATTTGTGAACTCAATTACACAAAAATATGCTCATAAAACCTTAATGGCAACAGTACAGGAACAAGGGTTTAACATCGAAGAAGAAGAAGTTCTACAAGATGGAACTGTAAGAGTTGTTGTTGGTAGATGGGCTTAATATATCCGCCTTGGATTTGGAATCCAAGGCTAATAGTAAAGATAAACCAAGCAATAAATAACTAACACTATGTCACACTTTACAAGTATCAAAACCCAAATCAAAAACCGTGACGCATTAGTTACAGCATTAGCCGATATTGGATTTAAAAATATTGAGCTTCACGAAACCGCACAACATTTATATGGCTATCAAGGTGACGTGCGCGCGCAAACAGCAGAAGTAATAATACGGCGCCAACATATAGGTAGCTCCAGTAACGACATAGGCTTCAAACAACAAATAGACGGACAATTTGAAGCAATAATCTCCGAATACGACCGACATCAATATAATCAACAATGGATGAACAAGCTAATGCAGCGCTACGCTTATCATGCATTAAAAGCAACCGCACAAGAACAAGGATTTACAATAGAAGAAGATGAAGTCATGCAAGACGGTACAGTAAAAGTAGTCGTCGCACGGTGGGCTTAAAAAATTTTGTAGGTTGGGTGTAGCGACAGCGTAACCCAACATCAAATATATAAAGTCTTTTTCAAGTTATGCACGACTGGTTAGTTATAACAGTTATTGTCAAATATTTTTAAAGGACAAATAAATGAAAATTACCTACGACCCAAGGTACAATATCGCTTATATAATTTGAGAGAGAAAAAATCATAAGTCGATACTATTCAAGTTAGCGAAGAAATGAATGTTGATATTGCTCCAGATGGAACGATATATGGAATTGAGCTTCTCAATGCAAATCAACAGCTATCGTTACAGGACTTACGCATGAAAACCTAGAAACCTGGTTTCTTCGTTGATAGCATGTAATAAAAATGAAGATTTGTCTGCGACAATGAATGCGTAGAAACCAGGTTTCTTAGCGTAAGTCCTACGTTAGATGAAGAAGGTAAACTGATTGTTGTTAATGAAGCACTTGCAGAATCTACTGAAATAAGCTGTTAACTTAAAAATTTGCAATTAAACAATTACACGGCTATCTATTTACATTTTCAAAATCTTGCGCGTACAAGAAGCTGAAGACTGGTTTTCCCCTTTGCTCAAAACATTAAATTACATTAACCAGCAATAGGTAAAACGCGCGCACAGAGATGGACAGGCATATAATGAAGTTAATTTATCTAGTTAAAAAGTATGGTTCAGGTATTAGCAATTACAGACTATATCGATAGTTTAGCTGAAGCAGAAATTCGGTTTGGGCTATTTCGTAATGACGAGCCATCATTTTTTACTGAATGGTCGAGCGATTTACCTGAATTAACCGAGAGCGAAAAAGAAAGATTAGATTTGATTAAACAGCGTTACCTTTACCATCGTCAATACGGACATTTACTAGAAGGTGTTGTTAATTTCATTGTCATTGCGCCATTGTTGGAACTCACTTTTTGCCAATCCCAAATTTTTATAGTATAGTCAGCACTGCCGCTAATTAATGTGTTTTCATCCCTAGTTAAGCAAAGTGCAGTTATTAAGGAAGAATGAGCATTTAAGATTATTACTATTTTTGCAGTAATTTACTCAAATAATCCCGCAGTTATCTAACTTTTTAGCAAGTGCGGACATTTTTCTGCAACCTGTCCAAAAGTCACCTAGACCCCAACCCATTAAGGCACCCCCGCGCGGTAAATGTCCAGCAGGCGCCTTCAAGTTGAATGTGACATCGTTCTAGTGCAGCCATTTCTCGTTAACATACCATCCTACAGACTCACCAAAACGACACCAAGCGTCCCAGTCTGGTTCAGATGTATTGCTGACAGCTTGCCAAATTTGCTTTTGGACAGTAAAGCCAAAATGACCATTACTGTTTTTTAACCAGAGGTTATTAATTATTTGTAATTTTTCGCAATCAAAGTTTTTGATATCGAGTTCAGAAAGATAACCTTGGTTTGTACGGTTCGCTGAATTTAGCATCATTGCTGTTGTCTCTAAGTCTGCTTGTTGCCACATCCTTTGTTCAAGGAAATTTTTTAAGTTTCGATGTGACCTTGCAAAATCTCCCAAGACTGCACCATACTGTGGTGGTGGTACTTGTCCACCAAGTACTGCATCAAACTCACGCGGTTGATTGGGATGTTCTGGCATTATGGAATCTTCTGCATTTTGGTCATTAATATAGCTTATAGCATCAACTCCTAACTAAGTAATTCCTGAAAAGTTAGTCAAGATTTTTGATGTAAGGTGGTGTTGACAATCAATTGAAATTTGCTTAAATAGAGGTATAGGTTCAAAAAATTTTCAATTTAATACTCATGATTCCTAGCTTACTCACAACTACTATAACTACCCGAACTATCAGCCACGGAGGGTTGTGAGACGTTGCGCGTATGTATAGTAAGCATCGAATCACCCCTCCAGGCGCCACCTTGAGGGTTTTTTAGTACCAAAATTTCCTATTGCCATTCTCAATATGAATAATCTCGCAGCCATCATAACTACTACCACTACCACCACTATCACACCCCGGAGGGTCGTGACGTAGTTGACTGCGTTCATCTAAAACCCCTCCAGCCAATGCAAAGGAGGGGTTTTTTAATAGCACCATTTTTTTGATTTAAGGAGTAAACCAATGTACGACCATAGAGAACTAGCAAGAGTAATGGATTTGTTCCATTTTGAAGAACACAGTCCCGGTATGATTTTTTGGCATCCGATGGGCTGGCGCCTGTATCGTGTAATTGAAGATTATATGCGTGGGGTGTATGAGTCATATGGATTTTTAGAAGTGCGTTCACCTGTAGCGTTGAGTCGCGCGCTCTGGGAAAAATCAGGCCACTGGGAAAAATTCCGCGAAGGTATCTTTGTTGTCGGTAGCTTGGGTAAAAACAAAGAACATCTCAACCCAGATTATGCTTTGAAAACGATGTCATGTCCTGCACATGTGGGTATATATAGGGCATGCTGAAAAAGAAAGGAAAGCTGACACTTGAAGATTATCAGACCAAAGGAATATACCCACGTGCAAGACAAAAAGGTAAGATTACCTAAAATTCATGCATCTACATGACTGGCGCCAAAG
>JAHHGX010000046.1 GCA_019359675.1 Calothrix sp. FI2-JRJ7
TTCGGTGTAACCTAGTTAAAAAATATATATTATACACGTAAATAATAAATTTATATTGTAGTTACAGTTTTATCCTCTCTAATTCACTTTGTACGGGTTTACACGTTAGGTGCAAGATATGAGTTACCAGGTTCGCAGCTGACAAAATTCTGAGGCAAGCAATAAGCCGCATCGGTGTAGAAGGTGTCAGTACACATAGTTTCCGCAGGACCGCTTTAACTCAAATGTCTAGTGCTGGTATCCCGTTACGCCACATTCAGGAAATCTCTGGGCACAGCGATTTAGGTACATTACAACGCTACTTGGAAGTCACGCACGCACGAAAGTAATTTTGCACTAGTAAAAGCACCACTGCTTTGGAAAAGCTTAACCAATAATTAAATTCCCCAGCAAAAGGGCTTATATGTGGACTAAGTGTCAAAATTTACACATAATTACTCAAAATCCGCCATTACATAGCCTGGTGCACTGGGTATCATAAAGGGAAGACTTGTTACAAAACTTAATTTCTCTAGCTAACGTAAAAAATGAGTACCGCGCATGTTAAATGAACTACTGGTTGCTACTAATGGTGTCATCTCCTTCTGCTACTTCATAATTGCTTTTCTTATTCTCCTCCCCTACCTGCGTGGAGAGCAAAAGACTTCGCTCGTGCTGGCAACCATTCTAGTATTTTTTAGTTGCGCTCTAGGACACGGTGGGCACGTTCTGATGATGCTGTCAGGTGGTCAACATTTAGCAACTTCTTCCCCGCTCTTACTTAAACTGCAAGTTGTAGTGGATTCAAGCACTGCCATTGTTGCCATTACCTACATTGCCTTGCGCCGCTACTTCTCTTTTCTGGTAGATGGCCCGCTGCTTCTCACGCAAGCCCAGCACAAATTAGAAATAGCCAACACCGAACTAAAGGAACTAAACACCAAACTGGAGTCTTTGGTAACGCAGCGAACAATTGAACTGTCGGTAGCCAACGAAGAACTCTTAGCCAAAGACCTAGAGCGTAAAGAAATCATATCTGCTCTTAAACGCAGCAACGCCTTTCTCAAAGCCCAGCAGGAAACGGGGGTAGACGGCATTTTAGTGGTCGATGAATTTAACCAAGTTCTTTACTACAACCAAAAATTCCACCAAATTTGGCAGATTCCAGAGGAACTGGTGCAGCAAGGGGATGATAAAAAAATCTTAGAACTGGTGGTGACTAAACCCCTGCACGAACAAGAGTTTATCACTAGAGTCAATTACCTGTACCAGCACCCGGAGATTGCCAGTCGAGATGAAATCTTTTTAAAAGATGGGCGAGTATTAGACAGATTTACCTCAGCCATTCATTCCAGCGAAGGTACATACTACGGTCGAATCTGGTTCTTTCGTGACGTGACGGAGCGTAAAACTGCCCTTGATGCCCTGCTGGCTTCCGAAGCCCTGTTAAAGCAGAAAGCCACAGAGTTAAAAGTAACATTGACTGAACTACAACACACCCAAGTACAGTTAATTCAAAGCGAGAAAATGTCCGCCCTTGGGCAACTCGTGGCTGGAGTAGCCCACGAGGTCAACAATCCGGTCAACTTTATCTACGGCAATCTAGCCCACACTGGCTACTACGTGCAAGATTTAATCAGCCTGCTTGATATTTACAAACAGGAGTATCCCAACCCTTCTGCTAGTGTGCTGCGTTGCATGAAGGAAATTGACTACGAATACTTAATTGGTGACTTGCCCCAGCTTTTAACTTCCATGAAAGTTGGTGCCGAGCGCATACGAGAAATTGTCCTGTCCCTGCGTACCTTCTCCCGTCTAGACGAAGCGGCTATTAAAAAAGTGGATATTCACAAAGGGCTGGATTCCACTTTGCTGATTCTTCAAAATCGCCTCACAACCAAAGCAGGAGTGGAAATACAAATTATTAAAAAGTATGTCCTTCTACCAGAAGTAGAATGCTACCCTAGCCTTCTTAACCAAGTGTTTCTCAACATTTTATCTAACGCCATTGACGCTTTGAAAGCGATGGGAAACGAAACACTACCTACTATTCAAATCTCTACTGAACTGGCTGATCAAAAACAAGTAATTATTAAAATTGCCGACAACGGCTGTGGCATTGCTCAATCAGTGCAGCCACAAATTTTTAATCCCTTCTTTACCACCAAACCCGTTGGGCAAGGCAAGGGACTGGGGCTCGCTATCTGCTACAAGATAATTGTGGATACGCACGGAGGCACTTTAGAATTTATCTCCAAGCCCGGATGGACGGAATTTATAATTACTATTCCCCTGCTTCAGGGAGAGGTAAGTTACGGCTGTCCCCATCTCTAAAACTGGTTTTTTGGATAGAAGGCAAATTGTCAATGATTATTTTTTGTCTTGTCTGCTTTCGTATAATCCCTTACATAAAAACTTAATAATAACTAATTCCTTTGGTAGTAAGAATAACACCTAGTAATTTTATAGAATTGGGTGCTTTAATTTGAATTTTACGTCCTATTTGTATTGAAAAATACATTGAAATAAATTTTTTAAACGCGCGTCATACTTCAGATACTCGTTATTTAAAACCATAGAAGGGGTAAAAGATGAAGATTATTTTCTTTGATGTAGATGGTACACTTACTGAGACTGTAAGCGGCGCCACATTTAAACAACATTCACAAGATGTAAAGCTATTACCAGGGATAGAGTCAGCTTTGCAACACTTTGATACACAAGGATATTTACAGGTTGGCATTAGTAATCAAGGTGGAGTAGCAGCAGGACATAAAACAATTAAAGATACAATTGCTGAAATGCAATTTACATTATCACTGGCGCCGCAATTACGAACTATCTATTTCTGTCCAGACTTTGAAGGGAAAACATGTTGGAAATTAAAAAAACATAATAGCTCCAAAATTAAGCAACATAATACTTTAGAGTATGGAAGCTTTCGCAAACCAGGGAAAGGGATGATAGAATTGTTCCTTAAATCTAATAATGTAGATGACAGAACTGCTATCTGGATGATTGGAGATAGGCAAGAAGATGAACAATGTGCGTCGAACGCTCATGTAAAATTTATGGATGCCTTGGATTTTAGAAAAATGTTTATCGCTGATATGGATGAATTCAAACACCCGATTCTTTCGTAAGCGCGCGTGCTATTTTTTGATGACAGTCGATAACTTTCCTTCAAAATCAAAGCAAACGCGGCACTTATATCCCTCTTCTGTCACTCTCCGAAAAGTTTTATCATTTTTGAATTCTAGAGTTATTATACAGTAGGCGATTACAGGCTTTTTTCTTCATATAAACTCTTGAGAGCATGGAATTTGTAAAAAATTAGATGAGCAAACGCGCTCATTGCGTAATATACCTTCTGTTCGGAAAATATTAATAATAGGAGAAACCGGAGAGTGACAGAAGAGGGATATAATATAAATTTTGTCTAGGACTCTTACCATTAGAACCCTGCATTGCTGCAATATAGCTGGAATGGCAGCTACATCGACTTAAAATTTAGACGACATTAATTTGATAAGACGACAAATAATTTGTTATCTGACACCTGATGATGAGGTAAAGCCATTTTATAAAATAAATACGAATAAAATCTGATTTTCAGTATATACGGTGTATCATTCAGCGCCAGCCTAGTTAGGGATACAAGCATCATTAGAACAAAAACGCGGGTAATCGCTTAAAAGTCTTATCATATAAGGATTTGATTGGAGGTTGCGGTGGCTCACTCAATAAATTGCCAAGCAACCTCTTAACGGCAAATCAAGGGTTTCGTTAGTTCGGTTCATGTAACTTTACAACATGTCCCATTTTACCTTTATCTCGGCCAATACCCTATTTATTTAAGTGTTTTTACTGTTTTATTTGTATTAAATATAATTGTATACTGAGAAAAAGTTTTAGATTAACCTAAAAGTAGGTTAATCTAACAAAATCGCATTGCTCCCTATTAGATTTATGTCTTATCAGTTAAACTTTGGTATGAAAAATAAAGATAAATTTCAAAGAAAAATTAAAGTTTAATTTGAAGAGAATGGCTTTCTCATTAAGAGTTTGGAATCTTTTCAAGAGGTAGAGAAATTGTTTTAATTCCGAAAAATGATTTTTATAGATGTTGGGTACATATCTAATGATAGAGAACTCAGCGCTATTGATAAAAGTACAGAAGTTATCTTTTAAAGTTTTTAAAACTGGTCAACGCCGAGCATATCGGTGGTGGTTCAAAATGGAGAGCTATGCTTAGATAAACAAATGGAGAAATGTCATTAAACAAACGCGAAAGTATTAAACATAATGACAATAATTGGAAAGCAACACTATTAGGAGATACGGAATTACCTATCTAAACAAATTTTCCACTCGATTAGTACAAGAATATATGATTATAAACGCTACAGCTACATCCATAAACATAACATCACTTTTTCAAGAGCAAGGGTATTTTTTAGCAAAGAGGCTCTTATCCAAATCCATATGCTTGGAATTAAAAAATGCTTTCTTATCAGAAGTAAAAACCTGTACCAAACCACTACTACGCCAAAGAAATGTGGAATATGAAACACACAGATTCTCCTCATCAGGTTTTATGAACAATCCATTACTTGATGTCCACAACTATAATTGCAATGCTTTTCCTAAGTTTTATTGTTCTTTCAATACACTATTTACTTGTCAATCAATGTATGATTTTATCAAGAATTTTTTGAATGGTGAACCTGTGTTTCTGCAAAGCATGTACTTTGAAAGTAGTCGCGGAACGACTACTCATTACGACCATTCTTTTATTAAAGTTAGCAACCAAGACACCCATATTTTACCTATACCTATAATAGGGATATGGATTGCCTTAGAAGACATAGAAGACAGTTCAGGTAAATTTTTCGTCTACCCACAAAGCCACAAAATTGGCACTTCAAAATATAACACCAAAACCAACGAACTATTTGCTAAATATTCCCAGTACTGTGCTGAAAGCATTGACAAAGGCTATAATAAAGGACTTCGTTCAGTTATTCAGACAGAAAACTTGCTCAAAGAAGTTATATCCATTGCAAAATGGGAAAAATACTACCCTAATATGGAAACCGGGGATGTTCTTTTCTTTAGCGGACTCATTTTGCATGGCAGCGACCGCCCCGTTAATAGTGCTAAAACTTCCCGCAATTCCATTACTGCCCATTTTGCACCTTATAAAGAGGGGCAAGAAATTAAGTTTGGATTGCACGGCGAACCCTTAAAAGTTTCTACACATGTGGGAAATTTTCTTTCTCACAAAACCCATAGATATCCTCCGTTTAGGCAAAATTTAGCATGAGTCCCAAGAATTTTGAAAATATAGCCTTCCAGCATCCTACCGCTTTGGTTTATGGACAGGTAACAATTGAAGAGGGTTCTTCCCTTTGGGCTTATAGTGTAATTCGTTCCGAAATTAACGAAGTTCGCATCGGGAAATACACTAATATCCAAGATTTTGTAATGATTCACGTCGGAGACAAAACGCCTGTTGTAATTGGTGATTATTGCTCGATAGCACACAGGGCGGTTATTCATGGCGCAAGCATCGGCAATAATTGCCTTATAGGTATAGGTGCTATCATTATGGACGGTTGTCAAATCGGTGATAACTCTATTATCAGTGCAGGTGCTTATTTGCCCGCCAAAACCATTATCCCCAAAAATTCAATTGTTTCGGGGAACCCTGCTAGCATAACCAAAGAGCGTAATAATTATGTGGCCAATCGTTTCAATGCGATGATGTATTATACGAATGCACAACATTATGCTAAGGGCGAGTATAGAGCTTGGTCAGACCCTCAGGTGCAGCAACTTGCAAGAGCAACTTTAGCAAAACTATTAGACGAACGCACTCGTATTACTTAACTTCTTCTCTTTAAACTTTTTCCACCGGTTGTCCAACCAGAGGTGCGGAGCGCCAGCTTGCTTAATTTGATTTTCGCTCTTTAATTACATTAGTACTATATGAGAGTGAAACTTAGTCCCACTCCGATGACGTGTCTATTTCCACAAAACTAATGAAACTGGTACCAACTACCATGCTGCCAACGATTGCCTTTTGGAACAGCTGTCGAATAACAAATTATTTGTCGTCTTAACAAATTAATGTCACTGTGCGATGGAAATGGCAAAACAAGGTATGTCAAGGATTAGCCCATCCAATGCATATAAATTCAATGCATATAATATAAATTTTGTCTAGAACTCTTATCATTAGAACCCTGCATTGCTGCAATATAGCTGGAATGGCAGCTACATCGACTTAAAATTTAGACGACATTAATTTGATAAGACGACAAATAATTTGTTATCTGACAAAAGTTGTACTTGGTTTAATTTTGAATATCTCCGCATTTCGTGTATTTAGTCATAGAAATTCCGAAAAATAGGCTACCTACTACTGGTTTAGGGTACGGCGCCCTGGCGGAAGTGTGATAATAAGGTGGTTTGGGAAAGTTGCTATTGTAACTTTTCTATTTTTTTGAAATAGCAACTCGGCTGGGCGCTACCAAAATTTAAGTTAATCAAAATCAGGTTACTAAAAGTTAGGTAACTGAAATTTCTATTTTCGGCGCCTTCCGATATCATTTGTTTTTGTATAGTCGGTTCCATAAAAACTTAATAAAAATTAATCCTTTTGGTAGTACCTAGGGGAAATAGCATCCAGTAGTCTTATAAAATTGGGTGCTTTATTTATTCATGTATTTTACTAATGAAGACAGTTAGCAAAACAATTTTGTTAGTTGAAAACGACTCGGATACGAAAAATTTAATCTCAACTTTATTTGAAGTAGCTAATTTACCAGTTTCTATTCAATTTTTTGAAAATTTTCAAGAAGTGAAAGATTACTTATTAGACACAAATTTTTACGCAGACTGTAGCTGTTGCCCATTACCAACAGTAATATTGGCAAACGCATATCTTCCTGGTAGTATGTGCGGTTTTGAGCTTCTTAATTTGGTTAAGCAGCATTCCAAATTGAAACATATACCAGTTATAATAATCAGTATTTCTGATGACCCATACTTTTTGATTCAATCTGCTTTCTTAGGCGCCCATTCATATTTTATGATAATGTCACCTTATGATGAATTGGTAGATGTTGTAGCGAAACTTATAGTTTAACAGACCTGGAGTGCAGGAGATTAAGTCTTATTTGTATTGAAAAATACATTTAAATATTTTTTTAAAAACACGTGCGTCATACTTTGGATACTCGTTATTTAAAACCATAGACCGGCAACGAAGAGTGTTACGAATGATTAATATCAAGTTGTCGAATTTAATTAATGCTTTTTTAAGAGTATTAACGCTCCTAAAAATTAATTTTGATTTGAAGTTGTATTATGTGACCCACTTATGAATAAACAAGCTTTACCCTCAGATTTTTTAACCGCATTTAAAAATAATATATGGCTATTAGGAACTGCCTTTTGGCTTTTCGGTATAACAGATAGAACTATTGCTTCTTTTTCGGATAGTTATTTATCGGCTATAGATTTAACACAGTTGTTTACAGCTTCGTTTTTCTTTGTAAGTTGGCTATATTTAAAACCGGAGAAATAAAAATGGCGCCGCATAAGTTTAGTACCTATAATGTGAAATTCCGAGACTTTCGTATTGCTCCTTAAAGTAAATGTTCAAACAAAAAACCCAGCCTCTACTTGAGAGACTGGGCGCCATACCATAATTAATGATTACGCAGCGTTTTCGCTAAGGTTAACTTTGACTACCTTGGTCTTTTCAGCTTCTGACTTAGGTAATGTCAAGTTTAAAATACCGTCTTTGTATTCTGCGGTTACGGCAGTGTTTTGGATACGCGCGCGTAGGGGAATTACACGTTGGAACTTACCGTAGTAAAATTCGCTTCTGGTTCTGCCGTTTTCTTCAGTCTTGGTTTCAGTCTTACGTTCAGCAACTACTTTAACTGTGTTTTCGGTAACTTCAATATCTACATCTTTGGCTTCAACACCAGGTAATTCTAATTTGAGGTGTACTGCTTCGTCGGTTTCGTGTAGTTCAGCAGCGGGAGTTTTAAATGTCGGCGCCTGTATTTCTTGAAATAATGAATCTAACTGGCGGGTAATTGCGTTCATTTCATTCCAAGGGTTGTAACGTACTAACATTTTGTTTCGCTCCTCTTCAAGTAGGTTTGATTAATTTGTTCTGTATATCGTTTCGTTATGTTCTTATAGTAATAAAGGTTGAAATGCTTGAAAATACGGCTTATATCACTTTTATTTTAATAAAAACCGAACATGATTAATGGGATATTTAGAAGTAGTGTAAATACGAAAAAGTGAAGTACGGTAAACCTAACCCCCGTGCGCCCCCTTCCCTTGAAGGGAAGGGGGGAAATAATACTCCCCTCTCCTTGTAGGAGCGCAAAGTCCGAGCGGAGGAAACCTCCGCTCGGAACTTTGTAAGAGAGAGGGGTTGCAATACTGCAAGGGATAGAGATTTTCTCGGAATTGATCCCCCCTGACCCCCTTGATAAGCAGGGCTGATTCATTCCCTAAAAGCCGCTAAAAATCAAGGGTTTCGCGCAATTTTAAATTGGTTATTTTGCTACCTCCCGGCGCCGAGAAAATAGACAATCACACTTATGTTTATGTGCTTAAAAGTCTATTTCACCGTTACCCATACTTATCATTTTTATAGCTAACCATCTTGACAAATCCTGTTTGAGAGGGAATGAAACAGCCCTGCCTTGATAAGGGGGGAACAAGAGGGGGGATTATTTTTATGCGGGGTAGATACGTAAGCGTCGATGTGGTTCTTCCCCAAAGCTGTGAGAATTAAGATGGTAGCGTTCTATTAGTTCGTGTTGCATTTTACGTACATAAGCAGAACGAGGTAGTAATTCTACGGCTTCTTTTTTGGGAATGACTATTTGCTCAACTGCGACTCTCGCTTCTTCTAAAGCATCAATTTCCGAAAACCTATCATCATGACTATTAAGTTCTGATGCGTTTGATGTTTCGGGTTCTTCGATGTTTAGTAAGGAGCGCAATGTGCGGGCAATTATTGAGGTGGTGTTTGCTTTGAGCGTGTAAACAGGCGCCTCATGCTCTGCTATTATCCGCTGAAAGTTGTTGTGTTTTCTAGCGTGGGAACGCAATGCTAATATCGCGTCCGCTGCTTCAACATCCCTTGTTACTACTACTGGTAAATTTAAGTCGTGGATTACTTCCTCTAGTAGGTGACGACTAACACCGTAAGGATAAATTTGTAATCGCTTACTGGCTGGGTTACTAAATATATCGGTGTGATGAAGCTGTTGCTCTAGAGAAGATTCTTCTAAAACTGGGTTTTGCTTCGTCGGAAATGGTATTACTTGTTGAGTACCGCGCGCGATTTGTGAGTTAGTAGATGTTGGTTGTTTCGGACGTTCTCTGTTGGGTGTAACATTAGTAATTACTACTTGACCGTTTTCGTTTACGGTTCTGGTTTGGAGGTTTGGTTGATTTCCTCGTAGTAATGTGTCTACTGTGTCTGCTACGTTTTCATGTACAACCCAACGCTTCTGCTCTAACATTTCTACTGCAATTTCAAATGTAGGAGGCGCCGAGCGTTCTAAAATTGTTTTTTGGGTACGTCGTCTTCTAGCTTCTTCGTCTCCCAAGGTGACGCTTTGAATTCCACCTACTAAGTCAGATAATGTGGGGTTTTTGATTAGGTTTTGGATTTCGTTTCCGTGAGCAGTACCTACTAATTGCACACCACGTTCGGCAATGGTGCGCGCGGCAGAAGCTTCCAATTCTGTACCAATTTCATCAATAACGATGACTTCAGGCATGTGGTTTTCCACAGCTTCAATCATTACATGATGCTGCAACTCTGGACGTGCGACTTGCATCCGACGCGCGCGACCTATTGCAGGGTGGGGAATGTCACCATCACCTGCTATTTCGTTGGAAGTGTCTATTATGACTACACGCTTATCTAGTTCATCAGCTAAGACACGGGCAATTTCTCGTAATGCTGTAGTTTTTCCTACACCAGGACGACCCAGCATTAATATTGATTTACCTGTTTCTACCAGGTCACGAATCATACTTATTGTGCCTTGGATTGCCCGACCGACACGACAAGTTAAGCCGATAATTTTACCGTTACGGTTACGGATGGCACTAATACGGTGTAATGTTTGCTCAATTCCCGCGCGGTTATCGGCGCCGAATGTTCCTACTCGTTGAATACAATCATCGAGTTGTTGCTGTGTAACTGGTTCAGATGAAAGATATTCAGCTATAGTACGGAAACGTGCTTCTGGACGGCGCCCAACATCCATTACAACTTCGACTAAATTGTCGAGTTGTACATGGTTTTCGAGCATTAAGCGTATGTCTGGGGGTAAAATTGCGAGTAATTTTTTCAGGTCTGGGGTAATTTGCATTTAAAGAAGTTAAGCGGCTAAAGAGTCTTGGTTTTCTTGTTCTGAAAGCGATACCAATTTAATTGCAATTAATTTTAAATTACTGATGGTAATTATTCTTATTGTATAAAAGTAATTTCTAAAATAATTGATTATACCCGACTTATGCAGGGACGGTTATCCGTATCTCTACCAATACTTTCAATAAATTAGCTTGCTGAAATTATTTTATACCTAGAGATATAAATATAAGTCGAATAAAAAAGTTACTATCTATATTAATTAATAAAAATAACTTAATTTTCATAATGGCTTCTAACTACGACTTAAAGGTTATCCAAGAGTCAGCATTTTCTCTTGTAGAAAAGGGATATATTAGCCGACAGCAATCGATATATAATATTTTTAGATATATTCCTATGCGAGAATGGTTTCTTGTTGAACGTGAATTAGAAGACAAAGATTTTCAGCTTGATGACCGCATTTGCGATTTAATCGGTGATAAACGGTGGGATAATGACTAATTAGATACTAAATGACTTGATATATTACTCTATCTCAAGCATGAAGTTTTATTAAGTTATGCTGTAATTATAAATACAAAAAGCGGGTTACTGTTGGTGCATTACTGCACTTAATCTCTAGTTATGATTGATGTTCTAAGATTTGGACTAAAAATATTTAAGTTTGTAAAAATGAAGTAAAGCCTTCCTATTGGGGGATAGCAATACGAGGTGTCAAAAGAGACACTAAGGTTAGCATTCATCAATCCAAATTATTAAGGACTGATAGAGCAATTACCACGCTCATCAGTAATGAACAACAGTTGAACAAATATAATTAGAGGAAACAAATTATGCCAGTTGAAACACAAGATGTAATTAAATCTGCTGAATTACCAGTTTTACGTGTGGGCGTAAAAGGTGAGGCTGTAACGCTTCTACAACAGCTTTTGGAATCTCAAAGCTATCGCACAAATGCTATTGACGGAAATTTTGGTTCAAACACAGAGCAAGCGGTGAAAAAGTTTCAAACCACCTTTGGCTTGGTGGCAGATGGAATAGTTGGTGCAAAAACCTGGGCTAAGTTGGGTGATAGGCTCGTAAATCCTTAGCTCATATTATTTATTAGTAAGGATTCAGGAAACGCCCACTGGTCACCTGAATCCTTACGGTTTTTCGCATCAAAACTAATCATTTACTCTAACGATGCGCGAATATATTTTTTGTATTCATAAACACAATACCTATTAATGTTCAAATCAATCTTTAGATAGAATCGATGATTTCTAGCTAATAGTAATTTAGAATTGAGGAAGAAAAATATAAAGAGTGGCGCCAATTAGAAGGGTGTTTATCTTAACTAATTTGGAGAGCTTATAATTATCTATAGCAGTCAGGGATTATACACTAAAATCTACACTAAAATATTTGTTTTAGTGTAGATTTCTATTTTTAAAAGTTTACTTCATGTATAGTCTGACTTTTCACGTTATGTGGAAAAACATACGAAAAACCTAACCCCCCAACCCCCTTCCCTGGTAGGGAAGGGGGAGTACAATTGCTCCCCTCTCCTTGTAGGAGACGGGTCGGGGGAGAGGTTTTCAACATCCCGTGAAAAGTCAGATGGTATAGTATGGTACTATCTCTATAGTTCAAATGTATGTAAAGTTAATTTGTAGCGGTCATTACAAGATAACTATTACCAGTATATAAATGCATTAATGCTTACAAATAAACTTAACTTGGTAGCCTTTCTTTTGATAGAAGCTAGCCGGAGCATAAAGCTATTAATGTGCTAAAAGTAGCGCTACTAAGAGTTTTTTTACTCATGTTTAACTTCCTGAAACAAGTTCGTGACTACGCGAAGGATGCCATACAGTCGGCTCGATATATTGGGCAGGGGTTATCGGTAACATTTGACCACATGCAGCGTCGTCCAGTTACAGTACAATATCCTTACGAAAAGCTTATTCCATCAGAGCGCTTTCGAGGTAGAATTCACTTTGAATTCGACAAATGTATTGCCTGTGAAGTTTGTGTGCGAGTGTGCCCAATTAATCTCCCGGTTGTAGATTGGGAATTTGATAAAGCAACTAAAAAGAAAAAACTCAACCATTACAGCATTGACTTTGGTGTTTGTATTTTTTGCGGTAATTGTGTAGAGTTTTGCCCTACAAATTGTCTTTCATTTACAGAAGAATACGAACTTAGCGTTTATGACCGCCATGAGTTAAATATGGATAACGTGGCGATGGGAAGACTTCCTTATAAAGTTACTCAAGACCCGATGGTGACTCCCCTACGAGAATTGGTTTACTTACCCAAGGGTGTAATGAATCCTCACGGTGTGCCCCTTGATGCTCCGAGGGCAGGTATGCATCCATCCGAGATTTTGGAACAACAACAGCAGGAAGATCAAAATGCCAAGAATTGAAACTAGAACGGAACCCATGACCCTAAACATGGGTCCACATCATCCCTCGATGCATGGTGTTTTGCGATTAATTGTGACATTAGATGGAGAAGATGTTATCGACTGCGAACCAGTCATTGGCTACCTGCATCGAGGAATGGAAAAAATCGCCGAAAACCGCACCACTATTATGTATGTTCCTTACGTTAGCCGTTGGGACTATGCAGAGGGGATGTTTAATGAAGCTGTTACAGTCAATGCAGTAGAAAGACTGGCAGGTATTCCCATTCCCAAACGCGCGAGTTACATTCGCGTAATTATGTTAGAGCTAAATCGGATTGCCAATCACCTATTATGGTTGGGACCCTTTGCTGCAGATTTAGGCGCCCAAACTCCCTTTTTCTACATTTTCCGAGAGCGCGAAATGATTTACGACCTGTGGGAAGCTGTGAGTGGCTACCGCATGGTAAATAATAACTACTTTCGTGTCGGTGGTGTGGCAGTAGATTTGCCCTATGGTTGGGTGGATAAATGCGGAGAATTTTGCGATTACATGGTGCCTAAAATTGATGAATACGAGCGCTTGCTTTCAAATAACCCGATATTTCGGCGCCGCATTGAGGGTGTTGGCTCTATTGGTCGAGAAGAAGCGATTAACTGGGGACTTTCTGGACCAATGTTACGTGGTTCTGGGGTGCAATGGGACTTACGAAAAGTTGACCATTACGAGTGCTACGACGAATTTGACTGGGAAGTTTGTTGGGAAACAGGTGGCGATATCTTAGCGCGTTACATTGTACGGATGCGAGAGATGCGAGAGTCGGTAAAAATTCTCCGTCAAGCACTTAAAGCTTTACCAGGTGGACCGTTTGAAAATTTGGAAGCTAAACGTATAGCAGCTGGAAGCAAATCAGAATGGGACGGGTTTGATTATCAGTTCATCGGTAAAAAGCTTTCTCCTTCTATGAAGATTCCTAAAGGAGAAATTTATGCGCGCGTCGAAAGTGGTAAAGGAGAATTAGGAATTTATCTAGTCGGAGACGATAACGTTTTCCCGTGGCGTTGGAAAATTCGCGCTGCTGATTTTGTTAACCTGCAAATCTTACCTTACTTGCTTAAAGGAGTGAAAGTTGCTGATGTTGTAGCAATTCTCGGTAGTATCGATATCATTATGGGTTCGGTTGACCGATAGATTAATATACGGCACATTTACATTCCGGTAGAGACCAAATTAATACGGTCTCTACAACACGTTGGTTTCTTTGCAAAAATACTAATAAAAATATCAATTATTAATATTTCAAATAATTCGAACCCAGCAACAGCCTAAAACTTGACGTGCTTTCTTACTGCTACCGACTAAAATTGGCTCCGAAATCAATCAAATCAACAATGCGAGAACCTATATCCAGATTTCTCTGTTTTAACTCTCTCTCAATTAGAGCAAATTCGCAAAAATTGCTATATAGCGAAAGAGCATAAATAGGTTGATAGCGACCGATAAAACCTTCTTCTACAAGGTAACGAGCTTTATCTTGGATAAATTCTAAATCATACTTGTTAGGTTGAATCATAAGATATTTTTTTTAAATTAGGTAAAGGTTCCCCACATAGGAAACCCTTTTTGAACTGCCAAAAGCCGTTCTGCTTAGAGAGGAAAAATCATTGCGCGCAAAAGCAAAACTGAATTTTTAGTTAATGTCACAAACACATTTCAATTATTCGGCTATTGTTTCTCGAGCTGTTAGAAGTGCAGGAGGTACTGGTGTTCCCATTGCCTGCGCTAAAGCTTCTGGAGGTTTTTCACGAGCAGCAGAACGCAAATACTCACCAGTAAAAGGTGGAGCCACTGGTTTCATATTATGAGTAGTGCTATAAAAGCGGTGTGTTTGTAGAATTTTTCCTCGCTCTTGAAGGGATTCATTCGATACCTTTTTGCGAAGCTTTATGATGGCATCCATAATTGCTTCTGGACGAGGTGGGCAACCAGGTATATAAACATCTATTGGCAAAATTTTATCAGCTCCACGCACGGCAGTTGGAGAATCAGTGCTGAACATTCCGCCAGTTATCATACAGGCGCCCATTGCAATGACATACTTTGGTTCGGGCATTTGAGCATAAAGCCGCATTGTTGGTTGCGACATTTTCATGTTAAGAGTGCCAGCCAAAATTATTAAATCAGCTTGACGCGGACTCGCGCGCGGAATCAAACCAAATCTGTCAAAATCAAATCTTGAACCAATCAGAGCAGCAAACTCAATAAAACAGCAAGCAGTACCATATAACAATGGATATAAACTAGAAAGTCTTGCCCAATTATAGACATCATCTAATGTCGTTAAGATGATATTTTCTGATAATTGGTCTGTGGGTGAATAACTGCTAGGAGCAATTAATCTCTCTTTTCCTTCGGAGTCATTGCCATTAATATCATCACTGCTCATAAATCATTCGTAAAAATTGTGTTGTAGAGACACATGTACGTTGTAGAGACGCGAGGAACATCGCGTCTCTACGTAGATATAATTTTTTAAATTCACTCTAATTTAACCGTCTTACCACGCGCTGTTCCTCATACCTTTGGCATAGCTATTTATTAAATTAGTTTGTTATACAAAATACATGTTATTATTTTGCACCACTAACTTGACGTTGGCATTTTGCAAACCAGATTGCTTGAGTTGGCTTAAAGTCTTATTAATTGCGTACTTCTGATTAATAGAATTAATCAGTTGAGCTTGGTTGTGCTTTATAGCAACACCCGGCACATCAGCAATAAAGTCAAAACTGCCATCATCATTGCTCAACCAACCAATATCACATTCGCCTTCAAGAACAGCAACGATATCTGCGCGAAAGAGTTGACCATTGACACCACGAACAGTACTGTCTGTAATAACATGAAAACCCAATTCACGTAAGCTTGTTTTCAGAATTTCGGCATCAGTAAGTTTGGTAGGAAAACTACGAAAATGAGACACGGTTATTGACTCCTTAAAAAGTGTGTATCAACAGAAATGTTTTTCAGGTTTAGTAACTAGTTACGCATGAACCTATCCAACTCTTAAAGTAATTGAAGAAGTAAAATCTAGATTTTTTTTAGGTCTCTTCTTCAAACAAAAATCAGAGCAATTTATTGCTGATTCAGTCAGAGCTTCAAATGGGTGTAAAGTACATTTAATGCGATAGTCATGTGTAAAAAATCGACAGTTTGCACAAGGGATTTGATGCAAACGTTTTAAATTGGCAATTCCAATGCGAGCAGCACTCCAAATAAACCACAACAGCAGAACAGTTAATGTACAAATTGTGACAAAGCATAGAGGAGCTGTAACTGGCTGTAATTTAAAAGCCTCAATTAGGGGAATAAGATTGAACATAACAAAGCGGAGAGCGTTAGAATTGTAGAGGTAATTTCTGACTTATCACTATTTTTATTTCTGAGGAAACAATTCTTTCGACTCAGATAAATATGAACGTACTAGATTCTTGCTTAAAATTCTACCGATTTGCAACCAAACTAAAAAGCCAACTACAGATATTACTAACAGAGCAACCAAATAAGAAGCAAATGTTGCCAAGCCTAAAATCTCTAACGCTGAAGCCAAAGCAATACAAACTCCAACCAGAGTTCCAATATAAGGAGTTAACACTTGTAACTTTCTCCATCTGGTAAAAGCTTCTTGAGAATGATATTTAGACCAATATTGGATTAGTTGGCGCAATATTAGAATAAATGGTAATACACAACTAAAGCTAATTAGTAAACCAATCAGAAGTAGAAAGTATGGTGGTTGCGAGAATCTGTATAAAAACAAGTCTTGGATTTTTTGTAGGTACTGGTCTGAGACCATAATAAAGTAGTTTCCTATAACTGGCGCCTCGACTCCGACACAAAAATAAATTTAATGCTTGAGATAGGGTCAAAACCCCTATCCCCTGCACTCTTACACCTAATACAGTTAAAAAGTTTAGCGAATCAGATGAAGTACATCACGAACTACACTGTAACCACCTAAATCCCAAAGCAGGTAAGCAAGAAAACCAATCATTGCAAGGCGCCCGTTCCAGAGTTCAGCTTGAGGATTCCAGCCAGAAATCCAAGCATTACGGTCTGCACCATTGTAGGCTTTAGTAACAGGAAGTTGTTCGGAAGTTGTGTTAGATTGCATTGTTAATACTCCTAAATAAAACTTAACATTTCTTTGATATCTCAATAGTAATTTCCTTAAATACAACAATGCCCTGTCTATAGTTCTAATAGGTAGTAATCGCAAGAATGATTTCTGATTAAGAAAGTCTGTATATATGAAAACAAAATTAGCTTATTGTATAATAAACAGTCATTTCAAACACATGCTGTATGTGCTTTAAAATGAAATGGTTGGAATAATTGCTGCTAGGTCAAGTTTTGATAAAATGTACGCGCGACCTACAAATAATTCATGGAAATTAATGTATAGCGGCGTACACAAATTCTTAACAAAATAGCTTGTCTTTAGTTAGAAGCCAGCACCAGTAACATCAACTATATAAATAAAATTGGCGCCTATCAGTAAGGCTTCTTATGTTATCCCAAAACCCCTATAATTCCAAAAATCGACTTCTTGCTGCCTTACCTCAAGAAGAATACGAACGCTTACTACCTCATTTTGAGCTAGTCTCTTTAGAGTATAAACAAATACTTTATGTACCCAATGAACCCATTGAGTATATCTACTTTATCAACAATTGTGTTGTCTGATACTTTTAACCAGGACATTTTCCGACATCTAAGACATCTTCAACGTCTAGTACAACATCACCAACAGAGTTGATGAAGGTGGTATCCCACATCGCCTTGAGGAAAATCCCCACGGCTCCAATGACTCACGAGTTTTTAGGGCAAATGTTAGGTGTGCGTCGCGCTTCGATAAGCGTGGCTGCTGCAGTTCTTCAAAAAGCCGGAATTATTCAATACAATCGCGGCAAAATGAGAGTTATCGACCGTCCGCAAATGGAAAACATCGCGTGTGAGTGTTATGGAATTATCAAGAATGAATATGACCGCTTGCTAGAACAATAATCAAAATATTTAATCCACATTGAATTAGATTATTATTCAAAATACATGTAATTTTTAGTAAACATTATAACTCCCCAAATCATCAGGGGGTCTCCGGAGAGTTAAAACACCTTAACTGCAATTTGCTTGTACATAGCCAAAGCTTGTGCTACACAATAGTAACAGGGGTCAAAGATTTGCCGTTGCCCTGAAGTTGAGTAGCTAATGTTTCGTCTATTAACTGCATCATCGAGTTCCAAGTTCTATCCCAAGAAATTTGTTCCAAGAAAGCATCAACTCGACTTAACCACCCTGATGTAGATGTGTCTTCTTGCATTGCCTTTTCTGCTTCAAGGACAAATTCAAGAGCAGTATCAGCTATTCGCACCAGTTTTAAATCTGCATAAGGACGTACCACATCTTTAATTGAAGTAGATACCACGGGTTTACCTCCTGCCAGATACTCTGGAGTCTTAGTTGGACTAATAAAGCGTGTTGACGAGTTGCGCGCGAATGGTAACATCGCCAAGTCCCAACCACTAAGATAAGCAGGTAAATCTTGATAATCTTTCCCACCCAAATAATGAATATTTTCGTATTGGGGTAAAGTAGCTGGGTCTATTTTTACAACAGGTCCAATTATAACTAGATGCCAGTCAGGACGCGCGGAAGCAATACCTGCAAGCAAATCAATATCCATGCGTTCATCTATAACACCAAAAAAGCCTAAACGCGGATGAGGGATATTCGCTTGGTCTGCTGGTTCCTCTTTTATTGTTCGACCTTGTGCAAAGTGTGGAACATCAACACTGCTTGGAAATGCATAAACATTCTTGTGTTGATTTACTTTACTTTCGTACAGGCTTTGTCCTCCTGTAAATACCAAATCCGCGCGCTGGAATAATTCTGCTTCGTAATCTTTCAAAATAGTAGAGGCGCCTTGAAATGCAGCCAATTCATCCATACAATCATATACTACAGCCTCTGGTTTTAAGTGGTTTGTAAAAGCCAAAGCCATTGGTGTATAATACCAACAGATATATTTGTGAATGTCATATTCAATAAACAACTGGTGAATTAGCACTTTTAAATCTGGGTTTACAGCCCAATCGCTCAAACCTTGTGGCAGGTGAGGAACCACAACCCAAACTCCACTCTTATCTTGAGTCACTTCAAGGCGCCAGACCTCTTCTGGTGTAAAAATTGGCTCCTCAATAAAAAATACACGGCATCCAGCAGCGCAACGACTGAGAAGATGCTGCGGTCTTTGATAAACAAAGTTCCAACGCAAATGGGATAAACACACTATATCTGGTGCATCTTCACTAATTGCTCGAAAGTTTTTATTCGATATATTACTTTTTGATAATAATTGTTCAGATAGAGCTATACTTTGCGATTTACCGTTACTGATACCGTTATTAATAGTTTGAGGTTTTTGGGCTACCATAAATAGTTTTATAGCAAGTAATAAATATAAATGTACTTCTTATTTTTTTATTTATCTTCTGTCGAAAGTTTTGAACTATTTATTGTCATCTATATCTTTAGTATTAATGCACTTCATACAAATTAACCTTATTTAATAATTCGGGAATTTCTGGCTGAATTTGTATTTATGTTTACAAACTTATTTAATATAAATCTATTTCTTTTTAAAGAGAACTTCAAAAAAAATAAAAGCTAACATGCTAGTCATATGCCGTGTACTTTTTACATTTAACAATTAAGCGCGAATAACAAAGAAGCTTTGATTTTTAAGAAGCTCGTTGTTCGCGCTTAGTTTTTGCTATGTATGAAACTAAACTTTACATTTAAAATATTTTTACAAAAGAAAAAGCAGCAAGCTGTTGATAAGTTGCTGCATCTCTAAGGAATATGAGTAAACGTCCAAAACTTTATTATCTAAGGCGCCAACAAAAGTGCAGATATTTTAATTCAAAATTTGCATTAATCGGGCGCGAACAACACTCCACTCCCAATTAATTTACCAAATTAGTACCGTTATTTATATTAAAAAGTAAAGTAACAACCTATACATCATCCTTTAATAAAAACACGTAGTTGCTTGATTAAAGCAACCATAATCTTTTTTCTATTTGGTAAAATTTGAACTTTTTATAGATGTATAGCTAATTATAAACCCGTTTATTAAATCAAAAACTATAATTGTAAAAACATATTGCTATCAGCATTTACTTTTAAGTAAATAATAAAATTATGAACGAAGAATTTACTCAGCATATTGAAATTATTCGCTCTTTATTAGAGTCATTGCCCGGTTATATTACACAATCTGTACTGTCGCAAGAGCTATATGCTGCGATAGAAGATGTTCTTATCTCCTTGGATAATCTCCAGCTAATTCAAGAACAAACTCAAGCTGTTGTAGAAGTAATGGAGGTTATTCAAGAAGAACTCACTCACCAAAGTGAGTATTCTGCACAACAGCATCAACATTATTACGATGCGTTCAATTTGGCGCCTGAAGCTTATCTGCTGACCGATGGTAAAGGAGTAATTTTAGAAGCTTTCCCATAGAGCTGCTAGTTTACTTCACTGGAGTTTAGACTAGTTCCCGGTGCGAAACTCAAAGATAAATTTAGTCTTTAGTTTTGATTATTAGGGGAGATGTCCCGCTTGAGTTAGATTGAGTATTGAATTTCCATAAATAGATAATTTTTG
>JAHHGX010000047.1 GCA_019359675.1 Calothrix sp. FI2-JRJ7
TTAGCTTTCGGAGATAAAGTTTGTAAATACCAAGAACAAAAAAATACTGTCACCACTAAAAACAAACGCTGTTGACCGAATTAACTCTCACCTCCCATTATGGCATAGCAAACAACTTTTGGGGGGAATTGGAAAATTTTTTATATAAACTTATGTAACATTTTCTAACTAGGTATAATTACTACCCATTTTGCTTTGAGAAGCTAATCGACCACGGGGTTTGAATGAACTCAACAAAAACGCATTGCAATAATCAAAGGAGTTGCGACAATAAATCATAGAGGTTTCAGCAGATTGAATAAAAGTGAATCTGCGGATATAAATCATTACAATTAAGCAGCATTTATTATTTATTACTTGCTCGTCCGATACTTTAACTTCAGGTAGCAAAGAAGGAGCAGGTGTACCATGACGTTTGGCGCCTACATCTGTTGAACGTAGGTTTTGGCGGATTCGACCACGTTTTCTAAGGCCGAGCTTGCTTCAAACCTGAGTTTGTTGACTGTACCTAATGACATTGGTATCCCGAACACATCAGACATGGCACTTTGCACCATTCTCTGACTGTGGTGGTATAGCCCACTTAAAACAGCAACTAAAGCAACTACACGAGTCCCATACCCACTTGGATTAATATCCGCAGGTAATGCCGTTAATAGAAGCGGCTTTTGTTGCAAGTGATTCTAGTTCTCAAGCTTTAAGTGTAATTAGCCAAGCTCCTGCATTATTTCCATTTATTGTTAATTCAATTAGCCCTAGAGATTTTGATAGTAATCAACGAATTGAATTTTTCCACCAAAGAATGGATGAAAGAATGGTGATGCTGCATGGAGTGTGACTGGCAACAGATGTAACAAATGTAGCAGATGTAATATATAGCCTATCCGTTACATCCGTTGTATGCGTTGCAAATGACCGTATTTTGTATTTAGCAGTCCCGCCTACGACTTATCAAACTTTTTTCCAATTACAATTTGTGCAAAAAGTTATTCAACAACTTCAGATTCAGTTAATGATTTATGACCCGACAAAAGAGGAGATTTTAGAATGGAAAAAATAGAGTTATACCGAATGTATATTCAATAAGTACTAACCGAGTATGTTAACGATGGTTCTTCTGACAGTGAAGTTAGATCAGAGCTAGTTTTTGATACTGTGCGTGACCATTATCAAGTCGTTTATGCTGGGTGGGAAAACAGGCGCCGCATGTATGGGTGTGTTTTGCATTTGGATATAATAGATGGAAAAATTTGGATTCAGCATGATGGAACGGAAGTTGGGATAGCGACGGAGTTAGTCAAATTGGGAGTGCCAAAGGATGATATTGTTTTGGCTTTTCATGAACCATTTGTTAGGCAATATACGGGGTTTGGGGTGGGTTGATGTTGGGTTACGCGCTGTGCGCTTCACCCAACCTACGTTTTATTCGGTGATTATGGGTTGAGCTAGTTTGATTGTGGGGTCGGGGAGTATGTTGTAGCGGATGTATATTCCTAGCACAACTAATAATATGATTATTAAGGCGCCTATACCTAGTGGGCTTGGAAGCCAAAATACTACTTCGACGTGGTTAAGTGTACCTGGGTTGAGATGCCAAGTTAGTTGTTTGCCGTTGGTTTCTGGTAATACGGCGTTTTCTTCTGTTGGTTCGATGATATTTTTGGCGCCCCACGGTGTTTTTAGGCTAAACTCTAGGTCTAATATTGAGGCTGCGTTTGCTAGTACGTTACCGTTATTGGATATTAATGCTAGCGAACTTAAGTCCAAGTCGTAAATTAACTTGTTCCGAACTAGTAACAGAAAGTTGTTCTGGAATAGTAGTATATTTGATTCAATTTTCGGTAAGTCTGTATTAACGTCATTGTATTTACCTTTTTCATTGAGATTAGGGTTGAAGAATTTATTAAACTTTGTTTGTAATTCTTCGGCGTTGTTAAAGGGTATTGTGACGACAACTTCTTCTCTAGAAAGGCGCCGTATTTTACCATCAAGTTGACGCGCGCGACGTTCAATACTGTCTAACCATTCATATACTGAGTCTCCACTAAAGGTAGTAAGACGTTCGCCTAAGTGAATATGCTGAACAAATTCACCATAGTTAGAATTATTGAAGTTTACGCCAACGTCATATTTTACACAGCCTGATAACAATAAGGATGCTAAGGCTATCAAGAAAATAATCCGTGCGCGTTTTGAGATGCCTTGAAATAGATTTTTAAGATATTTAGTTTGTCTTGCAACCAGTCGAATCATATAGCTTTGTTCCTTGACGAGTTATGCATTAAAATTTAACCAAACTAAATATGAGAGCGTTATCGCAACCCCTATTAAAGCAACCCAAATAAAGCGATTATCTTCGGTGTTGACTTGGCTTAAGTCTACATATTCCTTTTGTGGTGCTTTTTGCTGTGTATTCGATGACGTGTTCGTTACAAACTTGGTTTTATCATTATTACTCGATACGGCGCCCATATCTGGTATTTCTGTCAACCATTCTTTGGGACGGTTCAATTTAGGCGCCTTCCAGATATACTGTAAGCGTTTTGCTTGTGTACTAGTATCAATATTAGGATGACGCTTAAGTTGCTCACATAAGTCAACAGCATCTTGGTTTCGTCCTGCTGCTTCATATGCTGTTGCCAACCAAATTTGCACCTCTCCACCAAAGCGGGTATTACGAGCAACAAGCGAATTCGCTCGCTCTAAACTTTCAACAGCTTCACGGTATTTCCCGTTTTCAAACGCTACGACCCCGCTCTGGTAAAGGCTTCTAGCCATTTCAGTACTATCTATACTCATTGGAATACATATCCCCTTAAAGCACTTCTTTTATTGTGCCAATAGCTGGGGATATCTTACTTACTATGACCGCAGTAATTAAAAACCTTTTTTCAAAAAGTCCTCAAATTCTTTAACCGCAATACTTGAACCGACTTGCCAACCTCGGTCAACATACTGCACACCTAATAACTGTCGGGTTAGTTGCTTTAAACCTTGATCCTGATTGTAATGCTTTTTGTATCGCAGCTTCTTCACCAATATCGGCGCCCTTATTTGTTTCTTTAGGTAAACCAGGTAAGGGTTCGTTATCTACAGGTAGTTCATAATTACCATATTGAGAATTTGGCGCTGACATAATTTCTAACGTCATAATCAATAATTATATCAAGTGCAAAAATCTTGCTTTCGATTTGAACATGATTAGATATATCTTTAAAAGGTGATGCACGGAAGTGTTTTAGCTAGAGAATTCCATGTCTAGTCAAGAAGTTTTTATATTCGGCGCCTCTTTTGCCCAACAACGGTTGTGGTTCTTTGACCAGCTTGTACCAGGCAATGCTATATATAATGTGCCTACAGTTATTCGTTTACATGGTTCGCTGTCGGTTCACGCGCTCGAATTCGCATTAAACGAAATTGTCCGGCGCCATGAAACATTACGCACTACATTCACAATACTCTCTGAGCAGCTTGTACAAGTTATCGCCCCAAGTTTCCTAATACCTATTGATACATTAGATTTACAGGAGTTATCGATAGAAGAAAGGGAAGCACGAGCCAAGTTTATTATCACGCAAGAGATAGAACGTCCTTTTGATTTGTCTTCAGGGCCATTGCTACGAGTGATATTACTTAAGCTTTCAGAGAATGAGCATATTTTATTACTCAATATGCACCATATTGTTTGCGATGACTGGTCTATTGGAGTGTTAATTAGTGAGTTAGGCGCCCTTTACACAGAAGGAGTAAAAAATCAGCCATCCCCGTTATCGGAACTGCCTTTACAATATGCTGATTTTGCAGAATGGCAACGCGAGTGGCTAACTGGAGAAGTTTTAGAAAATCAGTTAACTTACTGGCGCCATCAATTAAATGGTATTACAATGCTGCCTTTACCTACCGATAAACGGCGCCCTAATATTCAAGCTTATCGCGGAGCAACACAACTTTTAGAGTTACCCCTAAGTTTAGTTGATGCACTCGAAAAA
Source organism: Calothrix sp. FI2-JRJ7 (assembly GCA_019359675.1). Taxonomy (GTDB): domain Bacteria; phylum Cyanobacteriota; class Cyanobacteriia; order Cyanobacteriales; family Nostocaceae; genus Dulcicalothrix. Next base: position 3,990 of record JAHHGX010000047.1, read on the forward strand.
ATATCTCAACTTGAAGGCGCCACTTTATATATGATATTGCTGGCAGCATTTCAAACATTACTTTACCGCTATACATATTCTGATGATATTACCGTTGGTTCACCAATTGCCAACCGTAACCGTAGTGAAATTGAAGGGTTAATTGGATTTTTTGTCAATACTTTAGTGTTGCGTACCGATTTTTCAGGAAATCCAACTTTTCGCGAACTTTTAGCCAGAGTACGGGAAGTTACATTAGGAGCATACAGTCATCAAGACTTACCGTTTGAAAAGCTCGTAGAACATTTACAACCAGAACGTAATTTGAGCGCAAATCCTTTCTTTCAAGTTGTATTCGGTTTTGAGAATGCACCAATGCAGGAATTAGAGTTGCCTGACTTGGCGCCAAGTTTTATGAATATAGATTTGAAAACCACTCGATTTGATTTAGAATTACACCTATGGAAATGTTCTTCTGATTTTAGAAGTTTATGGGGTGGAGACTGGAAACATTCAGAGGGTATTAGAGGAATAGTAGTATATAACTCTGATTTATTTGAAGATGCTACTATTTCTAGGATGTTAAAGCATTTTACAACACTTTTAGAAAGTATTGTTGCAGACCCAGAAGAACGAATCGCAAATTTACCCATTTTAAGCGAAGCTGAATTAAATCAAATATTATTTGAATGGAATAATACTCAAAGTAAGTATCCTTCAAATCAATGCCTTCATGAATTATTTGAACAACAGGTTACACAAAACAGTAATAATATTGCATTAAATTACGAAAATGTAGAGACGTTACATGTAACGTCTCTACGTTATAAGGAATTAAATAATCGTAGCAATCAACTAGCGCATCATTTACAAAAATTAGGTGTAAATATAGAAATTGTAGTTGGAATTTGCGCTGAACCTTCAATTGACATGATTGTAGGAATGCTAGGTATATTAAAAGCAGGAGGAGCATATTTACCATTAGACCCCAGCTATCCTGTTGAGCGTCTCAACTTCATGTTAAAAGATTCACATGCTCAAGTCTTGCTCACACAAGAAAAATTTGTTAAATACTTTGAAACCTTTTCTAACCCAATTGTAAATTTAAATCAAGATTCGGAAATAATCGCGCGTGAAAGCGAACAAAATCTAAATAGCGAAACAACGAGTAATAACTTAGCTTATGTTATCTACACATCTGGTTCTACAGGTACACCAAAAGGAGTTGCGGTAACTCACAGGGCAGTAAATAGACTAGTTCGCAATACTAACTATATAAATATCACTCCTGAAGATAAAATAGCCCAAGTCTCCAATACTTCCTTTGATGCCGCAACATTTGAAATTTGGGGAGCATTACTAAACGGCGCCCAACTTATCGGCATTAGTAAAGATATAATACTCTCATCAACAGAATTTGCATTACAGCTAAAACAAAAAGATATTAGTATATTATTTTTAACAACTGCCTTATTCCAAAAAATCGCAAGAGATGTACCCCAAGCGTTTTCAAAGCTAAAATACTTACTATTCGGCGGTGAAACAATTGATGCTAGATGGGTAAAGAAAGTTATCCAGAATGGGGCGCCGCAGCAACTAATCCATGTTTATGGCCCTACCGAAAATACCACATTCTCTTCTTATTACCCCATACACGAACTACCATCCACAACATCAATACCAATTGGGCGCCCAATTTCCAACACACAAATCTATATATTAGATACAAATTTACAACCTGTACCTGTTGGTGTTGTTGGAGAAATATATATAAGTGGTGATGGGCTAGCGCGCGGCTACTTAAATTCAAAAACCATTTTAGCCCATGTAGATGAGATTTATAAAACGGGTGATTTAGGAAAATATTTACCAGATGGCAACATAGAATTTATCGGTCGCATCGATAACCAAGTTAAAATTCGCGGTTTCCGCATCGAGTTAGAAGAAATAGAAACCCTTCTAAATCAACACCCATCAATCAGAGAAGCAGTAGTTATTACCAACTCGGACATACCAGGTGATAAATATTTAGTTGCTTACATTGTGCCTCAACCGCAACAAAAAGTTACAACTAACAATTTACGCGCGTTTCTCAAGCAAAAATTACCAGAGTATATGATACCAGTCACTTACGTAGTATTGGAATCATTACCATTAACACCAGCAGGTAAAGTAAATCGTCATGCCTTACCTAAGATAGATACGCTCAGTCTAAATGTAGAAGAAAATTATGTCGCACCTCAGACTGATGTCGAACAAGTGTTAGTGCAAATTTGGGCAAACATCTTGACAATGGGTAAACAACCTATAGGGATTCATGACAATTTCTTTGAACTGGGTGGTCATTCTTTACTTGCAACTCAGTTGACTTCCCGAATTCGAGATATTTTTCATATAGATTTGCCATTACGCAGCTTGTTTGAGGCGCCGACTATTGCTAGTCTTGCTAAATGCATTAAAATGCTTACTGACACTAGCTCGAATAATACTAATATTGACCGAGAAGAGGTTGAGTTTTGAATACAGTAGAATTTTTATCTTACCTTCGTCAATTAGACATCCAAATTGTCGTCGAAGACGAACGTCTACTTTGCTCTGCTCCCGAAGGAACCCTTACACCCGAACTACGCACAGAAATTCAAAAACGCAAACCAGAAATTATTGCACTTTTAACAATACATACTCCTATACTTCCTTCACATCTGGCAAATCCTCCCCTTTCTTTTGCTCAACAAAGGTTATGGTTTCTTGACCAGTTAATTCCAAACAATCCTTTTTATAATGTCCCCTTCGCGCTTAGTCTCACAGGTACACTAGATATAGCAGCACTCGAATACACTTTTCAAGAAATAATTCGGCGCCACGATGCTTTACGTACCAATTTTGTATTACATCAAGAACAACCAATTCAAGTTATTGTACCAGAACTACAAACACCTTTAAAAATCATAGATTTACGTCATCTTGCAAAACAAGAGCGTCAAACACAAGCACAACTGCTAATTACTCAAGAAATTCAAAGTCCTTTCAATTTATCAAAAGGCTCTTTAGTACGTATATTATTACTTCAGTTAGATGACACAGAGTATATATTGCTCATTAACCTGCACCATATCATTTCCGATGGTTGGTCTATTGGAGTACTAATTAAAGAAATCGCGGCATTTTACCAAAACACACCATTACCCAAATTACCTATCCAATATGCAGACTTCGCACATTGGCAACGTCAATACCTCCAAGGAGATATATTACAGAACCAATTAAATTACTGGCGCCATCAGTTAGACAATACTTCAGTACTAAATTTGCCGACAGATAGACCAAGACCAGAAGTAGCGACTTATAAAGGTGCAAGAAAATTTCTCCAATTACCTTTAAACCTTAGTCAAGCACTAAAAACTCTTTCACAGCAAGAAGGAGTAACTTTATTTATTACCTTACTGGCAGCATTCCAAATTTTACTTTACCGCTACACCCATCAAGATGATATTGCCATTGGTGTACCAATTGCCAACCGTAACCGCAGTGAAGTAGAAGGGTTAATTGGCTTTTTTGTCAATAGTTTGGTACTGCGTACAGATTTATCAGGTAATCCAACTTTTAAAGAATTATTATATCGAGTTCGAGAAGTCGCTTTAGGCGCCTATCAACATCAAGATTTACCGTTTGAAAAATTGGTAGAATTACTGCATCCAGAGCGTAACTTAAATCAAAACCCTCTGTTTCAAGTTGTATTTGCAATGCAAAATGCACCCCAGTCAACTTTAGAGTTACCTGGTTTGACTTTGAGTCCACTACAACTCAATTATGAAACAACACGATTTGATTTAGAATTTCATTTATGGGAACAAGGTGAAAACGTATGGGTAAACTCAGAAGGAATTAGCGGTTTCGTAATATATAGTACCGATTTATTCGATGATGCGACAATTACCCGAATGCTAGGACATTTTCAAGTCTTACTCGAAGGTATTGCAAATAATCCAGAACAAAACATAGCCAATTTACCGCTTCTAACCCCAGCAGAGCAATATCAGTTATTAGTAGAGTGGAATAATACTCATGCCGATTATCCTCAAGATAGATGCATTCATCAGTTATTTGAGCAGCAAGTATCACACAACAGTAATGCCAACGCGCTGATATTTCCACTAAAAACAATACAAAACTGTCATTCTGAGCGTAGCGAAGAATCTCTAACATCTAACAAGGATAAAAACTGTCATTCTGAGCGTAGCGAAGAATCTCTAACAACTGAGATGTTTCGCTACGCTCAACATGACAAAATTACATACGACACAATTACATACGACAAAATTACATACGAACAATTAAACATTCGCAGCAACAAAATAGCGCATTATCTACAAAAATTAGGAGTCGGCGCCGATGTTATAGTTGGACTATGTGTAGACCGCTCAATTGATTTAGTAGCGGGAATGGTTGGTATTCTCAAAGCGGGTGGTGCTTATTTACCTTTAGACCCTAGTTACCCAACCGCACGCTTGAGTTATATGCTTGAAGATGCCCAAGTTAAAATTGTCTTAACTCAGCAGCAATGGGTCGAACATCTTGGTAAACATGAGTTAGAAGTAATTTGTTTAGATAAAGATGAGGACATTGCTCAACAAAGTCAAGAAAATCCTCATAGTAATGTCACAATTAATAACCTCGCTTACGTTATTTATACTTCTGGTTCAACTGGAAAACCAAAGGGAGTTCAAATAGAACACCGTTCGTTATTAAATCTTGTCTATTGGCATCAAAAAGCTTTTTGTATCTCATCTCAAGACCGAGCTACACAAATTGCCTCTGTAGGATTCGATGCTTGTGTCTGGGAAATATTTCCTTATTTAAGTGCAGGAGCAAGCATTTATTTTCCAGATGATAATATAAGATGGGCGCCGGAACAACTCCAAGAATGGATGGTATCAAATTCAATTACAATCAGCTTTGTACCAACACCTCTATGCGAGAAACTTTTATTATTAGATTGGTCAAATAAAACAACTAAGTTACGAATATTACTAACAGGTGGCGATAAACTTAATTATTATCCCACAACTGAGTACCCTTTTGTTGTCGTTAATAATTATGGGCCTACTGAAAATACAGTTGTCACAACTTCTGGCAATATTCCTACAATCGGTCGTCCAATTGCCAACACACAAGTTTACATTTTTGATGAGTATTTACAACCTGTGCCAATTGGTGTTAAAGGTGAATTATATATTACCGGAGATGGACTAGCACGTGGGTATATTAATCAACCGGAATTCACAAAAATTTATAAAACAGGTGATTTAGCGCGTTATCGCCAAGATGGTAATATTGAATTTCTTGGTCGCATTGACAATCAAGTAAAAATACGAGGCTATCGTATAGAGTTAGAAGAAATTGAGGCCGTATTAAATGAACATCCAGCAGTACAACAAGCTATAGTAACAGCGCAAGATATCACATCTCTATCAGAAAAACGCTTAACAGCTTACATAGTTCTAAACAAAACTCCTAACTCCTCACTCCTAACTCCTAACTCTTCATTACAGGATGAACAAATTTCTCAGTGGCAGATGCTGTATGATGAGACTTATAATCAATCTGCTACAGAATTAGACCCAACATTTAATATAGTAGGTTGGAATAGCAGTTATACAAAGGCGCCACTTCTAGCAGCGTCAATGCATGAGTGGGTTAATAATCAAGTCGCGCAAATTTTAGCTTTACAACCTAGTCGAGTCTTAGAAATTGGATGTGGTACTGGATTACTATTGTTTAGAATTGCACCTCACTGTACCAAATACTGTGGGACAGATTTTTCTAGTGTTTCGCTTAATTATATTCGTCAACAGTTAGCACAAACGCCATATCAACAGGTAACATTATTAGAGAAAATGGCGCCTGATTTTGAGGGTATCGAAGCACAAGCTTTTGATGCGGTAATTCTTAATTCGGTTGTACAGTATTTTCCTAGCATTGATTATTTAATACAAGTGTTAGAAGGCGCCTTAACTGCAATTGCTCCTGGTGGGTTTATATTTATTGGAGATGTGCGTAGTTTGCCATTATTGGAAGCGTTCCATACAGAAGTGGAATTGTATCAAGCAGAACCTGCTGTTACACGTACACAGTTACAGCAACGAGTTATTATGCAAATTTTTCAAGAAACAGAGTTAGTAATAGACCCTGCTTTCTTCTATTCCTTAAAACAACGCTTTCCTCAAATTAGCGATGTACAAATACAGTTGTTGCGTGGTCATGATGATAATGAATTAACACGGTTTCGTTATAATGCGGTTGTTTTTGTTGGCGCTGAAGTTGATCCCCCCAACCCCCCTTACCAAGGGGGGCTATTGAATGTAACTCAGAACCCCCCTTATCAAGGGGGGCAGGGGGGATCAATTTTAAACTGGAACGAAAATAATTTATCAGTGGCAACTTTGCGACAACTACTAATCGAACAACCAGAAATATTACACATCACCAACATACCAAACGCGCGCGTAACAGCAGCAGTTAAAACAGCACAATGGATATCAGGCGCCGAAGAATATAAAACAGTAGCTCAGATGCGCGAAGCATTACAAAGACTCGATAACTCAGGAATAGACCCTGAAGATTTTTACACTTTAGTTGAAAAACTACCCTACAACATTAATATAAGCTGGTCAGATTCTAATAAAGAAGGACGCTATGACGTATTATTTGTAAGGCAAGATGTAACAATTACTCCACTCGTACAGACGCGATTAATCGCGTCTCTACACTCAGAACTCAGCACTCAGCACTCAAATAACCCTTTACAAGCAAAAGCTGCGCGCAAAATTATACCGCAATTACAGACGTACTTAGCACAAAAGCTACCCGAATATATGGTGCCCGGAGCTTTTGTTATACTCGAATCATTACCTCTTAACCAAGCAGGTAAAATAGACCGTCACGCTTTACCTACACCAGATACAGTCAAAAAAGAATTTACAGAAAGCTATATTGCTCCCCAAACTGATGTTGAAAAAACTTTAGTCAAAATTTTTATAGAGGTTTTAGGAATTAAGCGCTGTGGTATACATGATAACTTCTTTGAATTAGGTGGACATTCTTTACTAGCAACTCAGCTTGCTTCTAGAGTACGCGATGCTTTTAACGTGGAGTTGCCTTTGAGTAATGTATTTGAGGCGCCAACAATTATAGAATTATCTAAAGTCGTGGAAAGCTTGAAAGATAGCAATGCCAAAAAGGCGCCTGCATTAGTTCCAATTTCTCGGGATAGTCGGCGAATGAAATTATCTTCGTTGAATAACCTAAATAATCTTTAACTCATAAATACGCTCTTTGAATTGTTCCGCTATTTTTGTATTAGGAATTTCTGCTGCCAATGTTTCGACTAGTTGGTTGGGAGTTAAATGTGGATATTTAGTTAAAGCGTTGTTAAGAACTATACTAGCTATTGCTCCAACGAAGCTTGTAAGCTCGTGCTGGCAAGATTTTATAAATTCTGGATTACTGATTGCTGGTTGGTTTACGGGTGCTTGTTGTGACTTAATGGAATTTCTCAGTTGATTTATTTTATCTCTGGTAGCATTGGAAAACATTCTCAACATCTAAATGAGCATAAGTTTATATAGTGATAATTAAATATATAAAATTTCTAGTTCAAAGTTATCTGGAGTTGGTTCAATTTCCCAAACTAATCCTTCGGGTAACTCACCAAGCGCGACTTCTAGGTAAATGCTTTCCCGTGCGTTTCTAACTTCAACTTCATTACCTTCAAACGGTTGTAAATCTTCTGTGAGAAGTCGGAGTTTAAAACTTGTAGGAAGTAATTCACCGGGGAGTGCGCGCAATTCAAAGCGCCAAATTCTATCTGTAATATTACCTTGGGGTCGCACTTGCAATTCGCACTGCTGTGAGTTGATAGTTAATCTTCGCACGATACTTGGTGATGTTTCTATCACATTTGAACCCCGTGCCCCAGCTATTGCTGTATCAACGGTTGCCCAGCCAAATAAGAGGGCAAAATCAGATACACCATTTTGTAACCACTCGGTAACAGAGCATTGTTGTATTCCTTGACGTTGTTCGTATAAACGTTGTCTCCAACCACCGTGTTGTAAAAGGGCGCCCCATGTGGCAAAAGGTATTTGAGTTCGGGGGATAATAACGTTAGGGTTTCCTAAGCGTTGAATTAAGTTTTGCGCTTGGAAGAGCGGTAATTTGGGTAAAGGCGCCACAGAAGCACGAGTTACATCAGGGCAAAGTTGCTCTGATAGCCACAAAATATTTAGGTTTGATATTAGGTCTTCAGAGTCCAAGCAATATGCTTTATCGAATGTGTCATAGCTTGCTTCATTTTTGAGTTGCGCGTGGGTTGTATATCCCCAAACTCGGATAAACCTTTCTTCTAAGTTTACTTGTACTGATAGGTAATAGTCAGCTACCCAGTTAGGAATGTCTACCCATTCTTGGGGTACACGAAATTCGTCAATATCTAAGGCTTCGGTAGGTATTAATACCATTTTTTTATTTCCGAAGCTAATTGCGGTACCATTAACAGCTTCCCAAATACTAGGTAAAGCTGCATCTTTGGGATATGCTTGAGCATTGCTGTCATGCTCAGAGTGTAGCCAAGGAAGAAATGCTGAAAGCAATACGCGGTTAAGATATGCTATCCAACGACGGTTAGGTGTAGAAAAGGGTTGGTGTTGCCAACTTCTTTCTAATTCGGCTTCAGGAATTTCTAACCATAAATGTGTAGGATTATCGATGCTAGGTGATGAGTTAAATGTCATAGTCACTGCTCCTTCTTATATGGAGTTAAGGCTGTAATGAGCTTGCAACCATTCCTCTAATACGGTATTTACATAATTGAGTACCGATGGATTTAGAGAAATATGCATCGACTCCTGGCTCCATGTTGCCAGTTTGAGAAGTAATGTGTCTTTAGCTTTGGTTAGTCGCCGAGAAACTGTATACTGCTTAACTCCCAGTTCCTTTGCTATTTGCTGCTGAGTTAATCCTTGAGTGTAATATATTTGGATAATTTTTAGTGCCTCTTCATCTAGCTCTTTGAGCGCTTTTACTAATACATCACCAATTTGGGCTTGTTGTGATTGTCTATCAAGTTGTTCTTCAGCAGCAATAATTTCTGATATGTAAGACTCTTGTTTGAGTTGCGGCAGAATGTCTTGTAGTTCTCCATCATCTTCCCCTATTTTCGCATTCAGCGAAGTCATATTGGGATACAAGTACGTTCGCACTGCTTTAGCACAATTAGTTAACCACTTTTCTAGACTTTCTGGGTTTAATTCGGCGCCTGGAGTCGTTAGTTGAGTAAGCCGTAGGGTATTATAAAGTTGAGCAATGCTTTGCCACGTTGCTTCCGAAGGCTTTTGTAATTTACGAGTCCCCGATGGCTGACTCGGAGCGCATAATTCTTGGTAGCATTTCCAAGCTAGCACGCAACGCTCGATTGCCTCGGCACTTTGTCCAGCATTTTTCAATGACTCTATTAGCCGTTTTTGAGTTACCTTCTTCAATAGGCGCCAGTTCGTACAAATGTCAATTTCGTTTTGCTGGCGCAACATTTCTTTAAGTTCACTGCTGAATACGGCACTACTATAATTCTTGAGGCTAAACCCCATATTCGGCTTATACCCTTTCAAAACTTTATCGACACGTATAATTGCCATTTGAAAGCAGTCAGATAATGTGTACTGGGTTGAAGAAATACCCGTAACCGTTTTACGTGCAGCCCAGTAACATACTTCTTGCAGGTAAGCTGATAAATGCCCCCGAACCAAGCTTTCCGGAGTATCTCGCCATAGTTTATACCAATAATATACCCAAAAATTCTCCGATTGCTCTGGTTGCGACAGCTGTGCTTGTGAATTTATCATATGGCGCCGCAATCTCGCATCGGTAGCCCAGCCAATCACTCTAGAAGCGTCTAGCTCTAAGAATGTTGAAAATAATTCAATTAAACTTTGACGCATTTGCATAAGCCAACAACTTATTCCTGCATAATCTGTGAAAAAACAACCTATATATATATAAGATGGGTGGTGGTTTATATAATTAATGCAGCGCTCTCTCAAAATTCTGTTACTTTTTCTCTATAGAGACCCGTGCATTCGTAGTAATTATTTTTACCACAAACATTAATTGGATAAATTAGTCATTTACTATAATATCTTTCTTTGATCTATGATACCCATCATTTATTCTCTTTATAGCTCAATTAAAGGCGCCGTTTTAACTAATCGGATTAATCAGAATCTAGTTATATATGTAAATCTATCTTTGGAGGTATTTTTAGTGAAAATAAAAGCACGATTAAAATCTTGTAATATAAAAATAGATTATGCCATATAGAAGTTAAGATAGATTATTTTTATATAAACAAAGCATAATTCCTAAAAATAAATCTGACACTTTTAGTAAGTGGGCAGCTTGGAGTATAGAAATCGTTTTTAAATGTAATTATAGGATTAAGGGATATGCCTCCAGTCGGTGTTGGTTCTAGTTTTTCAACTAGTACGTTAAGAACGGGAGAAGCCAAACTGTGGATTCTATTGGTAGGTATCAATGACTACCAAGATGACAGTTTACCTTCTTTACGCTACCCGGCTATAGACTGTCAAGGGTTAGGAGAGGCATTTGAATTAGCTACAGAGGGATTTCCAAATAAAGAAGTAATAATTCATCATGATAATACAGCACAACCGCCGACTTTAGAGGTAGTACGTGCGTCGTTACAGCGGATAGTGTCACTTTCTCGAACTACCGATTCGATATTGCTATACTTTTCTGGGCATGGAATGTTAGAACCCATTCAGCAAGAAGCTGTGCTGTGTATGAAAGATACTCGCAAAGACGACTTGCTAGCAACAGGGCTAGGGATGCATGAATTAGTACAAAGGCTCTCAAAAAGTAGCGCGAATCAGCAGTTACTTTGTTTGGATACTTGTCACAGTGGTGGTATGCGATTGGTAGGAGGAGGTAGAGCTAGAAATGCAGTTTCAACTCCTGTTAATCCGGCGCCGCAAATGGTAGATATATTACGGCAGCGTGCGTCACAAAGCAAGGGTTTTTGTGCTTTACTATCGTGCGATCAAGGTCAACAATCTTGGGAGTTTCCAGAGTTAGGACATGGAGTATTTACTTATTTTTTGATGCAGGGGTTAATGGGGGAAGCTGCTGACGAGCATGGTGTAATTGAAGCTGATGGACTTTATAAGTATGTGTATCGTCAGACGCTGCAATATATAAATAAGATGAATCAGCAACTGCGTTTGATAAATCAGCAAAAGCTCAAACGTGGCGATAGTAAGTTACATTCTGAATATCCGTTGCAAACACCAAAGCGGATTGTTGAAGGTGTGGGAGAGTTGGTATTAGGGTTTAAAGCTAAAAGTGCAGAAAAGGTAATTTTACCACGACGAGCATTAGTTATTGATGGGCTAGCACATAACAAAAATAGAACTGATTTAAATCGTGTATTCTCTAGATGTGGTGGGTTTGAAGTCGAGTATGTTTCTTGTGTTGACAAAGGTTTATCAGAAATACGTGCTTCAATACAAGAATTAATTCGTTGGTGTGGTGAGCAAACAGCATCATATACACAAATTAATAGTCAGATTGGTAGTCAGAAAATTATTCCGACTGCGTTATTGTATATACGGGGGTATATTGAAGAAATTGAAGATGGTGAAGCATGGTTAGTTTTGGGTAATGGCGCCCGTTTGAGTCGCTCGACTTTAAGACAAGAATTACGACGCGCGTCTTTTTCAAAACAGATTATCGTTTTAGATTGTCCAGAAGCTGATACTCTAGAAAACTGGATAGAAGATTTGCGATTTGGGGTAGAGAATGGGCAATGTATTATTGCTGCTGCGGCAAAGGTAGAAGAGCCAGAAGCATTTACAAGCGCGCTATTTGAAACTTTGAGTCAAGCAAATCCACAGGTTGGTTTACCTGTTGCATCTTGGATTAGCGAGTTAGAAAATTTTTGTGTTGCACAAGGAATTAAGCTGCATACGTGGTTATCGGGTACGCAAGCTGTAATTGATATTTTACCTGGTAATATTTCTTACGTTTTTCAAGAAGAATCAGTTGTTAATACTCCACCTCAGTTATCTCAGTTGATTGAACAACCGGATGTACCTCAAACTACTGGAATAGAGATAGATTCGACTCAATACTCACAACTCGAACAGTTGTTAAAGCAAGAAGTAGGACCTATTGCGTCTACTATATTACAACAAGCGTTGAGACAAGTCAGCAGCTTATCACTATTGGTTAATAATTTAGCCGCTTACCTGGCGCCTGAAAAGCAACAGCACTTTCAGTCTAGAACAATGGCGATTTTAGAAGCTTCTGCTCCTCAAAAGAAATCTGGAATTGCTCAAAGCGTCGATGAAGAATTTACTCGTAAATGTACGAGCGAGTTAGCTCATATAATTGGTCCAATTGCTAATTTTATAGTTCAACAAGCTTTAAAATCTAATCCGCAAATATCACGCACGGAACTTATCAAAAACTTAGCTTTGAAAATCTCTGAACCCAAACAAGCTTATGAGTTTGAACAACGGCTGCTAGAAAAGTAGGGGGTACGCAAAAATGGAATCTGCCCCCTACGTATCTCATTTTATTTAGGATTATTCAACATACTTAAAGCAATTTCTAAACTATATTTCATGCGATTAAAGGCTTCAGCTAAGGCGCCGATTTCATCTTTATCTTGCTTACCAAAACTAGCATCCATATCGCCAACGCTAACTTGTTGCGCTACATCAGCAATCTTTTTAATGCGTTTGAGTACGGTTTTCTTTAATAAGAGATTGATGATTATGACGATAACTGTAAAAATAGCTGTTAACACAGTTAGTACCATTAGGAAAGAGCGACTTGCTTGACTAAATATCTCCTCTGCTGGAACATAGACTATTTGAGTCGCAATAATTTCATTCAACTTCCAACCAAAACCGTTGTTCCTACCGTAAACTGTTAATTGACTTTTGGGCGCCACATCAGGTGTAGAATGACAGCGTAAACAACTTTCTTGTTGGACTTTAAGAGGTTGAGCGCTGTAAAATAGTTTTTCTCCAGATACTGTTCGGAAACCAGACTTTTCTGTTAAAGCGAGATTTTGGCGAAACTCTTTGACAACATTACTTTCAAAATCATCAGCTTTATCTCGCAAGTTTGTTGGGTTGAGCGCTGCGTCTTTGTAAATAAAGTTAGCATATTCATTGTTTTTACGAAAAACTTCAAATATTTCTCTTGTTGAAAAGGCTGGTATTGACTCTGGAATAAATTTTTCTTCAGTCTCGACTTTTGGTAACAATAAAGGATGAACTCTATCATTGGTGTATTGTCGGATAGAGTTAATTACTTCCATTAGCATTACTGCTTTATTAGCTACTTCGTTCTCTGTTTTTTGTGTGAGTACACTAGCTAAAGCAGTACCACTGATGAAAATACCGCCAATAAAAACTATTATTAGAATTAAATTGACTTTTGTGTTGATTTTCATATTGGTATGTTCGTCTCGTTCAAGTTTTGCTTGATATATTTCTTAACAATGCGTAATGGTTCAGGAATCTTTCCTGCACTTGCCTTGGCACCTAACAGCTTAATTTTTACAACAATACCTTCTATAAAGATACCATGATTTAATTGAAGATTTTCGAGATTGTAAAAAAAATTAAATTTTCAATCATATAATTTTTTATAAAATTTTGAAATAGCAATAAACCCCAAAATGTGCATTATAACTTTTTATTAATTACTGATATAAGTAAGCTTAGAATTGCTAGATAATAAAAAAGATATTTAGCAATCTTAGATGCGACTTGAGTTGGCGTAAAAAATCATATCCGAGAGAGCTAGTTAGATTGCTGTATCGAGAAATTAAAAACTTGGGTGAAATCGATTGATGCCATTAAAGCTTTGCCGACGCTCTTTTATTTTACAAATGCTATTCATAGTTGCTGCTTGTAGTACAAAAGAGCTATCAAAAAAACAGGTAGAATTAGTTGTAGGTATAGTAAATTATAAAGATTCTAAACAAACGCTAGAGAGATTCGCGCGCTTTAAAGAGTATTTGGGAAATAAAACAAAGGCAATTATACAGTTAGAGCCGGCATTTAATGAAAGCATAGCCATAGAAAGGGTTCAACGTCAAAGTTGGTCATTGGTGTTTGCACCTCCTGGGTTGGCAGCATTAGCAAGTACAAATTATAAATATGAACTTCTTTTCTCACTTAATATAAATGTTGATTCACGCGCTTGTTTGGTAGTGAGGAGTGATAGTAGTTTGCGTGATTTGAAAGATTTACAAGGTAAAACAGTTGCACTAGGTATACCAGGTGCTGCGACTGGATATTATTTTCCATTATATAATCTTTACGGTTTAACGTTAAAAGAGGTTTTATTTGCTCCGAGTCCTTCTGAGGTAATTAAGCTGGTCGCAGATCAACAGGCTGATGTTGGTGCTGTGTCATGGGAGGAATTTAATTTATATCAGAGGAAGTTCGGTGATGTTGAGTTTCGCGTCTTATTTACTGATTCTCACAATGTGCCACCAGGAGCTGTATTGATTGCACCAAATGTTGAAACTAAAAACCGAGATTTGATTAAGAAGTATATGCGAGAAGTATCTCCAACTTTGATTCAAGAAGTTGGATATATACCAAATGCGGATGTACCCGACTATAAGTATATGAATGCTGTGATTGAGCGAGTGGCTCAAATTGCTGCTCGTCTAAGTTCTAAACCTGTGCGTTTATTTTGATTCAAGATGCCAGGTACAACGGAGGCGTGCATAAATTTGGGCTACGTTACCCTACAAAAGTAACAAACCTATGGCATCCTCTAATGATACCAGCAATCAATCAAGGAACATTGATCAATAATCGCTATCTAATTCAGCAACTTCTTGGACAGGGAGGGTTTGGAAGGACATATTTAGCATTTGACAACCAGCGTTTCGGTGAAACCTGTGTTCTCAAGGAATTTGTACCACCAACATATCGAGAAGATAAACTACAGAAGTGTAGAGAACTTTTTGAACGTGAAGCGAAAATTTTATATCAAATTAATCATCCTCAAGTACCGAAATTCCTAGCTTGGTTATTAGATGGACAACGGGTATTTATCGTCCAAGAATATATTGACGGCAAAACATATTCAGAAATTTTATCTAGTCGCCTTAATCACACAGCTAAACCATTTTCAGAAGTAGAAGTTAGAAAATGGCTAATGGATATATTACCAGTTTTAGAGTACTTACACGGACAGAATATTGTTCACAGAGATATTTCATTAGATAATGTCATGTTGAAGCATAATCAATCGAAACCAGTATTGATTGATTTTGGAATTGCTAAAGATACATTCACTCAGATACCTACTGATTTTCTAAATATCCATTATTCAGTTCGTAATTCAATAGTGGGGAAAATTGGTTACTCTCCACCAGAGCAATTGCGTTGGGGATATTCCTACCCTTCTAGCGATATCTACTCACTTGCTATTTGCGCGGTGGTTCTTTTGAGTGGGAAAATGCCACATATGTTGATAGATGAGTCTCTTAATTGGCAATGGCAGTCCCAAGTTAATATCAGCGATTATTTTGCAAGCATACTTGAAAAAATGCTAGCAGAAATACCAAGCGAACGCTACCAGTCAGCTACAGAAATTATACGATTATTGAACAATTTACATAATAATTCGCGCTTGGTAACTGATGCAGTGCCTAGAAAAGATATACTAGCAGGAAAAGTCAATATATCAATGCCAAATAATCAAAAATTAGTTAACCACGATTTAGAAGAATTAATAATTTTACAAAAACTCGAAAAAAAACTTATAGAGTATAACAAATTAAATAGTGAATTGCCTCTACATCTGACTGGTTTCAAACAAGAATTTTTAGAAACTTGTCGGCAAGAACTGACTAATATTATCGGTCCTATCGCCAACATAGTTATTGAACATACTGTAAAAAAATACTCAAATTTTATACCAAACCAGCTTTTAGAAGACTTAGCAGCAAAAATTCCCAATCAGGAAAAGGCACAACATTTCAAAGAAGCTATTTACAACCAGCCCCTAGCTAATCTTATTCTATTACTCTCCAAACAATAATTATACTATGTCTAATTTATTTATGTTTGACAATTTTTTGATCCGTACTAAGGACGTATCCGCTCAATAAGTAGGGGTAACCCAAATGCACAACAGCATGGCGCCAACGAACGTAAAGTAAACGAGGAACACGCTCCTGCCGAGCTGATGATATTGCCCTATTGCCTCCAAAGCCTAACTC
>JAHHGX010000048.1 GCA_019359675.1 Calothrix sp. FI2-JRJ7
AAATTGCGTTTCAAACTATATTCTCACATTTAGCAGTGTTACTTCTTTTACAAGACATTGAACGCCTAAGAGAACTGGCACGCTCGTCAAGGAATTGACATTCAAATTTTCAGGTGCAAGATATGAGTTAGCCAAACTGAACCCAAATCATCACAACCGCCAGAAGCGCCTGATGAACTAATTCTTAAGCTTGTGCCAAGCTTGGACAGGAAACAACCATCTCGTGTTGTTAGTGGTATTGGCGACCTGGTTTTAACCTCGCAAATACTGAATTAGGGAGCGGTTGACCCTAGTCAAAAACCCCCTTATCTTATTTGGAATAGAGGGTTTTATCTATTCAACTTCTGCATTCAAGTGACAAAAAGGGTTAACCACTAAAAGTGAATGGAGATCCAAACGTTATTACCTGTACGTTAGACAAAGCAATAAAGTCTTCACCGAGTCCAGTTTGCTCTCGATATTCTCTGTACGTAGCATTAGATACGTTACTTCCTATAAGGGGAGCTGACACTTGATTGGGTGGTTCCCACCTCCCAAGGGGTTGGTCTCCGCCAAATTCAAAGATATCAAGGGCATAAATCCCAACGCCTGTAGCAGTTATTCTAAATGAGTCGTTCGAGACTTTTTCTGCTGTTCCTATAGGAATAGCGTAAAAGCTGAAATTTCCTAACGCTCCTGTAAGCGGATCGATAGTAGGAAAGAATCTTCCTGTTGAAACATCACTACGTTGTATGTATTGGTTATCAAGAGCCTCCGCACTTGTTCCTTGGACTCCAATATCAATGGCCGTTCCAACTGGTGCGTCTTTTAGCCTTTCATTCAATCTTTCTGCCAGCTCGTCTCTAGCACCTTCATTAAAAAGATAGTTTACATCTTTTAGCTGATCGAAAGCTTCTTGAGCGCGATTATTTGTATCAACAGTGTCTTGAAGAATCCAGTCTATGCTAATAAAGCGACTGTTAGAATTAATAGAGTTAGCCTGAGAAATAGCATTGCTAACTGGGGGATTCAATACCGTACCTGCACCATTTAACCATCGCTCTTGAAAGCTTGCCGCTACTTCCCATTCCGCGCCTATGTTACGCATGATTTGAGGAATTTTCCTCTCAAGAAAATAGTCAATTCCTAGTTCATTATCGTTTTCATTGAACTCTGGGAAGACATTATCTGGATCGACAACAGTAAGAATTCGATCAGCCTCCAGCTCTTCATTTGATAGTTCTAAAGGTATAGCTTCAATTGGTAAGCTATACCAAATTTGGTTTCCTATAATTTCAGGATTTGTTTGACTGGCAAATCTTTCGCCTATTCTCTCATCACTAAAAATAAATCTATCACGCCCAAAATAAAGCCCAACTTCAACATTCTCTCCAAAGGCAACATCAGCATCCTCTACTTCAAATCCATATCTCAGTGAACTATTGTCACTATTCCATTGAGGCTCAAGTGCTATAAAGTTTGCTTGAGCAGGCAATGCTTGTAAAGCTTGCACATTGACAACATCAAACCCAGGAGAAGCTCCTCCTGTATCAAGTCCAATAATTCTGACTGCTTTAACTGGACTTGTAAATCCAATCGAGGCTAAATCAAAGGATGACGTAGTTCCTGCACTTGCAGTGCCAAGGAGAACAAAATTTGCAAAAGGAGCAATGCCAATAGAAGGAAAAAGAGGACTATAACTAGAACTGACATAAACTTCTGCTCGCTCAGTTACAAAATCCCTTTCTAGTACGAAAATATCGTTTCCTGGTTGATCGAGGATAAGGGCATCTGTGAAACCGACTGTAACAAAGGAGCCTGTAGGTAAAGAGAGGGCACCACTTGTATCACTACCTAAAATAATATCTGGGCTAACTGGGACGCTAGAACCACCCAAATTACTGACACCATATGGACCTGGAAGCGGCCCTGCACCACTATCAAAGTAGTCAAGTACTACATTTGCATAAGCTAACGTGCTGATGGAGGAATTTCCTGTGCTTGGAACAGTGTTATCTAATAACCTTGCCATAATTCCCTTTAAAAATAAGTTAATTGTGCCTATTTTTTTGTAGTAAATTTAGTAGGCTTTTCACATAAATGCTTCAAAAAGAGCTAGAAGTATTGAAGCTGTATACTCTAAATTGACTTAAGCAAGAGGTTTAATGGGTTTAAAGTTCTTTGCCCGCTTTTTTCTGTTGATTGTACGTTTCACTAATAAACCTACTCCCCCAACACCAATAGCTAGCGTACCCAAGCCAAAGTTAGGTTCGGGGACAGCGACAGCTTGAAGGTTGGTGACTTGAAGCCTGGTTATTGCATCTTCGCTAACTATACCAGTTGTTGAGTTAGCAACACGTAAAACAATATTTGTAGAGTAGGAAAGAGGGTCATCAGACAGTACAGGAAGTTCTGAAACATTACCTGAGTAGCCAAGATCAACATCAATTGAACAGAAAAAGCCAGTTGTTGTTAAACAACCGGAAGGATACTCAATAGAACTCAAAATTCCTGTGCTAGCAGGATTTAGAGCAATAGCTGGAAAAACACCAAAGTCAGCAGCGACACTACGCAGATTTATATTCCCGGCTGAAACAGAGAAGTTAGAAACAGCGTTCGGATATGAAAGTCCTATTTCAGTATAGGTTCCATCATTATTAAGACCTATGGCTGGAAATGGATTGACAGCAGTGTCCGTGTCCAAAATAAAGGAACCTGTTGCGCCGCTAGAGGTAGTAAAGCTGAAATCTAGTAGAGCAGCAGTAACTGGGGTTGTACTGCAAGTTCCGAGAGCTATAAATGCCGCTCCTATAGCAATTGTAGACAGCCTTTGCATACTTATTTAACTCTAAAAACTAAGCTTATACTGTAACAATACTTTCATGAACCTGTGCTAGCAAATATCCCATATTACCAGGATTAAAAGATGTATTTTTTATCACTTTGTCATAAAACTTTATTATTGCTTTAACCTATCCATGTCGTCCTTTCAACCAAAATGAATCATATAAGTATTTAGACACAATTAGTTACTACGATGCCAACAATTTACTTGTTAATTGTCTCAACGGTGATTGTTATGTTAGCCGTGAGGTTCGTAAATTTATTGAGGATACATTGCTACTACCAATAAAATCTATACTACCCATGCCTTGATAACTAGTGCTACTTTTTACACTAATTGTACTTGGTGTCAAATTTACAGGAGCTTGCTTTTAGTACCGAGGCTTGGTAAAATAAAATTAGCTAAGAAAAAGTGACGCTTCCCTCAAACTTGTAATAAAAATTTACACTATTCACTAGGCACCTGATTGAGTAAAAATGTATTATTGCTACCAAAACTCTAATCAGAAATTTGTAATAAAAGTTTACAAAAACGTTATGTACTGTGCCAGAAACCCGGAAGTAAGAAATAAAAAGCAAGTAATGAGTGTAACAATGCCTCAAATCCAGTGATAGCAAGGAAGAATAGGAGCCACTATCTAGCAGGGTATATATTGGGTTTCAGCCCACGAGATTACTTTTGTAACACTTATGTAGTACAGGTACCCCGGTTTTCTGTTCGGATGCGACTAGAGAGCCAAGTAAAGGTCAAAACAAATCTTGATTTTTTAGTTGAGAGAGCATTTCCTTTAACTCATCTATTTGTTCCTGTAGAACAGCTATGTCATCTGTCGATTCGGTAGGTGGCGACTCGGATATTTCAACGCCTAATTGTTTTAAAAGTTGTTCCAGATGGAACTTCAACTTTAGAGTTTTCAGTTTAAAGCTTGGCTCAGAATCCAAGGTAACATTGAACACCAGGCTCAAATACCAACGTCTGGCTTGTTCGGGAAGGGCATTGACTATTTTTACAAAATTCGCTCTGGATATCTCGTTCCCACCTCGGAACTTGCTGATTTGTTGATAAGACACTCCTGACTGTCTTGATAGTTCAGCACCAGAGATATGGAACTCGGACATAATTATGCGTAAAACGGTAGCTTCCCGCATTTTTATCTAGCCAATTAGGTTCAACTGTAAGCAAATCTATTATTCCATCCTGCTGGAAGCAATAGATGAATTTCACATAAATATGAATATTTCTAGCTAAAGTTTTATGACATTTATTTCGCGTAAATATGAAAGTTTCTTGAATGTATGATACTGTAATAACAGTAGAAGATAAGCCAGCTAGTGGCATAGGGGGTGTATTGAAATTTATCATATTCCCGCTGGTAGGCTTCTGCGGTCAGCCCTGTCAAGGTGAGCGTAAGGTAAGCGTCTCTGAACGCTTAGTTTTTCGTTCAAGAGCCGACCAACCTTCACTTCCAACCTTCTGCTGGTGCCTGTCCTTACTGCCAATAATTATTCTTATTGATAATTAGCGGTTAGTAAAAGGCGTAAGCTGAAATGAACGAAGGCACAGGGCAGATGGCACTTATGTACGTTCAGATGGGATTTCTGACCCCAACGCAAACGTTGACACCGTATAGACGGTGGGGTTTTAAACCCAGTTGGTCTTCGGCTTGAGGCTTTGTATAAAATATTCTTCCCTTCTGCCAAGAGCCTACTCCCTCAAGCCGAAGCCTGAAGGGCGATAAATAATTGACCATCCCAAGCGCATTGATGTTGGGTTTTTGAGGTTTTTAGCACTGCTAAGTGCCGCTTTGACAGGGCTAGCTCATACAGTAAAGTACGCGCTTCCACAAAAAATATTTTTTTATTTGATTATGGAAAAAATATCGCAAGTCGTCAGTAATAAGCAAACAACAATCACCAATGCAAGTATAAATTGTAACTCGCAAATAACAGATGACCAACTCATCAAATATTGGCTGCACAACAAAGCTCTCAGAACCCAAGAATGCTATCGCTCAATGATTAAAAATTTTTTTAATTACGTTAACAAACCATTGAAAGCCGTCACGTTAGAAGATATTCATAATTTTTTGAGATATCTGAAAGAATGTAGATATAAACCCATTAGTATTGCTGACTATACAATACCTATCAAATCACTGTTTACTTACGCTCATCAACTCGGAGCAGTCAAATGTAATATTGGTGCAGTTCTGAAAAAACCAAAATTTAAGAATCAAATTGCAGAACGTATCTTATTACCGGAAGAAATTCACCGGATGATTTTTTTAGAACCTATCCTCCGGAATAAATTAATCCTCAAAGTTCTTTATGCTGGGGGATTACGTGCTACTGAACTCAGTCGTTTAAAGTGGCGTGATGTACAAGAGACATCGGACGGATGCGTACAACTAGCAGTATTTGGGAAAGGTGATAAAACTCGGTATGTTAAATTACCGCCAAACCTTTCATCGCAATTGCGCTCGTTCCGCGGAAATCTTAAAGAGGATAGTGCCGTATTTCGTTCTAAAGCCCGCACCAACGGCAGACACTTGTATAGACAAAGTATAGGAGAAATTGTTAGAGCAGCGGGACAACGTGCAGGAATTGAAAAAAAGGTATCACCGCATTTTTTGCGCCATTCACACGCTAGCCACGCACTGGAAAAAGGGGCGCCAATCAACCTCGTGCAAGAAACTCTTGGGCACGCAAGTATCAAAACTACAGAATTATATCTTCACGTTCAACCAGGAGAAAGTTCTGGTAATTACCTGCGAATGTTTAATTAAATTCGCACTGACAACTTAATTACTTTTTTATAAAAAAGTAATTTTTCCCAACTTCTTATTTACATAATTAATACCATCTATGTCCACAGCATATCAATTAACCCCACTAACACAAGTAGAAGATTCATCAATCGAAAATACATGGGCTAACTTGGAATTAACCGATATCAAATTAGTTCAGTTGTGGTTGCATGACAAAAGCGCTAAAAGCCAACGCAAAATTAGCTTGTTAATCAAACGCTTTCTCAACTTTATTAATAAACCTCTATCCCACCTGACAATTGAAGACTTACACGCATACTCGGACAACATAAAGCTTCATTACTCTAATGATGGAACGAGAAAAAATCACATCACAAGTATTAAATCTCTGCTCGGATTTGGACATCGGCTTGGATATCTTCCACATAATTTAGGCGAATTTCTGAAAGTTCCTAAAATTAAAAATGACCTGGCAGAGCGAATTGTATCATCGGAACGAATTATGCAAATGATTGCACTGGAGGAAAATCCACGTAACCAATTGATTATCAAACTGCTTTACGCCACTGGTATCCGCAACGAGGAACTATGCGGACTCAAATGGCGAGATGTGCAACGGCGCAGTGATGAGGCAACTCAAATAACTGTCTATGGGAAAGGCTCAAAAACCAGGAGTATCATTGTGCCAAAATCCCTTGCCAATGCACTTTGGAAATTTCGGGGAGATGCTACCTTAGATGACCCCGTGTTTCCATCAAAAAAGCGAAAATATGGAGGACACCTAGATACTTCAGCTATTCAACGGGTTGTCAAAGCTGCACGAGAACGCGCGGGTATTGAAAGACCAGTAGTGCCTCATAGTTTTCGTCATGCACATGCATCTCATTCGTTGGAACAAGGCACCCCAATCCACTTAGTTAGAGAAACCCTCGGACACAGTAGTATAAAAATTACCGCTCAATATTTACATGTTCGTCCGTCCGATAGTTCGGCACGTTTTCTGCTTGATTAAAAAGGAAACTTTTCGCAGGGGACAGGGAGGTTATGGTAGCGGGGATTTTGACCCATACATGAAGAAGAAACGAGGAACTCCAACATAATGCTGTTTCCCCTCCCCTTTTTGAAAATGTATCAAATTCTTTTTAATAAATTGCTAAATGCCTTGAATTAAGGGAGTTTTAGATTACGTAACTCGCAACGCGGGAATACAGGCAGATAAGGAATCTTCATTGTGACGTATTCTATATTTACTGTCAAATAAGAATTTTGGCTATTATTGTAGATATAAAAATCACGAAATCAAACATATGGCTAGAGGCGGAAACAGGGAAGGTGCAGGTCGTAGATTTAAATGGCAGTCGGGAGAGACCCGCACAATTCGAGTGCCGATTGCGATTGCTGACATGGTGCTGGAAATTGCTCAAGGGTTGGATAAAGGAACATTGACTTTTGATAAGGGGATTTTAAAACAAAATTCCCAATCTAAGGTTGTGCGTTTTACACAGGAACTCAAGGTTTATCAGCAAGATGGCCAAGATATAATAAAGCTTTCTGATTTGGCACGGTTTATGCAAGCTTTGGCTAAATCCGCTAAGTGATAATCGTATTAGGTTAGATTAAGGAAGAGTATTAGGATGCCGACCTAACTGGTATCCTTGTTTACAAATAAACTAAACTTTCTGCGTGCGATGCGTGTTCTAAAGGTTTTGGGGAATCGGTATCGAGACAGTCCAAATTAGGCGCCAAACTTGCTATTAAGAGCGCTCTACAGCAGCAAACAGTTTAGTTCTATGTTTTATCAAGAATCGTATACCAAATCAAGTATACGATTTTTGATCAAATGAACTCAATTAGATAAGTAGTTCACTAATGTAATGTTGATACAACTTCTGTTTATTTTTGGCTAAGACTGTGGCTTTCCCCGGAACTCAGTTCTAATAAATCTGGTGTGGCAATAAAACCAAAGTAAATGGCGATCGCAGCAGTAATACCATGAAGCCAAATATCATTACCAAAAATGGGGATAATTCCTAAAGTAGCCTGGGTAGGAGGAAAAAGCCCCATGAGAGTAAGCAACCCGTAGAATATGGCTAGCATTCCACTATAAAGACGGGCGCTACTTAATGAAACGGATGCCACCATGCCCAAAACGCCTACAACAAGGTGAACAATATTGTGTAAGACGTTGACGGGGAACAATCCCAGCAGATCACCGTAGCCAATTGTGAATGAAAGCCCACCCGCATCAGGTGTAGTTGCAGGCGCTGTTTTAAAAGCTGCAATAAATCCCATGACACCAATCACAGTAAAGATGATGCCGATAATACGAGTAAAGTACTGTCCTGGCTTCATAATTTAATTTCCTTATTGTTTAGAAGAAGAGGCACTCAATCCCAAAGATTGACTAGCAATTAAGGAAATTGCCAAGCCCATCTCTATACAACTTAAAATTCGCGGCTGTTTACTCCTACTAAGGTTTTACTTTTGGCTTGCAATTATAAACATCGCTATCCCAAAGGTATTCCGCAAGATATTGTTGCTCGTCTACAGAGCGACAGACTATTTGGCTGCAACGACAAATTATGAGATTGAGCCGAGATACGAGTAATTTCCTGCAAAATGGTCTGAAAACCCTTATCCTATATGGGTTTGATAATTTGATACAGCGTGGTCAAAAAAGCCATGTTCGGTAACGATAAATCAAGCCTTTTGGGGTCATCTTGCAGGAAAGTTAGGGTCGATGAGGAGCATTGCTGCGCCTACCCCTGTTAAGGTGTACCATAAAATAGGGTACATTTAAGAGCGTAACGCTTGCGGCGTAGGAGTTTTAACCACGTTAGAAGGTTGTTGATTTAGTCGGGAAAGCTTACGTTCATGTTCTTTCTGGGCTAGAAGTCGAGCAGTAGAGACATGAGTACGTTTAGGTTCTTTTTTTCTTTCTAGTTGAGGCTTTTTTTGACCTTTTGGGTTGGAAGCAAAGCGTTTGAGGTCAACTTGGGCTGCCAATTGTTTTAATAGCTCTGTAAAAGTTGATAGATGAAGCGTGCTTATAAATTGCCATTCGACATCGGGAATCGCAATCACCATACCTGTATAAGTGCTTTGAATTTCCTCAACTAAATAATAGCTGGAAATACCAGCATCAATTTTTCCCTGACCATGAACACTTCGTAGTGCAGCTTTAATTACAGACAAAATATTATAGGCTACTATTGCCATACAAAAGCTAAATAAAGCAGCTTTTGGATAACCTAAAGTCTTAATTTCGCATTCAAGAGTATCAGTAATAACTTGAAATAATCCTTCAACAGTCCAGCGTTTCAGGTAAATTTCTGAAACTAAAATTTCACTCACTTCTTCTTTAATCAAATTTGTAAAGACAGGAACTTCAGTCTCTCCATCACGGGTAGGTTCGTTTAAATAGACAACAACACGACGACATTTAATTGACTCTCCCTCAAATTCAATTATGACATCTTGCTCAAAAACGTTACCTGTTAGAGAATCACCGACTTCTGTCAATTCGCTTTCTACCTCATAAGGCATGGAAGCATGTTGGCGAATAACAAAAAACGCTTTTTTTTGAGCAGTACCAACAAGGAATTTACAGGTACAAAAATTTCTATCACCAACCCAAACATCACGAGCTTCTACAGTTGTTAAAACTTCATCGAATAGCGCTCGTTCTGAGGTGTAAGCGTCTTCGCACGGAAATTCGTCGATTGCCAGCATTAAAACTGGGTCAACTACAACCAAAGACTTTCTAGGTAATGGCCCTCCTGCAACATCACGTAAAACTGACAGCCGATGTTGAGTTGCTGCCAAATTATTTCCATCAATCACTTTAACTCGATAACCAGGTAAAATTTCTGGCTGTTTCCCACCTAATTCTTCAACAATCGGCGCCAATTGCTCACTACTATATCGCACTAATGCTTGAGAAACTTGTGGTTCGATTCCATTGATTTTGCTGTAGAAAGCTACACGAGATACTCCTATTTGTTTAGAAAATGCTTTGTATGCTGCACTGATTGATGGGCGAATATTACATACTACCAGACTCATAATTGCTACAACTGTTGAAAATAATAAATCCTGGGTATATTGCTTTTCTCGTTTTGCTTCAAATAATTCATCTAGTTTTTCTGCACTGAAAATTCTCTCCAAAGTTGCCCGGAGCATTACTGTTACTGGTGAAACTTTAGCAAATCGCTCAAAAATAGGATTCAGCATAGTAAAGCACCCATCAATTAGTTTTAGTCAGTTAGATACATAATCCCATGTTTGATTGTTCTCAAATTCCGAAATTTTTCCGAAATTTTCCAGAACTTTTGATTAGTTTTGATTTAATTGCTTATATAGCAGGAGTTTCAGCCTTTTATTAGTTCATTTTTTGGTACACCTTAACAGGGGTACCGTATATACTCAGGCTAAGTAAGAATAAACGCAATAAAGCTACATTATTTTCATTGCTTTTTATCGCTAAATCAGGAACTTTAGCTTCAATACTGAGTGCGTAAAATACATCAATTTTTCTTGGTGCAAGATGTGAGTTAAGGCAACTGCCTAAAAGCTTATTTACGCCCGTTTAAAATTGGTTCAATTAATTGAACCAATCCCACTTCCCAAACGCCTGTGACCGTATTAATTTCCCGTGACTACCGCGCGCGCTGCGGTTTTGTCGGTACAGCTTTGGGGGCAATTACCAGCGTATTGATGTTGTGATTGGCACCCGCTTCTGTAGCTCGGTTTTGTTATATTCGCGGGGCAATAATTGCGTCAAGGGGGTAAAGTCTATCTTGACAAAAATCATGCAATTGGTTTTTTTCCGTATTTTTCAAATAAATCATTTAACGCTTCTGCCATAAGAGCTTGAACTGTTGTTTCTTCATCTATAGAAAGTTGCTTTAATTGCTTACAAGCAGCAGGGTCAAAATGTACGGTTATGGCTTTCTTGCCGCGTCGAGAAGGAGGTATTTTTTCATTAACATCATTATCTGAATTTTCAATTGGTTCTGTTTTTTTACTGGCTTGGCTCCTGTTAGGTTTTTTAGAAGCATCGTTCAAAGCAGCGGCTAGGTTAGGTTTTTTAGGCATAGTAGGGGTGGTAGTACTGATTGCATGATGGTATGATGGCATGATGGCAGCTATTTTAACTGTTTCAAAACCCATTTATAAAGGCTTTTAATTTCATCAGCAGCTTTACTACCGGGTTCGTATTCTTGAACACTTAACCCAGCAGTTACAGCATGAACAAACGCCATTCTCTGAGTTATTTGAAAAGGACAGATTTCAATATCGTGTTGGGATATTGCGGTTCGTGCTTCATCCCCTAAACTCCCCTTTGGTGGGACAGCGTTAAGAATTACAAAAGCGGATTTATTAGCCATTTTTACTAAGTCAATGGTGTCAGAGATTGCCCTTAAATCGAAAATCGCGGGTCGGCACGGAATTAAAATCAAATCAGCAGCACGTATAGCGGCTAGGGCTGCTGTCTCCGAGTGAGGAGACGTATCAATAACTATAATTTCTGCACCATTCTCAGCCGCAGCTTCTAAAACGTGAGTAAGCCTAGATGCTTGTGCAGCGATAGATTTATCTGCGGGTGGTGTGCAAAATGTAACACCCGAACAATGGTATGTAGATTTAATCGACCATTTAATTGAAAGTTTTGTTTTGGATGTAGATTTAGCAGAGTGGTGGTCAGAGAATAAATTATACTCAGAAGTAACAAGATTTCGTAAGTTTATTGAAGAGGTTTTGTTAGTTGAAGTTCAAGAAAAAATAGTTATATTTATTGATGAAATTGATAGTGTTCTCAGCCTGAAATTTCCTACAGATGACTTTTTCGCTTTAATTCGCGCGTGTCACAATCAACGGGTTGATAATTTAGATTATAACCGTCTCACTTTTTGTTTGTTGGGAGTAGCTTCACCGGGTAATTTAATTCAAGACAAACAACGTACACCTTTTAATATTGGAAAAGCAATTAACCTTAAAGGTTTTCAACTGCATGAAGTAGAACCCTTAAGAAGGGGTTTAGATGGTAAATTTTCCGACTCCCTCGCTGTGATGCAATCGATATTAAATTGGACGGGAGGACAACCATTTTTGACACAAAAATTGTGTTATTTTATGGTGGAAGAATCACAAAAAGATAATCCTCGTTCTGTTGAGCAGGTAGTAAGAGCCAGGATAATTGAAAATTGGGAATTGCAAGATGAACCGGAGCATTTACGCACGATTTGCAGCCGAATTTTAAGAGATGAGGAACGCGCGGGGTATTTATTAGAACTGTACCAGCAAGTGCGCGCGTCTGGAGAAATTACAAATAATGACAGTATCGAGCAAAGTGAGTTAATGCTGTCCGGGTTAGTAACAAAGCAGGAAAATAAATTACGAGTATTAAATCCAATATACTATCAAGTTTTTAATCAAAACTGGATTGATACAGAACTAAAAAAACTGCGTCCTTATTCCGAAGCATTTCGAGCTTGGGTTGCTTCTGGATGTAGCGACGAATCGCGACTTTTGCGAGGGAATGCGCTCTTTGATGCTGAAGAATGGGCAAAGGATAAGAATTTAACTCATCAAGATAAAGAGTTTTTAGCCGCTAGTAGAAAAAAAGAAATTCAAGAGGAAATTGCTGCACAAAAAAAAGAAGCGCAGTTGGAGAGAGAGAGAAAAGATAGGGAAGCGGCTGAAGAAAGAAACCTATTATTAACTAAAGCCAATATTAAAGCAAAACGGCAGATTCGTAGTGGTTCGGCTGTTTTATTATTAGCTTTATTGGTTGCTGTAATTTCAGGAATATTTGCGACAGGAGAAGGTAATAAAGCACTAGAAGCACAAAAGAAGCTTGCTTTGATAGAGACAGATATTAAAAATGCTGAAAAGCTATCTCAACTAGCCGGAGACTTACGAAATAAAAATCTTGAGTATAGTGAAGCTAATAGACATGCTAGTTTATCATTTATAGTTAAAGACCATAATCTTAAACAAGCGCTTTTACTTGCTTCTATGGCGCGAGCATATAAACAACTTGACAATTTGAATGAAGCAAATGAGAAAATCAAAAAAAGTTTAGAAGTACTTAATAAGAGCCAAGAACAAGGTATCAACATTAATCAAAAATTACAAATTAAAATTTTAGCTAAGAATATAGAGGGCAACATACTTGAAGATAAAAATGAGGCACAAGCTTTAAATTCTTATCAAGAGGCATTTAAAATTATTCAACAACATTCAAGGGCAAAACCAATCTTCTATTCCAATGAAATAAATCCATTTCAGCAAAATCAGAAAGAACAAATTCTTACAGAAAAAGATATTGAATCAGTTCATGAAAGTTTAATTAAATTACTTACTAAAAATCTGAAGCGAGGAGATTTAGAAACAGTGAGAGGTTCTCTTAAAAATCACTTGTACGCTGGACTTAAATACTCCTTAGAAGCAAAAGACTGGAAAGCAAAAAACTGGGAAGAGGCAGACAGAAAAACTTCCCAACTTATGCTCCATATTGCTAAGAGAGAAAAAGAACGTTTTTTAGATATCCAAAATATAGAACAATTTTCCTGTACAGAACTAAAAGAAATTGATAATTATTGGAAGCAATACTCAAACGGGCATTTTGGCTTTAGCGTACAGAAAGATGAGATTTATAAAGAGACGGGAAACAGGCTAGGAGTAAAGCTCCAGGACTGGAATGATAAGGATACCGAAAACTTTCTCAATTTCGCACGTCGAGTTGGATGGTATAGTGATAAGCTACAAGAAACAGAAGGAACAAGACAAAGCTCAGGTGGATTCGTGGATTACTACGACTATATCAAACGTATAAAAGAGAACCCCTTAAGCCCCTCGGTACTACGAGGAGGGCTACCGTTACCGTTGGCTACCGTGGGGCTCGATGTGGGGCTCAACCCCTGGGCTTCTGGAACAAAACAACCCCTTAATTATTGGATGGTCGTATTCTTTTCTCGCGTTGCGACTTGTAAACTGTAAAGCATTTTCCACGCAGCAATCAGTATTTCCAGATTTCGATACCTGGCACTGGGAATTAGATTAGGGATTTAGGATTTTGGTAATGGTTTTTGAACAATGTTACGTATACGAAATAAATTTGACCCATGCTATAGAGACGTTACATGTAAAACGTCTGTACGGGGTTATTAAATTCACCGACAAGGAGAGTTCTGGAGAATTTGACGGTTAAATTGTGGAAAATTATGTGTTTTCACTCCCCCGAACTTCATCAACCATCATCAAACAACTGTGCTGCAATTTTCGGGTCATAGCAATTAGCTATTACAAACTTTTCTGCGACCGAACGTACTTCTGAATCTGCAACTTCCCAATTATCCCAAGGTAACTTCATTTGTCCAGGTGATGATTTCTTTTTCCCTTTGCCTTTTATCACCTTGGGTAACATCTTACTACCCCAGTGGTAGCGTTTTTCTGATTTAGGCTGGGGTGTATACTTTTTACAAAACGCGCGGTATTTTACAGCACATTCTTCTAGACTTTTGCCCAAAGTTAAAAAAACGGGATGCCATTTGGTCAAACCATCATCGGTTAACCTATCATAAGTACCGTAGTTGCTGAAATCGTAGAAAAATCCTTGTTGCATTCCACTTGCTTTGGGATTGGCGTGGATGTATCGAAGCGTGTTTAAAGCCCTCTTGTAATCAGTTTTTTCAAACCCGCTACTGTGATATCTCTTTTCCCAAAAGTGTCCTGTCCGGTTGAGCATTCGATTAAAGCACATGGCAGTGTACCAGTTAAGCCAGTGCATAATTTTTGGCAGGTCTACTGGTTGGCTTGGTTCAATTAAATAGTGAACGTGGTTTGACATGACGCATATAGCATAAAGCTTAAAATCAAATTTATCTATCGCCTTTTTAATCGCATAAATAAACACCTCTCTACATTCGTGACGCACTAAATTAAACTCACGATTATTACAACGGGTGGTAACGTGGTATGAGTATCCAGGTTTGAGGTCGCGTGGTTGGCGAGGCATTGATTAAATTAAATCGTCAAGTTGGTTGGTTAACGCGCCTTGGAGGTCAACGCGATTATCATCATAAATAATAAGAGTTTTTGGGTCAGCGTGCCTGCTTAATTTCTGAGTTGCGCGAATGTTTCCGTTGTTTTGGTTTAAAGCTTCAGTGATAGCGCTGTGTCGGATTCTGTGAGGCGACATACGTTTTTCTATACCAGCTTCTTTACAATATTTAGAAACGATTTTACGGATTGATTCTCCGGTTAACCTATTACCGAAGTATACCGGGTCAAGGGAAATAAAAATAGGTTCTGAAGGCTTATCAAGAGCATTAGAAGCTTGCAACCATTCCAGCAATGCAGTAACAGTTTTTTGGGATATTGTAACTAAATCTCTCTCAGAGTTTCGTCCTTTACCGCTGACAGCTAATAGAGAACGAGAAGGCTCAAAATGTTTAACATCTAGGGTACAGATTTCATTGCGACGCAAGGCATTACTCCATAACAACCGCATCATAGCAGCATCACGTTTACCGATTAAGGTTGAAGTATCTATAACCTCAAAAACGCGAGCCATCTCGGATACTTCTACACCTTTTGTATCGCGGTAAGGTTTGACTTTCTCATTTTTAATAACATCTAAAGTATAGTCACAAATACCAAAAATCTGCCCCATCTCAACAAGGGACTTAATCGCGCTAACCCTTCTGTTAATGGTGGCTGGGGAAAGCCCTAGTTCAAAGAGATGATTTCGGTAAGCGATAACAACTGCAATTGCTTGGTTTTTAGTTAGGGAAAGAAACTCGCGTGCGAGGTCGGAGTTTAACTGGCGCCCTGGAGCAATGATGTTAAAGAAGTTTTGTAGGTCGTGAGAGTAGGCACGGCGGGTATGTTCCGAACGCTTCTGCATCAGTAGCACTTCAAGAATTCGCTTACTATCTCCCTGAGTATAATTGCTTAAGGCTGTGATCGAAGTGTGATAATGCCTGACATAAACCCAAAACCCTTGCTACATCTTTATTGTACAGATAAAGTGCTTGTTCAAAGGTGCATTCTCGCAACCACTTCACAAACCAACGGCGCCTGGATTGCCGAAACACGAGCTATGAAGCTTATTGAATCTATGTTGTAGGCGCCTTTGTCACACCTTCAGGTTTCAGTTACCTGAATTAATATCAAAAAAGCGAAAAATACCTTGTTAGACCTTGGATTTACATTATTTGGCACAGTCCCGCCATTGGCACACAAATTATCGTAAAATCTACACAGGGTATATACGTGGGTGTAGATATGGCAAAAGTCGAGCGTGAATCTATCAACTTTAAACTTCCAAAACCCGCGCGTAGACGCGCTTCGTGCCGCTGCTGCACAACGTAACACTACTGCTACCGACCTTGTAATTCAAGGGTTAAATCACGTCCTAGGTGACATCCCTGGTGTATCCGGTAGTGTAGAAATACGTCTATACGAATTAGAAGAAGAATTCTGGCGCCTTAAACAAAATATAAATGTCGGTGCCAACCCTGAGCATGAACGCAGATTAACAGCATTAGAAAATAAACTTGAAACCGTCACCACCCAACTAGCAAAATTTGAAGGCGCCATAACAATACTGCAAAATAGTATAAATGCATCGAAATCTCGCAGGTCTAGTTACTCTCAACCATACAATTCTCAACCAATCAAAATTGAACCTCACGATGAGAAGAAACTGGCTTTTAGACTTAGTACTACCGTTGCAACATTAACTGAAAAACGTACAACCCGCGCGTGCAGAACAGTTTGAAGCTTGGACAAGGGACAAAGATGGTGTTAAACGCGGATGGCGGTTTAATGATTTAGATGGGTTGTACCACTCTGTCACCGCAACTTGACGCATTAAAGAGGCGCCCTAACATGTAGGGGTAAATATAGCTACGCTGACACTAAGGGCAAAGCAAGGTCTGGAAATATTGCTGTATATGCTTTTTAGCTATCGGTAGACCTAAAACTATTTAAACCCTATTCGCTCTCAATTAACCAGAGCTTCAACAATATTGAACGCGCATAATAAGGGTTTTAATTATGCTACTGTATACTACAAACGGAGTAAATATACTATTTACCCCTAGTGTCAGCGAAGCTATATCTACGCCAGGTAACGAGAAATTAAGGGTTTTCAACCTCTATTTCCGTTTTCGCTCATATCCCGGCTTAACCTCTAGTTAGCTGGCAATGTGCGTCCTTACTAATTTGATAACACAGCAAATAAATTGTTAACCGACAGTTTGGTTTTTACGACGACGCGATACTAATATTGAACCGGATACTAAGCTTAAAGCAACTATAGTTCCTGGCTCTGGAACCGAAGTGACTGGTGGTTTGGCGCCTTTGGTATAGTAAACACTAATGTGGGATACATCTTTAGTGTTATTGAACTCGGAATTGAATGCAGCGGGTTCAAAAGGCGAACTCCAGCTTCCAGAAGTTACGCCATCAGCAACCTTATAGCCAACAAGAGTTGTATCTTTTCCAGACTTGAAAACCAGCATAATATTGTCCCAAGAGCTTTGAATAACATTGGATATATCCCAAGTTCCTGATTGTCCTTCGCGTGTGCCAATATAACCAGAATCTACACCAATTTTGCCACCGAATACCCAGTTAGTTAAACCAAAAAATCCAGCTTGGTTGACTGTGGAAGGATTGGTATTTAGAAAGTCTTGGTTATAATCATTGCTAATTTGGCAACCAGATGTACCTGTTACATTATCTGCAATATTAAATTGGCTAGTGGTACATGTGCTGAAACTAGCGGCATGAGCGGGTGCAGAATTTCCAATAACAGTAGCTCCAATTCCAGTGATAATGAGACAAGCAATTGCAGTAGCTTTCATATTAAGTGTGTGTTTTTATTGTTCGTTTTCTCTATAAATCTAAGTTACTCCTTCTCTGAAAAAATGGCTAGATATTTTCACTGAATTAATCAAAACTTTATTAGGTATACTGATTATGTAAAGCCGAAATAATAAAAAATAGATGCGCTCAAATTTATAAGTATTACTACTAATTAAAATTAAAGATTTTTGATAATTCTAAGATAACTTTATATATTTTTTGAAGAATGATATTTAGTTAAGTAATTTTACAGAGATTTAATTATATATAGGACTTCAAATTTGGCGCCCCCATTGCAGTTTGTACCAATGAGCGTGATTTATGATAGGGCTATTAGGAACGGCGTCCGACTCCCATATATATAAGGATGGTCAAAATGTTATTGAACCGAGATATGTGTTTAAACCTGCATTCCGGGTCTGAAAACCCCTATCCCGTCTATGTTTGAAAATTGGCTACATCAGAGTTAAAAAAGTCGTTATTTACAACGTAAAATCAAGCCTTTTGAGGGCCAGAATGCAGGTTTTTACACATATCTCGTTGCAATACCTATCTTGGCTAAACGTGGACTTAACAGTACTCGATTCTTTGAAGCTTATTACTCATATGCACTCTTAGTTCTAAAACTTTTTACTTTTTGAATAGTTATACAAGCTGACTTCTACAGGTTCCTTGTCGTTAACCCCCTTCATCTTGAGCCAAGCTTTACCACTAGAAATCGCTTCTCCATCATTATTAGTGGCAGAAATACACTCAACCCTTGGAGCGGAATCGATAAGTTTAGAGAATCCAGATAGCTTACTTGAAACCGCAGTTTGGTTATCTGAGTGGGCAGTAAGACAAACTGTAAAACCCCACTTTCTAATATTGGTTAGAGACTGTTTAAGGAAATTAGCCCAGTGGTCAGGGTCAACACCATGAACTTCGTAGGTGTTACTCTCCATGAGGAAAATAGCTGAAGGGGTGACAAAGGCGCCTGAAAAGCTGTACTGGTAAAGTGTGTAACATTTCATGGTAGAAAAGATAGGTCTTCTATTTGCAATAAGACCTACCTATTGAAAATGTTACCAACATTCTACCA
>JAHHGX010000049.1 GCA_019359675.1 Calothrix sp. FI2-JRJ7
TTCGGTGTAACCTAGTTAAAAAAAATATATTATATACGTAAATAAAAAATTTATATTGTAGTTACAGTTTTATCCTCTCTAATTCACTTTGTCCGGGTTTACACGTTAGGTGCAAGATATGAGCTACAGTACTCTGCTGTTCTCTTCCCACTCGAATCTGTGTCTCTGTGGTAAATAAAAAGACATAACTGCACATTACCAGACAGATATGCTGTAGTGACGTATTTGCAGGTGAAGAACGAAAGTTAAATATTTCTTCAAAAATAACAAAATTTTAAACGCTTGTACTATATATAGATAACAGACGTTATATGTAACGTGTATACGAATGTTGCATCTTTCCTGTCAGGTTTATGCCAAAACGCCTTCTAGTTGTAGAATCTCCTGGTAAAGTCAAAAAGCTTAGTCAAATACGAAGGCGCCGACTGGATAGGGAAGCGCGAGTTGTGGTCATATTCGCCAACGAACGCGATGAAGGTGAAGATTCGCTGGGTTTTACTATGGATGACAATACTGTTAAGTTTCGTTATGTTGCGCGCGACCACCAAGTTTCTTGTCCCAGTGTTGAGTGACAAAATAAATTTCCTTGAACAATTAATTAAATATTAAATTTAAGCATTAAAAATGATAATTGGTGTTGTTATTTATTTGGGTGCTGCTCCATCTGAAAATAAAGTACCTGCCAAATTAACATTATCCCAGTTGACATTATCAAGTTTTGCTTCCCGGAAATCAGCCTGTGAAAAATTGCTTCCTTCTAGATTAGCTCCAGTTAGGTCTGCATGGTTAAAAGTTGTTCTGATAAAACTGCCACCGCGCAGGTCTGCCTGTTTCATATCCGCGCGGTTAAAACCTGTGTTGTTTGCCTTGACCATGTAAAGTACTGCCTCACGCATATGGCTACCGAAAAACAGAGAACCTGTAAGCTCGGCACCAGTTAGGTCAGCATACTCCAAGCAAGCATCTTTACAATAACCGTTGATAAATAATGCGTGTTGGAGGCAAACCTCACGCATTGATGCTCGATTAAAACAAGCTAGTCCTAAATTTGAAGAAGCCAAGTGAGAACCATCCAGATTTGCCTCCGTAAAATCCGCCTCAATCAATTGTGTTTCTGTTAGTAAGGCATAGTCAAGACGTGTACCAATAGCTAATAATTTTTGTGCGGCAAGCCCTGTCAAATCAACTTGACGTAAATCTAGTCCTGACAAATTTATACCTTCGACAATTTGCTGTTTGCTAATAGCCGAATATAACAAATCCAACACAGAAGATAGGCTCATAGCTTAAACTTTTAAGGGCGATGTTTGATGTAAAATAGGTTTCCAGTTTGCTCCTGGCTTGTATTCAAGAAATTTTGTATAATCGCCGAATACGCCTGAAGGTTCTAAATGTTTCATTACAGAAAGCTGGTTGCGGCTTAAAGTTTCTACATTTGATTCCCAAGGATGCGGCGCCAAATCGAGTTGTATTCCTCCCCAAGGTGTATCTTGGATAATTGCACCAGAATGGGAGAGACGCTCGCGACCAATCATGTTTACTATATCGGAACCAAACCAAGTACGAGCGCATACTGGAGTTAGACCATATTTTTGAAGTTCTTCAGCAGTAATTTCCCCAGAGGCACAATATTCTTGGCTAGCTTCTAACCAGACAAGGTGGACATTACCAAACTCTGCCTCTAGCTGTTTCGCTAAAGCATCACCAAGTGCAAAAACTTTGGGTAAGTCTTTTTGTTTAAGGGAGGCGCCGAACTCCACACTCACATAATTAAGGTCTTCATTCCTTGCCGAAAAATAAGCTTGATAACGAGGAGCTTGTCGTCGATGTATACCAGGCAGATAAACATTGCTTTTTAAGCTGCTTACAGCTGCGATTAGCTCGTTACGATTATACGGATTAGGCGCGCGTTCATCCAAACCCCAGTGAGTCGGTGTAAATTCTTTTAAACTCTCAAAAGCGTTTAGCAGATGTTCTAGACCTGCATGGTAACGAAGAGAGTTTTTGGTAATAACAGTTATATCAACTCTATCAGGCATGGCGTGAGTAGGATATTATGTAAGTACATTACGTACATACAAGCAAACATGAGCAATTCTTACAGCATTCGCAGCACAAAAATTGGTAACAGCGCGGGGTTTCGTCTGCCTGCGGAGTTTTATCGGGAACATCCCCAGTTTGCTAATGCAGACGGTTGGATAGAGGTGTTATCTCCCAATACGGCAATTGTGCGGATTGTTCCCCCTGACGATGATGAAGAAGAAGATTCACTGATGATGCGGCTTTTTCTCGATTTTGCGATGGCAGAAGCTCTCAAAAATAATACGTTGCGACCTTATACAGTTGAGATGTCTGAAGCTGTTCATAAATTAATTGACGGTGTGGAATTAGAAGATGAGTCAGAAGAAAATAGCTAAGTTCGTTAGTAACGGCTGGGAGGTTTATTTTCACCCGCAACTATTTGACACTCAGTTTCAAGAAATGTTTGACCGTGTTTATAATTTGCGTGAAAAATTACCAGAAGCTGAATATAAAACCCACGCAACAGTCAAGTTATTAGCAGCAATTACAGTTGCAATTGAAACTAAAATCCCATCTGACCCAAGAGCAAGTTATTTTGCATTAACAGGGGCATTAAAACGATATGGGCGCCTAAAAAAGATGGGTTTACCTTCGAGGTACCGTCTGTTTTTTCGAGTGTTTGATACCCCAGAGTTGAAAGCAATTGTCATTTTGTGGCTAGGATTTCCTCGTAAAGAGGGCGCCAAAGATGATTGTTACGAGGTGTTTACTAAAATGGTAGAGCAAGGGACATTTCCAGATAGTTTAAATGAATTGGTGCCAGAAACTGATGTAACACAGGATGAATAACAGAATATTCAGAAATATGTGCCGATTTACGGAATGCTTCTCTGTCGGAAGTTGATTTGAGTGGAGCTTCTTTAGAGGGGGCTAATCTTAGATATGCGTCTTTGTTTGGTGCTGGTCTTAGTGAAACTAACTTCAAAAATGCTGATTTGAAAGGGGTCAATATGGCAGAAGCCGTGATAGAAGAAGCAAATTTTGAGGGTGCTAATCTTGACGGAGCTTTCTACGAGCAGGATATCTAACGTATGTGTACAGGAATTACAGTATTATCACAATTGATGCGGCGGTGCGTGACGCTACACGTCTTATTACTACGTTGAAGTTCTTTCATGGCGTCACACACCCTACAGTTTTTATGTACCAAACGAAAATTAAATATTTCTTCAAAAATAACAAAATTTTAGACACCTGTACTATATATAGATAACATGTAGAGACGTTACATGTAACGTCTCTACGGTTTGGTCGAATATTGCATCTTTCCTGTCAGGTTTATGCCAAAACGCCTTCTAGTTGTAGAATCTCCTGGTAAAGTCAAGAAGCTTAGTCAAATTCTCGGCGCCGACTGGATAGTTCGTGCGAGTTGTGGTCACATTCGTCAACTTAGCGATGAAGGTGAGGATTCGCTGGGTTTTACTATGGATGACAATAGTGTGAAGTGTCGTTATGTAGCGCGCGATAGTCAAGCGAAGGAAACGATACAAAAATTAAAGTCTGCTTGTTCCCAAGTGCAGGAAGTCGTTTTAGCAACTGACCCAGACCGAGAAGGTGAAACTATTGCTTGGCATCTTAAAGAAGCTTTGGGACTTAGAGAACCGAAACGTGTCGTATATACAGAAATTACCGAAGCTGCTGTGCGTGCGGCTATTGCAAATCCCAGAAAGCTTGATTTGAATTTAATTGGCGCCGGTTTGTGTCGCGATTGTTTAGATAAGTTGGTTGGTTATAAAGGAAGTCCTTTAGTTTGGGCATTGAATAATGGCGCCAAAAGTGTCGGTAGAGTCCAAAGTGCTACTTTACATTTAATATGTCAGCGTGAAAGGGAAATCCAAACATTTGTACCCCAAGATTATTGGAGTGTATGGGTTGACTATGCTGAGGGGTTTAGAGCTTTTTATAAAGCTTTATTAAATACTCAAACCGAGGCGCCAGCTAACCAAGAAGATGTTAATGATGACGCTGCTACTAAAAATGATACACAGGCGCCTGAATCAACGCGCGTTCTTTCTGAACAAGAAGCTGACCGTTTAGTTGAAGAAGCAAAACGTCATCCTCATCATGTCGTTCAATACGAAGGAAAACTTACTTACCGTCAACCTCCTCCAGCGTTTATCACTTCGTCACTACAGCAAGCTGCTGGTTCAAGGTTGAAATTTTCTCCTGACAAAACCATGCAAGTCGCACAAAAGCTGTATGAAGCAGGTTTAATTACTTACATGCGGACTGACTCTGTAATGTTGAGTCCTGAGTTTTGCGATAGCGCGCGAAAATGGTTACAGCAGAACGACCCGCAAAACGTTCCTAAGAATACAGCCAAACACCGGAGTAGTAAAACTGCTCAAGAAGGTCACGAAGCTATTCGTCCTACAGATGTATTTAAACCTTCAGCACAGTTACGACTTGAGTTAACAAATGATGAATTTAGTTTGTATGTAATGATATGGAAGCGTGCGGTAGCTTCGCAGTGTTGTGCTGCCCAACTACGAAAAACCTTGATTATTACACAGTCGGGTGATATTTTATGGCAAGCGAGAGGGCAAGTCGTTGAATTTCTCGGTTACGCACGTTACTGGTCGAACTTAAGTAAAGACACACTTTTACCCAATTTACAGCAAGGGCAAGAATTAACTTTAGAAGACGCAGGTCACGAAAAGAAAAAAACTCAACCACCACCACGTTACACTGAACCCAAGTTAGTACAATTAATGGAGCGTAAAGGCATCGGGCGCCCAAGTACATATTCTCCCACGATTGCCACTCTCAAAAAACGTACTTATATAGAGTTAACCAAAGACATATTACACCCCACAACACTAGGGTTAGAAGTCGATGATTTTTTACAAAAAGCATTACCAGATTTATTAGAAACCGAATTTACCGCCAAAATGGAAGATGTGCTAGACACAATAGCTTCGGGTAAACAAGCTTGGCAGCGTTACCTTATCGACTGGAATCAAAATTATTTTGCCCCAGCTATTGCTAAAGCCAAAACAGTACCTATCACTCCATCTAATGTAAAGAATGCTGGTAGCGCAACTCAACGTAAATATGAAACATCTCGCAGCAAGTGTCCTGAGTGCAAAAACAACTTAGCCAAAATACCCAGCACCAAAGTCAAAAAGAAATATTTTCTCAAGTGTGTAAGCGGATGCGACAATGTAGTTCTATTTTGGAATGAGTATAGCAAATCATGGGAGGCGCCTCGCTCATCTAATGCTGAGACTGTAAAAATAAACTCGGATAGTGGCACTAAAACGGCGCCAAAATCTCAAAAATCACAAACTAAAGCTGCTAACTTAACAAAATTTCCTTGTCCTGTCTGTAAGAAGCCTCTGGAAGAGTACAGTTATACGAAGGACGGGCAAGATAAAACAATGCTGCGATGCTCTAACCCCGACTCCCACAATGATAGTAAACACAAAGATGTAGCTTATTTTAATACTGCCAAAGGCTGGTGGAGTCCTAAGTTTGGTGAGTTGGAGTCTTCATCGAACTCATCAAATGGCGCCTACTCAGCAAGTCAAGACTCACAACCCTCAAAAGGCAAAACTACTAAAACACCCACTACAGGTAAAGTTACCAAATATCCCTGCCCAGTCTGCAAAAAACCGCTTGAAGAGTATAGCTATACGAAAGACGGGCAAGATAAAACAATGCTGCGGTGTTCTAACCCAGAGTCTCGGAATGATAGTAAGCATAAAGATGCAGCTTATTTTAATACGGCTAATGGCTGGTGGAGTCCTAAGTTTGGTGAGTTGACATCAACTAAATCAAAATCAGCCAAGTCAAAATAACAAAACTATCCTTTCTCTTTAAAAGCATAGTAGTAAGTAGTTGTCTATGTCACTTACTAAGAGGGGTTAGGGGGGATTTTCTTATGTAGATTTATATAAAAATGTAAAGAAATAATTATTGTAGCGCACGGTACATGACTGTAAATAATACTTATGACAATAATACAGACATTGCAATCACCTCACATACTTAGTGACCTTCGTTGCAGCTCGGCTAACCACCGGGCTATTTATTTGCGCGTTTTTTGCGTTCACGGAGTGTCTCCGGAGGAGAATATTACTTAGGGTTGGGAAGAAGAAGTAACTAAAGTTACTATTAAGGCGAGGGCTTTTTGGGTTTTTGGAGAGATGTGTTGGTAAATGGTGTAGAAATGTATAGTATTTTGAAGAGATAAAAACTTAAAATATTTGAGATGCAAACTTTCTTAACACCTTCCCCAATGCAATTGTCGTTTCGACCAACAAAACCTCAAACTCAACCGAAAAAGATTGTCGCGCTAGGGGATAGTTTAATATATGGTTTTGGCGACCCTGAAGGCGGTGGTTGGGTAGAAAGATTACGCCGCACTTGGATGTTACCTGATAGTCCTGGTCATGTATTGTATAACCTGGGAGTGCGTGGTGATAGAACAATGCAAGTGCAAGGGCGTTTAGAGGTTGAGTTTCGCCATCGTGGAGAGTTGCGAAATCGTGTTCCTGATTTGATTATTCTTTCTGTAGGGGTTAATGACTCCGCACGTGTTGGTCGTATTGATGGTAAAAACTATACGGACTTTGACCGCTTTGAGCTTGAAATCGCTACATTACTCGAACAAGCACAACGGTTATGTCCTGTGTTTTTTGTGGGAATGGCGCCTGTTAACGAAAGTAAAATGCCATTTTTAGATTGTTTATACTATAATCATGCCGACCAATATCGTTATAAAGAAGCAACTCGTATGGCATGTGTAGATAGGGGAATACCTTATCTTGATATTTTCGACACTTGGATAGCACACGGTCAAGACTGGATTAACCAGCGTATTGGTGAAGATGGGTTACATCCCAACACTCTAGGCTATAAAACTTTATTAGAACAAGTTATAAATTGGGAACCACTCTGTACAGACGTGATTAATCACGTCTCTACTCATAACTCCTAACTCCTACTCATAACTCCTTATGACTCCTACTCTATTTGGTCGCTGGCAAACTCGCTTATTGTTACTTGCAACGGTTGGTGTTATTGTCTCGTTACCTTTTGTAGCAGGTTTAATCGGCGCCAGTCCAGGGTCGATATATTTCTGGATACTAGGTTATGTTGCTGTTTTTGGGATTATTTGGGATGTTGTGTATGACCAAATACAAAAGTATCGCTGGGATAGAGACTGGCCCGCAGCATACCAGTTAATAGCGGGAATATGGGAAATAGTGTTTGTTTTCTGTGGAGCAAAGCTATTTGGCTTTCTTCCAATTCCCATACCTAAAGAGCAATTAGACCCAGGAATGTTTTTGCTGCATTATAGCGCTGTATGGTTAGTAGTGTTTATCGCTTCGCAAAGCTTAATGCGGATTATTTTTGTACGTTGGCGGTTTCGTGGCGGACAGTGGCTCTAACTATATAATAAGTTTTGCCTCCCCACAATTAATTTAAGAGAGATTTACTGTGACAGTAAGAGTTCGTATTGCACCTAGTCCGACTGGAAATTTACATATTGGTACAGCTAGGACTGCTGTATTTAACTGGTTATTCGCACGCCATCTCGATGGCAAATTTATTCTGCGTATCGAAGACACTGACGAAGAACGCTCAAAAGACGAATTTACAGAAAATATTTTCGAGGGTTTGCGCTGGTTAGGGTTGAACTGGGATGAGGGGCCATTCTTTCAATCGAAACGCTTAAATTTATATAAAGAGGCAGTACAAAAGTTATTAGACAAAGGTCAAGCTTATCGCTGCTATACAACTTCCCATGAACTTGATACATTGCGCGAACTTCAAAAGGCTAAAAATGAGGCGCCTCGTTATGATAATCGTCACCGCAACTTGACAAAAGAGCAAGAAGATGCATTTAAAGCCGAAGGACGCAGCTTTGTAATTCGCTTTAAAATCGATGACGACCGAGAAATTGTCTGGAATGATTTAGTGCGCGGTCAAGTTATATGGAAAGGAAGCGACTTGGGAGGTGATATGGTAATTGCACGCGCGGCAGAAGATGGAGTGGGACAACCACTTTATAATTTTGCTGTGGTTGTTGATGACATGGATATGCAAATTACCCATGTTATTCGTGGTGAAGACCATATCGCTAATACAGCCAAGCAAATTTTGTTATACGAAGCTTTCGGCGCCCAAGTTCCAGAATTTTCTCATACACCTCTGATTTTGAACCAAGAAGGGCGTAAATTATCGAAGCGCGACGGTGTAACGTCCATTTCTGATTTCCAAAAAATGGGTTTTGTCGCTGAAGCGTTAGTTAACTATATGACGCTGTTAGGTTGGTCTCCTGTTGACTCGACGCAAGAAATATTTACTTTAGAAGAAGCTGCTAAACAATTTAGCTTTGAACGAGTTAATAAAGCTGGCGCGAAGTTTGACTGGGCAAAGTTAGATTGGATTAATAGTCAGTATATTCACGCAATGCCCACCGATAAGTTAATTACTATGCTGATTCCATATTGGGAAGAGGCTGGTTATGATGTTAAAGGGCGCCCTCAAGAATGGCTAGAAAAACTCACCGCGTTAATTGGCGCCAGTTTGACGCGCTTGACCGATGCAGTAGAAATTAGCAAACCCTTCTTTAATGACATTGAATACAACGAAGAAGCAAAAGCTCAATTACAACAAGAAGGTTCTAAAAACGCTTTGGAATCTGTATTAACAGCACTAGATAATACACAAGAACTTGCCGAAAATTCAGTGCAAGACATTATTAAACAGGTAATGAAAGCTCATAACCTGAAAAAACCTGCGGTCATGAAAGCCGTGCGTGCATCTCTAACAGGGGAAACCCACGGGCCAGACTTGGTACAATCATGGTTATTACTTCACCAAAATGGCGCCGATGTGTCACGTATAAAAACCGCGTTACAACTAATCAAATAATAGTAAGGTGGGCAACATGTGCCCACCTTACATTTGTAGCAAATTACTCTTCACCTGGAACAAATCACGTAGCATAGATGTCATCTATCACACTTAGAGTACTATGCAATTAAACTTCTGACGCCGTGTTAAATAAAACTTTTAAACTATCATTTTTGTTAGTAACCGTCGCTGTCACCTCGGTAATTAATACTCAAGTACGCGCAGAAGAGGCGCCTATATTTGGTGATGTGACTATAGGAAAAAAATTTGCGCCAGACCCAGTAACAGTAAGGGGAATGAGTGGTGGAGATGTTGCCGGAAGACGAATAACAAACTCATCAGAAACACCGACTGGTCCATGTGCTGGTTTTTTCGACGAAAAACCAGACCATACAGTTGAATTAAAAAATCGATTTGAATATTTAAAGCTACGAGTTGAAAGTCCAGCTGATACAACTTTAATAGTCAAAGGTCCTGGTGGCACTTGGTGTAACGATGATTTAGAAGGTAAAAATCCAGGTATTGTAGGTGAATGGCTACCTGGAACCTATAACGTCTGGATTGGTTCGTACCGCAAAAATAGTTACATTCCTTATACATTACAAATCACAGAAACGAAGTAAGTGAGTTGTAAATGGTGTGATTACCGACTTTTAGTTGCCGTAGTCGGGAATCCAGTCACCATCTTTGGGTAATGT
Source organism: Calothrix sp. FI2-JRJ7 (assembly GCA_019359675.1). Lineage (GTDB taxonomy): Bacteria > Cyanobacteriota > Cyanobacteriia > Cyanobacteriales > Nostocaceae > Dulcicalothrix. The sequence goes on from JAHHGX010000049.1 coordinate 9,648, forward strand.
CTAGTACAATTAATAAGAATTAAGTTAAATTTAATTAAGATTCGTGTTGACGTTACGGTAATGTCGTAATGCGAGCGTCGTATTATCACAACCGCGTCACGCATCCAAATTAAACAATTTAGGGATTAAGAAACATCCGTTTAAGCGCGATTCGTAACCGAGTGTATAGCGCGGTTGCTTGAGCCATCGAAGTTGTATTGCAAAGAGGAACGACAAGTTAAAATGAAATTTTCCTGGAGAGTACTGCTACTCTGGACACTACCCGCTTTAGTTATTGGCTTTTTCTTTTGGCAAGGAGCATTTGCAAGCGCTCCGGCTGAAATGACCAAAAATACAGCCGGTACACGCATGACCTACGGTCGCTTTCTAGAATATTTGGATGCGAATCGGGTATCGAGTGTTGATTTTTATGAAGGTGGTAGAACTGCGATTGTTGAGGCTTTTGACCCAGCACTTGATAATCGTGTTCAACGGGTACGAGTTGATTTACCTGCAAGCGCACCAGAGCTAATAAGCAAGCTCAAAGAGAAAAATATTAACTTTGATGCTCATCCAGTACGGAATGATGGAGCTATTTGGGGATTGTTGGGCAATTTGATTTTCCCAGTACTATTGATTACGGGATTATTCTTTTTGTTCCGACGTTCGAGCAATCTTCCTGGTGGTCCCGGTCAAGCTATGAATTTTGGTAAGTCGAAAGCAAGATTTTCGATGGAAGCTAAAACAGGCGTTAAGTTTGATGACGTAGCTGGTATTGAAGAAGCTAAAGAAGAACTTCAAGAAGTTGTTACTTTCTTGAAACAACCTGAGAAATTTACTGCTGTTGGCGCCCGTATTCCTAAAGGAGTACTTTTAGTTGGTCCTCCAGGAACAGGTAAAACATTGCTCGCGAAAGCAATTGCTGGTGAAGCGGGTGTACCGTTCTTTAGCATTTCAGGTTCAGAATTTGTAGAAATGTTTGTTGGTGTGGGTGCTTCGCGCGTTCGCGATTTATTCAAAAAAGCCAAAGACAATGCACCTTGTATTATCTTTATCGATGAAATTGACGCAGTAGGTCGTCAACGTGGTGCAGGTATTGGTGGTGGTAATGATGAACGTGAACAAACTCTTAACCAGTTGCTCACCGAGATGGATGGTTTTGAAGGTAACACAGGCATCATTATTATTGCTGCTACCAACCGTCCTGATGTCCTTGATGCTGCATTATTACGTCCTGGACGCTTCGACCGTCAGGTAACAGTTGATGCACCAGATATTAAAGGTCGTTTAGAAGTATTAAAAGTACACGCACGTAACAAGAAGTTGGACGCAAGTGTTTCGTTAGAAACTATTGCACGTCGCACACCTGGTTTTACAGGCGCCGACTTAGCGAACTTGCTCAACGAAGCTGCAATTTTGACTGCTCGTCGTCGTAAAGATGCCATCACACTTTTAGAAATTGATGATGCAGTTGACCGCGTTGTTGCGGGTATGGAAGGTACACCGTTAGTAGATGGTAAGAGCAAGAGATTAATTGCTTACCATGAAATTGGACATGCGCTCATTGGTACCCTGCTCAAAGACCATGACCCTGTACAAAAAGTTACCTTAATTCCACGTGGACAAGCTCAAGGTTTAACCTGGTTTACTCCTAACGAAGAAATGGGCTTAATAACTCGTGCCCAATTACGTGCAAGAATTACTGGAGCATTAGGTGGTCGTGCCGCTGAAGAAGTTATATTTGGCAGCGCAGAAGTAACTACTGGCGCCGGAAATGACTTGCAGCAGGTAACTGGAATGGCACGTCAAATGGTAACAAGGTTCGGGATGTCCGAATTAGGACCTCTTTGCTTAGAAAGTCAGCAAGGTGAAGTTTTCCTTGGTCGTGACTGGACAACACGCTCAGAGTATTCTGAATCAATTGCAGCGCGTATTGATGCACAAGTACATACTATTGTTGAAGAGTGCTACGCAAACGCGAAGAAAATCATGCGCGAACAGCGCACTGCGTGTGACCGTTTAGTAGATTTGCTTATCGAAAAAGAAACTATCGACGGTGAAGAATTCCGTCAAATTGTAACGGAATACGCTGAAGTACCTGAAAAACTACAGTTTGTACCTCAGTTGTAATTATTACAAGTTGAGATTCTATTAGAAACCAGGGTTCTTGAAGAAACCTGGTTTCTTTGTTTTATTTCCGTATTTATATAAATCATATTTGTAGTTTCTATAGCAAGTAATTAACTTGTGAGTAAGCGATAAAGCCATAGCAATACGGTTGAAACTACGCTCCGACAAATTTTATAAAGGATTTAATATGGAAACCTCAGAATCTCAACAACCAACTATGCGATTACTTGCCAACACTAATGGGCTACCTACTTTACGTTTCGGCAATTCGGGTGAGTCTGTTAGAGTATTGCAAAGGCTATTACGGTCTAATGGCTATCCTGTTACTATTGATGGCACGTTTGGCGCCATAACAGAAAGCGCAGTTAAAGCTTTTCAAGCTCGACGTGGTTTAACTGCCGATGGAATAGTAGGCGCCATTACTTGGCGCGAATTAACCCGTTAAACTGACTTCTTAAAAAATAGGACTTACACCTATTAGTAAGTCCCATAATATATTGATTTGATTATTGGCTTTTATTAAAGCTAATTATTGTGCTTTTTTACCAGCAACAGTAGCTTCAACCTTAACGGTTTTAACACCTTGGAATTTGTACTCTTTTACAGCAGGCTCAATTTTCTTGAGGGTTGCTTCATCAGGCACGGTACCTTTAACTGTTAGTACACCTTCTTTCTCTTCTACAGATAGTTTGCTGCCAGGAAACTTTTCTTCTAAACGGTTTTTAACGATGGTTTTTACTCCACCTGCTCCCGTTACTGCTGTCTTGGCGTCATTAGCACTACCTTTAGCAGCATTAGTTGTCTTAGTAGCTGTGTCTGTAACAGTGGTTTTAGCGTTGTCAGCAGTTTTGGAAGTTGCTTCTTTTGCAGTGGTTGCAGGAGCTTCGTTAGTAGTGCCTGCATCTGAAGTTTTCGAGGCATCTTGTTGGCAAGCTACGGCACCAACCATCAAAATACCGCTAACTAAAAATGGGATTATCTTTTTCATTTCTATCTCCGCTCTTGAGTAATGAACAGCGATTAGTTAATAGGATGTGCGGTGCTGAGGAGCAAATCTTAAAACTTTCATTAAATGTGAAATGGCAAAGGCATTCTAGTCAAGCACTCAAATAACTGAGTACTAAACTGTTAAATATCTTTATCAACGTGACTAGATACTAACAGATTTAAGAAAATCTGCTATCTCTAGACGCGCTTTAACTGAACTATTTTATTGCAATGTTTTTATTAGTCAATTAGTAGTTTAATTTAAAAATAAGTGTTTTATATTACATTACCTTTTCGTGGGCATATGAAACAGGCAAGGATGCCTGTTCCACAAGACATGATAAGATTATGCCCTTTACTTACTGAGCAGGCGCCACTTTAGCATTTACTTTTACACCTGTGACGCCTTTAATTTCTTGCGCTAAAGTCGGAATTTTGTTTAATTGCTCTTGCGTTGGCACTGTTCCAGTAATGACGATAGTACCGTCGTCCTCATCAACTTTTAAACGACTAGCTGGTAGATTTGCCTCTAACTTACTGCGAACTTCGCTTTCTAAATCATCGCCATCACGTTCGTTATCTCCACCTGTAGCATTGTTGCGTTGCTCACGCGCACGAATGTCTGAATTAAGCTGGTCTTGGCGTACTTGACTTGTCGCGTCGTTTTGAGCTTGTTGGGAAGCTTCTTTTGCTGGTGCTTGTGCAGCTTCGTTGGTAGTGTTAGGAGCATCTGTGCTTGTTTTGGAGCCAGACTCACAAGCGGCTACCCCTGCAACTAGTACGCTACTGATGAGTAATGGAATTAGTTTTTTCATTTTCATCCGTTCAAATAAACTACTGGGTAAGGTGTGCGTCGAATGTGAGGAGTTTATAAAGGACAACAAACACTATAGTTTTGCTTCGTTTAAAGCTTAATTCCATCAATCACAGGTAATGGTTCAATATCTATCAATTGATGGAAATGGAAGATAAACGAATCGCCAATAGATAGTAATCAATTGGTTATTAAAATTTATGTACAATTTGAACAAGTACGAGTTTTAATTGCGGCTTCTGGTATTTAGCAGGGAAATTGCCCTTTGCATGTTCGGTTCTACGACTTTCATACAGACGCAAATGCATATAACCTCGTAGTAGTTGTGTATGCTTATCAAACCTATTGATATCGCGCTCTCTCTGAAGGGGTGAAAAATTGTGTATAAATGGATTCTGCCAAGCCTGAGTGATATTTTAGCCGCCAACCAAACACCTATGGCGCCTGCTTGCTCTGCAAAAGCGGAAAGTCAATGGTGTCTGAGTTTAGCAGCAACCGAAAAATTACTGCTTTCGACACTCGGCAATAGTATTAATGATAACACTCAAGGCTTAGTTTTAGCTGCACCCGCACCGCTTTTTAGCCAGCTTGAACTAACCCAGAATCTTCAAACAATTACTTTTACAGCAAAGCCATTTAACCCGCTGGCGTTAATGCCGTTTCAGATGCCTACTGTAAAGGTACCAGAATTAAGTTCGCATCCATCTGAACCTGTACTACCATTACTTGCACAAGACCCACTAGGTTCAGAACAATTTTGCTTGGTGTTTACAAATGCGTTTCAACTAGTGCTGGTTTTGGGTGAAGATGAAAATGGTGATAGATTATTTTCATTTTCGTTTGACCCCGAAGTCGTACAACAAGCTTGGAAAGCTTTAGGTGCGCGTATAATGTTGGTTAACCCTGATGAATTCGCTAATTTAGCTTCTTTAGTACAAAAGTATGGAGAAGTGGCGCCTGATTTTAGGGTAGTAACACAGTTTAGCCAATTGCTTTTAACAGAGTTTACAGAAAACAAAGATATAAAATCAGCTTCTACTAATGATAAAGATGATTTGCTAGTTGTAGAAAGCGATGGAAGTCAATCTCATCACATCCCAATTTCCTCAGCTAGCTCATACCGTTCCGATGTGGAACTTCTCCAAGCTTTTGCTCACGAAGTTCGTACTCCTTTGGCAACTATTCGCACAATGACACGGTTATTACTTAAATATAAGGATTTGCCGGCGAATGTCATTAAGCGACTAAAGATGATAGATGCAGAGTGTACAGAGCAAATTGACCGGATGGAGTTATTGTTTAGAGCAGCGGAATTAGAAACATCTAATACGTCGGGTAGTTCTTCTGGGACACAGTTAACTCCAATGTGTTTAGAGCAAGTATTACAAGAAAGTATTCCTCGTTGGCAACAAGCAGCAAGCCGTCGCAATTTAAATTTAAATGTAGTTTTACCGCAAAAGCTACCAACAGTTATAAGTAACCCTAATATGTTGGATAGAGTTCTCACCAATTTGATTGAGAACTTTGCTCGAAATTTACCTTCTGGTAGCCAACTTCAAGTGCAATTTGTCACTGCTGGCAACCAGCTTAAGTTACAGCTGCTGCCTTTGTTACAAGGTGATGATACAAATGCTAACAAACATGAATGTACACCACCAATTCGCAAAGCTATCGGTCAGTTACTGATGTTTCAACCAGAAACTGGAACCATTAGTTTGAATTTGGCAGCGACAAAGCATTTATTTCAAGCTATAGGCGGTAAGTTAATTGTACGTCAGCGTCCTAAACATGGTGAAGTTATGACTATTTTCTTACCATTAGAAGCTGTTAATGAGCCAGAAACCGGGTTTTTGGTATCGAAATAGAAACCTGGTTTCTTATGATAACTGATAATAAAAAAGCTAAATATAGATAGAAACCAGGTTTCTTATGATAACTGATAATAGAAAAGCTAAATCTAAATAGAAACCTGGTTTCTTTGTTTTAAAGCCAGTCACCAATTAAAACGAACGGCGCCCAGTAAAATGGGTGTAAAAAGTCTCTATCTTTTAAGAATGTAATTTGAGTGTTACGTAGTGCTTGAGCTTTAGTTATGCCAGGAGTACTGAGTTGTTTATAAAATTCCACCATAAATTTTGCGGTTGACTCGTCTTGTACTGCCCATAAAGTTGCTATAGTACTACGGGCGCCTGAACGCACAGCAACCCCAGCTAATCCGAGAATTGCACGGTTATCACCTTTAGCAGTTTGACAAGCACTGAGAACAATTAAATCTACAGGTACTGACTCAGGTTCAGAACGGACTTTTAATAGTTCATCTAAATCCTTAACGTTAATTTTGCCATTCCAAGTGACAATATATGTGTCATCTGACCTGCTACTAAATTGACCGTGTGTTGCCAAATGTAAAACAGAAAAAGGTGTAGATTTGATTAAGTTTTTTAAATTTGAGTCAGTAAATTTATCATTAAGTAGTAGCTTTGTTGACAATTTGGCAGAAATTTTTGTAACTTCCGATTTGACGGCAGGTAATGCTTTAAATCCTTGATTTGCTTCGCTTAACCCTGCTGCTATTACTTTTAGGCGCCTGTTATTTACAGATTGCGAGCGCATAATTTGTAAGCCAGGAGACAGTGCAATATTATACTTTTCTAATAAGTATTGTTTGCCATCGTGTAAAGCAGCCATTGGGATATTGCGAAGCGAACCATCGAGTACAAAAACTAAAGTTTTAATACCGCGACTTGCTAATTTTTCTTCTGCTGACCGAATTAGCCAGTTATATAGTTGCTGTGATGTCTTTAATCTCAAGTCATTAGAGAATACAGGATTAAGCGACTGACGCATTAATTTTATTGTATTTTCAATGTCGCGTTGCCCAAGCTGTGTACGATAACTTGAAAGTGCTTCACCATTGGGCATTGATAAAATGACTTCCAAGCGGTCTTGTAAGATAATTGGATATATTACTGCTGCTTGTGTATCGATAAAATCGATTTGTTGCGGTTTGGCGTCAATACAAGCTTCACGGAAAAAATTATCGAGTTCGGCAAGTTGCAACGCTTCTATAATTTCCCGTGCTTTTTTGAGGTTTTCTTGATTCGGGTTTGAGGCTAGTAGTAATGATACGTATTCGCGATAAACAAATTCAACGCTTTCTTGAAACGAAAACTGAATATTAGGATTTACTGCTACCAAATCGCTACGTAGTGATTTGAGAATTTCTACAGCAGAGCTATATGCTGAAGATGCTACTTCTAGATTACCTTCACTTTTATTCAGGCGCCCAATTTGCCAAGCAGCTTGGTAGGCAATATCAGAAGCATTAATAGCTTGTGCAATAGAAAGAGCTTCATTACTCAATTTTAACGCTAATTCTGGCTGCTGCGAAGACTCGTATAATTTTCCTAGCTCGTTTAAAGAGTAAGACTTAGCGCGCAAATCACCTATATTTTCAGAATCTTTTATTGCACGAGCTAAAATTTGGGCTGCTTGATATTGCCAAGGTGTACCGTCGTCTTTCTGCGATAAATGCTTAATACTTGTAGCAAAATTAACTTCTGCGTAAATTGACATCCGACTCGTAGGAAGCTTTAATAATAACGGTTTAATTTTTGGTACAAGCTCAACAGCTTCGTTTATTTTTGATGTTTCAATATAGATACTTAATTGATTAAGTAAAGCTTCTACCTGAACTCTAGGATTTGTAGCTATTGAGAAAGCTTGTTTATAATAAGAGAGAGCTTGTTCATTTTGTGGTAAGCTGCGTTTAGTATTGCCTAAACTAAATAAAATTTCACTTGTGTCAGCAACTGAACCTAATTTTTGACTAAGAGTAAGACTTTCTTTTAAAATCTGTTCAGATTGCTGTAAATCACCAACAACTTGCAGCGCAACACCCAAACTTCGTAAAGCTTTAAGCTTGAGCGATAAATCTTGTTGATTAACTAATTTTTTATTAACTTCTGTTAATACGTCTTTAGCACGACGATATAAACCTAGAGCTTGCAATGCTTGAGCTTGATTAATTTTGCTACCAATTTGACCGGATATATCGTTCGCTGCTGTATAAGCTTGTTCTGCTTCTTGCCAGCTTTTTAAGGCAGCTTCGGGCTGCCCGATGGAAATTTTTAAGCTACCCTCAGTATTTAAAACAACTGCTAATAATAGAGGATTTGGTTCTTCCGTAGTTAGTGGGCTAAACTTTTGGGAAAATGCCAAAATAGCAAAGCTCGCATTTCAAAATTATTAAAATTTCTGAACCCAAATCCGCAGCGTTTGAGTAGCTTCAATTTATTATTAA
>JAHHGX010000050.1 GCA_019359675.1 Calothrix sp. FI2-JRJ7
TCGCGAAGCTTGAGAAGTTGAGGTTTATAAGTTTCTTGCCATTGTTGCAACTCATCGCGTTCGCGCTGGATTACTTCGAGTTGTTCTTTCAATTCTTGAGTCATAGCGTTAACATCGTTTCTTAAAGCAAGCAGTTCATCGAGGGTATCGGCAATTGATACGGGTAATCGAACTACTCGCGTCGGTTCCTTCTTAAGTTTCGACTCGTAACCAGGTTTTCTTCCAGCGCCTTCTCGGTATCCACCGCGCCCACTTGATTTTTCACCTTCTACCATACGCTCAAATTTTTCTAACTGTTTAGGTTGTTACAAGTTAATCATGTTTGATTAGACTGTTACAAGCTAATCGAAGAAAAATAATTGTATGTAGTTTTACTTGTGCAGGTAGAAGAAGGAAGGTTACGGAAAGGACTATTATCGTTACCTCCTCAAACCCCTGATGTGACCGAAACCCGCCGCTAAGTATTGACCAAAGAACTCAATTAAATTATGATGATGCAAGCAGCTTGATGTTTTGCAAACAGAAGCGAAGCCGAAAAAGGGCGGGATTGAAACTTTCCTCTCGCTCCCGATAATGCACATTTTCGGGAGTCCTTGAAACGTAATGACACCCGCTTGCGGGATTGTTAATTGCTACGAATGCGTAATTATATCTATATTTCTATGGTTCGCTCACTAGTCAATGTAGGTATTGGCGCCGAAAGCAAGAATATTTCAATCGTAGAAAATAACAGGTCAGCGCCTCCAACTAAATGAGACTAAGCGCATCGTAAGCAGATAGGTTGATAGGAGCTATTGACACTATGCACTTTAATATATAGTCGCTTCCCGCATTCCAAATCAGCTTTAACGCTATTATCAATAACATTGCTCCTACCGGAAACAGCTTTCTAGATATCTTATAAACAATATTTATGAAATCTCTTATAATTACTTTTGTCAGAAAGTAGATTTAAGTTTCTATCTAAAAGCTATAATATGTTTGTTTATCCCGATATAAAAATACACAAAGTTTCTAACGTTGTCTATTTTTAATTCAGTATACAGGTTAAAATGATGAGTCGAGACAAAGATATTTTTAGGGCTGAAATAGACAGTGTTTTTGTAGAGGTGCTAGAACTAAAAGCAGAAGTTGCGGAGTTGAAAGCTAAAATGTCTTCTCTTGAGGCTGGTATAGATGACAAAATACGAAGCGCTATCTTACATGCCCAAAGCGAATATATAAAATCCCAATCTCAAAAAAAATCTTTTGAAACTTCACAAGATTGATCTGGTGCTATTTTCCAAAGGACTATCTAAGTCCAAATAATACTAGTTCGCTGTAAACCTAGCCAATGCTTTGCTCCACCCTGCCCGGTTTGAGCATTTTTTATGATTGCCGATTGTTTAGTACGCATACAAAACTATAGAAAAATTAGGTAAGAAAAAAATTAAAAACAAGAATAATCCAATGGTAAAAAATAACAGGTCGGGCACCTCCAACTATATAGTACTTAAAATTTTGTACTGACATAAACCGATAGAAGCTGCGAACAGTATGCACTAATATATATAGTCCCTTCTAACCTCACATTTGCAACAGTAGGTTGTTGTCAATAAGATAGTTCTATTGAGATTAGAGCCTTACAGATGCCTTAAAAACAATATTTATGAAATGTCTTATGATATGGACGATAAAAAATAGCGGCATTACAGGTCAATCTGAAGGGAGTATTTATAGTTATAGAGCTGTGAGGCAATGAAGCTTACTCTGGATCAGCACGATAAAGCTTGTCACGTAGAATAATTGTACTGATAATTACATAATCCGCGTCTTTACTATTTTCAACTATTGCTTCGTGCTAACAACGGCGCTGTGCCAGTAGTTCCTTCATCTGGTAAACCTTGAACTTTGTTTGCCATTGGTGTACTCCGTCATCAAGCCAAACATGACTATTGTTATAGAAATAGTATGGGCGTTTTATTTCAGTCATAGCTGTAAAATTTACACTTTTTACAAATTACCACCATGCGGCGCCCTATGTTATTTTAAGTTACGTCAATTCAAGCAGCAGCAACTCAACAACTAAATCATTCAAGTAGAAAGCTTACTTAATATATCCAGGGTAAGCTTTTTGATTAATTTTCTATTAATGGTTTGGCATTTTAGGTGTTCAAAATTGCTATTTAAAAACTATAGCCAGGGGATTTCACCCTGCACAATTTTACTCTAACGTTTGAACTTCTGATCCTATTGGACTTTTTAGTTTTGCGCCGTTCTCAAACACATAAACAATGTAAGGAGAGTCAATTTTTATTTCTTTGATCTTTTGACCAATAAAGTTATAAAACTTAAACCCTTCAATCCAGCGTATGAAATCTTCTTTATTCATACTGGAATTAAGCTGACTTCTTTTGTGTATTTCGTCTCCCATTCTCCAGTAGATGAGCGTTATAGCCGGGAAAAAGTCGAGCTTTATCGCTATTAATTTATCTCCTGCTTGAAGATCAATGAATGATTTCTCCATTTTTAATTACTTTTAAGTTCTATACTTCAAAGACGATTTTATTTGCTAATTTTTTAAATTTTGGGAATTGGTTCGGCGCCTTAAAGGTTGAGGTTAGCCGATAGTTTTTTTATGACTCTTTATTTATTTGATTCAACATCTTTGAGACTGTGATTTAATTTCTTGAATTATATTTAACAACTCAATGTTCTGTCTTTGAACTTCGAGAGTTAATTTCTGTAATTCCTGGGTACAGCGACCCAATCTATCTTTCTGCTCTACCATAACCTTATTAAACTTTAGAGAAATTTTAGTATATCAAAAGCTTTATAATTTTTAAATTAATTTCTCTTTCCAGAGATTAAATTTAGTGTAAATATTTAAATATTAATTTTTTACTTCTTACACCTTTGTCAATAGTTTACAAGCTATGGATATTTCAATGGTAGAGAATAACAGGACGGCGCCTCAAACTATATAGTACTCAGCGTTTCTTAATAACTTAGCCTGGTAGGAGTTACTAACACTGTACTAATGTACGCGCTCTGCTCGAACCTTGCAGCTGCAACAGAACCCTATTTTCAATAATCTACTACTATTGAGAATAAGCCTTCTAGACCCCTCTAGTTGCACGTTTGGGAAATGAGCTTGAAATGGACTCGAATATGGAATTAGAAAAATAATAAGGTTACTGCTCAATCTCAAGGGCGCAGTTTGCCGAATTCATCACTCTACAGCTGTAAAGTTTTGAAAAAATGAAGGTGTGCAAACTGGGTCAAGTTGGGAGGCGTTATTCCAATGATGCTCCTACCCCCAATTACAACACTAAAATACTTTAGTGTTTTTGAGGTGCCCTTACCTACAATGTGTAACAATTTCGCTGCTTCTTAATGTAAAACTATTTCTATAGTAAGAAGACTAGAATTTTATAGTTATGTAATGTTAATAACCACGATGATTAAATCAATGGCAAGTATTGGTTGAGTCATGTATAGTTCATTAGTTCTAAAGGCTCTAACATTATGAAAATTGGGAATAGAAATATAATTATGACTAATGGTTACTGCTATGAGCTTACAGATACTGGAATGATTCCAACAATTGTTATTGATGTAGAGGACAATGTTGTTTTAGGTCACAAGTGGTTTGAGGATATAGTTTCTTTTGGCAGGTTTATAAAGCCTCAAAGAATTGTAGTTGCCGAACTAACTGAATATAGAAAAGATATAACGGAAGGTCTGGAACCTCATGTATTTACAAATAGGTATTATCGGTAGCTGCAACGGAAGGCGCCCAGAATTCAATGAAAATAGTTAGTTCTCTGAATTCTGGATTTTGTCACAGTAGTTTGGTTTTTAAATTCTTTATTATATATAGGAAATTGCTGTTACAAATTTGGAATCCTTACACAGCAACAGTTAGCTTTTAACTTGGTTCGGCGCCCTATTGGTTTGCTGGTGTACATTTTCTGTACAACATGATGGAGACGGTGGCTCGTTGCTATTCCAAATTTTTAAATTTTTAGCTTAAACTTGGCTCCGTCCCTGATAATACTTTTACCTCCAGACTTACACTTTATCTTGATAAAAAAAACTCTCTATATATAAATAGAGAGTCATTGCGATGGATAAAACAAACTATCGTACTACTGAGTTACATTACTGCAACTCCTTCTTATTTTCTTTTATTTGGACTTATGTATATAATCGTACTTCTACCTACTTACGTGAATCTTTCATAAAGTTTTAGATTTATGAATTCTTTATATCGTTACCAGACAACAGGGGTAGGAAACAAACAATACTAAGGTACTTCGTTTTTAGCTGCTTTGGCGGCAATCAAAATCAAAAAATCGAATAACCAATGTTGCTGTAACCGATGTCAAACGCAATTTTTTTTTACGATGTTAGAAATAATAGTTGGCGAACTACTTCTCCAATTAGTTCAGGCTACTACTTCGATAAGGTAATCAAAACTGCTTTTTACTGCCCAAACTTACTTGCTTTTAGAGCAGTGCCCTTGACAGTAGGCACTATGGAGTTGCACTGACAACTGTAAGAGTAGGCAGTTCATATCTATGTTTGGCTGGGCATAAATAGCCTTCAACTGTACTTCGTATATTTAAAGTGCGATTAGCCTGACACCAGCAGTATTCTACCCCTTGGCTACCAGCATCTTTGACATACTCCACAAAATAAGTAGCATCATCCCTGTTCAGAGCAATAACCTTGTACTTCTTGTAAGTTAAGGAAGAGTTCGCTTGTTCTGCAATCATCATCTAATACCTATTGATTTTTAATTTCTCGCTAAACTCTATGTCCAAATCTAAATATGTCTTGTTGCAGCAGCAAATTCTCCAATAAGCAGTTAGAGCTTGCTTACTGATATTAAATAAACGTCTTAAATAAATATCAACACCGAAATGCAACCATTATCTCAGCCCGTCAAGAATTAGATAAATCTAAGCTAGATAAGGTGTTGATAGGACTTAGTTAGGGTGGGAACACGTTTGATGCCCTGACAAAAAGCTGTTGTAACAAACACATAGTATTTATACTGGAGATAAATAAAGTATCATAACAACTATAGATAAGTCTATACTTGACTTCATTTTTTCTACCAATAGGTAGAGGTACCCTGCCATAATGGCTGATATTAGACACGCTTTGAGGTTGCCCTATTATTAGTGAAGATAAAACCAGTAAAATAATTCTTATCCTGTTGACACTACTGGAGGTAAAAGTAGCCAAGACAGATTTGCCTCCACATAAAGCTTTAAGTGTGGTGCCCTGATAGAAAAAATGCGATAGTGAACTACCTGGAGCTACTCACTATTGCAATTTTTGAGATTTTTGGAATAGTAATTATTACCTACGTGAAAATACGCTTGATAATCAAGAAGATTGGTTTAATAATCTTCTTGTATTGATATTTTAGGCAACACAGCACAAGACATCACATGTATTTTTTACTTGTGGTTAAATTATGAAAGTTATCACTTTAAATACTGTTGCCATCTATAACCTTCTACAGCAAAAAGGGGGAATGTATTTAAGTTGTCAGCAGATATCAAATGAATTAAATATCCATCGAAAATCTGTGAGTGACTCTTTAAAACATCTACGTAGAGAATCAGTGGTAGAAATGTTAGATATTCGTCCAACACCTTTTTATCGTATACACCCAGAGCTAAAGTATAGTTCGTTTGTAAAAGAGATTGAACGTGTCCGTGATGGATTAAAGTTATAGAAATAAAGGAACCTTTTAAGCTTTACAGTTTAAGAGGTTTTTCTTTCACTAAGTTAATTTGGCACCTCAACTCACCAATAAATTATTCTTAATCAAATAAGTCAGGCAAACCGCCGCACTATCACTCGCATGGTCAGAAGTGAAATTGTAAGAAATATAAAATCTCGACGCTACATTATCCATTATTTGTTGCTTGTCAGCTTTACCACTTCCCGTCACAACCTTTTTAATTTCGGTGGCACTATAACTAACAACTTTCATCTTATTGAATGCAGCCAAATAAAGCAGAAGCCCGATAGCATTTTGAATTTTTGCGCCAGTTGCGTTGGACATAATTGGATTTTCGTAAACAAGAATATTTGGTTTATGTTCGACAATCAGGTTCCTGAAGAAACCAAAAATTGAAACGAGCTTCTGCTCAAAGTTTTTATCTTTCGACGTTGTAAAAGTTTCGACAAGAATAAGTTGCTTTTGATTTATATCGTAAATTGTATAGCCTAGGTTGCTGTAACCTGTATCGATGGCAAGAATTTTCATGGAAGAAATAAGCTGTTAGATAAATTGATTTTGATAATTTTTGAAGTTTATCTAACAACTTCGATATTACTTTTTAATTATTCCCCTTCACTACATCACCCGGTCTAGGTTGGGCGCCTCCATTGTTATCGATATTGTATTTACTTATTTTTACATAGTTTACTTTTTTACGGCCACTTACTTAAGTATTAAGATTAGTTAAATTTTTCATTTTTTAGAAAGATTCATGTATTGTATATTTTAGGTTAATAATTACTTCTTAACTCCCCATTCGTTAGGGAACTCAGTTGAATACACTTCCAGCGTGATCGATTTTTGGCATGAGTTTCTAGTAGTTTGAACCCTCAAATCTGCTATTCATGCAAGAGGTATAATGAAAACGTTATTTTCGAAAACTCTCCTAATAGCACCCAAAAGTCAAGTCCAAAAAACTACGTTACATAACTATAAAACTTTAAGTAACATTTTATTGCTGTTTGCAGAGTTATTTACTACTTACATCAACAAATTCCAAATTAGTAGGATAAGAACAAGCCATGAAAATCAATCCCAAATTTTATCGTTTACTCTTGTTTGTATCTTTATTAATTTCAGTACAACCTATAACTCCTGTAAAATCACAAACTAGTACCTGTGCGTGCATACGCAGTGATGCTGTACCTCAGCCAGGACAAGATAATCGTTCTAGTGGAAATTTCTCAACTCAAGGCTGTGGACATAAATTGAGGTGGGATGTTGCTAAGTCGATTACTTTTAATGTAATGGAAGACCGATCTGCCGCTAGAGACCGTACTCTATTTAGGAATTTGGGACAGAATTCAGTAACTAATAATCCTAATAAGAGAAGTTTATATATAGCAAAACCAAAGGGTGCTGCTGGTAACTTTGATGTTTGTGCTTACAACTTTGATGACTCTCCTTAGATACCATAATAGGTTTGGGTAATGATACAGTAGCTGGAACGGAAGGCGCTCAGAACTCAATGAAAAATAGTTAGTTCTCTGAATTCTGGATTTTGTCACAGTAGTTGAGTTTTTAAGTTTTTTCTTATATATAGAAAACAACTGTTACAAAATTGAAATGCTTACACAATAACGGTTTCAAGTAATCCCAGATAGTTTTTTTACTTGGTTCGGCGCCGATAGCCTTATATATTTTGTTCCACCAGTATAAAATTTTATTATTTATATATATAGAAAACTGGTGGAACAAAAATCAAAATCCTTATGTAGCAACAGTTTCAGGTATTTCCACACCAAGATATTCCTTTAACTCATTTATAATCTTGCTGTTGTGCGGTTTCTCCTTGAACCTAGTTAGTACGTCGTTGAACAAAAACGAATGCATCCACTGGCGCCATTCCTTAAGGCGGGTTTCCTGAATGTTAGAAACAATTTGATCACGGCGCTTCTGTGAATCTTCGGTAATCCAGTAAATGTGGATAAGTTCATTATTTTCATTTCGTACTCGCTTGTGTTCGCGGGACAAACCAACTAGTTCAAGTATTGTCGTTGCAATTTTAACGGGCTGCTTAATATCTGGTGTAAATTCAAAATAATTATCTATTTCATCGACACATTCCATAACAAACGGAGTAAATTCTGTCGATAAAGTTTCTTCGGTAAAGCAATTATTATATATATTCTTCCGCCCTTTAATATTCCTTGTCGCATCCTGTATTTTTTGCAGAAGTTGTTCAAGTAATATTTTGCGCTTGACGTTGCAGCTAAAATCGACGTGTGTCAGTTCGCCATTAACTTGTTGTTCGCTGTAATCTTTCATCTCAGCAACTTTCATTGGCATTAATTTCAATTCAATATATTTACATGCTTTTTTACCTCCATCGTATTCGTACCAAGTAATATTTTCTTTGGTCGCATCCAGTCCAGTGTTTTTAGAAAAATTGTATTTATTTAATTTTGATTGTTCATTATTATCCAACTTTGAATATTTTGATTTTTCGACTAATTTACTAGCTTCAAAACTATTTATAGTCGGTGCCTCAACTATTTCTGTAATCTTTTTCTGTTTTAATTCTTTTTTAATCAGTTTCATTTCTTCCACATCAGCATCATTTTTTTCTGGCTTTTGTCCATCATTAATTATTTCGTGCCCATCATCTGCAACAAGTTGCCAGTAATTAATATTCAAGTTGTACAAACTTTTATTTTTTCTGACTATGGATGCGGCAACATAATCTAAAAATGTGTCAACTAGATTAAAATCATAAAATTTATGCTCACCTGTTGCAGGATCAATATAACCAGGCTCATCACATCTGTCGAGATATTGATTTTTAATTACTTGTTTATCGCGCTCTTGGTTTATAACACCTTTAGCCATAAAAACATGAACTTGGTTGCTAATTGGGTATCTTATTCTTCCAGTCAACTGCAATAAATCGGTTGCCGCAAGCGCATTATTTCTTGTAAAAAAGCAAAATACAGTGTCGAAATATATACGCGAAATATCGAAACCAGTACCAAGCGTGGACGAATAAATTATTACATCGACATCAAGAGTTAATTTTTCATTAATTAATGATTGGACAAGATCGTATTGTAAATCGACATTGCTAGATGTAATTATTTGTATTTTCTTATTTGGAAATTCTCCTGTTAACTTTTCGTAGATTTCTTCAGCTCTAACCTTGGAATTACAGGCAATAGCAACCTTTTTATTATTAGAAATATTTCTAGATATATTACGTAAAAATGCACCTTCTGATTCATATCTTATAAACTTTTTCTTTTTTGGAGGATGAATATTATGTACAGTTTTAATATCTTTTCTTCCTCCAGGTGCGAGTCTAGAAAGAAAATCTATTTCGATATTTGATAATGTCGCACTTGCACAAATAATATTTTTAGAAGATTTGATGAGATAATTGATTACCTTTAGTGCTTGCACTCTATGATCTTTAATTTTTGTAGAACCAGTAGTTAAATGTTCTAATAGTTGGTCGCATTCATCAAAAACTACCAAATCATATTTCTTGATAGATTTAGTATTGCTCTCTTTATTATCTAATTTGTGGCAAGAATCCACTGTAGTAATAAATTTGTCGTGATAAGACGGCGCCCAACTTTGGCTTAAATCGTCATATCGAACAAATTTAACATTAGCAAGTGCGTGATCAATTGAATTAATTAAGTTTTTTCTGTGTGTGGTAATACATATTCTTATATCTGGATATTTTAAAACAATAGCTTCTATATAACGTTTAAATGCTTGGGTTTTTCCTGTCCCAATCGCGCTCTTAATGGCAAGTATTCGTGTATTTTCTAAATGTTGAAGTACATCATCTTGCAGAAACTCCTGATTTACAATTACATCAGCATCAAACTTGTAATCTGGTTTTTCGGCAAAGTTACCATTGTCTAAAGTGTTGTCAATTGCATATCGAAATGCACAATTGATTGTTCTATACGCCTCATCAATATTGCCGTTTGGTTGTTTAGATACTCTTTCTTCTGCGACTCTATATAGTTCTTTATAAGCTTTATTTACAAATAATCCACCAAATACAAGCCCGAATATTTTACGTGATTCACTAAGCAATGTTGCACGAACTGTACCTTGTTCGGCGTTAGAAATATTATCTAAATGTTCTTTAAACTCTTTTTCTATTTCTTCTGTTGGGCGCCGATAAAAGTTATATTTAATCGATAATTCTTCATATTCTTGAATAAAATTTTTCTTGTTTTGTTCGGTATTATGGCTTGTTGATCTTCTTGGTGTTGATGCTTTAAAGCCTTTTCCTGATCCGCGTGGCTTGCGTTGTTTAGTCGGCGCCTCTGGTAATTTAGGTAGGACACTATTTAATTGTTCGTAGTCGTATTTCTCATCGCTCCAAGTATAGAGTTCTGACGCTTTGCTAGTAGATCGGTGTATAAATCCTGGATACCTGGAAGCTAGAACTACTGACTTAAAGCTAGTATCGCTACCCACAAATAAATGTAGAAATCTTTGCTGGATGTTGGCACCTTTGGCTGTTTCAGCTGGAACAATGAATACCCAGTAAAAGTGGTAGCTCTTGTTCCCAGTGTCAACGAAGCAAGTGGGTAAGGGTAAACTATGTTCTTTGCATATACGTTCGATTGTTGGTATCTGATCTTCTTTGGGTAGATCATCGAATTCAATAACAATTGAGCGCCATTGAACAGCTTTGTTATCTTTGAATGCTTGATTACGTTTTACACCTACATTGGCATCGTATTTCTCATTGTTCCTTATAATTTGTGGCAACTTTCTTTCGATGTCATCGAGCTTGATTACATCTTGCTGCTTAGGTGGTAAATTGTCTTTTTGGAACTTGGTAAATTTTTCACCTTTTTTGGGGAAATACTGGATGTAGAAAGTATCTGTGTTGATGAGTTTTGCGAAAGTCTTGAGAAGTTCTGCTTGGTTGTTGCATGTGACCAGTCGAGGGATAGATACACGGTTTTCTGCAACATCGTTGTTGAAAGTTGTGCTTATATCAATTAACATTAGAGTATGATTATTTTAGAGCCTGCCACCGCATGATAAAAAGAGCTATGTGGTGGCACTTACCTAATTAACTATTATTAAATAACTTCTAAAATCCGTCGTAGTCATTTACGCCCGTTGCTGTATTT
Organism: Calothrix sp. FI2-JRJ7; assembly: GCA_019359675.1. Lineage (GTDB taxonomy): Bacteria > Cyanobacteriota > Cyanobacteriia > Cyanobacteriales > Nostocaceae > Dulcicalothrix. The sequence continues at coordinate 10,891 of JAHHGX010000050.1, forward strand.
CCAGTCGCGGGTTTAGTTTTATCCATTTCTTTTTGTATCAAGTCGCGCAACCATTGTGTTTTGTTGGTGCGGTTCTGCCAAGAGATATCCTCCAGGAAAAAGAACATTTTTTGCTCCAATGCTAGATTTAAACGTTTCATTCAGTAAGTCTTGTAAGTTGGATACACACACAATAACTTAAAACAAAGTAAATTTACAGCATAAAAAATAATTTCTTTAGATATTAGCCCAAAATGCTTAACCTGGTATTTAGGCGCCCATCTGCTACTCTGGTGTAGCAAATCTTTGTGCCCAAGTTGGGTTTATTGCTAATAGCAATACTAGTAGTGCGTTTGCAGGATCATTTATAGTGTCATTTGCAGTGTTATACATCTTCCTTATTTAGTTTCTTGAGTTCGCACCATTCATTAATGATTTGATTAAGTGCTTCCCCTACGGTTATCTGCTTTTTCGTGGCTAAGACTTTAATCAATATTCTGTTTTCATCGCTTACTCCATATATAGTCCATCTGTTTAAATCCTTATCCTTAGCAGCCATAAATTAGCATCAAAACCTGAACCAACCATATATTTTACCACTTGGTTGGGTTCAAAGCAGTATTCGGCGAATCAGTGGAAATAATTCCACATATTTCCACTTATTTCCACGTTTATTGTATACTAATTGTGGTTAACTTAGAACAAAACTATGGCAGATCACTTACAAACCACTACCGATACAGCCGCCTTGAACGGCGCCAACAAGCAGCAACTTACACAGAAGAAACAACGACGTAAAGCACTACCTAACGCCACTGCGAGTAGTACAACACGGGCTGAAATGACTATTAAGGCAGTTATTAGTTCATCCCCAAAGGCAGTTAGCAACGATGACTTCCCGCTTTACAAGTTGTTCGTATTGGATAGTACAGGGAATGGGGAGTTATTCATCAAAGTTACCAAGCACAAGATCATCAATGTTGTTACAGGTGATGCTTTTAGTTCAAGTACTACTGGTTATCTTCTTAGTTTGTAGAAATAGGGGTTAGATACATGTCTAATGAGCTTAACCAAAGTTTATATAACGCTAGCCGTGAAGCTTTAATCGAAGCAGGACTACCAGAGTATTTGGTTGATGCGGCAAGTCGTATTGTGGCAACGGATGATCCAACGGCGCCCAATCTGGGAAGAAACGAAACCGATATAGCGATTTGTCAAGAAGTAATGATTCAAGCCAATATTAATAGCCAGCAGTAGTACGAGTAGGAACTTTCCTAGGGCAACTACTAATACCAACTGCCAGCTATACCCCAACAGAGTACACGAATTGGAGCAATATAATTCTATGTCAAACAACGAACGGCAACTCACCCCAAAGGAAGAAATAGTAGTAAATGCTTTTGAAGAAACACGTGCAGGTTTAGGCGCCGTTGCAGAAAGAAACATTCGTAATGAAGATACAGGTTGGTCAAAGATAATTGAATCGACACCCGAAGAAGAACTCACCAAGACTGAAGAGAGAACGAGTCGGAACAGTTTTTGTTATCGCCGCATTGGAGGTTAGAAACATGAATGAATTAAAACTTATCCCATTGCTAAAAGATTATGTTCAGGCAGAAGGCGCCGAACAAATAGAAAATATTCTTGCCGAACTGTCGAACATCACAGGTTTTGAACACGAGCTAGTTTTCGACGCAATTCATTCTTCGTTTCCGTGCTTGCACGATATTGTCATTAATGAACTCAAGCAAGAAAATGTTATTCGGTCGATTCCTGTTCACCCGCTGTTCTGATGGATAAATATCGAATAATTCACTTCGTCGCTTGCCTCATATTTCTAACAATCTTTATTATGCGGCGCCCAACTCAATTAAATGTGGAAGTGAATATAAACATTTTGATTGAGCGTAAATAATAATTTACAAGTATCGATAATTTATAAATAGGAATTGTCGATACTTTTATTTCATTTTGGAGGAAACATAATGACTCAAGATAAACAAAATGCCGCACCTGAAGAAAATGTGTTGATCAAAGTGAATAATCAGGTGTCGAACGAGAAGACTTTATCGACTAGCAGCGCAATTAATGAAATAGTATTTACATGTTTAATTATCGTATTTTCTACCGCACTTTTGGCACAAATATTGTCGATAATTCCTGCTTCGTATAAGTTGCGCGATATTCTGCCAACATTAACATTTACAATACTTGGCGTATTTATAATGTTGCTTTATGTCCTGAAGAAAAAGCCAACTCTAAAAACATATTTGTATATTCTTTCTTTCCTTATCGGCGCCTTACTAGGAGTTTGATTATGCTGCACAATGCGTTTATCCAAGAAATAATTCTGCTCAAATCGCGTGCCAAAACACTTTTAGTTGCAAGCTATATTGCATGTGTTCTGTCGATGTTCACCACTGCAATTACACCACGCGGAATAAACAAAATAAATCTTTCTTTATTGGGATTTATATCGTCTGTAGTTGGTTTATGTTTCGCACAGTTAGAGGACAGATTAAATCTTAAACTGGAAGATTTGAATATTCAGGCTCGTGTCACCTCTAAAGAAATTTATGCGGGTTTATTGAAAGATAATAATTTTTCTATAACTCTACCAGTGGCACCGATAAATGAAGTAGATGTAATAACTGATGTTGTCGAATACTGGAAAAAACAAGAAAAGCATTTGGCTATTGTTGGTGGAACCGGAGACGGTAAAAGCTTCACTATTAAACATTTTATTTCTTGCATTCAAAGCGAGTATTCTATCGTGACTTATGATGTCGATTATGCCCGTGACGATTACCCTGAATGTGTAGATATCAAATACGATTATGTCGATATCGAGCAAGCATTTGTCGATGACATGGAAGAATTAGAAAACAGGATTGCAGTTCGGCGCCAGTTGGGTAAGAAATATATTCCTGATAAAAAGCTTATCGTTGGTGAGGAAATGCCCGCGCTTGCAGAAGAGTGTGAATCATTGGGTGTTTGGATGCGTAAAATGTCGAAGCGCGGTCGAAAAGTTGGGTTATTTATTGCAGCACTCGCGCAGAATGATACGGCTGAGAACTTCAGTTTGAAAGGTGATGCCAGCATATTAAAATCTAATTTCTGTCTTCTATATCTTGGTAAAAAAGCAATTGTGCGAGCAAAGCAATTAAAAAATGATGCATTAGTCGATTGGTTAAGCACAACTTCTAAAGGTCGAGGATTAATCGATGATAAACCTTGTATAATTACAGCTAACACCTATTCACCTACTTCTAACATCGAAGCTAACAACGTCCAGGTGTCGAGCGAAGTACTACCAATTGTCGAAGATAGCACAAACTCAAAAATCGACAGAAGTAGTGTGGAAAGTGAGGTGGAAGTGCTGGAAGTGCCATTTTCAGAGGTGGATTTTGACGCTAAAAAGCTAGAAATAGCGCGTATTCTGAGGGCTGAAAACTACAGCAAGAACAAGATTATCAAACTTCTTTGGGATGTCGAAGGCGGCAGAAAATACTCAGAGTTGTCGAAATTAATTGATGAGAAATAGTCGAACATTTGATTATTTTAGAAGCTACCAGTTTTATACGCTGGTAGCTTTTTAATTTTTACTCGGCGCCTTTATCGAAACTTTCGAGAAGAGTAAGAACATCTTTCCGCAGTTCACCAGCATGATTTCGATGATATCCTTTTTCGTTGGCTTTTATTTTGGTGCCGATGTCGCGTAGTTTATCTCGAACATCGCGAAGCTTGAGAAGTTGAGGTTTATAAGTTTCTTGCCATTGTTGCAACTCATCGCGTTCGCGCTGGATTACTTCGAGTTGTTCTTTCAATTCTTGAGTCATAGCGTTAACATCGTTTCTT
>JAHHGX010000051.1 GCA_019359675.1 Calothrix sp. FI2-JRJ7
GGCGCCAGTCATGTAGATGCATGAATTTTAGGTAATCTTACCTTTTTGTCTTGCACGTGGGTATATTCCTTTGGTCTGATAATCTTCAAGTGTCAGCTTTCCTTTCTTTTTCAGCATGCCCTAATTAGGTTTGCGAAAGGGTTGGAAAATATTGCTCGCTGCTTTGTTACTCAAACTATTAGATTCAAGTGCTTTTAATCCTTCTGTGGCATTACTCAAACGTCTTTCTACTGATGGCTCTAAAACTTTCTCAATCCAAGCTAAAAAATTATCATTTATATTAACTTTATCGTGAAATTGTATTTTTAAATCACGAACAGGCAAATCAGCAGGAGGAATACCTGTTAACAAATGAATAATAGTTGCACCTAGTCCATATAAGTCAGAAGCAGGTACAGCTTTACCTCCAAACTGTTCCATTGGTGCATAACCATATGTTCCGACAACAGTAAAAGTAACACCTTCTTTAGCTGCTTTATCTTGAACGGCGCCAAAATCAACTAAATAAACCTCTTTATCTTCTCCTAAAATTAAATTGCTCGGCTTAATGTCTCGATGTAGAACAGCCGGATTTAAATTATGTAAATATATTAAGATATTTAAGACTTCGGTGGCAATTTTATGTACTTCTTTCTCGGTAAATCTTTTACCTTGCACTAACAACTCTTTCAAAGAATTACCACGAATATACTCTTCCACTAGTCCAAACCAAAGTACTCTATCATCAATGGAAAAATAATCTATGTACTTGGGAATTTTTGAATGCTCAAGATGCTTAAGAATTTGAGCTTCACGTTCAAATAATTTCAAATCATCCCATTGTACCGTACCACCAAAAGCAAGCAACTTCACGACTACACGTGAATCTTTGCCATCATCAACACTTAAATCTGTTGCCAACCAAGTTTGACGCGCTGCATTATTACCAAGTTGACGCTCAAGTTTATAACGATTTTGGATTATTTGTTCTGCTTGAAGCATTTTCTGTGTTCCGATTAAACAATAGCCGCAATTAAGGCTACAGCAAGCCCCAAAATGATTAAATACATAGGCATGACAACAAGTCCTGCGATTGCCCAACCGCGTTGATGACGTTTAAAATGGTCAATACTGCGCCAACGTCTACTTTTCCATGCCCATTCATTGCCTTTGGTGCCAAGAACAACAGTCATAATAATTCCGACTGATGGCACAAAATATAATAAACCTACCCAGACTTTATTTGTAAACGGCCATAAATAAGGCATTAAAAAGGCGCCCCAATTCCATCCTAAAACTTCTTCAGGAACAGGCGCCATACTAGCAATTCCACATCCAGAGTTATTAATATCTGGTACTTGTTGTATGTGTGGTGGTTTGACTACTTTTAATGAAGCACCCGATTTTAAAGCGTTATAAGCAAGTGCAGCAGTTGCAAAACGGTCTTCAGGTGCAGGTTGAGTTAACTTTTGTAACCATTCGATAAACTCAGGACTTATATTAACCAAATGACTAAATTCAATTCGCAGTGAACGTTGCGGTAACTCCGCAGGTGAGATACCAGTCAACAAATGAATTAAAGTTGCACCCAATGCATATAAATCTGATGCAGGAACAGCTTTACCACCAAATTGTTCCATTGGTGCATAACCGTATGTTCCGACAACTGTAAAAGTAACACCTTCTCTTGCGGCTTTATCTTGAACGGCGCCGAAATCAACTAAATACACACGATTATCTTCACCCAATATCAAATTACTTGGTTTAACATCGCGATGCAGCACCAACGGATTTAACTCGTGTAGATAAATTAAAATATTTAAAATATCAACAGCTATCTTACGTACTTGCTTTTCACTAAACCGCTGACAAGTAGCAAGTTTTTCTTTCAGAGACTCCCCAGGTATATACTGTTCAATCAAACCGAACCATAAGCTGCGGTCGTCAACACAGAAATAGTCTATATATTGAGGAATTCTGGGATGCTTTAGTTGCTTGAGTATTTGCGCTTCGCGTTCAAACAACTTTAAATCATCCCATTGTATGGCGCCTGCAAACGCTAATAATTTGACTACAACTAGTGAGTCAGCATCAGCAGCTTGTAAATCTTTGGCCAACCAAGTTTGACGGATACCGTTATTACCCAGTAAGCGTTGTAACTGGTAACGGTCTTGTAATACTTGTTCTGCTTGCAGCATCTTTAAGGTCGCGAGCAACTGCGGGAATTGGAGCGTATCAGTACTACTATGTTAACTACAATATTAAAAAATGTCAGAAAGTAACATTAAATTATTCCGATTCCCAGCGTGTCATATTTTACTCGTTAATTATTTCAGCTTTTTCTTAACTTTACTTAATATTTGCTGTATTTTTAGCTGAGTCAAGCGGAAACTACTAAAATCTGGGATATTGCCCGGGTATTGTTGTTTATGGTCAAAGAATTCGTTTAACTCACTGAGAATGACTTGTAGGCGCCTGGTAATATTATCTAATCGATATTCAGCCAAGAAATCTTGAGATAAATTAAAGGGTTGCTCAGTCGCAGCAACCTTTAATATACGTTCCATGTCATACTCTTTAGAATATCCGGCAATTTTATAGCAATTAAATCCTGGGTCTAAAAAATCAGAAAGTCCATTATTTACACTAGAAAAAACATGACATCCACAAGCCATTGCTTCGAGTGGTTGTAAGCCAAAACCTTCGGTAACACCTTGCAGTGCCCAATATTCTGCCGAGTCGTATATATAAACTTTTGCTCGATTAAACAAACTTGTCAAATCTTTTACAAAAGATTCAACGATATATACATTACATTTTTCTTGTAAAGCTGGTATTAAATCTTTTATTAAGTAACTAGAAGATTTACGCGCTTGTACTAGTACATCAATATCGCGCGTTATATCTAAATTTGTGAATTCATTGCTAATTTGATTTGGCAAGTAGTAAATTAGAGAGTTAGGCGCCAACTGTCCCCAGTACCCCATTGTATTACGGCTAACCGTGATAATTGGAATACTCGCAGGCAGCTTAAATCCGTAACCCGCACTATGAGCATGATATATAACGTTGTGAGACTTTAAAGAAGGCGCCAGTTTAGGAACATCGAATCCCCAACTAACAACAAAAATAACATCCTCAAGACTAGATGCCTTAAGAACATCATCCAAAAAAAGCTTATTAGGTTCGCGTTGACGATAAGTAACAACCTCAGCATCACAGATATTTTGGGCAATACTAAGCGTCTTCAACTCCGCGAACAGACCACCACAAGTAAATTTAGCATCCGTACCAGGCAATAAAAAGTAAAGTTTTCGCATATTCTGTATGGGCGGGTTCACTTACGGATTTTAACCAACCAGCGCATCCAAAGCCACCCAGCAAAGCTACCAAAAAAATAAGAAATAAAATCAGACCAAACAAAAGTATTCCCCAACACAAGCCTCCCCAGCAACGTCGCGCGTGCAGCTTGAAGAAAAGGAGGTTTCCAAAGCTGTAAAAATTCAATCCCACAAGTAGCAACACAAACCCCAACAGCAGTCCATAGCGGAGACGCTTTCGGGTAAACAAAAGCAACTAGTAAAATCCAAAATATTTCATAAGCAACGCTTCCTAAAAAATCATATAGCTCAGGGTACCCAAATCCTTGTGCAAAACGCACAAAATAACCCAGTGGCACAATAAATATAATGCTAATAAGTAGCGCTACACGGTACCGAAAAAAATTTTTTTCTAACTTTGCCATTGAACTTTTACGAAATGCGCTTCACGTCCCCACATATCCCTAGTTTTGGTAATACTCTCGATATTGAGATTAAAAGGTACAGACGTTGTTAAGTAACGCTGTGCTAAGGCGCCGACATAAGGCGCCAACTCACCAGCAAGAGTAGTAGCTATTCCCAACCCAAACAGCTGTTCGATTAATCCGCGCGGCATAATTAAATGCATTCCAACTGCACATCCCGCAGTCAGTAACATTGATGTCGATACATTAGTACCACATCGAGGATGAACAGCTAAATTCCACTCACCGTCTTTCAAACGTTGAAGACCGTTGATAACAGCGCGACGTAAATCACTGATATTAACATCACCGTAGAGGAAAAAGCCTTGTTCGGTAGATAATCCTCCAAGTGATTCGTTATCTACCTGAAAATTACGAGGTAGCAGCGAAATAAACCGGGAAGAACGGGGTTGACTCAAAAGCCACACAGTTGCGTGTTCAAGTGCATGAACTTGACGCAGCATCAAAATTTCTTTTAACCCAGGTACAAAATGCAGTACTGCAAGCAACTCCTTATCTTGGTTAGGCTGAGGAGTAATAAAATCCAACAAATCAAGATTTACAAAATCAAGGGGATTGGAGTTACCCTGTACATGAACAGAGGTATTCATTAAAACACTGCCCTCTTAGAATTAATGGAGTATTGAAGATATTTTTAATTTAACTCTTGTATCAATCAAACAACTACAAATTTTTATTGAGTTTTGCGTAGAAGCTGCATAAACCGGGTTTCTAGGCAAAATTGTCGTTTTTATTACAAGTTATCGACAGAAACCCGGTTTCTAAGATTTGGGAAAAAATTAGTTGAGTTTTGCGTAGAAGCTGCATAAACCGGGTTTCTAGGTAAATTGTCGTTTTTATTACAAGTTATCGACAGAAACCCGGTTTCTAAGATTTGGGAAAAAATTAGACCGAAGCTTTTAAACTCCGGTCTGTATTGTGAATGCGCTTGCGCGCGTATATTAGCAGGTTTGAAGTTGTCTTTGTTTTTTACGGAGATAGCGTTATAATGCAACACCTGTTCGCCAAAAGCTAAGTATAACCAAGAAGAGAGAAATTGAAGTTGCTTTCTGACTGGTTGACACACAAGCTGCGACGTGAGGAGAACGGACAGCAACCAGCCATAATTGCTGAGTCGTGTTTAAAAGTTGAAAGAAGCGAATATGTATTCAATCAGGTTGGTTTGGGTTTGGCAGAGTACAACAGTTCACATCATTTAGGCAAACTTTGCCCCAGCGCATTGCCCAACGCACAAGCGCGACACGGTTATCGGTTTGCGTTTTGGTAAGAATGTTGCTGATGTGGTTATCAACTGTGCGCTTGCTAATTTCAAGCTTGGCTGCAATATCTTGGTTAGTTAAGCCAGCGGCTACTAAGTCGATAATTTGCAGTTCTCTGTCTGAAAGACTTACAGGGGTCTGTGACTCGCCACTAGCCATGTTTTATCGAATCCTCCTAGTATATGTACTCAATCGCTCTTTCTCATTCTAGAAGATTCTTTGCCTAGTCGGTGTTTCAACTGTTAGCGGTAATACGATAATGAATAATTCTTTAATTGACCAGTTAGCGGTGGCACATTTTGGTGTCACTTAGTTTTTTATTATACGCTATATATGAAGAAAATACCAGCGCATTCAAAGGTGAAATGTTGCTTTTAAAGCATACAGGTCAAATCAGTAATAAAAATTCTTGTAGATTTGTGTGAACAACTGCCGACCGTGGGTCAAAATTATTGTAGATTTTTAGTTGTAAATTTTCTAGATGGAATTGTCCTTCTCAAGTAACGGACAGGAGCGCATGAGTAATCCCCGTGTATTATGTCTCGGCGAAGTTTTATTTGACCTCTTAGCTGACCAACTAGGACGTGACCTCTCTTCAGTTGAGTCATGGACTCCCTATCCAGGGGGGGCACCAGCTAATGTTGCTTGTGCGTTAGTCAAGTTGGGAATACCTGCGGGTTTCGTTGGTTGTGTGGGTGAAGATGAACCGGGTAATGAACTTGTAAAGCTTTTAAATGATGTTGGGGTTGATACAACTGGTTTACAACGGTCTGAGTCGGCGCCAACGCGGCAAGTTTATGTGACAAGAAGTTTAAGCGGCGACCGGACTTTTGCGGGGTTCGGTAATTACGACACTAGCGAGTTTGCTGATACACGTCTCAACGCAAAAGAATTACCACCATTATTATTTGAAGCAGCAGATATTTTAGTTTTAGGCACTTTAGAGTTAGCCTATCCTGAAAGCGCCAAAGCTGTATATCACGCTTTGGACTTGGCGGAAAAATACGACATGAAAATTATTATTGATGTGAACTGGCGCCCAGTATTTTGGCATAATCCATCGGAGGCGCCAGATATAATTCGTAAAATTTTTAAAAAAGTAGATTTTGTTAAGCTTGCCAAAGAAGAAGCTGAATGGTTATTTAATACTAGTGATGCAGGGGCAATTAAATATCGTCTGGACTCAGTGGAAGGTGTGTTAGTAACAGACGGTGAAAACGGTTGTGCTTATTGCTTAGATGAAAATGAAGGTAAATTACCTTCTTTTTCTGTACCTGTAGTCGATACAACAGGCGCCGGTGATAGTTTTTTAGCTGGTTTTATTCATCAACTATTAACTCACGGTATTCCAAGTCTTAAAGATAAAGAAACCGCCCGTGCAATTGTGCGATATGCAAGTGCAGTTGGTGCATTAACTACTTTGAAACCTGGCGCCATTGCTTCTCAACCTACTCTCGCCGAAGTTGAAGCATTTTTATCATCGTAGGAACCCAACATTAAAGGGACGGGCAAGGATGCCCATCCCACAAGAGTATTTTTGTATTAAATATCACTTAAGGCGCCATTTTCAGAATTTTATATTCAAACTTAATGCTTTTTTGAACTCTCCCCTACTTACCAATCCCCAACTGTAAAAATTTAATCTTTAAATCTTCGTCACTCTCACCGCAGTAATAATACTTAAGTTCTAGTAAATTGGCTAAGTAATAACCTGGTTTACCACCATTAATGCGAAATAGCTCAGTAACTACTTTTGACTTAGTAGTGCCAAAGAAATTTTCCCAATCGATTGAATTAAAGTTCTCTGGCGTTTTTATGTCTGTTAAATTAGCAAGAAACTTTGGACGCTCAAAACCCCAACCAGCACGACCTTTATAAATATCGCGCTTGATTATTCGCCAACATACGGGATATGCAATAGTCATAATGTTATAATTCTTCTTAAGAAAACCCCACCCAGAGTCAGTGGGCAGGGCTAGTTTAAATTAGGAACGTTTACCGTTTCCGTTGGTTTCCTCGTCTTGTTCGAGATTTACCCCAGTTTCTTCTGAGTCGTAAAAAATATCACTCTCAGCATTTTCTGGGTCACGTGTTGCAAATAAACCTCGACCAAGATAGAAGATTGCGTCTAACAAGCTTCTCAAGAAACCTTTACGGTGTCCGTTTCCATTTGGATCGGTCATTCAATCTCCTTTTGATTAGGATTCGTGTGGGAAGATATATTCTCCCCACACTTAATATTATTACTCATTTCCTTGAAAACGTCTACCATTTTCAAGTATAAATATCTAGGAATTAGCATATGTTGCCCGGATGCAATCGCGTCTAATAATTGCCCTGTTGAACCTTCTCCATCATAAATATATCCAAGTTTATAAGCAATTTGCTTTAACGCTTCTGATGTTTTTGGGTCTACCCTGGCGTGAAGGCTAGCACGGTCTAATTTTTGTCTTGGCATGGAATGTGTAAACCAGTTTAATGAACATGATAGTGGTTTACGCTTTAAATGACAATAAGTGTTGAGGTAGCGATTTTTTTCATTCTTCTGGTGCCTTTGATTTGAAAGTTGATTGTTTCAGCACTATTGCTTCACACTAACTTTAAACTTGTACTTTTTATACATTGTTGACTTTTATATGGGGATTGAGGCGCCTCGATTAAAAGTAGGTTGGCGGTGTGGATATTTGCTTTTACCATACGATTAATCACTGTTGAAGGCAAAACGTTATGGATTCACCTCAATACCGTGTTTTTGTTTGTACGAAAAAGCGCCCTCCTAATGCTCCGGAAGGGTGCTGTTGTAATGCGGGTGCGCTGGATATTTACCAAACGTTTCAAGATGAAATTCAAAAACGACAGTTGCACACGCGCGTATCCGTTCGTCGTTCTGGCTGTTTAGACAATTGTGAAGCTGGAGCAGTCGCGTTGGTTTATCAGCCTAAGCGTTTAGGATTTTCTTGGCTACCTACTAAAATACAAGTGAAACTTCGACGACTATTATTTCCAAATCGTCATGCATATGGACATTTAACTCGTGCGGATGTTGGCGCCATTGTTGAAAGTCATTTTGTTAAAGGGCAACCACTGAAAAGATGTCAGATTTCCTAGTCAATTGTTGTAAGTTGGGTTACTATTGCCTCCACCCAACCTACAGTAGTGTTAGCTGTGCGCGTATTTGCTGGACGATAACTTCGGGGGAGGATGAGATATCTACTTTGATGCTGTTTGATGGTTCTTCGAGGGTATTAAACTGACTCTGGAGCAGCGTTTCGGGCATGAAATGATTTTGGCGCCGTTTTAGTCGAGCTTCGATTGTTTCAAATGAACCAAATAGATAAACTATTTTAATTTCGTCGTTACCGTTAAGATATTGACGATAACTAGCTTTTAGTGCTGAACAAGCTAGTACAGCAGAACGATGTTCTAATAACCATTTGTGAATTAAAGCTTGTAATATTTCTAACCAAGGTATTCTATCTGCATCTGTGAGGGGAATACCTTGCTGCATTTTACTGACATTAAATTGAGGATGATAATCATCGGCATCATGAAATTCGTAACCCAACGACTCAGCTAGCATTTTGCCAATCGTTGATTTACCTGAACCTGATACACCCATAACAATAATTATCATTATTTTGATGTTATATAACTAACTTGTCGCTTAATAAGGCGCCTATCTTAATGATTATGCCACCAAGTGTTTCACCCGAACTTCAAGCAAAATTCTAGAATTAGAGATGTTTCGAGAAAGCCACTGCGACTAAAGAAGGCAAAGTAATGTATACTTTTATATCTTTGATGCGGTAGGCAAGATTGATTGAATCTGGAGAACAAGCCTTGTCTGAAGAAATAAAAAGCGTTCAACCCCCATTAAAGTTTATAGCCCCAAATTTTAACCGATTTTTCCTCCAGATAGTCCAATGGTCATTACCTGTACTATTGCGCTTTCGTCTTCGACGTTGGTTACCTGCGAGAATTATTCGAGTTGAAACAGAGAACGCTTTAGAGTTGGCTAAACTATATGAACAATTCCAAGCAGGTAAGGTTCGCTTCTTAATGGCATTCCGTCATCCCGAAGTTGATGACCCGCTATCAATGCTTTATTTAATCTCGCGTGCTATCCCTAAGAGTGCCCGTGAGAATGGTATCAAATTAAAAGACCCCGTTCATTCCCACTTTCTTTATGAACGAGGTATGACTATATGGGCAGGTGATTGGCTGGGAAAATTTTTCTCCTTCTTAGGTGGATTCCCGATTCGTCGAGGTAAAAGAGTTGATAGAACTGGTTTACAAACAGCACGCGACTTATTTCTCAATAGTAATATCCCTTTAGCTATAGCACCAGAAGGCGCCACTAACGGACACAGTGGTAAGGTTAGTCCATTAGAACCTGGTGTTGCCCAGTTAGCATTTTGGTGTATAGAAGATTTACAAAAAGCCAATCGTTCGGAAGAAGTATTTATAGTCCCGATAACCATTCAATATAGTTACCCTAACCCACCTTGGAAAAAACTTGATTGGCTATTGAGTAAATTAGAAGCGATGAGTGGACTTGAGACAATATCAATAGAACCTGCATCTAAACGGGAAGAAATTTATTACCAGCGTATACTGCGTCTTGCAGAACGTATACTTTCAGAGATGGAAGACTTTTATCAACGTTTTTATCATCAAACCCTTGTACCAATTGACTTAGACCCATCATCTGACACCACCGAACTTATCATTGCTCGTCTTCACCGATTACAGGATATAGCCTTGCGTGTAAGCGAGCAACACTTTGGTTTACCAGCACAAGGAAACTTTATTGACCGTTGTCGCCGTTTAGAAGAAGCAGGTTGGAGTTATATTTATCGTGAGGATTTACCTTCTTTAGATACATTAACACCACTTGCACGCGGAATTGCCGACTGGGTAGCAACAGAAGCAGCCAAAAGAATGCAGCATATGCGTTTAGTAGAAAGCTTTGTTGCCGTTACTGCCAATTATATTAAAGATAAACCAACATTCGAGCGCTTCGCCGAAACAACACTACTAATATATGACATGATGTCCCGTCTTCAAGATGATACATTTCCTGGGCGCCCTAACTTAGGATGGCGCCAGTCAAAAGTCACAGTCGGCAAACCAATATCAGTAACCCAACGTTGGCAGAGTTATAAACAAGACCGTCAATCAGCCAGAAAAACCGTCACCGACCTAACCCAAGACCTACACAAAGCTCTACAAAGCATGATTAGCAACGGATGATAAACGGATGTAACGGATGGTTAATTCATCTATCCCTTACATCCGCTATATCCGTTGCCTAACCCTTACTCAAACGCACATGATCCATAATTTGCTGCTTGCGAGAAGAAGAGTCAAGCTTCGGGTTAATAAAATCACCCTTACTACGACTCAAGTGTTCCATAATTTTCTTTTGGCGATCAGACTGCATAACTTTAACTTTTCTTAACTAATATGAAGTAATGTATCTATAGTAGTAGAAATTACTGACTAGCAACCATTTTGCGTGATTCTTTACGCGCGCGTTTTCCTGTCATAATCATCTTGACACCATTTGCAGGCGCCAGAGTTACACCACGACGACGAGGAATTTCAGGTTGCGACTCAACAAGTGATAATTGATAATTCGATAAAATCGTAGCAATTACCAACTTCATCTCAAAAATCGCCAAAGCTTCCCCTGCACAACGACGCGCACCACCACCAAAGGGCATAAACTCGTAAGGAGAAAACTGACGCTCTAAAAAACGTTCGGGTCTAAATAGATTTGACTGTGGGTATAAATCTTCGCGATGATGTACAAGGTACATGCAACATAGTAAAAGGGTATTAGGAGGAATTTGATGCCCTAAAATTTCTACTTGCTCTTCGGCAATGCGCGGAAATGTCAGCATTGCAACTGGATAAATTCGTAATGTTTCGTTGCAGAATGCTGTTAAGTAGGGTAATTTGGACAGACTTATTGGGTCATTATTATTCCCTAAAGCATCGATTTCATTGAGGATTTTTTCGGTAGTCTCTGGTATATAGTGACTCCAGTATAAACCCCACGCCATTGCAGTTGCGGTAGTTTCATGTCCAGCAAGTAACAGCGTCATTAATTCATCGCGTAATTCTTTATCAGTTAAACTTTGTCCTTGCTCATCGCGTGCGGACATTAGTAATGAGAGAATATCGATTCGATTAGGGTCTGGATTTTCGCGACGTGTGGCAATTTCAGCATATAAGATTTTATCAATTGAGGAACGCTGACGTAAAAAATTACCCCACGGACTCAATGCACCTAAATCTTTTTGTAGAAAAGGGAAAAATAGGAAGCTTGAAGAGAAAGGAGATTTAAAAATATCTAACATTTTCCCCATTAAATCTTTGACTTGCTGGCACCTTGTACCTTCGTATAAGCCAAAAACTGATTGAAGAATAACTTGCATTGATATTTCTTGCATTGCTGAACGTGCTAAAAATGGCTTGTTCAATGCAATATTATCCATAACCTGTTTGGTTAAATTCACGATTAAATCGCCATATGATTTTATTCTATCTCCATGAAACGATGGCATCATTAACTGGCGCCGTTTGCGGTGGTTTTCACCATCGAGCATAATAACCGAATAATCGCCAATTAACGGTTCTAGTAAAGCATTATACTTACCTGGCGCACTAAATTTTTTACGGTCATTAGTTAAAATTTCTTGAATAGCTTGGGGATGGTTAACAAATATAAGCCTATCACTAGGTTTAAAGATATTAGCGCTAAAAATATCAGGATACTCACTAGCTGCATTTCCCATATAACCTACAGGATTTACTACCCATTGCAGTTTTTGAAGAAATCCAGGAGACTTAACGGGGTTTGGTAGTTGAATTTGTTTGTTCATTTTAACAACACTTGTTTCATATCACTGTAGGTTGGGTGGAGGTTTTGCGTTTACGTAGTATGCCGGAGGCACAACCCAACATACTTCTGATTATAATCGTCGCGTTGGTGCGTAACGCTATAAGATTTTTGGCTTCGTTGAGGGGTTATTATAGCGTTACGCACCCTACATTCTATCGATTGTGCGGTATTGGATGGCTTCTGCTACATGATGTACTTTTAATTGCTCGTCTCCTGCTAGGTCTGCTATTGTACGCGCGACTTTTAATATGCGGTCGCTGGCTCTTGCTGATAAACTTAATTTTTGAATGGCGCCTTCTAATAATCTTTTACTTGAGTCATCAAGTTTACACCATATTTGTAAATGACGACTTTGCATTTGTGCGTTACAGCGCAGGTTTTGTTCGTTTTTGAATCTTTGGGTTGCGATGTCCCGTGCTTTTATTACTCTTTTACGTATTTCTAAAGAGGATTCACCTGTTGGTTGCTGGGTTATTTCTTCTGGTTTTAATCGGTTAACTGCTACTTGTAAGTCAATTCTATCCATTAGTGGTCCCGAAAGCTTTGCCCAATAGTCTTCGCGTTTTCGGGGTGTACAGCTACACTGTTGAATTATGTCACCATAAAATCCACATGCACAAGGATTTGTACTTGCGACTAATGTAAACTGCGCTGGAAAGTTTACCGATTGCTTTGCTCTAGATATTGCTACATATCCATCTTCTAAGGGTTGTCGCAAAAATTCCAATACGTCGCGTTTAAATTCCGTGAGTTCGTCGAGAAATAAGACACCAGTATGCGCTAAAGATATTTCTCCAGGACGTGGATAGTTGCCACCCCCTACTAAAGATGGCCCTGAAGCAGAGTGATGTGGACTTCGGAAAGGACGTTCTCTAACTAATGTCCCTTTATTTTTTAACAAACCTGCAACCGAATGAATACGTGTTACTTCCAATGATTCTGCAAAACCGAGTGGCGGAAGTATACCAGGTAAACGACGCGCGAGCATAGTTTTTCCACTTCCAGGTGGGCCAACAAAGTGCTGATTATGTCCTCCTGCTGCGGCAATTTCTAACGCACGTCGTGCATGAGCTTGTCCTTTTATATCTTTTAAATCAACTAAGTCAAGGTTACTAGCTGGGAGTACTTCATTATTATGTCTAGCTTGTACAGGTTTGTAACGAGATGGATTATTTAAAAAATCTGTAACTTCCAGTAAATTATGGAAACCATAAACTTCTAACCCATCAACTGCTGCTGCTTCTTGAGCATTATCTGCTGGTACAACTAACCCAGTGATACCCATGCTACGTGCGGATGCTGCTATTGGTAATACTCCTGCAACCGGACGTAAGCTACCATCTAAACTAACCTCACCCAAGAATAAATAATCACCTAGTAAATCGGCGCCGACTTGTTCAGATGCGGCTAAAATGCCCACACTAATAGGTAAATCAAAACTTGGTCCCTCCTTACGTAAATCAGCAGGAGACAAATTAATTACAATTTTTTTAGTGGGAAATCCAAACCCAGCGTTTTTTAAAGTTGCCCTAACTCTTTCTTTACCCTCTTGTATCGCAGCATCTGGCAATCCCAAAATCATTATTCCAGGTAATCCGCCTGAAACATCCACCTCTACACCTACTTTTACCGCGTCAATTCCAACTACAGAAGCACTCCAAACCCTTGCTAGCATTTATATTTATGGCCTTTTGTTATAGTAATATTCCTTTGTCTTATCATTGAGAATTGGCGAATGACAAATGGTTTACCAAATCATTAAATTGCATATGACCAACCAAGATACGATTTTTGGCAAGATTATTCGACGCGAAATATCTGCGAATATTCTTTATGAGGATGATTTGGCGCTTGCTTTCCGAGATGTTAACCCACAGGCGGCTGGGCTGTACATATTCTTGTAATTCCCAAAAAGCCTATACGCGCGTTGTGTGATGCTCAAACCGAAGACAGCGAACTTGTCGGTCATTTGTTACAGACTGTTAAGAATGTTGCGGAACGTGAAGGACTTACTAATGGCTATCGCGTTGTGATTAATACTGGCAACGATGGTGGTCAGGATAAATGTAGGTTGGGTGTCACTTACATTATGCAGCAAGCAACTGCTTCTGGTTACAAAACTTTAGTTCCTTCTAACTGGCAAGAAATACCGGACTTAACAGTTGCAAACCTTTATTGCTACTTCAAAGACAAAGATAAACAGAAGGTTTTAGCCTAAAAAATAACTAAAAATAATCTAGCGTGGTAAAACTAGCAAAACGAATGCAGTATATGCGTTTAGTAGAAAGCACGTTGTAGAGACCGTACATGTACGGTCTCTACATTTACTGGAGTTTAGACTAGTTCCCGGTGCGAAACTCAAAACCCTTGTCGGGATTAACATACACCCTCATCCAGTTATCAAACACAAGTATACTTCAGAACGCTGCTAGTATAAGATTACGTATTACA
>JAHHGX010000052.1 GCA_019359675.1 Calothrix sp. FI2-JRJ7
CACAACAAGCCACATGTAAAAATTTGATGATTGAGTATAATTTTACTCTTTTTATCATTTATGTAGTTCAGTTATTACCGCATACTACAGTTGAATGGCGCCTTGGGGTGCGGAATGTGGGATTTAAAATTCAAATGCCAGAATACCGTCGTGCATACACTGCTGGTGGCACAGTTTTTCTTACACTGGTAACTTATCAGCGTAAACCGATATTTAACAAGCCAGAAAATATAGCTAAACTACGCAATGCAGCTGCGATAGTTCGTAAAGAAATGCCTTTTGAGATAATTGCTGCATCGGTATTACCAGACCATATTCATTTTATCTGGACTTTACCCGTAGATGACGATGATTATTCAAAAAGAGTCGGAAGAATGAAGGTTAAGTTTACACAATCTTTACGCGGTACGGCAAATTTACCAAATAATGTTTCAAACTCGCGTCAAAAACATCGTGAAAGCAATGTATGGCATCGTCGTTTTTGGGAGCATACAATCCGTGACGAGCTTGATTTTGAGAATCATCTCAACTATATTCATTATAATCTAGTTAAACACGGTTTAGTTTCGTGCCCCCATTTTTGGGACTACTCAAGTTTTAAAAAATGGCTAAAAAAAGATGCTTATCCAGGTGATTGGTGTTGTGTTTGTAATGGGAAAGAAGTAAAAATCCCTGATTTTAGTAATATAGAAGAATTTATTGGGGAAATTCTTTGACAGTTGAAGATTGTAGCCCACCTTAGTTAGTTATTGAAGATTTGTAGTAAATTTGTAGGGTGGGCATTGCCCACCCAGCCCTTTTAATGCGAACATTAGTACCAAATTATTTACCTAAAATACATGTTCAATTAACTTCCCGACAATAAGGCTTACGGGATATCCTTCAAAAAAATGAACAATTTTATTGGCGCCATATTAACCGTTTTTGATATGCGTACACGTAAATTTGTATAGATAACTAAAAAACTTAATTTGACGGTCACGCAAGAATGCGGGTTTCAGCTGGCAAGAAGCACAAATCATACTAATATAGTTGGAGGTTGTATGGTGGGCAGTGCCCACCTTACTAATTGAGAGTTGACAAATGAATACAATTCATCACATTACACGGCGCCAAGTTTGGCAAGAAGCGCAAATCGTTGGCAGTTATCGTGCAGATACATTGTTAACAGAGGGTTTTATTCATTGTTCTACACCTACACAGGTTTTAAAAACAGCAGATAGATTTTTTCAAAACCAAACTGGTTTGATAATACTTTATATTGATGTAAATAAGGTTGAAAGCGAAGTTAAGTATGAATTAGCTGATAATGAACTGTTTCCACATATTTATGGCGCCTTGAATATTGACGCGGTGTATAAGATTATAGATTTTAATGACCGTAGCAACCACTTTATTGCTTGATAAGAAAGGACTGAAGTGCTTAATACGAGCAAGTTCACGCATATTCAGGGTTAAACTAGTGCCGGAAACAAGAGATGCTGACTCTAATAAAGCTAAGTCAACATGGGTTCAAAAGTCTTTAGCTTTTATTGAGGAGCTAGGTAATAAGCTGCCTGACCCACTAACACTTTTTTTCATCCTGTCAGTGTTTGTGATTGTGGTCAGTGTGATAGCTTCGTCTGTAAATTTATCGGTTGTTCATCCTGGTACTAATAAAACAGTTGCGGCTGTATCATTACTTACACCCGATGGTATTCGTCGCATATTCACGCAAGCTGTAAAGAATTTTGTTGAGTTTCCACCGTTGGGAACTGTGTTAGTAGCAATGTTAGGTGTGGGGGTTGCCGAAGCTACTGGTTTACTGTCTGCGCTTTTACGTGAAATCGTAATGGTAACGCCTAGGAAGTTAATTACTCCAGTGGTTATTTTTGCTGGTGTAATGGCGAATGTAGCTTCTGATGCTGGTTATGTTGTGCTTGTTCCACTTGGCGCCGTTATTTTTCTCGCGTTTGGGCGCCATCCTTTAGCAGGGTTGGCTGCTGCTTTTGCTGGGGTAGCTGGTGGTTTTAGCGCTAATTTACTTATTAGTTCGCTTGACCCTTTGTTAGCAGGTTTGACGCAGACAGCAGCGCAGTTGATAAGACCTGAGTATCAGGTGAATGCTACTGCTAATTATTATTTTATGGCTGTGTCAACGTTTTTGATTACGTTGATAGGATGGTTTATTTGTGAGAACATTGTCGAACCTCGTTTAGGCGCCTATACAGGTGATGCTGATATTGAGATGAATGAGGTGACGGCAACTGAACGTAAGGCTTTACGATGGGCTGGGTATGCTTTTTTGGCTTTTATTGCTTTTATTTTGGTGTTGGTGATACCACCGCAGGGTATTTTACGTGACCCTGAGAAGTTTACAATTATTCCTTCACCTTTTATTGATGGGATTGTTTTTATTATTGCATTGGCTTTTTTAATTCCTGGTGTTGTTTACGGAAAGGTTGCTGGTACTGTTAGGAATGATAAGGATGTGGCGAAGTATTTGGGTAATGCGATGAGTTCGATGGGGTATTATATTGCCTTGGCTTTTATCGCTGCTCAGTTTATTAGTTATTTTGCTTGGAGTAATTTGGGTATTATTGTTGCGGTCAAAGGCGCCGATTTTTTGAAGGCTACGGGTATTACTGGACCGCCGTTGTTGATATTGTTTATTTTGGTTAGTGTTGCTATAGATATTTTTGTTGGTTCGGCTTCTGCTAAGTGGGCTATTATGGCGCCTATTTTTGTACCGATGTTTATGTTGTTGGGGTATTCGCCAGAGTTGGTACAAGCTGCTTATCGTATTGGTGATTCAACGACTAATATTATTACTCCTTTGATGCCTTATTTTCCTGTGGTGGTGGCTTTTGGGCAGAAGTATGATAAAAGTTTGGGTATAGGGACTTTGATTTCTCTGATGTTGCCTTATTCAATTGCGTTTTTGATTGGTTGGTCGGTTTTGTTTGTAATATGGTTTATGTTTGGGTTGCCTTTAGGCCCTGGTGCTGCAATGAGGATTTGAGATTTTTACCACAGAGACACGGAGTTCACAGAGGGAAGAGGTAATGGAAGATAAAAAGTTAGATGTGAAGGTGTATGTTGAGCAAATGGCTTTGTTGGTTGATTTGCAGTTACATGATGAATATAAGGATGGGGTGGTTGCTAATTTTGAACGGATAAATAATATTGCGAAAGTTTTGAATGAGTTTGAGTTACCTGAAGATGTTGAAGCGGCGCCAGTTTTTGAACCATAACTAGAAGCAGCTATCGCACTGTTGGAAGCAAAATCTGTTGGACAGAAAGCAAAGCGTGCGGTTGCGTAATATTATTAAGTAATGAGTTTAAATTTAACCGACGCGATATCAATAGCAAAGGCAGTAAAAACACGTGAAGTGACAGCAGTCGAGGTTGTGCGTGCTACATTATCTCGTATTCAAACGCGCGATGTTGAATTAAACTGCTTTACTGCTGTCACTGCTGAAGCTGCTTTGGCTGATGCTGAAAAAATAGATAATCAAATTGAGCAGGGTGAGGATGCGGGTATTCTTGCTGGTGTACCGTTTGCCGTCAAAAATTTATTTGATATTAAAGGTTTAACTACACTCGCAGGCGCCAAAATAAATGTAGAAAACCCAGTAGCAACACAAGATGCAACCGCTGTAGCGAAGTTAAAGCAAGCAGGTGCAATACTTGTAGGTGCGCTAAATATGGATGAATATGCTTACGGTTTTGTTACTGAAAACTCTCATTATGGCGCCACACGTAACCCGAATGATATTACTCGTGTAGCTGGTGGTTCATCGGGGGGTTCTGCTGCTGTTGTTGCTGCTGGTTTGGTTCCATTCACTTTGGGTAGTGATACTAATGGTTCGATACGAGTACCAGCAGCTTTGTGTGGTGTATATGGTTTTAAACCAACTTATGGTAGGTTATCGCGTGCGGGTGTAGCGTTATTTTCTAGTAGCTTTGACCATATTGGCCCGTTCGCACGTTCGGTTGGTGATATCGCGACAGTGTTTGATGTGTTGCAAGGTGCGGATGATAAAGACCCCGTTTGTACGACACGTCCACCTGTAGAGACGTTACATGTCGCGTCTCTACATAATATTGATGGGATTAAAATTGCCATTGCTGATGATTATTTTAATCAAAAAGCTGAACCAGAAGCATTCGCAGCAGTTCAAAAAGTAGCTCTTGCATTAAACGTCAAAGATTACGTTACCATTCCTGAAGCACATCGCGCCCGTGCAGCCGCATTTATTATTACAGCATCAGAAGGCGCCAACTTACACTTAGAAAAACTTCGCTCTCGTCCTCAAGACTTTGACCCAGCAACACGCGACAGATTTTTAGCAGGTGCCTTAATTCCCAGTAACTGGTATATACAAGCACAAAGATTTAGAAAATGGTATCGCGATAGAGTTAGAGAAATATTCCAAAACGTAGATATAATTATCGCCCCTACTACACCAATAACGGCGCCTTTAATAGGACAACAAACCATGATATTAGATGGTGAGGAAATCTTAGTTCGTCCCTACCTAGGACAATTTACCCAACCATTATCCTTTATTGGTCTACCAGTATTATCAATTCCAATTCAACGCCCAAACGCTTTACCCCTAGGTGTACAATTAATAGCGGCGCCTTACAACGAAGCCAAAATAATACAAGTAGCAGCATACCTCGAAACCAGGTTTCTTTAGCACTGAACACAACAATCATCAATAGAAACGAAAAGAAACCTGGTTTCTCAACATCAACGAAGGCTTTTATAATGCTCTAGTTTTTGCGCTTCGTTGAGAAACTGGGTTTCTATTTTTTTGAGTGAAGGTTATTTTATTCAGTGAGGAAAAAACCCAGTTTCTTAAACATTATTAAATACTTGCGGATAAATCACGTCACCAGTATATTTAATTCCATAATTCTTCAATGGTTTCACCATAAAAGCTTCTGCTGAAACTTCAAAAGGTGATTTTATTCCGTAATAAGTTGATTGAACAAATCCAAAACGACTATAGAATGACGGATGACCAAGTACAATAACTAACGCTTCTCCTAATTC
Source organism: Calothrix sp. FI2-JRJ7 (assembly GCA_019359675.1). Classification (GTDB taxonomy): domain Bacteria; phylum Cyanobacteriota; class Cyanobacteriia; order Cyanobacteriales; family Nostocaceae; genus Dulcicalothrix. The sequence continues at coordinate 5,045 of JAHHGX010000052.1, forward strand.
GTCTGCTCTGTCTAATCCATATTGTACCAAAGCAGTTCCGATACCTTGATTTTGGAATTGTGGAGACACTGCCACTGGCGCCAATGCTAACACAGATAAAATTTCATTACTTACAACATGTATGTAACTAAATAGAACATGACCGACGATGTTACCGTCAATTTCTGCAATTAGGGAAAGTTCGGGAATATAATTTTCTGAATTACGTATTGCTTCGACAAGTTTAGCTTCGTTTGGCTGTCCAAAAGCGCTGGTAATTACCTCTGCTATTTTTGGATAATCTGGCAAAGCTTCGCTACGAATATTCATACATTAATTTCCTGTATTATAAGTCACTGAAACCACGCTTTTTCTTCTTGCTTGGCTTTACTTTCTCTGGTTTCTCTGGTTTTTCTTTGCTTGTGGCAGGGCGCCCAAAACCTTTATTATCTTCTTGTTCTAATGAGTCTAATTCTTCAGAAGATTCAACACTAACAGCTTCGGTCTTATCGTCCTTGGTTTGTTTATGCGATTCATCGACTTGAGTTGATACTTCATCAGTTACTTGTGTTTCTTGACTAACTTCAATCTCAGACGCAACTACTTCTATCTCGTCTTCTGCCTTATCTATTGTATTAGTTAGATTTTCTTCCGTATTAATAATCTCCTGCTCCACTTCTGGTTCATCTGATAGTAAAGATGTATTTTCAGTTTCGGAAGCTAACTCGTTGGTAGGAAGTGCATTTTCTTCAATTGAGGTTTGTGTCTCAACGACTTCGCTAGCTAACTCAGGTGTCGAAAGCACATTTTCTTCAGTTGAGGTTTGTGTCTCAACGACTTCGCTAGCTAACTCGTTGGTAGGAAGTGCATTTTCTTCAGTTGAGGTTTGTGTCTCAATGACTTCGGAAGCTAACTCGTTTTTCAGAAGTGTATTTTCTGGAGTTGGGGTTTGTGTCTCAGTGACTTCGGAAGCTAACTCGTCTTGCAGAAGTTGATTTTCTGGAGTTTGAGTTTGTGTCTCAACGACTTCGGAAGCTAACTCGTTTGTAGAAAGTGCATTTTCTGGAGTTGAGGTTTGTGTCTCAGTGACTTGTGCTACTAAATCAATCAAAGCATTAATTTCATCTTCGCTTGCCTCTTCTACATCTGGTGTCGATGCTTCTGTAATGCTAGGTACTGGAGTTGGTATAAACTCTTGAACTTCTTTGTCTGAACTAATACCTAAACTTTCTCGTACTTCGTCCCAGTTACCTACAATATCTTCAGCTACTTGGTTCGTATTGAATGCGTATTTTATTACAGGCGCCGATATGAGTGATTGTAAGTTAATAAGCGCGCTTATAATAAATCCATTCAGTTCGGCTTCATTTTGATTACACGATTGTAAACTTTGAGTTAGTAGGCTTTTAACTTGATTACTCGCCTCGGGGTGTTGATTAGCAATTTCTTCTAGGCTGTTTATAGCAGTAACGCGCGCTAAAAGCTGATTTTGGTTTTGAGCTAAATATTTCACAAGTGCTGGAATTGCCGCAGTACCTATGTTGCCGTAAACTTTTGGCAGTTCTTCGTTGACTAAATCATTATCTACCAGCTTAAACAACTGTATTAATGGAATTATTGCGTCAGTTGCTTGTAGTTGCCCTAATATACGCCAAGCATGAACAGGCGCCATCGCCTCTTTTTCATTATCGGCGCCTAACAACTCGTCATCAACCGCCAATTTTATTAAATCAGGAATATGCTCAGAACTAATACCGAGTTCTGCAACATCATTCAACTGCTGCGAACCAAGAGTTAAGAGTTTATCTATAGGCGATTGATAACTTGTGCTGTTTACCATTAGATATGTGAAATGTATTTTGAGTTAGGCTTTCAAATATCAGGTATAACAGAAAGTTGTCAAATTGCACCGAATTTGTGCCAAAAGTTTTTGTTTAAACACTTATTATTTTTTTTATACTACATTATATTGTTTCTTACTTAAGAAATCTATACCTTTTTGGGTAATTTTCACATAGTCTCTTAAGTCACCCGTTGGCGCCATTCCAGAAATTGTTTTACCGGGTAAATTTTCGATAAAGCCAAACGCGCGTAAATGGCGTAACTCTTGTTCAAACGCGCGTTGTTTTGTGTACGGGAAGGGCTGATTACCTGATAATTGTTCAAGATGCTTTAACTCGTATTCGCTCAATAGACTATTTACAATCAGTTCTTTTTCATCTTTATTTTGAGTGAGTTAGGACATATTTAATATAAATACAAGAATAAATTAGTATGCTTTGATAATTATTTAAGACAGCAGATAATATGACGGTTCTTAACATGCGTCAGGGTAGGAACTTCTACTCCCACGTTGCGACCAAACGGAACGGGTCGGGAATTTCTCCCTGTGAGACAGGAAACTCTAATATAGTTTCGCGATGTCCTAGATACCCTGACTCAGTGAACGACATCAACATTCGTCCTAACGCGAACCAAACTTCTTGTTCATATTCCCAGTCTCCATAACGTGAAGCTTTACCAGCTATAGATTTTAGTGCCCAGAAATAGCTGTTACGGACTACCGAACCACCTTTTTTGTATTCGGGTAAATCTTCTTTGTGCAAAAATAATAAGTCCTCTTCGATACGAGCGCGCATAAAATTAAATTAATAGGCTTTTAATAGGCTTTAGTTATTTTAGCTTTTAACATTATGAGCGACAAAAATCGGCAGCCGTGGGATTTAGGCAGATTTATTCAGACTCTTAGCTATTTTGAAGTTTTCCCTTTACTCAACTGGGTACAGAATTTGTTTCAAGGTCGCCAAGATAACCAAAGTCAGCCAATATATGGAGCTAAACAGGTGGGTGTAATACTAGTTGCAGGCGCCACGGGTGGTGTTGGTAAGCGGGTTGTGCGACGATTGAATCAACTTGGCTATCGTGTGCGTTGTTTAGTGCGCGATATCGAAAAAGCACGGTTGATTCTCGGTAACGAAGTTGAGATGGTTGTAGCAGATATTACCAACCCTGATACTTTAACACCGTTAGTAATGGCGAATATTCAAGGTGTTATTTGTTGTACTGCTGTACGTGTGCAACCAAAAGAAGGAGATACTGCCGACCGTGCCAAGTATAATCAAGGCATTAAATTTTACATGCCAGAAATAGTTGGTGATACACCTGAAAACGTTGAATACAAAGGTGTGAAAAATTTAGTTGAGGCAGCAGCAAAATACCTACCAAAAGCTTCGGTCAAAACTATATTCGATTTTACCCAACCTTCTGAAAATTTAAAAAACGTTTGGGGCGCCTTAGATGATGTGGTCATGGGTGGAGTTAGCCAAAGTAATATAATATTTACTGGCGAAACAGCTTTATTTACAGGAAATGTATCTACAAACAATTCCGGTGGTTTTGCTTCTGTACGTACTAAGAACTTTGACCCAGCTATAAATTTATCTGGTTATGAAGGTGTGGAATTGCGAGTCAAAGGAGACGGTAAGCGATATAAATTATTTTTGCGTAGTGACTCTGCTTGGGATGGTGTCGGTTATAGCCACTCTTTTGATACAGTAGATGGCGCCTGGATAGATATTCGTGTACCCTTTGCTGAATTAATTCCTGTATTTCGCGCCAAAGTAGTAAGAGACCGTCCTCCTGTTGATATTACTCAAATTCGCTCGTTTCAATTAATGTTGAGTAAATTTGAATACGACGGTGATTTGAACCCTCATTTTTCACCAGGTAGTTTTTCTCTAGAAGTGGAGACAATAAAAGCTTATGGTGGAAGTCCTTTACCAGGGTTTGTATTAGTTAGTTCCGCAGGAGTAACACGTCCAGGAAGACCAGGTATAAATTTAGAAGAAGAACCACCAGCAGTAAGATTAAATGACCAATTAGGAGGTATTCTCACCTGGAAATTAAAAGGTGAAGATAGCGTCAGAGCAAGCGGTGTAAATTATACAATTATCCGTCCGTGTGCATTGACAGAAGAAGTCGGTGGGAAACAATTAGTATTTGAGCAAGGTGATAATATTAGAGGTAAAATTAGCCGTGACGACGTTGCCGAGGTTTGTGTACAAGCACTTCAATATGATAAAGGTTGTAATGTAACATTCGAGGTTAAAGCAACCGAGGATAAAGCTGATTATATAGATTGGCAACAACTATTCGGTTCGATACAAAGAGATTAGGCTTTCTATAAAATCTCTGTTCGTAAATCCAATTGAGAACATTTACTTATTTTACTTTCATTATGTCTCAAATGGATAAGGAATTACTTGAACTTCAGCTTCTAGGCATTAAACCTGTACATTTTGCTGATTTAATACGCACGGCACAATTAATGTATAATCCTGCAAGCTGTATGTCGGGTATTGATATAGAGGTTGACTGGGAAGGACTCGGTGTGCCAAATGATGTATTAGAGAATTTGAGAGTACTTGGTTATGAATACCGCTATGCTTTACCAGATGTGGCGCCGTCCATTGTTTGGAGTAAGCTAAAGCCAGAAGCGCGCGTTTGGTTTGTTGCGAATAAAGATGAGTTGTGGAAATTTGAGGAGTATTTCCCTGCACTTGATGAGGATTGATCCCCAACCCCCCCTTATTAAGGGGGGGCTAAGAGTGTTGTTTAGATAGTATTATCTTTAGGAATTTTTGGACTGTTGGAGATATATCATTTCGGCGCCAGATAATATTGATAGCGACTTCGGTAATAAATTCTTTGATGGGTTTATAAATAACACCAGTACGCTGTAGATGCTGAAGTGATGAAGGTACTATTGCTACACCCATTTGTGCAGCAACTAAGCTGACGATTGTTTGCATTTGAATAGCTTCTTGCGTCACCCTTGGGTAAAAGCCAGCTTGTTGGCATAAACTAATCATTGCATCGTGAAGACCAGGTGAGAATGTTCGAGGAAATAATATAAAATCCTCGTTACTAAGGGATTTGATTGAGACACTCGTTTCTTTAGCTAATCGATGTCCTTCTGGTAACGCTACAATTAGAGCTTCCTTATATACGGTTTCGGTAGCAAATAAAGGTTCTTCAATTGGAGGACGCACAAAACCAATATCTATTTTACCTTCGCGTAAGTGGCGCCATTGTTCATCAGTCGTGAGTTCATGTAGTTCTAACTTGACTCCTGGAACTTCAGAGCGGAATTTACGCAAAATCTCTGGTAACACATTATATGCAGTCGAACTTACAAACCCAATTACTAATTGTCCTGCTTCACCACGACTAATTTGGCGCCCTGTTTGTACAGCTTGTTCGAGCTGCTTAAATATTTTCTGCACTTCTAATAAAAATGCTTCCCCAGCTTCAGTTAACTGTACTACCCGTTTAGTACGATGAAATAGCTGGAAACCAAGTTCATTTTCTAGTTGGCGAATTTGCTGACTTAGAGGAGGTTGAGCTATATGTAACCGTTCTGCCGCGCGTCCAAAGTGTAATTCTTCTGCCAAGGTCACAAAATAGCGTAGATGTCGTAATTCCATAAGTAGGGTGTGTGACGCTACCAACAATCTTAAAACGGAGCGAATATCTAGTAGCGTCACGCACCGAACTATATAATTCGCACAAGTAATATTATTTATATATTAATACAGGGTTAAAAATATATTGGACATTTATTTACATATTATTTACTCTTGTTAATACAAGCACCGTTTATGGCACCGTATAAAAATAGTCATAATCTGGAGTTGGTGCGTGACGCTACAAATCTTGTAATTACGTTGAAGTTTTGTCGTAGCGTCACGCACCCTACGTTTTTACGTGCCAATTTCGTAGGAATTGAAATCTATGCTTCAAAATACTTGGAACGCATCCCTTTATGAGGGTAAACATGCGTTTGTCTGGCAATATGGTGAAGATTTACTCAACTTGCTGTCCCCGCAACAAGGGGAAAAAATTTTAGATGTTGGTTGTGGTACAGGACAACTTGCTGCGAAAATAGCTGATACAGGCGCCATCGTAACAGGAATAGACGCATCGGCTGCAATGGTAGAAAAAGCAAAGCTAAATTATCCGAATTTAGAATTTGCAGTTGCAGACGCGCGTTTACTTGAATTTGATACAGAATTTGATGCAGTATTTTCAAATGCGACGTTGCATTGGATACCAGAAGCAGTAGATGTAATAAATTCTATTCACCGCGCGTTAAAGCCTGGAGGCCGCTTTGTTGCAGAATTTGGTGGTAAAGGTAATGTCAAATTAATTACCGATGCACTGTACCAAGCCTTAGAAAACAAATCACCATCACCTTGGTACTTTCCCAGCATTGGAGAATATACAGCTCTATTAGAAAAACACGGTTTTGATGTTAGCTATGCAGTACTATTCGACCGTCCAACACCTTTACCTGATGGAGAAGCAGGTTTAAGAAATTGGTTGATGATGTTCGCAAGTAGATTTTTTGCTAACTCTACACAGCAAGAAGTAATCAAAACAGTAGAAGAACAACTTAAACCTATCTTATATAAAAACGGTACTTGGACGGCTGATTATAGGCGCCTGCGAATTATTGCGATGAGGGAAAGTTAATGCTATCTAATTTATTATTATTTATCGTTGCTATAATAGCAGGCGCCATGAATGGTGTTGCTGGTGGAGGAGGATTAATAGCATTTCCAGCATTAATGTTCGTTGGAATTCCACCAATACCAGCAAATGCAACGAACACAGCAGCAATGTGGGTGGGAACTGCTGCTTCGACATTTGCTTATCGTCAAGATATGACAATTCGTCGGTGGGAATTTTTCATGCTGACTATAGCAAGCGTTTTAGGAGGAACTATTGGTTCATATATACTGTTAAATACTCCCTCTAAAAGCTTTGCTGGTTTAATTCCATATTTAATGCTAACAGCGACATTATTATTTGCATTTGGTAAGCGAATTAATAGCTGGTTACAAAATCGTTTTAAATTACCAATGTGGTTAGTAATTATCTTTCAATTCCTGATTGCTATATATGGAGGTTTTTTTGGTGGCGGTGGTGGTATTGTTATACTAGCTATTTTAGAAATGATGGGTATCAAGAGTATTCACACAATGAATGCTATAAAAAGCTGGCTAGCAACAACTTTAAACGCTTGCGCTTTACTTTATTTTATGAAAGCAGGCATTATTGTCTGGTCAAGTGCGATTTTGATGGCGGTTGGTGCTTTAATTGGTGGATATAGCAGTGCTTTCTTCGCGCGTAAGGTTAGTTCAGTATGGGTACGTAATTTTATTACATGTATTGGAGTTTCCATAACTAGCTACTTCTTTTTATTTCCAGCAAAATGATATCAAACCAAGTACAGCTAAAAGAAATACTTCTAAATTCTCCTGTTGGTGAAGTATTGCCAGCTATCGGCAAACTTCAACTTCCTAACTGGTGGTTAGCAGGTGGCGCCGTTCGTAACACAGTATGGCGCCATATATTTGGTAGTGATGATTGTAAATTAACTATTAAAGACTTTGATATTGCTTTTTTTGATGCTGAAGGTGACCGTTTGCAGGAACTTGGCGCCAAAGAAACTTTAACAAACCAATTTCCTAACTATATATTTGATGTAAAAAATCAGGCTAGCTTTGCGAGGTGGCGTAATGGGCGCCAGACTTTTGATAGTACAGAAGATGGTATTAGTAAGTGGTTACATACTGCTACTGCGGTGGGGGTGCGAGTGGATAGTCTAGGAGAATGGGAATTTTTTACACCTTATGGGCTGGATGATTTATTTAATGGTGTAATTCGTCCGACTCCTATACACGTAAATAACCTTGATGCGAGTAATAAAGCTGCTGAGTTTTTAGAGAAATGTCCGTGTCTGAAAAACGAAATTGTAGCATAGGCTTATAGCCTGTGCAGTAACAAAGCAGGATATATAATTTTTTACCACAGAGACACAGAGTTCACAGAGAAGAGAAAGAAGAGGGGAGTGGCGCCTACTCTTGATGATATAAAGTACTGGGTATGGAACGGGCAAGGATGCCCATTCCACAAGATTGTCAATATAAAGCTATACTTAACTAAGCATTTTCCTAAGAATATTTAAGGAAAATAGCGGTATATGTCTTTACGATGAAGGACGCGATAAAATGTTATGGTTTCACCATCAAATATTATACCGATGCGATATTCACCTACACGAATGCGGTAAGCGTTCTCATAACCAGCTAATTTTTTGATATTTCTAATTTCGTCAAAACTAAGAGCATTTGGTATTTCATCAAACGCTACTGCTTTTATCGTTTCAAAGTAAGGTGTGCTTTTTAGTGCTTTAATATCTTTTGTAAAACTTGGTAGATACTGGGTATTCACTCTTTTTCTATTTCCGCTAATGCTTCTTCTCTATTCATAGGAGTTTCGCCTTTGACTTCCATCATCGCCAATATTAAGCCTTTATCTTCAAGCGCTTCAAGTATACTTTTATAATCATCAAAATCTATTACTACCTTACAAACGTTTCCTTTTGTATCGGTAATAAGTTCTTTAGCAAATGGATACTCTTCTGCTTGCATATAATTTGAAGGTTTTAGGTCTTATGCTAAATATAGCGTAAGTATAAGGCTTACTTAAGGCACTTGATAAAATTCTTATTGAATCAGAGTATTTACATAGTAAATGTCGGCGCCGCGATTATTTAATTCTTACGTTCCAAGCCTTAATTGCTAAATCAATAAACCATCCTAAATTATTGGGGGTATTCATTCTATTTAATTCCCACCACTGTGAAGTCTCATCATCAATCGGTGGTGTAATACTTTTTAGAAGATATATGAGTAACCAAAAACTATTGGGAGATAAACCAGCTTGCGCTAGATACTTATACCATTTCTGTATGAAGCTGCGCTAAATTATAAGTAACGGTGCATTTGGTAAAGGACAATGGGTTTAAGCTTACAACTTGAAATAAAAGAGAGTCAGGAAGAATTAGAAAAAGCGGTTAAATA
>JAHHGX010000053.1 GCA_019359675.1 Calothrix sp. FI2-JRJ7
ATTTGCTAGTGCTAATAATCTAGAATTAACAGATATCAATATGCATAAAGTAGGCATTGTGAGAAACTAAACTTTCTATCAGTGAGAAGGCTATTTATTAGATAACTTCCTCAGCTAAATCCCTCTCAGCCTGCTGTAACTTCTCTCAATGTATTTACCTAATTAGTTAAAATCAGTGCATCTACTCAACCAGCTTCCTTGATTACGTAATTAGCATGTAAATAAAAATACCATATACGTATATGAGAAGAATAAAAGCTTTGGTTGCATCTATATCTCTGTTGTCAGGGGTGCTGATACACAGTAATGCAGACGCCCAGGAAGTTAGAAATGTAATTAGTTCCTGTCATGTAGAGACAACTGCGGGAGTAGTAGAGAGGGGTAGGTGTAAGATAAAAACTTGGGCAGAAGGTGATTACATTATTGTTGAGATTAGAAACTCTTGGGAAGGGTATAAAGAGCCTACTTATTTTAGACTTGTAAACAATCCTAACTGTAGTTCTTGGAGAGGAATTGGTGGGGATGAAGATGATTGTAAGGCAGTAGGTAGATATGATAATAGCTGGAATGAAGAAGAAAATGGTCTGGTAAGTATTGGTGAATATAAAGATGATGAGAATAGCAATCCTCGCTTTATATATACATATGGAAGGGCTTATACCTTCTTCTATCATGGTTCATTTCCAAGACCTAATTATACACCTGAGAAGTTTATTCCTCCTGACCTAAGAAATCAAGCTGGAGAAGATTAATCAAGCAAGTTTTACTGTTTTGCATTAAACAACTTCCTTAGCTAGCCCCCTCTCTGCTTGCTGGCATTGCACCTTGGGCTAGCCACTTATGGGTACGGGGGGAGGAACAATACAAACTTCATAATAAGTTCAGTGAAACCCCAGTGGGCTGAATTAACTCTTACTAAATAAAATTGAAACTATAGTTTTAAAGGTACATTCATCATGAGTAACAATAATAATGATACCGCTGAAGCAGCAGGATATGCAGCAGCAGGTGCAGCAGCAGGTGCTGGCGTAGCAGCAACAGTTGGAGGTATGGGTTTAGCAGTTGGTGGTACTGCTGTTGCCATTACCGCCGCTCCTGTTGTAGCTGCTGGAGCAGTTGTAGGATTAGCTGCTTATGGTCTAAAGAAAGCCTTTAACTGGTAATCTATACCCTTAATACAAAATTCAAATACATTCAGAAAAGGGCATATTCTCATGCCCTTTTCTTATTAGATAAACATCTCACTAATAATCGCCCTTTATTCCATGCTTCTCTTGCTACGCTTCTTTACTTAACTCCTTCTCAGCTTGCTGTAACTTCTCCAAGAAACTCTTCATAAGAGAATTGGATTTAGCCTTCTTGATTGCTTCCCTATTCCCCTCAATCAAAGCTTGATATTTCTCCCCTAAAGATGCCAACTCCTCCAGGCGCCTTACCTTCTCTTCTAGTTCTTTGATTGTGGCTAATTGCTCCTGATTGTTGGAGGCTTCCACTAATTCTCCCTCAAGAAGCTTCCTTACCAACTCATCCAAGGCGCCGCTGGCATTGCCCCCCTCAGCTAACCACTCATGGGTACGGGGGAGAACATTATATAGATGCTTCTCCTTCTTCTCCCCCCTCCTCGCCTCTGGCCCCTTGCTCAAGTTCTCTAATGAGCTAGGATGCTTACCCCTATTATCTTTTGACATTATCAATTCCAGTTGTATATATAATTGGAATGCTTCTAGTATACCTCATTTTCCATCTCTATATAAATATGGAATTAATGTATGTGTGGTGAGGGTTGGGAAGAAAGCTATGTCATCAGGGCAGCCCCACTTCTGCCAATCTCTCCTCGCGGCTCTGGGGGTGAATAAAATCCCTCTGTAGTAAAAATGTCTTACCCAACCTCTATCAGGGTTGAGGTCATAGTGGGCTAGCCACTGGTGGGAATCATCAGAGATATCACAAAACATATAGATGTAAGTTGCTGTTTAGGGTTTACTATTGCAATTCTTATAGAAGTTGCAATAGTAAATGTGAGTAGAGGAGTTACAGGGGTAGAAATAATAAATCCCTCTAGTAGTAACCTGGAGGGATTGTAGTTGTTGATTTGTAGGTAAAGCTAATCCAGTAGCTTGGATATTTCTGTGAACTTGGCGCCGCCTTCCACCTGCCAGAGGAGTTTTATTATACTGGTCTTGCTGTACCCTTCCTGCTTTAAAATACGCGCCTTAGCAAGCTTATTTTCATCATTATCATCAGCATTTGGAGGGGGGTAAAATCCCACTTCTGGGGCTTCAACCCCACTTCTAGCAGTGCTTCCAGGCTCTAAAGTAGAATCCTTAATATCAGCAATTGGAAGCGCATTAGAAGGGGTAAGTAAGTGACTTCCAGTAATAATTACTGGCTTATCATCTATCAGTCCCCTACCTTTAGAAGCGCCATCCAACCATTCTAGAAGTGCTGGATTCTTCAATTGTTTAGCTCGCGTCTTTGCTTTATTACCCAGATATAAGAGGCAGAAGTTTGATTTTAATATTGATGCATCTCCTTTCAAAGCAAAGTTCTCAGCAGTGTCATTCTGTGCAATGGCAGCTATGAACAATCCCACCTTCCTACCACGCTTACTCATCTTACGCATCCAGGCGCCTAAGCTATCACATTCATCAGCTAAGGCAGGCATTTCTTCACCTACTATTAACTTCTTATCAGGGAGATACTTCCTACCTAATTCTCTACGCTCACCTATCCTATTTTCTAACTCCTCCATATCACTGGTAAATGCAGCTTCTATATCCTCATAGGTGTATTTAATATCAACACAATCAGGGTAGTCATCCTTAGCAAAGTCAACATCATATGCTGCTATTTCATACTCACATTGAAGCGCATTAATCAACAGTTTAACTGTGTAAGACTTCCCATCTCCAGTACCACCCACTAATGCTAAATGCTTCTCTTGGGCTTTCCAATAGCCCACAATATCAGTTATTACATCTCCCTCTTGTATGGGTAGTACAGGCACAGTTACCTCAATAGAATTATCCTTAAAGTATCCTGCCAATAGTTCCTTACTGGTAGCTCTACTTGTTAATTGCAAATCCTCCAATCTCACATTTAAATTGTTATCCAGCTTGCTTACTACTATGCCTATGAAGGAAGTTAGTAACCCAAGCACAGTAACACATACCTTTGTTAGTCCTTGAGGTATAGTAATAGCAGAGAGAAGGCACAATCCACAGCTGATAAATGAGAGAGATGTAACTAGCTTGGAGTTGTTTCTATAGTTGATTAAGTCTTGAATGAAGGTGTTATTGAACATGCCTATGACCCCATTAATAAACCAAAGCATACTGCTATCACAAGCAGGTAAGTCTTAACTGTAGGCGCCTTCTTAATCACTACCAGCACTCCTGATACTCCAATTAATATCAGAGAGATTATTACAGGTAACTGATTGATTAACTTGTAACTGTTAGGTAATAGGGTAATCAACTGCATGAGTAAACTACTACCAAAGCAACAGAAGATAGTTTGAAAGATAAAGGTGGTATGCCCCTCAACTTTGATTAAGCTACGCTCCTGGATTACTTGGTTCCTAACCTGAATACTTAACTGCTCATTCTCTTTATCCATTGCAGGCGCCTCAATAAAATTAAGTTGCTGCTTGGGCAACAACTTAGTAACATCTACTTCTGATTGATTAGTATTTGGAATTGAAAGGAACAACTAATGTTAACTGTTTGCCTAGCTGGTCTACTTAATAAGTAAATACTGAGCAAGGCACAGCATATTACTAAATGCACTACTCTTAATTTATCCATCAAAACAAGTTAAGAATAAACGCCACAATCCCGCTTACCTCCTCAAATTCCTCTACTTGAATTGAACTATCATTATCACGCTCCTCTATCTCCTCTACAAATTCCTCAATGCTTTCATAGGGGTGTGTCCTGGATATGATTGACGTTCTTTCTTCATACTGTTCTGAGTTGTAGTTAACTACATAATGATGTTTGTAGTTCATAGTTCATCATTCAATAAGCATCTAGCAGTGTTAATAATTGCCTGTTGTTCTGCTGGAGAAAGCTCGGTGTTACCGTCACAGAGTATGACTTCCATTTGTGTGCCAACACGGTAGAGGCAATCATTCTTGATTGCTTCATTATCAGTATTCTCTGCCTTTGTTAAGTATTTCTCAACGTAGTTTTTATCAATCTCGCTCATTACTATTAATCCTCTCTACTACTTGTTTACAAATCTCTGTATCAATCTCATTTCTTCCTAAGTCAGGCTTACCCGCTTCATCAGTTGCCACAATGCGGGATGCAGCATCTACCAAATGCTCTGGCAATCCAGCCTCTTTGAGTGCTTCACAGCTTGCCTTATAGAGGTTTTGATTAAGCTCAGTCATATTTCACTTACCTCTTTACCCTTCTCAAGACATGTAGAATCAAGCATCTAGAAACCTGCTAGCGTCTTAGGGTCAATTGGATTGGGGGTAAAGTCTATTGGGTAAGCCTGCCCATAGGCTGTGGGGATGCTCCTAGAGGTTTTCAAATCAACTGACTTTGACTTGGAAATCTTCATCATCAGCCTGCTACCATCAGGCGCCGGGGAGTAGAGTTGGTACAATTGAATGCTGTCCCACGGTACTGGGTCTTTTACTACATGTGCTGAATAATACAAAGCATTCATAGAAGAAACAGCAGTAACAGATGGTATTCCTACTGTCTTTCTAGGCGCTCTCTTCACCTTCTGTTGAGGTAAAACACCTTCTCCATTGGAGTTGTACTTAACATTATTGTTACTTTCCTTCGTCTCCATGCTGCTTTAACACCTCTCCTGTGAGTTAATTAAGGAGGTTACAAAATCACACCCTACTTTTGTAACCAAGTCACCTTGTAACCTTGTAACCACATGATACCACCTGAAGAGCATGGAGAAGAAAAAACTACACATCTTTCTGCGAGAGGCTTTAAAGAGTCTCTACACAAGCGTTTGAAGATAGAGGCAGTAAGAAGAGGGATGCCTTTAGGAGACTTACTTAACATCATTGTTGAAGAGTGGCTTAGTCAAAATGAAGGTAATGATATTAAGTAAGTTTTCTAATTAAAGTACTTATACCTAGACAAATAATGGAAGCAAGCCAACACAAACAGCACAATCCCTTTGGAAGAGAGTGCCCCCACTGCAAACAACTATTACTAAGTGAAGATATAAAGCTAGAGTCAACTATCCCTAACCCTTATGACCATAGAGGCAAGGGGGTAGGGGAGTTTAAGTTTGCTTATATCTGGTTCTTTTGCGCGCGCTGCGGTTACTCAGAGAAGGATATTCCCTTCTAGATTAAGTTTAATGAAGACTTCTCATAATTAGTTTGAGTAAGAAACAATTTCTTATGATTCTTACTTTCCAAGATAGAAAACTGTTTATGCGTGCGGATTTAAGATAGCCAATGCTGGGACAGGTAATTGCTCAGTAGAGGCTTATATCCCGTCCCTAGCAGGAGTTGTATTACCTTGGTTGTACTGTTGTATTAAGCTTTGGCATCTCCGCCCAGCTTCCACTGCTTGCTTCATTAGAGCCTTCCCTTGAGCAAAGTTCTTTGCTCCAAAGGCAAGGTTAGCTTCGCGGCTATACTTAGCAGCTTGGCTTGATTCAACTTTGATTTGTGCTTCTAAATCCATAATTATTCCTCATGCTCTGAAATAACTGTCCCTAAGTTCTCTGCTGCCCTGTAGAGTACTTCTGCTTGAGCAGTAAGCACACTAGCATCATTATAATTCCTTTTAGATGCGGCATTATCAGCCTGTGTGTACAAGTCCTCAATCATTTGCTGCATAGTTAAATAGGCACGAAGCAACGCTTCTATATTCTCTCTCTCCACTACACCCCTTCATTATTGTGCTGTGCATGGTTTATCCTACACCAATGCTGCATCAACTAACACTGACTTTTTAGAAGCTTCTCTCCAGTGGTGCTATTTTACTATCAGTTATCACAGAGAAAGAATGCTGTCTTTAATGCTTACTACTGAGAAGGAAGTTAGGCAGGAATCCTCTATCCTTTGTATAGGTATGCGTAGTTAGATATCCATCAACCTCAGCAAGCGCCCACTGGATTACCTCTTCCTTGCTATCACCCCAGTGAGTACCCAAGCAATAACTTTGGGGGTAGATAGTGTGGTCAGGATGAATGATTACAAACCAAGGCTTATAGTCATACTTTAACTTCTTATAGAATATCCGCATATTCCTATAGGTAACAAAGGTCTCATCAGGGAACTTAATTAGATATTCTTCCTGCAATTGTTCCATATAAATCAGTACCTCCACTGAGGTTAGTTTATATCATAACTAAATACATTTGATATTAAGATATTTAATTAATTATAGCATGAAGCTTTTGAATAATCTCATACGCCAGCTAATAGTAATTAGTATTAGCTGGTATCAGAGGTGCATCTCACCCCATAAAGGATACTCCTGTGCCCATAAGGTTCTGCACAAAGGTGAGTCATGTTCTCAATGTGTTAAGCGTGTGTTTCAAGAACAGGACTTAACCACAGCAATTAAACTCACACGCAAACGCTTTGCAGAATGTGGTGATGCAGCCCATACTTTAGAATTACAAAGACAACAAGAGAGTGAGCCTTCTCTACAATTAAATGCAGAATCAAACAAACCTAGGCTTATAAATAGAAGAGCATTCATACAGCTTGTTTTACCTCTTGCTTTTACATTAGGGTTAGCTACTCCTGCCCTAGCTGCTCGTCGTGGAATTCCTATTGGAGGATGTCTTTCTGCTGCTTCTAGGGCTACTGTCAGAGAAGATACGAGAGATGGACAATGTGGAAATCAACCTCAACTTTATTTTGGGTTATGTTGTTTTGGACTCATTGCATCTGCTATGGCAGGAGAACAGAAATAGTATGGAAGAAAATAATAAGAAATCTGAAGCTATTTATGGTGCTATAGCTGTAGGTTTAATGGTTTTATTTACTGCTCCAGGTTTATGGAATTACTATCAAGAGCAACAGCAAAAAGCGCAGACTAGAGAAACCTGTAAACAACTAAGAGCTTTCTATGAAGAGTCATTAAGAAGAGCCAAAGCAGGCATCAAGCTAGAATCTGGTGAAGCTAACGCTGCACAGAGAGCTAAATTTTATTCTGAGGGTATGTGTCCAGACCTTTATAAAGCTGAATAATTAATAAATCCTAAACACAGTACTTAATACTTAAAGAGAATAAATAATGTCTAATAAGAATAAATACATTGCTGTATTAGTTGCTTCTATAACAGCAGGATTTGTAGGCGCCTGGACGGTTCAACCCTCTACTAAAAGTTGGTGTGCCTTCGCAGTAGGAAGCTTAAGTAACTGCAACGTGTACTACTCAGGAGTAGATAAAGATAAAACCCTAGCAGAACAAATACAAAGGGGGCTAATAGTGGGAACTACCACCAGCGCAATCCTGTATGGAAGCCTCAAGATAATGTCTAAGTCTGAGACTTGATAGATACTCTCTTATAAACCTAAAGTCTTTATATTGCCAGATTCTACAGTTGATACCATAATAAGTGTCATCCCTAACCTACGAGTAACCTCAGCTAAAAGTTGAAGGATTAAAAGCATTCAAACCTTCATTAACTACACCTATAGAAATACAAAGAAATGAGCTAGGAATAGGGGTGTATCAAGACATGGTTGATGAACTTCTTGAAATGGCTAAACAGGTTCCTCCCCCTGTGGATGTAGAATTAAAGTTTAAAGTCTAATCATTAATTATATTAATAAATAGGAAGTTTGAAATGTACTTAAGAAGATTACTTTTAGTTACAGCATTAGTGTTCTCATCAACACTGCCAGCATTAGCTCAGTACAATGACCCTGTTACTGAGCAGAGAAGAAGATTGAAAGAATTTGAGCAGGTAACTAAAGGTTCAGACCCCGAATTAGAATGTATAGTGAATGGAAACTGTCCTGGCACTAATAATACAAACATAGAGCCACTTGGTCTAATATTAGGAAGCATTGGAATAGGAATGATAGTAATAGCAATAAAAATGGGGAGAGAAGAGAAATTAGCAAAGGAAAAAGCAGCAGAGAATAATGAAACTTCAAAACTATAATTTGAGAACTTAGATAGTTTATCTACCTCTGCCAAGATATATAGCTGTTAAAGCCCCTTGATTCTACTTTAGGTAACAACACACCTAAAAGTAAATCAAGAGGGCTTACAGGACATTCTGAGAGGGGTATACTATAACAACACTGCTTAAGTAACAATTAAACTCTACGTATAGTTAGATTCACTAATGATATAGTTTACTTGTAGTATAGTATAAAGCTGTAAGTCAGAAGCAGGAATAGCTTTGATGTATTACAAAGAAAATCATGCTACAAAACAGGCTTTTCCATAGTACAAATATGGTACAGATATAGAAGAAGTATAAGAGGTATACTCAGTACTATGAAGAGAGAAGAATTATAGAAGAAGAATAGTATAAATACAGAAGAAGAGAGAGAGGAAGGTACATAGAGACTACTTCAAGAGAACCAGGAAGGGGAGAGGAAGGAAACTACTGGAAGGGAACTATAAGAGGTATATGCGCCCCCAGTGAAACTTTCAACGCTATGCCCCATAAGGTCTCTAGGGAATTTACAACCTTCGCACTTTTTATTCCATAACTTCAAAGGTGCCTTCCTTTGCCTTCTCTATAAGTCTTGCCCAGGCATAGGATATACCAACCTCATTGCTTGGCTTACCAAACTGTGCTATTAGCTCCTCATCTGTGTATTTTGCAGAGGCTGGGCGCAGCATGGGAATTATATATGTCTTAGAACCATCAGGATTAACACTAACCTTTGCTTTAAGCTGCTCTAATTCCTCAGCAGTACCCAGGTAATACTCTCCACACTCCGCCCTCTCTTCTAAAAGTCCTTCACAGATTACTCTCACTGTTAGTCCTGGTAAGTCCTTATAAGTTAACTTTTTCTTCTTACCTTGTTTCTTACTTGTTAAAAAACCTATGTACTCAACCACCAGTTCTCCTCCTCCTTACTGCATATGTCTTTCTCTACCAAGTCAAAGTAAGCAATACCAAAGTGTTCCTTTGCCTCTTGCACCGCGTCCTTGGATACTTGACCTATTGTAACCAACCCATCATGTTGATTGCTTATAACTTCATAACTATATTTAGTTTGCACTTCTTCAGTAGTTAAAAAGTGGATAAAAGCTGCTTCAGTTCCCTGTAAGAAGAAAGAAGTTAGTTTTCTATTTAAGGTTGATAGATTCTTCTTAGGGTAATTACCTTTATCTTGATATTCTTCGAGGTCAAATGTCATACCAGTTAGGTTTTTAACTCTTTTCTTTCCTTTACAGTAAGTGAACACTAACCACTTGTAGAACTTCTTTAACTCCAAGTCTAAGGGTCTAACAAAGACAGTGAACTTATTTAATAATATTAAAGCTAATCTATCAACTTCATCTTCATTAGTAATATTCTTACTTTCAAGTTGCCTTCTTGCTTCTTCCCATATGTAATGAGGTACTGCTTTTTCAAAAGACTCTTGCTTGTACTTTCCTGCTTTATAATCCCAGTATTCAGAGGTAGATGATGCACCAAAGAACTTAGCATACATACAATTCTTGAGGCAATCTACAGAGATACCTATTTCTTTAGCCCATTCTGCTTTATCGCTAGCTAAGTAATTATCTATAAACTGAGTACAAACATTAGCTTTCTCAAACCACCATTTAAGTATGTACATTTGGCTAGATTTTAAATCATAGTTATAGCAGTTAGGGAAACTAAATGCAGCCTTCTTCATAGCTCTAGAACATGACTGTAATCCTCCTTCCTTCTCAGTTATCCTTCCATACTTTTGATGCTCATAAATTGGAATATACTCTACTAACCCATTACCAATTGGTCTGCATCTACGAGCTATTAGCTCAAAACATCTAGCATCATTCGCATACTTTCTATTGAGTTGTGGTTTATTTTGAATTCCTGCTTGAGCTTTGGCTAACTGAGCTTCAACCTGAGCTAGGTGAAATACATGCCTCTTCATTCCTTTAATAGCAGAAGAAACTAGCTCAGGTAGAGGATGCCTATTCTCATCATAGAGTTTGCTACCTTTAAACTTCTCAATCTTCTTACCAGTCATCAAGTTGTAGAAATCTATTGCTTGGATTTGAGGTTCCAAGATGTAGTAAAAACCCATGCATCCCATCAATATATTAGACGGGATTGTATAGTAGTAGCACTTACCATTCTCTATGCTGTAGTAATCTCTCTCCAACAGTCCAGCTTGAATCAACCCTTCAATATCTACTTTTCTGTGTGCCTCTCCCTTCTTACCCCACTCCTTATTGATAGTCTCTCTGGGTACAGGTATCCACTCCTCTTCCTTTAGGTTCTGCGGTAGAAGGCTACAAGCCAAGACATGAAACCAAAACTCTCTGGTTGGCTTGTTGAAACCCTTAACCAATACAATCAGGTAGCTATAAAGGCGCCAGTTAACAGGGAAGCGGTTCATTATATAGGATGTAGGCTTCCTATCCTTGGCTTTGGTAGCCTGCTTGGTGTTGGACTGCTTGGAGGCAGGTGCCTCAGTTGTGGGAGTATGCCCAGCGGGTGAGTTGAATGATAGTGAATTGTCTGCTAACATGTACTTAACATTAATTGAGTCTATTGAGCAGCCAGATGCTGGTAACATCTGGCTGTTCGCATTTATATTATCATCACTTGGTAAACTTAAATCAGAATTTTCGTAATAGCAGGCGGATATCACTACATCTGCCTGCTTTAAACTCTCTTAAAGTCTATCAACAAAGTTATCTAAGTCTTCTTCGCTGAGATAATAGGTTACTCTTGCAATGCGTTTGTGTCTTATTTTATCTATCAAACGCTTCTGATAGCCTAATTGCTCCAAAGCAATGCCAACATGATTCTTGTAGGCTTTCTTTGATTTATCAAGATATACTAACTGTCTATATATGTCCTCAGCAAAGAAGCACCTTTTATCTTTGCAGTACTCCTCAACTGCTTTGAAACTCCTTTGAAACTTGGCTTCATCATAATCGTATTGTTGATTAAAAGCTTCTCTCTTTTCTTTCCTGTATTTATTAAGGGACTCTTCATCCAAGTAGTAGACAATAGGGCAATAACGTACCTCATCTAGGTAGAACTTTATATTTTTACGTTTATAGCCTAAGTGTTTTAAGGCATCCTGAACTTTAGATTTATTTAACTGGCAGTATCCCTCAGCAGCAAACCTATCTTTCAAATAATTATCAACATCTTTAATAGCCACAACACTCTTGTTTGTACAAAACTCCTTTAATAATTCATAGTATTCGTCGTCTTCAATATTAATATATGTGGGAGGGAAGTACTCTTCACTTATCATACTTCTTATTTTTTTTCTCATTAAGATACTGGATGGGCAAGTAATACATTTAGGTTGAGAGCCAGGGCATATACAGAAGCATTGTCTATCAACCTCTCTCCAAGCTTTCTCTTCAAGCTTCAAGTATTCTAAGTATAAGTTGTCTAAATATTCTTTCATATTCTATAACCAATAGAGTGTATATTACCATTCAGAATAAATATGTACTCAAACAAATTTCTATAAATCACCTTCCTATATTCTAAGGATAGAAACTCTAAAAAGCCTACGTTCTTCATTGCTGGATGGCTAAGTATCTCAGCAGCAGTTTTATCACTAAAGTCAAAGCACTTATATTCATTCTCTAACTTAGATAGCTTACTAAGGCTCTCTTCCTTTGCTCGTACTAGTATTTGATTGTTAGGGTGTAAATCAAGAGCAGAGTTAATCTGGGATATCTCTTCTTCTAGGTTAAGTATTTCAAGAGGTTTAGAAGGTCTTTCATGGTATTCTAATCCAATAGTTTGTACCTTATTTAGTATTTCTAAGATTACTAATTGGTTTAACTTGTCTTCCCTTATTGAAGTAGTATTAGTGCATCCAGTGTTTCTACAAAAAATATAGCTGTGTTTAGATTTAATTGAAGAAGTTCTGTAAGTCATTGTATGTCCACATAGAGGACAGTGAACTAATCCAGTAAATATCTTTGCAAGAGGGAGAGCAACTTGATGTAGTTTACTATCTTGACTTTTCCCCTCACATTTTACAGGAGATATAAGATTAAGTTGAATTTCTTGTTCCTTTGAAATTAACCTTTGGTCAGGGTGAGTGTCAAAGTGTATATCATATCTCTCAGACCAAGAGCTAAAATCAGCTATTCTCTTCTGCTTATAAAATATCTTCTGGTCTTCTTTACTGCAAGCTTTGTTATAGTGAGTATGCCCATAAAGAACAGGATTACGTATCCAACAAGAGAAGTGTGTTGAATTAAATGGAAGTAAATATCTACGTGGTGCTTTAGTGCCTTGCCTTATTCCTATTAAGTTATATTTCTCCTTCATGTATTTGGATACATGCCTCATTATCTTAAGTCTAATGTAAACTTGCACTGATTCTCTGCATAGGTCAGCTATAGTTGTTGATTGTATCCTTGGGTCATCCTTTAGAGATTTCCAATTAACATACTCATTGGTGTAGAAGTTATAATACTCAGTATTTGATGAGTACAATTCTTGGTAAAAAGCTGAATGCTTCTCCCAGTCACTAGGTCTATCTGAAACTAAGCACAAGAAAGGTATCTCATCAAGGCAAGCTTTACGAGTTGTACGGTCTATTACATAACCACAAGGAAGACCTGCTAAGGGAAGCTTCTTCTCTCTTAACCTCTTGAAGTTAGATTTAACTCTATGCTTAGTTTTCTCTACTTCAGATTGACTCATTCCTGCTTTTAAGAAGAAGAGAATAGTTCCTGATGGGTCATCTAAATCTAAATGGTCATCCAAGAAAGTCCACTTTACTCCCTGCTTATGTAGCTCATAAACAATGCTTAGTAAAACAACCCCATCTCTACCCAGTCTATCAATAGAAGTGCATATTACTTCTGATACTCTACCACTCCTTGCTTCCTTAAGCATCTCACTAAAGCCAGGACGATTTAAATCTTGACCTGACTGTATATCCTGATAAATATGGGTAGCTCCATGCCTCTTTACCCTAGCTTTCTGATTATCAATACTAATACCTCTAACACCTTGGTCTTCTGTAGAGACGCGAACATAACCTACTACATACATATCTAATTAATTACCTACGTTTACTTGCTTAACACTCATCTTAAATACATATATATCATGCTTTGTAGATAGTGTGCAATACTTTCAGGTAGGAGTATTGCACACTAAAATAGCTTTTATTTATACCTAACTTACAAAGCTATATTTGCTAGTGCTAATAATCTAGAATTAACAGATATCAATATGCATAAAGTAGGCATTGTGAGAAACTAAACTTTCTATCAGTGAGAAGGCTATTTATTAGATAACTTCCTCAGCTAAATCCCTCTC
>JAHHGX010000054.1 GCA_019359675.1 Calothrix sp. FI2-JRJ7
ACTCTCTAATTATTTAATTCAACAACTAAAACGTCCAGACGTTCATATGTGTTTAGTCTGATTTAAATTATCGCGCGGCGGGGGCGAAGCCCCCGCCAGCACCTTGTGCCAGTTGCGTAAGTCCTGAGTAGTAACAGATCCAACCGGGCAAAATATTATTGCTTCATCTCAAGGTTTCAATAGTAATAAGGTACTAAACACTCAACAGTTACAAAAGCATCCATACGACTTGTTACTTGATCCTCCCCCTGTGTATTCCCAATGGATTTACAGCGACCCTTATGCTGTTGAACGCAGTGCCACCAATTTAACTAACCGAGGTCGAGTTATTGGTCGAATTTATTACGTCAGAGGTGAAAATCCTAGTTTTAGCGATGATGTTATTAAATGGTTGAGTAAACCTCTTTCTCCTAGCAGTCGTGCTGAAACCTTTACAATAACCATAATAACGGTGTTATTAAGTGGTTTATCATTCTGGCTATTTTGGGAACACCTACTTTATAAAAAACGAATTCAAGAAGCTAGAATGAGGGAAAGGGAAGAAGAGTTAATTAATCGTAATAAAGCTTCATTGTTGCAGTTGGAGGAGCGAAAGACCGAGACTGAGCAATTGAAAAATTTATTAGAAGATGAAAGTACAAAGCTTAAAAAACAAGCTGAATATTTTGGAAATAAAAATCAAAGGTTACAACAAGAAATCAATAATCTTCAGAATATTATTGAAAAACTAAAACTGACAAATAATTTTGTTGTGAATCAAGATGAACTTGAGCAAGCTCAACAAGAAATTGAAAGAGCTTATCGTAATCAGCATGAACAAAATGAAAAAATCCAGCAGTTGGTCAATCAACTGCAAGATTATTACGTCCAGCTAGAAATTGCAAAACGAAAAGGAGAATCATTAAAACAAATCGAAATTCAGATACAACATATTACTGAAGATAAATTATCTGCCGAAAAAGAGCTAAACCAAATTCGTGAAAGAGAAAATCAACTTAATCATACAATCGATAAACTCAAAAATAAACTAACTTCTGAAGTAATGGCACAAAACGAACTGAACAAACAACTTCAGTTTCTTCAGTATTCGCTTGCTGAATCTAAAAATCAAGAACAAGAATCGCACAATAAAACTTTAGAATTGACACAGCAAATAGAAAAACTTAATCAAGAAATAGACTTATTAATAGAAGAAACAGGTAATCGTCCGCTCAACACTTTTGAAGAGAATATTTTATATCAAATACAGAATAATCTTGATACCCAAGAAATACACACGCTCTTTGATGCAGGTACAGGTGGTGAAAGAAGTAAATTTGTTGACTTACTCGTAATCACAAATAACTGCATATTCGTTATCGAAGCGAAAGCCTACAGAGGAGAAATCAAACCAACTAATGACCCACGTAATTCTACTTGGGTTTCTACAAGAGGGAACAATAATACTTTGATTAAATCCAGCTGGGGTTATAACCCTTATCAACAAGTCAATACTTATACAAACGCAATTTTAGCTCGACGTTCAAGAAACTGGCATCCGAAAAAACCTATATATGGAATTATTGTGTTTCCCTCGGAAGCAAGAATTGATTCTGAAATTACATCTAACATGGGTAAATATTATCGAGTTACTACCCTAAATAATTTACTAGCAACTATTAACGAACTTAACCATTAATTTAACCCACAAATTTCAATTAAGTGACTTTAGTCTCATTGCTACAACTTTTACAATTTCAATTAGATCAAAGTAGTTTATTTATATTTTTTATGTCTCAGCCTAAATCAAAAGCTAAAAATATACAGATATTTGCCATAGCGGCTGTTGCTAGTATTTCAATTGTATGTGTAGCAACTTCTACTTTTTTGAAACCATTTCTTACTGCATCATCACAAAGTAATTCTCTTTCAAAGTTACAAACAAGCTCTTTAACTATTGGTATTCTTGGCGACCCTAGCAATTATAATGGGCTGGCAGATTATCTACGAGCGCAATTTAGTAATAGAGTTCAAGTTATAGTCGATGGTGATCGATCTATTTCTTACAGCGAAGTTAGAAATCGTCTGGTTCGTAAAGAATGGGATATTGTTTTTACACTTTCTCCCATGCTTTCTGTAGCAGCTAAAGATAATCAATACACTTTTGTGGCTCAGATGTTTCCAAATAATCCTTCATACTACCAGTCTGCTTTATTTGTAAAATCGAATAGTTCTATTAAATCGCTTAATGACTTAAAACCTACCACAACTATTGCTTTGGGTGATTTTAACTCGGCATCGAGTTTTTACATGCCTGCTTATGATTTATTCGGTAAAACTTTGCGGGTAGATATGGGACACCGCAGCCATAAGATTTTGGAGATGGTTAAAACCGAACAAGCAGATGTCGGCTCCGCACCTTTAAGTACTATTGAAAATGATAATAGTTTTAGGATTATTCATTTAAGCCGTCAAATTCCTGGCTCAAATGTTTACTTATCATCTAAACTTTCCAACTCTGACCGAGAAATACTTAAAAAAGTTATTCTTGATGCACCTATTAGTATTAAAAAACAAGCTAACTATGGGGCAGGTACAGAACCAGATTATTCTAATTTTATCAAAATTTCTCAAAAGGCTGAAGAAGTTTTAAAATGTGCGAATTTCCAAAAAAATCCTGTAAATTTTTACTGCCCTACTTTTAGTATCAATAAAAATATTCTTAGTCAAAACGATACTTCAATTATATTAGGGCGCATTAACGGATGGAGCCGTAAAGATAGTAATACCGAACAGTTTAGCTTGTCTAGCACTGATAATAAAAACTATCTTGTTCTTATAAATCGGCAGATTTTTAATCAAATTCCAGGCGCTTCTAATCCGATAGCCTTACAGAATCAAAAGGTGAAAGTTACTGGTATAATACCTAAAAAAGTTAGTAATAGCAATTTTGAACTCACAATTACTCAGTCTCATCAATTAGTTATCTTAGAAAGTTCCCCAGCTTCACAACAATTTTAAGTTAATCATTAAGTTAAGCGCCTATATACCTTTCATTCTCCAAACTTTAAGTACATATGCACTTAATACAGGCGCCATTGCTGGAGCGGTTATTGCAGCTGGTGGGGGAAAAACGCTCGCAAGATGTTGAGGCGCCTTTTCTATAGTGAACTACACATATTTTATTTTAAGTACTTAAACATTTACGTACCTAGACACTTACAAAAACTCATCAATACAGGTGCCTCACCCCCTGCTATTGGCATGAAAGCTGCCCAATGTTCCATCACTGTAAATATCGACTTCTCCAACAGGCGCCTTAAACTGTCATCTCAACTCCAAGCTACCTGTTCCTGTACTTTGGCATTTGCCGCACGGCTCTCTAAGGCGCCTATAGATTAGTCCATTATTCTCTTCAATCTCACCTTGCTTTATTGCTCTAGCTACATCCAGTTTTACGAGATGCTCGATATAGTTGCTCAAAGACCTGCTCTGGTAAATAGCAACTTTTTCTGCTAGCTCCTTTAGCCGTTGGTCAATATAAGTTGAAACTCTTGCTTGATCAGTAGTCACAGTACTTTATACATTAGAAAAGAACATAGAGGACGATACCTGCACACAGTACTAATGTATGCTTTGTGAAGCGCCATATAGCAATCACTCGCCATCCTCATTACTTGGAGGTTCTGGTACATAAACAAGCAAATCGCCAGGTTGACAATTGAGAGCTTGGCAATATTTTAAAAGCGTGTCTCTCTCTAACCTCTCTGGCATAATCCTCATGTTCTTATGCCTGCTGATAGTGACATGATGCATTCCGGTCATCAATGCCAATTCTTTATAATCAACTTCCCTGTCAGCCATCAACACGGCTAGGCGCCACTTTATCGGCATGTGTTCCTGTATAAGTCCCTTCATATATAACTTACACCTTCAATAATTTGCTTTTTTAACCGCTGCGATTAATTAGTCAATCTTGACGATAAACATGTTAACATAGTAATTAGGTCAGTTAGTCGCTGCGATTAATACGGTAATTGTGCCAACAATATTTAAATTCTGTACAACGTTGGTCAGTTTTCCGGTTCGGAGTTTATATATTGGCCTGATAAACGCCAAAACAAAGGCGCCTGTGAACGATTCATCGCAATAACAGGCGCCTACAACAAAAAACTACCAGTATGATTACACATAACCAGGATTTGTGCATTACTAGTTCAAAAAAACTAACTGTACCTTTTTTGCTGAGTTACAGTTTTAATTATGGTCGTTTTGAAAACCCCGACCTAGAGAACCGAGCTAAAAGTACTTTAGTAAGTTTCTTTGGCTTTATCCGCGCGTCTTTTGACGGTTTGTTAGAAAACGGTCGAATCTTACAGGAACTGTACAGCGATTGCATTGCATCCTGCTCTTCGGGGAAAAAGGTTTTTGAGACTTGGCTTAATAGTAAAGATTTCGGCGCCTCTCGTTATCTTGCAAAAAGCGCGATGGAAATCTACCAGTGGTTTCAAAGTTTAAATCCAAAGATACAGCGTTTAATTCGCTCAAAAGTTCAAAGCTGGAGCGTGTCAGCACTACGCCAATTGAGGAAGGTGAGTACAGACCTGTTAGAAGAAGTAATCAGCGGTAGAAAGAAAACCGCAGCACAAATTAAACTTGCTGTTAAGGGTTCGTCTGTTTCCTCCACTAAGACAACAGTAAATAATTCCAGCCAATCTCCGGCGCCTTCTACTCCCAAAGCCAACGATATAAAACTGCCGCCTGGTATCCGGATAGTAGTTACAGGTGATGATTCTGGATGGAACGGACAAAGCGGGATAATTATGTCCGCGCACGAGGGTAAGTTCTGGGTATTGATGGATCACACCGTTGCCCAAGGTATGGAAATAAAGCATTTATTTAAACCACAACAATTACAGCTAGAACTAAAAACAGGTGCCGCTAAAGTAACTTCTACACAACTATTCACCGCTGCTCAAGTCGAAGAGCAGATAGCAGAAGCGCTTGCTGTTTATAAAAAGGAGAAGGCAGAAGAAGAACTTGGTCGGTTTGTTGAGATTCAAGACGCAGCACTCAAAGCAGCAGGCGCCGAAATCCAATCTTACGCACAACACGCGCGCTCCTTGGAACAAGCCAAACAAGAATTACTTAAGCAACTTGAAATCAAAGAGCAAGAGTTACAACAAGTACGTTCACTCCAAGCCAGAAACAAGCAATTAGAACAGCGCGTAGCAGAATTAGAGAAAGCTCTTGAAGCCTCTAATTTGAATAGTTGGGGCAACACATTTAGTAACCAAGCTGCCAAAGTTATAAACTCCCAGGTTGAGAAAACTGTGGCGCCGTTAATGTCCGAAGTCGAGCGTTTAAAAGCTTTGGTATGTAAGCAAGATGAAGAATTAGCCCTACAGCAACAGGAAATTATAAAATGGCGCCAGTTTTCAGAATCGAATACTGGCGTACAAGAAATCATCAAACAATTTAGTGAAATCGCAGAAACTTTAGGATGGAAGGGTTGGAACCGTCATGGCTACCACACGGTGGATGGTACGTTGCACAGGGATATCAACGCTATTGCCAGCTTTATTGCTGATTTGAAGCAAGATTATTGTGAGGCGCCGGAGCTAGTGTTTCAGAATTAACTTTAGCTCTTATTTACCACCAGGGCGTTGGTCAGCCGCGCGTCCACCACATTTTCTACCTGCTGAATCCAGTTGGTTGGAATATTGGCAATTACCTACACTACTTGAGGCGCCATTTCCAGCAGTGGGATTAGAAATAGTGGCGCCGATTGGTTGGGTAACAGAGGAAACTTGCCCGCACAATCGCATTAAATCAAGTTTTATACGACCTTGAGTAATCATATAGCAATTGGGAGTTTCAGGACTTTTTATTGTTGGATAACCATATTTCTCCTGTGCGAATGCAGGGCTAGAGAAAGCAGTTAGGACAAGAAAATTGGCAATTAATTTTGTAAAACGTTGCATTGTTAAAAGTTGTGATATTTTCCTCTTTTCTAACTTTAAAAATGCTTCGTAAACAAGGCTCCAAGGCATATCTTTATCTAACTTTACTGTTAATTAATCGCATTTTTACACAGGCGCCCAAATTCAATATGTATATCAATTACCTAGCTAGTTACTGCATGACTTTGTATAAATTAGAAAACTTTATTAGGTGTCAATCATGCCCAAAGCCGGAGAGAATATCAGAGAGCTAGCAATCCAAAGACGAAAAGATGCATTTAAACGTTTTGGTACTGCGGTAATTACAGGACTGGTGCCTGTTGTTTTGCTATTCCTAAAATTACCAGCAGGTATTCCACTATTAATTTGGGTGGGTTGCTGGGTTGTCGCGTACACATATTTCAACAAAGGACAACATTAAAATAGTCGGTATTATAACAATACAGGCGCCAAGATTTATAAATACACATATTTTTAACAAGTGCCCACAGATTACATATCGATATGTAAAGGTGCCCTCTGATATATTCTTGATTGGCGCCTGAAATGACAGTTCACAAACAATATTAGTACGAGCGCGTATTATTAACTCAAGCTGCTTATTATTTTAGGTATCTATTATATATACTGCCGATCTAGGCTGATAAAACTGCCTCAAATGCTTATACAGCAAGCTTTTTCTCTACCGACCATTTTATGAATAAATAATTATAGTAGACAAGCACACTTGCACTTGCGCCACTTCGGAGTGCGTAAAGTTATGGGGGCTTTAGATAACAATAGTAATCTCTCTTATCCCAAGCATAAAATATAACGAATAATTTTAATTACGGGGATTTCTCTATTTCCTTTAATCAAAGTATATTATGTAACGAATTTTACTAATTTGCGGAAATTATAAAAATAAATTTGTATTACTACATAGAGAAAGCGATATCAGTATGTAATAACCTTACAGAGGTACGAAATTATGGAAAATAGTATAGCATTACTAATTACATACCCAGATTATCCAGTTAATACTGATACATTTTATGGGTACACTACACTTGTTGGGCACGCAGGCGTACTTCTAATTAAATCTGATGGTTTAACGAAGTATTATGAATTTGGTCGTTATGACCCTGCCAAGAATGGGTTGGTAAGAAATTACCCTATTCCCAATGCTCAGATTTCAAGTGATGGAAAGCCAACAACATCAAGCCTTAAGAATATTTTATCAATTTTGTCTACAAAATCTGGTAAAGGAGGTCGTATAAGAGCAGCTTATTTTATTAAGGTTGATTTTGACAAAATGCTTGCTCAAGCCACCAAAACACAACCTAGATACGACGTAACAAGCTTTAATTGCGGGCAATATTCAGAATCAGTCATTTTACAAGGCAATCCTAGAATTGATAGACCGTTCATCATCAACCCAACTCCAAATAATATCGTTGATGAGTATATCGAAGAAGGTAATGCTGAAGTCTTATTTTCACCGACAACAGGGGAGATATCAATCGGTGAAGGAGACGAATCTGACGCTAAAAATTAGCCTTTTGTACGCCCAATAGTCGCAAAGCTGTTACCAGCCGCCACGCAAAGCTTGAAAAGTTTACTAAATAAGGCTTTCACCAAAAATTATGTAAAGCTTGAAAATACGATGTTTTCAAAAATCAAATTATTATTGAAAGCGTTGTTGTATAAAATTTTTAGCCATTACATGGCAACTCATGACAGTTTCGCTAGTATTACGCCTATACAGCACTTCCGGCAGCTATGAGGTACACACTCAAAGCTGAAAACTATTATTAGCAAAGAAGCAAGGAAAAAAACTGTATTGTGTAATAGTCGGAAGTGCTGTAAGCTTCAAGACCAATTATGTCTTGATGACATTCTCCCTTACAAAATGCAACATGGCAGGAATTTACCTAAGCGCAAACACTGAGTTAAAAATGTATTATATTGTTCTCAGAATGTTACAATCTTTTGATGTTTTAGAGCTAAATGGGGTTCTGTCGGAATACGTACAAATTTAAGGAGTCATAATATTTATACAAAAAAATGACATGCCGTCACTTGGGTGCAAACTGCAATATACCACTAAACATGAAATCTTACCCAAAAAGAACTGTTGATTATTTTTATAGCATGTCTAATTTTGTTACGTATTCTGGCTGACTCCCAACCACAGTAAAGTGAGGAGTAATCGTCATGTTACGCAAGATAAATTGGATACAGTTTGCAACTTTAACCTGCGTTGTCTGGGGGACGTGCCTGCTTCTAAGTTCATATGCCGCATTGCCAAAAATTATTTACGATTCGGGTGCTACAAAATATAAGCCTGACATGGAATGGGTCGTCAATCAGATCGGTAGCCGATTTGGGCACACTTTGAAAGCAAGCATTTATCTGCTACTAGAACCTGAAGACATATACGATGGACAAGCAACTACAATTCCTTACAATGCTACTGGGAAAAACCCCTACATAAAGGAAGATGGTACTGCCCTTCCCGTTGATAAACGTGAACCTTTCTATGGGGCAATGAAAGAATGCCGCATCACCTTAACCAAAGGTGGTGGTCAGACTTGGGCATTGGGGAGTAAAGAAATTCGGTCAGTGCTTGCTCATGAGGTGTTTCATTGCTTTACAATTGACCTGATCGGAATCGATGCTAATATCAAATTGCCACATTGGCTTCGGGAAGGTTCGGCGATGTGGGTTGGTGAAGAATTAGCAGGCGGATCGAGCTTACCAGATGCTCAAAGGGCATGGAACCGTTATCTGACTGGTACGGGAGTCAAGAAAGACGGTTCACCTATTAGCGCCAATCTGTTTCAGCGTGATTACGACGCAATCGGCTTATTTGCTCATTTGAAAAACTCCAAACTAAACCCTTGGAATTTAATTAAAAGCGCTCTGTTAGCTGGAAGTTCTGGATCTTCAACAGATGCTTTTAAAGCTTTGACGAGTAGTGCAAAGAAGGATATTTTGGAGACTTGGGCATCTGGATTAGCACGATTACCCAGCCTCGGTAGCGCATAGAACACTATAGGTCCAGGTATCACCGCAGATAAGCGGGCAATTAATAGCACCAGCGTCCCTGTGAATGAAACGGTCGATCTTGTAACACAAAAATTGTTTGAGCTAACCCTGCCTGCTGGAAAAGAGGTTGTCTTTAATCTGAGCGGGCACGGCGCATTGCAGTGGGGCGGAAGTACGGGTGGCGGCTCCACCGAACGATTTAGTCCCAGTTTTACTGGAAAATATTGCCTTGAAAAAACTTGCACTTGTGAAGATGGTACTGAACCTGCTGGAGTACAACCGATCAAATCTGCCAGCGTGTTACTCGCAGTAACAGGTGATCAAACATCTCCGGCAAAACTGGATATAAACGCTCAAGAGCCTCAATGCAAAAAGAAAAAAGATCCTGACAAGACGGGTAATAGCGGAGGGAATACTGGCTCGAACAAACCCGGTGGTGATAATAGTAATAGCACCAAAACAGGTACATCTTATGGCGATCCCCATCTAATCACCTTTGATGGCAATCGTTACAGTTTCCAAACGGTGGGCGAGTTTTTACTAACACAATCGGTAGATGGCAAATTTGCATTACAAACGCGCCAAACCAAAGTGCCTGAGCAACAATTATCCTTAAATACAGCAGTTGCGATGAAAATGGAGGGCGACCGCATTAATTTTTATACCCAAAACGCCCCTGATTCAGGTGTTTCTCAGTTGCGAGTAAATGGTAAGCTAGCCAAGCTTCAAGACGGTGGCTTAGTGTTGAAGGGTGGTGTTATACAAAAACGCAGCGATAAGGAATATGCCATTCAATGGAAAACAGGTGAGCAGGTAGCGATTCGCGTCAGCCCTGTTGGAAATCTGAAGTTTCTTAACGTGACAGTGACAGTACCCAATCAGCCTCGTCACTACATCGGCTTATTGGGCAACCTAGATGGGAACCCTAACAATGACTTGCAAACCCGAACTGGTAAAGTAATTGCTGCAAAATCTAGCTATGGGCAACTTACTCAAGCCCTTGACAATGTGCTTCCTACACCAATCCCCCTCTCAACCATAGAAACCGCATTTTTTGACCAGCTTTATCGTGAGTTTGGCGATAGTTGGCGGATTCAAACCAAAGAATCTCTATTTGACTATGCCCCCGGTCAATCCACAAATACTTTTACAGATAAGCGTTTTCCCCTTCGCTATCTAACACTCGGTTCCCTGCTACCTGCTCAACTGAGATCAGCAGAAAAGATTTGTCGTCAAGCAGGCGTAGAAGCAAGTTTATTGGAAGGTTGTATTTTTGATGTTGGCTTAACAAATCAGCCTGATTTTGCCCAAGCAGCAGTAAATGCACTAACTAAGGTGGTAGTAGATAAGGTAATTGATCGTGCGGTTGATCGGGTGCGCGACAAAATCCCTGTACCTCTTCCTATCAAAATTCCAGGCTTCCCATTTTAGTATCGGGGGTGCGACACCGCGTAGCTAAATTCTGACAATTTTGTGTTACCTGGGTTTGCAAACTCTCAACTGTTGTATGTTGTAGAGGTTGAGCCGAGATAAGGGCTAGAACGGAAATAAGAGGTGAAAACCCTTGATTTTTCGTTACCGACAACAGCGTTGCGTACTCATAAGTAGCAATTTATCAAATCGATGTAGGATAAGCATCTTCAGCCTCTATTTCCGTATTTGTAGCTATCTCGGCTTAACCTTTAGTTGAAGAACAATACAGCAATTTACAATCAAAATCTTAAGGAATATAAGCTATGCGTGTTTGATAAATCAAGGAAACATGCATGAAGTAGTACCTAATAACTAAATATCATGCAGGCGCCTCTATTCTTAGATATTACTACTCGCTATCTGCCAAAATTTGACAACGGGCGTTGTCAAAACCCAAAAATACCAAAATTCAATAGTATTTAAATACTATTGTAGAAGCAAGTATTCATACACTTAGTATTAGTCTGGTTGGTTGCTGGGGTGTAACATACGTATATTTCAATAAAGAGTAACATTTAGTACTACGTGCAAAACAAGCAGATCAAGGCACCGTTGCGGAAGAAAATGTAGCTCAATTATTAAAACCCTTGGAACTTCAAGGTTGGAAGATTGAATATAACGTAGTACTTGAGTACGGTGATGCAGATGCATTTTTACAGGCGCCGAACGGTAAGTATTTTGTGATTGATACCAAGAGTAACAAGGGTAGCGTGTTCTATGACGGCGCCGTGTTAAAACTCCGCTACGGCAAGCAAGTATATGAAGTTCCTAATGGCAAGAATATTCTAAAAGCATTACTGGACAAGCGCGCGCGCCATCAAGTTCAGGAACGAGTTAATTTTGTCCAGCCTATTCTCTGTTTCACTCAAGCAGGAATGAAAGAAATTGACCAAAATAATTCTATTGATGGTGTTTATGTAATAGATACAGTTAATTTGTTAAGAATGATTACTAGCTTGCAATAAGTAGAAAATATGTACTTAACGATATAAAATGAATGCAGCAAAAAAATTGGTGCTTACACTCTTTTTTTTGGTAGATGATCCAAAACCTAACTCTGGTAATGAATAGTACCAGAGTTTTTTATATACTGGAGTTGTGATGGCACCGATATAAAATTAATTCGTTATCGCTCCTAAAATCACTCTCAACATCATAATTAATAATAAATATTGAGAGCTTGATAATGATTTACTTCAAAACACTTATCATTTGGTTTGTTATTATACTTGCAGAAACATTACACGGCGCCGCACGAACATTACTTCTGGCGCTCTTTTGTTGGAGATTTTACAGCACGGCAAATTTCAGTATTCACAGGTGCCGTTATTATACAGCGGATTTGAGGTTTATGAGGTACAGTAGCAGCAATTTGTAAACCAATTTTTGAGATGCTCAGGATTAATTAATTCAAGTGCTATTTTAATTAGAACATCGACTCCAGATGCAGTCTTTGGAGAAAATTGTTTCAGGAAAGCTTTTAATTGTGACCACCAATGTTCAATGGGGTTAAATTCAGGAGAATATGGAGACAAATACAGAACACTTGCACGCTTTTGATTCAATCAAAGGTTTAATTCCTTCGATTTGATGTGCAGGAAGATTATCCATCACTACCACTGCACCAACCCATAACTGTGGAAGCAGAAAATGTTCGATAAAGACTTTATATGCGTTTCCGTCCATTGAGCCGTTTAAAGTCATGACAGTCAAAACTTTTTTTAAACTGATTGCCCCAATTACACTTACTTTAGCTCCTCGATAATATGGTTTAAAATCATACACTCTACTGCCGCGATCGCTTCTGGCATGAGTCCGAGTTAAACCAAGTAAAACACCCATTTCATCAATAAATACAAGGTTCTCTGGGTCTACTTGTTTGACTTTCTTCCAATACTCGATTCTAAGTTTTTGGACTCTTTCCGTTTTTGCTTGGCTGCTACGTAAAGTTTTTTTTTCGTGTTAATTTTTGTTTTTGTAATGCACAGCACATTACACTTGCGCATACCCAAACGTTATATTTTTCTCCAAAATATTCGCAGTATTCTAATAAAGTTGCATCTGGATGGCTTTTTACCATTTCGGCTAATTGGCTACCGTACTCATCCAATTTAGCTTTCATTGTTCCACCTTGCTTTTTGGGTTCTAGATGGCCTTGGGTTTTCTTTAGCTGCAGGAGCTTTTGTACATAGCTTTTTGCTACACCAAATTGAGCGGCTACTTTTCTGACTGAAGTATCTCCTCTTTCGTACACATTTACTATTTTTTTTCGAAAATCGATTGAGTACGGTTTCATTGTAATTCTTGATGCACTAATACCTAGTGTACCTCATTTACCTCGAAACTGCTGTATTATTCATTGTCGCACTGTTTGTACGCTGGCTTCATGCAGTTAATATTTCCCAACTACTTGGTGTTGGTATCTTGTGGCTTGGTCTTACCGTAACGTTTGAGATTGTTTTGGGGCGCCTTGTTTTTCAATACTCTTGGGAGAGAATATTATCTGATTACGATGTACTACATGGCGGTTTGTTACCTATTGGGTTATTGGTGTTGGTATTGGCGCCTTTAATCACAGCTAAGATTAGGAAAACAGTTTGAAAGCGTTAAAAATATCCTATGGAGTAGAACATAACTATTAGGGGTAAATATAGCTCGGCTGTCATGAGGGGCGTGCGACGTGAAAGTTGTGTATTAGGCGCATCCGCGCTATGTGACTGAGAGGCCTTCCTCTCCGGAGACTTCCTTCTCTCCGTTCCCACGTAAAAGGGTCTTAGACCCCGCCTACGCTGAT
>JAHHGX010000055.1 GCA_019359675.1 Calothrix sp. FI2-JRJ7
GTGCCCCTCGTAATGGTATTTCTGCCAAAACTGGATGCTCCTAGTTTTTCGCTCTGCTCAATAACTCCCTGGCATCCGAAGCTCCCCTGCCCCCTTTCGCACGACTTGTGTGTACACCGTAGCCTTAATAAGGGGGGAACAAGACTGTGTTAAAGCCCCCCTTAATAAGGCAGGGCTGATTCATTCCCTAAAAAGCTTGAAAAATCAAGGGTTTCGCGCAATTTATAATTGGTTATTTTGCTACAAAGGCGCCGAGAAAATAGACAATCACACTTATAGTGATGTGTTTAAAAGTCTATTTTCGAGTTCCCTATACTGATGATTTTCTAGCTAACCATCTTGACAAATCCTGTTTGAGAGGGAATGAAACAGCCCTGCCTTAATAAGGGGGGTTGGGGGGATCAAAGTCTTCCTTACTTAGGCAACAGCTGTTAAAGCAGGGTAATCAATATAACCTTTCTCTCCAGGAGTGTAAAAAGTATGAGAATCTGGAGTATTAAGCGATGTACCTTTGCGGAAACGTTCGACTAAATCAGGATTAGCAATAAATAGAGTACCATAAGCTATTAAATCGGCTTCGTTATTTTCTAAAGCTTTGGTTCCTAACTCTTGGTTATATCCACCATTAACCATGAGTATTCCATTATACGTGCGGCGAATATGAGGCGTAACGCGCGGTTCTGGACCTGCCATTGCACTACCAGGAAGTCCTTCGAGAACGTGTAAATAAGCGAGTTGAAATTTATTTAATTGTTCAGCAGCATAAGTAAATAATCCAATGGGGTCGCTATCACTCATATCGTTGTATGGAATTACGGGTGATAGTCTAATACCTACACGGTCGGCACTCCAAGCAGAAACTACGGCTTCGACAACTTCTAGCATGAAGCGTGCGCGGTTTTGTATGGCGCCACCATATTCGTCATTACGTTGATTTGCACTATCTCGTAAAAATTCATCGATTAAATAACCATTGGCGCCGTGTATTTCTACACCATCGAATCCTGCTTCACGTGCGTTTTTTGTAGCTGTAGCGTAGTCTGCAACAGTTGCGTGAATTTCTTCTACTGTTAGGTCTCGTGGTGTAACGTAAGGTTTTTTACCTAGTGGTGTATGGGCATCACCTTTTGCTGCAATAGCTGAGGGTCCCACTGGCTGTTGTCCGTTGAGAAAGTCAGGGTGTGATACTCTGCCCATGTGCCAAAGTTGTAAGAATATACGACCACCTGCTTGATGGACTACATCAGTTACAGCTTGCCAGTTTGTAATATCTTCGGGTTTAAAGATTGTGGGAGCATTTACCCAACCTATACCAAACGGTGATATTGAAGTTGCTTCACTAATTATTAATCCTGCTGTTGCACGTTGCCGATAATATTCCACCATTATCTCAGTGGGTGTACCATCGCTTTCTGCCCGTCCTCGTGTTAGTGGCGCCATTACCATACGGTTTGGTAGCGTTAAGGCGCCGACTTTGATGGAATCGAAGAGTGTTGTCATTGTAGATTTTTTGTAGCGAACTTTCTTTTAGGTTACGAAGCGCGCGGTACTTGGTAGCAGAATAGCTCAGAAATGCTAAGAAAGTTACAAAAAGTTTACTCTGCTTAAGGTTTTGTATTAATTTGTTTATTTGTTTATTGCTGTGTACTGTGCTGATATGCTTCTTCCTCTAGTACAAACCAATCTTGGGCAAGATTAAGGTCGTGTTCAGCATGACGAATGGCGCCTTCTTTCAATTGCTGTTTTAGTTGTTCTTTTTGCTTTTGGGCAAGTATACTTTTTTGCTCTAAAAATTCGGCGAAGTCGAGAAGTTGCTGCTGTTT
The DNA here is from genome assembly GCA_019359675.1 of Calothrix sp. FI2-JRJ7. Classification (GTDB taxonomy): domain Bacteria; phylum Cyanobacteriota; class Cyanobacteriia; order Cyanobacteriales; family Nostocaceae; genus Dulcicalothrix. The sequence goes on from JAHHGX010000055.1 coordinate 1,824, forward strand.
ATCTATGGGTAGCAATTTAAGCTTCATAATGATTTCAGTTTCAACATTCATAATTTTACGGCTTTATACTACTATTACTAGTCCAACATAGCTACTTTATTAATTTGATGGCTATGAGAGTTGCAATGCTTGATGCAGCACACTATTAAGTTGTTGAATGTAACCGTCTGTCAATTTACCGATACGTTTCGTTATGAATCCTGTTCAATAGTAACGATTCTAGTCACCCTAACTTTAGACGCAACTCGTAGCCCTGTAATTTCAAAGTCAGAATCTGAAGGGTCTAATAAAAATTCTTTGGGACTTAATGTAGTTACATTTTGAGATGATATAAAACATGAGGTTACATCATATCCTGTAATGTCTACCCACAGTACTACAGCAGGACGAACTTTTGTAGTCCTTAAGTCTGTAAATGGAAAAGGAAGGAGTACTATATCTCCCTTGTGCAAGGTCATTTATACAGGTTCTCCATCTTCTAATGTGTATAAATCTGGTTCTTCATTAAGAAAATCAAAGCTTCCACCTCTTTGTGCTAATGGGATAATGTCACGAGTTGAAGGATAAGAAGCATCATAAAATAGCTTTTCCTCTAACAAAGAGCGTTCCTCATCGGAAAGAGATAAGATAATTTGCACAAGGGATTCAACCAGTTTAGTGTTCATAATAAGTAATTAAACCTATTGTTTACAGATTGATTCTAAGCATTGTTGTCTTCTACCACTGATAACCCCTGTGTTTACCCCATTCAAGCCAAGCTTTAATCATTTCCTGAGTTTTACCCCTGTACTCAGGAGGAACAGGATCTTCCTTAGTAATCGATTTTAGTGCCCAAAACCATCTTCCTGTCTTATTCTCAAGCTCTCTAAGTAGCAAAGGTACTACAGCTTCCCCATTCCAATAATATTTTGGTATGTAGGGTGCATTGACATTTCATCAGTGGACGACATACCGCGAGTTTCTTGGCGCCATTGATTGACAAGTTTTGTAAAATTAGCTTCTAATAATACTTGTTCAACGTTATTCATAATATATGTAGAATGAAAACTTATTTTTATTAAAACTTTACCAAGCTAAGAATATTACATTACGCTCCAGAACTGGGGGGACGACGGATTCGCGTTTGAATTTCATCGGCAACAACAAGGCAACCTCTCAAATTTTCTAATGATTGCTCGTTTACAACACGACCAAGAATTTCTAATACTGTTTGACGACTGCGGTTGCGAGAACGTAGTAGTAAAATTCCTGGGTGAGTACCTGGTATAAAACGCCGAACATCTGAGAAATCCAAATCGAGGGTAATAAAAAAGCGCCCTTCAGCACATACTCGTTGCCAAACAACGTTATCCTCGGCGCCAGATAAACCTTCCGAAGTTACTTTGTCAGCATCATAACCAGCTTGTTGCAAAAATTCGACGTGAGCTTGTGCCATATTCTCGTCAAGTTTTATAAGCATTTCACTCATCGTATCGGTAGCAACTCCTCTTCTCTAGTTAATTGTGCAGCATAAGCAATAGCTGCTTTTATATCTTCTAATGTTAGTGGTGGATATTCGCGAACAATTTCTTCAAATGTAAGTCCTTCTGCTAAGTTATCAAGAATAACCGTTACCATAACGCGCGTTCCTTTAATACAAGGTTTGCCGTGACATATATTTGGATTGATGCTAATACGTTCTTGCCAGTTTGCCATAAGTGAGAATCAAAAAGTAAAGGTAACTTTAGCGTGATTTTTTTTGTGGTACTTACAATATTGCATTATTTATTTTAGCTTTTTTAAGTTTGACATCACTATTAAGATTAGTACTAATCAAATTAAGACTTTTGCTTATTTATTTGAGGTTAGTAAGGCTTATGAAGCCAGACTTTTTTCATTTAGATGCTGTAGAGGAAAAACTCAAAGAACTTCCACATCTTCATCAAGTTGCTTTTGCTGCTTCTATTTGTGAAAGAATTCTTCCCAATTACTATATTTTCTCTCAAATGCGTAATTTTAATAATACTAACATACTAAAAAGATCAATCGATGAAATTTGGCAAATATTACAAGGAAAAGAAAAAGATGTTTTGGTTTTGCAGCAATTTCAAGAAGAATTAGATGAAGTCTGTCCGGATACAGAGGATGATGAGTGGGTTGATACATCTTATGTTTTTGAAGCTCAAGAAGCTATTTTTGCAATCTACTCAACTTTAGCAGCTTGTATAAATCAAGATTTACAAAGTATATTATGGGTAATTAAAGCTGCTAGATTCAATACTTTGGAACTATTCATCTCTGACAAGTATGACCATTGTAATAGTAGTATAAGTAGAAATTTAAAGTTAGAGTTTATTGCCAACCACCCTTTGGCAGTTCAAGAATTAGCTAAAGAAACTGAAGATTTACAAAGGTTAAAGGAGCTTAAAATCTTAACGGGTGACTTTTTAGAATGGCTTAGAAATTCAAATAATGAAAGAAACATTATTTCAATTTATTCATTTGGCTTTGATTGAATCAATTAATATAACATTCTTTGTAATTGTACTTGTACTTGTATAAGATGTTGGGTTCCGCTAACGCTCCACCCAACCTACTAGCTAACAAATAAAATCCCCTACCACATGGGTAGGGGATTTTATTTACTTAGCTAACAACTGTGAAGTTGGAATTATCCAAATTTACTAGCTGTAGAAGCTATTAGGAACGCTGCGTAAGTAAGAATGTAGCCAACTGTGAAGTGAGCTAAACCGACTAAGCGACCTTGAACGATGGACATTGCAACGGGCTTGTCTTTCCAACGAACTAGGTTCGCAAGAGGAGTGCGCTCGTGTGCCCAAACCAATGTTTCTATCAACTCTTGCCAGTAACCACGCCAAGAGATGAGGAACATGAAACCAGTTGCCCAAACAAGGTGTCCAAAGAGGAACATCCAAGCCCAAACAGACAGGTTGTTCATACCGTATGGGTTGTAACCGTTGATTAACTGTGCGGAGTTCGCCCAGAGGTAATCGCGGAACCAGCCCATTAAGTAGGTCGAGTTTTCGTTAAATTGTGCTACGTTACCTTGCCAAATGCCCAAATGCTTCCAGTGCCAGTAGAAGGTTACCCAACCGACAGTATTTAGTGCCCAGAATGCAGCGAGGTAGAACGAGTCCCAACCGGAAATTTCGCAAGTACCGCCACGACCAGGACCGTCACAAGGGAATGTATAACCAAAGTCTTTTTTGTCTGGCATTAATTTAGAACCACGAGCATCCAAAGCACCTTTGACAAGAATCAATACGGTGGTGTGGATAGCTAACGCGAAGGCGTGGTGTACTAAAAAGTCGCCAGGACCGATGGTTAAGAATAAAGAGTTTGTACCGTTGTTAATTGCATCCAACCAACCAGGCAACCAAACGTTTGCATAGTTCGGGTAAGCGGTATAAGCAATACTGTCTGGGTTAGAAAGTAATGTTTCCATACCGTACAGCACTTTACCTTGAGACGCTTGAACAAATTGAGCGAATACTGGCTCAATCAAGATTTGTTTCTCAGGAGTACCGAATGCAACAACTACGTCGTTGTGTACGTATAAGCCAAGAGTGTGGAAGCCTAAGAAAAGGGATACCCAGCTTAAGTGCGAGATAATCGCTTCTTTATGCTTCAGCACGCGGTCGAGTACGTTGCCTTTGTTTTGTTCGGGGTCGTAGTCACGTACCCAGAAGATTGCTGCGTGGGCAAAAGCACCAAGCATGAAAGAAACGGCTATGTACTGGTGGTGTGTGTACAGTGCTGCCTGTGTAGTGTAGTCCTTAGCCATGAAAGCGTAAGGAGGCAGAGCGTACATGTGTTGTGCAACTAATGACAATGCAGTTCCTAACGCAGCCAAGTGTATAGACAATTGGAAGTGTAGGGAATTGTTGTAGGTGTCATACAACCCTTGGTGAGGCAGGTTGAATTGACCTTCGGTCTTGGTGCCAAAGAAGTTTTTGGCGTTGAGCATTTCTTTAATGCTGTGACCAATACCAAAGTTGGTGCGGTACTGGTGACCTGCGATGATAAAGATAACTGCAATTGCCAAGTGGTGATGTGCCATGTCGGTCAACCACAGCGATTCTGTTTGAGGGTGGAAACCGCCCAAGAAGGTCAGAATTGCTGTACCTGCACCTGTCGAGGTACCAAACAAGTGATTACCAGTATCTGGATTCTGTGCGTATGCAGCCCAGTTTCCTGTAAAGAAGGGCGTCAAACCTTCGGGGTGAGGCAATGTACTTAGGAAGTTATCCCAGCCTACGTGTTGTCCACGAGATTCAGGAATAGCAACGTGTACCAAGTGACCAGTCCAAGCTAAGGAGCTTACACCGAACAAACCTGCCAAGTGGTGGTTTAAACGGGGTTCTGCACTCTTGAACCAAGAAAGGCTAGGACGGAACTTGGGTTGCAAATGTAACCAACCTGCAAACAAGAACACTGCTGCCAACAGGAGTAAAAACACGGCGCCCATGTAGAGGTCGTTGTTAGTACGTATCCCGATGGTGTACCACCAGTGGTAAACGCCAGAGTAAGCAATGTTTACTGGATTCGAGGCACCACCTTGGGTGAATGCTTCGATAGCTGGTTTACCGAAGTGAGGGTCCCAAATCGCGTGAGCGATAGGGCGAATGTGGAGAGGGTCTTTAATCCACTGTTCAAAGTTGCCTTGCCAAGCTACGTGGAAATTGAGGCTGGATGCCCACAAGAAAATGATTGCTACATGACCGAAGTGAGTAGCGAAAATCCTTTGGTAAAGATTTTCCTCCGTCATCCCGTCATGGCTTTCAAAATCATTCCCTGTAGCCATCGCATACCAGAGCCGACGAGTAGTCGGATCTTGTGCGAGGTCTTGGCTAAATTTTGGAAATTTTGTTGCCATAGGTTTTGATAAATCCTCTAACCTTTAGCCGTCATGTGATTTTGGATTTTTGATTTTGGATTTTTGATTTGAAATTCTAGATTAATAATCCAAAATTCCAAATCGCAAATCCAAAATATAGTTAGCCTACTGAAAGGATGTGCGCGTGGAAGAATGCCCACGTTGTGGCAATACCTCCTAGTAGATAGTGTGCCACACCTACTGCACGACCTTGAATGATACTTAAAGCACGTGGCTGAATTGAAGGTGCAACCTTCAATTTATTATGTGCCCAAACAATCGATTCAATCAATTCTTGCCAGTAGCCGCGACCACTGAACAGGAACATCAAGCTGAATGCCCAAACGAAGTGAGCGCCTAAGAACATCAAACCGTAACCAGCCAGAGCGCTACCGTAGGAGTTGATAACTTGTGCGGCTTGTGCCCACAAGAAGTCACGCAACCAACCGTTAATAGTAATCGCACTTTGAGCAAAGTTTCCACCAGTGATGTGTGAAACCATACCGTCTGAGTCAACAGTTCCCCACACATCAGACTGCATCTTCCAACTAAAGTGGAAAATTGCAATTGAGATAGTGTTATACATCCAGAAGAGTGCGAGGAACACATGGTCCCAACCAGACACTTGACATGTACCGCCACGACCTGGACCATCGCAAGGGAAGCGGAAGCCTAGGTTCGCTTTATCTGGAATTAAGCGTGAACTGCGGGCGAATAATACACCCTTAAGCAGAATCAGTACGGTTACGTGAATTTGGAATGCGTGGATATGGTGAATCATGAAATCCGCCGTACCCAAAGCAATTGGCATCATTGCTATTTTGCCGCCGACTGCGACGATACCGCCACCGAAGGCATGACTGACAACTTGCAATGCATTTGGAGCTGTTGCACCAGGCGCCACTGTGTGTAGGTTTTGTACCCACTGAGCAAACACTGGTTGTAACTGGATTGCAGTGTCGGAGAACATATCTTGAGGACGACCCAACGCGCGCATTGTGTCGTTATGGATGTATAAACCAAAGCTATGGAAGCCTAGGAACATACATACCCAATTGAGGTGAGAGATAATTGCATCGCGATGACGAATTACTCGATCCAGAACGTTGTTTTGGTTAACAACAGGGTCATAATCCCGCACCATGAATATCGCTGAGTGCGCCGCACCACCGACAATAAAGAAGGCGCCAATCCACATGTGGTGAGTGAAGATACACAGTTGGGTAGCGTAATCTGTTGCCAAGTAAGGGTACGGAGGCATTGCGTACATGTGGTGCGCGACGATAATCGTCAGCGAACCCAACATAGCTAGGTTAATACCTAACTGAGCGTGCCAAGAGGTGGTCAAGTTTTCGTAAAGACCCCTGTGACCTTCACCTGTGAAAGGTCCTTTGTGGTTCTCAAGAATCTCTTTGATACTGTGACCGATACCCCAGTTGGTACGGTATTGGTGACCTGCGACGATGAAAAGAACTGCAATCGCTAAGTGATGGTGTGCGATGTCAGTCATCCACAAACCGCCAGTTACAGGGTTCAAACCGCCTTTGAAGGTCAAGAAATCAGCGTACTGACCCCAGTTTAATGTCCAGAAAGGAGTTAAACCATTTGCAAAGCTGGGGAACAACTCAATTAACAAATCTTTGTTGAGGATGAACTCATGAGGTAAAGGCACATCTTTCAATGCTACCCCTGCATCCAACAACTTGTTAATTGGAGCTGATACGTGAATTAAGTGACCAGTCCAACCCAACGAACCGCAACCTAACAATACTGCTAAGTGGTGGTTGAGCATAGACTCAACGTTTTGGAACCATTCCAATTTTGGCGCCCGCTTGTGGTAGTGGAACCAGCCTGCAAATAAGAACAAGCCAGCTAATACTAGACCACCTATTGCAGTGACATATAACTGGAAGGTATTGGTGATACCCCAACCACGCCAAACTTGGAACAATCCACTGGTGATTTGGATGCCGTGGAAACCGCCGCCTACATCACCGTTTAATATGTCTTGTCCAACAATTGGCCAAACAACTTGAGCGCTAGGCTTTACGTTCAGAGGATCCATTAACCAAGCTTCGTAGTTCGAGAACTTGGCGCCGTGGAATATCATCCCGCTTAACCACAGTGTCACAACAGCCAAGTGACCGAAGTGTGCTGCGAAAACTTTACGGGAAATGTCTTCTAAATCGCTTGTATGTGTATCAAAGTCATGGGCGAGTGCATGAAGGTTCCAAATCCAGGTAGTGGTTTTTGGACCTTTAGCGAGAGTTCTATCGAAGTGACCGGGCTGTCCCCATCGTTCAAACGAAGTTGGTACTGGGTCTTTATCGACGATTACTCTTGCTTTCTTCTCCTCTCGCTCTGGAGGACTAATTGTCATTCGACCTCCTCTTTATAAAGGGATTGAGGAATTATAAACACCACGTAGAGTCAGGCGTGACTAAATTTTAGCTTATTCGCATCCTAACTTAAGTTGACCAAATATGGGTTAACAAAATTTAGGCAGCGATACTTGACTCATGTGGAGAGTGGTTTCAGTCTGAATTATAAAGTCCAATACCCCACATTGTGAGATAGTTGTTAACAATAATTCAAAATCCCTCAACTTCCCGTAGATTCAAGCTCCTAGGTTATATCACTGGTCAAAATGTCAATACTTTATTCATTTTTTTTACAAAGCGAAACAATTTGTAAAATTTACCCTTTTTAACCTTTTCTGTGCTAACATCTGAGACCCCAAGTTATCTATAGTCACCATTAGTTTGATTATTATTCTGTGTCACGAATAATACTGAGGGCTAGGTTGTAAGAGAAGATTTAACTTTTGCTTTGTTGCTCACGATAGTGCGTTAATGAGCCACAATTGTTTGTTAAGTTGTTCTGATTTGGATGCGGTTACATGGACTCGCTAATGACTTCGGCGCCCCTCAAACCTTTACGAACGCGACACAGGATAATTGCAGGTACAGTAAAATCATTCTTCGCTCTATTGCTGGTACTAAGTCTAGCTAGCTGTGGTGATAAAGCTGTTAGCACTGAACCATCGCTCATAGGACGTAAAGATAACCCACAGTTAACTAATCAAATTTCAGAAGTTGCCCCACCATCGGTTATTCAAGAACTTCAACGCAGTTTAGATATTTACCGACCCCAAGTTACAATCGTTACTCCTAAATTTGATGAGGTTTTATCGACAGATACAGTAGAAGTGACGCTACAAGTAAAGGACTTACCAATATTCAAGAATTCTCAGTTTAATCTAGGCTCACATCTGCAAGCAATTTTAGATGACCAGCCAGGTATTGAGGTTTACGATTTAAATCAGCCTTTAAGCCTGCATAACCTACCTCCGGGTACCCACACACTGCGTGTTTTTGCTGAACGTCCTTGGTACGAAAGTTATAAAAACGAAGGGGCTTACGCGCAAACAACATTTCACGTATTTACCAAAACCGATGAACACAACCCAGATGCTACGAAACCCCTGTTAACCTATAACCGTCCAAATGGAGAATATGGCGCCGAACCAATTCTTCTCGACTTCTACTTAACAAACGCGCCGTTACAATTAAATGGCACAGACATATTACAAGACGAAATCGGCGATTGGCGGATTCGCTGCACAGTTAATGATGAAAGCTTTGTACTCGACCGTTGGGAGTCTATATACTTGAAAGGCTTCAAACCTGGTAAAAACTGGATAAAACTGGAATTTTTAGATGGTAAAGGCGAAGTACTTAAAAACGTCTTTAACAGCACAGTTAAAAGTTTTACTTATGAACCCAAAGGCCAAGACACTCTTTCTCGCATAGTTAGAGGCGAACTATCAGCTGACCAAGTACGTAGCATAGTAGACTCTACATATATAGCGAAAGAGCCAATACCTGAACCTACACCAACCGTAGAACCAACCATTGAACCAACTATAGAACCAACTATAGAACCAACACCTGAAGCGAAAGAACCAGAAATGGCGCCACCCGTAACAGAACCAGAGAAACCAAAATCTGGGGGTTACTTTAAACGTCGAGAAATAAAAGCACCATTACCTGCACCAAGTGTAGAACCAACACCAATTGAAACTCCTGCTCCGCCAGAAGTAATTATTACACCAACACCGGAACCAGAAGTTACAAATACACCTTTACCAACACCTGAAGTTGAAAAACCAACACCATTACCTGAAATAGTCCCAACCCCAGAAGTTACAATACCAGAGACAAAAGTACCAGAGCCGCCTGAAGTAGAAAAGCCTATTATTGAGTCTCCAGTACCACAACCAGAAGCAACTAAGGAGACAACAGTAAAACCATCAACGGTTCAATTAGGTAAATACTTTAAACGTCGTGAGTCAAAAGAACCAATACCTGAACCTACATTATCTCCGGCGCCGGAAATAACACCAAAAGTAGTAACACCAATACCTCAAATAACACCAGAAAAAGAAATAACACCACTACCTGAAGTTATTCCTACTCCTCTACCAAATTAAAAATGTGTATAGTAGGGTGGGCACTGCCCACCATACAATTTTTTACCACGCCCGTCACAGAGAAACAGAGAGAAAGAAGTTTAATTAACGTGGGTTTTAATATGGTTCGTGTAAGGGCGCCGGAATTACCGCAATATACTTGGTTGAATACAGATAAACCTTTGTCAATAAAAAAACTTAGGGGTCGAATTGTTATTTTAGATTTTTGGACTTATTGTTGTATAAATTGTTTGCACGTACTGCCAGATTTAAAATATCTGGAACAAAAATATAAAGATAGTCTGACTGTTATAGGTGTACATTCTGCAAAATTTGATAACGAAAAAGATATAGAGAATATTCGTCAAGCTATTTTACGGTATGACATAGAACATCCTGTTCTAGTAGATAAAAATTTTAGAGTATGGCAAGAATATGCTGTGCGTGCATATCCTAGTTTTATGGTAATTGACCCAGAAGGTTATGTAGTTGCTTCTTTTATGGGAGAAGGGAAGCGTGATATTTTAGAAGAGTTAATACAGCAAATAATTAAGCAACATCAAGATAAAGGCACAATTAACCTTCAAGAACTAAATGTAATTTTAGAGAAGCAGCGACAACCAATAATTACACCATTAGCTTTTCCTGGTAAAGTTTTAGCAACTTCTTCAGGTTTGTTTATAGCAGACACAGGACATAATCGTATTGTTGTGACAACTTTAGAAGGTGAGGTTTTAGATATAATTGGAAGGGGAAAATCAGGATTTAAAGATGGTAATTTTAGTATAGCTGAATTTTCGGTGCCACAAGGAATGACATTTGATAATCAAAATCAAATTCTCTATGTTGCTGATACAGAAAATCATGCTTTACGTAAAGTTGACTTACGGCGCCAATCTGTAAATACAATAGCAGGAACAGGTACACAAAGTCGTAATTTACGCCCAACTCAAGGTAATGCTTTAAATATTGATCTAAATTCTCCTTGGGATTTAGTAAAGCATGAAAATCTACTTTATATTGTGATGGCAGGTTCACACCAAATTTGGGTGATGAATTTGGAAAATAATATTATTAAAACTTATGCTGGTACTGGCGCCGAAGCTTGTTTTGATGGTGAGTTAGATACTTCAGTATTTGCTCAACCTAGCGGTATTACAATTAACAGTAATTTTATATATACAGCAGATAGTGAAAGTAGTTCAATTCGTGCAATTGAATTAGATAGTGGAAAAGTGAGAACAATTTGCGGTAGTGGGGACTTATATCTATTTGGTGATAAAGATGGTATTGGAGAAGAAGTCAGATTACAACATTGTATGGGTGTAGAATATGCACAAGGTAATCTTTGGGTTGCTGATACTTATAATCATAAAATCAAGTTAGTTAACCCAATAACGGGTGAATGTAAAACTGTGTTGGATAGTGGCGCCAGTAATACAAAATTTTCTGAACCTTCAGGATTAAGCATTTTAAGTTCAAACTTATATATTGCTGACACTAACAATCATACAATTCAACATGTAAACTTAAATACTTTTGAAGTAATAACCTTAAAAATACCAGGTTTATGCGCGCCAGATTTCTGTATCCCTAACAATATATAAAACCCGTAAGGTGGGCACTGCCCACCATTTAGCATCCATCATAAAAACTTGTAAGGTGGGCACTGCCCACCAAACTCTTGCCCAGTAAGTTTTGTAAAATGCACAAAACAAGACTTATTAATAGATGTAAAGTTTGCCCTAGCAATTCATTATAGAAAAATTAAGATTTTTACGTATTTTCACTAAATTAGTACTGAAAATTACAAGATAAACTGATTATGCATGCTGGGCTTAGATCCACCGTACCAAGATTATCTATATGCGTAACAGATAATCTGCAAAACAAAAATATAAGTATTTAACCCACATTTCGCACCCCAAGGCGCCTGCTCTGCAAAGAACATTTGTATGAAGTACAAAAAAACTAATAATTCAGGACTTTTTATTCAACTAAATGAGAAATAGTTGCAATATCTTCAGTAT
>JAHHGX010000056.1 GCA_019359675.1 Calothrix sp. FI2-JRJ7
GGAAGATATCCTTGAAAAGCTTCCATTCAAGGTCGCTTAATCCATCAAAACGCCCAGCCATAAACAGATACACCCTTTTTGTACAAGAGTAGATTACCATATTTTGGCATTAGTGGGATAGGTTCATGTAACGTCTCTACCGACCGACGGTTTCGTTGGTTGTGGAAAGTTGAGCTAACCTTGCGAGTGGAACTTCCTCAACTTCTGGGAGATTAGTTAATGTCAAACGTTTTGACTCCTTGGCATCTGATAATCGCTTGAGTAAATTTGGTCTTGGGTCATGCAGTAAGTAAATTATTCTGTCCCCAATTTCCCATTCTTGTGCTGCTGGTATTACCTGTAAATTATCATCACGCTCAAATAATAATGGCACTAATTCACCTGTTCTAATTAGTGCTTGTAAATGTATTTGTTGGCTACTAAAATCAACTTCGTTCAAAGTTGTTTTCCCTAACTTGACCTGCCCATCGTTAAGATACTCATTCCAATTTTTTATAGTTAATTCTGGAATAAATGCTTGGCTGACTTTTTGGTTAATTGCACCGTTTATTTGTGCGATACGTGGGAAAACAGCTAAAACCCTTGGTGGATTAAATTCTTCTGCTGCGCGTTGTGCTAATACATAATTCACTTCACCGTTGTTTGTCATTGCCAAGAAAGTACCTACTGAACTTAACCCAGCTTCTTCTAACACTCCTGTATCAAGCGCACTGCTCGCGATAACTTGTAAATTCTCAGCTTCCGCAGCTTGGCATGATTCGGGGTCTGTATCAATCATGACAATTTTTTCGCCTCGTTGCTGCAATAAACGGGCAATTAACAAGCTTAAAGGGTTACAGCCAACAATTACTGCTCCTTTCGTTTCTTTGGAAGTAATTTGTAAAAAGTTTGCCACCCATCCAGCAGTTAATCCTTGGCAAACCACAGTCATAATAATTGTCAAAAAAACCAGCGCTTTGATTGCTTCTCCACCGTTAACACCATGCTGCGTTAAAGAAATTGCAAACAATGAAGCTACCGACGCACAAACAATTCCTCTTGGTGCTATCCAACTTAAAAAGATTTTTTGGCGCCAGTTTAGGTCACTATTCCAAGTACAGCATAAAATATTAATCGGTCTGACTACAAACATTAGTACTAAAACTGTAAATAAACTACCCCAACCAAGGGCAAATACGCTTTTTAGAGATAAGTCGGCGGCGAGTAATATAAATAGAACTGATACGCTTAAAATTGTCAGCTGTCCTTTAAAGCGTCGTAATAACCGTTCTTCTGGGACTGATGAATTGGCAAAAACGGCGCCAGCGACAACTGTAGTCATCACTCCTGATTCAGTACGGATAGTTTGTGCTAGAACAAATAATCCCCATAGAACAGCGAGAACAACAAGATTTTTGAGTTCATAAGATAAAGAGTTAGCGTGCTTAAAGATTAAGCTCATCAAGTAGCCACCAAAGGCGCCAATTAAAGCTCCAATGGAAAGACGGACGAATAAACCAATAATTGCAATTTTGGGGTCAGCTTCGCCATCTAATATAGTATCGAGAACGACGAAAGCCAAAATGGCGCCAACTGGGTCAATAAGAACTCCCTCACCTTCGAGTAGTGTGGCAACTTGCCTATCTACATTGATTTGTTTGAGTAGGGGACTAATGACGGTGGGACCTGTGACAACAATGACAGAAGCATATAAAAACGCAATAGCCCAAGGAAACTCGCCAAGCCAATGAGCAGCGAGAGTTCCACCCACTAATGTGATGAGAGTTCCTAGGGTAACGAGTAATTGCAGCGTCAAAGAGACTTTGCCCAATTCACGCAAATCTAAATTCAGCCCACCTTCAAATAGAATTATTGCGGTTGCCAAGCCAACAATCACTTCTAACCCGGTACCCAGAACATGCGGATGTAATAACCCAATTACATCCGAACCTAATAAAATACCGAACAGTAATAAAAACACGATGCTTGGTACCTGACTGTAAGCAGCCAATACCTGGGCGCCAATTCCGGCAATAACGCTAATCACCATCTGAAGCGTGATATCAAGAGATGCTTCCATGTTGTAGATTTTGAGTGAACGGTTTCAAAATCTGGGGTAAAGAATAGTCGTTACTAAACTTATGCCAGCGAACATTACACCCAACTATTTTTACCAAATAGATACTTATTTCCATATGTAGTTAACTATCTTACGATATTTACGCTAATCTGCTGTGGAAACTCTGTAACACTCTCAAGAGTAATAAATGTACTAAGTTTTACGCGCACGTTTTGGTAAGTGACATTTTGTCGTCCCCTACTATATTGCCTTGCAAAACTTTTTTTGTCCAAAGGTATTGACATCTTTCAAAGAAACCGTTAATTTATATATTGTTGAGTCCAATGCGCCCCCATCGTCTAGAGGCCTAGGACACCTCCCTTTCACGGAGGTAACGGGGATTCGAATTCCCCTGGGGGTATACCAAAAAAAATGTAGAGGCGCGTTCACGTAGTGTCCCGCAGGGAATATATCGCGTCTCCACTGCCATTTACAACAAAGCATGACACAAAAAAAGGCGCCACACATTCGAGGCGCCATATGTTATTTTATTCAGATTCAACATGCTTTTTGATAGCGTGTAAATTGATTCTTAAACCTTTGCCTAAGCGTTGTTCAATAAGACTTACAGGCATTAAGCGTTTAGGATGAACGGTAAGAGTATAGCAAAGATTTGTTGTTGATTGGTCATTATCACACGGTTGTAATAGCCAGCTCCCCGAATATTCCTTAAAATCACCCTCAACCATTTGGAAACTAATTTCTTTGGGGAAGGACTCGAATAAGTCAAGGACAACACGCGCGTTGAAGTTTAACTTTAATAACCGTTCTCGACCAATTTGTTCGACACGAATACCTCCAGGTTGTGGATGTTCGAGTCGTTTACTCGAATGTAGACTAGGAACAAATTCAGGTAGTGCTTCGTAATTAGTCAAAACCTTCCAAACAATTTCTGGTGGTCGTGAGATTTCTACCTTAGCAGTTATTTGGCGCCTGCGTTCGGCAATTTTTTCGACGACTACTTGTATGGCCTCCAACTCAGGTTCGGGCGCCATATCTTGTTCGTTTAGGTCAGAAGTATCCTTTTCGGATGCTGCGTTGTATTGTTGAGTCACTGTTTCAGTGTTATGAGTTGATATCATCAGAAAATTGAGGCAGATTGAGAGTAAAACAAATTTCGCTCATGTCAGAACCCTCAACAGTATTGCTAGTCACAGCAATATCCCCATTTAAGTGCTGCACCAAGGACTTGACGAGTGCGAGTCCAAGACCAGTACCGGGAGTCCATCGTCCTCGACCACGACGGAATTTGTCGAATATATAAGTAGCTTCTTCTTGTGAGATGCCACGTCCGACATTCGTAATTTCTATAATAACCCGGTCAATTTGCTCTTTAACCAATTGGCTAACTCTTAAATTAACTGTGGTGTCGGGTTCAGTATATTTAGTTGTGTTAGTAAGTAATTCCTGAATAATTCTGTCGAAGCTTTCGATTTCGGTTTCAAGCGTTAGTGGTACATCGGTTAATTCAACATTTATGCTAATATTTTTTTCAGCCAGCTTTTTCTCAAATGGACTGATTAAGCTTTGCAGTCGATTAGTTAAATCTATTTTTTCCAACTGCGGACGTGAGGAATGTGTCTCTAACTTTTGGAGTGTGAGTAAGTCGTTAATCAAGTTAATTTCTTTATCACATTCTTGTTCAAGAATATCAAGATACATTGCTTGACGTTCGGGTTTAATTTCCGGTCGTCGTAAGTTACGCATTGCCATTCGCATGTTGGTGAGGGGATAGCGAAGTCTATCGCTCATGTTACTCAAAAATTCATCTTTGAGTTCGTTTAGTTCGCGTAACTGCTCAACATATTGACGTGTTTTTTCGTACAATTTTGCTTGTACTTCTAAACTTCGCTGAAGCTGTGCTGTACGTTCATCAACTAGCGTTTGCACTTGCCGCAATGTTTGTGATTGAATAATGGAGTTACTGAGTTGCGCGCAAACCATTTCGACTATATTTGTTTCTGCGGTTTGCCAAGAGCGTGGTGCTGCTTGTTGAAGTACCACAAACCCTAATATTCTGCCTTGACTTTCTAAAGGCATCATTAATATAGCTGGTAACCTATATACTTCAAATAACGGCGCCGCAGTTGTCATTTCGGCAATTTCAGCAATATCTTTAATAATAATAGGTTTACCAGACTCAGTAAATATACGCTGGCATAATCCACAGTCGGATGTCATGAAATAATCATCTAACTGCGGCTGTGTACTATTAGGAAATTCAGCTTCGTTTATCCACTTAGAGCTTACAGTGGCTTTGGCGTTGGGAATTTGTCTTCGTTGTCGAATTCTAAATAAAGGGTCAGTATATTTAAGTAATATTAATAAAGCGCGGTCAACTTGAAGGGCTTCAGCAGTAGAAGTAATAACAAGCTGAAGAGTCTGGTTTAATTCTAAGTTGCTACGACCTAATATAGATAATTGTTTAATTAAACTTTGATGTTGGGCACAGGTTTGAACGTATTGATGCTGTGAAGTAATAACCAACTGTTGGAGAAGAACCGAAAACGCAATAGCACATGAAGGTTCAAGGTCTTTGAGCATTTGCTTTTCGGTCTTGTCCCACTCGTGCTGTTGTAACTTGACCAAGGTAATTACACCGTTTTTCTGACCACCAAACCTGATAGGAATAGCCAAAACAGTTTTAATACTGAGATGTAAATTTTGAAATCCGGCTATTAAGCTTTTCTCTATAGTCGAAATATCATCAATTGTCAATGTTTCGGATGCACACTGAATAACAGGCAGATTGACCTGTTCCATCGATAGCATCTCCGAAGAGTATGCAGCTAACTGTTCGGGGTCTTCTTTGAACCAACTATTGCTAACTGGTTCACTTTCTTTACCCAATAGCGTTACTAAGCAGCAATCTACATCAAATGCAGTTCCTAGAACCTGAGCAATCAAATGCAGCATGTCCAAAATAGGTGAGACGCTTGACGGCGCGAGCTTTTGACCCGTCATATCGAACCCAAAGGATGCATGATTGGCGACAATTTGATTTATTTGTTGTGCCAGTTGATGAACTGGCTGTTCTGACTGCTGCATCAGCTTTGTATACGGATAATTACTTATTCGGCCAACTTCGTCTAAATCTTGTAAAGGCGATGAAAAAGGCTTTTTCATACCTGGTGCGCTATTAAATATCGAACCCATTTTCTTGCTAACTACCCTCCTGACATCTGGTTCACCCTATATCGTCTGTTGCACCCTTTTGGACAATGTATGAGCGTATAAAACTTTCTCTCACCTGTTATAGCCCCTTTTTTTCAAGATGACAAAATATCATAAGCGTTTTTGGCAAACGCATTAAAGATATAAGGCCACAATGCGTGAAAGATAATCGTGACTCAATTTTAAGAGAATCCAAGTAAAGGTTTTACGCTCTTGACTTACATACTCTGACTTAGAATATCCTTTCTAAAACTCTACACAAACCGTAATTATGCTATATTTTAGACGAGTAACTCGCGAACTCTATCCGCGTTAATACTGATAGATTACGGAATGCACTGAGCATATTTACAACATGATATTCAGTGGCGCCGTTGGAGGGATTGTCGAGACCCAAAGTAAAGCTGATGATAAAGCTAATAAATTTTAATTCGGTGCTTATTCTATCAGTGTTTACCCTTGGTACAAAGAAAATATTTATCTCAATTTCAAAAATGGGTTAAGAGTGATTAGGGTATAGGTTTACTCCTTTTGTGTAACATTGCACTTACTTTGCTAAATATAAGACTATTGAATGTCAAGAGGTGTGTAGCCCTCTGTTTAAGTAAAAATATATTAGTCCTAGAGTTATACAGGATAAATGAAAATTGACCAAAAAAACATTTAATTAACTAATATTAACTTAAATTAAATATTATTTTTTAGTATAAAAATAAGGTGCGCGCAGTCTTGCTGGAATCAAAGACTGACTGCTGACTGCGCGCGGGTTGTAGATACTAATCGGCTAAACTCTCGGCACTTAGCGGTACCATTTCGCCATTTCTCGTCAAGCCCAGCAGCATAGGTTGTTGTGGTTGAATAAGTTGACCTGTAAGTACGCAGCGTTCTTCTTGCTGTGCCGTAGCGGCGATGCTAGCTCGTATATCAGTACGCGAAAATCTCGGTTTCCACTCACCTGATTTTTGCTGGACGTAATTCCATAAAATGTCCCGAATAAGCGCCTGATATCCTTGATTCCCTGATAGGTCTTTGAGTTTCTCTTTGAGTTCTCGCTCTAAACGGATGCTGGTAACTTCCATATCGGTGGTTGGGGTGCGAGCGATAGTATGCATGATTTTCTCCTTAAAAGTATAGACAGGATAGTATTACAAGTGTAGTATGTTTATAGGAATGTTCAATAGGTGAAATTTTCTGTGATTACTTTTTCCCCAAACTCTACTTCTGCGCGCGACTGTGGCTCCCATCTAAATTGGGAATCATGGTGTGTGGAGGTGGAGTATTTATTTATGGGCACATCCCATAGATATCAAGAGCAGATCATAGATAGTAATCGAGATTATGGGTATGCCCGAATTAGCATATTTAGTCAAATGTTGGATAAAGCTATAAATCTAGTTTTCAATCTAGGGTCAAAACCGAACAATAAAAGCGGGAGGTACAGGAATAACAGTGCTGTACCAAAATAGGGAAAGAGACAACAACGTCAACCTTTAACCCCCGCTTCACCAAATACCGGAGAAGCGGGGGTTAATTTTATGAGGAGTCAAGCTGTGACGAACCCGACAAGTAGGCAAGTGTTAGAACAGTCAGTGGTAGTATTTTCGCAAAACTATCTACCGCTGTGTCGCGTCAATATTAAACGTGCGATTGTGTTGCTGGTGACAGAAAAAGCGGAACCTCTCGATATGCTTTCTGAAGTTGGTTGGATGGTTCACTCTCCGAGCTTAGTGCTTCATGTACCGAAACACATTCGTTTAAAAATAGCTTCTTTAGAGAGAACATGGAAAGTGCCACCAGTAAATCGTCGAGAAGTTTTAAAACGCGACCACTACACTTGTCAATATTGCGGTAGCAGCAAACATTTAACACTAGACCACGTAATTCCTCGGTCGCGAGGTGGTTTACATACATGGGATAACGTAGTAACTGCATGTGAGAGATGTAACTCCAAGAAAGGGGACAAAACACTTCACGAAGCAGGAATGCAACTGCGTCACAAGCTAAAAGCACCAATCCATCCAACAATAGCTTTTGCCGAAAAGTTTTGGACGGAACAACCTAAAAGCCTGGAGTAACGGGAGCGCATGGATAATGCTGAAATTAACGTACACGGAAACTGGCTTTCACCTTGAATGTGTTAATCAGTCTATCGAAGACTGGATACAAACGCGCGTTCTTTTATCACTTCGCGCGGGTCAAAGCCTCTGCGTCGAACCCAGCACCGCATCATTTTTGCTTCCTGTTGATTTACCGGGAGTAGAGGTGCTAAAAGCTCAAACCAAATGCAGCGACAAAGAAATTATCACCGTCTGTGTTTGCGATGCGGAATATTTAGAAGTCACGCTACGCGGTTCATGGATGTCCAGCACTTGCGACGAAGCAACAGGCATTTTTGTAACCACCATTAGCGACCGCATCGAGTTCTTTTTGCACAAACTCTGGCAAGAAGCTCAAGCCTGTCAAGAAGTAAGGGGGTAGGGTGCGTGACGCTACTTACAATTCCGAAACTAACTAAGCATCTGGTAGCATCACGCACCCCGCGCAATATTCGCTTGGCGACCTTAGCTTCGTTGTAAGCTTTTTATCGCTTGGCGCCTATGATGATGGTGCGTGACGCTACTAGACCACTAGCTTCGTTGTAAGTTTTTTATAGCGTCACGCACCCTACTCATTTCTAAAATTTCTGGAACGGTAACAAACCTATAGCCTTTTTCTTTCAACCCACTAATAATTTTTGGCAACGCTTGTACTGTCCGGCGCCTGTCACCTCCTCCATCATGCATAAGCACAATGGAACCTGGTTTGGCATCTCGAAGTACATTCTTTACAAAAACTTCATATTTGGCTTTTGGGTCAGTATCAGCAGAGGTTTGTGACCACATTACTACAGTGTAATTTTGGCTTTTAGCATAAGCTGCTAATCCGTTATTTAAGTAACCACCGGGTGGACGAAATAATGTAGTTTTGGCGCCAGTGGTTTTGTAGATTAAATCTGCGGTTTTATCGATTTCGCTTTTTGCTGTGGCTGTATCCATTTGTTTATACCAGTGATGCCATGTGTGGTTGCCAATGGCATGTCCATCTACCACAACCTTTTTAGCCATTTCTGGATTTTCTTGAATTGATGTTCCTACCCAAAAAAAAGTAGCTTTTATATTGTTTTGCTTGAGTATATCTAGCATTTGTGGTGTGGTTTCTTTCCAGGGCCCATCATCAAATGTCAAAGCTATGACTTTTTCGTTATTAGGAACTTCTGATTTATATACTGTCTTTCCTTGAAATTGGGCAGGAGCAGAAAAACTCAAATTTTGCGGTTTGGGTGATGGCGCCGGATTTGCTGTAGTGTTCGCTGCTAAAACTTTACTTTGGGGCGCCTGTTTTTGGGAGGACTCAGTTTGAGAGCTACTACTACACGCTGTAATACACATACATATGGTAATCAGACCAAAAATTAAATCCCCCCTAGCCCCCCTTAATAAGGGGGGGACAAGAGAAAGGTTCTTAGCCCCCCTTCTTAAAGAGAAAACAACTGTTCTGTTCTTAGCCCCCCTTATTAAGGGGGGTTGGGGGGATTCTAAACCAATTCCAATATCTTTACCCTTTCGCACAAACATATTTTTCACGCTACTTCCCCAAATTCAAGCTAATCATAAATCAACATATAGCTGTCTACAAGCATAATACATGACCGAAATCTAACTCCCGCAAGCTTTTCCAAGAATTTAAAAAAATTTTTCCAAAACCCCTTGACACCTTTTGTAGTATTAATGTAGTATTAATGTAGTGAGGGAAAAGACAACGCCTCAAAGGAGGAAAAGCAAATGTTCTACACACAAGTAGTACATGCACGCTGGACAAAACCAGTGTCTCCAGACAAACGAAAGCCTCGTAATTCCAAACCATCTGAAACCGAGGTAAGAACTTATAAAAGTTCACAGTTTGCACAAAATCAAACAAAAGAATATATTCGCAACGCGCAACGGGTTTATTTCTACGAGCGTCGGACATTTTCTTAAAAGTTTCCAATACTTATCTCATCTAATAGTTTAAAACTAGCTAAAAGTAGTTTTGCTGAACCTTGAAAACTGAATAAGACGAATATTTAATGGGCAAGTTCACCATAATTTGTTGTGCCTAATTTGATTTTGCTTTCCTGCGGAACACTGCGTGAACGCATATGAATAGATTTTGGATTCAATCTTTAAAAATCTAAATATCTAGAAATAAAAAAATTAGGCGCAATTTCTAAAAACTTCGGGATGTAGCTCAATTGGTTAGAGCGTTCCGTTGTCTGCGGAAATGTTGGGGGTTCGAGTCCCCTCATCCTGGCTCCATTCAATAAATATGGCGCCATCGACCAATGGCTAAGTCATCGGTCTTTCAAGCCTTTATATGCGGGTTTCAAGTCCCGTTGGCGCTTATTTATGGTTGAGTAGCCAAGTGGAAAGGCGCCGGTCTGCAAAACTGGTTAGCGCGAGTTCGATCCTCGCCTCAGCCTTGGTAAATTGTGGCAGTGTAACCTAATTGATTAAGGTAACCATCTCATAAGTGGTTTAATGCGGGTTAAAATCCCGCCACTGCTACCAAATGCAGCGATGGTGTAATTGGCTAACACGTCGGTCTCCAAAACCGAAGAATCTGGGTTCAAGCCCTAGTCGCTGCGTTCTACTATGTGCTTTGTAAAAGAAGACAAAACGACTTTTTAAACAAGCATTTAGTAGACATTTAGTAGACATTTTAAAAGATGGTGTAGAACGCGAAGTGGTCGAGCGACATGCCTTTCAAGCATGTGAATAGTGGGTTCGAGGCCCATCTACACTTAATGTCTTTCATGGGTCGGCTCGCCTATTGGTGTAGGCAACTGTCTGTAAAACAGCCGCGAACAGCGTTGAAAGTTCAATTCTTTCCCGGCCCACTTTAGAGAAGTGACAGAGTGGCTTATTGTACTCCCCTGCTAAGGGAGAGCGGTTTAATACCCGCCGAGGGTTCAAATCCCTCCTTCTCTGAATAATTGCCCAAATCACAAACATGTAGAGACGTTACATGTAACGTCTCTACAGTAAGGACGGGTTAAACAAGATTTCCAATTCTTTCAGGATATCTGTAAACCCGCCCTGACAATCCAAAATTCTATGAGTGCGTAGTGTAACTGAATAACACGTCAGTCTACGAAACTGAAGAGTCAAGGTTTGAGTCCTTGCGCGCTCATTACATAGGAGGGGTGGTAGAGTGGCTGATTCGACGAGTTAAATTAAACCAGTCCACGGCAGTAATTCCCATCTCTCCTCAATTATTCCCCGATAGCTCAGATGGTAGTAGCGTCTGTTTGAAGCACAGAAGGTCGTCGGTTCGATTCCGACTTGGGGAGTTTCGTTGCCTCGTAGCTCAATGGCAGAGCGGCGCGCTGTTAACGCGAGGGTTGCAGGTTCGATACCTGCCGAGGCAGCTATTTATTGCCTTGTGGTGTAATTGGTAACATCTCCGGTTTTGACCCGGAAGAGTCCTGGTTCAAACCCAGGCAGGGCAGTCACTTTACATACGCTCCTGTAGCCCAACTGGAAGAAGGCAGTACTTTTAAGCACTACGTAGTACTAGTTCAAATCTAGTCAGGAGCATTTACGGGATGTAATTCAGCGCTCAGAAGCCTTTGTTTGGGACAAAGGAGTCGCAGGTTGGAATCCTGCCATCCCGATTTCACCCCTGTGATGTAATTGGAAAACATCGCCGACTTAGACTCGGTGCTTGCAGCTTCGAGTCCTGTCAGGGGTACTGAGTGTTCCACTTTATTAAGTGGTATACATGCTCTAGTTTAAATTACCTAAGTTTGATAAATAAAGGAGGTATGAAAAGAGATGATATTTTGACAAAAGAAGCCCAAATTCGGCAGTGGATAAGTGAATACCGCCCTAAAGCTTTCATTTGCCGTCACTTAAACTGCAAACCTGCGACTTTAGATTCTTACCTTGCGAAACTAGGCATCGCTTATGATGGTAATCAAGGTAGCCGAGGACGTAAATTAAAGCGTTTAAAGCCTGCTAGCGACTACCTTTATAATGGGTCTATGGTTGGTAGCCATGACCTCAAACTCAAATTAATTAGAGATGGCATAAAAAAACCAGAATGCGAATCATGCCATGCTAGTAATTGGCTTGGCGGTAGTGTACCCCTAGAACTTCATCATATAAGTGGCGACAGGTATGATAACAGATTAGAAAATCTTCAGTTGCTTTGTCCTAACTGTCATGCACTAACAGATAATCATCGAGTTAAAGGTCATAAGAATTTAAAGAAAAAGCTGAAAATCCAAAATGCTGAACAGCCAATTGAAAATGTAGAAACTGCAAATGTTTTTACTAGCGTATTGGTATTTGATAGCGCAGAAAGCCGTAACCGTTGGCATAAAATACCACTTGCACTTAGACAACTGGTTAGTAATGGAGATGGTACTTACAGATGTCAACATGCTCATGGAAGTTGCTTACACTGTGGAAACCTACTAACTCATCCATACCAAGATACTTACTGTTCCGTGCAATGCAGTAGATTAGCATCCAGACGAGCAGTCAGACCTTCAAAAGAAGAATTAGAAAAACTAGTTTGGACAAAATCTACTGTTCAAGTCGCAAAGGATTTTGGAGTCAGCGACAAAACTATAGAGAAATGGTGCAAGCTTTACGGAATTGAAAAACCCCCCAGAGGTTACTGGGCGAAGGAAAAATATTCCAAGCTTTAATTAAATATTAAAATATTCAAATTTTGCCCCTGTAGCCTAACTGGTTCATAGGCGCTTCGTTAAGGACGAAAAGGATGTTGATTCAAATTCAACCAGGGGTATTTGGTGATATGCGGGGATGAAGAAAGAGTGTCTTGGAGGTCTCATAAGCCTCACATCGGCAGTTGCAACTACTGCCCCCGTCACCAATATATATGTACGCTGGTGTAGCTCAATTGGCAGAGCATCCGACTTGTAATCGGAAGGTTAGGGATTCGACTTCCCTCTCCAGCTCCTTAAAATTTCACCATATTAAAAGTAACTATGCCATTCTTTATAAAGGCAATTAGGAGGTGATAAATTAAATGGCTGTAATAACGGTGACTGATGCTTTGGCAGAACTAACGCTGTTACAAAAACGCATTGATTCAGCTACTAAAACTTTACAAAACGGCGCCTTAATTACAGTCGTCGAAGTTGGTAAAATTCCAACTGGCTTTAGAAGCAGAGAAGAATACGAAGTTAATGCAAGGGCAGTTTTACAAAGGGTGAATGCGCTAATTGAACGCAGGCGCCTGATTAAAAGAGCAGTTGTACTTACCAATGCATCAACGCGCGTTACTGTTGCAGGACAAGAAATGACCGTAGCAGAAGCGATAGAAATGAAAAATTTCATTGCTTATTATGAAACAGTTCTTTCCACTATGCAGTCAGCTTACAGCCAAACTCGTAACCAGTACGAGAAAGCGCAAGCAAAAGTAAAAGAAAGACTTGATAAGCTAGTGCTAGAAGTATTAGGTAAAAACGAAGCTGTCAATTCAGAGCAATACCAAGCTTTAACTGATAGCTTTATGGCACGCGAGGGTGTCGAACTACTTGACCCAACTAATATAGCCAGAGAAATTGAGCGTCGGCAAGAATTTATTGAAGATTTTAAATCAAGCGTCGATAGAGTACCAGGACTTACGCAACTGGCACAATCAGTCTCGGCACGGCTTCGCCGCGCCATCAATACCCAAAGCGGTACAAGTTATATAATGCTAGGCGCCTGAATAGTATTGCTTTATGACAATCAGTCTTGG
>JAHHGX010000057.1 GCA_019359675.1 Calothrix sp. FI2-JRJ7
GGGGAACCATCTATAAAAACACCACAGAAAAAGAAAAAGAACCAAGAATTAAGTTTTGATGAAAAGCAAAGAAATAAGGAACTTTCATCTGAAAGAATATTTGTTGAACACTTAATTCGTTTAATTAAAGTATTCCGAGTAGCTCAGGAAAGATTTAGATTAAATACACATAAATATAAACAAATAATTATGATAATTTGTGGGCTTGTTCGATTAAGAATAGGAGCATTAATATTACCTACATAAAAAACATGTCTGTATATGTAAAATATGATTGTGCAAACATTTATTTCTTAGCTTGTATCTAATATTAAATATCTCAAACCCTTATTGTAGCGTTTCTTTTAGGCGCCGTAGCTCCCCACGCTTCTTTAGGGTAAAACCGCTGTATGTAATTGTTTGAGAGATTTCGGAGATGTCTAATGGTTCGTTACAAAAAAGAGGCAATGTAGAAGATTCCTTCAGATAAATATATCCTGCGGTGGTATTAACCCTTAACACACAAGACATTCCCCAACTTTTAATACATTCTATAGAAGAAACTTGTTGATAGTTTAACTCTAATAATTTTTCTTTAATCCATTGACTTGCTGATTCAAACCAATCTCTCCTAGCCCAATTTGGACGTAATTCCGGTATATTACCGCTATCAATCTCTGTTAAGTACTCTTCAATAACTAATTTATGCTCTGGTTATTTCAGGGTTAAATTTTTCAAAGTGTTCAAATCTACCCAAAAACCTTCTTTTATTTCTTCGATTGAAAGATTATGTTCCAATACATATATAGCATGATTTTGACGTTTTGATTTATCATAATTTTGACTTGCATAGTATAAAATATTGAACGAAATTTTAAGCCTTTCTTCTATTTCTTTCTTGATAGTTATAAAATCATCAAAGTCTATATCTTCCTTTTTGTGAACATGAGGCAGAAAATAACTACTTCCATCAGACAGCATCAAAACCTTAGCTTCTGTGGGATGAGGTAAAATTGCATAGAGGTAAGATTGCCATTTGCGCTGAAACAATTTAGTAATCGCTTGGTTAACTACTGACAATATTGCTTTCATATATTTTTATTAAAAAACATCTACATTTTCTTGTGGAGCGGGCATCCGAGCAAACACCCTTAGATTATGAAACGGGCAGGGATGCACATTCCACAAGATGTTTTATTAAATTTTTGCAGGTCTATTAAATTTTATAATGCTTTGTTAGCTCATAGAATAGATTATGCAGTAGTTTGACGTGATATTTATGAATATTTTAAATCTTCTCAATGGCGCCGCTTCCGATATAGCGCTAACTTCAAACGAACGTCCGGCTGTTACTTACAAGCAACTACGAGAGAATGTACTTGAGCTTGCAGAACAGCTTTGGGGTTTTGGTTTAGGACGTGAGGACAGAGTTGCGATTGCAATTTCTAATAGCCCAGAGATGATAACTGTATTTTTAGCTACCACGATTGCAGCTACTGCTTGTCCATTGAACCCTAAGTATAAGCAAGAAGAATTTGCTTTTTATTACGAAGATACTCAAGCCAAAGCGTTAATTATTTTACCGGATTCTAACAATAATGCGCTTGCTGCTTGTACAGATGCAATGAAAGTAATAACGGTTAAAACTAGAGAGTCAGGCACCTTATATTTTGAATTACAAACAGCACACGAACTGCGAGAAGTTGAACAAGCAACAGAAAATGACATAGCAATGATTCTTCATACTAGTGGTACAACTAGTCGCCCCAAACGAGTACCTATTCGGCATCGTAATTTAATTGCGAGTGCGACTAATTTTGTCAATGCTTACTCGCTGACAGCGAATGACAAAACGCTTTTAGTTATGCCTTTATTCCATATTCACGGTTTAGTGGGCTGTATGTTATCAACTTTTGCATCTGGAGGTACAGTTATTTGTCCCCCTGGATTTAATGCTTTAGAATTTTGGAAACTTGTAGAAACGTTTAAACCAACTTGGTATTCTGCGGCGCCAACAATGCATCAAATGGTATTAGCACGAGCTAGCCGTAACTCAGAAATTATTCAGGCAAACCAATTTAGATTTATTCGTTCGAGTAGCGCACCTTTACCACCAGTAGTATTAGAACAAATCGAAGCTACATTACATGCTCCCGTTGTCCAATCATATAGCATGACCGAAGCAGCCCACTTAATGACAACCAATCCTCTACCACCCAAAACACGCAAAACAAACAGCGTTGGTTACGGTTTTGGTGTAGATGTGGGTATTATGGATGATAATGGAAATCTTTTACCTACAGGTAGCTTAGGGGAAGTAGTAGTTAAAGGCGCCAACGTTATAGATGGTTACGAAAATAATCCTCAAGCAAACGCAACAGCTTTCGTCAACGGTTGGTTTAGAACTGGAGACCAAGGTTTTTTAGACGAAGAAGGATATTTATCTTTAACTGGACGCTTAAAAGAATTAATCAATAGAGGTGGCGAAAAAATATCACCCTTAGAAGTTGATGATGTACTGCTACGACATCCTGCTGTCAGCGAAGCACTTGCCTTTGCCGTACCCCACAAAACCCTAGGCGAAGATATCCACGCAGCAGTAGTATTAAAAAATCCAACCGAAGAAAAAGAACTACATTCGCACTGTTCACAAATGCTAGCAGAATTTAAAGTGCCAGCAAAATTTCATATCCTAGAAGAACTACCGCGTGGCGCCACAGGTAAACTACAAAGACTAAACATGTCCAAACTACTAAAAATAGAATAATCTCTTTTTTTGTGGAGCAGGCATCCCTGCCTGCCATTGTATATAGAGACGTTACATGTAACGTCTCTACATCATCATGTATTCTTCAATGTGTTCTTCTATAGTTGGATGTAGCCCCATTTCTATGGCTTGACGAAGAAAGTTAATTAATATATCTTGTTCTAGAGGTATATTTATTTCTGGAAAATTATTTTTGATACGAAATAAGCAGATTGCCAGAAAAGATGCTGAACGTACATCAATTCTTGTATCTAGAGTAAATGATAAAAGCCTATTTACAAATAAATCGATATCATGATACTTGATTTGATATAAAGCTCTAAGTAAGTTGATGACTTGATAATCTGTAAGACTAGGGTCATCTATCACTGTCCATAGATAAATAATATCCAGGTTTACCAAATTTAAAAATATTTTTAGCAACATCGTCAGGTAAATTTATGCTATGAAGTCTTTTTATTAATTTTTTTAACGCCTGTTCCACATTAATTTACATTTTGATTAGCCTAGTATTTATTCTAAATATAAGTATTTCATTCATAGGAAATAAAATGAAAATCTGTATAGTAGGCGCCGGCGCCATTGGTGGATACTTAGGAGCAAAGCTAGCATTATCAGGAGAAGAAGTAACGCTAATAGCTAGAGGCGCCCATTTAAACGCTATTCAAACAAGTGGTTTAAAATTAATTACAGAGAGGAGTGCAACTAACGTATGTAATGTTGCAGCCACAGATAATATTAGTACTTTAGAACCACAAGATGTAGTAATATTAGCAATGAAAGCTCAAAGTTTGCCACCCATAGCTGCGAGTTTGCCGACTTTATATCATTCCCAAACAATGGTAGTTCCAGCACAAAATGGTGTTCCTTGGTGGTACTTCCGTAAGTGTGGAACAAAATATGAAGGAGCAAATATTACATTAGTTGACCCCGATGGTACGGTAGAAGCAAATATTTGTGTAGAGCGTACTATTGGATGTGTAGTTTATCCTGCCGCAGAAATTGCCGAACCAGGAGTTATTCGACATATTGAAGGAGAGCGTTTTAGCATTGGTGAAATAGATGGCGCCAAAACTGAACGAATTCAAACTTTAGCGAATGTACTTAAAAAAGCTGGGTTAAAGGCGCCTATACGCAATCAAATTCGTACCGATTTATGGGTAAAGTTATGGGGGAACGTCGCATTTAACCCAATAAGCGCACTCACACGCACTACTTTAGACAAAATTTGTCAATATCCTTTAACCAGAGAACTCGCTTTGTCTATCATGACCGAAACGCAAATCATCGCCCAAAAACTTGGAATTGATTTTGGCATTACAATAGAACAACGAATTGCTGGTGCAGAAAAAGTTGGTGCCCACAAAACCTCAATGCTACAAGATATTGAAGCTAAACGACCGACTGAAGTTGATGCTATTGTTGGCGCCGTTGCCGAATTAGGAAAATTAACAGATACCCCGACTCCACACATTGATACAGTATACGCGCTAGTTAAGTTACTCGAACAAACTTGACGCTAATGAATCGTACATTAGAAGAAGCTTTAGATGAAACTACCACAGCAGAACGGCTACATCAGTTAGCAATGAGTGGGGACAAAAAAGTTTGTGCTGTTGTTGCTCAAAACCCTAATACGGCGCCGGATACTTTACTTGACTTATTTGTTAGTTATCCAGTTGAAGTATTAACTCATATCTTGCACCTGAAAAAATGAATGTCAAAACCACAACTAAGTATAAGGGAAGTCAAGCGTTGAATGCTAAGTAAAATAAGAGACATAACGAAATGAGGAAATATAGATTCAAGGGCAGTTTGTGCAGCTTCACCCCAATCGGGCGCCTCACGGCTGATTCGATTCAATAAATAAGTCCAATGGGCAATCAAATAAGCTGTCAGAGAAAGGATTAACCAACGATACATGCCAAGTAAGGTTCCTTGACCAAAACGATGGAGTCCAAAACGGTGCTTTGCAGTTTTAAACCATCCTTCTATTTGCCACCTACGTTTCCCCCACGATTTAATAGTGCTGGCTTTTAAACGTCTAGTTGATAAAACATACCTTTTTTCCATTTTGCCGTTACTGCGTTTAAGGTAATACCAACAAACAATAACTGGAAAATTTAAACCAAATAAACGCACTTGTTGACCTTGTTTATGTAAATGTTTTAAAGCTCGCCCGTCAGTTAATTTACGGTTAACAGGTACACCTGTAATTGCATGATATTTTAACTTACGTACACCATGAAGAAACTCCATACTACTAAACGCAGTATCCGCCAAAATTATGACATCAAAATTTAATTTTAATTCTTGAGGTAAGCGTTTAACTAGTTTTAGACCTAATTGAGCGGGTGAAGAAGTTCCCTTACCTCTCCAAACACGAAAACTCCAGGGTATACGCCACCTTCCAACAACTAAATACACTACTACTAAATGTAATCCACGCTTTCCATTGTAAACAGATATTAGATGTTCAAATTCCTTAAATTTTCCACATTTTTCTAATGTAGTGAGGTCAACAAGAACTTGTAAAAACGGTTTGCGACTTACCATTCGCTCTGATAACACTTGTTTGAGCGCATGGTCACGAACGATGCGAATCATATCTCGCGTTGACCAAGGATTAATATTTAAGAATCGGCTTAAGGCACTTGCTGATTTTGTTTTAGAGTGTTCTGGTAGTGGATGTCCCTGTGCTTCTAAAAATAGTCCTAGCATTGCCTCTAGGTTTTCTTTCTGGTAAGAAGTAGGCATCAACTCTAATAAGTTGTAAACTAGTCCTTGGGCGTAGGTAAGCATGATTTTGCTTATTTGATAATTTCTTTTCACGCCCTTTTTCTCACGTTCTGGAATCAGCTTGCACTTGTTTAAAAATTTTTAAAGAAGTGCAAGGTTAATAGGCGTGGGTGGCGCTATTCACTTTCTTTCACAATCATGCGTCATGCTGTTTACAGGCGCCCGAAGCGTCGGCACGCTTCAAGCAACGTGCCCTCCGCTTTGATTAGTCCGTTTTCATAGTATAATTATATTATTTAGTAATTTAGTTAAGTATTTTGTCGTGTAATTTTTGGTTTTTGGGCGCTTTTATGCAGAGTAAACATATATTGATATTTAGTGCGGTGAACAGCTAGAGTGTAGCTGCGATGTCTGAAGACTTACGAGCAAACTAACGCCCTAGCTCTTCAACGCTTAAACAAGCTCGCTTTACACAAGCCCTTGGATGCTAGACGGAATGTTACTAAAAAATCCCTAAAAGTAGGCGCTCCACGGAGATTTGGGGACGCTCTGACGCTCTTGAGGGCACAAGGACTTTTCGACTTATGCGAGCTTCGCGCGTTTTAAACCCTCAGTCACGGATTTTTTTCCTACGTCGTCGCGTCTCAAAGTCCCCGCGTTGCTTGGGTCTCACGATTACAAGCGTGCCATTCGATGCTAGGCGCCGTCCAATAGTTATATATTTGACAAATTTTATACGTAATAATACTAAATCTATTGTCTAAATTAATTTTAATTCATACTTAATATTTGTTTTTTGATTGCTGTTATATTTGTGCGCTCTTTATCCGCTTTTTACGGGTTTTTCCGTTAGGTGCAAGATATGAGTTAAGTAATAGTATTCTAGACTTTTTATTGCTTGAGAATCCAAACTTTTTATATGAGCTTTACACAATATACCCATTAGCTTTTAGTTGGCATGATTTACCATTATTTTACATTGAATGGGCAGTTAATCATGATTCAGAGTTTGTTCGCAAATCAGTTGCACAAAGCGAACTAACACCACCCCATTTTCTTGAAAAGTTAGCGAATGATAAGGCAGAACGTGTTAAGCTTGCTGTCTTAGGTAACAAAAGTATTGCTTCTAAAAACTTAGAAAGATTTGTTTACGATGATAGTATTAAGGTACGATGTAAATTAATAGAAAATTTAGATGTCTCAGAAAATTTATTAATCCTTCTTGCAAAAGATAAATCAATAGATGTGCGTGTGCATCTTGCTAAATATCGATGTCAATCTCCAATAATTGCAAAACTACTTGCTAAAGATACTAGCAGTGATGTGAGACTTATAATAGCAAAAAGCTATAGAACAGAACCATCCGTACTTGAAAGACTAGCTCAAGATAAGGTGACTGATATTCGCGTGGCAGTTGCTAGAAATAGTTCTTCTCCCATACATATATTAGAATTGCTGGCAAAAGATGAAAGCTCTGATGTTCGTTACGAAGTTGCAAACAACGATAATACTCCAAGTGAAATTTTACAACAGCTAGCCCAACAAGATAAAGTCAAAATTCTTGCTGCTGTAGCAAAAAATAACAATACATCTAAAACAACATTAGAATTTTTAGCAAAAAATAGCGACAATGTAAGTATTCGTCGCTTATTAGCAGAAAATTGTAAAATATCTAGTCAAGTTTTAGAGTATTTAGCGAAAGATGCATGTGATGAAGTAAGAATTCTTGTAGCGAAAAATTCTAACACTACTATAAAAATTTTTAAGCAGCTAACAGAAGATAAAGCAGGTAGAGTTCGTCTTGCAGTAGCTCAAAAT
This sequence comes from Calothrix sp. FI2-JRJ7, assembly GCA_019359675.1. Classification (GTDB taxonomy): domain Bacteria; phylum Cyanobacteriota; class Cyanobacteriia; order Cyanobacteriales; family Nostocaceae; genus Dulcicalothrix. The sequence continues at coordinate 7,304 of JAHHGX010000057.1, forward strand.
GTAAAAACACCTATCAAATGTTTAGAAAAGCTAATGAATGACCAACATGAAGAAGTTAGACTTGCTGTGATTAATAATTCTTCTACCCCTATTAGTATCATCAAGTTATTAGCAAAAGATACTAATAAAAGTATTAGCCTTGCAGCAAAAGACAAAATTAAAAAATAAATTTAATTGTTTTAAATTTTCGTAGAGACGTGTAAACCGGAGGTTTTCCCGCACGGATTAATCACGTCTCTACAATATTATGCGTCTCTACAATATTATTGTTTTAGAGCGCAACCAGTTTTAACTGTATTGCCAGAAATCAAAGTTGCTGTATAAGGGTATTTCGTATCGGACATGCTATCGCTACAGTAACCATTTACTTTAGTGAGGATGAGAATATGATTCGGTTTAGTACCAAAACGATAAACTCTAACAACATCCAAAGGTCTTCCTTCTGCTACAGTAGGCGCCACATAACGGAATTTTTGATTGGTGATATTATCTCTTAAAGAATTATATACAATACCTTTTTGGCTAATGCCTACACCCCAGAAAGGTTCTGTACCAACAACACGGAAACTTTCAACTTTAGATGGTTGTTTGGGCGCAGGTGCAGAGTTTGCAGAAGCAGGTAAAAATGATGTAGCGGCTGTAATTCCTAATCCGAATACTACAAATAGTTTTTTCAAATGTTGTGTGGTCATTGTTTTGTTTAAAGTTGTAATTTACTCTTATTTTATAATTACAAGTTAAAACTTATTGATTTCGGAAAAGTGTTTGAAAATTCGGAATGTGAAGTTTTATTGTGGTTGGTTGTATTTTGGGAACTAAACATCACAATAATAGTCTTCTAGAGTCAAAGCTAATTTAAACTATTCATGTTTTTGATCTCCCTAGCCCCCCTTATTAAGGGGGGCTAGGGGGGATTATCATTCATCTTTATGGTTATGATTTCTATATTATGAAGTCAAAATTTATCACAACTGCATTAACTTGCACTATCGTCGGCGCCTCCTTGGCACAGACTTATAATAATGCATCTGCGGCAACTCCCCAAGTAAAGGTTTCACAGTTTCGCAGTCAGGGACAGCAGGGTTTAGAAAAGTTTCTTAGTACGTATGCAAAGGAATTGAGTAATCCTTCACTACAAATGCGCGCTACATTAGATGCAATTTGTCAGCAAAAGGATTGTCACGCTTCTAAGTTATATTGGTACACCGATATTGAACAAGCGAAAGTTGCTGCAAAGACTAGCGGAAAACCTATTCTTTCGTTACGGTTGTTAGGAAGACTCAATGAGGACTTAAGCTGTGCAAATAGTCGTTTCTTCCGTGTAGCGTTATATCCGAATGCCGAAATATCTAAACTTTTACGTCAAAACTATATACTTCACTGGCAAACTGTACGCTCGGCGCCGAAAGTAACTGTAGACTTTGGTGATGGACGTAAATTAGAACGGACTATTACAGGTAACAGCATTCACTATATATTAGATAGTGCTGGGCGCCCTGTTGATGCAATTCCTGGGTTGTACGGGCCTCAAGCTTTTTTAAAGCAGTTGGTAGAGGGTCAAAAATTAATCAACTCATATAATAGCCGCCCAAATGCTGCAAAAGAAAGCTTTTTACGGCAATATCATACACAGCGTTTAGCGCTTATTCAGCAGCAATGGAATAAAGACTTAACTAAACTTGGTATTGCAAATCCTCCACGTTTAGTTGAAATGCCTGCAAGCACTAATTCGCCTAGCGCACCTGTTGCTGGAACAATCGCAGTAACAAAAATGGCAGTAGAGGCGCCGATGTTACGAGGAATGTCACCAAGCACTAGTAATCCGGCGCCGCTTAGAGAAATTACAGACCAAGCAACATGGCAACGCATCGCTCAACTATATATAAATGATGCCAAACTAGATAAGAATAGTATCGCCTTGATAAATTCCAAACGGTTCCCACAAAAATCTAACTCGAATGATTTACAGGGCGTTGTTAGTAACTTTGAAACAGCAATGGCGTTAGATACCGTCAGAAACGAGTATATGTTACATCGACAAATTCATCAATGGTTCACTCAACCCAATATTACAAGTAATGTAAACACACTAAATGAAAGAGTGTATGCACAACTGTTTTTAACACCAAGTTCAGACCCTTGGTTAGGATTGATGAGCAGTGAAACTTACAGTGCGATTGAAAATGATGGCATTCACGTCCAAAAAAGATAGTCCAAAAAGATAGCCCAAAAAAGACAATTAGGAGTTATTTAATCGTAATTCTAATCTAATCGACTGCGTAATTGCATCTACCAAAGCCAAGCGCTGATTGATTGGTAACTGTAAAACCGGAATTATTAACTCTTCTATAGACGCAGGTGAATTTTGAGCATAACTTAGTTGAATATCTGAGTTTTGCTTCAAACTTTTCACCAAATCATCTCGAAGCGTTTCTAAAAAAACATAATCATCACCCATATTAGCAGCTTCATTGTCATCAAGATTTCCGCTATTTAAACGCTCTTGATATATTTTTATTAAATTACCAATTGCTTCAATAATAAATGTAATGTCTTTAAATGATAGCTTCATTGCAAATTATCCAGTTTATATACAATTTTAGTTTTAGTCAATTGTATAGGATAATTATACTAAATGTCGAATTTATACAGTGATGCAGTAGTAACTACGTTTATTGGCAGCAACTATCGAATTACGACATCAATAATTTTGGAGTTCTTGTTACTGGGTTTAAATGAAAACGTCTGTTCGTTCTTTTGATTGCGAACGGTGACTAAGAGACGATAGTCACCGAAGAACCCACGAATACAAACTCTACCAAATTCGTTCGTTACAGTGTTGACTCTAGTCCACCACTTGTCATAAACTAAATCGATGTAAGCTTGCGCCGCTGATAAAGGTTGCCAGTTACGATTGTATAAGGCAGCTTTTGGTTTCCAGTGTGTACTTTCCCAAAATCCCCACATTAAAATACCTTGAACTGCTGGGTGGGCGAAAGCTACCTGGTATACATTTCTTAATATTTGTGCTTTGTCTTCTTCGGTGTCGGAGACTGCATCAAATTCTGTGATTTTGATTGGTAGCTTGAACTGAGCTAGAGTATCTAAGCTTTTTTGAATTCTTTCAGGTGTAATTTTATCACGAATATGACCTTGGGCGCCGATACCCCCGATAGGTACTCCTTGTTTTAAAAGCGAGTGAATTAATTGGACGTATTTATCGAGTTCTCGACCATTAAGAATATTAAAGTCATTCACGTACAAAACAGCATTCGGATTTGCTCGTTTACACGTGTCAAACATTTCTTTAACAATACCGTCACCTAACCGAGAGCGGAAAAAGTTACCGTGCAGCATTTCATTGAGTACGTCAAATTCATCAATGCGTCCTCGGTAACGACTGCATACTTCTTGCGCGCGTCCAATAACTGCTCTTCTCAATTCATCTCGTCCGAGAGATTTTAGCCAACGTTGATTATATTTCTCATCTTCCCAAAACAGCGTATGACCGCGCATTTTCAATTTATTACTCAAACTCCAGTTCAGAATAGTGTCAGCAGGAGCATAACTAACTCGACCTCTTTCTGGTTCGGTTGAATACCATTTGAGAGCGTTTTCATGAACGCTAGCGTTAAAATACTGCTTGGCTATAGCAAGATATCTATCTTTGTCTTGCTGGCTGAATTTATTTGTAAATATCTCAGTGTTTAAAACAGTACCAAATTCAAAGTTATGTCTGACTTGTTCTAGTTTAACTGTGGCGCCGACAATTGGATTATTCTGAGCATCAACGACATTGAGTTCTAATTCACCAGTTCGCAATGCACGAATATTAGAGTCAATAGTACTTATGGTTTTAAGTTGTAGAGGTGACATTGCCATATTGGAATAGATAGCTTGACACAGGAATATTACCAAACTGCAGCAAAACATCAATACAAAACGCTGACACATAATATGATAATATGTAAATTTTTCTGGAATTTTTATTTATATGAATTACGTACAGGTCTTAAAGTTAATGTTGCTGTCATTAAAGCTAAAAAAGAATCGGTAAAACCAGGTTTTTTACGTTGTTTCCACCAGTTCCAATTGCAGTATAACATTTCAACTAAACAACGATTTTGTATCAAAGATACATTTTGAAAATTTACAACTATATGTAAATATTTATTCTTGATTCGATATCGTATGACTTGAACTTCTACACTAAAATCATCTTCGTTGAATTCTATGAGCGCAGATTGATTTATAATATTATTGATAATATTCTTATCTATAGGTACTTTTACTACAATGTTGGCGCCGCTTTCAGAAAGGTTAATTGTGTATCCATCGTAAACGTGACTATCAATATAAACCTTACAAGCTTTTTGTAGAGGAAATCTATCATAAGCGCGCCGTACTGGTTGGTCAATTCCTGAAAGTATCGAAGTTGCAATAATCACGGTATTGTAAATTATCCAGAAAAGCATTATTTGCTTACCTTGGAACTCTACTTTTTCAACAGACCATAACCCTGAAAACGTACCAACAAGATGTATAGATATACCAAATAATGAAAACGCCAATATAACTAGTAATTGCCAGTTGATATGAAAATTATAATTTTTGGTTTCTGCTTTCACACCTTTACGTGTTGCGGTGCTAGCTTTAGCAAATGGATTACGTAGTACTAACCACAAACGTTGTAATGCAGGGAAGCAAAAAGTAGTATTATAAACTTCATCCCACAAAAATGATAAGCGGTAATCGCAAGCCCAACTAAAACTAATAATATTTAAAATAGTAAAAGGAAGCGCATAGTAAATATATTCATTAACAGTCGCAACAATTGGTAATACACCTATATATAAAGTAATTAAAGGCACAATCAAGAAAAACACACGAAACAGTGGATTAAAACAGTAATAAAGTTGCATGGCAACATAAGTTTTTTGAATCCAGTTAAACTTAGTCCAAATTGGCAAATCATCACCACAATAATAAACTTGTAAATTTCCTTGTAACCAACGCAACCGCTGGTCAATAAAATCAGCAAAAGTACGGGTTGACTCACCCATACTCAAAATCTCGTTTAAATAGATTAATCTGCCACCGTTGGTAAGAATACGAAGTGAAGTCTGATAATCTTCCACACAGCAACGAGTGTAATACCCTCCTATCGCTTCGATAGTGCTGCGACGTACTAGATAAGAAGTACCGCAACAAATGACGCTATTTGCAGTATCTCGACTCGGTTGCATATAACCAAAAAAGTTTTCTAAATCCGACGGTAACATATGCTCCAGACCTAAATTGCGCGCTTGATAGTCTGGGTTGTAAAAAAACTGCGGTGTTTGAATCAAATCAAATTTTGGATTCTGAAAAAAGCCGACTGTACGATTAAGAAAATTTTTGAACGGTACAAAGTCAGCATCCATAATCGTAATTAGCTCACCACTCGTATATTTTCAGGACTTACGCAACTGGCACAAGGTGCTGGCGGGGGCGAAGCCCCCGCCGCGCGATAATTTAAATCAGACTAAACACATATGAACGTCTGGACGTTTTAGTTGTTGAATTAAATAATTAGA
>JAHHGX010000058.1 GCA_019359675.1 Calothrix sp. FI2-JRJ7
TGGTAAATCTTTTACGCGCATATCTTTTGTTTTCATGAAGATGATGACTAGTTTTACCACATCGTGGGCAGACCGCTGTTTTTTTCTCTACTTTCACGGATAAGATTAATGTTCCTTCTATTTCTTGGCTATCTTCTACTATGATTCCAGGTAAATTTAATAACTTAGTTATTAAAGTTTTCATAATTCATTAATTATTACTTATTTATAGTTATTATATAATACTTTAGCCCACTAAGTACGGAAGAGCCAGAATATTTGCGGTAATTCTCTAACTAAGTTGTAGAAAAGCTTATCTGTTTTCATTTACTACCCTGTGTCGATTTATTTATTATTAAATCATTTTTCTACAATGAAATAAAATTTATTAATCTTAAAAAAGATTAATAAAATCGTTGAATATATTAAACTAAAACGCCTTGCAATCAATTGCAAGGCGTTGGGGCGCAAGTCCATTAAAATAGACTGAATATTTATGATAAATAGTTTTTTGAGAGGACTTTCGCTATTAGCCAAGGGTTTACAACCATTGGCGATTGAGTGGTTGAACGATAAACGCAAAATCACCCTTTGCCAAACATCTTATCCCACGCTTCTAGCACTAACCTTTGCGTGCGATATTCACCAAACTGCTTAATTTCGTTATTCTTCAAAACCCGAAATGTTTCACTGGGAAAATCGGCGCCTCTACCATTACGTAAACTAACGGTTGATATAGAGTACGTTACTCAAAGATTTTTTGCCATTGTTTAATGTTTACTAATATTTCATCGCATTAGATTGGTAATGGTTATTGTTATACTTCTTCAATCTCCTATCTAGTTGCTGTCTAGAAATTTTAATTATTCAATTAGTTAAGTAAAAATACTTGTATTTTCTTCATTCCTGCTCATGATTAATCAATAAATAACAGTACAAGTACTATTTGATACTTAATGTGCATGGAATTAAGCTGGGAAAAGTAAAAATTTCATTCATTTGAACAATGTCAGTACAAAGTTTCCGTCCGGCGAATAATTAATTTGAAAAATTAGGATTTGATCAAACACATTAGCTTTGATAAATTTTAATATGAAGTTACACAAGATTGTTTTGGGTTTTGGTTTGGCGCTAACGGTTACTTGTGGTGGGCTTGGTTTTGTTTCGTCTACACCTGCCAATGCTCAAAAACTGGTCAACCCAGGCGCCAGAGATGACAGTTGGAGACCGATTAAAACAATGGTCTTTAACCATTTGCTGAAAGATTTCAAAAAAAATATCCCTCTTGGTCGAAGTGCGAAAGTTGAAGTGGCGCCATTGGTGATAGCGGAGCTACAATGTTTGAGTAAGTAGATTGCTACTCTAATTGATGAGCAAACATGATTGGGTAAATACGCTCAAGAACTTCCATTAATAAATCTTCTGGACAGGTTGAAATTAATGCTGCTTGTCTTGCACGATAGTCTAAGGAGCGCAGTTGGTCAGTCATGATTACACCTGTTATAGGTAGATTGGCAGGAATATTTACATAGAAAGGGTTTCGGCGTTTGGTATTGCTGATTGGACACACAAAGGCAAAACCACGATATTGATTAAATTCTGTATAACTAATAACCAATGCTGGACGAGTACCCCGACCCTCACGTCCCGATTGGGGATCGAAGTTTAGCCAGATAAAATCACCACGCGCAGGCACGTAATCTACCATTCTTCTTCTCCCATTCCTTCCCCCCAATCAATCTCTGGTTCAGTATCTAGTTCTTGGCTTATCAATTGCTGGAGTGAATATTTACGATTTTGCTTTACTGGTTGGATAATTATTACACCATTTTCAAGACGGCAATCTACTTCACCATTTACAGCCAAAGCTAATTCGTCAGCAATGTATTTGGGAATTCTGATGGCAAGAGAGTTACCCCAGCGTCCAATTTGGGTTTTCATAAGCGCAATATGATAGATATACTTTGTATATCATATTTACTTTAGTAACGCTCTGATTTGAATGCTATCTCTATTAGAACTTACGCAATTGGCACATAAAAAACGTAGGTGCGTGACACTACCAATCACTACGCTTCGTTTCACAATAGTAAGTGGTGTCACGCACCCTACAAGCGAATGTCGCTATTTCACGCATTTGGAGGCGCCAATAAAAACGTAGGTGCGTGACACTACCAATCACTACGCTTCGTTTCACAATAGTAAGTGGTGTCACGCACCCTACAAGCGAATGTCGCTATTTTACGCATTTGGAGGCGCCAATAAAAACGTAGGTGCGTGACACTACCAATCACTACGCTTCGTTTCACAATAGTAAGTGGTGGGTGTCACGCACCCTACAAGCGAATGTCGCTATTTTACGCATTTGGAGGCGCCAATAAAAACGTAGGTGCGTGAAAGCTATTACTATCAATCAATGTAACGCAAAATACAGTGCTTTCACGCACCATTAATTACGTTAAGTAAGCGACATTCCACCCTACAAGCTGTTACACCAGCACGTTTGTGCCAATCGCTAGGTAGTTGGTAGTTACTTTATTCAATGTTACCAATGTGCTGAAGGTCATCCCACCTGCGGTGCCATTTTGGTCAATTTGTACTAAAGTATCGCTACCGGATTGAGTTAGTTGCAGGAAGTCGTTGGTAACTTCGGTCACGCCAAGGGTTTTAAACACACCGCTTAAATCGAGAGTGTCTTGACTGGTGTTAAAATCGGTTACAACGTCCGTCCCTTCATTGAAGGCGTTGTAGACAAACTTATCGTTGCCGCGACCACCCGTCAGGGTATCGTTGCCCAATCCACCAATTAGCGTATCGTTACCATTGCCGCCGTTGAGGAAATCAACACCAGCACCACCCCACAAAAGATCATCGCCGTTGCCCCCCAGTAAGGTATCGTTTCCCCGGTTGCCAAACAAGACATCATTGCCATTGCGACCGTTAATAGTGTCGTCACCCCCTTTGCCATTGAGGGTGTTTTTGCCATTGCCACCATTTAAAGTGATGCCCGCCTCGATATTGAATTGGGCGATTACCGGATCGTGGTCACTAACCTGATCGGCAAACTCAGAGTTGATGTGAACTACATCAAAGCCATCAAGTCTGGAGAATAAATTGTCACTGACCAAGATATGATCTAGCACTTGCGCGTTGCCTTGGAAGTTGTAGGTATAGCGCTCGTTTTCTGGCAAGGTTTCAATTAGAGTATTTAACCCGGCACTTTCTAAAATGGTGAGGGGGTTGGAAAACTCAAAGTCGTTTAAGTCGCCTGCTACAACCACATTGGCGTTAGAATTGTTTGCCAGGATGCCCTGAACAAAGTCTTTGACAATGGTGGCTTGTTGGTTGCGCTGAACTTCGCTGCTGAGGATGGGTGGCTGGTTGGGACCAAATAACGGTTGATCGCCGCCTTTGGAATTAAAGTGATTCCCTACAACCGTAACTTCTTGGCTGTTAAAGATGAAGTTGCCCACTAATGGTTTTCGGCTATTGGCGAAAGCATCTCCATCGGACAAGTTTGTATCGGTTAAGCGTTGCAACGAACCTTCCACAAAGTCAACTCGGTTGGGGTTGAACAAGAAACCGACGCGAATGTTACCACCGGGTTCTCCCCCGTCTTGATCATCAACAGGATTGATCTGACGAAATTCGTAGGTGGGTCCTCCAGCAGCAGCGATGCTATTAATCAAGGTTTGAAACGTGACGCTGGCATCTACTACACTATCATTTGTTGCGCCGTTGTTGTCTTGAATTTCCTCCAGGTTCACGATGTCGGGCGAGCGCAGATTATTGGTGATTGCGGTTGCTAGTTCGTTAAACTTCGCGGCGCCGTCACCTGGGTCAAGGTTTTCCACGTTGAAAGTAGCAACGGTCAATTGAGTAGCGCTGCCAGTCAGGGCTGTGATTTCTTTTTGCAGTGGTGATGGCTGTACTACTGTTGGGGCAGATGCAACCAGCACTTCATAATTGTTAAAATCGTAGCTGACCACACCCGTAATTGTGCTGAGTTGGGCGCCTACATTTACAGCCGGCAAGGTTATAGACCCATTGATCAAATCATCGATTTGAATTCGTTCTGGGTTGAAGTCGGTAGGGGTAATCAAGCTACCACCACGAGCAGTGCGACTGGTCGCATTGGCGCCATTGTCTGCCAACACCCAGATTTCCTCTGACGAACCAAAATTGCCAGTGGGAGAAGTGGCGAGCGCGTTATTGATTTGCACCACCATTCCTTCCAAGCTTTCGTAAAAGTCAATGCCTTCATTCACCGGATCAAAATCTCCTCCGGTTTCTACGTTGGCACTGCTGGCATCGTCGTTGATTATCTGGGTTGGAATCGCGCGTCCGCCATTGCCCAGTATAGTTGGGGTGATAGTGGTTGTAGAAGCATTTGTCCAGGCTGACACACTCAACGATTCCACACTGTTGTTATTGGAGATTTGTGTAATGGTCAGGTTGTTAGCATTATTACCAGAACGAAACTCAGAAACCGTCCCACTCACCAATACAGCTTCTCCTACCGCGCGGGCGCTTAGAGTGGGACTACTGCCCGTGAAGACAAAAATTGCTTCGGAGGTTGCCGCTGACGTGTCGGGATTGGGGTCTTGAATGTAGAAGCCGTTGGATGCAATCGCGATGACAATACCCTGAACATTTGTTACACCCTGTCCATTGAAGGGAGAAATGTGGCTGGCGCCTTGAATGTCACTGATGCGAACGGGTGGTGTAAATTCAAACACCCCTACTGTTCTGCTAATTTCATTCGCTGTCACCAGCAACGGCTTTCCAGTCGGACTATCGGCTGCCGAGATAAAGGTTAAACCTTCAGGGCTAACATCTTCTGGTGTGTTGATGTACTCAATAAATTGGGGCTTGCTTGGGTCAGTGACTTCGTAAACAATTACATCTCCCGTGCGTTCTAGCCCGATAAAGGCGTAAGTACGATTGTTGACAACACCAACCACAACTCCTTCCGGTTCGGGACCTTTGTTATCGCTGCGGGTATCGAAGTTGGGGGAGGTAAAGCTGCCATCAGAGTTAAAGAAACTGGGCACCTGAGCGGCAGTAATACGCTCTAGTTGGTCGCCGCTGTCAAACACTTGATTGCCGTTGCTGTCCCAAATGGAGAAGGAGCGCGAACCAAAGGCTTCGATGCGCTCAAAATCCCCATCCCCATTCGTATCGCCCGTTGCAGTCGTGACTGTTAATCGTCCCAAGTTGGCATTTTGCTTCAAAGTTTCCGCATTAGGGAAAACCGTTGGATCGAGGACATAACTACTGGTGCCCACCCGTACTTCTTCACTAAAGCCAGTATAGTCACGGGCATCACCTTCATTCGCAGTAATATAATACGTTTGACCATTAACGGTGTAGCTGGCGATTGCATCTGGTTGATACAGCCCAAACACAGGCCAGTTTTGAATATTGATGCCGCTGTCTCGATCGCTAGCATCAATTCCATTTCCTGTAATACTATGATCTTTAGCTCCCAAAGGTTTGATTTCCGTGACGGTCGCAGTTGCAATATCGACGATTGCTAGAGCATTGTTCTCCTGTAACGTCACGTAAGCTTTAGTGCCATCGTCCGAAAACGCAATATATTCAGGTTCCAAATCTTGAGCTACGGTTGCATTGGGTCCAAAAATGCGAACACCCGCTGCTTTCAAAGCATCAATTTGACTATTGAACTCCGTGAAGCCAGCGGTTTGCACTGTTGCATGGGCAACTCCATTCGCCAGGTTTATGATGCTAACAGACCCTTCTGGATCAAAGGAATTAGCTTGCCCGTAGCTGTTGGGTTCTGCTTCGTTTGCCGTCAACACCTTCGTGCCATCGGGCGTAAAGGTAAGCATATCAGGCAAATAGCCCACTTCCACAGAGTTCAAGAAGGAACCATCAACCGCATTAAAGAAACTAACTTGTCCGGGAAGTTGAGCGTTAGTTGTTGTGTTCCGAATCGCATAGGCAACCGCTACCGTTCCATTCTTGACTGCCACACTGTTGGGAATAATTTCGCTACCAGTAGGCGCAGTAAATTCAGGAGTCAGACTACCTGCTGCTGTCAACGCTCCGGTGTTGCTGACGCTGTAAATTTCGACGGTGCTAAGAGCCACTACAAACAAACGATCACTGCCCGGATCGAATGCCGGAATTTCGGCGCCTATACCCGTTGCACCACCCACTTTTTTCAACGAACCTGGAGCATCATTATCAGTAATATCAATATTTTGCGTTATAGTACCACCGAGTGCAATTCCGGTTGATGGATTGCTAATTGCTAACACTGCCGTTTCGGTTTCTTCCACCAGCGCATCATCCACAACAGTGAAGGTAACAGAACCAGAGGTTTGTCCATTAGGAATCGTGATGGTGGTGTTACTGAGGGTATAGTCGCTTGCGGTGATGTTGGCGCCTGAAACCCCAAGGCTAAGAGTTTGGTCGCCTGTTACTGCACCCGAAGCTGTAGCGGTGACAGTAATAGAGGTTTGTCCCGCTTCAGTACCCGTATTAGGACTGACCGAGAGATTAACAGTGGGGGTGGTAGAACCAGTGGTAAACGCAACGGAGCTAAAAGGCACATCTGGCGCAGTGCCATCAATACCTTGATCACCAGTCCCATCCTGCGTAACCCAGTTTGCCACATTATTGATCAACGCCTGATAATCATTGAAACTTGCTAGCCCAGTACGAGACCCTGTGTAAGCAGCAATATCAATACCCGTCGTAAATTCTAGCGCGTTCACGCCAGCCGTTAATCCTGTATTTGTCAGCAAACCATTGGCTGAACTGAATCCGCTGTTGGCAATTGCAGTAATAAATGTAGGAGACGCATCAGAACCTTGATAGGCATAGATCGCTTCATTACTAGCGGCAATCCCGCGATTCGTCCCACGTCCAGCTACAGTTGCTGCGGCGCCTGTGCTAGCGGTGATGGCGCCGGATCCAATATTATCAATTTGGATGATGGCGCCAGTGGGAACTAAGGTTGTTGCCGTCCAGCTAAATGCACCTTCGTTGGTGTCAACGAAGCTAGTGCCGTTCCACTCGTTGTCCTCAAAAATAATAACTTCGCCAGGATTAATGTCAGTCAGTGCGACAAACGCAATATTATCATTGCCATCTGCATTAAAGCCAACAAATGCAATGCTTCCTATTGTTAATGCCATGAATAATTCTCCGTGAAAGACTGGTGTGTGGTGGCGTGATTTAAAACCCTACGTGCATTGCAACTCCCAGGAGTACTTGGAGTAAAAAAAATGAAACGCGCGTAGGGACTATCGCTGAAGAAAAGAAGAAATTACGTATAAAAAGACAACACAGCAGACTTCTCTGTGTATTTTTTATATTTCTGTAAAATTTTTGTAAAATTACAGAGAACCTAGCTAATTTTTTAGAGTTCTGCTAATCAAACTCCCACACAGAGTTTAATAAATTATTAAGAATCAATTAAATAGTATGTAAATATACTGAATCTTCATACAAAATTTATTGAACACGCAATGTAAAACTCGTAAATTCAAAGAAACTGAAACTTTAGAGGATGCTTGCGTAAACGCTTGGAAGTAGTGGTTTATGTCAACATTATCGGGGGTGGGGCTTACAAGGTCGAGTTGTAGAGCTTCGATGAGGTGCGCGCGGACTTCGCTGGGATTTGTTGCTGTCATCATGTATATTTTTTAACTTTTATATAACAGATAAAAATAATAATCGACCATAAAAACCGTATGGTGGAATAGCACTTACTTAAGAATAATCGGGCGCCATAAAAAATTGGGTAGGGTGTGTGAAAGCTATTACAGTCAATAAATGTAACGCAAAGTAAAATGCTTTCACGCACCATGAATCATCAAGGCACACAACATTCTACCGTTGGGTGTGTGGCGCCATAATAAAAATTCAGCGCTTGATTTTGACAGTGGATAAAGATGAAGAGGGAAACTACCTAACCATCATCGATATTGAGGATTACCACTAACTGATACAGCAGGAAAAATAGCGATATGAGCCAGAAACTAACACCAGTTACGTTTCGACTCTCCAAATAGTTATTTTAACCAAAAAGCACAGACAAGATACTCGTTTACGAGTAACAGTGTTCTTAAGTATGAAGGCGCCCAATACAATAGGAAAGGGTAAAATTAGATGGGGAAATTGCCCGCACGCAAAAACAATTATTTGATTAGAGATATTTCACTATGATTGCTAGTACTAATTTTATACGGATGTCTCCCCAGGAATATCTTTCATGGGAAGAACAGCAACCCATTAAATACGAATATGTCAATGGTGAAGTTTTTGCGATGACGGGTGGGACTCTTCCCCATAACTCTGTAGCATTAAATTTAGCGTCCGCTTTGAAAAACCACCTTCGAGGTAAGGGTTGTAAAGTTTTTATGGCAGATGCAAAGCTTGGTATATCTAAGAAAGGCCCATATCACTATCCTGATGTAATGGTGACTTGCGATGAACGAGATTTAACATCTCGTAAAATTGTTCAATTTCCTTGCTTAATAGTTGAAGTTCTCTCTCCTGGTACTGAAGCATATGACCGTGGTACCAAATTTAGGCACTATCGTCGTTTGAAAACACTCAAAGAATATGTTCTAATTGATGCAGAAAAAATATGCGTAGAGTGTTACCGCATTAACGAACGAGGTAAGTGGGAGTTAACGTCATATTTAATTGATGAAACAGATGAAACAATAAAAGTTACAAATACAGAAGTAGATGAAATTGAGGTTAGTTTAACGAGTGTAGACTTTAATTTTCCAATTTCTCTATTATATGAAGACGTTGTATTTGATACAAATCAAGAGTAGTGTTGGGTTACGCTGTCGCTACTGTAGAGGAATAAAAAAGTTGTACAATTTCTAAGGCTGTAACCCTTATTCTAGCGTTGCTAATTTAGCACTTTACAGAAAATAAAGTTGTACAATTTTTCTGCTTGCTTTTCCAAAAATCAATAAAAAAGTTGTACAATTTCTAAAAATCTTGCTATGCAATAGTTTTAGCTATCAGCATTATAGCTTTTTGCGCTTGCTCTCAGAACTGACGACCCAAGTACTTTCCAAGTGTAAGCGGCTAGTTTACATTTATCGAAAATCAGTTTTCTCATATCTTTGTACTAGCGAGTGATTTGTCAATTCAAGGTGTTGTTTTCCTTTCGACCAAAAACAGGTGCCGTCTAACAACCACCTTCTGATGCGCGCTGTTCAACTACTGCTTAACTTTAAAGTCCATCGGTCTCTTTCTAGGTTGCATAGCCTTAGTGCTTAAGTTAGCATAAGCCTAGTTTAGGCTATGAAAACTTACACTACAAATATTTTATGTACGTTTTACCTATATACTATTTTTGAGGTTATTGTAGTTCTAAAAATAACTATAAACTTAGAACTACGCTTGCCATTCATAGCTAAAAAGACAATCGGGGGGTGCCATTACTATTCCCTCGTCAAAAGTGTGAAATTTGATGGAAAGCCAAGGCATGAAATTTTGGAAGACCTCGTCGCCTATGAAGATGCCGTGCTACAAATAACTACAAATAAGGCGTTTACTCTAAGCCGAGCAAGTCCGATAAACGAGGTTATTTAATAACCCCCA
The DNA here is from genome assembly GCA_019359675.1 of Calothrix sp. FI2-JRJ7. Classification (GTDB taxonomy): domain Bacteria; phylum Cyanobacteriota; class Cyanobacteriia; order Cyanobacteriales; family Nostocaceae; genus Dulcicalothrix. The sequence goes on from JAHHGX010000058.1 coordinate 9,580, forward strand.
AGAGCATAGAACAAATCAAACTGATTATGAAGGCTTAATCATGTCAGAAAATCTTAATATTGGAGCGCGAATTTTAACTAGGGGTTGCTGAAAAAGAAAGAAATGCTAACATTCTCTAGATTTTCATACCAAAGAAGTATATTCAGGTGCAAGTAAAGAAGGAGCATTGCCCAAAATGCTTGCATCAACTCATGTAGTATAAAAATATTAATATAGAACTTTTTCGCCGTTTGAGATAAGTAATAATTATCGGACTGGCAAGTATCAACAATAAGGACTTATCTTTTGCATTGTTTGAATAACTAGCCAACCCTCCCCTCACTTTTTTAAGACTTTTTCAGCAAGTTCTAACTAATTGACTTAAACCAAGCCTCATAGAACTTAGGATAAGTCATTTTTTTTGCACAGTCCCAAATGATTCGATAGCACATATTGAATAGATCAAAATGATTTTCGTAAGTCTTATATGATAAGCAATTCTTTAAAACGCTAACAACATACACCATATGCCTTTCTACCACTATTTCCCCTAAACTTTCTACTGCTTGAATATGAGTATAACTATCTGCTTGTGGGTCACGGATAATTGCTATTAACCCTTCTATCGCGGTTTGGTTGCCTGGATCAATTTTCCCTAAGTTTTCTACTGCTTGAATACGAGTAGAACTTTTTACTTGTGGGTCACGGATAACTGCTATCAACCCTTCTATCGCGGTTTGGTTGCCTGGATCAATTTTTCCTAAGTTTTCTACTGCTTGAATACGAGTAGAACTATTTACTTGTGGGTCACGGATAACTGCTATCAACCCTTCTATCGCGGTTTGGTTGCCTGGATCAATTTTCCCTAAATTTTCTACCGCCCAAATACGAGTATAACTATCTACTTGTGGGTCACGGATAACTGCTATTAACCCTTCTATCGCGGTTTGGTTACCTGGATCAATTTTCTCTAAGTTTTCTACTGCCCGAATACGAGTATAACTATCTACTTGTGGGTCACGGATAACTGCTATCAACCCTTCTATCGCGGTTTGGTTGCCAACGTCGATTTTCCTTAAGCTTTCTACCGCCTGAATACGAGTATCACTATCTACTTGTAGGTCACGGATAACTGCTATCAACCCTTCTATCGCGGTTTGGTTGCCAACGCCGATTTTCCTTAAGCTTTCTACCGCCTGAATACGAGTATCACTATCTACTTGTGGGTCACGGATAACTGCTATCAAACCTTTTATCGCGGTTTGGTTGCCAACGCCGATTTTCCTTAAGCTTTCTACCGCCTGAATACGAGTATCACTATTTACTTGTGGGTCACGGATAACTGCTATTAACCCTTCTATCGCGGTTTGGTTGCCAACGCCGATTTTCCTTAAGCTTTCTACCGCCTGATTGCCAGTATAACTATATACTTGTGGGTCACGGATAACTGTTATCAACCCTTCTATCGCAGTTTGGTTGCCTGGGTCAATTTCCTCTAAGCTTTCTACCGCCCGAATACGAGTATCACTATCTACTTGCGGGTTACGGATAACTTCTATCAATCCTTCTATCGCGGTTTGGTTGCCTGGGTCAATTTTCACTAAGCTTTTTACAGCCTGAATATGAGTATCACTATTTATTTTTGGGTCACGGATAACTGCTATCAACCCTTCTATCGCGGTTTGGTTGCCTGGGTCAGTTTCCCCTAAGCTTTCTACCGCCTGCATACGAGTATAACTATTTATTTTTGGGTCACGGATAACTGCTATCAACCCTTCTATCGCGGTTTGGTTGCCAACGCTGATTTTTATTAAGCTTTCTACCGCTCGAATACGAGTATAAATTTTTACTTTTTTGTCACAGATAACTGCTATCAACCCTTCTATCGCGGTTTGGTTGCCAACGCCGATTTTCCCTAAGCTTTCTACCGCTCGAATACGAGTATAACTATTTATTTTTGGGTCACGGATAACTGCTATCAACCCTTCTATCGCGGTTTGTTTGCCAACGCCAATTTTCCCTAAGCTTTCTACCGCCAAAACATGAGTATAACTATCTACTTGTTGGTCATGGATAACTGCTATCAACCCTTCTATCGCGGTTTGTTTGCCTGGGTCAATTTCCCCTAAGCTTTTTACCACCCAAATGCGGGTATAACTATATACTTGTGGATTACGGATAACTGCTATCAACTCTTCTATCGCGGTTTGCTTGCTAGGGTCAATTTCCCCTAAGCTTTTTACCGCCTGAATACGAGTAGAACTATCTACTTGTGGGTCACGGATAACTGCTATCAACTCTTCTATCGCGGTTTTGAGGTCAATTTCCCCTAAGCTTTTTATCATCCGAATACGAATATAATGACTATATACTTGTGGGTCACGGATAACTGCTATCAACCCTTCTATCGCGGTTTGGTTGCTGGGGTCAATTTTCCTTAAGTTTTCTACCGCCCGAATACGAGTATCACTATCTACTTGTGGGTCACGGATAACTGCTATTAACCCTTCTATCGCGGCTTGGTTGCGTGGGTCAATTTCCCCTAAGCTTTCTACCGCTTGAATACGAGTATTATTAGTTACCTTTGAGTCACGGATAATTGCTATCAACCCTTCTATCGCGGTTTGGTTACCAACGCCGATTTTCCCTAAGTTATATACTGCCAGCCAACGAGTATCACTATCTACTTGTAGGTCACGGATAACTGCTATCAATCCTTCTATTGCGGTTTGGTTGCCTGGGTCAATTTCCCCTAACTCATATCTTGCACCTGGAAATTTGAATGTCAATTCCTTGACTCAGTGCCAGTTTTCTAAGTCGTTCAATGTCTTGTAAAAGAAGTAACACTACTAAATTGGGAAATATAGTAAGGAGCTGCAA
>JAHHGX010000059.1 GCA_019359675.1 Calothrix sp. FI2-JRJ7
ACTTGTTACTTGGCTTTCAAACTATTATTTTTTCTCGGTTCGGTTGTTTGCGGCTTCTTTCTCGCCGCCGACTTATTTAAGATAACGAGTCTACAAGAGAATGTCAAGCCTTTTTGGAAAAAATTTTTCTTTATGGGTAAGTCGGTTTGAAAAAAAAAACTAAATGCTTCTCCAGCAAAGCTTTCAGGTTTTGAAGATTGTTTAGCAAAGACTAATAAAACAATTGTTATCAAGACTCAAAATCCTACAAAGGCACTTAATCAGCTTAGTCTTGCGTGTAATTGTTGCTGAAAGTAAATATTGTTACCATATAACCATAAAGTTCATGGAGATAAGAGTTAAGAGAGGTAGTTTCAGGCGTGTTCCTCACAAATTTTATGACATGAACCATTAGTGCTTTATCTCATTAATTTTGTAGGTCAACATTGTTACCACTCCAGACGCAGAGCGCACAGGGATGAGAGTTCCTTACATTTGAAATGGGCGCCAACTCCTCAGAATTAATGAGATTGAAAAATTTTCCGCTATTTATTCAGTTTCTTCGAGCGATTTTACCTAATCTTACATATGATATGTTTACCAGCAGCATTAGCTAAGTAGAACATATGTGCCATTAAAGCAGTTAGGCTATTTGTAGCTTGGTATCCAACAACGTTAACTTTCAAGAAACACATCCCCGGAGCAGTAGAGTTGCTCGTCTCTCAATTATGATGCTGCTTCACTTCGGGATTTCCAAATGAAAAAATATCCACTTATATCTTGTGGGGTGGGCATCTCAGTTGAAACGGGCAAGGATGCCCATCCACACTAGATTCCACAATATAGAGAATTAAATTTTTGCAAGTCCCTTAATTTCAAAGTATTAGAAGCTAGTGACGATAATTATACGGAAGCAATTTTATTGATGACTCAAGCCATTGAAGCGGCATTACTTTTCGGCGCCTTACACTTATCGTTAACAGCACAAATATATAAGGGATTAATACCTATAATCGTTCTCAATATAATTATTCTCAATACCTTGGCTGGAACCTTATTTGGATGGCTATATTGGAAACGCGGTATTTTAGCGGCAATGATTGCTCACTTTGGCACTGATATTGTACTTCATGTGATACCAGCTTTTTTTGTTAAATAATTTATTAAATTAAATGTGAAAGGAGAAAAATGATGTCATCGATTAAACGCTTTAGCGCTGGGGCAGCAATTGGACTCGTAATTGCTGCAACATATTGGGGTACAACCTACTATTTTGATTATCAACTAACTTTAACTAACTCTTCATTATAAAACCTTTCAACCCCCAAACTCAAAAAACCATCTGGTACAATTGGCGGTTCATCTGGGTGACTATAAATACCCATGTCAATACCGAAGAACCAATCCATCTGTTCAGACCATAGCATCAGCAGAATTGCTTTAAAAGTCCTGGTATTAATTCTTGCAGCTCGTTATCCACGGGTGTATCGTCCGAGTCGGGTAATTCTTCCGCAGAAGGTAGATTTCGCGGCAATTTGTAATCTAGCATGGCTGCGTATCAAGTTTGATTTGGGTCTATAAAATTATTTTAGATGTTTTATTAACTTCATTTTACGGCGCCTAAAATGCTGCTTAAGTAAAACTATTAAAGCATCCGTTACATATGTTATATCCGTTGCCAATTTTCTCCGTGTATACTAGACTATATGTACTACATTCGATAACTAGCTGTTCAAAGCAAATTATACGAAAAATAAATAATCGTTGAACAAAGTTCAAGTAACTGCAACAACAAGCTATTATCGGATATTGGCAGGTTGACTCTTGTAATCTAGATACCATGACAGCTTCTTACTCTGCATCCCAACCAGGTTCTAATGCTTCTGCTGCTTTCATTACAGACCACCGTAAGGTAGATGTTAGCAAGCTCAGTCAGATGTACCAGCACTACGTCGAAGTCAAAGAAATGCATCCCCATGCGGTGCTTTTTTATAGGGTAGGTGATTTCTTTGAATGTTATTTCGGTGACGCGGTTGTATTAGCGCAGGAATTGGAACTCGTACTCACTAGCAAGCAAGCAGGGGAACAAGGAAGAGTCGCAATGTCTGGTGTTCCGCATCATGCTTGGGAACGTCACGCTACAGATTTGGTAGCGAAAGGTTATGCTGTTGTAATTTGTGACCAAGTAGAAGATGCTTCGGAAGCAGCAGGAAGATTGGTACGTCGGGAAGTAACGCGCATTATTACTCCTGGTACGCTGCTTGAAGATGGAATGCTTAAAGCTAGTCGTAATAATTACCTCGCTGCGGTTGTAATTGCTGTGGATTCTTGGGGATTAGCCTATGCAGACATATCTACAGGAGAATTTCTAACAACGCAAGCTAGTAACTTAGAACACTTGACGCAGGAAATTATGCGGTTACAACCTGCGGAGGTGTTAATTCCAACGAATGCTCCTGATTTAGGCGCCTTATTACGTCCTGGTGAAAAATCTTCGAGTTTGCCGGAATGTTTACCACCAAGTTTTTGTTATAGTTTTCGTTCTCAAATTCCTTTTTCTTTGGGTGAAGCGCGTAGTCGTTTACTACAAAAGTTTAAGCTGCGTTCTTTAGAAGGTATTGGTTGTGAACATTTACCTTTAGCTGCACGCGCGGCAGGTGGGTTGCTTCAATATCTCGAAGAGACACAAAAGCATAATTTGGTTCCTTTGCAACCGCTGCGTTCATATACGTTAACTGATTTCTTGATTGTAGATAATCAAACTCGGCGTAACCTAGAAATTACGCAGACTGTACGCGATTGTACTTATTATGGTTCTTTATTATGGGCGCTTGATAGAACTTCTACATCGATGGGTGGACGCGCATTGCGAAGATGGTTGTTACAACCACTACTAGATATTAAGGGAATTAATGCGCGGCAGGATACTATTCAGGAGTTAGTTGAAAATACTGCTTTGCGCCATGATATTCGGCAGTTATTAAAACGAATTTATGATTTAGAACGGTTAACAGGACGTACTGGGTCGGGAACGGCGAATGCTCGCGATTTAAAAGCTTTGGCTGATTCGCTGGCTATATTGCCTGAGTTGTCTTACTTGGTGTCAGATGCTAAGGCGCCTTTTTTGAAAGCGCTGCAAAAGTTTCCTCCTGAGCTTGAGGTAATTGGGCGAAAAATTAGCGCTCATATTGTAGAGGCACCGCCAATTATTATTAAGGAAGGTAATTTAATTCGTTCGGGTGTTAATCCCCAGTTGGATGAAAGAAAAGCTTTGGTTGAGGAAGACCAGAAATGGATTGCTAATTTGGAAGTGGATGAGCGTGCGCGCACGGGTATTCCGAATTTGAAGGTTGGGTTTAATAAAACTTTTGGTTACTATATTAGTATTTCGCGTGCTAAAGCTGACCAGGTGCCGAGTAATTATATTCGTAAGCAAACGCTGACGAATGAGGAACGTTATATTACAGCAGAGTTGAAGGAACGGGAAACGCGGATTCTTAATGCTCAAGATGATTTGTATAAGTTAGAGTATGAGGTTTTTGTCGCGTTGCGTGATGAGGTTGCTGCTTATGCTGAGTCAATTCGTAATATTTCACGTGCGGTTGCTGCTGCGGATGTGTTGTGTGGGTTAGCTGAGTTGGCTGTAATGCAAGGTTATTGCCGCCCAGAGATGGTGGAAGGTAGGGAGATTAATGTTGTTGATGGGCGCCATCCTGTGGTAGAACAGTCTATTCCTGCTGGATTTTTTGTTCCTAATTCGATTCATTTGGGAGGATTTTACCACAGAGGCACTCTTAGCGCTGAGGAGAAGAGTGTTTCTCCTGATTTGGTCATTTTGACGGGACCGAATGCGAGTGGGAAGAGTTGTTATTTGCGTCAGGTGGGGTTGATTCAATTAATGGCACAAATTGGTAGTTTTGTTCCTGCAAGGTCTGCGAAGTTGGGGGTTTGTGATAGGATTTTTACTCGTGTTGGCGCCGTGGATGATTTAGCGACGGGTCAGTCTACGTTTATGGTGGAGATGAATGAGACGGCGAATATTCTTAATCATGCTACTGATAGGTCGTTGGTGTTGTTGGATGAGATAGGTAGGGGAACGGCTACTTTTGATGGTCTTTCGATAGCTTGGGCTGTTGCTGAATATTTAGGTAGTGAAATTAAATCGCGTACTATTTTTGCTACGCATTATCATGAGTTGAATGAGTTGGCGAGTATTTTACCTAATGTTGCTAATTATCAAGTAACTGTGAAAGAAATGCCCGACCAAATCATCTTTTTACACCAAGTTCAACCTGGTGGCGCCCAAAAGTCTTATGGTATTGAAGCTGGAAGATTAGCTGGTTTACCACCTGTGGTGATAAAGCGCGCGAAACAAGTTATGGGACAAATTGAACAGCACAGTAAAATATCACTTGGACTACAAAATTTAGAATCCTAAATCTTTATCTTGTGGAATGGGCATCCCTGCCCGTTCCAAATATTATAAAACTTTTAACCCAAGTGTCCACATAACTTCTTTATCATTTATATCTAATGCAAACCAATGTCCCCAAGGAATCCCATAACTTTCTAAAACTTCTCTAACATCTTTTAAATAGCGAAGCATTGAATCTCTAGGAGCTACCCAAGGGATAGCTCCAAATTCATTACATGTTACGGTAACTCCATTAGTTTTTGCCTATGCTGCAATTGGCGCCAGTTCACGAATCAAGTTAGCTTTATTCCATTTTTCCTGACCATATCTTTCTACTGCTGATTTTGCCTCAGAATCTTGAATTTGTGCAAGCAAAGGTGCGACTAATTGAGGAGTTGAAGGGTAAGGAATATTTTTCATGTATTGCGAAGCACGCCACCCCCAGCTTGCTCCTTGATGTGTAAAAAGAAACGGGCAGGGTCTGTATGTAATTCAAGGGGATGATTGAAAGGAGATAAAATAATTCCTAACTCCGTTTTAACGTGCATTTGAATAATTGCATCTAAAGCCGCAAGAGAATCTTTTTTGAAAACACTTGGATTACTATCATTTAAAAATTTAGATAAAACAACTGGTAGCATAGTATAAGTCAAACCTAAGCTTTTGTATTGTAATAAAGTTGCCTGCGTGTAAAATCCATCTGTTAGTTCACTCCGCTGCCAATGTTCTAAATTAAAACCTTTAGATAATGTTTGTAGTCGATTTGGTCTATTTATAGCTTTAACGATACTACAGTTAGTAACTAAAAGCTCACTAAAAATGAAAATAAGTCCCAAGCGTATAAATTTGGAACGCGATAAGGTGAATGCAACAGTTTTTTTGTCTAACATCTTAAATATACAAATAAACTACAACTATGATAAAATTATTTTTGCTTTTACACTCTGTCTTCAATTACAAGCTAAGGTGCGAAATGAACCTGACCTGTTAAGGCATTTGGAACCCACTATGATAATGATGATTGGCGCCAAAACTTCTAAAAAAGTAGCATAATTTTTCTATTTGTAACTGTACTTTTTAGTCCAAAATCAAACAAACACCAGGGAGAATTTGATGAAAACTCGCAAACTAGGTAATCAAGGGTTAACGGTTTCAGAATTGGGACTTGGTTGTATGGGTATGTCCGAATTCTATGGCGCCGCTTCTGAGCAAGACTCTATTGATACGATTCACCGCGCGCTTGATTTAGGTGTAACTATGCTTGATACGGCTGATATGTATGGGCCATTTACCAATGAGCGGTTAGTTGGTCAAGCAATTAAAGATTATCGAGATAAGGTAATTGTGGCAACTAAGTTTGGTAATATTCGCAGTGAAGATGGTGGTTTTTTAGGGATAAGTGGTAAACCTGAATATGTCCGTCAAGCTTGTGATGCTTCGTTGCAACGCTTAGGAATTGACGTAATAGATTTATACTACCAACATCGAGTTGATTCAACAGTACCTATTGAAGAAACAATTGGGGCAATGGCTGAGTTAGTACAACAAGGTAAAGTCCGGTATTTGGGAATGTCAGAAGCAAGTTCCGCAACAATTCGACGCGCACATGCGGTACATCCAATTACTGCATTAGAGACAGAGTACTCATTGTGGAGTCGCGAACCAGAAGATGATATTTTAGTAACCACACGGAAATTAGGAATTGGGTTTGTAGCATATAGCCCATTGGGAAGAGGATTTCTTTCCGGCGCCATCAAAAGTCCAGAAGATTTTGCACCCGATGATTTTCGTCGCATTTCTCCTCGTTTTCAAGGAGAGAACTTCTACAAAAATTTGGAATTAGTAGAGCAAGTTAAGAAAATGGCTTCACAGAAAAATGTTACTCCTAGTCAGCTTGCGTTAGCTTGGTTGCTTGCACAGGGTGATGATATTGTCCCTATTCCTGGAACTACACGACGTAAGAATTTGGAAGAAAACATAGCTGCAACTGAGATTGTGTTGACACAAGATGAGTTGGCACAAATTGATGCAGTTGCACCATTAGGTGTAGCGGCAGGTGAACGTTATCCTGCTGCTCATATGGGCGCCGTTAATTTGTAAATTTAACCTCCCTTGATAAAGGGGGCTAAGAATAGTAATCTTTTTCCCCCTTATTAAGGGGGACTAAGGGGGATTCTTTAACTACATCTACATTTAGTAACTATTTACACATTAATCGTATAGGCTACGAAGCTATGCAACTCACCGGACAAGCAGGAAACTTCGGCGCCCAATCAGGTATTTGCAATTTGGCGCCACCAGTTGCGAGTACTACTGGCTTTGCAGTAATTGATTGCCCGTCTTGTAAGTGTAGACGAAAGCAGTTAACACCTGGAACGATCTGAGTTACTGCATTTTGGTGTACTTGATTATTTAGATCCCAGCGAGAAATAACATCAGTACAAAAATCATCAAATAACTTAGTTCCTGGTAAATCATAAGGAGCAAAAAGTTCGCTCGAACGGGATTCAGCGAATTTTCGCAATCCAAAAGCATTCGGGTCTGGATGATGAACTGCTGGAGAACGCAAATGAGGTATTTCTAATGCTGCAAATTGCTGGCGCCATCGACTCATCCATCTGCCACTGGGGTCAAAGACTGCTAATTTAGAACGCATTTTTGCGCGCTTTTGCAGCAAATGGGTAACAAATGTTAACGCATGAGGACCAGCTCCAATAATCACGAGCCTTGTTTTTCTAGGTAAGTGAGGTGGAGCAAGTTCCATAAAGCTTTACTATAAAAATAATCATTATCATAATAACCCAAGTTGCTAGTTACCCACCCAGGCGCCAAGGCGCCTGGGTATCGCCAGGTGCCATTAAGTAATAAAATCCCCTCCAGGTATAAAATTCGGAGGAGGTAAATGTTAAACGAAATAATTACTATCTATGCGCTTCCCCGATGACTTACTGAAAGCGATTGGGCATAAAGATGATATCCGTAGAGATATGACTGATGCAGAAATTATTACAACGGCTTTTGTAGCAGCAATATATTTCTGTGGTAATCATAGCAATGCTTGTAGCTATATAAAAGACCATAAATTGATACCACAAATGTTAGAAAAATCACGATTTAATCGACGATTACATAGCCTTTCAATGCTTATTAACGATTTATTTCATCAAGTAGGAATGATACTGAAAGGAAGTAGTAATTGTACTGAATATCTTTTAGACTCATTCCCTGTACCAATGTGCGACAACATTCGTATTTTCAACGTTAAATTAATCGAATCGAAAGAGTACAGAGGTTATATTGCTTCTAAGAAACGTTATTTCTATGGAGTTAGAGTACAGCTACTAACTACGAAAGACGGAATCCCGGTTGAATTTGTGTTTATGCCCGGTAATGCCTCAGATGTTCGCGCGTTAAACGCTTTACCATTTAATCTACCTTCAGGGAGTGAAGTATATACTGATGCTGGATACACTGATTATACCAGCGAAGATGACCTTTTTGGCGAGAGTGAAATTGAGTTGAAAGTCATGCGTAAAGCAAATTCTAAGCGCAAAGATGAACCTTGGAATCATTACATCAAACAGTCTACTAGACATTATATTGAAACAGTGTTTAGCGCTATTACTTACGCTTTCCCTAAATCGATACACGCTTGTACCTGGGAAGGGTTTTTACTGAAGCTTGAAGCATTCCTGCATTGCATTTACTTTAAAGCAAGCATTCATTGATTAAGTCATATATAATACTTTGACTTTGTGCGTGATTTATGCTTTTAAGTAAGCTCTGATAGTGGTTCGCACAAAAAACGAACTACACGATTTGTCATGGGCGCCCGTAATGACTCGGCCTGCTTCGCACGCCGAGGAAGATAACCCGCAACTTGGGTTAATAGCTTTATAAACTCGGCGCCAACAATAGTCAAGTTATCTGACTGCTATTACCATACCAACGCACAGCTATTTCGTAGAGATTACCTAGCGCTCCCGATACTTGCTTTAAGTTTTGGGATGACAAAATTATTCTTTATCATCCCAAAAACTCGTACATTATTATCCCACTAAGTCAAATTAAAATCAAAACCCCCCAGTCTGGCTAGTTGGCAGGTCAACATCTGACTCTTGAAGAAGTTGTTCAAGTTGCTTTTTAAAAAGATTGAGAGATTTATTTTCGTGCCTAAGAAACTCGTTTTCGCTTCTTAGGCTACTGATTCCCCCACCTTCTTCTCCAATGCTTCTATACGTTTTGCAAGGTCAACAACTCGTACATTGCTACCATCGTCCAAATAATCGTCTATCAGGTTAAGTATTACGTCTGTGATGCCTTTACCCTCTAGTTCTGCTTTTCTAACAAGCGCATCTTTCTTTTCAGGAGAAATGCGTACATTGATTCTAGTTTCTTTCATAAGCTTTTTTCCCATATCACATTTTAAGACTATCAATTTAACCTGTGGGATAACAACTGTATTGTAATCTCGATATTTAGTCTCGTGTCGGGATGCACAGGTGATAATATTGGGATGCAGTAAAAATAAACATTCTTCCCAATGCACGGTTACACAAGACAACTCATCACCATTAAGAAAGGCGGTAAGTGTGGAAACACAAGTGTAGTACAGGAGTGCCGATGAACCAAACGACCAAAAATGCATTGCTTCAAGCGTATATAAATCTTCAGAAAATAGTTGAAGATTTGTACCTTGCATCTGATAAAGCAATAGAAAATGGAGAAGATGCGGATGCTAGTCTACTTGGGGCACAAGCCGAACAAGTATTTGAACGAGCAGAAGCCATAAGTTCTGTAATTTCGGAGCAAGAAGATGGATAGAACTGAAATAAAAACGTTGTCGAAACAAGCCAGAGATTTAAGTAAGCAAGCCAACGAGCTTATTCAACAAGGTAAATATAAGGAAGGGCACGCTTTAATGCGTCAAGCTGTCGAAACTAATCGTAAATGCAGGCAGCTTATTAACCAGCCCAAAATAGACAAGGGTTTAGAGATTTTAGAGCAGATGCATAAAAATTAACCAAACCTCAGTCTTAAACTTAAATAGGCGCCTTACTTGTAACCTACAAGTAAGATGCCTGTTAAAATAATAGCTGCACTAGGCTAGATATATTGGGCTTAATCCAACATTAACGTTGCTTTATTAAAGTCAGTGTCATCATAGTCAAGTTATCTGACTACTATTACCATACCAGCGCACAGCTATTTCATAGAGATTATCTAGCGCTCCCGATAACTCCTTTGCGCGTTCTGTCAAGGTATAGGTTACTTGCGGTGGAATTGTTGGTTCATGGTGACGGTGAAGCATACCAATTTCTTCGAGCATTCGTAGTCTGTCTGTGAGAACCTTTGTTGATATCCCCTCAACTCTACGTCTTAGCTCACCAAAACGCAAAGAACCGTTTGTGTACAGAACCCATAAAATGTACAGTGCCCATTGTCCAGCGAGTTGGCTTAAGAGTATTTCTAGGGGGCAACATTTTGGCTCAGTCATAAGTGCCTACAGTTTCTTTTTGTTAGTTAGTTACCAAATGGTAGCTACTTTACTTTAGTTACTAATTTTTTTAATGTCTATATATTAGGACTTACGCAAAGAAACCTGGTTTCTTCGTTGATAGCATGTAATAAAAATGACGATTTTGCGTAGAAACCAGGTTTCTAGGTTTTCATGCGTAAGTCCTGTATATAACTCCCATTGAGCAAGTTATGGCATACCTCTGGTTTAAATCGTTTCACATAATTGGTTTTGTTGCGTGGTTTGCTGGCTTATTCTATTTACCGCGTCTTTTTATATACCATATTGAAGCCTTTGAAAGACAAGAGCCTATCAGGACTGCACTGAAGCAAGAGTATAGTCGTATAGAAAAGCTGCTCTACAATCTAATTATGATGCCAGCGATGTTATTTACAATTGCAATGGCGATTGGGATTATTTCTACTGAACCAGATGTATTAAAGCAAACATGGCTTCATGTAAAGTTTTTATTTGTGGCATTGTTAATAGCTTTTCATTTTTACTGTGGATGGTTAATTCGTCAGTTGGAGATGGAGACTTGTTCTATTAGCAGTTTACAAATGCGGCGCCTAAACGAAGTACCCACCATATTGCTCGCTTTGGTGGTATTGCTTGCAATTTTCAAGAATAACCTACCAACAAGTATTACAGCTTGGGGAACAGGCATTGCTGTTTTAGCCTTTGCAATAATTATCCAACTTTATGCACGCAGGCGCGAAGTGTCAGAATGAAACTTATCAATACAGAAACCATATTAGAAACACAACGTTTGCTTCTCGAACCATTGAAACGAACTCATGCAGTGAATCTGTATTATTTACTTCAAGATGAGCGTATTTATGAATATATTCCTGTACTGGCACCTGCTTCACTCGAAGTATTAGAGCAACGCTATCAGAAATTAGAAACACGTCTATCACCAGATGGCACTGAAGCTTGGTTAAACTGGGCGGTTTATATTAAAGAGTATAAGGCTTACGCTGGTTATATTGAAGCAACTGTATTACCAGGAGTCGCAAAGATTGCTTATGTGTTGGCGCCTCAATTTTGGAAGCAGGGTTATGCGTATGAAGCATGTAAGTGTTTAATATCTATTTTATGGAAAGATTATAATATTACTGAGATAATAGCCGAAGTAGACACACGCAATTTAGGATCATTTAGATTATTAGAACGTTTAGGTTTTATACGTATCGAAACACGAGAAAATGCGGATTTTTTTAAAGGAGTTTCTAGTGATGAGTATATTTATCGCCTGACTACTTAATAATAATTTATACAGCATTCCTTAATCACAGGACTTACGCATAAAAACCTAGAAACCTGGTTTCTTCGTTGATAGCATGTAATAAAAATGACGATTTTGCGTAGAAACCAGGTTTCTTTGCGTAAGTCCTTAATCAAAAGATAGCTCATGATTATACGAGAGATTACTTATAACGATGTGCCTGCAATTGCACAAATTCATGTAGATACTTGGCGAACAACTTATCAAGGTATTATTCCAGATAAGTATTTAGCAACTCTTTCATATCAGAAGAGAGAAAGCGGTTGGTTGAAATTCTTAATATAGCACCAGAAAATTGGGATTTTATATACGTTGCAGAAAATGAATTAGGAGAAATAATGGGCTTTGCTAATGGAGGACTAGAGCGTTCAGGTGACTCTATATATAAAGGTGAGTTAAAAGCCATTTATATTTTACAAAACAGTCAACGAAAGGGGATTGGTTGCCGTTTGGTTCAAACTGTAGCTGTTAAACTTAGTCAGGCAAATATTAATTCAATGCTAGTTTGGGTGTTAGAAAACAATCCTGCATGTCGATTTTATCAAAAAATTGGAGGAAAACAAATTTACTCAAAGCAGCTTGAGAGGGGTGGAGCTATGTTAACTGAAGTTGCTTATGGTTGGACAGACACAACAGCAATTATTAAATTTTGTTAAGCAGAATGGTTTGAATGACTTTAATTTGAATTTTTTTCGCTTCTGCTGACAAGCTAACGGTTTCGAGTGCTGCCGAAATCACAAACGATAAATTTACAGGCGCCGCATCTTCGCGTCAGTTTGCCGCGCATAATGCGGGAAATATCGAGCAAGTCATCGATTAACTGAGTTTGCAGTCGGGCATTACGCTCAATCGTAGCAAGTGCTTCAACTGTTTTTGTTTCGTTTAACTTACCTCATATCTTGCACCTAACGTGTAAACCCGTACAAAGTGAATTAGAGAGGATAAAACTGTAACTACAATATAAATTTATTATTTACGTGTATAATATATATTTTTTAACTAGGTTACACCGAA
>JAHHGX010000060.1 GCA_019359675.1 Calothrix sp. FI2-JRJ7
AAAATACTGAAGATATTGCAACTATTTCTCATTTAGTTGAATAAAAAGTCCTGAATTATTAGTTTTTTTGTACTTCATACAAATGTTCTTTGCAGAGCAGGCGCCTTGGGGTGCGAAATGTGGGTTATATAAAACAGCAAGCAATGTTTACCGCACGGGGAGAAGCAGAGTTTAAATTATATTTAGGACAAGTGCGAATTGATGGGCAAGATTTTAATATACCCATGCATGTTGGTGAAGAATTAACAGAAGTTTTACTTGGGCGCCAATGGTTACAAACTAAGCAATTATTGGTAAATATGCAATCCGCTATATTAACTTTAGGATAATCTTAAACATTTAGATTAACTAAATTTTTAAGGCGCCGTCTGTTGTGTCGTGGCGCCTCGATGCTAGATTAAATAGGATATTTTATTTTGGCAATAAATATAATTTTTCCTAATAAATAAACAACAATTTTATTCAAGACAATTATTTTATATTTCATAAAAAGTAACAAATTGTTATAAAATAATTGCCTTATAACTTAATAATTACTGCTTGAAAACATTAATTATCTACCAGGCTAATAATGATTTGATATTGGTCTAAAGTAGTAGTGATGATAATGATTATAATTCGCGCAAGAGCAGGTAGAATGTGAACCACGGTTCACGTTCTATTACTCCATAGCAATCTTACATAAAATGTAAAATAGCTTGTAAGACCAATAAACGCAAGCACCCATAAAGGTTTGAGGCAATGCAAGTAATCGTCTAAGCTTAAAAATTTTTGGTTAATTTTTTGGCTAACTTCTGGGTTTACTTATCGACTAGTACGAACGCCCTTGGTTTAAAAATTATGTTTAAAAATTATTTTTTGGGGTTGCTAAAATCACATCAATTGGCTGTAAAATTACTTGAGACACATTCACGTTTGCACCGTCCACGCTGCAAACCGCGAATTCACCACATCATTTAATCGTGGAATATTAATACACTGGGTAGTCACCAAACAAACGTAACTGCCTTAATTTGTAATGCTTTATTTCACTGTTAACTATATTGTTTACTTTATTCAGTCAAAAGATGGTGGCAAGTAAGGTATCGAAGTACGCACTTCGCTGTATGATGGTTAATGGACGACACAAAAAAATTGACGCTCACTTTTATGAGCGTTTATTCCCACTGTGGCGCCAAGCTATCTTCACTACGGAGGCACAAACGTTCTATAGTAAAGACCAGACTATTCAATTGAATAAATTGAGCAGGGGGTCAAAGCGGCACCTTAAGAACAAAACGCGAACGCTGTAGGAAGGCTAAAACGTCAAGTTCTTATTGAAAAAAGCAGCTTATATTCCACGCCTTGCTACAGTTATTTTACACCGAAAAGGCGTAAAAGTATGTGGCTAATCTTGTTTTGGTTATTTTTCCATCCCATCTAGTACCAATTAACTACTTAGAATTTACTAGTACTAAAGAACCAAACTAAAGGCGCCGTTTGTAGCAAGACGTGGAAACACGCCCCAGAGTTAACTTTCCAAAAGGAGTAAAAATTTTGAAGACCAAAATTATATTCACATTTCGTAAAAAAGAAAAAATTTGGTAGCTGCCTTGCTGTTAACCCAAAAAATTGAAGGTAGCGTGTAGATAGCCAACCGTTCAAGCTAAAGGTCTAAGTGAGACGATTTCGAGTCGCTCACAACAAAGTTGGTAGCTAGTTAAGCCGTAGCAGGCAGCCATAACCAAAATCTACAAAAGAATTAATTTAACTTTAGCTTGATTTCCATACTTTTTGTAATATCTACGGTTCCAAGCCACCTAAAATTTTTGAATATTTAACAATAGCAGCTACCTGATTATCATCCCAATTATCAGGTAACAAAAATGACAGTACAAACATTGCATCAACCAAAATCTACTGTAGCTCAAAATTCTAATAATCAGTCTCATTCTAAATCTCCAGTAGATTTATCCCAAATTCAAAATTTTACCCTGCTGTATATTCCAGCACTAGCATGTGCATTAAAAAATCTTAGAATACCTCACGCAGGAGAAGCAGCAATTTTCTTGAGCCAAATAGCATTCTGGCTAGGTACCGATTCTGGACACTCTACCCGTGACGGCAGAAAGTGGATTTATAACGCCTATGCGGACTGGATTCTACAGATACCTTCTTTAACCGAGAACCAATTTGGTGTAATGGTACGTTCCTTGGTCTTCCATGAACTAATAGAAAAATCTTGCTACGCCAGCCTCTGCTCTCAACTCACGACACATCCAGTCTCTTGGCATCAATACAATACCTCATCGTGGATTACCCTAAATGTTGAACGTATTATTGAATTGACAAATTGGTATCCATTTGGTAAAGAGGAAATTTCAACAAAAACCGACCAAACGCCAGAACCCGCTCTGGGCGCCGAAATTGCAAATACAACTTCGGGAAATTGCAAATCCAACTTCGCGAAATTGGGAACGCAATTTCCTACTATATACATAGAAAACTCTGTTTCTACCAAAAATGGCGAACTTACAAGAGAGAAAGAACAAGTATACCAATTAACCGAAGACCCCTGGATAGACCAGCCAGAAGAAAATAATTTTTTTGATGGTTTAAAAACAAAGTCTTCGGTAAAAACTCAAGATTCTCATCAAGGTCAATTTTCCGCCGCGCCGCGTACTATAGAAAATACAAGTGCTACAAATACATCTCACACTACAGAGGATACAAGTGCTACAAATACATCTCACACTACAAATACAACAAGTGCTACAAATACAGCACAACGAAACGTATCGAATAATATAGAGGCGCCTCTCCCAAAATTGAAGAGTGAAGAAATAGACCGTCCGTTGTACGTTTGGGAAGATGCATTTGGTTATCCCAACGAGTATTTCTTAAACTGGTGGGCGGCAAAGCATTACGAACCCCAAGGTGGGAAGTGGGAGACAGGCGCCAGATATTTTGCTTTTAGACAGTTTTATAGAGACCCAGCAGGCGCCGATATAATTTACCAAGAATATTTACAGTACTTCAATACCGTCGCGAACAACGCGCACCAACAGCAGAATCAAAATATTCAAGCCATTTTACCTAGCTGCTTGGTTAAATATCCCGAAGTAAATCAAGAAAACAAAGAGCAGGTTGCCAAGAATGTTGCGACAGTAGCCGCACGGGGCGCAGGTGTGGCGTTGCCTGGAAACGTCGCCCCCTGTAGTACACAGCATATGAGTTTTGAAGAAGCGAACAGTGGGACTAGTATTAAATCACTACCAAATTTAGAAAATCCTGCTTTACCAGGAACGGGACAACAACCAGCAATTAATTTAGAGGAATTAACCAAACAAGTAGAATTTACCAACAAGCGATACCACGAATACAAAGGCAATCGTGCCGAGCGTCGGAGATACCAAGAGATAATTAGTTGGGCTAAACGCACTCCGGGTGTAGTTGTTACAGATTCGGGAATATCACTCGAACCAACTTTACTACAACAAAATTTGGAGCAACAATTGCAGGCGCCGCAACGTGAAGTTTCATCACCACCCTTCCTAGGCTAAGGAGCTTACCCCACGCATAAATGCGGGGGCTTGCGCTCTACAATTTCTGGTCAATTTTAAGTTACTACCTCAAATTTTCAAATTTTTGGGGTAGTAAACAGGCGCCGACCCCCAAGCACCCCAACTCTGGAATAAAAACAGCATCAACACATGTAATTGTACCCATGTACTACAATTACCTCCGTGAAGGGCTGTATTTAATGAGAGTGCTGATAAACCTTACAATACTCTTGTAGATATCAAAACTTATATCTTGCATCTCTCCGTATATACTCAGTCTAAGTAAAAACAAGAGCAATAAAGCTACATTAGTCTTATTAGCTTTTAACGCTAAATCAATAACTTTAGACTTTATACTGAGTGTTTAAAATCAATCAAATTTTCTTGGTGCAAGATGTGAGAAAACAGATATCAGATGAACAACCAAAAAGCATCTACAAGTGAGATGATTCGAGTTCCCACTGTACTAATACCTGTAGTAAGGGAACTATCAAGGCTACATCGAGAAGGACATACAATAGCGCTGCTGCAAGCGTTAGAGGATGTAATTACCGAATTTGATAGCAATTCAGATATCGATTTGGCGCCGAGCAGCAAATCAGTCGAGAAGTTAGAAAAGCGTCTAGATAAAATCGAATCGCAATTTACGAGTAAGCTGGACGCGATGACACAAGCGCTCGAACAACTCACCCGCGCGGGCGCCAACAAAGGTAACTATAATCAGCGTCGTTCTAATTCGTACAATCTCCATCACCAACCAACCCTTGAGCTAGGGTCATTTACACATGAAAACTTAGCTAGGCGCCTGGGATTGGATGCAAAAACTCTCTTAAAGGAACGGGAAAATCTAACCCCCAAAGAATTTATCAGCTACACCCGCAGCCGTGACCCGCGTCCGGTTGGTTGGGAATGGAAAGAAGCGGAGCAGCTGTATCATCCTATAACACAGTAAATCATGCCATTAACATTCATATTTTAAAAAACCAAGGTAGCGATAGCACTTTCTTTTTGTTGGTCGGTGACACCAAGATAGCGTTCCTTGGCGGCAAGGGTACGGTGCCCTTATCGGGGTAAGATACCTGTAAGTAATGTTGTAAGACGTTTAGAAATCGAGGCTAGGAATACAAGTAAGTTTCTAAAGAAATATTCCTCCGTACTAAATCTTCTTCTATCTTGCGCCATTCTTCGGGTTTGTCTTTGAATGATTCTCTAAAACGTCTTAATTTCTCTTCCATAACAAGTTTCTCATCCGACCAGTCAACTTCCCCAAAATTCCATATCGGTCTAAAAACAGAAATTGCAAAACATTCCTGAAAATTAATTTCGCTTACATCATCGGTTTGAATAATTTTGTAAAGGTAACATGGAGACTTAAAGTTTAACTTGGCCAACAGGTTAGGCTTGTGTGTAGACATGCTTAACCGTCCCCTTATACTGTTTTGGGACTTACCAACATACAAGCATTCCTCTAACTTGTAATTACTAAAAATCGCATATAAACCCGGTAATCGGGGAAGCTCCGCAAGGCTTTTAGCTGATTCCCAGCCTTCAAAATAGCAGTCAGGAATTTTGAAATAATTTGTTTTGTTATTCATCAATTGTGTTCCACTTAATACCAGAAAAACGTTTTGAATTAACTTTAGTATATTTTTCGGTGTGTCGAATATCTCTGTGCCCCAGGAACTCTTGAATAAACCTGGTACTGTGACCCTCATTCACGAGATAGTAGCCGCAAGCGTGGCGCAACTGGTGGGGATGAACCTTGATATTTAATTCTGCAATTTCTCCCAATCGGGTTAACAATCTTTGTACCGCAGCCGCAGTTAGACGTTCTCCCCTTTCCCCAATAAAAACGTAATTGCTACCAATGTTTAATTCCTTCAGCTGTTTCAAAGCTTCAATCTCATCCTGGGGCAGGGGATGAACTCCGCTATCGCTACCTTTCTTACGGGTGATAAAAATCTCCTCATCCAAAAACGAGATAGCGTCCCAGCGCAAATCGTAAGCTTCGGATACCCGCAACCCGTGACGAAATATTAACAGTACCAGGGCATAGTTCCTTACCTTGTGCCGCCCATAAACTTTTGCAGCTCGCAGGATACTGTTTACCTCGCGTACTGTAAGATATTCTCGTGACCTGTAATCCGTGTTCTTGCGACGTACAAACATTTTAATCAAATACTTCTGTTAGTATTATACGTTAAAATACGAACAGTTTTTAACCCCCAAACCCTTATTCTTCCGTCCTTCGTGTCCCGTCATAGTTTTTCCTGATAGTTCGCAGCGTTCATGGCAGTCTCCCAAACCCGCATTCCATCGTCGAAGCATAAGACTTGACTATATGAAGAGTTATTTTCCCCTTTTAGAGTACAATGCCGGCGCAAAGGCGCGTATGCTGGGTAAAGGTAGAGATAGTCAAGAGAACACTCCGTAGTACGCCTATTTAAACACCCATTTTTTACCCCGTTAGCGCTTCGGACATCGCCACTCTGGGTACGAGCGCGAGCGAAAAAAGCAAATATTGGTAAGCCTCTATCCCCTGACGAATTAGACGCAGTGCATTCTTCAGCGGCATTGGATGCGAGGCTGCCTTCGTTGCGGGAAGTACAAAAATTAAGCACTCCGAAGCTTGTTGGAAACGTTAATGATTTACGACCTGTACCGCCAACAACATCAGCCTCCATTCGTGAGTAGTGTACTAGCTGACTCCTAAAAAAATGGGCGCCTACATTATTAACCGTGTGGGAGTGCTTTTATTACTTATTAAAACTTCTAAATTTTCTGTTACCTGTTGAATATAGTACTGATGCACAAAATTTTTGGTACTGACACAAGTTTATTTGTCAATAAGAGATTAATAATATTACTGACCTAAAATATTGAACTAACTAAAACTCCGAGTTGTACCAAAAAAAACAAGTTTCGTACCCAAAAAAAGGGGCTTTGTACCCAAAAAAATGGCTAATTTTGTACCTAAAACAACGCTCCTTCATGGTACTCTTGGACATCAATTTTAGTTTCAGGTTGTTGACCTACACAAATTTTTACCGTGGTACTGGTACAAAAAATCAACAAAAAAATTTTTTTCTATAGAGACATAATATGTGCCCTTAAAAAAAAATTTTTTTTAATTTTTCCTCTGTACCACGCCGTCTCAAGGTACGATTTTTTTGAAAAGGAACGCACAGCCCTGACGGCTCGTACCTTAAAAATTAGGTACGAAACAGTACAAAAAATGGGTACGATCTGCTTTTTTGTACCGTTTTTATACCTGACAAGTAGCGTCAACGTACCAGTGTGAGCATGGGTGCGTACCAGTTATTTTTTGAGAACGCAATTCGGATGTTTATTTAACAATAACTTTGCTTAAATATTGAAGCTCATTATTTATATTTATGATATAATAATTAGAATAAAAATAATAATTGTACCATCATAAAAATCATTCTGAAAATATTAATTAAATCGTTGAGCGCGTATATCTCATAAATCAATAGTATAAAATTGTATCGACATATGGCGATATATAAGTAAAAACGTCAGGGCGCCACGTGCCCAAGCGGCGAATCTACTATTGTTGGGTTGACGAAAAACGTTGGTCGTCAAGCTGAAAATTATATTTTTAGTCAGCACCCGAATGTTCTAAACTAACGGTGTAACGTGCCCAAAACCTTAAAATATATTGACTGTGGCTAAAGTTATCGCCGTCTTTAACCAAGCAGGTGGAGTCATGAAAACGACCTTAACCCAAAACTTGGGCTACCACCTGCACCTACTAAAACACAAGACGCTTCTCGTTGATATGGACCCGCAAGGGAGTCTCACTACTTTTATGGGACTGGAACCGTATGAGCTTGATAGAATTATTGGTAATTCTATTCTTGATGAATCACCTCTATCAATTCATACTGACTTGCACGGTATGGATTTGGCGCCTGCTAATATTACTCTTAGTGCTGTAGAACTGCAACTTGCCAGCGTGATGGCTCGCGAAACACGATTAAGGCTTACACTCTCAAGTATCCGGGATAATTACGACTATATATTAATTGACTGCCCGCCTTCTTTGGGTGTTCTATCGATATTAAGCTTGACGGCTGCAGATTATGTTCTTATCCCTATTCAAACTCACTTCAAGGCTTTTAAGGGCACTGAATTGTTATTGAATACAATCAAGGAAATCAAGAAACACGTTAACCCACAGTTAGCTATTGCTGGCTTTGTTCCCACGCTGTTTAGCAATGCTAGTCAAGATAAGATTATTTTAGAAGCTCTTGAACAACAACTGGCGCCACTTGGGCGGATTTATCCTCCTATCCCCCGCGCTACTGCTTTTGCAGATGCGGCGATGAACCGTCAACCGCTCGCTGTATATTCGGCGAAACATCCTTCTTTAACTGTGTTAAAACAGATTGCAATCGGTATGGATGAATTAGAATAAATAAAAAATAGTAGATTGATAGTTTTAGGTTTAATACGGGAACAATATATCTAATTTGATATTTTTAAGGAGTAACAGCAATGAGAAAAAAAACACTACCAGTTCCTAAAATGCGTGGAGTAGAGGATTTACTATCAGTTAATGAAAGTAATAATAATACTGGTAAACCTTTGGAAGTAGCTATTGATAAAATCAAGGTTAATAATAAACAACCACGCCGCTGGTTTGACCCATTGAAGATGGCACAACTTATTGAGTCGGTGCGTGAGTACGGTATTTTAGAACCACTATTAGTTAGACCTCTAGAAGATGGTGAGTATGAGCTTATCGCCGGGGAACGGCGCCTGCGTGCAGCTTCAGATATTGGACTTGCAACCGTACCAATCGTTGTAAAAGAACTTTCAGATAAGCAAGCGCTATCAGTATCTATATTAGAGAACTTACAGCGAGAAGATTTAAACCCTGTTGAAGAAGTCGAGGCAATTTTAGAATTACTTTCTATTAATCTAGATGTGCCACCTGAAAATGTTAAATCAATTCTAAACCTTGTTGCAAACTCTAAAAAAAGAAATATACCGTTAACAGAC
Organism: Calothrix sp. FI2-JRJ7; assembly: GCA_019359675.1. Taxonomy (GTDB): domain Bacteria; phylum Cyanobacteriota; class Cyanobacteriia; order Cyanobacteriales; family Nostocaceae; genus Dulcicalothrix. Next base: position 8,571 of record JAHHGX010000060.1, read on the forward strand.
CATACTTTAAGGCAGTTAGAACAGATTGAATCTACCCTCACCCTTGTTGGTCGATTTAACGCCTCAAGCTTTCGTACAACCCGCTTACCACTGTTAAACCTACCCCAAGATGTATTAACAGCACTGCGCCAGGGGAAATTAGAATATACTAAAGCGCGGGCAATTGCACTAGTTAAGGATTCCTCCTCACGCACCTTAGTACTTGAGAAAACTATTAATGAAGATTTATCGCTCACTCAAATCAAGGAATTAATTGAACAACTTAATAGTGAACAAAAACCGACTATTGAGAAAGAAAAAGAGAAACAGTTGGCGCCGGATAAAATTTTGAGCCAACGCTGTATAGATTTTAGTAAGCGTATCAAGGATAATAAAGTATTTTCTGACGCTCGTAAGCGTAAGAAGTTAGAAAAGTTATTTGATGATATCGATAAGTTACTTACTCCACCAGAAGAAGAAAGCAGTGGTGAAAGTTCAGTTGAGAACGAAAATTTAGAAATGCAACCTCTAGCATAAGCCTTAAAAGCTGTGATTAACGGCACATGGGGACATCCTCAAGTTGCTATCCACTGTGGTTAATGGTGTAGTACAGAAGCGTTGGGATGTTATAGAAACGGGAATTCCCGGTTCTATAATTATTCAATCTACAAAGGGCGCGCAATAAGAGCGTTCTTGAATTAGTCGCTGCTGTCTGCGGTGCAAGGTCAAGAAGCTTTGGCGGTGCAGAGAGAGATTTTTTAGCTTGGCAAGCGGCAGTCTCAACTTGACTTGAGCCAAACAAATCTTGCCATCTTCGTTTAACAAGAAAGTCCAATCAGTCTTTAGTGTCAGCGCATCTGTCTTTAGAGTACCAGAAACATCTACTTGAGTGCGAGCGCTGCCAAACTTCTTATAATTAATGAACATCGGCTCAAAGGTAGCCTGCACACTGGATTGTAAATACTGGTAAATTGCCCTGCGTCCTATGATTTGCGGTTCAAATGGAGGGGCTAGAATGCCAGACTCTGTGAATAGTTGGGTTAAACAGGTAAAATTTCTTTGATTAAAATAAAGAATATACTTATCTATCATCTTTAACTAATTTAGGCTCTTTACAACTGCTCAATTACTCCATATATGGTATTAAAAAATATGCAGGTGCTTACTATAAACACCTGCTAGAATTGTGTGAAGGATTTCTAAAGTATTCTCATTATGGTCTAAATACCTAAGTGCATTTCTCTCACCAAAGAAATAACTTAGATTAAGAAGCGTTGTAGCGGCTTTTACATTTATCCATTTATAGACTTTTCAACTTGCCCATTTCCGATTTGAGAGAATGTTTTTAAAATTTAGGTTTCGTCTGTTTGAGTGTTTATAATTGCTTTCTTTTTTCGTCGATTAGTTGGTAGAATTAGCAGGTGTTGCTCTAAGGTGAGATTGTTGCTTTTGACAAAAATACGATGTTTTATACTAATAGGATTGAAAATATTTTGGCTCTTTATCAAGCTTTCTGAATTCCCTAAAAAAAGAAAACCATTATCTTTTAAAGCAAAATATAAACGAACTAAAACTGCTGCAGTAGTTTCGGAATTGAAATATATAAGTACATTACGACATATAAGCAGGTCAATTTTGGACATCGGTGCATCTAAAGTCAAGTTATGGCGCCCAAAGATGATTTTGCGACGCAGTTTGAAGTCAATAATATAGCGGTGTTCGTTGTTTTCAAAATTTTTATCAAAGTATTTGGATAGTAGTTTGTCTTCGATACCTGCTATTTCTAGTGTACTATAAGAACCTCGCCGTGCTTGGAGCAGTGCATCAGTATCTACATCCGTGGTAAATATTTGGACTCGCTCTAAATATTGCTCAATACCTAAGATTTCTGCTAATAATATAGCTATTGTGTAAGTTTCCTGTCCCGATGCACAACCAGCGCTCCATACTCTAATTTTCTCACCTGGCTGTTTATTTCTAATAATTTGAGGAATAATAACGGAAGCAAGATAATTCCAGCTATCGCGGTCGCGAAAAAAGCCAGAGAAGTTAATTAAGACGGTATTTAATAGATGAAGATGCTCTTCGGGATGATTTTTTAAGTATTCTAAGTAATCTGTGTAATTATTAATTTCTAACTGGTGCATACGATGCTCAAACCGACGCACCAAACTAGCGCGCTTATAAACACTTAAATCACAACCAAAGTGTGAGTTAAGGTAGCTCAATAAGGCTTCAAATTCTTGTTTAGACTCTGATTGAATCATGTTACTATTAGGTGCAATCACTTAAAAAGACAGAGAATTGTTAGTGATTAAGAACACTTATACAATGAACGCTGTCATTAAATCTTGGCGAAACACTTAATCGGAACGCTTTTATAAAGCTAGATGATTTTGAGCCTGAAGTTAATTTTTATTGTTTAAAGTTAACATGTTTGGATGCGGAATCACAATAAAAGTGCTGCCAGCCTAATTATAAGACTTGCAGCATAAATTGCATCAACCTTAAGTTCTACTTTTTAAACGATATCCACGCGCGCATCAACTTGGTCATCTCCAAACAACACCTGCAAGGCATCTCGACGACGGTTTGATTTTATACTTGTTGCCAAACTTATTTGTGATGCTGGTAGTTCGCTTTGATTGTTATTTCTCTGCTTATACTTAGTAATATCGCGTATACTAATAGGCAGTGATACTAATTTTCCAGAACTATCGGTAAATGGCGCTATTAAGAGCGCTGCGTCAAAAACTTATGCCAACGCGGAGAAATAGAAATTTCGCACTCTTGTACAGATTTTGTACAAACCAGGTCTTTGAGTAAGGCAAAAAAAATCGAACGTTCTGCCACTGGTATAAAAATAACTAGTGGTTTACCAATCAGGTATTGCTGCAATACTTGAAGTACTGGAGTTTAGACTAGTTCCCGGTGCGAAACTCAAAACCCTTGTCGGGATTAACATACACCCTCATCCAGTTATCAAACACAAGTATACTTCAGAACGCTGCTAGTATAAGATTACGTATTACAT
>JAHHGX010000061.1 GCA_019359675.1 Calothrix sp. FI2-JRJ7
TTGCAGCTCCTTACTATATTTCCCAATTTAGTAGTGTTACTTCTTTTACAAGACATTGAACGACTTAGAAAACTGGCACTGAGTCAAGGAATTGACATTCAAATTTCCAGGTGCAAGATATGAGGTACGCTTTTTCGTCCTCAACAGAATTACCTTCTCTGGCACCGTCGAGTCTGGAGGATTCTCCGAGCAAGCTTTTCACAACCGGTTTACAAAATCATCTATCGACCGCTTAGAAAAATTAGAGAGTATCTTAACAGCAGATGTAAAAATTACTAATTTAGATTATAGCGAGCTATTACAAGCAGAGGGTCAAGACATATTTATATTTTTAGACCCACCTTATTTTACAGCTACTAAATCCAAACTTTATGGTAAATCTGGAGATTTACACATCTCATTCGAGCATCAAAGGTTCGCAACACTCGTACAAGACTGTCCACAACGCTGGTTAATAACCTACGATGACTCACCATTTATCAGGGAAAACTTTAAATCTTCTTACCTGAACGAGTGGGAATTGCAGTATGGAATGAATAATTATAAACAAAACGGCGCCAAAAAAGGCAAAGAGTTATTCATTACCAACTATAATGTAAACAATAACGAAAACCTACAAGCACCATTACAGTTAGGTTTAGAGCTTTTATATTAACTAGCTTAAAGCAGGCGCCTGTTAACTCACAAAAAAATAGTACCCTGTTGTGTACCAAACAAAGTACGTAATCTTAGGAAAGCGCCGTGATGAATTACTTAGATAACAATTCACACACGATAAAAAATTATGACAGACACATTTAACGCAACCGCTCAACTTCAAAAGCCCGTTTTACAAGAAGGTTCCAAGGGTGAGGCAGTTAAGGAATTACAAAAACTCTTACTAAAATATAATGCTTATGTAACAATTGGCAGTTCCGGCGCCTGCGTATTCCCAGGAGAAGAAGTAATTGACGGTAACTTTGGCGCCAAAACCACAGCCGCAGTTAAACTATTCCAAGCACGGATGTTTTTAGTACAAGACGGTGTTGTTGGTGATAGAACTTGGCGTTCTCTGTTCAAAGGCGCCCCTGTTGATATGCCTAGCTTAAAGAAAGGCGCCAAAGGAGATTTAGTCAAAGCAGTTCAACAAAGACTATTAGCTGGTGGTTATGAAGTTGGCGCCGTTGATGGTGAGTTTGGCAACCGTTTAGAAAAAGCTGTAAGACAGTTACAAAAAAATACTGGTTTGCCTGTTGATGGTGTAGTTGGCGACCGCACTTGGTTTGAGTTAAGCAAAATTAGTACAATTTTCTGCTAAGATTTTCACCTTATATAACATAGCAGGCGCCAACGGTTAATATCAATTTAACAAGCATAGAATTTGTAATAAAAAGCGCCTCCTAATATATTGGAGGCGTTATATTTATATTACTTTTTCAACCAATTGCAATGGATGATTATCCAGAGATTTCCCCAAGGTTAACTTTAACTGCTCGCTGTTAAGAACGGCACCATCCGTATTTATTCAGTTTCATCCTCTGAGGAGTCTTCATCCACCATCAAAACATAACCTGCCATCTGCGATGCTAGATGAAGAACAATTGGGCGAGCTAGCGTATCTTTGTACTGCAAGGCCATTCGACGTAACTCATGTGTCAATATTGCCCAATCCTCTGGTTCATCTCCTGGCTGTATGCAAGCTACTGTTAATTCAAGTATTGCAGGGTTTGACCAATTGAGTTGAGGTTTATCAAGCTTACTAAAATCAAGTTTTTCCTTTGGCATTGTATTAGATTTTTTGCCAATGCTGAGAAATATACGTTTATTGCTGTTCGTATAAAATAATCCTTCGGTTGCTACACTTATTTGTTCAAGTTCTACCAAATCATCAAACAATTTCACCTCCTGTTTTGCTTTATCGTGTAGAGCATACCATTCTGGTGTCTCTCCATCTTGACGTACCCGAACTACGCGAAGTTTTGGTATTAATTGAGGAGCTTCTGTAGCAAAAACTACCCCTTCTTGGGATATGTGTTTATCTTGCAGCCATGCCCAATATCTTCGTATGTTTTGAGCATCGCAGATAAGTAACGTATCTTTACCTCTTAATTCTTTGCTTTGCAGCATTCGTTTAATAAATCCTTTTATCTCCTTCTTTAATTCATTATTATCACCTGTAATAGATTTTCCTTCTTGGTTTATTTTTTTCAAGGCTTCATCATAGGGTATCCAATCAGATATACCATTAAAAGTGGCTTCAATTGCTTGGGAATCTGAACGTATTTTTACCATAATTGGGATGAGCTGTTGTTTCCCATGAGCGCTAGTTTTAGATGTGCGGTCAACTAACCATAAACCAACATAGGTAATAGGGTTGGGAAGTGTTGCTGATGAAATAACTATATGAGGCGGGGTTATTTGTACTCCCAGCGAGCGTAATAAGTCTAAAAAAGAAGTTATTGCTTTCTGTGGTAGCTCTTCAAGAGATTTGTTTATTTTGTACTGCTCTATACTATTTAATTCCCTACCTTTATCTCTTGCTGCTTTCTCACGATCATTTTTTAATTCTTCATGTTCAGGGACAATAAATTTTGATAATCTATCAATTTTATCTTGAGCAAACCCTAAGCGGATAGCTGCTTGAGGGTCTGTCCATTCAGGTTTCCAATGATTTTTGCCATATAGTTCAACAAATACCCCTACTTTTCCTGTTACGGGTGGCATTTGATTGACAGTTTCTGCTATTTCATCCATTCGAGTTTTAATAGCTTTTTCTCTTAGTGTAGAGTTAGGTTTCTTCTTAGTATCTGTGGATAAAGGTAAACGTTCTGCCGACTTACCTATTGGTTGCGCGCGTATAGTCACAGTTAAGTCTATATCTTGGAATTTATGGGCGCCTGCTGTCGGTGTTTTTAACCCCAGACAATACCATATTGCTGTTATAAGCGCATCTCGTGTTGATTCGTTAATATACCAAATCTCAATTATTAGCTCTTTTCCAACACATTTATGGATGGCATTACAGAGTCTTTCCCTTTCGGGGGATATCAGTTTTAAACGTTTCTCGTAACGTGCGTATCTTGATTGAAAGTGTTTATCAGTTTCGTCTTCTTCCTTTTTACATTTATCTCTCTCTGACTGTTGTTTCTGTAAAATTTTTTCAGACCTTAATTTAAATTCTTCGTCTGTTTCACTCTTTTTCTTTTTTAATTTTTCTCTTTGAGACTCTTGTTTTGTTAATATTGCTTGCTTTCTCGCTAAAAATTCTTCTTCTGTGTCTCCTATTTTCTTTTCCGGAATATCTAGTTTCCAAGATGTTCCATCGGGCTTAGGCAAGTCAAATATTTTAGCAGATTTCTTAGTATCTATCTTATAATTGAGCCGTTTGTATTCTATTAACTCCCAATCATTTTCTAAGAGTAATGCTATTTGTTCAGCCAATTGGCGCCGATTAATTGGAGGTAATCCTTTACCTACTTTATGGTCTGGAATTATCCCATCTTTGTAAGTAATACAAAAGTTAGGTATATCCGGAATATTAAGAGCTTCTTTTGGATTAGCTAAAATTTTTTGTGGAGTATGAGAAAGACGACTTATTTTATCTAACAAACTTGCTAAATTATTATCCCACTTAGGCTCTCCTTTCCATACCATCGGAGCGACTTGAAAGTATTCGCTGTACCCATAAGGATTTATTTTTCCGCCCCATTTAACTTGATTACGAATATATACAGAACTAGCTTGTCCTCCTGGTAGTAATCCAGTATTATCCATACTGTACCACCGTCGTATGCTCATATCACATTGTAGTTGAGGATATGACTGAAATGGAACCGTTTGTACTGTTAAAGTCAGAACTATTGAGTAGTAGTAAGTACGTTCGTTGTATGTATATGGCTGTGGAGGCCAAGATATCAACTCTGCCCCTTCCGTTGGCGCACAGCGATAAAACTGAATTGTTTCATTATCTAATTTAAACTTTAATTCTGGGCTACTCAGTTGCGTTGCTAAGGTATCAGGTAGTAGGATAAAACTATCTGCATCTTCGGTGATATTGGCGGTTCCGTTAACAAACTTTTTCCATGATTCCGTCTTGAGAGTTATAGATTCCCACTTTAAATTGTTAGGAGATAATAGCTGCATTACGGCTTCTCGTTTCTCAAAAGTTATTCCTTTTTTACGTTTATTAGGGTTCTCATCGGGGAACTCAGTATCTAACCAATGAGACAAAATAACTGATAATTTATCTGTTGGAATTTCAACCGCACTATACAACCAAAAGTTTTCTTGAATTTTTATACTCTCATTTTTTTTATCTTCGAGCTTTCTCTCCAAAACTTTCTCAATGTAAATTAAACCTGACATACTTGCTCTTAAAGCAGCATTAAGCGATGCGATGGGAATATTTACTTTGTCTATAGGACGGCTGTCTCTTTCTACAACAAGACTTTTTATTAAATCTTTAGCTTGTTTTGGAAACTTAAGTGCCTTAAATTGTTGTGCGGGTAAGTTGTGCTTAAGTCGGAACGCACACAGGCGGATTTTATTGTATTGATTTGGCATAAATTATCTGATTTGTGAGATGTTTACAAGAAAATATCAGAAAAGATTTTTAGTGTTGGCGATTGCCTCATAAAATGGGCGATAAAGTGCCTGAACTATTTGCTTATCAATCTTACTAATTTGCTCCGAGTCATCTTCAAAATAAGGCTGTAGCAAATCTCGGATGCCAACAAGTATGCTCGTTGAAGGAGTATCTTCTTGTTCGTTCATCTGTGCAACGTTTAGCCCAAATTTGGCATCACACCAAAATAAGGAAGCATCACTGCTACCTCGAATCAAACGACCTACCACCTGCCATAGAGAAACGGCAATATCCCAATGCATAGCAGTTAAGTTTTTTTCGTCAAGGGTTCTTAGTCTTAATGGTAGGTGTAGTAGTCGTAGCCATTGGCTATAAGCCTTATCCCGAAAATTAGTACCTAATTTTTCAAGATTTTCTCCTGTAGCTATTTTGTAGTTTTCGATTGCCCAACGGTTGATGGAGTGAATTGCATAGCTGAGGTCGTCAGGGCTTGGATGGGGTAAAATTAGAAAGTAAGCTGCCCCAATTGCTGCCATTCCATTCTCATCAACAATATTGTGACCGCGCTCTATAGCTTTTAGCGGTGCTATTAAAATTACTTTATCAGGTTTATGAGCGAATTCAGATACTCGTCCTCGTTGCAACGTACTATAATTTTCCTGATCATCATCTAACCACTCAGATTTATTATCATCTTTTGTTAATGCTACAACTCGATTTCCCCACCCTAAACGAATTAGATGGTCGTGAACTATTTTTACCTGCTCGTAACTATTAACTACTAGCAGTATTTTCCGGTCTTTCATATCTACGAGTTGTTGCTCAAAATATTCTTCTTCTACTAACTTAGTGATAATTCTCTCCAGATTTTTCTGTTTTTTATCCTCTGTTCCTGACACAAAAATTGCTTCATTTTTACCATTTTTGTTATCATATAAATGTAGAAATTCTGAATATATTGAAAATTTTTTATTAGTATTTGGTGACAAAACTCCGGTTACTGGTATATCAACATGGTATGCTGGGGATTTACCCGCCCAACTGGTTCCTGACATCAATAATATGTGGGGACTTGCTATGTTGTCGCTGGCAAATAAATCATTGAAGTGTAGAAGTGACCAACGACCAACTCCTGTGCAACGGAAGAATCGTAGACTTCCTAACTGTTCTTTGTAAGATTTATGGTACTGGAATGCAAACTGATTTCCCATTGGCATTGCTGGAATTATAGAGTTATAGTCGGCAGGTGGCGCCTGAAACCACATTGAATCTTCTGCTTCCAACTTAAGGGTATCTTGCACATGTTTCCATCGGTTCATCATAAAATGAAGCTTTCCTTGTAGAATACAAACTAATAAGGCAAACTCCAGCTTGGTAGCTATTTCTTGAATTTTAGGGGCTTCTAGGGGAAGAGTAGCATTTTCCTTAACCCACTTACGAAGAGCTTCCGTCCTACCACTGGCTTTATGAGTTAGTGTAAAAAGTGAATCCTCATCGTTATCTAAATTATTGATATAAGGTTCAAATACATCCTTCATTAAATTGTCGGCATTTTTATTCCCAGCTAAATCAATAGCAACTTCCCGTAATAGCAACCAATCCGTGAAATATTTTTTGCTGTTTTGCCATTGAGATAATTCAGGATAATCTCCTCCTAACATCCAATAAATTTTGTCTGTAACTTGTTTAGCTTGTTGGCAAGCATCCCACCAATCACTGACAATTTTTTTACTAAGTGGTTGAGAATTTTGGCGCCCTAATTCAGCGTCAACTTTCTGTAAAACCTCATCCAACCAAGCATCTCTTGTTGGTCGGCATAATGTTTGTTCAGGACTAAATGCTTTATCTAGATAAGCTTGATATTGGTCTACCTCATCTATAATTACTAAATCGCTACGCTTCCAAACCAACTCAGCATAAAGTAAACTTTCTCGATTTATTTGTTGTGGTACTCTACTGTAAATTAAACTTCCTGGTGTAGCAATCCAGATATAACTTTTTACTAAGTCACGTTCTTTTTGATGATAGGAGCATATACTGTAAGCAGGGCAAGCCGCTTTTCTAAGGGATGAATCTGACTCTTTTTGTTCTAGATTGTCATCTTCTGTGTCTACTGCTTCTAATTTCTTAATAAGTTGTAGAGAGAGGCAAGGTTGTTCTCCTATTTGGAACGGTTTTGACATTTCTGGTTTAACCTTTGCACTCATTAAACAAGTATTACTCAACCATTGAAAACCAGGATGGACTTGATTAAAAGGTTCTTCAGGATGGCTATTATAAACAGCTTGATGCAAGCGATTAATATGACTCTTTCTGTTTGAATTTCCTAAAATTGGAGCAACATCGTTAATTCCCACATCTATAAAAGTTTTTGCTAATTCAAATATTTGTAGTACATCTCCTACTATTAAAGTAACGTGCAGTTCGTTTCTGGCTGCCCAAACTGCCAAGACTTTCATTAAATTAGATTTACCTGATGATACCATCCCTACTAGATGCATCATCTTATTTATAGTCAGAGATTCAACTTGAACCAAACAATCGTTATCACCAAATACCTGTAGCTTAGTATTTTTTATCCAATTTTTCCACAGTGGCTTTAGCCCCCGCTTCTTAATTTGTTTATCCATCCATGCTGCGGTATCTTCCAATTCTTTCCAAGTTACAATTATAGGTTCGCGTTGCGACTGACCAGTTAAATCGTGACCACTTGGTGGAGACTTGACAAGTGTAGAAGGAATTGTAATTGTTTCTATAATTCCGTTAACTTTACATTTATATGTTTGGTCAGCTTCTCCCCACTCAAGTTCACGCCTTTTTAATAATGGGATAGGAGATTTCAAGGTTTTAGCATATACATCAAATCTAAAATTTGCAGTTGTTATATTGCTGTTTCTTTGAAACTCTTCTAGAGACTCAGATACTTCATATCCTCGCAGGTCGGCTGGTAGAGAGCGATAATATTTAAGTGCATCTAACCACAGGTATGGTCTTCTATAATTTGTCAACAAATGACGCGCAGAGGCATACATTTTATGCTGCGACTTATTCCACTTTTTAAATTCTGGGATAGAGAAAGGATAACCTGTTAGCAATACCCAGAGACTATTTGCAGTCGCATTGGGAACTAAATCGCTTAAGAAGTATAGTCCCAATTCTACATCACATAAATTTTCGTCTAATCCTTCTTTGATTAGTCGATTTCGCCATTCTTTTGTATTTCTCATTGTTGGCAACTCTTTAATTTTTTATCAACTAATTGAAGAAAAGTGTCCTCAAACATTACCTGAGATTTTTTGAATTTAACTGGGCAATGATTTAGAAATTCTTGAATGTACTCGTCCCCGTATTCTTTAATTTCCGATGCAAATACAAAAAAAGATTCATGGTATGGCTGATGGGGTAGTTTAGGGATAGGTGAGTTAACCTTGAAAGCTAAGTTATATGCAGATTCCCAAAACTTGACATCAACTGCCCACACTGTTTTATCAGGAAAGACAACGTGCAAATCGTATTTATCACAATCAGGATAAAGAGTCACTTCTAATCCTAAGTCTTTCATACGTTTTTCTATTCTTAGTTCTGCACACCCAGGACGGTGAATAAAATACCGCAGTCCTTTTTTCAGCCATAAAACTTCATCATCTTGATCGCACTCAAAAGGAACATCTTGTTTCTTTTGTTTAAAGCAATGTTTATTCTCACACTTTAATTCATTATCCGCAGTTCGATGCATTAATCCGCCACAGTGACCGCAGCAAGAAAATTTACCCTGTTTTTTGTAAGAAACTGGAGCTTCTTCGTAGCAATCTTCTAATACTTTTTGTAATGGCTTAAGTTCCAGAACGCTCTTAACATCTAAGTCTCCTTTTGTTATCACAGGACGGGTAACAAGTAAACGCCGAAACTCTACATATAAGTTTGGATTTTGCAATGATTTTTTAAAAACTTCTTCCATTACCTCATTTTGAATTCGTTCGGCTTCATTAATATATGACCCGTCTAACTCAATACAAAACCCACTAGGCTTTTGGTCTTCTATAAATTGAACATTCTTCCATTCTTCTGGGCAGTTAATTTCAATAGCCCAATCTTTTATAGGCTTTTCTCCCCATTTGCTACTTAGAAAATCTGGAATACCTTGAGGTTGGGTTTTATTTTGCATTACACAAATAGCTTGTAACTTCTCTACTCCCAGTTGTAAAGCAGATGGATAAGGGAAAAGTCTCGACTTTTGCATTTGCTGCGCGTACTGGACTACTCCCTTTGCTATTTGACGCAGGGTTGATTCGGAATCTGTTGACTTTGCTTTTTTTTTGTTATCAGGTTTATCGCCAGGTACATAAGAGTCTACGTCAAATCTCCTCTGTCCCGATGGTGTCCTGATTGCCTGAATTTTACCTTTCTCTTCCCAACGCCTCAAGGAGTCTATGCTCACTCCCAGCCGTCGTGCTGCCTCTTTGGGACTTATGTACTCTGGAATAGCTTTTTCCTCAACTCTTATTTTATACTATATCATTATTGCATAGCTTTTCCTATGCATTCCTATGCAAATTTTTACTTATTTATTCAATATAGTCGCTGTAAGACTTACAGACAAGGACTTTGAGCTTATAAAATCAACACATATGGTAATGTTTATCTGGAGACGCACGCTCTAGAAGTACTATAAAAGTACTAGAAATGTGTCTTCAACATCTACTTAGGGCATTCAAAAACGTGAAATCAGTAGAGTTATTTACAGGCGCCGGGGGTTTAGCGATGGGAACAGCGAAAGCAGGTTTTCATCACTTAGCACTTGTGGAGCGTGATAAACATAGCTGTCACACTATCCGCGAAAATCAACAGCGCTCTAATAATGTTGTTAGTGACTGGCGCCTTTACCAAATGGACGTAGCGGATTTTGATATCTCTACTATCGATGGCGAAATAGACTTATTAGCTGGTGGTCCACCTTGTCAACCTTTTTCGATTGGTGGCAGACACGGCGCCCATCTTGACGAACGAGATATGTTTCCCCAGTTTTTTCGGGCAGTACGCGAACTACGTCCCAAAGCCTTTTTGATTGAGAATGTACGCGGATTGCTGCGTCAAAATTTTATCAATTATTTTGAGTATATAATCTTGCAGCTTACTCACCCAGAAGTTTTACTTAATGATAATGAGTCTTGGGTTGAGCATTGGGATAGGCTAAAACATCATAATAATGGCGCCGTTCCCGATGACCTTGAATATAAGGTTACTTATAAATTATTAAATGCGGCTGATTATGGCGTACCACAAAAACGCGAGCGAGTTTTTATCGTTGGTTTCAGGTCTGATTTAAACATCAATTGGTCTTGGACTGAACCGACCCATACCGAAGATGCACTTATTTGGGACAAATGGGTAACAGGTGAATATTGGGAGCGCCACGGTATTCCCAGTAGCGCGCGTCCGGAGTGTAACCCAAAACTACGTGCGCGCTTACAAAAAACTGGCGCCAGCTTGTTAGGTAGCATGACTGCTCCTTGGCGTACCGTCCGGGATGCTATTTCTGACCTACCCAAACCCGAGAACATTGATGCAGCTTCATCTATACCCAATCATATTTATATTCCAGGGGCAAGAAGTTACCCAGGACACACGGGTAGCCCTTTAGATGAGCCTGCTAAAACATTAAAAGCTGGTGTACATGGTGTTCCTGGTGGAGAAAACATGCTTGCTTTACCATCGGGAGAAGTACGTTATTTTACAGTACGCGAGGCAGCTAGGCTACAAACTTTCCCAGATGATTATTACTTTCCCTGTACTTGGGGTGAGTCGATGCGTCAAATTGGTAATGCAGTTCCCGTTAACCTTGCTTATATTATTGCTTCTAGCATCTACAATCATTTGCAGTTTGTTACAGCTAATAAGAAAATTGTAAATGCTGTTTAGTAATAATTACTCATGCCCTTAGAGGTTTTTCAGGCGCCTGCCACGTTGCGCGACCAGTTAATTGAATTTCAAACTAGACAGCAGTGTTATCCACTTGCCGAAATAGAACAATTGAAAGAGGAATTATCTGGTTACGTTGGTGTTTATTTATTGTACTACCGGGGAGAGTTTCCTTTATATTCAGGTATTAAAATTGCTAACCAAAATTCTTGCTGTATGCCAATTTATATTGGGAAAGCAGAAAATCCAGGTAAGCGTACTGGATTTGAAAGTGTTACAGGAGGGTTAATTGGGCGTTTGAGGGAGCATAGAAGCTCAATCCTAAAAGCCACAAATCTTAATGTTGGGGATTTTGATTTTGAAGTAGTGGCAATGGCAGTAGATTTAGTTGCTTGGGGTGAGGCTATATTAATACGTCACTTCCAGCCTGTTTGGTGCAGTATAATTTCCGGCTTTGGCATCCATGCTCCGGGTAAAGGAAGGGGAGCGCAAATGCGTTCAATGTGGGACCAAGTACACCCAGGACGCTCATTTGCAGAAAAGTTATCCCCCAATCCAGTTACAGTTGAGAGTTTACAAACACAAGTGACACAACATTGCCAGAATGTAGCTATACGGTTGGGATATCCAGTAGAAAATGAAGGTTAAAAAGTAACGAGTTTAAAAAATCCTTCAGATAATTGGGTACTTCAAGCTAAAAAATGAAGAAGAAGACTCAGAAGTCTAATATTTTCCTAGGGGATAAGTCAGATATAGATATATCCCCTAGGAAAAATGAGTGTCAGAATTCCTAGTATAGCTTGGCGTAAATAAGCCAAGTATCAGATAGCCAAAACTTTGCCCTTGTATGTCCACTTAAAAGGTTTAGCCATTGTTTTATTAAAATAGTCAATAAATTTGAGGATTTTAGTTTTAA
>JAHHGX010000062.1 GCA_019359675.1 Calothrix sp. FI2-JRJ7
GTTGGTCATAAAGGATAAGTTTATTCCCTACTTTTCTATTTAAGTTTTATGGCGCCGTGACCCCCAACGGGGGTCACTCGCTTAAAGTTTTTGAAAGTAGGCAAAACTGGAGACCTGAATCCTTACCGCAATACTATAATCGCGTTCTACATATTTGTTGTTGATTAATTCATAAAATTTAAGTTTACTTCCGTTGTATCTCCAAATTTCAGGCACCTTTAAGGCTGAATAAATCGAAAATTTATTAACTGAACTACTTGTAATATCAATTTCAATGGCTAAGTCTGGAGGAGGGTCAGTTTCAAAATCAAGTGTCTCCCTTCCTCTTATCGCTAGTTCATTCTGAATATAATAACAATTATCAGGCTCTATACCTTTTTTAAGGTCTTCTTTTTTTATAGTTGTAGAACCTGCGCTTCGGATTTCAATTTCTAATTCTTCTACTAAAATAAATATAAAACGGTCAAAGTTTATTTTAGGGTTTTCGTGTTCAAACAGAGGTGTCATAATTTCTAACGTACCATCTTCATATGCAAACCGCGAGCTTCTACCGCTACCTGTTTCACGTAGCAAAGCTTCAAAGGTTTCCCAGCTAATATTGTCTAGTACGGTTCGCTGTTCGGCGCCTGTCGAAGTAGCAAGCATATTCGTTTACAAGTTTGTAAAGAGTTTGTTTTTGTGTTCAGCAGTAAAAAAAACTAACTGTCAATGTGAACAACGTATAACAGATTCCATCGAGTATCCAGTCTTATATCTTGAAATCCTCGAAAGTTCTGGATATGTAACTTTTCGATACGTATGACTAATAATTTTTTTATTGGATAAAATTATAGAGACATTGTTGTGAAATGTCTCTACTACGTTGTTGTGTTTATGTTGGGAAGCGAAAAAGCGCTCCACCCAACCTACGATTGTTAAGTAAGTGCCGTTTAACGTTAGCCTACGATGCTGGTGAAGAAGTCGATTGTGTCTTTTAGGGATTTGATGAATACGTCGATTTCTTGGTGGGTGTTGTAGAAGGCTAAACTCGCGCGTGCGGTTCCGCTTGTTAGGTTTAAGTAGCGGTGTAAGGGTTGTGTACAATGGTGTCCGGAACGTATTGCTACACCTTCTTGGTCTAGTAGTGCTGATAGGTCGTTGGGGTGGATGTCTCCTACTGTGAAGGATGCTAGTGCTGCTCTTCCAAATCCGTTGGCGTTGGGTTTGGGTCCGTATATGGTTATGTCGGGGATGGTTTCTAATTGTTCAAATAAGTATGATGTTAATTCGGCTTCGTAGGCGTGAATTTGATCCATTCCTAGTTTAGTTAGATAGTCTACTGCGGCGCCTAATGCAATAGCTTCACCAATAGCGGGTGTGCCTGCTTCAAATTTATGTGGTAGTTCTGCGTAGGTGGAATAGTCTAAATATACATCGGCTATCATTTCTCCACCACCTAAGAAGGGTGGCATAGCATTGAGTATTTCTTCTTTTCCGTATAAGAAACCAATACCAGTAGGGGCACACATTTTATGACCGGAGGCTACTAACCAATCACAGTCTATTTCCTGTACGTCTACAGGCATATGAGGAACACTTTGGCAAGCATCAATTAAAACTTTGGCGCCATATTTATGAGCAAGCGCGCAAATTTCTTGAACGGGGTTAATGCATCCCAATGTATTTGAGACATGCACTACTGATACTAATTTAGTTTTTTCAGATATTAATGTTTTAAAATGCTCAAAATCAAAAGTTTCTTCTTCTGTGAGTTCCACATGCTTTAACACCGCACCCGTTTTTTGAGCCACAAAATGCCAGGGTACCAAGTTGCTGTGGTGTTCCATTACTGAGAGGATTATTTCATCCCCTACTTTTAAGTTATTCATTGCCCAGCTATACGCTACCAGGTTAATAGCCTCGGAAGCATTGCGGGTATAAATGATTTCGTTGCGCGAGTTCGCATTTACAAAAGCTGCTATTTTATCGCGTGCTGCTTCGTAAGCGTCTGTAGCTTTAGCGCTAAGAGTATGGGCACCACGGTGAACGTTAGAATTGTAACCTTCGTGGTACTGGCGCCAGGTATCGAGAACAAACAGCGGTTTTTGGGAAGTAGCTGCACTGTCTAAGTAAACAAGAGGCTTGCCGTTAACTTCTTGGTGGAGAATAGGGAAATCACGACGTACTCTGTGGGCAATGGTAATATCTTTTGCAAGAGTCATAATAGTTAGGAGGTAGGGTGTGTGACGCTATGAACAACTTTTAAACGAAGCTAATGGTCTAGTAGCGTCACGCACCTTACGAACCATCCAATAGCCTCATTAATCATGTGTTTAAAATTGTTTGACTTCGTTTAAAAGATTATCGCGTAAAGAGGTAACGGAAATGTTGTTGATTATTTCAGTAGCAAAGGCGTTGATTAAAAGATGACGCGAACTATTCTCATCAATACCTCGACTTTGCAGATAGAAAATTTCATCATCTTCTAACTGACTAACCGTGGCGCCGTGGGCACATTTAACGTTATCGGCGGTAATTTCTAGTTGAGGTTTTGTGTCAACTCGCGCTTTACTCGTTAACATTAAGTTACGGTTTAATTGTGCTGCATCGGTTTGCTGTGCTGGTTTAGGAACGAATACTTTACCATTAAAAATAGAGTGCCCTTTATCACCAACAATATTCTTTTGTAGCTGTTTACAAACACCATTAGGATGATTTAAAGCAATAGCGCTGTGCATATCCGCTACTTGTGTACCTTTTATCATCGCCAACCCATTCAGGGTAGTCTCTGTTTGCTCACCAGTTTGTAAAATCTCTAAATTATGGCGCCCTAAGCTCGCACCAATATTAATAGCATTACAGGTATAGCGACTATAACGTGCTTGAGTAACAGCAGTTTTACCAACATGAAACGCTGAAAAATCTTCCTTCTGTACTCTAGTATGACTCACACTAGCATTATCAGCAAGCCAGATTTCCGTAACAGCATTGGTGAAATAACTACTCTCTTGTTCCACAGGCATCTTGCCTGTCACATACTCTTCCACAAAACTTACTTGTGAACCAGTATCAGCCACTACCAAACAACGCGGCAAAGAAATAGCACTCTCACCAGCAGTAATATATACCAAATGAATTGGTGTTTCTACTACTACATTTTTCGACACCCAAATAACCGCAGCATCCTGCATACCCGCAGTGTTCAAAGCTGTAAATACCTCTAAGGCGCCTTCCGCTTGAGCTAAGTATTCTTGTGCTTTTACAGTATATTCTTCGGGTAGATTAGTTAAATTGGTAACTAATATTCCTTCGGGTAAACCTGATACTGCTGATAGTTCTGATGCGTATACACCGTTAATAAAGACCAAACGGCTGTTTTGGGCTTCGGGTAGAATTTGGGGTTGTCGTAGAGACGCGACATGTCGCGTCTCTACATTTTTGAAATTTATCTGTTTTAATTTGGATAAATCTGTAAAACGCCATTCTTCGTCACGGTTGGTTGGTAAAATTGAATGACGTACCCAATTTGCTGCACCCTGTTTAATTTCTTGTAACCAATGTTGCGTCTCCCCAACGACAACGTTGTTTAATAACCCTGTCAAATAAGCATCTCTATCTAACAAAGTAGAGGTTAGACTGACAACATTGGAATTTGGAATAGGACTAGGAGAAACTTGTGTTATCATCTTACACCCCCACAGTTTCAGCAAATTCTTCTAAAACCCAGTCGTAACCGCGTTCTTCTAATTTCAACGCTAATTCTTTACCACCAGAAGTTAGAATTTTTCCACGCGCCATAACATGCACATAATCAGGAACTATATAATTAAGCAAGCGCTGATAGTGGGTAATCATAATTGTGGCGTTTTCTGGTTTAGCTAATTGATTTACCCCACTCGATACAATTTTGAGGGCATCAATATCTAGACCTGAGTCTGTTTCATCTAAAATTGCTACTACTGGTTCTAAAAGCGCCATTTGTAATATTTCGTTACGCTTTTTCTCACCACCGGAAAACCCTTCGTTAACGCTGCGGTTTAAAAATGCTGCGTCCATTTTGACGACATCCAGCTTTTCGTGAACCAAATCTTCAAAGTCAAAAGGTTCTAATTCTTCCAAACCTTGTGCTTTAAGCTTTGAGTTATATGCTACGCGCAAAAAGTCTAAATTTGTGACACCTGGAATTTCTAAAGGATATTGGAAAGCAAGAAATACACCGCTACGCGCGCGGTCTTCGGGTTCCATTTCTAATAGGTTTTGCCCTTTAAAAATTACTTCTCCACCTGTGACTTTGTATGCTGGGTGTCCTGCTAGTACTTTGGAGAGGGTGCTTTTTCCGGAACCGTTGGGTCCCATAATAGCGTGAATTTCGCCTGCACGTACTTCTAAATTTACACCTTTGAGGATTGGAGTTTCATCAACGCTTGCCGTCAAGTCACGCACTGACAGCACTACTTCACTGTTTTCAATAATCATGTTTCCTGTTGTTATCTGTCTTGTGGAACAGGCATCCCTGCCTGTGATTTGTATTTGCCTGTGGGCGGGGCAGGGATGCCCACCCCACAAGATGTAAAATTAGCCAACGCTGCCTTCGAGTTTGAGGCTGAGTAATTTGTCTGCTTCGACGGCAAACTCCATTGGTAACTGGTTAAATACGTCTTTACAGAAGCCGCTTATCATCATTGATATTGCGTCTTCAGATGAAATGCCCCGCTGTGTGAAGTAGAATAGTTGGTCTTCTCCAATCTTTGATGTCGATGCTTCGTGTTCGACTTTGGCAGTGTGGTTTTGTACCTGGATATATGGAAAAGTATTTGCGTGGGCATTGTCACCAATTAGCATTGAGTCGCACTGTGAGTAGTTTCTGGCGCCTTTTGCTGTGGGGTTAACTTTGACTAAACCACGGTAACTGTTACTAGATTTTCCAGCAGAAATACCTTTGGAGATAATTGTACTACGGGTATTTTTACCAACGTGAACCATTTTGCTTCCAGTATCAGCTTGCTGCATGTTGTTGGTTAATGCTACAGAGTAAAATTCTCCAACTGAGTTATCACCAACTAATACACAGCTTGGATATTTCCAAGTAATGGCTGAACCTGTTTCTACTTGTGTCCAGGAAATTTTGGAGTTAACACCTTGGCACAAACCGCGCTTGGTAACGAAGTTGTAAATACCACCTTTACCGTTAACATCTCCTGCATACCAGTTTTGCACGGTGGAATATTTAATTTCGGCGTTGTCAAAAGCTACTAACTCTACAACTGCGGCGTGTAATTGGTTGCTGTCGTACATCGGCGCCGTACAGCCTTCGAGGTACGATACATAGCTACCTTCTTCGGCGACAATTAAGGTGCGCTCAAATTGTCCAGTATCACCACTGTTAATACGGAAATAAGTAGATAATTCCATTGGGCACTTTACACCCTTCGGAATATACACAAACGAACCATCGCTGAACACGGCAGCATTCAAAGCCGCAAAATAGTTGTCAGCAGGAGGAACGACGCTACCCAAATATTTCTTCACAAGTTCGGGATGCTCGTGTAATGCTTCAGAAATCGAACAGAATATTACACCGTCTTTAGCGAGCTTATCTTTAAAAGTAGTTGCAACCGATACGCTATCAAAAATCGCATCTACTGCTACGTTCGCCAAACGCTTCTGCTCAGTTAAAGGAATACCCAACTTTTCAAACGTTTCTAGCAACGTTGGGTCTACCTCATCCAAACTATTTAATTTTTTCTTGGCTTGCTTTGGCGCCGAGTAGTAGATTATGTCTTGGTAATTGATAGGTGGGTAATTTAGACCAGACCAATCTGGCTCAGTCATCTTTAACCACTGGCGATACGCTCGCAGACGAAACTCCAGCATGAACTCCGGTTCATTCTTCTTTTCGGAGATGAGGCGGACAATGTCTTCGCTTAACCCACGCGGTATAGTGTCCGCCTCTATATCGGTGACGAAGCCATACTTGTAGGGTTGGTTGACTAGGGTTTTGACAGTAGCACTCATTGGTAGTTCTCTTGTCCTATGCGTTCTCTTTAAGGGTGTTCGACGGGCTAGTCAGCTTTATAAGGCTGATTTTAGGTTTTTGTTACCACGGGGCAACAGGGCTGTTAGAATAGATTTAAGAGTAAAACAACATCTTTGTTGTTTAATATATTTTTATTTTACGCTAAATTAACAACAAGAATGTTGTTAAAGTCAAATTTTCTGGATCAATTTTCTGAATTTTATTTTTGAACCCAACCAGGACGATAATGCAAACAGCGCAGCAGTCCTCTAAGCAAGATATTTTAGAGTATCTTTTGAAACATACTAAAGCATCCGCACTCGAACTTGCCGATGCGTTGGAGATTAGTGTCCAAGCGGTTAGGCGCCATTTAAAGGATTTAGAAGGTTTGGAACTAATAGTAAATTCAGCGTCAGTACAAAGTGGAACAGGGCGCCCCCAACATGTATATAAGTTAAGTCAGCAGGGACGCGATAGCTTACGAAAGGAGTTCGTCGATAGCTATGGGGACTTTGCCGTGTCACTGTTAGACACCTTAGCTCAAACAGTGGGACACGAGCAAGTAAGTACAATATTACGCTTACAGTGGCAGCGTAAAGCAGTCGAATATCATCAAAAATTAGGGATGGCGCCATTAAAAGACCGGGTAGCAATGCTGGTGGAGTTGCGAAAAGCCGAAGGTTATATGGCAGAGTGGCATCCGGTAGAATCAAATGATTTATCGGATGAACGTTTTATAATCGCAGAGCATAATTGTGCCATATCGAACGTCGCAGAGTCATTCCCCAGCATATGCGGTCACGAATTAGAAATGTTTGCCGCAGTTTTGCCAGATTGTACAGTCGAGCGTACCCATTGGATAATCAATGGAGAACACCGCTGTGGTTATTTAGTTCAGTCACGAAAGATGAAGTAAAATAAATTAAGATTTATTACTAAACATTTAGTTTATATGAAAATTGTTGAGTAATTAGTAATTTGAACTACAAAACTATGAACACACCACAACCAGGAGCGCAATTTCTAACGGTAGAAGACTCTGGCAAAGTAGACGCAGCGTTGCTATCTTCACCAGAAAAATTCTTAGCCCGCATAACGCTTTCCTCCCACAAACTACTCATACACATAGCCAAAGAACACGGTATCCCCGTTGAAGAACTAACCACACAGCAAATAATAGCCTGGTTTGAAAAAGATGGAAAAATCCGTCGCGAACAAGGAATCGAAGCAGCATATTTACAATGGTAATCACTCCCACAACATAAAAAACACCCAAACGGGTGCTTTAAGGGAGTTATTGCTGATTGTAGAGAAATATTAAGCGTAATTATTAGTACGTGGTTTACGTGTACCAATTGCGGCGCCTATCATTGAAGCGAGAAGTCCAAGCAGCGAACCAAACACAAACCACCATAAACCTTGACGTACAGCAGCAGCAGTTTCACGAGCTTGCTGTGCGCTAACATTAGCTTGAGGAACATTAACACCACCTTGTTGCTGTACTTGGTTAATAACTTCGCCAGCATTTGAAGCAGCAACACCAAAAGCACCAGACACACCGCTTGCTAGCAACCAAGAACTCACAGCCAAAGTAGTTGCCCAAAGAATGGCGCCATTAAGTAACGCAGTATTACGATTCATGGGACCACAAGCGCGTGCAGTTACCCAACCACCAGTAAATAAAGAAATTAATAAACCAATAGTAGACCAAATACCAACATTACCAGCAACATCTCCTGCAATTGTTCTAGGTCTGCCAGAACCTTCAACAGTACCGGCGCCAATAGCAGAAAACATCGCACTTAAAATCAACTGAGTAGCTAATGCGACCAATAAACCAGATATGACAGGGCCCCAGCGAACGCGGTCATGATAATCGGCGACACGACCTACCACAGCGGGTTCCTGAATAACATCATCACCAACTCGATTTACATATGACATCGCCTTTCTCCTTACCTATAAAGTAAATTTTTTGTCTTGCTTTCCGATGATGTCTATGATTTAAAGCTATATCAAGTCCAAACAAATCTATCACTAGAAATACTTATGTAATCTATCCACAGTCATAAAAAATAATTGATTAAATTGAAATCTAAAATTAACACGTAGGGTGCGTAACGCCATTAAAACCTAACAACGAAGCCAATAACCTCATAGCGTCACGCACCATTTAATTCACATTAAATCATTCCACCAATCAAACTCTAACCGCAGTCCCGCTAGCAGTAATAAGCAAAAGAACCCCAGATTGGTCAACATTAATAGTACCCGTGTCAATTTCTATACCAACAACAGCATTAGCTCCTAGGCGCCTAGCTCGTTGTTCAAGTTCATTGAGAGCTTTCTGTTGTCCTTCTTCAAACAACCTCTCATAACTAGCAGTGCGTCCACCAATAATATCGCGAATGCCCGCAAAAAAGTCACGCAGGAAATTGCTGCCATAAACAACCTGTGCAGTAACGACACCCAGGTAAGACTGAACAACTGTACCTTGAATAACATCTGTAGTCGTTAAAATCATCGTATTATCCTCGAAAATGTGAATAAGGCTGAGTTTTAAGTCAAATTGACTCAAAATCTGAGAATCAGTATTTGTTACATCCGTATAACATGTAACTGTAACGTTCCTAAGCCTTTATTTAAGATTTGGAAACAGGGAACATACTGTCTCAATAGTAAATCTTTTGTAAAAGTTGAGTAATGGAGTTTTCAAAACTGAATATTTTTGTTTTAATGTACAAGCAATTACGGAAATTTTGAATCATAACATTGGCAAAAAACTTTCAGGAAATTTACTGTGTATAATCGAACAGCATTTATTTTAAGTGTTCTCTTACTGGGAAGCATTGCGGCAACAGTACCCACGGTAGCTTCCGCGCAGGTTGTTGTAGCGCAACGTACAAACCAAGAGGTTAAACAGCTTTTAGAGGACGGGCGCCGGATGGTTGATTCAGGCGACTATAATGGGGCAATAAGTGTTTATCAGCAAGCAGCAACCTTAGAACCAAAAAATGCCTCAATTCAGTCGGGAATAGGTTATTTACAAGCATTGCAAGGAAATCTCCAAGCTGCATTATCATCTTATCGTCGAGCAGTATCACTCAACCCCAATAACGGTGACTATCAATATGCATTAGCTTATATTAGTGGTAACTTAGGCGATAACCGTACAGCAAAGGATGCATATCGTAAAGCCATTCAACTCAACCGCAATAGTGTTGATGCTTATTTAGGACTAGCAACAGTGTTACTGCGTTTAGGGGAAACGAGTAACGCAATGTGGGCAACCGAGCAAGCAATGAATTTAGATAGAAACAATCCTCAAGTCTTTGAATTACGGGGTACATTCTTAATGAAGCAAGGCAAACGAGGGGATGCAGTCACCTTATTTAGAAGAGCGCGCGAAATATACGCAAAACAAGGGAAACAAGAAAACGTCACCCGTATTGACGCAACATTGCGACAACTCGGAGGGTAGCATCTTCTTCGGGTGCGTGAAAAAGTGGCATCACGCATCCAAATATTTGAGTTCAATCCAAAAATGGTTTAAATACAGGTAATAATTCCGAACGACTCAAAACAAGAGTTGGATAAGAAATATTACTATAATCAATTCCTGGTTTAGCAGGGAAAGGTTTTGAATCTAATGGTATCCAAGTACCGCCTGCTGCTTGAACAATAACCCATGCTGCTGCAATATCCCAAATTTTAGGTGTAGCTTCAATACCACCCAATACGGCGCCATTAGCAACAGTCAAAAAATTATAGCTTGCTACCCCTAGCATCCTAATTTTACATGGAAAATCTTTTTGAATTACCGAAGTACTACGCGAACAAACGTTGAAAAAATGATTTCCACTTGGTGCATCATTACTTGTATGTAT
Source organism: Calothrix sp. FI2-JRJ7 (assembly GCA_019359675.1). GTDB lineage: Bacteria > Cyanobacteriota > Cyanobacteriia > Cyanobacteriales > Nostocaceae > Dulcicalothrix. Next base: position 9,883 of record JAHHGX010000062.1, read on the forward strand.
CGGGTGATTATTACGAAAGGCGCCTATCGGTGTCTCCAATCCAGAATCACCTGAGTAAAATCCATAATAAGATTCTTTCAGTGTAGGCACATAAACAAAACCAAAAATAGGTGTGCCTTTATACAGCAAACCTAAAGAAATCGACCAAAGTGGAAGGCCACGCGCAAAGTTAGTAGTACCATCTAACGGGTCAACAACCCAGCACCACTCAGCTAATGGTAGTACTTTATTGCCCTCTTCAGTTAAAATTCCATAACCATTAAAACTAGCAATAATTGCATCGCGAATAGCTTGGTCTGCCCACTTATCAGCTTTTGTAACCAAACTACCATCGGCTTTTTGGTCAGCTTGTACCTTTCCAAAATCTTGAATAAGTTGACTGCCAACCTCTTCACAGGTTGTTTGAGCAAATTCGAGAACCGTCGTCCAAAAATCCATCATAAGTGTAAAAGTAGGGTGCGTGACGCTATTACAATTGTGAAACAGAACGACTAATCTACTAGCGTCACGCACCTTACTCTAATATAAATCTTATTCCAAAATTGAAGTTAACGTTTGGTGCATGACTAGTAAGATGGAATAGCACCCCCCTTAAGCATTTGAAGGCGCCAATAAAATTGGGTTGGGTGCCATCTACGCTATTACTATTAAGCAATGTAACGCAAAATTGCAGTACCATTAATACGTTAAGTAAGGTGCGTGACGCTACTAGATTAATCGTTTTGTTTCACAATTGTAATGGCGCCACGTATATTAAAGTGCTTTCATGCACCATTAATATCATGTCCGGTTGCTTACCCATAAAAAAACTAATCACGCTGCAACTGTCACTTGAGGCCACCAATAAAAATTTGTTAAACCTCGAACTAAATCTTTTTGTTTGAGCAATTGTTTGCAGCGAT
>JAHHGX010000063.1 GCA_019359675.1 Calothrix sp. FI2-JRJ7
TTAATAATAAATTGAAGCTACTCAAACGCTGCGGATTTGGGTTCAGAAATTTTAATAATTTTGAAATGCGAGCTTTGCTATTTTGGCATTTTCCCAAAAGTTTAGCCCACTAACTACGGAAGAACCGGTCAAATAATAAGTTATTAGATTGTTTAGTTAAACTTGGCTTGCTCAATTGTGGCACGGAAAAACTCTGAGTAACGGTCTCTCGCAAACCACCAGCCCAAACTAACCTGGGATGGAATTGTATATCCTGCAAATGTTTGTTCTTGCTGAATTTCTCCACCAAAGGGAATGTAAGTGTAAGTACCATCTTCTTTCTGTTCTCCCCAACGTGGGAAAGATAACTTCAGCAGCTTACCGTTGGAGTCTATAAACATTGTCAACGTTACTGGTTCACCGTCAATCTTTAAACTAGCTTGAATAGTGTTCTCATCAATTGCCTTCCAACTTACACCGTGCGCTGGTAGCAAACCAGAAGGTAGCCATACCATTTCTCCAGCTAATCGTCCAATTGCAGAGCGGTTAGTATCAGGATTTTGGACATTTACGAACGGAACTAATCCCCAAAGCGAAAACCGCATTCGACCCAAACCATTAATATAGTAATCGCTTCCTCGCATTTGTGAAAGAGGGCTACCAATGGCTGCTTTCCAAACAAATCCTTTTTTATCTGAAATTATCTCTTCTCCTACCATTGGCAACCACGGTTTGTCTTGACCTAACCTAAAATTACCACTCATTTTTAGATTGACTCCAGAAGCCAGAAGAGTTCCGGGTGCAATGGAATGCAAAAAATAACGTTGTACGGGAGCAGGTAATTCTGCAACCATTTCTTTAGTAAAATGATTTTTTGAGTCAGGTGAAGTTGAAAGTGCTTGCCAAATCCGACTAACTTCTTGGTCGTTCCTTACTTGCACAATAACTAAAGTGAGGAATGCGCTTGCTAGCAATACACCAATACTAAGTAGAATTTTGGCTATCATTTTTCTGATCCCCCTATTTTTATATTCTGTATGCATTTAGCCTTACCACCCAATTACTTAATTTGAGGAGCTTGTGAAGCTCATTGCTGCGAATGGTGTTGTTTTTAGCTAGATATCAACATTTATCTGTTCAATTTGCCTTGCAGCTTTCTCCCATAATTTTGCCAAAGTCTCGTCATCCCAATTATTTCTGAGGTTTTCTGCCTTTTTATGGCATATTCGCTCTAGCAACTCTAAAATGGCGCCTAATGTAAACTTATCAACTAATGCCTCTAAATTATTCATCGCTTCTTTTTTCATAACAGATACCTCACTTTGAAGATGTGCTGTAATTGCTGCTGTTGCAGGGTAAGGCTTTCCTTTATGCTTATTTTTTCAATTAGATACAACCTCATCAACTGTTCGCCTTGGTGTTGGCTTCGTTTCTAACCCAAACCCTAAACGAAGTATAATTTGTGGATAGCCGTTATCACCAAGAAGCTTGCTCAGTTGACTTCTTAATTCTGGTACTTGAATTGGTTGATTCAAAAAAGATGCAAATAATTTAACTACTTGTGCCCTCAATAACACACGTTCTAGTGCTTGCCCAACTGCTAGCCAATCGGCAGGTTTATCAGATTCTGTAGTTAAAATTACAATTGCAGGTGAGCATTCTAAAAGTTTCCGACTACGTTCTGCAACTGAATAACCCATATCCAGAGTTCGTAAGACAAGAGCAAACAAGGGCGTAGCAAATTCAAAGTGTTCATCTATACCATGAGTATAAATTGGAAGACCATCATGACTTTTGTTGCTATTAGGACGCACCCAAGTTGTTAGTTCGTTACGAAAATTTGCGTCTGCCATTTGCAAGTGGTCGCCTTGTGCAATTAATTCTGTAACGGAAGCACGCAGAATGTCACCTTTGACAATTTGTAAATTAGCACCTTCAGATATTGCATCTTTCTGCAAAGTTTTAAGCAGTGTTTCTGGAACATCCCAATCTTGATAATCGTGTCTGTTTGTATGTCTTTTTTTAATTGCTTGGAACAGTAACTTTCCGTCAGTAGTTTCCCCTGATGAATGACCCAATTCGATACAAGCTAGCAAATCTGGATTTGTGGGGTCAGCAAAAGTCTTAATTTTACCTGTGTAGCCAAAGTGATGCAAGGCTATACGCAAGTTAAAAAGCGCTGCTGCACAACTAATTATTAATTCCCGACCATCTGGGTCTGCAACGGGTAAACTACGAGTGCGGTCAGCAAGTAGGTATATGGCGCCTGAATCAATTTTAAAGCACCACGGTTGCGTATTGTGACTTGAAGGCGCCAATATTGCGTAGTTCAAAATAAACTTGAGTTTTTCCTCTGGTGTTCCAGTTGCAGGAAAATCTGTTTCTTGGACATTCCAAATATCAGTTTTCATAAACATTTTAAAGTCCCCATTACTAACTTCTAATCGCTCATCCGCTTCACAACTCTGTTTATACGCAGATAATTTGAGGAACTTGTGAGGATAATATTTTTAATAACCATCCCCAATTGTTGCGAAATATTGAGTAATGTTACAAATTTTATGTCTCTAAAATGGCGCCTAACCAACTTGATGAATACAAAAAAACCCAGATATTTCACTGAGTTCAGAAAGTTATGTAGGTTTTTCAAGTCATAGCTGTTGTCTGCTTAATTGAGAGCATTAATTAGGTAGTCGAAGTAAGTTCCGACTTCGCTAGCATCTTCGGAAGACAACAGCGAGCTGGCAATGTTCTTCATAGCACGGACACCTTCAGCAACGCCCTCAATTGGTGTACCGAGAGACCTGTACATTTGACGAACACCAATGACTCCAATCTCTTCAATTGGCGTAACATCTCCAACCGCAACACTGTAAGTGATCAAGCGGAGGTAGTAATCCATATCCCGCAAGCAGGTGGCAGTCATCTCGCTGCCGTAAGCATTCCCACCTGGAGAAACAAGACTTGGGCGCCTCTGAAACAATTCGCTTGCAGCTTGTTTAATAATGCGGTCGCGACTCTGAGTTAAAGCCTGCACTAAAAGTAGACGGCGCTCACCACTTTTAACAAAAATTTTGATCTGCTCAATTTCTCCAGGAGTAAAATAGCGAACCTCAGCATCCGCATTCGTAATCATCTTCGTAATAATACTCATTCGTTAATTCCTAAAAGGTTTAAATTATATCTATTTGAAACGGTTAAGCTTGTGTGTATCGAAAGCTTTGTGATAAGCCGTTTCTACCAATTGCTTCGCGATTTTACAAAGAGGCGAAATCCATATCTAATTTCCACTCTTGTTTTAGAAGATTTTGAAACATCGTTTCCCGAATCATCATATGCTTATGCTGCATAACCAAGAACTCTTGAGCTTGTTCGCGAGACATTTCCTGCACTTTGTCGCTAAAGTTTCTAAGACTAAATTCTTGCTCTAAAGTTAGTTTGATAGCTTGATCCATATTTGCCTAATGTAAATTAATTAGTGTAAAAACTGTTAGTTCGATGCTGCACTCGCGGTAGTTTTATAGTTAAGTGCTTCGCTGTTCATTTGTAGTCGTTCAGCCTACCGAATTCTTCAATTACTAAATTTTTGATAAGTTTTACTTTTTGGTTTCTTTTTTGCCATAAATTAAATTTAACACTTTTATTACAAAATTGCAATGTTTATTGCAAAATAAAATAAAAAATGATATATGAGCTTTTCAAAGTTGCTATGTATAAAATCCATCTATATAACTACGCAGAAGCGAGGCGCCTCAGCACCTCGCTGTTAGAAATCATGTTTTAGCAAGCGTTTGAAAACGTATAATTTGTATAAGTTAGACTAAAACACTCCAAAGGTACAGCAGTGAAACCATGTTTGGTTTTGGTAGCAAAACACGTTATTCAAAGAGGGCAAGGGGAAAAGTCTGAGAATTCTTAAAGATAGTACTCAGTATTTTTAATAGCTTTGAGGTCGTAGACTTTTCTGGGAGGGGTTTTTAAATCCCAAACGATTCTTAGCCATGAAAGTAGTTTAAGGATGTAATGGGTAACATCTATTTCCCACCAGTAGAAGCCTTGTCGTTCTGAAGCAGGATAATAATGATGATTATTATGCCAACCTTCACCGAGAGTTATGAGAGCTAAAAACCAATTATTGCGGCTACTGTCTGTTGTGTTAAAACTACGATAACCGAAGATGTGAGCCAGTGAGTTAATTGTAAAAGTCGTGTGATAAAGCAGCAAAGTACTTAGACAAAATCCCCATACAAGCATCTGTAAAGCAGTTGTTTTTAGCTGAGGAACATATAATTGGAACAAAATACCAATTGCAGTTACAATGACTGCTAGCCCGATGGGAACAGTTATATGAAAACGGTTTAACCACTTCAACTCTGGATATTTTGCTAAATCTCGGACTTGCTGTTCGTCTGTTTTAGAATATTTAGGACACATCACCCAGCCAACGTGCGACCACCAGAAACCATTGATAATGGGGGAATGGATATCCTGTTCTGTATCTGCAAAGCGGTGGTGATGACGATGACGTGCTGCCCACCATAGTGGACCTAACTGAGCTGAGGAACTGCCTAAAACAGCAAGAATAAACTGAAACCAACGTGTTGTTTTATAAGCCCGATGTGAAAAATAACGGTGGTATCCTGCTGTGATTCCAAACATTCGTATTAACCACAGGCTAAAGCATGTAATGAGGGCAACCCAACTAAAACCAACCCAAAATATTAATAGGCTGATAATATGAATTGAGATAAAAGGAATATTACCTATAATATCTATTTTATGTTCTTCTTTTGATAACATATGTAAGTTTTTAAAGCAGGTTGAGACGTAGCAAATATTATTATAAAAACTCTATTTTAAATTTTTACATTTTTATAATATTGCTCTCTTATATTTATAGTAATAAGATTATTATTTACTGTCGTCGCTCTTTAGAGCTAACCAGTGTTCATAGAGAAACTCTGAATTTATACTCCTCGATCATGACAGACGGGTGCTTGAGATCAAGTCTTGGCAAAGCTTAGAATAGTATAAGGAGTATGAAATAAAGTGATATTGGTTGATTTCGTTACAAAAGTTTATAAAAATTAATAATTCCTCAATACCACTTGTCACTTATAAGCGTTAACTCATACATAGAAGCTTAAAAGTTAATATCCATAGGGTATTCAGACAGAATGTATTCCTGCCTGTACCTCGAATTATCAGTACAGTTCAATTGTGGATAGTTTGATTTGGATGAAATTAGAATGGATCTATTACTTTTGTATGATTTAAATTGAGCGCATTTTCAATAACATCAAAAAATCTATAAAATCTATAGTTTTAATAAAAATTTAAGTTAAAAGCTTTTATTATGAGTTTTGTATGTTATGGTCAAACGCTCACTCCAAGCATCACACGTTGGAATTCAACACGCTAAAAGAGCGTTTGCTAGCAAGGGGTGGACTCAGGAGAGTTTAGCATGGGAAGTTGGCTTGAAGACTCGACAACCCATTTGGCGGTTTTTCTCTGGGCGCCCGGTCGAGCGTCATATATTTCTGGAAATTTGTTCAATATTGGAATTAAACTGGCGGGATATAGCTGTTGATCCCTCTGCGGAATTTTCCCATCCTGGAGAAGTGGTTCAGACTCCTGTCTCAGATATTGATATCTTGGTGCAACAAGTGCGCTCACAACGCCAGGAAAAAATTCAAGACCAGTGTGGTATCTTGCAGTTGCTAGATGTCGATCATCCAGTAGCGATAGATGACATATATATTGATGTCAATATTTTGGAGGAAATTGCTAGCCAACAGTGGTTAGACATATCTGAACTACAAAATTTTAATATCGAGCAATTTGACCGCTTTGGCAAAGGTGACATTGACCAGAAACAAATACCGGGTACGCGGGCAGTCGAAACCTTCTTCAAACTTAGGGTGCTGGGTAAACCAGGGGTAGGTAAAACCACCTTTTTGCAACATCTTGCTATTCAGTGTAACCTCGGCGCCTTCGCAGCAAACCAGATTCCTGTTTTCATCGTACTAAGAAATTTTGCTGAAGAATCACGGGGACGCGGTGAGTTCAGCTTATTAAACTATATCTCGCAGGAGTTTCTCACGTCCAAAATAGAAGACCCGTCAATCATTGAAACCTTACTTGGTGCAGGCAGAGTTTTGCTGTTACTTGATGGCATGGATGAAGTTATTAATCAAGAAAGTAATGCTGTCTTAAGAGAAATTCGCAGATTTTCGGACAAGTATCACAAAAATAGGTTTGTGACGACCTGTCGAACGGCGGCTCAAAAGCTGGCGCTTCGAGGCTTTACCGATGTTGAAATTGCTCCATTTACCCAAGAACAAATCATTAGCTTTGCCAAAAAATGGTTTGTGGCATTTACCAAAACAAACGCTCAAGATGGGCAAGCACAGTCTATTAAGTTTATTCAGAAGCTGGACGAACCTGAAAACTGGCAATTTCGGCAACTTATTATCACACCCCTGTTTCTGCATCTTGCCTGTTGGGTGTTCGACGGTCAGGAAAAATTTCCAACTAAGCGGACTGAGTTTTACAAGCAAGCACTAGATATTCTTTTAGGCAAATGGGATGAAGCTAGAGGTGTTGAAAGGGATAACGCTTATCGAGGGTTTTTATTACCACAAAAGCTCAAGTTGTTCAGTCAGATTGCAGCGACAACCTTTAAGGAGGGCCAATATTTCTTTGAGCAGCGCGTTATTGAGCAATACATTGGTGACTATATTCGTAATCTACCTGAGATGCCAACCGATCCAGAGGAACTGCAACTGGAAAGTAAAGCGGTGTTAAAAGCGATAGAGTCTCAACATGGGCTACTCACAGAACGGGCACAGGGAATTTTCTCCTTCTCTTATCTAGCATTTCACGAATACTTCACGGCTAGAAAAATTGTTGCTAGCCATAACCTACAAGCATTAGAGCAAGCTTTAGGAGGATTGGTCAGTCACATCAGTGATCCTCATTGGCGCGAAATATTCTTGTTGACCGCTGCTATGCTAAGAAGTGCTGATGGGTTAGTACAGTTAATGAAGCAACACATTGATGCACTAGTCGCCCAAGACCCTTACCTACAAGAATTTTTGACGTGGGCAAGCCAAAAATCTCGTACGACTCCTAAGCAACCAAAGGTTGCAAGTGCCCGTGCATTTTACCTTGCCCTTGCCCAAACTCCTCACATAGCTTCTCACTTTACCCTTGCTTGCACCCTTGACCAGGGGATATTTCTGGATGCGGCGTTAGATGACCTGGTGGAATGTGCTATTTACAGCAGCCAGGACTTTGCCTATGGACACGCCTGTGGAGATGCTCTCTCGAACATTTTGGGTGTTGTTCTTGATGCTGGACTCCATAAATGCTTGCAACAACTTAGCGAGCAATTGCCGAGTCCAAATCAAAACCGAGAAAAATTTCAGGTTTGGTGGCAGACACACTCCCAAGTCTGGGTTGAACAGTTAAAAACAGCAATCATTAATTATCGTAATATTAGCCACCGCTGGCAGTTTAGCCAAGAGCAACAACAAGTGCTGCAACGTTACTACGATGCCAATCAGCTACTGCTTGATTGCTTAAATAGCAATTGTGAAGTTACGGCTGCTATTAGGCAGGAAATTGAAGCAACTTTGTTGTTACCTATTAGTGAACTTGAAGACAGAGAATGGCAATAAAGTCCTCTTTATCAACTATAGCAATATTCATTAAACTGAAGTTATTTGTAATTGTTGCGGTTCTTCAGAATCAACTTTTATTGGTTGTTGTACTGTTAGAACAGAGCAAGGAGCATGGTGCAATACAGAATTACTAACGCTCCCCAAAAATAACTCACTTAATCCAGTACGGCCTCTACGACCAATAACAATTAAATCAGCATTCCAATTGCGAGCTATTTCACAAATCATTTGACCTGGGTCGCCAAATGAAAGTGTAAATTCAGCGTTTATTGCCAAGTCTCTTGCTTGCTGGCAAAGTTGGCTTAAAAAATCATCTCTGTCTTGTTTAAGTTTCTCCCATTGTTTCATATATTCTTGCACTGCTTCTACATGCACTGCCGGAACAATAGTACTAGGATATATATATGTGGGATAAGGATACTGTTCATTGAAAGGTGATATTACGTTGAGTAACATTAGATTCGCAGCGGTTAACTTTGCTAGTGATATACCTTTAGCTAAAACTGGCTGGTAAGTATCAGAATTATCAATTGCAACCAATATTTTGTGAAACATATTGGGAATTCCTTGATTTACTCTAAATTCATCAGTTCATCCTGTAATTAAGTTGTATGACAATAATTTGAGGAACTTGTGAGGATAGTCGTTCCTCATCTGCACAATAACTAAAGCGAGAAGTCTATGCACGTCATCCAGCAGATATTGGCGCCTACAACGACGGCAAAAACGAGTGGATAAAGCAGCCAATCGCCAATCGGTCTCATTCCTCGACACCAACCTACAATAATTTAAAACCCTTTTTGTAACAAATTGTAAATATTTTAGGCTTTTTGGAGTTCGTGCATAAATGTCTCCTCTAACCCTGGAGATAGATATATAGACCAGAACAACTATAGGAGTGGGGAGGAACATATATAGATATAAAACAAATTCTTGAATAGTGCATAACTAGCTTTCCCTGAGAAATAGTTTGTTTTAGAACTAGGCGCCTACACGGAAACCAAGTTTATCGCTACTCAAGATGATTTATGTGGATATGTAAATCTTTGTGAGTGGAAGAAGCGCGATTATGGCTGAAACTCAATCACACGAACAAAGAAGAGGATTTTCGCTATGACTCTCGAAGACCTGGCAATATTAGCAAAACAAGCTGCAATTAAAGCGTCTGATGGTTCGCTAGATGAAAAAGCTAAGTTACAAGCATCGTTAGAGAAGCAACTTGCGCTAACCAAACTTTTTAGTGAGTTAACTGTCAAGATAGACCAACTACCAAAACCTCAAACTGATGCATCAAAATATGTCTATGAAGAAGCTCTCCAGGATACTTACTTATATATTTGTAAGAATATCCACAATTATGACCCAGCAAGAGGTTCAATTATAGGATGGCTTTTATTTATTTTAAGAAAGCGAAAAATAAACTCTTTTAACTCGATTAATTGGGATATTATGTCTATCTACACGTATACAGGTGATGGAAATGAAGTAAATATATATGATATTCACATTTCTCCTGAACTAAATCCTCTTCCTTCTGAAAAATTACTAGCATTTATTAAAGAAGACCCGAAAGGATTGTTACAAAACGAGTTGTTTAATCGAAATCCCAATGCTAGCTTTCAAACTATCTTACTTAAGAAAATTGAGGAAGATAAATCTTGGGAAGAAATAGCTCAAGAATTTAAAACAGGAGCAACACATGGACCAATTTACAGTTTTTACCAAAGGTCTTGTAAAAAGTTTGCACCTTATTTCAATCAGTATCTTTGCGAGTAAATAAGATATGGAGACAGCAATGGATTCTAAACAATCTCATCTAATTACGATACCAATCGATGGTAGGATGATTGCAAATGCTCAAAAAATCAGTATACAGCACCGCAATCAAACAAAAGCTAACCAAGTATATTTGAATACTCTAGCTGTTCTCACAGTTGACTTTTACTGTCGGTGCATAGATATAGAAACTGATATTGCTAAAAGTTCTGGTTTGAATAATATTTTAACTCCCTTAATGGATACTGCTGGTTTATTTATTAAGGATAAAGGGTTATTAGAATGTCGCCCTGTACTTAAGAATCAAGATTTTTGTTATATTCCCACAGAAGTTAGAGAAGACCGTATTGGTTATATAGGGGTAGAGATAGATGAGGTTGATTCTAAAGCTACTATATTAGGTTTTGTTAAATCAGTCGATAGTGAAAAGTTACCTTTAACTAGTTTAGAACCGCTTGAAGATTTTTTATTCTATCTCCACAAATTATAGAGTTCTAGGACAAAGCATACGAACAAGTACAAATTAAATGGCACCACGTATTAGTAATATTAATAATTATGTATTATGTTTGTTTATGCTTACGCTCCACCCAACCTACTAGTACAAAACGGCTTAAATAAACCAAGTATTTTGTGGGATAATGATTAATTAGATTAAAACAACTTTTTATTGACAGGCAAGGAGTCAGGGTTTGGGACGATTAGCTCCAAAGGAATTGAGTTT
>JAHHGX010000064.1 GCA_019359675.1 Calothrix sp. FI2-JRJ7
TCAGGTGCCCCTCGTAATGGTATTTCTGCCAAAACTGGATGCTCCTAGTTTTTCGCTCTGCTCAATAACTCCCTGGCATCCGAAGCTCCCCTGCCCCCTTTCGCACGACTTGTGTGTACACCGTAGCTGCTCTGGAGGGGGCTTTAAATGCATAAATTTACCCCCCCGAATTTCGGGGGGGCAGGGGGGGATTCTATCTAGAATTTAATTTACTTGCGAATTGCAGGTTCCTTACCGTGGTCTACAGTGTCTTTGTCTTTAAATAAGCTTGTCGCTGCTACAAGTAAGTCTTTTAATACTTGTTTTACTTGATGTTCACGACGTGCAATGGCGCCTCCAGCTTCACCCAATTTATCATCGAGTTGCCCATGCTTTTCTTTGACTTGTCCAATCATCGATTCAGCTTGTGGGCGCGAATCATTGTACCATTTTTTGGCTTCTTCAAGGTAATTAGTTACTTCTTCGCCACGTCCACCATAACGCGCGGCTAAGTTTGCTCTGACAATTGCCAGTTGTGCTTGTAACTGAGCGTAGCGTTTTCTTAATAATGCTGCTTCGTCACTATTTTGAATTGCGTTTACAGCAGATTCAATAGAGGTTTTGACGTGTGAAGACTTTTCTGTGCTTGTGTCTTTGATTTCTGCCAAGATTCCGTCTACTTCTTGTTGAATTTTTTCTTCTTCTTCGTCTACCTGCGCTTGCAATTGCTTAACTTGAGCTTGTGTTTGTGCAATTGCTTCGTGTCTTTTGGCGTTTACAGCTTCGAGGGCGCCTTCAATTGATGCAGTAACTTCTTCTTTGATTTCAGTACCGCGTTCAGTTAGGTTTTCAGTTACCGCAGAAACGGCTTCACGTACTAGTATACGTAAATCTCTTGAACCTTCTTTAAATTCTCCAACTACCCCTGAAACGGCAGATTTGACGATTTCTCTAACTCGTTCAACTCGCAGTTGTCCAGTTTGTTTCGCTAAATCTAAGTCAGCTTTAATTTGTTCTTTTATGTTATCAGCCATATGCTACTACGGTTCTTACCGCACTAATTAATTGACATGTCATATTATTTTTATATTGCCGCAATAACTTAAAATTCGTTACTTCCTTTAGGTAGATAATCAGTAGATTTTTAATAGCATCTATCTTTAGATATACTTCTTAAGTAGAGTATAATTATAGATACCAATATTTTGCTTAAATATAAAGGAGAAAATAAGTTGAAGAGATTAATAATTTTACTATTATTATTGATAGTTATTACTGTTCAACCAGCATATGCCTCGGATATAGGCGCCGGGAGTAAGATATTTGAAGCCAATTGTGCAGGTTGCCATATTAATGGCGGCAATATAGTACGGCGTGGTAAAAATCTGTTTAAAAAAGCTTTGAAACGTAACCAGATGGATTCTATTGAGGCTATTACTGGGATAGTAACTAATGGCAAAAATAATATGCCTGCTTATAAAGACCGATTAGCGGCGCCGGAAATTGATGCTGTTGCAACTTATGTACTACAACAGGCTGAAAATAACTGGCGCCCTCAATAAAGTTATGAGTTACGAGTTATGAGTTATGGGTAAAATCATGTAATCCTAACTCTCACTCCTAACTCTTACATATTGTAGAGAACAATATGGGTATCTGCTATCAACGTTAAAGCAAGTTGCTGAAAAAAAGTAGTTTTTATTACCTTACTATTGTATTTAAGTACATTTACGCATAAGATACTTAATACTGGGTCTAATACTCAGCAGCAACCGTATATATACTATACTGTTATAAAAAGTTAAGAGCTATACATTGAGAATTCTTCAAGGTTGACTACTTATACTAAATTGTAAGTATTTTTTTATACATACCTAATACTTAAGTTCATTCCACAAACTTCATAAAACTAAGTGTAACGGTTACTGGTACAGAGAAAATTCAGATTTGACGTATTAAAGAATGACTTAAAGGTTTAAATGCTTTCTGCGTAAGGGTTTCATCTTCTCGATCAGATTTTTAATTTGAAAGTTCGATGGCTAAAATGCTACCCCAATAGGTGATAATTTCACTGATAATGATTGTAAAGATTTTACAAATTTGTTTTTTAGTGGTAAAAGAAAAAGAATAGTTTATTATGCTTAATCTAAACCAACTTGTGCCTGTAGTTACACAAGAAGCACTAAGGGTACAGTACTTCTTGGGTTAATAGGGCTACAGGAAATATGGTTACAGATGTATTAATCTATTTAATCGCATCTACCACTAGGCGCTGTATCGACCATTGTTTATATATATTAAATTTGTGCATGTGAGTTGCTATGGAATCTTTACCAACCTTTGAAGAGGTAGATTTTCAGAAATACTTACAGGTTCTGCAACGACGTTGGCTGCCTTTAGTGGGAATACTTGGAGTATGCGTTAGTTCAGGGACTCTGTATGCGTTATCGCTAAAACCTTCGTACAAAGCAGAAGGAAGTTTGATGGTTAAGTCAAATCGAACTTCTTCCTTGACTGGGTTGACGCAAGAATTGGGACGTTTGGAAGCTTTGGGTCAAAATGAAAACCCATTAGAAACTCAGGTAAAAGTTATTGCCTCGAACCCTGTAATTCAAGAAACGATTAGCTCGCTAAAACTCGAAGATGGCAAAGGCAAACCGCTAGCAGTTCCAGACTTTGCTGCCAATCTAAAAGTGGAAGGTCTTAAAGGTAGCGATGTTATTCAAGTTTCTTATAAGCACGGTAAACCTGAAGTTGCGGCAAAAGTCGTTAACACAGTCATTGATACCTATATCAGGTTGAATGTAGACGCAAATCGCAGTGAGGCAACGAGCGCTAAAGCGTTTATTGTACAGCAATTACCTGTATCAGAAGAAAAAGTTAGAAAAGCCGAATTTAACCTGCGAGTTTTTAAAGAAAGAAATAAGGTTGTTGTACTTCAACAAGAAGCTGCTGCTGCTGTAGACACAATTACTAAGTTGGAAAGTCAAATTTCTCAAGCTCAAGCTCAACTTGTTGATGTCGAAGGTCGTTTACAAGAGTTAAACAATCAAGCTAAAGTTGACTCCTCACAAGCTGTGATTGCTTCTGATTTAAGTCAAACACCTGGTATTCAAACAGCACTGGCAAAACTTCAGGAAACTGAGACCCAACTAGCACTTGAGCGTACTCGTTTTTCGTCCGGACATCCCACTGTTATTAACTTGGAGGAAAAAGTAGCTAGTCTTAGAAAGATTGTTCAAGAACGTACACAAGAGGTTTCTGGTGGACAGCAGGTAGCTCAGGGAAATTTGCAGATTGGACAATTACGACAAAGCTTAATTGCAGATATTACCCGTGCTAAAGCGCAGCGTGTTGGTTTAAAAATGCAAATCGCCACTCTGACACAACAGTGGAAAGACTATAAACAGCAAGCGAAGTCTTTACCAAGACTTGAGCAGATGCAGAGAGATTTAGAGCGAAACCTCAAAGCTGCTCAAACAACTTACGAAACTCTTTTGACCAAAGTTCAAGAAATTGGTGTTGCTGAAAATCAGAAGATTGCAAATGCTCGTGTTGTTTCATATGCTTTAGAACCTGCTAGACCAGAAGGACCAAAGAAAACTCTATTTGTGATTGGTTCCGGCGCCGCTGGTCTGCTGTTAGGATTAATTGGTGCGTTTGGTTTAGACTTAATAGACCGTTCAGTCAAGACCGTTAAAGAAGCGAAAGAAGTAATGAAGTACACTCTTTTGGGTGTAATTCCGAGTATGAGCAGAAGCAAGGTTCATTCTTCTGCTGGTATAGACCGAAATATTCCGAAAATTATTGGTAGAGACTTACCTCACTTTCCTTTAGGTGATGCCTATCAAATACTGCAAGCTAACTTAAAGTTCCTTTGTTCCGACAAACCACTCAAAAGTATTGTAGTTACTAGTGCGGTTGCTAAAGAAGGTAAATCTGAAGTAGCTGCTAATTTAGCTGTGGCAATGGCTGAAGTTGGGCGCCGCGTGTTACTAGTTGATGCGGATATGCGCCAACCAATACAGCATCATATTTGGAACTTAACAAATGCAATCGGACTAACAAACGTAATAGTAGATCAGATTGCTTTAAGTGCAGCAGCACAAGAAGTATTGCCGAATTTAGATGTTCTCCCCTGCGGAGTTTTACCTCCAAATCCAATGGCACTGCTTGATTCTCAGCGTATGGCTTCATTAGTTGATGAGTTTAATCAAAAGTATGATTTTGTCATATTTGATACTCCTTCTATGTCGGGAACCGCTGATGCTGGAGTTTTAAGTAAGCTTGCTGACGGGATGCTATTAGTTGTTCGTCCTGGAGTGGTTGATTTGAATAGTGCAAATGCTACTAAAGAGTTTTTAACTCAGTCAGGTCAAAAAGTTTTGGGTATAGTTATCAACGGTGTGAACGTAAAAAATGAACCTGATAGCTACTTCTATTACACTAAAGCTAGACAAATTGAAACAACTTCCACATCTGGTAGTTTAACAAGAATAAACGAAAAGCTATCAGCGTCACGTTCGAGTAATAAAGAGTATTAGTAGTTAAGCATTCATAGAAACCGGGACTCTAAACCCGGTTTTAATGTGAAAAATTTATATATAGGAGTATAAGCTATGAAGACATCTTGTTTGATTAGTAACTATAACTATGCAAAATATCTAGAAGAGGCTATTTCTAGCGCAGTAAATCAAACAGTAAAATTTGACGAAATTATTATTGTAGATGACGCTTCTACTGATAATTCATCTGAAATAATATCTAAGTTTGCCCACGAAGCAAATGTAAGATGTATTTTTAAAACTCAAAATCAAGGGCAATTATCATCTTTCAATGACGCTTTTTTAGCTGCGACCGGAGATATTATATTCTTCCTCGATGCAGATGATATCTACCATCAGGAATATATTGAAGAAGCCTTAATTTTTTATAAGCGACATATTGAATGTGACTTTATGTTTTGTGCATATGAAAAATTTGGCGCCGAGTCTGGAATATTTAAAGCTTACGAAGTTGATTTAGACTTGGGTTATTCTGTAATTAAAACTTTATGCACTCGTGAATGGATTGGCTCTATTACTTCAACTTTATCTGTACGTAAAAATGTACTAAATAAGGTTTTGCCGATACCGCAAACTGAAGACTGGCGTGTTAGAGCTGATGATTGCTTAGTATGGGGCGCCTCTTTAGTAGGAGCTAAGAAATTTTATTTATCAAAACCTTTAGTAAAGTATCGTATCCATCTAAGTAATAACTATCATAACAGTCAAAGCAAAATTCTTGACATAGATAAAAGTTATGAGTATAAAAGATTTTGGAAGTGTAACTCTTTGTTTAATTACATTTGCACAAAAAATAATATTGCCTTTCCTTTATTATTTTCTTACACAACTTTATCTGAATTAAAAACTATTCCATGTCCGGAATATAAGGATTTCACGTTGTATCTAAAAATAATTTTATTGTTTGAGCAAAATATGTACTGGAAAATTAAAGGAATCGCCGTTTTATTCAGTTATTTAATTAGATTACTAATTAGCGGCAAGCTAAAATCCACCTAAATATTCATCCCAAGTAAAGTAATAGATTAAAAAGGTAAATACGCTCGTCTATGAAAATTCAAAACTTGTCACGATTTAAATCTCACACTAAGCTTCGTGCTGCTGTTGCCAATACAAGTTGGCTTTTTGGCGACCGCATTCTGCGTATGGGTACAAGCTTAGTTGTAGGAGTATGGGTTGCACGTTACTTGCAAGTTGAGCAGTACGGTCTTTTTAACTATGCTTTGGCTTTTGTAACTTTATTTACACCTGTTTTCACCCTTGGTTTAGATGATGTAGTAGTTCGCTATCTTGTACGTGAGTCATCAAACAAGGACGAAATTTTAGGAACTACTTTTTGGTTAAAGTTACTAGGTGGAGTTGCATCGCTACTACTAGCAGTTGGTTTTATGCTGTTTTCAGGTAAAACTGATGTGTCAAGAATATGGTTAGTGGCAATTTTAGCATTAAGTGGAATTTTTAGGGCTAGCGATACCGTAGAACTATGGTTTCAGTCGCAAGTAAAATCAAAGTACACTGTAGTTGCTAAAAATGTTGCATATGTAATCAGTACCGCAATTAAAATCGCACTAATTTTATATAAGGCGCCCTTAATAGCTTTTGCCTGGATAACAGTAGCAGAATTGGCGATGAGCGCAATAGGTTTGGCGGTGGTATACCAAAAGAAAGCATCTTCTCTGTGGTTATGGAAATGGAATTCTTCTACTGCTAAAATTCTTTTAAAAGATAGTTTACCACTGATGTTTTCGGGGTTTGCTATTATGATTTTCATGAAAATTGACCAGTTAATGTTAGGTCAAATCATAAATGAAGCTGAAGTTGGTATTTACTCTGCTGCTGTAAGGATTTCTGAGGTTTGGTATTTTATTCCAACAACTATTGTTGCTTCGGTTGCTCCTTCGATTTATGCAGCTAAGGAAAAATCAGAAGCGCATTATTATAAGCGGATAGGACAGCTACTTCGGTTAATGGCTGGTATATCTATAGCGATAGCTCTGCCAATGACGTTTTTATCAGGTTACATAATTACAACGATGTTTGGAAGTGGGTATGCGGAAGCTGGGCCTGTATTAGCAGTACATATCTGGACTTCGTTGTTTGTGTTTATGGGTGTAGCGACATCTCCCTGGTTTATAGCTGAAGGTTTGAACAATGTTTCTTTAGGAAAGACAGTACTAGGAGCGATTTTAAATATTATCCTTAACTATTTACTTATCCCTGAATATAAAGGACTTGGCGCCGCTATTGCAACAATTGCATCTCAAGCAGTTGCTGCATTTTTAAGTAATGCGTTTGATGGCAGAACTCGAAAACTATTTATGATTCAGCTTAAATCAATCTTTCTTCTTCCAATAAAATAGCTTGCACAACCTAGAAACCTGGAATATACGTTGATAGCATATAATAAAAATGACGATTTTGTGTAGAAACCAGGTTTCTTTGCATAAAACAGTATTCTAAGTGACTAAACATGAAAACAGCAGTAACCTTTATTATTTTTAAACGACCAGAAACGACTCAGAAGGTTTTTGAGGCTATTCGTCAAGCCAAACCCAAAAAACTGTTTGTTGTAGCAGATGGACCTCGCTCTGACCGTGATGGTGAAGCCGAAAAGTGTGAAGCCACTCGCGCAATTATTGAAAAAGTTGATTGGGATTGTGAAGTCATCAAAAATTACTCTGATGTAAATTTAGGATGCGCTAAACGGGTCTCTAGCGGTATTAGTTGGGTTTTTGATAATGTCGAAGAAAGCATTATTTTAGAAGATGATTGTATTCCACATCCAACTTTTTTTCGGTTTGCAGAAGAATTACTCGAAAAATATAGACATGATACTAGAATCACGTCGATTACAGCACAAAATGCTCAGTTAGGACGCAAACGTACAAATTACAGTTATTATTACTCTCGTTACAGTCACTGTTGGGGGTGGGCAACTTGGAAACGCGCGTGGCAAAATTATGATTTGTATATCAAACTTTGGAAAGAAGTCAAAGCAGATAATATCTTGAGCGATATTTTACAAAACCCGAAAGCAGTAGGTTATTGGACTAAAGTATTTGACTCTATTTACGAAAACCCTATAGGTATAACCTGGGACTATCAATGGACATTTGTTTGTTGGATGCAGGGGGGTCTAAATATTATTCCTGATGTAAATTTAGTCTCTAATGTTGGTGTTGGCGCCGACTCTACGCATTTTACATCAGGTCAAGAATACTCATATATAAACATACCAACACAGGCAATGGAATTTCCATTAAAGCATCCACCCTTTATAGTTCGTAATACAAAAGCGGATAACTTCATCCAAAACACAGTATATACAAACAACCAAATTCAAATGATGCAGCAAAGACTCAAAAAACTGCGAGAACTCGTCGTATTAAGCACTTCAGTGCTTCCCAACCCAAAAAAACCGCAAAGCATCTAAGGCAAAAAAGTGAAAGTTCAGTTACCCGAAAAAATCCTAACCATCATACTATTGCTAATCACAGTCGGAGCATTAGCAATCAAACCAGCACAGGAAATATCCTCCGTACCACTAGGAGGCGCCATAGTAGACACCTTATTAAACGCCGTATCCTATGCAATATTATTTTATTTAATACTTCGTCATTGGAAAGGCTTTTTTTTTGTAGGTAGTAAAGGAGTACTCCAACTACTATTACTGGGAGTAATCTTATTCTCAGTATTTTGGTCAGCTGATGTTGGTTCGAGTTTAACCTATTTAAGAGGTTTGATAAGAATATATTTGTTAGCAATTTACCTCGCAATGCGTTACACAATTAGAGAGCAAATGAGGTTTATCGCTATTGCACTAGGGACATCGGCAATTTTATCAATTATTTTTCCATTAATACCTGGTTTTGGTGGAATTCATGTAGCACCCGAACTTGCAGGAATGTGGAGTGGAATTTTTGGTCATAAAAACGAAATGGGATACATGATGGCTTGGAGTGCGGGAGTTTGTATGCACCTTGCTCTAAGCATGAATCGATACCAATGGTTGTTATGGTTAGTATTTGGCATATCTGTATGCTTAATTACTTTGTCTCGTTCCACAACCTCATTAACGATTTTGCTTGCAATGACATTACTTTTACCTTTTTACAGGAGTCTGAAAAAAACTAACTATAAATTGCAAGTTGTCATGATTGCTTCGGCAATAATATCACTAGTTACGATTTCGGTATTAATTGCAAATAATATTGATAGCTTAGTTGGTGCGTCAGGAAAAGATTTAACTTTGAGTGGACGTACTGATTTATGGGATTTTATATTTGCCAAAATAGTTGAAAGACCTTGGTTTGGTTATGGATTTTATGGTTTTTGGGATAGCGAAGTCGCAGCGAGCTTACGAAGACAACATCCGTGGGCAAGTAATGCTCATAATGGTTTTTTAGAAATGATTTTAGAGTTAGGATTTGTCGGATTTTCTCTTTTTATCGCTGGATTAGTTCGCTTTATTCTCATGGCACTCCAGCGAATTAACTCGATAGCAAAAAAACCAGAAGATTATTGGTGTATGCAGATGCTGGTGATTATTATTATTATTAACTTTTCCGAAGCGAGGTTATTAGGACCGAGTTGGAATTGGTTAATGTATATAACAATGTCGCTGTCTTTAACAGTTAGTGAATATATGAATAAAAAGCAAGCGATTATAGATAAGCAAATTCAGTTAATAGCTCAAACAAATACTTAAAATAGAGGTTAAGAACATGAAGGTATTGCATTTAAGTACACATGATACTAGTGGCGGCGCCGCACGGGCAACATACCGTCTGCATAAAGGTTTGCAGAATATTGGTTTACAGTCGCAGATGTTGGTACAAGAAAAACATAGTAGCGATGAAACAGTAATTGCACCTAAAATGAGACTGTTTCAAGGTATTGCAAAAACAAAGCTGACATTTGAGGTTTTGCCATTAAAGTTTTATACTCAAAAACCTAAAACTACTTTTTA
This sequence comes from Calothrix sp. FI2-JRJ7, assembly GCA_019359675.1. Taxonomy (GTDB): domain Bacteria; phylum Cyanobacteriota; class Cyanobacteriia; order Cyanobacteriales; family Nostocaceae; genus Dulcicalothrix. The sequence continues at coordinate 9,514 of JAHHGX010000064.1, forward strand.
TACACAATGGTTGCCAGATAGAGTAGTTTCCCAAATTGGAAAAATCAATCCAGATATTATTAACTTACATTGGGTTAGTGCCGCTTTTATGCAAATCGAAACTTTTGCAAAACTAAAGCGTCCCCTTGTTTGGACTCTTCATGATATGTGGGGATTTACTGGAGGTTGTCATGTAACTGGAGAGTGTACACGATACAAAGATTCTTGCGGCGCCTGTCCTCAACTAAGCAGTAATAATGATAATGATTTATCTCGTTGGGTATGGCAACGTAAAGTTAAAGCTTGGAAAAAATTAAATTGGACTCTAATATCACCAAGCACCTGGTTAGCTTCTACAGCGAAGTCTAGTTCACTCTTTCGTGACTCACGAATTGAAGTAATTCCACACGGATTGGACACTTCATCCTTTCGTCCAGTTAATCAACGTATCGCACGCGAGTTACTCAACTTACCTCAAGACAAGAAGTTAATTGTGTTCGGAGCTATCGAAGCAACGAGTGATAGAAACAAAGGATTTCATTTGTTATTGCCAGCGCTGCATAAGTTAAGTAAGTCTGGATATAGTAATGACTGGGAGGTTGTGATATTCGGTGCATCTAGACCAGATAACCCTCCTGACTTAGGTTTCAAGACACATTATTTAGGGCATTTATACGATGATATTTCTCTTGTGAGTGTTTATTCAGCAGCTTCGGTAATGCTAGTTCCATCGCTTCAAGAGTCTTTTGGACAAACAGCTTCTGAGTCTTTGGCTTGTGGAACTCCAGTTGTTGCTTTTAACTCGACAGGGTTAAAAGATATCGTTGACCACCAAGAAAATGGTTATTTAGCTAAACCATACGAAGTTGAAGACTTTGCTAAAGGCATTTATTGGGTACTCGAAGATAAAGATAGACTTGAAAAACTTGGTTTTTACGCACGTGAGAAGGCAGAGCGAGAATTTACATTAGAACTCCAAGCACGTCGCTATTATTCTCTCTTCCAAGAAATTATTGAAACTAAAAATCATTCACTTTTACCTGGATATGTTGATTCAAAACAACCTACTGTAATTGGCGCCACTCGATAAACTCAAAATATTTATCTTATTGAAAAGTTTACACTCAGCACTCAGTACGAGCGCACTCAGCACTACATAGAGTAAAGATTTTACAAAGAAAGGAGAAAAATATTACATGTCAGTACCTATTGCCTTTATAATTTGTACAGAACCAGGACGGTTAGAAGCACAATCTTTGATGCTTGCTGAAAGTATTCGCAAGTTCTGCGGCAACCTCAAAGATACACCAATATACAGCTTTCATCCGAGAGTCGGTGAACCGATTGCTCTCGAAACTAGAAAAGCTTTCGAGACTTTAAATGTCATTCACCAGCAACTACCCATAAATCAAGAGTTTCATAATTATTATCTAGCTAATAAGCCATTAGTCTGTGCTTACGCAGAACAAAACATTGATGCTGAGATTTTAGTTTTTTTAGATAGCGACAAATGTTTTTTCTCCGAGCCAGAAGAGTTTTTACTTCCAGCAGATTGCAATGTTCGGATGCGTCCCGAATACGGTCAAGGAATTGGCTCTGTTGGTACTAAAGACCCAAATGAATGGTATTGGCAGAAACTGTATGACGTTTTGGGGGTGAAGCGCGAAGTGTTTGTAAATACGCCTATCGGCAATAAAAAAATTAGAGCTTACTGGAATTCTGGTTTGGTTGCTGTCAGAAGAAGTGCTGGCATTTTTACCGCATGGAAGGAAAATTTTACGAAAGTAATGCATCTAAATATTAATCCTCCCCAAGGTATTTATTTTGTCGAACAGTCGGTACTGTCTATAACTTTGTGCGCGCTAGAACAAAACGTCTCACATTTCTCTTCGAGATATAGCTATCCATTACCATTACACAACCGACTAGTCAAAGAAGCGCGTGTTAAGCAATGGAATGATTTTGTGTCTATTCACTATTTCAATTTGTTCTTTTATGAGGATTGGAAGGCACAAATTAGCAAATTGAATAACCTTAATCGCAATTCCGAAAACTACCAGTGGTTATGTGAAGCAGTAACAAGACATCAGATGCCACGTACACCCGTTATACATCGTCATATGTTGACTGTGAGAAAAATTGAGCAAAAACTAAGTGCTTTTAATTTAAACATTCGCTTTAGTTCTTGGATAGAAAAAGTTGCTGGTCTGTAAATGAGTGAATTATTGAATAAGTGAATTTTTAGTTTTTACTGGATTTAAATTTATGAATTTATCGCGTGTAGCAGTAATTATGACCTGTTTTAACAGACGCGAGACAACACTTAACTGTCTACGCGCGTTATCTCAGCAAACAAAAAAAGCAGATGTTTATTTGACTGATGATGGAAGTTCTGATGGAACCAGCGATGCAGTTAGTAAGCAGTACCCAGAAGTCAAAATTTTACAAGGAAACGGTAATCTGTTCTGGGTAGGAGGTATGAGACTTGCATTTGAGTCAGGAATGCAAGGAAATTATGATTATTATCTTTGGTTGAATGACGACACGATATTAGAATCGGATACTCTTGAGCGTTTACTGACTATTCATCAACAGTTGAAACTACAAGGATCCTTTGACTCCATTGTCGTTGGTTCCACTAAAGACCCCATAACAGGACAAGCTTCTTACGGAGGCGCCGTCAAATCGAGTAAATGGTACTCGAATAAGTATAATTTTGTAGGCGCCAGTCAGAATCTTCAAGAATGTGACACCATGTTTGGCAACTGCGTTCTGATTCCTAACAGCGTTGCTTCTAAAGTCGGAAATATTGATAAAGCATTTATTCATAGTTTAGGTGACTTAGATTATGGGTTGAGGGCAAAAAATAAAGGTTGCTCAATATGGGTTGCACCCGGTTATGTAGGTACCTGTAGTAAGAACTCGATTAAAAATAGTTGGGTAGATACCAAATTATCTACTTTAGAGAGGTTAAAAAAAGTAACACACATTAAAGCCTTTCCTCTCAAACCTTGGACTGTATTTTGCAGTCGTCACTCTGGATTTATGTGGTTAATTTATTGGTTCTTACCTTATCTACGCGCAATGATTGGTTACAAGAACTTAGCTAACTCTCCTACATTTACAGAAATACCTGCTTCACAGAAATGAATAAACGTTTACTAATTGTCTCAACGCTTGATTCTGACCAACCTTTTGGTGCTTTTACTCGACCTTATTATCTTGGACAATATCTAACAAAATATTTTGATGTATTTCAGCTTGGCTTAAATTGTTCTGCTGTTGACTATGCACCATCTAAATCGATTGGTTCAAGAAGTCTTGGTTCGTATATCAAAGCAATACAGAACAGTATCGATGAATTTCAGCCCGATATTGTTTATGCCCAAGAAACTCTGCCTGGTTTAGCAGCTTTGATTTCTCTGAAGACAAAAAAAAGAAGTAATTGCTCTTTAGCACTAGATTTCCATACATTCTCAGCGTATGAATACTGGAGTCGTTTGTTTTCTGTTGACAATTCCCTGAATGAATTTATACAACTGATAAAGACGTATATTGCTCAGGGTGTATTAATTCTTTCTGGTAATCCAATTATTGCCGCAGGAGAATCTACACCTAAGCTAATCAAGCAGTGGTACGGATTCAATCATAGTAATATTCACTGCATCGGTAACGGAGTTACTCAAGACTTTTTAGATGCAGATGTTTCAACTGCTTGCGACCCCTTTGAAAAACTCCGACCTGCTAAAGTAGTGGTTCTTGTAGCTCCTAAAACTTTTCAGTTTCCGAGTAATGATATGTCTGTGTCTATGGCAATTGATGTTGCCAAACATTTGGAAAGCTACAGCGATAAAGTTCAATTTGCTGTAATTGGTCGTGACGCCGAAAATACTCAGCAACCACTACCGTCAAATATACATTTTCTTGGTTTTTTACCTAGCCGAAAAGATTTTGTTACTCATTTACACTATGCTGATATCGGGTTTTTACCATTTCCAAAACAAGCGGTTGCAGGAGGCGCCCGCAATAAAACGTTAGATTACTTTGCTTCTAACAAATTAGTTATATCTACACCTGAAGGATTGAGAGGTGTGGAAGAGTTTCAAGATTCAAAACATTTGTTAGTAACAGGGTATGGAATTGAAGATGTTGCTGAAAAAGTGCTTGATGCGGCTTTTAATTTAGAAAAATATCAACATTTGGCTTCATCAGCACATGCACTAATTCGTAAAAAGTACTCGTGGAGTGCAAAAGCACAAAATGTTGCAAAAGTGCTGATGTCATTACAAGATTCCCAATTTGTAAACAACATAAGTGATGCACGAATATGAACAAAAAACCCTATAAATTTCTCGGTGTCCAACTAGATGCTCTCAGTATCCCTGAATTAAATTCCTTGATTCAAGAATCTGTTGAACAGAATAAAAAGCGGATTATTGCCAATCACAACTTGCATAGTCTTTACATATACCACAATGACCCAAAAATGCAAGCTTTTTATGCGAAGGCAGAATATACGCACATTGACAGTATGCCTTTAGTTTTGGTTGGTAAACTTTTAGGCTTTCCACTCAAACGCGAACAAAGAGTTACATATGCTGACTGGGTATGGCCTCTAATGGAAGAAGCTTCTCGCAAAAACTGGCGAGTCTTTTACTTGGGTTCCAAACCTGGAGTTGCAGAAAAAGGCGCCGATATACTGCGTCAAAAATATCCTGGATTACAGATAGCTTGTACAGATGGCTATATCGACGTTCGCAAAAACAGTAAAGAGAATCTTGCCACCATCGACGCTATTAACACTTACCAACCTCATATCCTAATGGTCGGAATGAGTATGCCACGTCAAGAGCATTGGATTCTTGATAATTTAGACCGTCTGAGTGTCAACTCGATTCTGACTAGTGGAGCTTGTCTTGACTATGTAGCTGGCGCCGTTCCTACTCCTCCTCGTTGGATGGGCAAGATTGGCTTGGAATGGTTATACCGTTTATCAAGTGAACCAAAAAGGCTTTGGAAACGCTATTTAGTAGAGCCTTGGTTCTTAAGCAAGTTATTACTGCTGGAAATTTTAAATATCCCAAATCAAGCGCAGCAAAATGCTGTTTCTAAAGGTCGTTATTAGAGTACTAAATTATATTAAGGAGAACACAAAATTGTGGTTGGTAAAAATATAGCCTTGGGAAGTTATGATTGTGACTTACGCTCGGCTAAAAGCACATCGATACAGAAAGGATTACTGATAAAGATAGCACGAGTATTTACATTGTTTTTTATAGATACTCTTTCTTCAATAGCAGCGTGGATTTTAGCACTTGCATATGGTACTCCGATTGACTCTCCTTGGGTGCAAAATCCATCTTTTATACTATTGAATATCAGTGTAGAACTTGTGATTTTTAGTACAATTGGGCTTTACAGACCAGGTTTTCATCGCCGTAATAATTGGGGTATTATTCAAGCAGTATCTATATCTGTACTACTATTGTCATTTATCGCATTTCTTTACGAACCAAACCGCTATATTTCGCGCTCTTCTCTACTGCTGTATTGGTCGTTGTCTATTGTTTTCGTCTGCACGTCTCGTTTGATATTTGATTTATCCACCAGATTTGTACGTCGAAAAGGGATGGTTCGTCATCCTATTTTTATAATTACTCCTCCTGAAGAAAGAGACTATCATTTAAGGCTAGTCAAAAAGGAGGATTGCTACAATATACAAGGTATTGCAGATTCTAGTTGTTTAGATTTAGCTTCGCGAGATAAGACTTTTGAATATCTCCGCTCGCAAGGTATTACAGAAGCTTTTGTTTCTTGGAGTGCGATTAAAAACCGTCTATATATTTCCTGGCATTTCTCGACTGCTGGAATTACGCTCAAAATGCTTCCATCTGAGTATGAATCTCGCCATCCTAATTCAACGTTATGCATGGTTGGTGATATTCACTGTCCAACTATTTCGGCGCCAATCATTGTTGGCAGTGATTTTTGGATGAAGCGACTTTTGGACATAGTGTTTTCAACGATTTTAGTGTGCTTACTTTCACCCGTATATCTTTTAATTGCCATCTTAATCAAATTAGACTCTCCTGGACCTGTGTTCTTTAGACAAAAGCGAGTTGGTCTAAACAGCAAGGAGTTCAAAATTTGGAAATTCCGAACAATGGTAACAAATGCTGAGAAGTTGCAAAAAGAACTAGAGGCAAAGAATGAAGTTAAAGATGGTGTATTGTTCAAGCTCAAAGATGACCCACGTGTAACCAAGATTGGTAAGTTTTTACGTGCGTATAGTTTAGATGAGTTACCGCAAATCTTTAATGTACTAGCTGGAGAAATGAGCCTTGTTGGTCCTCGTCCTTTACCTCTTCGCGATGTAGAGAAGTTCACAAACCGTCACTTTATTCGTCAAGATGTGCTTCCTGGAATTACTGGTTTATGGCAGGTTTCTGGACGCTCTAATATTGATAACTTTGAAGATGCTGTAAAATTGGATTTATATTACATCGAAAATTGGTCTATATGGCTCGATTTTAGAATCTTACTGCTAACTGTAAAAGTTGTTTTACGTAAAACAGGTGCTTATTAACGCCTCCCTTATAGAAACCCTTGTAGAGACGTTACACGTAACGTCTATACAAGGTAAAATTATTTAAGTTAATGTTCTGGTTTTTAACCTGATACTCGTGATAGTTCAAAATTACTAGACTCACTCAACTCCATGCAGCAAGTTGAAATTTTTTTTTGCAATCGTAGTTATCTTTATATGTAGCTTGTTAATTTACCCTGGTACGGTGAATGCTAGCACTACCACAAGCACTAAATACGAACAGCGTACAATCCATAACCCTGACGGGATTGGTAAATTCTATATGGGTCGTGAAATTGCCCATGTAATGGGACATACAGGCGCCATGTGGTTAGAGCGTCCAAGTAGAGAAGCTGAAGAACAACCTAGTAAAATAGTCAATGCACTGGAACTAAAACCCAATAATGTAGTTGCCGACATAGGCGCCGGAACAGGTTATCTGAGTTTTTTGATGGCGCCGACCCTTACACAGGGTAAAGTTTTAGCCGTGGATATTCAACCAGAAATGCTCGACATCATTAATTTTTTCAAAGAAGAAAAGCACATTGATAACGTAGAACCCATCTTAGCAACTCTCAATAGTCCAAATTTACCACCAGAAAGTATTGATTTAGCTGTAATGGTCGATGCATATCATGAATTTGAATATCCTTATGAAGTGATGGAAGGCATCGCCAAAGCATTAAAACCAGGTGGTAGGGTTGCACTTGTTGAATATCGAGGTGAAAACCCTTTTATTATGATTAAAGGGCTGCATAAAATGACACAAAAGCAAGTAAAAAAAGAAATGCAAACCGTAGGTTTAACGTGGCAAGAAACAAAAAATTTACTACCACAACAGCATTTAATGTTATTCATAAAAGCCTAGATTTACTTAAATAGCATTAAAATATCTTGTGGAACAGGGCATCCTTGCCTGTGTCAGATTCTGGGCGGGCAAGGATGCCCACCCCACTAGAGGTAAATTTGAGTATTTTAATTTGGCGCTTTTGAGTCAGTGTTTTTAGGAATCACGCGGAGAGTTTTAGTCGCACTATCCCACACAACCCATCCAAACTTTCCATCTAACTCATGGTCGGTATCAGAAACATTAAAGTAAAGCTTTTCACCACCTCTTTCAATTGCAAAATCTGCATTTTGTGCATACACAACTTTAAACCCCCTATCACGTAAGACAAACATTGTCCACTGTTTTAAAGACTGTCGTGTAGGGTCATAAGGAATTAAAGGTCTTCTGATGGCATCTTCGATAACACTATACAACTTAGCTTGTTCTGACATTTTTTTACACTAAAACGCTTTTTACTTATTTTAAATAATTAGTGCCTTTAATTTTAACTTCCGGCGCCATTGTTAGAAAAAATAGTTATCATTATCTTCAGCCTCAAAAGAGATTTATTGTATAAAATCATACTATAAATCTCTTGAACTCAGTTATTATTAATTTTTATTGAGTATTTTGTATCAAAAATGAATCGTATTGTACGATAAGATTTAAGTGTCGGGTGGGAATATGATTAAAAGTGAATTAGAATACAAAGTTTCTTAAGAATGGGTTTTAAAGTTTAAAAAATCTTTAGCTGCAATGGAGCAACATAAAGAAAAAAAAATAATTACTTTGAACGCTGGGAATTAAACCGAAGTGCATTGCAATGTCATTTGGATAAATTACATGAAGAAATAGCTGAATACGAACAATTAACTAATTGTGATAAAAAGCAAAAAATTAAAATCAAAGTTGAAAATTTTAATAAATTACCAGATGTATTAATAAAAGCTCGCATTGCGGCAAAAATGAGCCAGAAGGAATTGGCGGATATTTTAGGTATCTCGGAAGAACGAATGCTTATAGTGTGAAAATAAAGATTACCAATGCGCAACTTTTTTAGAAGTTCTTTCAGTTAGCGAAGCGTTAGGTGTAGAGTTTAGAAATGCGTTTGTGGAAATTGATTTTGATGAGATAGAAGAATTTAAAAAAGTTGCCTTTGAATGGCAGAGTAAACAACAAAAAAACAGTCTCAAAAGTTCAACCTATTGATGCTAATTCGACATGTAGAGACTATACATGTTTAGTCTCTACGTGCATTATTTACACTGGGTCACAGCGAATTTCTACCATAAACCCGTCAGGGTCATAGAAATATACACCTCTACCTGTAGGACGACTGACTGGGCCATGTGCGATTGTTATACTATTTTCTTGTAAAACCTCTACCGCGCGGTCGAATGATTCGGGTGATATGTCGAATGCTAAATGATAAGCTCTTGTAAAGGTATGTTCTGGATTTGGGTCGGGTGGTTGTAAATCGGGTTCCCAGAATAAATCAATTATAGTACCGTCAGGTGTTTCAAAGTTAGCCACTTTTCCTTCTGCTACCAATTTTGCTAAAGTTTCGGGTATTTCATTACCTATTAGTTCATGTAACCCCAAAAGATTACCGTAAAACTTCCGCGAAGCTTGCATATCTTTAACATTTAGCGCAATATGGTGAACTCGTCGCAAATCACCGCGCGTAAGAGTACTGTTTAAATGAGGAGAACTTAATAGCATAACTGCACCAAAGTTATTTACTAAGACAGAAGCGAGACTTTACCCTTAAATATTAAGATGAAAAATAAACTTCTGCTATGGCATTTGATTATTCTTTAGATTTTAAAAATATAGACTTCCGCGCACATCCTGAACTTTACCGCGTTGGCAAGGGCGAACAAGGTGTATTATTGGTTGAGCCATATAAATCTGAGATTTTGCCCTATTGGCGATTTAAGTCTCCAGAAATAGCCAGAGAATCAAGCGAAAAAATATACGAGATGTTTCTTGCTTATTTAGAGCAGGATGATTTTGTGGGTGCAGATATGGCAAGAAAATTCCTGCAAATGGGATACACCCGTGCGCGTCGCTATGCAAATCACAAAAGCGGTAGGAAATATAAAAGCAATCCCCAAAAAGAACTGTCACTTGAAGCGCAGCAACAAGCAAGGCAATTAATTTTACCTTATGAAGAAGACCCTATCAAAGCTGAGTCGGCGGCAATTTTTAAACAAAAGTGGCAAATTGCAAAAACCGACCCTAAGTATCTTCACCTTTTGAATCAACATAAAAGTAGGGTGCGTGATGCCACCAACAACTCCTAAACGGAGCGCGAGTAATCTAGAGGCATCACGCACCTTACCCAACATTATGAACAAACATTAAAAATAGGTGCGTGGCGCCTTTAAACTCGCGCTTCGTTTAAAAGTTGTTCTAGGCGCCACGCACCCTACGTTAAGGAATATTAAGTTTTGTAAAACTTTTAAGTGAAATACCTCTGAAGATAGATGAAGTATGCCAATCTGTTCAAAACATCTATCGGGAGTTAGAAATAATGCAACCAGTAAACGTAGGGCAATACCATTTAGCTCAAGTGAATACAGCAAAAATGCGCTATTCGCTCGATGCTCCAGAAATGGCTGATTTTGTTGCACAAATTAATAGTGTTAATGCAGTTGCTGATGATGACCCTGGTTTTGTTTGGCGATTACGTGGTGAAGGTGCTGAAGATGCTACCAGTATTCGAGTTTTTGATGATGAGAGTATTTTGATTACTTTGACTGTATGGAAATCGCTTGAAGCTTTGTCTAATTATGTTTATCACGGCGCCCATAGTGATATCATGCGTTCTCGGCGCCGTTGGTTTGAAAAGGTAGAACAGCCAATTTTAGCAATGTGGTGGATATGTGCAGGTTACACACCAACGGTTAACGAAGCGAAGAAAAGACTGGAACATTTACAGCAATATGGCTCTACACCTTATGCTTTCTCGTTTCGTAAACCATTTTCACCGCTTGATGCACTTGAATACGAACAGCTAAATCTGGCACTGGCCTAAAATCAATATAAAAATGATTATGATTATATGGCCCTAAACTGAAGTATCTGTATCGCTAGAACGATGTTGTAGATATTAGTTGTTGCGACGATGAAGCAAAAACCGAACAACTATATAAATGACTAGCTCAACCTTACCCAATACATTAAACAGCGTTTTTGAAGAACACTCCCAACCAGAAGCACTTTTCGATGCTTTAATGCCAGCACTTGGAGAAATTTTAAAATGTGAGCGCGTATTTCTATACGTGCGAAATCCTAATACCAAAATTGGTATAGTTCCCGTTTGCTGGCGGCTTCATAGTGAAATTCCAGAGGTGCTAGACTCTGATTGGAAACAAGAACCAGCATCTTTAACTTCAGAAGACCCAATGTTTGCTGCTGCTGTGCGAACTGAACCCTCAATTTATATAGAAGATGTTGAAACTGCAAGTCCAAATGTTCTATCTGTTGAATTTGAGCGTTCATCGTTTGGACACCGGGCACTAGTTCACGCGCACTTATGTCATGAAAATCAACTTTGGGGAATTCTACAACCCTGTATGTTTAATACTCCAAGAGTTTGGTCGCAGTTCGACCATGAAGTAATATCCTCGGTTGAAACTTTACTTACACCTGTTGTAGTTAAATATGTCAAACAATTTACAGCTTAATCTTGCTCAAAACGCTTAACCATTGGGGGTAAAGGAAACTTTTTACCCTTTACCCTTTACCCTTTATTCCTTAGCCTTTACCCCTCCTGTCAAACTTGTAGTCGTTCTGCTGGAGCAGCTTTTGGGTAGAAACCAAAACAACCACTAGTAGCAAAAGCTGGATTTCCCAAGGCGCCAGTACCAAGCTTATAACGAAACTAATAATAGCAATACCACCAGCGAGATAACCTATCTCGTCAGTGCTTTTTTGAAATAAGTAGCCGCTAACTAAAGCAGTCAGAAGCGGTAATAAAAATGCTAAGACCATCTCTTTAAAACCTCTGAATTCACAAGCAGAAGCGCATAGATATAAATCTTGCGACCTTCTAATATAGCAAAAGTAGTAAATTTTACACTTACTTTCAACTTTCGTTAATACACCCTACTTAAGATAACAAGGATGGGGAGTTAAATTCCGAATCCAGTTGGTATGTTATCTTAACATCTGATTATAAGAATATTAATACTTATAAAGGTATAAAAAATAAAGAAGCCGGAAGCCACGTGAAATCGTTATTCTATTATGAGTCATAGGTATAAATGCGTTAATATTTCTTAACATATGACATAATTTTATATTTTGATAAGATTTCAAAGTATATAAGTATATTTAACTAACAATTTTGGATTAGTTTTAACTGTACCCAAGGTAAGAAAAATTTGTTACTTACAACTCAAGAAACCGGGCTTCTTCACGATAAACTAGAGTTTCTATGGAAAATTTTGACCAGAAGCCCGGTTTCTCTTGTGAAAGTAGGTTATAGTAACTTCGGTTTGAATAGCAGCTTTTTCGATTTAAAACATCCGATGCTTAATATTCCACAGCTTTTAGCAACAGAACTTAACCTTAAACCCTTTCAAATTGAAAGCGCACTTGAACTTTTCCGTGAGGGTGCGACGATTCCCTTTATTGCACGCTACCGTAAAGAACGCACTGGTGAGATGGACGAAGTGCAGTTACGGGACTTATCAGATAGATATAGTTATTTAACAGAGTTAGAAGAGCGAAAAGCGGCGATACTTAATTCAATTAACGAGCAAGGTAAGCTAACCCCTGAGTTAAAAGCGAAAATAGAGACTTGTTTGCAAAAAAATGAGTTAGAAGATTTATATTTACCATATCGTCCCAAGCGTCGTACACGTGCGACTATTGCCCGTGAGAAAGGTCTAGAAGCTTTGGCTGAGTTTATTAAGTGTTTAAACGTCAAAAATGGGCCGCTTGTTCCTCTTGAACTTGAAGCAGTTAAATATGTTTCAGAAGAAAAAGGTGTAAAGAGTGGTGACGATGCACTCAAAGGCGCCGCAGATATTTTAGCAGAGGAAGTTGCCGAATTAGCAGAATTGCGGGCATATTTACGCGATTATTTGTTAGACGAAGGTACGTTTGTCTCGCACATCAAAGACGAACACCCCGAAGGAACGACAAAGTTTGAGATGTATCGTACCTTTAGCGCAAAAGTTAGAAATATTGCACCTCACAATTTATTAGCGCTGTGTCGCGGTGAAAATGAGGGGATATTGAGTTTTGAAATATCTTACGACGAAGATACAGTACTTTCGTACATAGAATCTCAAGTTTGCAAGACAAAGCACCGTCCAATACGAGTGTTTTATCAAGAAATGGTCAAAGATGCATTTAACCGCTTGATGAAAACTTCGCTGATAAATGAAGTTATTGCCGAGAAAAAGCTTTATGCTGATATTGAGTCGATAAAAACCTTTGAAACAAACTTACGCGAGTTGTTATTATCGGCGCCTGCGGGTATGAAACCAACAATGGCGGTAGACCCAGGTTTTAGAACTGGTTGTAAAGTGGCGATTCTTGACCAAACGGGAAAATTTTTAGAATATCAGGCTATTTTCCCCCATACTGGTGCCGATGGACGTGTAAAAGCTGTCCAGTCAGTCAAAAATTTGATTGAGAAATACAAAATAGAGTTAATAGCTATTGGTAACGGTACAGCATCACGGGAAACCGACGAATTTATTGGTGATGTACTAAAAACAATTGACCGTAAACCCGTCAAAGTTATAGTAAACGAATCGGGAGCATCAATATATTCGGCGAGTAAACTAGCTGGGCAAGAGTTAAGCGACCTTGATGTTACCGTGCGCGGCGCCATTAGTATAGGTCGGCGCCTGCAAGACCCACTCGCAGAACTTGTAAAAATTGACCCCAAGTCGATAGGGGTGGGACAATATCAGCACGACGTAGACCAGAAACTATTAAAGAAAAAGCTCGAAGAAACTGTAGAAAGCTGTGTAAACTACGTTGGTGTAGACTTAAATACGGCTTCGAGTCAACTATTAACTTTTGTTTCGGGCATTACATCAGCAGTAGCTAATAATATAGTCGCTTATCGTGATGCTAACGGTACATTTAAAAATCGGCGCCAGTTGTTAAAAGTTCCTAAACTCGGACCAAAAGCTTTTGAGCAAGCAGCGGGTTTTTTGCGAATAAGGGGTGGTGAAAATCCTTTAGATAATACTGCCGTACACCCAGAAAGTTACAAATTGGTAGAAAATATCGCTTCTGACCTGAAGGTACCATTAAACCAAGTAACACAAATTGCCGAAAACCTGAAAAAAACTGGTTTGAAAAAATACGTTACTGATACCATTGGGGAACCAACGCTGCGTGATATCCTTAGCGAACTAGAGAAACCAGGACGTGACCCACGTGCTGAATTTAAATATGCCACCTTTAAAGAAGGTATCAAAGAAATTACCGACCTCAAAGTTGGAATGGAATTAGAAGGTGTTGTTACTAATGTCGCTAACTTTGGCGCCTTTGTCGATGTCGGTGTTCACCAAGACGGGTTAGTACATATATCCCAACTAGCCGACAGATTTGTAGACGACCCCAAGAAAATAGTCAAAGTCGGACAAGTCGTCAAAGTCCGAGTCATGGAAGTCAACGAAAAACTCAAACGCATCGGTTTATCAATGAAAGCCGTAAAACAATAAAATCTTGTTATAAGAGTGGAATGGGCATCCTTGCCCGTTCCAGTGTGTCAACTCTCATCTCTTGAAGTAATATCAAACTTTTGCTTGAGCCTATTTTGCTCATCTATCAACCATTGTTTAAGCATATCTTCAGAAGGAAGCGCGACCATATAACGCGAGACAAACAATTGATTATCAAGTCCTGCCGTAGCGTAATGGACAGCTTCCGCATCCTTTTCTGCACAAAGAAGAATACCAACAGGGGGATTTTCATGAGGATATGCGACATTCTCTTTCAAATAATTTAGATAAAAGTTCATTTGCCCAGCATAATCATGTTTAAACTTTCCTAGTTTTAAATCGATAGCAATCAGGCATTGCAAAGAACGATGATAGAATAACAGGTCAAGAAAATAATGCTCGGCGCCAACTGTTACTCTAAATTGACGGTCAACAAAGCAAAAATCTCGCCCTAACTCGCGCATAAAGTCTTGCAAATGGTTTATTAAAGCTTCTTCAAGGTCAGACTCTGAGTAGCTTGCTCGTTCCTCTAGCCTCAAAAACTCTAAAATATAAGGGTCGCGTAATATGCTTTGGGGAGTATCAATAATCTGTCCTTCATTTGCAAGTGTCAGAACAGCTTCTTTATCCTTAGATAACCCTACCCGCTCATAAAGCATACTACTGATTTGACGCATTAATTCCCGTTTAGACCAGTTGCTTTTGATACACTCTAACTCGTAAAAAGCTCGTTTCGTTGATTATAAATAGTAAAACATATATAGAACACTTGTATATAGACATATAAAATATTCATATTTTGAAATATTTCAAGGTCATACACTATCCAAAAATCAATAATAACTACTTTGATGTTGACAGTATTAAAATATAATAAAGTGGAGAGGTAAACACAAATGATAATCAATATTTGTGATATTGTTGGAGAATTTGCAATGGCAGCAGATGCAGGAGAAAAGCTGTATGATAAAATTTATACACAATTGCAGCAAAGTAAAAGTATCTGCCTAGATTTCACAGTGTAAATATTTTTACATCTTGCTTTTTAAATATTGCAATAGGGCAGCTTTTAAAAGATATTGCGCGTGAAAAACTGCATGAACTTGTGAAATTTGCAGAATTGTCACAAGATGATCAAAAGCTTCTTGCTCATGTGATAACAAACGCTGAACGTTATTACTCTGACGAGGAATATCGTAATGCTGTTGATATTGTTATGTCACAACGAGCTTCAGAATTATAATTTATAAGAATACCTGTCGCATAAGCAGCAGAACAAATCTATCGATATTTATAAATTTATTTTATCCGAAAAAATTATCTTCAAAACCAGGATATTAAGTTTTTAAGCTGGTTCGTACATATTTGTATTCACAACTGATAATAAAAATGTTAAATTTATGTATATACTTGTTTTTAAATACGCTATCAGTAATTTGAGGTAGTTGTCAAATGACTAACAAAGACTTACTAATCCAAGAAATTGAGTCTCTGCCATCAGAATTATTAACTGAGGCATTAAATTCAATTCGTAACATAAAAGCAACCCATGTACAAAAAGAGTTAAAACCTGATACAAATTTAAATAGCGCACAGAAAGTAGAGACAAATCGTTATCCCCTGCATAACACACAACCGTATCGATACGATGACCCAACCGAACCTGTTGCTCTTGAAGATTGGGAATTCTTACAATGATAGTAATTGATACGCATATCTGGGTATGGTGGGTGCAAAACGATACATCTTTAACTAGACAACATCAGCAGTGGTTACAAGAAAATGAAACTGATGGTATAGGGGTAAGTATAGTTTCTTGTTGGGAAGTTGCTAAGTTAGTAGAAAAAAATCGACTGATATTGCCTTTATCAATTAAAGATTGGTTAGATACAGCTTTAGCTTACCCAGGTGTAAGACTATTAGACTTAACACTACCAATAATTATTAATTCAACACAGTTAAGTGGATTCCATAGCGACCCATTTGATCAAATGATTGTCGCTACAGCTAGAATTTACGATTCATATTTGTTGACTGTAGATAGAAAAATTCTTGATTATCCGGGTGTTAAAACACTTAAATAGTCGTGCGTTCTCAATAATGGGTAAAGAGGTAAATCCAGATGGTAATCAAGGTTTATGATATTGTCGGATAATTTGCAATCGGAGCGGATAGAGGAAAAAAAGTTGATGAATAAATATATCCAAAATTACTGGAAGGTAAAAATATAAGTTTAGATTTTACAGGTGTAAATATTTTTATATCTTCATTTTTAAGTGTTGCAATAGGTCAGCTATTGAAAGATATTGGACGTGAAAAACTTTATGAGCTTATAGAATTTACAGGACTGTCACAAGATCATCAAAAGCTTCTTGCTCATGTGATGAAAAATGCTGAACGTTATTACTCTGACGAGGAATATCGTAATGCTGTTGATACTGTTATCTTACAAAGAGCATTAGAATTATAATATTATAATTGATAGTAGTACTAAGCAACGCGCGACTATGTTAAAATTATTGTGTCGATGGAAGAGTAAATTGCGCCGTAGAGCAAGTGCTAATTTTTGTAAATCATTGGAAGAGGTAAACTCAAATGGTAGTGAAAGTCTATGATCTTGTCGGAGAATATGCAATGGGAGCGGATAGAGGAGAAAAACTGTATGAAGAAATATATCCAAAATTACTGGAAGGCAAGAATATAAGTTTAGATTTTACAGGTATAAAAATTTTTACATCTTCATTTTTAAGTGTTGCAATAGGTCAGCTATTGAAAGATATTGCACGTGAAAAACTTTATGAGCTTGCGGAATTTACAGGACTGTCACAAAAACATCAAAAACTTATCGCTTATGTGATAGATAATGCTGAACATTATTATTCTGATGAGGAATATCGTAATGCAGTAAATACTGTTATGTCAGAAAAAGCATCAGCATTATAATTTATGCCAGTAAATCTTAATTTTCAAGCAAGCGTTATTGATATTCAAAATGATATTCCACAAAAACAAGATATTTTCATTGTTGATACAAACGTTTGGTTTTGGGAAACGTATAATGATGCCGCTTTTAGTATTAAAAGCCGAGACCGCTACAAACTAATTGATTACTCTAATTATCTTATACAAGCTTTTAGAAATGAAGCAACGTTAGCCTATTCAGGATTAACTTTGGCAGAGCTAGCCCATATCATTGAAAAAAACGAGTACGAAATTTACAGACAATCTAATTCTAATATCACACTAAAAGAATATCGTCATAATTATCCTAGAGAACGACTGAAGGTTGTTGCGGCAGTTGAATCTTCCTGGGAGCAAGTTAAGGATACCGCTGTTCCTGTAAATTTGAATGTTAATGATGAGACAACTGACTCTGCTTTGAACAGATTTAAAACTCAAGCTATTGATGGATACGATTTATTAATACTTGAAGCAATTAGTCGAGCAGGCGCCGGAGACATAAAAATAATTACAGATGATATTGATTATGTTGTAGTTCCAGGTATTGAAGTTTTTACAAGCAGACGATACATTATTCAAGAAGCTGCAAGACAGGGAAAGTTACTAGTACGATAAAACAGCACATCCATCACTCTCCAAGTACTAAAGTAAGCGTGTTATGGGCGCCAACAACCCAGGTTTACAGCTTTTTAATTTATAATATGACGTAATTATGGCAACGAGGCGCCCAGTTGAACGCGCGCTATACTGTAAGCTCAACAACTAGGAGTAACAGTCATGCTCTTAAACATTAAACGTATCAACGTTCCACCTGGACAACATGTATTGTTGCGTGATGTTACATGGGAAGAGTTTGAGACAATTTTAGATGAACTAGGAGAACATCGGGCAACGCGAATTGCCTATGATGAGGGAGTACTGGAAATTATGGCGCCGTTGCCAGAACATGAATTTAGTAAAGAAATTATTAGTGATTTAGTCAAAGCGCTTTTAGAAGAATTAGATATTGAATTTATAAGTCTTGGCTCTACAACATTTAAAAATCTGGCTATGGCTCAAGGTATAGAACCTGACCAATGCTTTTATATTCAAAACGAAATTTTGATTCGTGGTAAAGCAAGAATTGATTTACAAAAAGACCCTCCACCAGATTTAGCGCTAGAGATTGATGTCACTTCACGAACTCACCCAAATATTTACGAAGCCTTAAAAGTCCCTGAACTTTGGCGCTTTGAAAAAGGTATACTGCAAATTAATTTACTACAAGCAGGTTCTTACGTCGAATCTCAGCAAAGCTTGAATTTTCCAAACCTACCTTTAACTGATATTATTCCTCAGTACCTTAAGCAAAGTAAAACTGCTGGTAGGAATGCAACACTTAAAGCGTTTCGCCGTTGGGTACAAGAACAGATGAACTGATAAAATATATAGTCGATTTCGATGTAACGCACCATAGAGCTGAATGTCGCTATTTCACGCATTTGGAGGCGCCAATAAAATTAGGTAGGGTGCGATCTGCGCTATTACAACCAATCAATGTAACGTATATTAAAGTGCTTTCACGCACCATAATATCGTAAAGGCGCGTGCCATTCCACCATAGAGCTTAATCAAAACTTTAAATTTCATCTGCAAGTAAATAGTAATTATTTTTTATTTACGGGAAGTATATATGTAAGGTTATACCTCAGTAGCTGAGATATATACGAAACAGATGTTTTTTATGCTTTGAGAGTAAGGGGTTATTAATGATTCCATTAATTTTAGGCGCCGCAGCTTTGGCAACTGGTGCTGTTGGGGTAACTAAAGGAGCAGAAGGTATAGGCAAGATAAAGCAAGCTCAGGCAATTGGTGAAGATGCTCAAGTCAGGTATGAAAGGCATCTTCGAGAATTGGAAGTAGTTTGGGAAAATACTAATAAGTCAGCAGAAACTTACGGTCAAATTCAGCTTCGGATTAAGCAATCAACCATTTCGCGCTTCATTACTTTTATTGAACGTATTGGTCAAAGAGCTTCTCAAAACGAAATGGAATTTCTAGCAGGGCTAAATATTTCTACCCAGCAAATAAAAGAGTATAAAAACACTGTTATAGAAGCTCAAGAGTTTGCTCGTGGTGGTATTTCAGCTGCGATAGCAGGAGCAGCAGCAGGTTCTAGTGCCATTACACTTGCTAGAAGTTTTGGAACAGTCACCGTCACTAAATTTTTTGGATTGTGGACTGCGGAAGTTGCTATTTCACAGCTAGGAGGTGCAGCAGCTAGAGGTGCAGCTTTAAGTTGGTTTGCAGGAGGTGGTAGTACATTAGCTGGTGGTGCTGTTCTTGGTGGTGTTACACTTGGCCCTGCTCTCATGGTGGGAGGTTTTCAACTTGCTGGCAAAGGTGAGGAAGCCTTGACAAAAGCGCGAGAATATGAAGCAAAAGTAAATGTCGAAATTACCAACATTGAGACAGGTAAAGATTTTTTACTACAAGTAAAGCAACGAATTAAAGAGCTTGCAGAACTGCTTTGCAATTTAAATACTAGAGCAGATTTATTTATCAAAGAGCTTGAAGCTTTACCATCATTTGATAAAAACGAAGATGCTTTAAAGTTTCAGCAAGCTGCTTTACTTGTAAAAGCACTAGCAGAAATCATGAAAACTCACATTTTAGATTCTGAAGGCTATTTAAATTCTGAGACTTTAAGCATTCAAGCAAGATACGCTACTTTAGGAGAACTTCAAGCAAAAAAGGCAAATAAAGTTTCTAATATCTCGGAATCGCATCTGCCGCAAGTTAATACACAAAAATTAGATGATTTTTTACTTTAAAGCCTATAGGAGTTAATGAAAATGGTAATACAACATATTGGTCAAGTGGCAACAGTTGCTAGTGCAACACAAACATTATTTTCAGTTCTCGCTGGATATCAACAAGTTGCACAAAAAGAAAGAACTAAGCGCCGTGAAATTGCGGCTTGGGAGACAACACAATGTCTTGACACTGTTTCTTCAGCGTATACAGAATATAAGACTATTGCCGAACAAGAGCAAACAAAGCGCCGTGAGATTGAAGCTTGGGAAAAAGATAATATTGCTAGAATCAATGCACAGCGCGATTTATTAATGACATATTTAGAGCGTTCGTTCGATGAACGAGCAGCTAATTTTCGTGCTTTGTTTGCAGTAGTTGATAGTGCTTTGGCATCAGGCAATAATGAGCAGCTAGCCTCAACTTTAAATTCGATTACAGAAATAGCAAAATCTAGCCCATTTAAGGAACTTGCTAGTTTATCATCTGTTCGTACTGCGCTTAATGACCCAAACCACGAATGGACATTTTAATCATAAGTGGAAAAAATAATTCAAATAATGCAATTCCAGTCACTAAGCCAATTAAAAACCCTATCCCTGATAATACTAGCATTGGCGCCCAAGATAAAGTTCGTAATAACAATTAATACGTATAGTATGGTCAGAACTACCACTTGCAATAATAGTACCATCGCAGCTAAAAGTAACCGACCTTACCTCACTTGTATGTCCTTGTAAAGTTTTGATTAGATGACCATCCTCAAGGCGCCACAAACAGATAGTATGGTCAGAGCTACCACTGGCAAATATACTACCATCACACCTAAAAGCAACCGACTCAATATGGTTTATTCTTAAAAAATGGCTCTAAAAGTTAGGTTAATTCTTGGCTGAACTTGTTTTGATGTCTTAGGTATCTGGTGTTGCCAAAAGCGCTGTGTATCTCCTCTCATGAGTAAAAGGCTTCCATGTGTCAGCTCAATCTCAGTTTTTTCTGTTCTTTTTCTTTTTTATGCCTAAATGCAAAACGGCGCGCGTTAGATATAACTTTCATAGGCTGTCCATACCCAATTCTTGAATGTTTCAAAACATACATCAAATACTGAAAGGAGAATATGTACTGAAGTCCAAACCTTATGGCTTCAACGCTCATGAAGTAAATAGGTGTAAATATTCGATTATAAAATTAAAAACGTATAGGATTCCTCGGCAGATTTTTGAACGTAATTAAGCACCCTACAAGAATTGTAACAAATACTTATGGTGCGTAACGCTACAAAATTATTTGCTTCGTTGAAATATTGTTGTAGCGTTACGCACCCTACGTAAATTTTCAAAAATCAAATGGATTTCTATAGATAATTCTATAGGTGTAGATAAAAGCAGTACACTTATTCCAAACGGGAAATATTGCATTATACCTAAAGCCACTAGCGAATAGTTACCTATAATGTGACAATAGTTTTACTTAATTGCTATACACAAGAACCATGACGATGCATTCTACTCTTCAACGTGCGTTCGCTATTCGCCGCGCTTTAAAAGTTATTAGCGGTTTGAATAATTTCGACAAGGATAATGTCGCTGCGGTTGTAAGAGCTGCGGAACTCGGAGGCGCCACTTTTGTTGACATCGCCGCTGACCCAGAACTGGTAAAATTAGCTAAAAGATTGACAAAATTGCCTGTTTGCGTATCTGCTGTTGAACCAGAAAAGTTCAGAAAAGCAGTAGCAGCAGGTGCAGATTTAATCGAAATCGGTAACTTTGATGCGTTTTATGCTCAAGGACGAAGATTTGAAGCAGAAGAAGTATTGGCACTAACATACCAAACTCGTGAGTTGCTTCCCGAAGTTACTCTGTCGGTTACAGTTCCACATATTCTGACGCTCGACAAACAAGTTCAGCTTGCAGAAGAACTTGTACAAGCAGGTGCTGATATTATTCAAACCGAAGGTGGCATCAATACTAAGCCAGCACATGGTGGTACGGTTGGTTTAATCGAAAAAGCTGCTCCAACTTTAGCCGCAGCTTACGAAATTTCACGCGCGGTTGCTATGCCTGTACTCTGTGCTTCTGGTATTTCTAATGTTACCGCACCACTTGCTACAGCAGCAGGCGCCGCAGGTGTTGGTGTTGGTTCTGCGATTAATCAACTTAACAGCGAAATCGCCATGATTGCTGCGGTACGCGGTATTGTAGAAGCGCTAGCAACTACTAGCACTTCCGCTCATAGCTTTAGTCCTGAGTATTAACTCATTACTTCTTTTATTGAGTAAATTACTTGGTCTTGCTGTTCAGATGAAAGTTCGGGAAACATCGGTAATGATGTGACTTCCTTACTTAGTTGCTCACAAACGGGTAATTGTCCTTCTTTATACCCTAAATCTTTATATACAGGTTGTAAGTGCAAAGGCATGGGATAGTAAATCATTGTATTTACTCCCATGTCTTGTAGCTTTTTACGCACTATTTCACGTTGATTGTCGAGAATCCGAATTGTATATTGGTTCCAAACGCTGGCGCCACCTGGCAGTTCTTGAGGAATAATAATACCGGGTACTTTAGAAAGAAGCTGATGGTAACGAGATGCTATAGCTTTTCGGTTAGTGTTCCAATCATCTAAATATTTGAGCTTAATTTGCAGAATAACCGCTTGGATACTGTCCAAACGGCTATTTACACCAACTTCGTTGTAATAATATTGATTTGTTTGCCCGTGATTTTTAATGACTCGCATTCTTTGGGCAATTTCGGGGTCATTTGTCGTTATTGCTCCTCCATCACCACAACCACCTAAATTTTTTGTCGGATAGAAGCTAAAGGCACCTATATGTCCAATGCTACCAACTTTTCGGTCATTCCAAGTCGCTCCCGTTGATTGAGCGCAATCTTCAATTACTGCGATTTTATGAGCATCGGCAATTTCCATCAACCCAGTCATATCTACAGGTTGACCAAACAAATGTACCGGAATAATTGCTTTTGTATTGGGAGTAATTGCGGCTTCTACTTGTTGTAAATTGAGATTATATGTATTCGCATCTATATCGACAAATACAGGTTTGGCGCCAACAGCACTGACAACTTCAGAAGTAGCGATAAAAGTAAACGCAGTGGTAATGACTTCATCACCTGCACCAATATCCAACGCACGCAAAGCTAAATAAAGAGCATCAGTACCAGAATTACACGCTATACAGTTAGATACACCGTGGTATGCAGCAAACGCTTGCTCAAACCCATCAATAACGGGTCCACCAATATAACGTCCTGATGATAAAACTTCGAGGACAGCAGTACTAACTTCTGCCTCAATTGCAGCGTATTGTTGTTTATTGTCAAATGCAGGAACAGATTTTACACTCTGTATCATAGTTTGTATGAAGGTTTATGGAACTATAATTTGGACGAGAAACCGTAGAAACCCGGTTTCTGAATTTTTAAGCATTCTTACTTATTGGTCAATTGATTAGATTATCATTAGCGATAAATGTACATATATATATAGATATCCATACTGAATAAATCGTTACAATCAAAGTTCCCACTCCTGCTTATGCCAGAAATCATCAAGTTAGATTTTACAGACTTAGGTATTGCCGTCGCGCTAATGGCTATAACCATTGGGTTGTCAGCTTGGGAAAAACTAGGAATTGAGATTAAGTTGCTTATGGCAACTGGCAGGACTATTCTTCAACTGATGGTTTTGGGATATGTACTAGATTTTATCTTCGCCATTGATAATGCAATTGCAGTTTTGGCGATTTTAGCAGTAATAATCACGATTGCGGCAATTATTACAAGAAATCGTATCAGTCAAAAAATTCCCCTTGTTTTACCATTGGTGTGGGGAGCAATGTTTATTAGTACTTCAGTATCTATGATTTATACAAATTATTTAATAATTCAGCCTCAACGTTGGTTTGAGCCACGTTATGTGATACCTTTAGCGCTTATGGTAATAGCAGGCGCCATGAATGCGGCAGTGATAGCGGGGGAGAGGTTAGTTAAAACCATAGATACGAGTCACTTGGAAATTGAAACCCACTTAAGTTTAGGCGCCACACCGACTCAAGCAGTGGCAGAATATCGTAAAGAGGCAATACGTGCGGGAATAATACCTACTATCAACCAAATGACGTTAGTAGGTATGGTAACAATACCTAGTTTTTTCACAGGACAGTTACTCGGTGGTGTAAAAGCTGACGAAGCAATTTCATATCAAATTGTGGTTTTATTTATGATTGCCTTTGCCAACCTAGTCACAACAATATTAGTCACACGGGGATTATCAAGGCAGTTTTTCAACTCCAATGCACAACTAATTCGTTAACTCCGCGCCTCCGCGCCTCCTAACTTTGTTGTCGTGGAATGTGCGTAAAAATTTGCTGTCCTTGTGCGTCAAATACCAAGACTGCTGTATTGGCATTATCACCAATTACTTCTAGTGCTTTTTGTAAAGCTTCTAGATGCTGTTGAACACTCTTGACATTTTGGGGTGCGTTGCTTTCTAAAGTTTTTTCATATTCTGGGGTAATGCGGACTGTTATAAATCTCTCATCGACAGTGAAATTACAAATCTGAACGCTGCCTTTACAAGTTTTTTCTAAATCAGCACGAGTTGAAGTTGTACTAGCTGTCGCACCAGTCACCATCATTGTTTGTGATTTAGTTTGAGCTTGTTCAAATGCAACTGCATACGCTTGTAATAAAGGCTGTGCTTGATTATATAGTGGGCTTTCAGGTGGAATTTGCTTAATTGTGTTTATCGCTTGTTGCCAGCGAACAGTTGCTGCTTGCCACTGGTTTTGCTGTTCGTATTGTTCAGCTTGTTTCGCAGTAGCTACTGCTTGGGCTAAACTTGTTGCCGCTTGTTCTTGTTTTGAAACGCGGTCGCGAAGTGTTAATAGTCTTGGTTGGTAATCGTTCAAAAGTGTCCGTGCTTCGGCATAAGCTGGACTGGTTTGCGGTACTGCAATTAAGGCATTGACGACTATTTGCCAAGTTGAGAGTGCGCGTTGTAAATCTGGTAGTGATTTTGCGGTTGTTTCGCGCTCACGTGCCACTTTTGCAGCAGCTTGAGCATCGTTTACTTTTTTCTGCCATCTGCTTTGAGCTAATGCTTGGACATTAACCGACTGTAAACCGCTACGAAATAGTGATAATTTTGACTGGGCAAATCCGTAAAATTTACTATCTGTACGAATTGCTTCTAATGGGGCAATTGCTTGGCGCCATAATTTTGAACGTGCTTGTAACTCGTTAATATCATTTGTTAAGCTTTGTGAAGAACGCAAAGCTGTGGCACCTAATTGCAAAGCTTGTGTCAACAGTTTAATTTGTTGCGACTCGCTCGACAAAGCAGTTGCCGCTTGTACAGCATTTTGATGATTTGGCGACCAACCAGGTATTCTTTGTAGTGATGCAATTGTTACATCTAACTGTTGTTGCAGCTTTGATAAATCTTCTTCGGTTTTGACATTGTTAGCTAATTGGAGAAATGAATTTTGTAATTGTTTTGCCGTTTGTAATTCTTTACATGTAGATAATATACAGGGACTCATTAGGAAGTAACCACTGGCACCGAATATTGTCGCAACAGCTAGAACACATGCTCCAATTAATAATGGCTTGAAGTTGCGCTGGCTTTTTTTAGTTTGACTGTTGGGAGGCGCCGACTCAAAGGGGTCAAATTTCTCTTCTTCAACAACTGATGCATTTATAGTCAATAGTGAAGCAGAAGAGTCAAACATTCCTTCAGAGGATGATGACTGAGGTAAAGGTTCTTGATTGAGTTCGGGAAGAACAAAATCTGAAAAAACATCATAATCTGACAAATCTGATGAATTTAAAGCTTGCTCGCTATTCATCGAGATATTTGGGACAATATACAGCGTTTTTTGAGCATACGGGAGCTTGATTCCTGTATGACGCACAAACATCTGTACTTCTTGCGTTTGATATGCGGTATCTGATTGGAGGGTTTTTGCTACGACTGCAAAAACATGCTCGGTATCGACGGTGATAGTTTTAGGGTGTTGTATTAAAACCATTAGCTGGTCTTTAACAGCACACTTAACTTCAAAGGTATTGCGCTGACCAATTTCGAGCAAGCTTTCTTCCAAAATGGACGATAGAAAATCTAAGTCTTCCTGCTGTGCTGCTGATTTCATTGGCGATGACAGGCTGGGGTTTGTTAACAAAGACACAGTATGACCAGTTACTATTTTCCTATACAACCAGCCAAATGTTGTAGCACAGATTTAGAAAAAACGGTAATAAAGCACTAAATTTACAATCACAGAATCTTATTATGACTCTTTCTCACGAATTTCATCTATCTAAAGATAGTTGAGCAGATGGCAAAAACTTCTGAATTAGGTTACAAATGTAACTACCATGTTGTTGGAATACGAACAATAAGATTTTTGTATAGTTTGGATGATGTTCCACTTATACTAGAAAGCGGGTTTCTTAGTATACTAAACCTGACATATCTCTATGCCAATTTTACATATCTAAATACTTGAGGAGTTAGAAAATATATACATTGTAGAAATACTAATTGAATTGTTAAAAAAAATGCCTGTTATTAATGACGTAAGCGGTTTTACTGAAATTAGATGCCAATTTTGATGTATGTAAGTAAATTAAAATCGCATGTTATTTACCGCATCAACCGAATTGGATAGAATTAATGACAGACAAAGAAATTATAGTTAATTAAAAGCCGACTTTTGCTTTGGGGATGCAGCAACTTAAAAATTTGACGGCAACTCCAACAAGCGTGAAGTAGTATTTCAAAGGTGCGTGGTATGGATTTACTAGAGTATCAGGTTAAAGAATGGTTCGGGCAGATTGGCATTCCAGTACTGCCATCGCAGCGAATAGACCATCCAACGGACTTAAAGAGGTTAAAAATACCTTATCCAATTGTTCTAAAGTCGCAAGTCAGTGGGGGAGCAAGGTTAAAAGTTGGTGGAGTTAGGTTTGTAGAGACAACAATTGATGCCATAGCAGCAGCCCAAAATATCTTTAATTTACCAATAATGGGTGAACTACCAGAAGTGTTGCTAGCAGAAGCAAAATATGATGCTGAACAGGAATTATATTTAGCTGTTGTAATTGATACAGCCGTTTGTCGTCCAATTTTACTGGGTTGTCAAGAACCAGATATAGATTTGGACTCGTATGGAGATAAGATGCAACACGTCGTTGTCGAGCATGAATTTTCATCGTTTTATGCTCGACGGTTAGCGTTGAAAATGGGATTGCAGGGAAAGCGAATGCAAACTGTTAGCAGCGTTATTGAAAAAATGTACTATCTACTAATCGAGAAAGATTTAGATTTAGTTGAAATTAATCCGCTTGGTATAAATTCGCAAGGTGAAGCGATGGCGTTGAACGGTAGCATTAGTGTCAATGAACGTGCAATCTCGCGTCATCCTGACATTGCTCTAATGGCGACTAAAATGCATAATCGCTATAACGGCAATGGTAAAAATCAAGATTTTAAAGAATGGGAGGGATTGGAACTGCACGGCAAAATCGGTATTATGGGTAATGGGGCCGGTTCGGTATTAACCACGATGGACTTAGTTACTTTAGCAGGTGGAAAACCCGGATTTTGTCTGAACTTGCGTCATGCATCTCCCCTTGATGCTTCTCCGACGACATTTAAAACTCGTTTAGAAAAAGCTTTGAGAGTAATGAGCGCTGACAAAAGTATTCAGGTAATTCTGATAAATCTTTTGGGCAGTATACCTCAAGCGATTGAAATTGCAGAAGTTATTACTGAATTTGTGCATCATTATAACAGCGAACATAAATCAAACGGTATACGTAACGGTAACAAACACAAACGTGATAATAACTTCCCACGTTTAGTTGTGAGACTCGCTGGTTCAGACTTAGATGGCACCAAAAAAGAGCTAACAGCGTTAAAACACGAAAGCGATATATCTATAGTCATGACAGAAAGCTTAGATGAAGCAGCAAGTGAAGCAGTACGCCTTGCTCAACCGATTGTGTATAAAAAGTAATAACTTATCAGCCTGCACTAGAAGTTATATTATCCAGCAGATGTAACAGGAGGTATTGACGAAATCTAATTCAATTTTAAAACAAATCCGAAAAAAGTTTATGATTTATTTATAGGTTAATTGTCTTTATAGGCAATTTCTAGATATGAACAATATGATTCGGTAAAAGTGAGTGTTTAGTAAAAACTAAGCACAAAATTGAATAACAATCAAATAAATCGGACACTTTATAAAGTGTCACATCTCAGTCATGGTTACATGCTGAGTGGAAAATTTACTACGTATTTTATGAACTTAACGCCTAATAGCAAAGTTATAATTCAAGGCTTTTGCGAATTCATATCGCCAATGCAAATCGCGCAAATGAAAGCGTATGGCACCAATTTAATTGCTGGGGTGAATCCTGGATGTGGTGGCAATACGTTACACGATTTGCCGATATTTGATTTGGTAGAAGAAGCTACAGAGCAATATGGAATAATAGACACAACGATTTTAAATGTATATCCTTACGAAGTTTTGGATGCAGCATTAGAAGCAATTACATCTGGTATTCGTCAAATCGTGATAATTTCACCTGGGGTTCCACCTTTGGACATGGTGCAGTTATTGCGTACAGCAGAAGCCACAGAAACTTTAGTTATTGGACCAAACAGTCCTGGTATTATCGTTCCAGGAAAAATATTACTAGGTACACAGCCGAGTGAATTTTATACTCCAGGTTCAGTAGCGATATTGAGTCGAAGCACAACTCTGACTTATGAAATAGCGAGAGAATTAACGCAAGCAGGTATAGGTCAATCTATAAGTGTAAGCATTGGTAGTGATGCAATAGTTGGTTCGTCGTTTATGCAGTGGTTACAAATTCTTGACGAAGACGAAGCAACCGAAGCAATAGTGCTAGTTGGCCAACCTGGTGGAGGTAGTGAAGAAGCAGCAGCGCGTTATATTACAGAAATTATAGATACACCTGTAATAGGTTATATAGCAGGAAAAGAGGCGCCGCGTGGTAAACACTGGCGCCAAACAGGAACACTAGCTGCTGTAATTGGACGTGACTCCGACTTTGGCACAGCAAAAAATAAACTAGCAGCATTTACCGAAGCTGAAATTCCAATTGCCGAACGTCCATCTAAAATACCAGAGCTACTCAAAAAAGTTATAAAAAAGAGCCATTAATCCGTAGCACAGGCATCCTGCCTGTGCAGTTATTGAGAATTAGCGTTAGCAATGCTCCTAGTTGAGCGAGGAAAACCACAGCTTGAACAACTAAAGATATTGCGCTGGTAACTAAAATTGGAAAGAGTTTTAGGCGCCCTTTTATTTCACGTGTGAATTGTGGATTCCATTCACCGATTTTTTCAAGAAATTGAAGCATATATTTATTTAACAAAAAAATATGTAGAGACATTACATGTAACGTCTCCACACATGTAGCGTCAGGACAAGGGTTTTATTTTAACGCTTGGGTTGCAGATTCACCCGCTAGCTTAATTTGTTTAGCCAAACGAATATTTAAGAAGCCCAATACCATCACCTGAGTAAATAGTGCCATAAATACAATTGGTAAGCTTGCTTCTGCTAAACCTGCCCAAGGGTAACTTGAAAAAAGCCAGAGAGCAGAGTTTCTTGCAATTGTATTATTAAGTATTGATAATATTAACGCTGGTGCAAACAATAACGCGCTAGTAGTACCAAGTGCCCACAAATAACGTTTCGATGTTTTTAACAGTAGCATTCGCTGGGCAACAGTGGCGCCAATACCCCATAAAACAACCAATAAAACAATACCCAAGATAGCTCTGAATCTGCCAATATCTTGAATTAACCAGTTTATTGCGTAGTTATTACGAACATTAAGTTGTTGGGAAATGATTATCCAAATGCTAATAGGAATAGTTATTATTAGCGAGTGAAATGCCAACGTAAGTAGTGCAGGGCTTTTTTCACCAAAAATTAAATCTCTAAGCAGAGAATTATGCCACCAACCTTTACGGGTAGAAGTGCCTTTATAACGATAACGCGCCCAATCTTGAATTGTTTGGCGTTCGTGCGAGAGAATAAATGTCAAGCCAAAGATTAGCACAAAGTTGAATAGTGCAAATATTGGCAAGTTTTGTAAGATTTGAGTATTTATGTCATAGTAAGAAGGTTGTGGCTTACCACCGACATGTGGGTAGAAATTTTTGACGTTTTGTAGCGTAAATCCCCATGACAATACCTGTACAAAACTGACAAGGAAGTAACTTTGTAATTTACTAATTACTGGTGTGTTTGGGTTGCGGAAACGTCGTAGAAGTCCTTGCCAAATTCCATAAGTCCAAAGACCATAATTAGCTAAATGCATCCCGATGAAGCTTGCAACATTGGCGCCAATTGGAATATAGAAAAACTCTAGTTCTTTATATCTCTCCCAAGCTCTGTTATGACGAGGGTTAAAGAAATTAGGAAATAGATAGCTAGTTGCATCTATTGGGCTAAACATTCTAAACCAAGCGGCGCCATTATTTAGATAATTACTGTATTGAGCAGTTGAGAAAACAAGAGTCAAAAACATTAAAACTGCACCAGCGCCTAACCAAGGTTGAAAACCACCTAAAAATTGCGTGACTAAGCTAAACAGACACGCTGCACTATAAAAGAAAATACAACTGCCTACTAAAACAATGTAATAACTGAAAATATGACTGAAAGCAATACCAGCAAGCTTTCCTGAAAAAATATGAAAAGGAATCGCAAGCGCTACAAACAAGTAAAGTAAAATTGGTACACCTAGTATTTTACCAGTTAAAACGCTAACCTCAGACTGCGGACTAAGGCGAATAAAATTGAGTGTACCTTTACGTTCTTCTTGTGCTAAATTATTAATTAGTAAATAAGTACTTGCAACTAGTAACGTGAAAATGAAAATTATACTTAATGACTGAAATATATACCCCCAATGGTCGTGCCACCATTCAACCATATCAATTTGACCGCGCGGACATGGTTGTTTATACAAAATATCTTGTAGATGAGCGCGTGTATTTTTAACTTCTTGTAATTGTGTTCGGATATTTTCTAGTTTCTCAGCGTCAAAATATTGTTTGCTACTGTAATGGAAAAAATCCTTTTGTAGCTTGCTAAGAACTTGACTCAGGTCAGAAATTTGCTCTTGATAAGACTTGCCAATACCGCAGTATTGTTCATTCATCCGATAGTCTTTACCAGGGATTTGTCCGAGTTGAGCTAGGAAAACAACAGATTGAACGATTAAAGATATTGCACTGGTAACTAAAATTGGAAAGATTTTGAGGCGCCCTTTTATTTCCCTAGTAAATTGTGGATTCCATTCACCGATTTTCTCAAGAAATTGAAGCATATATTTATTCCTAACTCCTAACTCCGTACAGACGCGATTAATCGCGTTTCTACTCCTAACTTTTATGAAGCTTGTTTATGACCCATTTTCAAGAAAATTGTTTCTAAATCTTCTTGAGTACAATGAAAATTAGTTAGAGGAACCCTTGCATCAATTAAAGAACGCAGCAAATTGGCGCAGTCTTGTTGTTGACCAGAAAAATTTACCCGTACTTTGTCTTTAGTAGGCATAACTTCCCACTCATGTACAAATGGGTTATTTTTCAATTCCCCTAGTAACTCATCAATTTTTCCAAGAGTAGAAATTTCTATTTGCTGACGAGACAGACGTTTATAAAGTTCCGTAAGCGATGTGCTTTCTACCAAACAGCCCAACTCCATAATTCCTACAGATGTGCAAAGTTCAGCTAAATCACTAAGAACATGTGAAGAAATTAATATAGTCATTCCAGCTTCTTGCAGTGCTTTAATAATTTCGCGGAACTGCAATCGTGCAATAGGGTCTAGTCCAGAAACAGGTTCATCAAGTAGCAACACTATTGGTTCATGAATAATAGTGCGTGCTAAACTTAAGCGCTGTTTCATCCCACGTGACAACGTAGAAATTAAACTATTACGTTTATTTCCTAATTGAATCAGTTCTAGCACCTCGTGTAGTCGTTGGGTACGACGTGGTTCACGCAGTTTATATAATCTGGCGAAATATTCTAGATAATCCCAAACAGTAAGTTCATCGTATAAAGGGTAATCATCGGGTAGATATCCTAAACGACGCTTAAGAGTTGGGTTACTTCTGTCACGTGTCAGTCGGTTCCCATCAATATAAATTTCGCCTTGTGTAGGTTCCTCAACTGCTGCCAACATTCTAATTAAGGTGGTTTTACCAGCACCGTTTGGGCCGATTAAACCATAGACTTCCCCGGCGCCTATTTCCAATTCGACCTCGTTAACAGCAATGTGTCGGTCAAACTGCTTAGTTAAACCAATAGTATGTATTGATAATTCTGTCACCATAGCTATACCAGAAAGCCACGTAAGTAAATACTAAC
Organism: Calothrix sp. FI2-JRJ7; assembly: GCA_019359675.1. Lineage (GTDB taxonomy): Bacteria > Cyanobacteriota > Cyanobacteriia > Cyanobacteriales > Nostocaceae > Dulcicalothrix. Next base: position 41,813 of record JAHHGX010000064.1, read on the forward strand.
TTAGCTTCTATTTACAGGCTTTGTTACACCTGTTACGGAAAATGCAACGGTATTCATTGAAACTTTATATATGTATTATCAAAACAATAAAGATTCATTTAAGCATTACATTCTGTAGTTAGTTTGATAATAATAGTGGGAACTATGGAACTGTAGGCTTTAAAAAATTCGTTTCAGTACCAAATATTTTATGCTTTTCGACATCTCTGGAATCAGGTTGCACGTGATTGGACAAACGGTTGCCCTAGCAATAGAGCATGGTAGGGAGTGGGGGCAACTGTTCGTAAATGACCTGTCTTGGAAAGGTAATAAAACTAAAATGGCTAAACACGCTATTAGCGAGTCAGCAGTTTATACCTTGCGAAACAATATTAATGAACAATATTGTGGTGATTTTTTTAACACAGCAGGAATACCATCAGAAATTGCAGCATTGCTGTACTCACATATTAAACTTACGTCAACACTCTTTACTATTTATGGAATTGATACAATACGTGCAACCGCACATCCGCTTGTATTAGCAGCAGCTTCAGGTGTCAGCGTTACAGAACTGGCAAATCAACTAGAAACATCCGAGGCGCCGCAAGCTATACAAAAAGCCTTACAATCGGTATCAAGAAATCAATTTACAGAAATTAATAAATTATTGGGCGCCAAATTAATCGCCAAATTCAAAGAACAAGAGAGTGTAAATTACACAACACTAAGCGACTGTGGAGATTGCGTAAAAGCATTTATCACAGCATATCGAAGCGCATAAACCCGTAGGTTAGGCTTCTAGCCTGACCTACTTATAATTTAAATTACCACTATTGCTGGCACCGCTTCTCAATACGTGAGAAAATCTCATCAACCGTAGAATTCCCTAATATTTTATCTCTATCACGTGTACAATCTTGACGTAACTTTTTTATTTCTGTAAGCATAATCAGAAGTTTACTCAGATTCCGCATAAAAAGTTTGTGGACATGCTGATATACAAAGGTGCCATCAATGGGATAAAAGTCTATACAAGAGAGGAATCCTACACTTCCAAGGCTTCGTTCCTTGACCTTGATAGTATTCCTGATTATGGGAATAAGCCTCTTAACTGGAAACCTTCGTGCTTGTGTAATAATACTGATTCAAATTGAGTAGATAGTTAGAGTAATAGAAATATATGTTTGACTATGCGAAAGGAAGCTATGATATTAAATTTATTGGCACTATAAAAATATTTCCATAACCTTTATGACACAGCAATTCCGCATAACCCTTCTACCAGGCGATGGCATCGGTCCCGAAATCATGAACGTTGCTGTGGATGTACTCAAGGTTGTAGGAAAAAAGTTTGATATTGAGTTTCATTTTCAAGAAGTGCCTATTGGTGGCGCCGCTATTGACCTAACTGGGGAACCTTTACCACAAGAAAGTTTAGAAAAATGTCGTAATAGTGATGCAGTGTTACTTGCTGCAATCGGCGGTTATAAATGGGACTCATTACCACCCTCGCAACGTCCTGAAGGAGGTTTGTTAGGACTGCGTGCGGGTTTAGAGTTATTTGCTAATTTGCGACCAGCAAAAATTATTCCTGAGTTAATTGATGCTTCGACGTTGAAAAAAGAAGTTGTCGAAGGTGTTGATATTATGGTGGTGCGCGAGTTGACGGGAGGTATTTACTTTGGCAAACCTAGAGGAGTTTTTACCACAGAGACAGGTGAAAAGCGTGGTGTGAATACAATGGTTTATACAGAGTCGGAAATAAATCGTATTGGCAGAGTTGCTTTTGAAGCAGCACAGAAACGTAGTGGTAAATTATGTTCTGTAGATAAAGCTAATGTTTTGGATGTGTCACAGCTATGGCGCGAAAATATTACTAAACTCGCAGCAGAGTATCCTAATGTGGAACTAGAGCATCTTTATGTAGATAATGCCGCGATGCAACTTGTACGGGCGCCTAAACAGTTCGACACAATTGTAACGGGTAACTTGTTTGGTGATATCCTGTCGGATGCCGCAGCCATGTTGACAGGCAGTATAGGTATGCTACCATCTGCTAGTCTGGGTGCAACCGGACCAGGAGTGTTTGAGCCAGTTCATGGTTCTGCACCTGATATTGCAGGACAAGACAAAGCTAATCCTTTGGCACAGGTCTTAAGTGCTGCAATGATGTTACGATACGGCTTAAATCAACCCACAGCCGCTGACCATATTGAAAAAAGTGTGTCGCTGATTTTACAGCGGGGGTTGCGTACAGGAGATATAATGTCTCCGGGTATGAAGCAATTAGGCTGTCGTGCAATAGGCGACGCATTAATTCAAGCCTTGGAAGAATAATAGTTTGGTTCAATCTGTGAAAATTTAGGGAGTTTCGGCGCCTAAATTTTCGGATAAACTAAAAGTAAACCTAGACACAAATCATTAGTATAAGCAGTGTACGCTTTAAAACAAGAACCCGATAATTACACGAATAATAGAAACCAGCCAGCTTTGATTGACCCTGCCCTCATTAGAGCCGCTGGACAGATATATCATATATATTGCGAAGTTCATCCTGAAATTACAGGACATGCTTCGGGTGTAGCGATTAATCGTTCTAACCACCGAGGTAAAGTTATTTTTACGCAGCATCCGGTATTGTTACCAGATGAGTGCTTTGTACCTATAAGTCAAATTGAATCGTATATGTATTAGTCATTGTTCCATGCGTTCTTTGAATTTGTGATTCAGTAAAGAAAAATAACAAGTGACAAATGAGACTTGTACAAAGTACAAATGACAAAGGACAAATGGCTTAAATGATATATGGATGTTTTGATGTTAGTCCCAGCAAGTCTTATTGTCTTCGCTTTGGGTGCATCGATTGGCAGTTTTATAAATGTAGTGGTCTACCGTCTCCCTGCTGGGTTATCGGTTGTTTATCCACCTTCACGGTGTCCACGTTGTTTGAATGAGTTAAAAGCTTATGACAATGTTCCTGTGTTGGGGTGGTTATGGTTGAAAGGGCGTTGTCGTTACTGTAAGAGTAAAATTTCGATGCGTTACCCTGTGGTTGAGACTATTACAGGGTTGTTGTATTTGTTGGTATTTTGGGTATTTCAATATTCGCCCCAAACTATAGGATATTGGATTTTTTGTAGTTGGTTACTCGCTTTATCGCTAATTGACTTCGATACAATGACTCTACCAAACCCACTAACTAAATCTGGTTTAGTGTTGGGGGTTGTGTTTCAAACGGTTTTGGGTTTTATGCAGTCTAATAGTTCTACTGGTATCAACCATCTAATAGGCGCCATATTTGGTGCAGTTGTAGGGATATGGCTTTTTGACGCTATTTCCTTTATTGGCTCGATAATTTTCCAAAAAGAGGCAATGGGTGCAGGAGATGCCAAACTTGCTGCGATGATGGGCGCCTGGTTAGGGTGGAAACATTTATTACTAGCTGTTTTTATTAGCTGTATAGTTGGTGTAGTAGCTGGTGGAAGTGGTGTAGTACTTACGAGTAGAAAATGGGGAAAAAAAATGCCATTTGGTCCATGTCTTGCTTTGGGTTCGCTGATTACCCTGTTGGGAGGCGAGATGATTATATCAAGCTATTTACGATTATTTCCCTAACCACATTTTTCCTCACACCGCAACTGTCAATTTGATTACCTCAACTATTCTTTATATTTTGGTAATATTATTTTGTGGCTTAAATCCTCTTCAAGACAGGCGCCGTGCCAGCATTTACAAGATGCATACCAACGAATATTGGTAGTCTAGGGTGGTATTCGAGCAAAATACTTGAATTGGTATACATATTTTCGTTAAGCTGGCAACCAAAGATGCTGTTAAAATGTCAGTCTTGCTAACAAGATGACTTTTCATAACGACATACTACCTACGACGCATAAGAAAAAAAATGGCAAACAATGAAGAAACACGCGGTTTAAAATCTCTATTAGATTGGTTTGCAAACCGCCGAAAATCAGGGTCAACAACACCAGAACGTCAAGAGCGTGAAATAGCTGATGGACTCTGGCACAAATGTTCTAAATGTGGAGTATTAAGCTATACAAAAGATTTAATGGCAAACCAAATGGTTTGCACCGAGTGTGGATATCACAACCGGGTAGATAGCGATGAACGCATTAAACAATTAATAGACGCGAATACATGGAAACCATTAGATGAGCATTTGCGTCCAGCAGACCCATTACAGTTTCGCGACCGTAAACCGTATATTGACCGTTTGCGAGAAATGCAGCAAAAAACAGGTTTGACCGATGCTGTAAGAACAGGTTTAGGAGAAATAGACGCTTTACCAGTTGCATTAGGTGTAATGGACTTTCGTTTTATTGGCGCCAGTATGGGGTCGGTAGTAGGAGAAAAATTAACTCGTTTAATAGAAATCGCCACACAAAAACGCTGCGCCGTGGTAATTGTGTGTACATCAGGTGGCGCCAGAATGCAAGAAGGAATGCTATCGCTAATGCAGATGGCAAAAATATCAGGAGCATTACAACGTCATCAAGACGAGCGACTATTATATATACCCGTATTAACAAACCCAACAACAGGGGGAGTAACGGCAAGCTTCGCAATGTTAGGAGATATAATAATAGCGGAACCAAAAGCAACAATAGGCTTTGCTGGTCGGCGCGTGATAGAGCAAACCCTGCGAGAAAAATTACCCGAAGATTTCCAAACGGCAGAAGATTTACTCAAGCACGGGTTTATCGACGAAATAGTCCCCCGCACCCAAATGAAGAAAACCCTAGCACAGTTAATCGCTCTGCATCAACCCTCATCACCAATACTCCTAAGTCACGTTAACAGTCAGCCTGTTACACATAGCAATCACAACGTTGTAATGTGGGATACTCGAAGCTTAAGCTCTACAGTGGCTGAGTAAATACAAATTCTTGTGGCACAGGCGCCTCGCCTGTGCAGTCATACTAATCATTATTTTTACCACAGAGTCACAGAGAATAAGAAGATTAGCAACGGATGGTAAACGGATGTAACGGATGTGTTATTTTAAATAGTTCAGTATTGTTTATAACATTAATTTTGCTGATAAAGATGTAGCGGCGCCTTCTGAACGCTTACTAATATTTTACTGGGGGATATAAGAAACAAACCCCAGTAAAAAGAGATAGAAATCATAACCACCAGTAAAAACAGCCCCAGTAATTTAAATAAACAGCGATTTGAATAAAGTGGTAAAAATTATCATATTTATAACTTGAGCAGCGAATTCCAGCACGAACAATGTATAAAAAATGAGCTTGTTATACAGATTAATTCTATTAAACAGCGCTTTTTTTGCAATTAACACGTAATTAATCCTAAAAACAAGTACTAATATTTACGTAAATCTGATGATTTGAAGATAGGATTTACAAAACTTTGAACTATTAAATCAGCACCCTTTCTCGGTACTACTGGTTAAGTAAACAAGTAGTACTCTTGGGCACCTACGCAGTTGCTCACTGTTCCTTATGGTGTGTGGGCGCCGATAATGTTTTACTGGGGGATATAGTAAATAAGCCCCAGTAATTGAAATTAATATCACCCAATGTCTGTGGGGTTATCTGTATAAAAAATTTATTATTTATATCTATTCATTCTGTAAAACAACGCTTTTTTTGCGATTAACACGTAGTTAATTTCAAAAGCGAGTAGTGATATTTACGTTAATCTGATTGTTTAGAGATTAGTATTAACAAGATTATCAACTTTTAAATCAGCACCCTTTCTCGGTACTACTGGTTAACTAAACAAGTAGTACTGTGAACGGCACCTACCCAGTTGCTCACTGTTCCTTATGGTGTGCGGGCGCCGATAATGTTTTAAGACGGACAGGCTCCAAGCCTATCCTACAAGATTAAAAACGGATATTTTTCAATTGGGGGTACTCTTATCAAGATAATGAATTTTTAAGTCACAACTGTGAAGTACTACTGGTTAAGTAAACAAGTACTACTGTTAGTAAATTTAGCTTGCTCGGCGCCACGAATATACGTTCTCAGTATAAATTAGTACTTGTTTATTGTTTACAAATGTAACACCCCAGTGATAGCATGACCTGCGTCGCATTTATTGGGGATTGCCATTGGAGACAAATCAACTTGACTTGTTCTCACCAACTGATATAGTAAGGGCGCCACTTAATAGAAGCCCTGTGTTATTGATGGATGACATAGCACTTTCCAAATGGAAAAAACAAATTGCCATCCATCAACAACAGGTAAGAACAAACGAACCAATAGAAGAAGTAAGTTTATTCGACGTGCCCAAGTCGCACGTTGACCCAAATGTTATTGACCCATTTACCCTACATTTATCAGGGTTATCTTTTTATCGACTACCTGTAGATAGTCCTGGACAAGCTTGTCTATATTTCGTAATTGATTCAACAGCAAATCTACTTTTATACATTGGAGAAACTTGTAAATCCAACAAACGTTGGAAAGGAGTACATGACTGCAAGCGGTACATCGAAAACTACCAAGACCTGCATCATAAATATAAATTAGAAACAGCAGTAAACATCGGCTTTTGGTGGGATGCACCCGTACCAACAAGACCGCGACAGCGATTAGAATTAGAGTTAATTAAGAAATGGAAATCTCCATTCAACAAAGAAAACTGGAAATATTGGGGGCAACCCTTTGGTAAAGAGTAGGCGCCACAAGTAGGACAAACATTATTCAACTTAAAAATCAAGTACTACATTTAATGCGACACGAATTGATTCCCAATATTCTTCTTCCAATACTCCTACTAAGTCAAAAACTCGGCTGTTATCAATACTGCGAATTTGTCCAACATCAATATAACAGTCTTGATCTAAACCGTTTACAGAAGATGCAATAACATTAACAATATAAAATATAAGGAGCATTTTTACTTCCTGGTCTAAATGGCATCACAATAGTTAACGAACCATACTGATTCATTATATTGTTTTGAACAATTACACAAGGGCGTGTCTTTCTTATTTCTGTACCTACCGTTGGGTCAAGCTTACAATAGCGTATTTCTCCATGTTGGTAAGTTAAATTACCTTTAGGCATTAATCTATTCCATCTCCACCGACACAATCCCAAAGTGCAATTTCTTCTTGATACTCTGGGTCTGAAGCGTCTTCAATTAGTGCAGCAATCATCTCCGCTTTTAAAACTGCGCGACGATGCTGACTTAAGATGTCGTTAATATAACCACTACGGTTGGGAGCATCTCCATTATTGGCAGCTTGCTTGTCTATGAAAGCCAAAATGTCTTCATCAAGTGTAATTGTTACTTTCTTAGCCAAGTTTATTTCTCCTTGGTCTTACTATCTAGCCTTATTTATCATACCACATTGCTGCTTCACACGTTTAACCATGCCAGAATAACAGCGCCAAGATTTGTGAAAGGTTAAATCAAAGCGCTGCCGGAGTGCTTTATGGAAAAATCTGGTAGCAGAAAGTAATCGCATTTGATATTAATCTGCTTAATATTTAATATATAGATATTCTACTCTAACAATAGATTCAAAAAAATTTACAGTGATTGAGTCACTTTTACATAGCGTGTTTTATTACGGGCGCCAAAAGCTGAAGCCCAACGCTCACAGTCTAGTAAAATCCGCTCAATATGAGTGTTGATAAGATTTATCTAATCTTGACTAATTCCGCGTTTTGTGCTATGTCTTCTTTGCTTAAAAGTACCCAATTAGCGAGTGTATTTAAAATTTCTGCTTTTTCGGTCGGTGATGCCGATAGCACCAACGAGCGTATATCTATTTTACCTGTATCAACTTCTCCTAATTGGCATAACAGATAATTCTTAGCTTCCGAGGGTAATCCAGCTAATAGTCGCTCTAGACTATCAGAATAAATTCGCTGTTGCCCCCGCCGAAAGCCACTAATCATCTGCTGAGAAACACCTGTTTGCTCAGACAGCCACTTAGCACTAATCCCATACTTTTCGAGGGTTCTATCCAAAGCCTGTGAAAAATTCATAAGTTTGGTTACGCCATGACTGAATTTAGCATATAATATTCAGTAGTGGCTTAATTTATAATAGCGAATTAACTTACTTCTCAATACTATCAAAATAATCGCGGAGGTAACAGTTTGTAAGTACTCAGACGCTATAGCTCTCGAAAGAGACAAAACTTAATACTGCAACCCGGTACACCATCTGACTGAATTCACAGAATTAATCATGGTTTTAGTAGCACACTTTGGTGGTGAAGCGGGAACGGTAACACACGTAAAAAGAGATTTCTGCGGAAAAATCAACAATGGCTGCTAAAAATGGTTAATGTAATCAATCGGTACTCTTTGAAGTACCAAAACTTGGGAGCAACGCGCGTTGTGACTCAAGAGACTGCGAGTGCTTACTATTCAACGAATACACAACATTCTGATGAATGGTATACTCCACCAAATATTATCTCCCTAGTACTACAGGTTTTAAATGAGATTGACTTAGATCCTTGTGCAGAGGGTAATAAGAATATTCCAGCACATTCCTATTACACCAGAATAGATGATGGATTAGAGCATGAGTGGAATGGGCGCCTTTTCCTGTACCCACCTTCTTCTCATCCAGACAAGTGGATAGCAAAATTAACTGCCGAAGTATCAAGTGGTAGAGTCAGTGAAGCGATTGCTCTTTTACCAGCACAGACGGACACAGACTGGTTAAATTCAGTATTAAAGACTCAACCAGTTTGTTTTTGGAAAGAACGAATTACATTTTTAGACGCAAATTCACAGCCCAATTTACCAGCAACACAGTCTTACTGTTTTGTTTACTGGGGGAATAACCAGTATAGATTCAAAGAAGTATTTGAACAGCATGGTATAGTCTACCTTCCAATTTGGAAGTCAGATGAAGCGGAGCAATCATCAAACGATGAAGTACTACTGGTTAACTCAACCAGTAGCACCAAAAGGAGAAGCAGAGGAAAAGGAACGGGAAGAATTCATTTTAGAACTGTAACTAAAAGAAATGGTAAGCAGTATGACCAACCTTGGTATGACTGGGAATTGAATACGGGAAGCAAAACAATTTCTCGCAGTACATATATACCAAAGCATTTGTTCAATATAATTATGGAGCTAGAAATTAGCAAAGCTCCTGTGAATGAGATTTTGGGGATGTTGGGAATTATTTTGTAAAACAGAAACCGGGTTTCTTTGTTGAGATATCGTAATAAAATGACAATTTTGCGTAGAAACCCGGTTTCTTAATGTGATGGGTTAATTGAAATACTGCATTTCAGCTTCAATTTGACGGATTAAGTTCTCATCACCTTTGGTTCTAGCAACTTCTAGACGATGCTCTAAATTCTTCTTAATGCTTTGTTTGTGTGCTTCGCGCGCTTTTTCAGCAGCCTCAAACTTATTACGAATCATAGTAATTTGCCTCTACTCATCTATAAATATCTATGTCTTGTAATCATAATATAGCATAAATTCGGTAACTGTTGTTACAGAAATGAAATTATTTCTAATGTAGCAAGCAAGATAAGTGTCTATGTGATAACACGATGATTTCTCCACAACTGCTTACCTTGTTAAGCGATTTTGGTTTAAGTGATATTTATGTCGGTGTAATGAAGGGTGTAATAGCTCGAATTAACCCAGAAATCAGGGTGATAGACTTAACGCACCAAATTCCACGGCAAAATATAGCTGCTGCGCGGTTTTGTTTAATGAGTGCTTGTCCCTATTTTCCCGATGGAACAGTACACATGGCAGTGGTTGACCCAGGTGTTGGAGGTACGCGACGTGCCGTTGCCGTAGAATTTGCACATGGGTTTTTGGTGGCGCCGGATAATGGCATAATTAGTGGGGTATTAAGTCAAAGTCGAGCGATTCGAGCAGTAGAACTAACAAACCCACAATATTGGAGAGTTCCAAACCCTAGCCATACCTTTCACGGTCGAGACATCTTTGCTCCGTGTGCTGCACATCTTGCCAGTGGTGTTCCAATAAAAACTTTAGGTACGGAAATAGATATAGATAGTTTGGTAGAACTTGACTTGCCCAAATGCTGTTACATTACCACAGGCGCCGTAGGTTGCATTCAATATATAGACATATTCGGAAATCTAATCACCAACATACCCGGAAGCTACGTTGAAACTGAAACCTGGTATATCACAGTCGGTGACATAAAGATAAAAGGAGGAGAAACATATAATAGTGTACCCGTAGGCAGTGCAGTTGCACTAATCGGTAGTGAAGGTTGGGTAGAAATAGCAATCAACAGAGGCAACGCTCAACAACAGTTAAATATACAATTAGCACAAACAGTAGAAGTAAGGGCGGGTTAACCCAAAATCTTCATTATTATTAGGATATACATAAACCCGCCCTGACCAACCCCAACCCACCCACACAGGAATAATATATGGAAATATATCAAGGACAATTTGGCGAATTCACAGTAGATAAAGACGACCGTCGAGGAGTAATAATCTACCGTACAGGTTTAGCAGTTGCCGCATCATGCTTCGGAACAGGCGCCTTCTTAGTATTATTCAATAACAACCCCAATATCTACCCATTCCTAACACCCCTATATACATGTTTTAGTATAGCCCTAGGTGTCAGCTTACTATTCATCCATATATACATGGCAGCACTGCATCGAGCGTTACAAGCATTCTGGGTAATTGGTAGTATCGCAGCTTTATTTGTGGCACATACAGACCCCCAACCCTTTGCAGTAACCGTATACACCCATCCATTAACCATACTAGGAATAGGTTTTACATTTGCAGCGCTCACAGGTATTTTTTTTAAAGAAGCATTCTGTTTTAATCGTCTAGAAACAAAAATCTTAACTCCTATAGTACCCACACTACTACTAGGACACATGCTAGGAATTTTACCATTACAGTGGGAGCGCGCATTATTAGGCATTTGGGCTATTTTCTTTGTAGTCTTCGCAACACGCAAATTAATCCAAGCAATTCCTCCGGATATTGGAGACAAATCAGTGTTTGCTTACTTGAAAGCACAACAAAAGGAACAACCTTCAACATAACTAAATGCGTAGTAAAGTTCGTAAAAGGAAAAAACCTTTTGATATTAAATTAGTAAAACGGCAAGAAATGTTGACTCTAACACTCCAAGGCTGGATAGTAGCAAGTACGTTAATTCTAGCTTTAATCACAATCGGAATTACGCAAGTTCAACCATTTCTCGCCGTTACCTCTCCTATCAAAGCTGATATACTGGTAGTCGAAGGATGGCTTGCTGATGAAGCATTAAAACAAGCATTAAATGAATTTGAAATGGGTTCATATACTCATATAATAACTACAGGCATTCCTCTACAACGCGGATATTATTTATCTGAATATAAAGACTTTGCAAACCTTGCCGCAGCCACACTAAAAGCAATGGGCGCCGACGATGAGAAAATAATACCAATACCAACACCAGACGTAAGAAAAGATAGAACCTATGCTTCAGTTATTGCATTAAAAGAAAAACTAGCAACATCGCAACTCAAACTAGAATCAATGAACCTATTCAGCGATGACGTACACGCACGACGTAGCTGGATGCTATATAAAAAAGTACTACCTAATACAAAAATAGGTGTAATTGCCGCTGCAACTCGCAGTTACGACGCGAAAAGGTGGTGGAGTTCCAGCGAAGGAATACGGACAGTAATTCCAGAAGCCATAGCCTATATTTACGCACTATTTAAAACCTATTAAAACCTATGAAAACCCTGAAACCACTTATAATAAGCGCTTTAGCGCTTTCCCACATACTTACTCTTATATATCTTGAGATAATCTAACCAAAACACAGATTTGAAGCACCAACTGACTCACAAAGACATTAAATTCTTTATCTATACCTACTTCACACATAACGGCGCCATTTTTCCGCTCTAATTCCTGTTCAAAAATCTTTACCAATTTACTTATAGGTTCCAGCAAACAACTAAACCCTACGCTCTGACCATAACTATAAACTCTTTGCCACTCATGTAGAACTTGTGCATCAACTCTTTCCAATCCCATAATAAACAAATCGCTCAAAACTTCTTGTAACTGTTCTAAAAGAAAATTTATTGGATGCTGATTAGATAATTCTATCTGAGAATCATCAAGCAATAATTTACCATCGTACTTAACTCGTTCAAAATCGGCGCCGCAAATCCAAGGTTGAAGCATAACGTGCTTATTATCCACCTCAAAAATCAAAGAAACAGGTGTAATTACCAAACCTTCGGTAGTTAAATGAGCATGACCTGCAACAAACAACAATGGTTTTGTAATATATTTTAATAAAGCTTCAGTACCAATTCTACTTCTATATAAATATGGAAATTTTAGAATAGCTTGATTATTACTTTGGTCAAAAAGCCTAGCTTTAACTGCTTGCTCAACATTACAAAACTCAACACTTTGTAGCTGATAAACTTTCCGCCTCTTCGAGTTCTTTGAGCGCACGTTTAACTAATCCTCTATTACTAAGGACAGCCAAATCATCTGTTGTAAGTGCAATTAAATCTTGACGTAGCATATCACTTACGTGCTTTTCATAATTTTTCTTCTAATCTTGCCATTAATATTTTCAAGAGTGCATCACCCATTGTTTTTTAAACCTTGTTCAAATTCATCAATACATTCAACCAAGTCTGTAATTACAGCACATCGTTCTAATAATGAAATGTCTAAATCTGGTAAGAACTCACTTTTTGTAATACGTTCGTAACCATATGTATCTATAAAACGTAATGGTGTTTCTTCTCGTAGATGGTATAGACTAAAACCATTAATTTTCCACATCCAAACTTCTGTTACCCCCAAACGTCGATATACTTCTAGCTTCTCAACGTTACCGCTTGTAATATTTATTTCAATAACAAGGTCTGGGATACTTTTTTCATCTCCTATACAATAGCACTCATCTGGTTCAGCACCTGCTTTTTTAGCTTTATTTTTAAAAGTAGAACTACCCATAGGTACACAACGAATGCGCTTGCTGTAGAAGAAGCGTTCCAGCAGCATACCTGTATTTGATTTTACTTTTTCATGTCTAATTGACGGTGACACAATTTCTAATACTCCATCCAAGTAAGTAACGCGATAGTGTAAATTATCTTCTAATTTTGCTATAAGCGCTTCATAACTTTCCCAACTAACGCCACTGGTAATAAACCTTTGCTCTGGGTCATCTATATAGCCTATCTCTGAGTCAGAAATGATTTCTTTAAGGCTAACTACCATAAATTTTTCCTTATTTTATACTATCTAAGTATATCTATTTTAATGTGCAAAGTAAAAACATAACAGCTTAACACAGTATATCAAGAAAGATATTTACCACAGAGTCATAGAGGACACAGAGGGAAGATTGGCAACGGATGATGAACAGATGTAACGAATGAGTGATTGGTTACAAAAAAGTTTGGTTATCTAAAAATAAGCTATCCGTTACATCCGTTGTATCCGTTGCAAATTTACCGTATCTTCTGTGCTACCCATTCAGCTAATTCTCCTGGAGTCATTGCCCCAACACTGGCGCCAAGGTTAACCATTTGTTGCGCTATATCACGGTCATAATTGGGTTTAGCTTGTTCATCTAAAGCAGCAAGTCCCAGCAATGTTACACCACTTTCGATTAAGTTTTTAGTGGTGGTTAGTAATTGCTGCACTGGCGCCCCTTCAAAGAAGTCTGTAATTAATATAACAATAGTGTTGCGGGGATTCTCAACTAAAGTAGCAGCGTAGGCAAGTGCTTTACCAATATCTGTACCACCACCTAGCTGTACTTTCATGATTGTTTCTACTGGGTCTGAACAATCTTCAGTAACGTCTACTATTGAAGTGTCGAATAAACAAAGGTGAGTGCGTACTTGTTTTAAGCCAAAGAATATTGCCGCAGTTACTGCTGCATGAATTACACTATCGAGCATACTGCCTGACTCATCAACCAAAATAATAATTTGCCAACGGTCGAGATGGCACCGTGCGGTCGCCACCGTAACGTTCTATAAGCTGACGTAGGCGTTCCCGTTCCAAAGGGCCAAAGTCAGCTACCGATGAACCCGTTACTGGTAATGACGAGTAATCTATAATACCTAAATCTGACTGACGACTAGCGAATTCGTGGGGATAGAAGGGCGCACATTGAGGAGTTCCATCAGATTGAAGGCGCCGCCGTTGTAACAAACCGTCAGAAGTTGCAACTAAGCGAGAAGATTTAGGAACTTCAATCCGGGCAACAGTATGACCTTCTTCTTGAAGTGCTGTAATATCATGTCCGGGGGCACACCCATAGTAAAATGAATTATGTACGCTTTGTTGCAAGCATCTACCGTACCAATGCCAAAACGTATTAGTATAGAGTCGCATCTATCATTAACCGAGTTAGAACAGCGTTACCGTCAAGCATTCATATGGTGTGGAGAGAAGCCATTATCAAATTATCTGGCTACTAGCGTCTGGAAGGAGTAGTATCAGTCGGCGCCGCATTTAAACTCCACAGTACACCACAAGCGGTGCCGCGTAGTAAAGGAGTTTGTGTAGAATCTATATTGACTCGCTGTAATATACTAATAAATTCATCGCGGTAAGGCTGATGACAGCAACAGAATTTTCTCAAACAGGTAGTACTTCGCTCATACAATCCTATAAAGCATTGATTTTTGACTGTGATGGAACGCTTGCAAATACCTTACCCGTACACTTCCAAGCGTGGTCTGTGTCTATTGAACAACTTTGGCGCCAAGTTGACTGAAGAATGGTTTTATCAACACTGTGGAACTTCTGCATTAGAGATGATTGAGTTACTTAACAGCCAGTTTTACTATGAGCTTGATTCAGCTTTACTCAATGCCGAGCGAAAAAAATGTTATCAATCTATGATTCATACAGTCGAAGAAATCCAGGAAATTGCAGAAATAGCGCGCGCTAATTACGGTAAAGTACCGATTTTGTTGCATCTGGTAGTGAAGGTGCGATTGTGCAAGCAACTCTCGAGGTTTTGAAACTTCGTCATTTGTTTGACACAGTTGTTAGTGTTGATGATGTCAGCAGAGGCAAACCTGAACCAGATATTTTTCTGCTTGCAGCTAAACGTTTAGGAGTTGCTCCCGAAGATTGTATTGTCTACGAAGACAGCGATAGCGGGTTAGAAGCTGCACAAAGAGCCGGAATGCATTTTGTTGATGTGCGTACTTTAGCACAATAGTTGTAGAATTGTTGTGTAGAGGTTGAATTTATGAAACTTGGCGCTAACTTCACCCAAACGCGCGTTACTTCCATTTACAACTTAAAATCTTCAAAGCTAACTGTAAAACCATTTCCTTGAGGAGAAGCGCACATAAATCCAACTTGTAATGTTTCAGTCTCTGTTAAATATGCCATACGCAGCATTGTATAATCATTGCCATCCAATGAGTAGTAAGCTTCTATAGCTTCTTTATGGCGTTTTAGTCTTAACCAAGTTGAAGTCGGGTTTTGAGGCAGTGGTACGACTGACCAGTCCGAATAGTCGCGCGTAACAACAACGCTTGCTTGTTGCACTTCATCAACAAACTCAATTCCACATTTAAGCCAAGTTTTTTCGTCTTGCCTAACCATTAGTCCAGCTTGGTCAAATAAGGATTCATACTCACCTATAATTTTTGTTTCGATGATAAAATCCCCTGTAATCTCTTTGTAGTAAAAATGACCATCGTCACGAATGAAACCATAGTGAGTACGGCGCCAGAAATCTGTTTTGGCGCCAGTTGTGACTCGAATAAGACCATCGGTTGTAAAGAAAGCAGGGGGTTCATTATACCATTGCATATTTGTACTAGTAAGGTTAAGTTCACAACTAAGACCATATTAAAAGGTTAATGTGAAAAAAGTAGAACTTCTTTGCAGTATTTTTGGGCTTTGCTGCGTTTTTACTTGAATCAACACAAAGAGCAAAAAGGCGCCGACTTTCTTGCACTATTGAGCAAGAGATTTTGTTGCTTCCACTAAATTTAAAATGATTCTGTGTATAGCAAATTACTCCGAATCCAAAGCGCAAAGTGACTGCTTAGCCATCTGCTTGTATTCATCCAAGCCCGACTTCAACGCAAATTCTGCGATTGCGATTGGATAAGAAGCAGTTAGTTCAATTACATGCTCTGCCATCTTTGGCCAAACGTGCCCACCAGCTTTGGCGTATGCCAAGATCACTTTATCAAGAGCGTCTTTACCGAACGTGCGGTAGTGGGCAACAAAATCAATCGCTCGGTCAGTGACAGCTGCTTCAGTCCAGTCAATAAAGCCGATAACTTGTGCCTGTACATCAATAAAAATATGCCCAGCATGTAAATCACCATGAGTCAACGCCGTATCTTCCGGCCAAAGCACATCACTTTCGAGCCAATTTTGCCAGCGGTTCCATAATTTTTCATCAATGGTAAACTCGCACTTTACCGTATCCATTCTTTGCTTCATCCTCAGACGCGCGTCCTCGACGGTTTCAACCGGAAGACCAACCGCGCGTGCTTTCTCAATACTAACTTGATGAAGAGAAACCAAGCCCCTAGCCAGAGATTCATGGAATTGATTAGGCACGTTGGTTTCGTCAATTTCCCAAATATAGGCTTTTGCTTCGGAATCAATCGTGCCAGCAGGCACGCCATTTAATGCTTTATAAGCAATAAGTTCATCCGTAGAAACAACCCATCGCGGCACCTCCACAGCTAAAAGAGGAGCAATTAGCTCTAGCGTGCGTTTTTCCTTGTCTACCAATGGCAAAACATCTTCTCGCCTCGGAAAACGTAAAATCCAGCGTTCTCCCTGACTATCTGTCGCCAACACGACTTGAAAATCAAGCCCCGATTCATTGAATTGTAGCGAATCTGGTTGTATCCTCAAACCGTGTTTATCGGCTAACTCAAGTACTTCTTGCTGTGTTTTTATATTTTCGCTCATATATTTAATTATCACACCTTTTTAATTATATACTACAAATGTAGTATATAATTTATCGAATCTAATGTTCGTTCAATGTTAATAATTAGCTTAATCGTTGCGGAATCATTGTCACTATTAGGAAATCAAATTGCGGCTGTTGCAATTCCTATACTAGTATTACAATATACTCACTCTCCCTTGGCTGCTGGAATTGCCAGTGTTGGCAACATCATCCCGATAGTATTGGCTGCTATTGTAGGTGGAGGTGCAATTGATAGATTTGGCGCCTGGAATACCAGCGTCACAGCAGATATACTGAGTTTTCTTTCTGTTCTCGCCTTGCCATTAGCTTTTATTTACTTTGATGAAGTTTCTCCATTATTGATTTTTCTATTAGTATTTTTAGGAGCGCTGTTTGACCCGACAGGAACATCAGCTAGACAAACATTAGTACCAAGTTTGGCTTCTTTATCAGGCAAGTCATTGGAAAAAATCAACTCATGGCGAGGGGGACTTGAAAATGGGGCTGATTTTCTTGGCCCAATTATCGGTGTTGGTTTGATTAGTGCTACTGGAATAATCAATACCTTTTTTATTAATGCCGCTACTTTTTTACTCAGTGCAGGTATATTTTTGATTGCAATACCAAGACGAGTTCAAGCGTCACGAGGCGCCGAAGATGTTGCACTATCAGGTATAAAGTTTATCTTTAAACACCCTCAAATTAGAACTTTAGCAATTGTTGGTATGATTGCGAATTTTGTTATCCTGCCATTTTTGAGCTTGCTTTTACCTGTGTTGGCGACGAGTAAGTTTAGTAGCAATACATTACTTGGCATTAGCTTATCAGTGTTTGGGTTAGCTGCAACAATTGGTGCATCATCTTTCTCACTGCTTTCCAATAAATTTTCACGATTTCAAATTTACTATGGTGGGTTACTTTTAACAGGAGGTTCTATTATGCTTGGCGCCTTTGCCACTAATCAGTACCAAGTCATATTATCCACAGGTTTAGCCGGCTTGTTGTTAGGAGCGGGTAATCCTTTGTCCCAAACTATTTTGCTTGAAGTAACACCAGAAATGATAGCGGGAAAAGTTTTTACCTCATTTAATGCTATTCACTTTATTGGTGGTCCTTTTGGCTTGTTATTGGCTGGCGTTATGACCGAGTTATTGAATGTTGAACAGGTGCTTGTACAGTTTGGTTGCTTGCTAATAGCATTAGCCATTTTTGGTTGTTACACAGACCATTACTAAGTTAATATTATTTTTCATTGACTTATCGTTCAGTCATAAATTATAATACTTGTACTAAACTTGTATTAATAGCTCCTGGACTTTCTGGTTCTCAGCCTTCACAAGATGTAGAAGAGTGGTTTAAGCGGGTGAGAAAAGCGGCGCCAGATGCAGAAAAAATGACTCAGCTTGCATTAGACCATGCTGTTCACAATGTTGTGATGTCAAGTCCACAGCAAGAATTGGTAGTAGCAATGACCAAGCACAACATAGAGCGCTCATTTGAGTGGAAAACTTTTGAGATGCTTTGGGCACAACCCCCAACTATCGAACGTTTAGGTGAAATTCAAACGAAAACCCTATTTATCATCGGTACGGAGGACATGAAAGACAACTTGCACACCGCAAAGTTGTTCAAGCAAGTTCCCAATATTTGCTTTGCCTGGATTGATGGCGCCGACCATACACCAATATTGACTCACCCAGACGAAGTTTCTAGCCTAATTCTCAATTTTCGCGCGCAAGTAATAAAGCTGTAGCACAGGCGCAAGTAATAAAGCTGTAGCACAGGCATGATAATACACCGTAGCACAGGTCGGAAAGCCTGTGCAGCAATTCTTTTTACCACAGAGGCACGTAGAGACGGCGATTAATCGCGTCTCTACACAGAGATTTGAGATTAAGTATATATCAGCCCTAAGACTGATGTATAATCGTTGCCTTCTGATATATACTAGATATCTGGTGCTGCCCAAGTGTTTTTCGATATTTTTGACCGAATTTAATTTTTGTGTGTTACATTGTAATATAGATTTTTTTAGGTTGATAAAGTCATGAAAATTACCGCTCATCGCTAACTAACTCAACCAGGTGAGCTTATTGCTTTGATTAAAAATCTTGAAAGTAATAATACAGAAGTTTTGGAGGACTAACAACTTTTTTGTTCGCTGTCCCACACTCATGAGTTTAAAATGCAAATTACTTCTTCACCTATCTCACTCAACGTGGATGATGTTACGGCATCAGGCGCCTTTGTCAAGAAACACTTCGGATTCAATGAAGACATGTCAGCCGACGGGTTTGTATCTCTCTCTAGACAAGATGCTGGTTTCAACCTTATTTTCCTTCAAACTGGGCTAAAAACTTTTAAACCAACCCATATGCGCGGACATCAAGCAGATGGTTTGCTAATTGTCTTTGTGGTGGATGACATCGATAGCGAATATAGCCGATTACAAAAAGAAGGGGCGCCAATTATAACGCCAATAGAAACCGAACCTTGGGGTGAGAGATTTTTTCAGGTCAAAGACCCAAACGGTATAATCATTCAACTTGTTCAGTGGATTACCGAGCCAAACTCACAATCATAATATTGTGTTATTAATTATTGGCGCCTATTTTAAATCTCTCTTCTCTGTGCCCTCTGCGCCTCTGTGGTAAATACAGGGTAAAGATTATTACCACAGAGACACAGAGTTAACAGAGATAAGAATTCAAGGAGTTAAAAAAGGATTAATATGTGCGAACTGAAATATTTTGTAGCTTGTACGGTAGATAAATTCATTGCCTGTAAAGACGATTCATATGACTTCTTTCTTATGGAAGGAGAACAAGTCGCTTATTTACATGAAAATTTTCCTGAAACAATTCCAGCTTTAAGCGCGCGAAAAACTAGGGATAAATGCCGAGAATAAATGCTTTGATGTTGTTTTAATGGGACGCAAGACATACGAAGTAGGGTTAAAAGATGGAATTAGCAACCCTTACCCGCAGATGAGGCAATACGTTTTCTCTCACACCCTAAAAGAAACTCCAGACAAAATAGATTTTTTTAGCAAACTAGGATTTAAATTCAATACTCAATTTACTGACGATACTGCCACTAGCATGATTGTGGGGGAGGATATATTCGTTATGCTCTTGACTTACGATAAGTTAAAAACTTTTACTCCCAAAGAAATTGATACTTCTCTGAAGGAAAGGTTTGCTCGTAGGTTAGAAGGATAATATGGTATTAAATAGTACAAAAAAAACAAAAATATCTTGACTTTTGCCTTGCTGTACTAGTGTTCGACAAACTCATTGAGGTAGGCTTTGAAATCTTCTAAGGAAACTTCCGTGGAGATAAATCCAATATAGTTGTCGGGTCTTAGCATCACCTGAAAAGGTTGGTTTGTAGCGAATATCTCTACAACGCGCGGGTAAAGTGGAATAACGTTGAAGTCAATTAAATCCCCATATTCTTTTTCAAGTTCCAACTTTAAACCTTGATAATTATGTTCCCCGTCTGAGAAAACAAGCAGGTGAAATTTGGGAGCGTGGAGTTTGTCATAAACACTGGCGCCATCAACTAAAAAATACGGCATTCTATCTCCGGCTTTTACCTTAAAATCTTTATGGCCATGATGTTGGCTTAAAGAACTCTCACGGTAGTTAATTCCAATTTGAGAAACCATTGGAAACAGAAATTCTTTTGCGGCGCCGAACTTAGTCACAACACTAGCGAGACTGGGCAAAAGATTATCACGGAAAAATCTAAGATACCACTGGTCACCTGCTGCAACTTCAAAAAACTGGTCAGTTGTATGCAACAGTCGTTTCGCATTTGCCAAGCGCTCCTCATCATAACTTTGGAGTAGCGACACACCAGCATAACCTTTTAAAACAAATGCTAATTTCCAAGCTAAATTATAAGCGTCTTGGATACCCGTGTTCATTCCCTGTCCACCCGCAGGTGTATGGATATGTGCGGCATCGCCAGCTAGAAAGCATCTACCAATAGAGAATGTATCAGCGTGACGTGTATGTACTTTGTAAGTCGAAAACCAGCGCACGTTCGTGATGTCGAGTGGACGCTGCACCAATTGTTTAACCTTGTTTTCGACTTCATCATATGTAACATCTTGATTAACTTGGTCGTTATATTCGGGCAGGTTGCCGACAAGTCTCCAGTGCTTCTCACCTTGCATGGGAAACATTAGTGCAAACGAGTCATGTCCCAAGGCGCCGTAAAATGTACCCTCTTCAACTTGAAAATCCATCTCCACGTCCGCAACGTAAAATAAACGTGGGTGAGTCGAACCTTCAAAAGCGAGACCGAGGAAATGCCGCGTTGGACTACTGGCACCATCACAGCCTACCAGATATCGGGCTTCAACTGTTTGTTTGCCGTTTGCTGCTGATAGAACTACCCTCACACCGTCCGCATCTTGCGTTAAACTTTCCATTTCGGTCTGCCAATGAACGTCTTTCCCGTTTTGCTGAAGATGCTCATAAAGAAGACGCTCGTTTTTGCTTTGTTCAAAAATGAGGAAAAACGGAAACGGGCTAAGGCGCCCACCAAAGTCAGAAAAATCTAAGCGAGCGCTAATTTTACCGTCGTGCATCAAAGCGCCTTTCTGAACTATCTCACCACCAGAGACGGCTTTTTGCGCTAAATTAACCTGGTCATAAATCTCCAACGTGCGCGCGTGAACTATCACAGCTTTACTAAGTTCCGTAACACTTTCTTTTTTATCAAAGATTACAAAGTCAATGCCGTAATGTATTAATTGTACAGCTAAAGATAAACCCGTTGGACCAGCGCCAACTATTATTACATCGGTTTTAGTTACTGTTTCCATAACCTGAACTCCTGTTATTCAACTGTGGATAAACTTGTGCGATACTTCTTCATCGGAAGCATTAATACTACCATCGCTAACTAAACGACCATCTTCCATATAAACGATGCGGTCGGCAATATCTAAAATTCGGTTATCGTGAGTTACTAATAAAATTGTGCAACCTTGTTCTTTGGCTAGTTTTTGCATCATCTCTACTACATCGCGTCCAGATTTTTTATCCAGCGCAGCAGTTGGTTCGTCAGCAAGGACAATTTTTGGTTGACTGACTAACGCGCGAGCAATTGCAACCCGTTGTTTTTGACCTCCTGATAAATCATCTGGGTAATAATTAACACGTTGTCCTAGACCAACAAATTCTAGCATTTCTTTAGAACGAGCATTCATTACCTCTGGAGAGAGTTTTTTATGAACTTCTAAACCCATCCGCACATTTTGTAAAGCTGTTAAACTACCGTGTAAATTATGTGCTTGAAAGATATATCCGTTACTTCGCCGAGCTTCAGTTAATTGCTTTTCATTGGCACCGCAAAGTTCTTTTCCTAAAACTTGTAAACTACCTTCTTGAGTAGAACGTAAACTACCTGCCAAAGTTAGTAAGGTTGTTTTACCAGAACCAGAAGGACCAGTCATGATAATTATTTCACCTGCCTTTATTTCTAAATTAACATCAAATAAAACTTGCTTGCGAAGTTGTCCTTTACCAAAATAATGGTTAAGATTTTTAACTGAAATAACAGACTCGTTGCTAAAATTAGTATGCATAATATTTAAAACATATCAGCTGGGTCAGCAGACTGTAACTTACGGGTTGCTATAGTTCCAGAAATACTACAAATAATTAAAGTTAAAACAAAAACAAAAATGGCTCGCGCGATTGACATATATAAAGGTAAATTAGTCGCATTTGCCGCTAATTGATAAAGTCCAACAGGTATGATAAATCCTGGTATATAACCAATTGCTGCAATAATAATCGCTTCTTCAAAAATTACTCCCAGCAAATAACTATTCGGATAGCCCATTGCTTTAAAAGTTGCATATTCTTTCAAATGAGAGTTAACATCTGTTGAAAGAATTTGATAAACGATAATCACACCAATAAAAAACCCCATTGCTACACCAAAGGTAAATATAAAAGCAATTGGACTTTCTCTTTTCAAATAACCTTCTTCAAATTCCACAAACTCATCACGAGTCATGATTTTTACATCATCAGGTAGATACGCTTTTAATGCACTTGCAACTTGAATTGGGTTATATCCTGGTTGAATATAAATTAAACCAAGATTAACACTACCAGCTTTTTGACGCGGAAATAATCTTAAATAGTTATCACTACTAGAAATCAACAACCCATCAGAAGCAAAAGAGGCGCCGAATTTAAATAAACCATTTATAGTAATAGTACGTCTATCTACTTCTGTAGAAACTTCCTTTCCTGCTTCGACTTGTGCGAAAACCTGTTTATATTCTCCTCTTGCTCCTTTATCAAATAAAAAGCTATCTGGTAACTGAATTTTATCAAGTTGAGCATTAGCTTCAGGTATATTCAAAGCGGGTCGCTCAGGATTAAAACCTATGGCTTGGACTTTTGCCTTTTTTCGGGTTTGAGGATTTCTCCATGTTACTGTACTAATATACATGGGTTCTGCTGCTTTTACTCCAGGTACGTCTGATGCATCAAATAATCTTCGTCGTGTAAACGTCGATATATTATCGGTGTTTTTAGCTTGATTACTAATTAAAACAACATCAGCAAGTATCGCGCGGTTAAGACGAGTATTACTATCGAAAAGTGCGCTTTGAAAGCCTAATTGCATAAACATCAGAACATCTGCAAATGCAATTCCAGAAACTGCGACAATTAAACGTCCTTTATGACGATTTAGTTGCAACCACCCTAGAGGTGTACGTCTTTGTAACTCTTGAATAAAGCCTACCATAGATTTGCTCCTAGATTCCTCCATCCAGATTCCCAACTTCTTAAGGAAGTCGGGAATCTAAAAATCTAAAATAATTCAAATATTGCTTTGACTTGCAAGTTTGTTAACTTAGCAGCTTTTTGACTTGATGGTTCATCGAGTTTTACTCTAACTTCGACAACTCGTGAATCAATATTATCACTAGGGTCAGAATTAATAATATTCTGGCGCCGTACTTGCCAACCAACTAATTCAACTTTTCCAAATAACTCACCATTGAGAGAATTACTAGTAACACGCACTGTTTGCCCAGGTCTAATTTTACTAATATTGCTTTGATACACCTCAGCAATGGCCATCATTTGATTAACTTCTCCAAGTTCAACAATGCCATCGTTTGAAACTGTTTCCCCAGAACGAGTATTTACCCTGAAAATAACTCCACTTGAAGGCGCCTTTACAAAAGCTTGCTCAAAATTTGCTTTTGCTTCTTTCTGTGCTGCTATCGCTTGTCGAAGTTCGGAAGAAGCTGCGGCAACATCTACCGGACGGACTTCTGCAATTTTATTAAGCGTCGCTTCTGCTGATGTTACTTGCTTGCTACTAGTAGCTTGAATACGACTTAAAACAGCTTTGGCTTCTTGAATTTGTCTATTACCAGTACTATTTGTACGTTCAAAATTAGCTCTAGCTTCGCTTAATTGCTGAGTGAGTGTATCGGCACCCAAACGCTTACTATCAAAATTAGACTGGGAAATGGCGCCTTCTTTGTACAACTGCTCGTAACGACGAAATTCTGATTTAGCATTATTCAACTCAGCCTCAAGCCTTTTAATAGTCGCTCGTTGTGCAGCTTTATCCCCTTCCCACTGTGCCTCTAATCTCGCTAAAGTTTCCAGTTGCGCCCTCTCTTCACCCAACGACTGCGCTTGAACGCGCGCAATTTCGGCTTTCTGTGCGTCTATCTCTCCAACTTTCGCACCTGCTTTAACCTTGGCTAAATTTGCCCGTGAAACTTGCACCGCTTCTGATGCTTTATCGTATGCAGCTTTGAGTGTATCGCTACTATCCAATACTGCAATTACCTGTCCAGCTTTTACTGTATCTCCCTCTTCTACTAACAGCTTTTCTAACCGACTTCCTTGACCTGATGCTGTAGGCGCCGAAAGCTTGATAACTTCACCTCTTGGCTCAAGTCTACCTAATGCTGTCACCGTTTTGATTTCAGACGGCACAACTTGCTGCGTCTGTTTTTCCTTACCTAGTTGTACTACATGGGTATTGAAGACTTGGGATACTAATACACCAACTGCCAGTAAACTTGTAGTTATGCCAAGTAATACAAGCTGTCGGGGTTTAACTTTTGATAATATTGAATGATTTGCTATTAAATCGCGCACCACAATTTCTCCCTCTTGTGCGAGACAGGTAAACTAAATCGTTTAGTGACACTACTAAACTAAACTGTACAGTTGCTTTTGTCAAGGTGCGTATCTTAGAATTTATTGTGGTGGCGCCAATAACCCAAGCAAAAGGTGATATGCAAGCAAAAAACAAAGGTCTCAATAAAGCTTCACAATCGGCAGATAAAATCGAAGCGATTTTAACTGGCGCCATGCAGGAATTTTTGACACATGGGTTTGCTGGGGCAACGATGGATAGAGTCACAGCAGCGGCAGGTGTATCGAAAACAACCGTTTACAGCCACTTTCTAGATAAGGAAAAATTATTTATTGCCTTAATTGAGCGTTTGATAACAAGTTGTGCAGGTGTGCTAGACTTACCAAAAGATTTTTTTCAAGGAGAACCTGCATCTGTATTGGCAGGTTTGGCAAATAATTTTTTAAATCAGCTAAGTAAAAGTGTCAGTGATACACCAGAGCTTTTAGATTTGATACGCTTGGTAATTGCTGAGTCTGGTCGGTTTCCTACGCTAGCAAGGTATTTAGTTAGTAACACACAAAAAATATTCGTTAATAATATTACTCAGTATTTGCAGTTTCATCCAGAATTACAATTAACCGACCCAGAGGCAACAGCACGTATATTCTTAGGCGCCTTATTTCATTTTGTGATGATTGAATATATGCTGCAAAGTGGGGATATTATGCCAATGGAGCGCCAAAGACTGATTGATAACTTAGTTAACTTAATTACTACAAACGTTCAGTTAGATGAAAATAAATATTCTGCTAATAAAGAAAAATCTACACGACGCAAACGTTCTCCTACAGGTAAGTTTGAACCAGATTATAAAGAACCCAAACGCTTACGCTCAATACGACTTACCGATACAGCTTGGGAAAATTTAGATGCCATTGCAAAGGCAAACAACCTGACTCGCAGCGAAATAATTGAACTTTTAGCACGGGGTCAAGAGTTGAAATAATTGTATATACATGGATAAGCAGCTTTGTAACGGATGTAGCGGATGAGTTATTTGTTAAAAACAAAAGTAAGGTGCGTGATACTACCATTACTCCACTTCGTTTTTAAAGGTTGGTAATGTCACGCACCCTACTATTTAAAGCCTATGCGTTACATCCGTTTATCATCCGTTGCCAATCTTTCTACTCTTCTTCTTCGCAGTCCTCGCCATCAATACAGTAGTCGTAGTCACCGTCTATGGCGTACTCATCGCAAAGCGCATCTAACTCTTCAAGGAATTCGGTTGCGTCTTCAATAGTCAGGTCAAAGTTGAGAATATTAAGAACAAAGCTTTCATCATCTTGTTCTTCATACTCGTAATCAAAGTAGTATTCTTCGTCGCTTTCTACATAATTTAGACACAGATTTTCTAAATCGGTCGCAAAACCCTCTGGGTCAGAAGTTGTAACATAGAAGTCAAATAGCAACAAAGAACCTTCGTCAGCAAAAACAGACTCATCTTCTTCCCAAACCTCAGCACTAAAGTCTAAATCGCTAACAGATTTTATAATCCACGAGTCGTGTCCGTTATAGTCTTTGTGAATTACATAATCGTAGGGAATATAGCAATACCCTTCATCTCCCCAAGAAGACCCCCATGAGTTGCGTACTATAAACATTTTATCTTTATCGGAGTAACCAACACACAGCATTGCGTGCCATCCGTGAGTTTCGCGCACATCATCAGATGATTTAGGCATTGGTACTCGCCCCCGATTTTTTGTAGCTTCATCAAAAGAATTAAATGTATTGAGAGCAAAGGCAATTGGATATCCTTCTGCTAAAGTATGGCGCCATAAGTCAAGGTCAGTTTCAACGAACTCAGCTTCCTCAATTGTAAAGTTAGCTCCATGTTCGTAGGCTAAATCATCTGGTTGCTCTAATATTAACTCCTCGGAGTTAGCCCAAAGTTCTTCTGAACACGCTCCATACTTGCACAAAGCATCGATTGCTAGTTCCATTTGTGTCCCTTTGTCCTCGTCTTCGCTTTCATGCAGCGACCGCGCGTTATAGTAAACAAACAAACGGCTAACATTACCAGATTCACCATTAGCTCTTTTTGCAAGGTATTCATAGGCGCCTACAAAAGCATTAGCAACACAACTATTACCTACCTGTTCTTCTACATCGGTCATATATTTACGCAGGTCAACTTTGGGTGGTAACTGCTTACTCTGGAAACGTCCTATTTGATGAAACTTCGCACCCTCTGATTTTTTACCCGGAATATAGCCAGCAGTATATCTAAGAATCATGGTAACTATTTTTACATTCAACTCACATGTAATACTTGTATAACTTATTGGAATTGGATTGTAAAGATTACCGTGGAATCGGCATCCTTGCCCGTTCTAAACATAGGACTCTAGGGCACGCCATTAATGTCAAGTTAAGCTCAAACTCGTTACGTCTTCGGAGTAATTATGCTTAAAAATTAGGTTTTAGAGGAACAAAAAACGAACTTTGAATGGCGCCATAAATGCTTTGTTTATCAGCGTCGCTCTTAAATTCCGTATAAAAGCAATCTTCACAAATTGCTTTAATATCGTAATTGAAAGCTTTTGCATGTTCCTCACGAATCCGATGAATTTCCTCTAAAATTTCGTCCTCCCACATGTTCACTCTCCCATTCGGCTGTAAACTATTTTATTTAACAACTGCGAACTTAACACCAAGTTAAAAATAGTTACATTTTAGTTGTGAGCTTTAAATCCAAAACAGGCGTCTGGGAACACTATATATAGTTATTGAGGATGGGAAGTTGTCAGAACGCGCGTATTGGTTAGCTTGGTCGCAGATATCAGGTGTTGGCCCGGTATTATTACAACGGTTGTATCAACATTTTGGTTCTTTACAAGCTGCATGGTCCGTAAAGTCAAGTGAATTAGGCGCCGTAGAAGGTTTTGGTTTCAACACGATACAAAAAGTCGGCAAAGATCGAGCTAGTTTTAATAAAACTAATCATCCAGAAGAGTTCCTCGCAAAACACCTCAAAGAAAATCCTAATTTCTGGACACCTGTTGATGATGAGTACCCGCGTTTACTTATGGAAACTGCGAGTCCTCCACCTATTTTGTATTATTGCGGCGCCGTAGAACTAGAAGAGAACTTAGGGCAAAAAGGACTTATTGGAATTGTGGGGACACGGCAACCGAGTGAATATGGTATTCGCTGGACTAGGCAAATTAGTACTGCGCTTGCAAAAAATGGGTTTACAGTTGTTTCGGGAATGGCAGAGGGAATTGATAGCGAAAGTCATGTTGCTGCATTGAAAGCAGACGGACGCACTATTGCTGTTTTTGGTACAGGTGTTGATGTTGTCTACCCTGCCAAAAATCAAAAACTTTATCAGCAAATATTAAAACAAGGAATAGTCGTCAGCGAGTATAAAAGCAAAACTCCACCTGACCGCACACATTTCCCTCGTCGCAACCGCATTATTGCTGGTTTGTGTCGCGCGGTTTTGGTACTTGAGGCGCCTATTAAATCTGGCGCCTTAATTACAGCAGACTACGCGAATGAGTTTGGACGTGATGTGTATGCACTGCCGGGTAGAGTGGATGATTATAATTCTCAAGGTTGTTTAAAACTGATTGCACAAGGCGCCACACCAATTCCAAGTGAGCTTGATGAGTTAATTAAAATGCTAGGAGCGATACCACAGTTTGATTCCATACCTGCAACTGTAAAAACAGCTTTACAAGAGTTAGAACCTGAACTTCAAAAGGTTATCGAAACAGTTTCGATGGACTCTACTGCTTTTGATGTGATTATTCAACAAACTGGTATGGCGCCGGGTTTAGTTTCTAGTGCGCTGTTACAACTTGAGTTAATGGGTTTAATTGCACAGTTACCGGGGATGCGCTATCAAAGGTGTTAATTTACATATCAAAATTCTCAAGAGAGTTCTAAAATTGAATTGGAAGAATTAAACCAAAACCTACAGCAGTGTCATTATCAGCTCTGACTCTAAGACTATCATAAGGCGATGTTCCGAGTCTGTTGGTCAGGTAAGTTTCTAATTGCATACCAGTAACGGCACCTGGATACCAACGTAAACCGACAGTCCAAGGTATAACTTTTTGGAGGCTGTTACCGATAAAGGCATTGCCGTTGCCTAAAATATCTACACCAGCTTCAGCAATTACATCTAAATTTTTAAACACAGGAACTGAGGCGCCAAAGCTAAACCCACCAATCTCAAGTCCTGAGCGCTGCACAAATCCTAAAGTGGGAGTCAGCCACACAGCACTTCCACCTTTAAATTTATAGTGCATTGGAGTAGACAGGGTGATGATAAGTAATTCTTCGTCCGTTTCATTACTAAACGCAAATCCACCTTTAGTCAAGCCTCGCTGCCTAAATTCGTTACGATTATTATTAACAAAGTTAATTATTACGTTATTCGACCGTGCGATTGTTGCTGCTGCACTTAAAGTTACGGGGGCGCCCTCTGCTTGATTTAAAAAGCGTATTTTGCCGCTAAACCCTAATTGGGATTAGTCTACAGTTCCAGGAATGCTAGAGAGATACGCCCCAATTTCAAAATCATCTAAAAGTCCATAACGAATTCCTGTTAATAGTCCCTGTTGTCCTTCTTGTAAGCTGAAAAGTAATTGCTGATTAGGAATAGTGCCACCATCAAGCCAACCAAAACCAGCCGGAGTACTTGGAGTTGGTTGTACGCTTGAACTAAAATGTTGAGAATAACGACGATTGGCACCAGTGATTTTCTTTGCGGTTAGTTTTGTACACTACATATATGCTTCGGAAACATAATGTACCTACTTCATGCGTTGATTATGATGTGTTAATTAGCAACGGATGCAACAGATGTAACGGATAAATTATTTATTACAAACAAAACTAGTTACATAAAATCAACTATCCGCTACATCCGTTCATAATCCGTTGCCAACTTATGGCGGGTTATATTGAAACGATTAAGTTGTCGCATCGGCGCCTTATGTATTAGTTTCTTCTTGTTCCAAGATAGTGGGAATATCGCGACTGCCATGAATGATACGTACTACTGTTAGTAATTCTTCTGTTGCCAAGTAAAAAATAAGATATTTTTCAAAACCTTTAATACCCGATTTACGCAAACCTTGTAAACGAGGATTATCTACATTATAAAGATTGCCCAAACCAGGATTTTGAGCTAGCTTGGCGATGGTGCTTCGTGCTGCATCAAAAAAATGTAAAGCTGCATCTGTATTATTTTGGGCAATGTAGTTAAATAAATCATCAATATCCATATTTACTCAAACATATGCACAAGCTTAACTCTAGCTTGATTGTAAATCTATCTGTGGCGCCGTATTAGCTATTTACAAACCGGGATAAACTTAAGCTAAATCCGGGCAATAAATTTTCACCTGATAATTGTGTCGGTAGATTCCGCACTTCTACATCTTGCTCTTGACGATAAATTTCCACTTGCTGCTGTTGGGGATTAATTAACCATGCCAATTGCACCCCTGCATCCGTATATTCCTGCATCTTTTCACGCAGCGTTTCTAAATCATCTGTAGCTGACCTTAATTCAATCGCAAAGTCTGGTGCTATAGGGGGAAATTTGCGTCTTTGTTCAGGAGTGAGTGCTTCCCAACGTTCCTTTTTAATCCAAGCAGCATCAGGAGAACGGTTTGCACCATTGGGTAACTTAAATACAGTAGAGGAACTGAAGGTATAACCGAGACCTGTCTGCCGATTCCAAATACCTAAATCGATAATAAAGTCAGCTTCTCGATTTCCGCTCTCGCCTCCAACTGGTGACATAATAATTAATTTTCCCTTGGCTGAGAGTTCAAACTGTAACTCGCGGTTATTTTGACATAACTGATAGAATTGTTCGTCACTTAAATGAACGGTGTCTAAACTTAACGTCAAAGGGGTCATAAATCTACACCTAGCCGCAATAGCGCTGTATATTATATCATATATTTATTACTTGCTCCAGACTCGGCGCATATTTAAAACAAAACCGGGTAACACATTCTCACCAGATAAGTGAGTAGGGTTCTCCAACACCTCTACCTCTAATCCCGGTCGATAAATTTCCACTTGTCGTTGCTGCGGGTTGAGTAACCATCCTAAGAGGGCGGCATTATCAATGTATTCTTTCATCTTTGCTTGCAATGGCTCAAGTCCATCTGAGCTTGACCTTAACTCAACAACAAAGTCGGGACAGATATTTGCAAAAGTTCCTTTTTGTTCCGGAGTAAGTGCATCCCACCGTTCTTGACTAACCCAAGAAGCATCGGGAGAACGAGTGGCGCCATTGGGTAAAATAAACCCAGTAGAGGAGTCAAAAGCTTTACCCAAATCTTCGTTTTCTTCGTACCAGCGATACAGTTGTCCGGTAAGACTGAGGTTGCGTTCCCCAGTTTCCCAACCCGTTGGTGGGTTCACAATTAGCTCTCCTAGTGCGGTTCTTTCCAGTTTCAAGTCTCGGTTTACTGCTGCTAGAGCTGTAAACTGTTCTTGGGTAACGTACAACCCAATTGATGATGGTAACTCAATCGGCAAAGTTTGGTTTTTAGGACTAGCGGGTGTCTGCACCATCAATACCTCTTATATAATGGGGGTTATCTTAAAGACGCTTACCCTATTAACTAACATATTCTACAAGCTATGAAGGCGCCGTCGCATTTCATTTATCTATTGCCGATACCAAAATAGTTTGGTAACAGATAGTTTAATATTAAAGTGCGGCAGGAATCTATGTCATAAGTGGAAAAATTTGAGGAAAGCTCATTATATATGAAGTCACTAGCAACAACCGCTTTAGCCGAGTTTCTCTCTCAACCCAACATTGAGTCTTCCCCCGCATGGGAGTTAATTAACGGGCAAGCTCTACAAAAACCAATGCCAACCCTTTTTCACTCGCGGCTACAACGCAATTTGGTAAATTACGTAAATCTTCATACTGAGCAGTTTGAAGCTGTGCAAGAACTGCGCTGTATTGTACCTCCCTACTCTCCAGTACCAGATATTTCTGTCGTTACCAGCGAGCGTCTTGGCGATGAAGATGGACCGCTACAGGGGGCGCCGGAATGGTTAATTGAAATTCTCTCTCCTGATCAAAGCACTTTAGACGTGCAAAACAAAATTCTCCACTGCCTCAGCAATGGAACACAATTAGCTTGGCTAATAGACATAACTCGACAACAGGTTTGGGTATGGTTTGGAGATAACCTACCCCAAGTTTTTTCTACTGAAGACATTTTACCAACTTTGGGCGATTTACCAGAGCTTACGGTCAAGGCAGTAATCGCTATGACTCGCAAGCAAAGCCGACAATAAAAACTGCTCCTATGCTCCTGTGTGTTTAGCATTTGGGAAACCGTTGCTCGGTCAGAGTAAATAATTCGCTTTCTTATACTCTATTTATCAATAATGAAAGGTAATTTTTGTTATAAATTATTTGTTTTATTAGAAATCACCTCCGTGAGTTGGTCGGACAAAGTAAATGGGTCATAGGGTTTAGTAATTAATGCTGCCAATTTTAACTGGCTAAATTGACGCTGTTCGGCAGGTTGTGCTTTTGCTGTCAAAAAAACTACGGGAATATGCTGAATTTCTGGGTCAGATTGTATTTTTTTTAATGTAGTTAACCCATCCATATCTGGCATCATTACATCTAAAAGAATTACATCAGGTTGTGAACTAGCAGCTAGCACTAAACCTTCTTTACCCGAACTAGCTGTAAAAACTTCCCAATCTCCAGTTATTTCTAAACACACTTGAGTTGTTTCTCGAATACCCTGCTCATCATCTATTATTAATACACGCTTAGTCATAATTATGCTCCTCGCAATAAAGGTAATGTAAAATAAAATGTACTACCTACTTCTAATACACTTTCTGCCCAAATGGCGCCTCCATGTTGCTGTACAATACTTCGACATATAGCAAGTCCCAAACCCGTCCCTCCTTGGTTACGAGAATTTGATGCATCGACTTGCTGAAAACGGTCAAATATAGTTTCTAATTTATCTTCCGGAATTCCTCTCCCTTCATCTTTGACTTTAAATAATATATGAGGAGTCATCTGAATTTCCGCGCTTAACCAAACAGTACTACCAGCACCTGAAAACTTAATTGCATTACTAATTAAATTAGTAAGCGTTTGAACTATTTTATCAGGGTCTGCCCAAAGTTGAGCATCTAGTCGCGCCACACAAAGAGTAATTTCGGCTTTTTCTGCCATCGCGCGCATTTCATCAACAGCTTGAGTCATTAGGTCAGCAGCATTACATATTTGAAAATGCATTGAAACTTTGCCGGAGTTGATGCGCTCGATATCAAGGATATCGTTGATAAGACGCACCAAGCGGTTTGTATTTTCAAACGCAATTTCTAACATACGCTGTTTTTTAACTGGTTGGCTATCAAGCGAATTATTTGATAGTAAACCTAAAGCGCTGCATATCGAAGTTAAAGGTGTTCGCAGTTCGTGACTAACAACAGAAACAAACTCATCCTTCATGCGCTCAATTATTTGCCGTTCGGTTATATCTTTGAAAATAACTACGGCGCCGATAATTTGACCTTGTTCTTGGATTGGTGTTGAAATATACTCAACAGGAAATTTTGTGCCATCTCGACGATAGTATATATCATCGCTAATGTTTTGGACTTTGCCATATTCTAAAGTCGCACGTATTGGGTTCTCTGACCATTTGTAGGCAGTATTATCAGATTTAGTGTGTTTTATAACAGACTCTAGAAAATGCTGACCTAGGGTAATTAGTTCTTCGACTTGATAACCCAACATCCTGGCGCCAGCAGAATTGATAAAAGTGAGTTTTGCGTCGGCATCTAAACCGTAAATTCCCTCACCTGCTGAGTTTAAAATTAACTCATTATACCGACTTAAACGTTCTACAGAAGCTTGTGCTTGTTGACGTTCTTTAACTTCATGTTTCAACTCGGTATTGGCTTGCTGTAACTCAGCGGTACGTTCAATTACTCGTGTTTCTAACTCGGCATTTAATGCAGAAATTTTGCTTTCAAACAGCTTTCTTTGTTCAATATCTCTATGTAAATTATAATTAGCAACATGTATTTTTTGATATAATTGATATTGCTGAATCGCCATTGCAAAGTGGCTACCCAAAGAATTAGCTAAATCAATTTCCGGTGCCGTCCAAGGGTTGACTTGAGCTTTTTTTAACTCTTGCCATGCTTCAAACGATTGTACCGGACGTAAGTGTCGCGCTTCCAGAGGGTCTCGGCGCCGTGCCCATAAAGTTTCTGTATCAATAGAGCGACGGAAAATACTCAAATAACCCACAATTGAAGTATGGTACTCCAAACGAACAATTAATAAGCTCCGAATTTCAGCTTTATTAAAATCATTCGCTAAATATTCTGGTAAAGAGTACACAAGCAAATCATTAAATACCCAAATATGGCTCAGTTCAGGTAATGTTGATTGAGTAGTTAACCAATCGCAATAATCTTCATTCAATATACTCCCAGACCCACAACTATATATTTGTGCTTCTTCGTTTGGTTTTTGTGGCGCAATATAAACTCTACCACCGCTAGCTTGTAAACCCGACACAGCTAACTCTAAAGCTTCTTGCAACTGCATTTCGGTCATCGAATGTAACAGTTTAGCAACGCGGTTAATTGTAGCTTCTTGTTGTGCTAAAATTCGAGTTTGTTGAAGTAAGGTTGACTGTCCCACCGCAATAGATAATTGGTCTGCTACAAGTTGCAATACTTGTAATTCTCGTTCGGTAACATTTCGCGGTACGCTATGATGAGAAACTAATAATCCCCACAACTGTTGACGGTGTAAAATTGGCACAACTACAGAAGAATTTACACCCATTGATATCAAATATTCAATATGGCAAGGGTCTACGTGACGAAACCAAATATCATTATTATCACTGTCAGGATATAAAAATCGACTTAACCCTATAGTTTGAGCAGGCACATCTACAATTGTACGCTGGCGAACTTTTTGAAACATTTCACGCGCTTCAAGTGGAATATCCTCTGCGGGGAAATTTTGCCCTAATAGTGAGGGTAAACACTCGTTAACAGACTCAGCGACAACTTCACCGCTACCATCTGTATCAAATTTATATACCTTAACCCGGTCAGTTTCTAAAAAAACCCGCACTTCATTAACTGTGACAGACAAAATATCAGATATTTCTGCATATTGACGAACACGGTTCATTAATTTATGCAGCAATACTTCCAGTGAGTCTACAGGGTTTATTGACTCTGTTGCCGGATATTCATGGTTTGTAAAAGTATCATTTAACACTATCTTCCTCCTCTACGAAATTCAAAACTGCTTTGTAAAATTCTTCAAAGACTGGTTTATTGAGTTCTTGTTGGAGAAGTCCTACTAAGTGGCAGAGGTTAAATGCTGTACTTTGGTCTCGTGGCATTCCCAACTGAAACATTTGCTCTACCTGTTTTGCAAGACGTGAACCCTCTACTAAACCAAATACACCTAATATTCCTGCTAACTTGTGTGCTGTCGCTTGTGCTTTTTGTTTTTGTTCTTCTGCCAATTCATTTAAAGTTAATGCTGTAGCTGTTTGTTGTAAAACGGCTAAACGTTCGTTTGTTTTAAATTGTAAGTTTTGCCATAGTTCGCTTAATGCAGTCTTTATTTTACTCTTTTTTTTCTGCTGCACCTTCAAAGATTGATTTTTGGTACTAAATCCTGTTTCTTTTAAACGATAACCGATGCCGAATACTGTTTCTATGCAATCATTGGTGGCGCCTGCAAGACTTAGTTTTTGCCGCAAACCTTTAATATGCGCTGTTACTGTATCTTCTTTTGGCGCCTGTTCGATAGACCAAAGGTGGTCAAGAATGTCACTTCGGCTAAAAACTTGATGTCTATTACGCAGAAAAAGTTCTAGTAAACGGTACTCTTTGGGAGTTAAGGTGAGTAAATTACCGTTGTAGGTAACTTCACAGCTATCTTTATATAAACACAAGTTTTCCCATTGTAGTACCGTTTGAATGGGCGAAGAGAGGCACCGTAGCAATACACGAATACGCGCAAGTAGCTCAGAAAATTCAAATGGCTTAACCACATAATCATCTGCTCCTGCTTCTAGTCCCTTGACTTTATCTGTATTTGAGTTTTTTGCCGTCAGTATTAAAATAGGGGTTTGGTAGTTTTTAGAGCGCAACCTCTGACAAATCTTGAGTCCATCTAACTTTGGCAGCATGACATCAAGCAGTATCAAATCGTAAAACAAAGCTTGTATTAACTCCCAACCTAAGTTACCATCGCTAGCTACATCAACTGTATAGTGCTGGTTGCCAAGGACACTCAACAGTGTTTTGGCTATGCACTCGTCATCTTCTACTATTAAAATTCGCATTGAATTAAACCTCTGTGTACTTCAACGCTGTTGTTCGGCATAATTAATCTCTAATTTTCTATCGATAGTATGGTTGACTTATTTTTGTTAAAAATGACCTCGCACAGATTTGTTAAAAGAGTATTATCGTCAAATTTGGGAATCAATAGTCACTTAAGTTTAATATACTTAATTTTTCGTATTGTTTCTTAATTAACTTTTAAAGTGTAAACTATCAGTTAATATAAACTTTTCTTTACTACATTTAAGAAACCACGTTTTTAGGCAAAATAGTCATTTTTATAACAGATTTTAATGAAAAAACCCGGTTTCTAGGATTTTTATTTTGTTAAGTATTGTAAAGAAAATCTTATACTTCATGAGTTATTCATTTTGATTTACTATTGTTCTGACAAAGCTGAAATTGGTCTGCTACATTTTGCATCGATTGTAATGTTCTGCCCCATTACTTTAGATTTCAAAAATCTGCTGTAATGGGGAATTTCTAAATTCACCTTTTTCCATTCATTGCTATAAACCACATCCTAAAGACAAATGATACAGGAAAAGGCTGAAAACCAATAAATTTTCTGAAGTTTTATAATTTTCTGGGTATATCTGGGAATACTAAGCGTGAAAGTCATAAGGATAAAGTTAGTATGATTAGCGCCTTTGTCAGTATTCCCGGATATCAACTTAGCGAAGAAGTTTATAAAAGCTCGAGAACCATCGTTTATCGAGGATATCGAGAAGCTGACTATTTACCCGTAGTCATCAAACTGCTGAAAAATCCTTATCCCAGCTTTAACGAACTCGTACAATTTCGTAATCAGTACACTATTGCCAAAAACCTGAATTTTCAAGGAATTATTCAAACCTATAGCCTTGAAACGTTCCAAAACGGTTATATATTGGTGATGGAAGACTTTGGAGGAGTTTCACTAGGTGATTATTATTCTCATAATCAGGAATTTCTACAAATTGCCATATCCCTATGCGATACCTTAGATGTTCTCTATCATCAGAGAATAATTCATAAAGATATTAAACCCAGAAATATTTTAATTAATCCAGAAACAAAGCAGGTTAAATTAATAGACTTTAGTATAGCCTCTTTATTGCCACGAGAAACCCAATCTCTAAAAAACCCTAATGTTTTAGAAGGAACATTATCTTATATATCGCCAGAACAAACAGGAAGAATGAATCGGGGTATTGATTACCGTACAGACTTTTATTCTTTGGGTGTTACTTTTTACGAATTATTAACCGGGCAATTACCGTTTATCTCTGACGAGCCGATGGAGTTGGTGCATTGTCACATTGCCAAAATACCTCCTTGTATAACTGATATCAAACCAGAAATTCCCAAAGTTCTTGGTAAAATTGTCAGTAAACTGATGGCAAAGAATGCTGAAGATAGATACCAAAGCGCTTTAGGATTAAAACACGATTTAGAAACTTGTTTATATCAAATCAAGAATACTGGCAAAATTGAATATTTTAACATCGCTCAAAAAGATATTAGCGATTGCTTTATTATTCCTGATAAATTATATGGACGAGGCGCCGAAGTGCAAATGGTGTTGGAAGCTTTCGAGCGCGTTGCAGGCAATTCAACATCCGAATTGATGCTAGTTGCTGGTTTTTCTGGTATTGGTAAAACTGCGGTTGTCAACGAAGTACATAAACCCATTGTTCGCCAAAGGGGTTATTTTATTAAAGGGAAATTTGACCAATTTAATCGCAATATTCCTTTTTCTGCTTTTGTGCAAGCTTTCCGAGATTTAATGCAACAATTATTAAGCGAAAGCGATACTCAACTTCAACAATGGAAAACTCATATTTTAGAAGCAGTTGGAGAAAATGGACAGGTAATTATTGAAGTTATCCCCGAATTAGAAAAAATTATTGGTCAACAGGCGCCAGCTATTCAATTATCGGGCACAGCGGCGCAAAATCGCTTTAATTTGTTATTTCAAAAATTTCTTCAAGTGTTTACCACACCCAAACATCCTTTAGTCATTTTTCTGGATGATTTACAATGGGCAGATTCTGCATCTTTAAAGTTAATGCAGTTATTACATAGTGATTCTCAAACAAATTATTTATTTACTATCGGCGCCTATCGAGACTCAGAAGTCTCTCCGGCTCATCCATTAATGTTGATGTTAAATGAAGTCGCAAATACAGGAGCAATAATTAATACAATTACTTTGAAGGCATTATCTACAAACAGCCTAAATAATTTAGTTGCAGATACACTCAACTGTTCTGAAGAATCAGCGCGAACGCTTGCGGACTTAATCTATCAAAAAACCCAAGGTAATCCATTTTTTGCTACCCAGTTTCTCAAAGCACTACATCAAGACGGATTAATTAGCTTTAATAATCAACGAGGATGGGAATGTGATATTACCCAAGTGCAACAAGCCGCATTAACTGATGATGCCGTGGAATTTATGTCCGCGCAGCTACAAAAATTACCACAGACAACACAAGAAATTTTAAAATTAGCAGCTTGTATTGGCAACCAATTTGATTTAAATACCCTAGCTATTGTCTCCGAAAAATCTGAAATCGAAACAGCGACGGATTTATGGACAGCTTTACAAGCAGGCTTGGTTTTACCGCAAACTCAAATTTATAAGTTTTATCAGCGAGACTTGGAGGAGCAATTAGAGTTAGGACACACTCATAAGCAATTAGCAGAATATAAATTTCTGCACGACCGCGTTCAACAAGCTGCTTATTCTCTCATTCCCGATAACCATAAACAAGCTGTTCATCTCAAAATTGGGCAATTACTCCAACAAAACTTATCAGAGATAGAAAAAGAAGAAAAGCTATTTGATATCATTGGACATTTAAATTTAGGTCGATACTTAATAACCCAACCCGAAGAACGCTCAGTCTTAGCTCAACTTAACTTATCAGCTGGACAGAAAGCCAGAAATGCGACCGCATACAATGCCTCCAAAATTTATTTACAAACGGGAATTGATTTACTTCCCGTTGATTGTTGGCAAAACCAGTATAAATTAACACTCAATCTTTATGTAGCAGCTACCGAATCAGCTTATTTGAATGGTGAGTTTGACGAGATGGAACTCATAGCAACCCAAGTTTTACAATCTGCCCAAACGATACTAGACAAAGTTAAAATTTACGAGATTCAAATCAGCGCACTAACAGCTCAAAGTAAAATGTTAGAAGCGATTGCTGTCGGTCAAAATGCTTTGACACAACTGGGTGTTGAGTTTTCATGTGAACCTGACAAAGTTTTGACAGACAAAGTACTACAAACGCTTACAGAGCAACTTCAAGGTAAACAAATAGAGGAATTGATTAATCTGCCTGTAATGAGCGATGAAAAGACAATTGCGGCGATGCAAGTGTTAGCCATATTGTTTAGTTCCATTCTTTTGGCACGTTCTGATTTGCTACCTTTGCTTGGCTCTATAATGGTGAGTCTATCACTCCACTTTGGTAATGCACCCGCATCAATCATCGGGTATATCATTTATGGCATGGTACTGTCTACTTTTTGGGAAGAGGTAGAAAGGGGCTATTGCTTTGGGCGAGTAGCACTAAGCTTACTTAATCAGTTAGATACACACGAATTCAAGTCTCAAACTTTATCTTTGTTTAGCTTTTTTCTCCAACATCGTCAGGAACCATTGAGGACTACAATACTAACGATGAAAGAGGGTTATTTAGCAGGAATTGAAACAGGTGATTTGCTATATGCTGGTTACAATATAAATAATTATTTTGATGATACTTTCTTCGCTGGGATATCTTTAGAAGATTGGAAATTAGAAATAGAAAACTATTGTGTTGTCTTAGCCAATGCAAAGCAATATTCTCCTCTGACTTACCTGAAAATAAAACAACAGGCATTGCATAACTTGAGAGAAATTGTCAATCAACCAGATTTATTAATCGGAACTGCGTATGATGAAGCGGTGATGCTTCCTAAGCACCATCAAGATAATGAATTTTCAGCCCTCACTGTTGCCTATATTTACAAACTAAAACTTGCCTATTTCTTTGACAACTATACCAATGCTCTAGACTACATTTCCCAAGCAAACCTTTATTTAACAGCAGCAGTAGGAGCAATTTTTATTCCGATTTTTCATTTCTATGCTGCGTTAACTTACTTGGGGTCATTATCTACACAGTCAGAAATTGAGCAAGCTAACACTCTCACTTTGGTAGAAACCCATCAAACTACCCTGAAACAATGGGCACATCATGCTCCCATGAATCACCAGCATAAACTTGATTTAATCGAGGCAGAGAAATGTCGAGTTTTAGGCAAGAATCATGAAGCAGGGGACTGGTACGACCGTGCTATAAAAGGCGCCGTCATAAACGAATTTCTCTCTGAAGAAGCTCTTGCAAACGAACTTGCTGCGAAATTTTACCTATATTTGGGTAAACATCAGGTAGCCTGCGGTTATATGCAATCAGCTTACTGCTGCTATGCTAAATGGGGCGCCACAGCCAAAATTAACCATTTAGAACAAAATTACCCACAGCTACTAGCATCTATTCTCGAACCTTCAAGTCTTTCTATTACTAATGAAAGTACCATCGCTCCAACGCTAATACGAAGTTTCACTAATATTAGTAGCAGCAAAAATTTCTCCTTAGATTTTCCTGTAGTAATGAAAGCAGCACAAGCCATCTCACAAGAAATTGAACTAGAAAAACTACTAGCCACTTTAATGCAGACAGTAATTACCGGAGCGGGAGCGCAAATTGGTCATTTAATTCTCCAACAGAACAAACAATGGTTAGTAGTTGCAAGAGCTTCTTCTGAGCAAACTCAAAGGTTAGAAATTCCCCTCGAACAATATCGGCAAATTCCCCAAAGCTTAATTTATTCTGTCGCACGAACCCAAGAAACAGCCGTATTTGCTTGCCTTAGTGAAACATTGCAATTTGCAAGTGATGACTATATTATTAAAAATCAACCCAAATCAGTGCTGTGTACTCCAATTAGCCAGCAAGGACAATTAATTGGCATTCTCTATCTAGAAAATAACTTAACCGTAGATGCATTTACAAGCGCGCGTCTACAAGTAATTCAACTGCTTACCGCTCAAGCAGCAATTTCCCTCAAAAACGCCCAATTATATAGTCAACTAGAAGAATATTCGCAAACTCTAGAACAAAAAGTTTCTCAACGAACTCAAGAACTGACGCAAAAAACTACTCAACTCGAATCAACCTTGCAAGAGTTACAGCACACCCAAGCTCAACTGATTCAATCTGAAAAAATGTCGAGTTTAGGACAATTAGTCGCTGGTATTGCCCACGAAATTAATAACCCCGTCAATTTTATCCACGGAAATATTAAACATGTCAAAGAATATACTCAAGATTTATTAAATGTAATAAATCTCTGTCAGCAGTCTAATTTTAATCAAAAATCTGTTGAACAAATATTAGACGATATTGATTTAGAGTTTATTGAAGAAGATTTACCCAAAACTCTCAAATCAATGCTAGTGGGAACCGAACGGATTCGTGAAATTGTTCTATCTCTGCGAACTTTTTCTCGTATAGATGAATCAGAACTTAAGCAAGTTGATATTCATGGAGGTATCAATAGTACTCTGTTAATGTTACAACATCGTCTCAACCAAACAACCGAACGTTCAGCTATCGAGGTAATTAAAAATTATGGCCAATTACCCCTCATTGAGTGTTATGCTGGGCAATTAAATCAAGTATTTCTAAATATATTAACAAACGCAATTGATGCGATTGAAGAGAAAAATATTCAGCAAAATGAACAGCAAATAGAACTAAACGCTCCGCAAATAATAATTAGAACTACAGTTATTGATAGTAACTTGATTGAAATTGCCGTAAAAGACACTGGTATTGGAATGAATGATAAAGTTACACGACAAATGTTTAACCCATTTTTCACCACAAAATCTGTTGGCAAAGGAACTGGTATGGGAATGTCAATTAGTTATCAAATTATTACAAAAAAACATGGTGGAAAGTTAAATTGTATTTCCATACCCAACCAGGAAACTGAGCTGATTATACAAATTCCAATTTGTCAATGATTGGAAGAAACCGGGTTTCTACGGTTTCTTATTGTTGGTAAGGATAATAATATTGAGGATTTACTACAGGCGCCTGATAACCAGTAGGAGGAATATTAGTTCCCATATTTGGTACAGGAGTCATAAATGTAGAGCTAGGTATAGGATTCATAATTGGTGGAGTATAGCCACCTGGGGGAATTGGATTAATATTAGGATTAATATTAGGATTAATATTAGTAGTTGGTGGAAGCGGTTGAGTAATAACAGGAGGTTGAATTGGATTTACAGGTGCAGGAATATTATTAGGTACAGCAGGGTTAACAGAATTATTCGGCGCCATGCTAATACCACTAAACTGCTGATACGCAACACGTGAAATCCCATTTATCAGCTTTTCTGCACTGACATCGTTTCGAGGACGTTGTACCATTACCGAAATCAGATAGCGTTTTCCTGATGGCAACTCAATTAAACCCGTATCTGCTAAAATTCCGCCAATTTCACCTGTTTTATGAGCAATTTTTGCACCTTGTTCTAAACCAGCAGGTAACAAAGTATCTTTGACAGTACGCTGCATAATATCAATAATACGTTCGCGTGACTGAGAACTAACTATATTACCTTTAGTTATCATTGCCATTAAATTACTCAACTCTTTTGGAGACGTTTTATTCGTTCCCTCAATATCAGGTAAAATATTACCAAGCGAAGTAGTGTTAAGTCCCCAACTGCGGAAGCGCTGATTTAATTTTTCAATTCCCCCCATTCGCTCAATCAGCATGTTAGTTGCTGTATTGTCGCTAATAGTCATCATTTTAGTAGCGACTTCAAGTATCCCATACTGAGTACCAACGGGTCTATTTTGCATGTCTCCTGAACCACCAGCTACAGTAGACTTACTAGTGCGGAGAGTTTCTTCAAGGTTAATTTTGCCTTCATCAACATCTTGGAAAAAGGCGATAAGAATTGGCAGTTTTATTGTACTGGCGCTGGAGAACATGGCGCCGCCATTAAAATCAACATAACCACCATTATCTAAATCGGCAACAAATACCCCTGGAGTTAAATTTGGGTTTTGGATTGCTAGATTTTGGATTGCTGATTTTAAAGAAGGTATTTCTTGTGATAGCTGTAATATGTTAGCAACAGTAGGAGCTTGAGTTTGTGGTGCAGTTGGTTGTACTGTAGGTGTTTGCCCGTTCTGGCTATTCAACTTTGTGGCAGGGTCTAATACAGAAAGCGCAGTACCAACAATGGCGCCAATACCGACTCCAACAATTAATAATCTTAAAGCATATAAAATATTACGTGCCATCGGCTTTAATCGCGTCCGACGGGTAACAACTTTTTTTCGAGCGGTAGGTTGCTTGCGAACTCGGACTGATTTTACCTTAACGGTATTGGGATTATAAACAGGTATTTGGTTTTTGACGCTTTTCGGGCTGGCAGGTCTAACAGTACTTTTAACTATATTTTTACTTTCCGAGGGCACTGTTGTTTTAGGCGATGTCGATTTGACAGCTTTGGCAGTCGGTTTGACTTTCTTGAGTCCTGGTTGAGTTTTTTTAGCGACTTTCGGTTGAGGAAGTCCCGACTTTTTAACAGGACGCGACACACGACGGCCAGCGCTTTGACCTCGCGACGAAGGTGTTAATCTATAACTCGAATCTGACACCGCTACTCCTTATAACCACTGAACTATACTTGTACCGACCCCAAAGCAAGCACACATAGCACTCAGCACTCGTACAGACGCAATTAATTGCGTCTCTACTCAGCACTTTACACTCTGCTTGTTTAGTTTAAGCCATATTATTTAGTTTGGGGTGGTGGCAAAAGCACATCATAAATATATTTGCTA
Organism: Calothrix sp. FI2-JRJ7; assembly: GCA_019359675.1. Classification (GTDB taxonomy): domain Bacteria; phylum Cyanobacteriota; class Cyanobacteriia; order Cyanobacteriales; family Nostocaceae; genus Dulcicalothrix. The sequence goes on from JAHHGX010000064.1 coordinate 86,217, forward strand.
ATCGCCAGCATGGTTTTTTTTATCAAGTGCCCATTGTACCTGATGTAAAATTCCTCTCAACATAGCTAATTCCCTATTTTTTAGCTGCGTGCGGTTGTACAGTTGTCGGAATTTTTCCATACGGCTTTTTGCAGTATGAGGAAAAAGATAACCAATACTAAGCAGTAGTAATTCTAACTGCTGGTAATACGATTCGACAAGCTCTACAGGCGCCAGTTGGTTTAAATAAGGTATGTTTTTTGTTACATCTGTTTCGTGTAATGATACGGTCGCTTGCTGTGCAAGTTCGTAACAGCAAACACCAACAGCCATTGCCAAATTTAATGATGAATATTCTTCGCTGGAAGGAATACGAATAAATCGTTGGGCATAATTTAATTCTTGGTTACTCAACCCCCGGTCTTCACGACCAAATATTAAAGCGCTGGGTTGTGCGTTTTCTTCAAGTAACCAGGGTAAAGTATCACGTGGTGTTTCCAAAGGTGCATCCCAGTCATGGTCTGCACCAGTTGTAGCTATCGCACGCTTACATCCAATTAAAGCTTCGGGTAAAGAGTTTACAATAATTGCCGATTCTAATATATCCGATGCACGAACCGCCATAAGTTTCGCTTCGGCGCCTATATGGTCACATTGTGGGTTGACTAAGATGAGTTGAGTCAAACCAAAATTTTTCATGACACGCGCTGTTGAACCCACGTTCAATGGACCTGCTGGTTCGACTAATATTATTTTTATCCCGGTTATGGTCATTTATATATATTATTCACGTATTGCGTAATCGCGTATCCCACCCCTATAAGGGTACGACTACACGGGCGAAGCCTGCCAACGCTTGCTAAAAATTTTAATGATTTGTCATGCTAAGGTACGTAAACGCAGTTTTCCCGTAGGGTAGCATCTCTCTTGTGATTGTCATGCTGAGGAACGAAGTTATTAAGTTAATGGCAGGCGCCTTTATAGTTAAAGAAGAAACATAGGCGCCTTGTCATTGTTTAGTTGTTTTCACATTCAACTGGCAGAATTCATAAATTTCTTTTTGCGACTCTTGCTTCAGTATAATCCGGTATAATTTGAATTATTCCAGGAAGCAATGTACGATAACCCTTGATTTAATTTGCATACACAAACACGGGGACTCTTTTATATGCTGGTGTTCCTGCTCGTTTGTCAACCTGTGCGTTAAAAATTACATTTACTTCTGGGTAAAACATTAACGCTGCTCCTGGACGTACTGCTCCGTGAATAACTTCCACATTTTCTAATTTACCTGCGTTTCCCTTTACAGTAACTCGTTGATGTTCTTTCAATCCTGCTTTTTCTAAATCGATTCGATTCATTAAGATGCAGTTACGGTGGGGCATTCCTCGATACTTGTCTTCTATTTGATACACTACTGTATTATGTTGAGCATAGCTACGTGCTGTTATTAATGCTACTACAATTCCTTGGGTTTGCTCTGAGGCGCCAAAAGCTTTTCGGTCAGGAAGTGTTAATTGTGGCAGTGGTGTAACAAACATTTTAGCTTTACCGTTCTCAGTAGGGAAGTGAGGTGTATTAATAATGCGTCCACTAATAGTAAACTCTTCTTTGGTTTCGTCAATCGTACCTATTTTCTCATAACCTGGAACAGTTTGCGCGATTAGTTTACGAATAAATTTTGTATCTCGAAGCTGGCGCCAATCTACCGGATATTCGCCGTGAATTCTATGAGCTAATTCTGTCAAAAATTCTACTTCGGGAATTAAATCAGCGTCTTTAAGATGAGTTTTACCCTCGTCATTGAGACGTACAAAGTTATTACCCGATTCAACGGTTGTTTTATGAGGATTTTCAAATCTATTCAATACGGGAATAACAATTGTATTTTGTTTAGCTAATCCGTGAAAATGTCCTAGGTTGGGTTTCGTAGCTAAGTATATTATAGTCTCAATATTACCTAACGCACGTTTTGCCTGAGTTGAATCTGGATTGGCGCCATATAAATTTCCACCTAGACAGATGAGTGTATCTACCTTGTGTTCGTCAGCAGCTTCAATTAACGAACGAGTATCATACCCTTTAACACTACTTAGAGAACGTCCTAAAAGCCTTTCTAATGCTTCTTGAAGTCCTTTTTTTATTTTTTGGCTTGTCACACCCATTGAGCCAAATCCCTGAACGTTTGAGTGTCCTCGCACGGGCATTACACCCGCTCCTTCTCTACCTATATTGCCACTCATTAATGCAGTATTACCAATACTATAAACGTTATCTACACCATTTTCATGTTGCGTGATGCCCATTGCCCAACCAAACACAACACCTTTAGCATTGGCTATTATAGTTGCGGCTGCCTCAATTTCTGCTTGTGAGACTCCACATGTTTCTGTAATAGTTTCCCAAGAAATAGAGCGAGCATTTTCAACGACTGCCTCCCATCCCTCTGTGTAAGCTTGAAGAAACTCTGTTTTAATATTTCCTGCTTCAATAAGTGCTTTTTGAATTCCAATAAATAAAACAGAATCACTACCGGGAATTAGTTGAAGATACAGCGAAGCAATATCTGAACCAGGTACTAGAGATTTAATAGGGAAAGCAGGAGAACCAAATTTCACCAATCCAATTTCCATAATAGGATTAATAACAATTATCTTTCCCCCACGCTCTCGCAATTTAATCAACTCATTCATCAAACGTGGATGGTTGTAAGCAGAATTGGCGCCAGTTAAAACAACACAATCAGCTTCATTTAAACTTTCTAAACTAACAATAGAAGTTTTTGTGCCAAACATCTGCTGAAGACCATAAGTCGAAGGAGCATGACACAAATCTGAACAATCAGCTAAATTATTAGAGCCAAGCGACCGCATCATTAATTGCAGTAAAAAAGCCGCTTCGTTAGAAGACCGACCCGAACTATAAGAAGCTACTCGTTCTGGGGTTTTACGGAAACCAGCTTCAGCTATTTGATAAATTTCTGACCAAGAAATCCGCTCATAGTGCGATTGACCCGCTCGCAAAATCATTGGAAAACTTAACCGTCCCAACCTATCAGCTTCCATTGAAGTCAGTTTTTGTAGCTCAGTAATACTTTGTTGCTCAAAAAATTGCTGTTTAATACCCGGTTTAATTTCCGCCGAAATAGCCTCAACACTTTTCATACAGCGTTGAAGCTTTTCCCCATCCTCATTAGTAAAACCCCCCTTTTGCCCTCCCGTCCCCCAAGAGCAAGAAAGACAAGCACTATGGTGAAGTAAAGTTTTCCAAAGTTTTGGTCCTTCCGGAGAAATAGTATGCTTTGCCCAATATTCAATAACAGGTAAGCCACCCCCAATATCTGGCGCCTCTTCATTCTTATCATTAAACGGAGGAAACTGCTGAACGTTTTGGTTCTTATCCTGACTCATGGGACTTACCTACATCTAATAACGTTACGGCTTTTTTGATTATAAGCTTGCTCAAAAGGGCGCCAATACCATAATACTAACTATACTCATCTCCGGGCATTTAATTTAATTTTTGAAAATTCTTTAGTCACAACCAAGCTCTGAGGTCACGAGTGTGCCCTTTGTGGTTTATCACACTAACATTGTTTTTACAAATCAATTAGGAATGCTATATCTGTACTTAAGTTCAAGTGCAGCACAAAAGCTGTTGAGACTATTTAATAAAGCATTGTAGTAAGAATAAGCATCATCATGTTCGTTCTGAAGATGAGCATATAAAGCCAGTTCAGGCTCTTGGGCTAGAGGTAAGTTCGGAATATTTAAGCCAGCTTTTCTTAAGCGTACAGATGCAATCGCGATTAATAGCGACCCGACAGTATTATTTTTGCCGTGGAGAAGATCATCCAGTCCAAGTAAGATTAACTCCGCTCCTGGCAGTTCGTTTAGCTCCATTATTTATCGCTCCCTAGTATATTTTCGCAACGCTCGATAAATTCTTCAATCCTGCTTTTCAAAACATCAGGATTAAGGGAAGGAAATCGAATCAATTCAGGTTCAATTGCGTTAAAGCAATCGCGTAATTCTTTTAAAGAAAATAATTTCTGTTCGTACATAGCTTGAACATCATTAATATCACGGTTATATCCCCTAGATAGCTTAGAAATAGCTTGAGATGTAAAATCGTAATGATAAAACGAGATTTCACCTTGCCTTCCAATGAAGATGCTTCGGTTACGCCATCAGGGAGCGGAGGTAAGAAATCCTGTGGGGAAGCTAGTTCAATATTAATGTCCAGCTGTTGTTTTAGTTTAGCGAGCGCTTGAAAAATACCTGGAGGTTCGGGGTCTAAACGGATATCGATATCCACTGTAGAACTGCGCCACCCGATAAGTAAAGCACTGGCACCACCCGTAAAGTAGATACAGCCAGAACCACGGGCTTCTCTACCTAAGACTTTCATGAGTTCTTCAATCTTATGAGGATCAACATTTGAGCGCATAACTTTACATTAGCATAAACCAAGTATTAGAAGATATGTGTACTTCTCTGATGTAATTATCACGCTTCAGACTCGTAAAGCAGGCGCCCCGGAACGTAGGTAAAATTTACAATGAGTTACAGTACAAACTTACCGCCCATCAACCTAATTCCCTTAGAAGCTAAAAAACTCCTCTCACCTCCGACCTACGACTTCATACCTCCGATTTCTTCTGACATTCGCTTCTCAAAAGTACAAGAATTTTTGCGAAGTGTAAGGAAAAGCGCCTAACAGTCGTAAATTATACGAGCGTGAACTACGAAGATTCTTGGCTTGGAGACCCATCCGGAAATAAAATTTGCGGCTTCTAATGGGATTCCCAAACCTATTACAGGCGCCCGCAAACAGCTTTCTCTTCATTTTTTTGATAGAGTAATGCTTTAATCGCTGTTCATCTCTATGTCCCAGGTACTGCTTCCCCAAACACTCCAGAAAAACCTACCCCTCACTGCTCTTGCCCCCATGCAAGATGTCACAAACCTCTGGTTTATGAAGGTTATTGCTCAATACGGCAGTCCTGATTACTTCTTCACCGAATATTTCCGCGTCAATGACACCTCACGCCTCAATCGTACCATTTTATCTTCAATTACAGAAAATGATACGGGGCGCCCTGTTTTTGCTCAAATGATTGGCGAAAGCATTCCAGACTTAGTAAGAACAGCAAAGGAACTATGCACCTATAATATAGCTGGAGTTGATTTAAATATGGGATGTCCGGCGCCTAGAATATACCGCAAAAATGTTGGGGGTGGATTACTGCGAGAACCGGAAAAAGTAGATAAAATTTTGAGAGAACTAAGGCAAGCTGTCACCGATAAACCTTTGACTGTTAAAATGCGTGTAGGCTTTGAAAATACAGATACCTTTTACGAAATATTAGATATAATCAATCGCCACAACATAGATTTACTAAGTTTGCATGGTCGCACAGTAAAAGACATGTACCACGGGGCAGTAAAATATGATTTGATTGCCGATGCGGTTAAACGGGTTGATTGTCCAGTGCTTGCTAATGGTAATATTCACTCTGCAACAACTGCCCTCGAAGTGCTTGAAAAAACGGGAGCAGCAGGTGTCATGGTAGGACGTTGGGCAATAGGGAATCCTTGGATTTTTAACCAAATTCGGCAAGCTTTACGGTCTGAAACAATAACACCCGTTCCTTTAGTAGAGGTACGCAATTATATCGAACGTTTATGGCAAACCCCTAATAAAGATAACTTTCCAGTACAATCACGCCTAGGCTACCTCAAAATGTTCCTTAACTACATTGCCCTTTTGGTTGATGCTGAAGGGCATTTTCTGCGGTTAATGCGAAAAACTTCTACCGAGCTAGAACTATTTAACCTCTGTGATAGCGTTCTCCTTACCGATAGTACAAAAACTTTAGCTCTGGCGCCGTATTTAGGACTGTGACTATTCTACGGTAGACCACTTTCAAAAAACTTTATTGAACTTTGTAAAGAACGAGAAATTGCCGCATTACAGAAAGAACTACAGCCAGTTCCAAAAATTACCGAAGTATTAAAGCAAATAACATTACCAATTTAGGTGTTGCATCAAATAGTAGTCATCACCATATTCAAATGGTTTTAACATTAACCGAACTTTTGCATCACTTTCAAGGGAAGTTATATAGTTGCTATGACGTGGAACGTCCCAAACCTTTTCCCGATTTGTATCTCTATGCAGCCCAGCAAATGAATACAAATCCAGAAAATTGTCTTGTAATCGAAGACTCTGCAACAGGTGTACAAGCAGCATGTGCAGCAGGAATGACAGTGTTTGGATACGCTCAATATAGCGATGGCGCCGCGATGGCTGTACGGGCGCCAATTTTTAAGCCAGCAGATTCTACATCTAGTCCCTCGTATTCAGAGAATATTGCTTCTGCGGTTGGACTTCGCAATTTATTTTGACTACATATAAATAGAAGTTTTTTCATTTTAACCAAATACGTAGAGACCGTATTAATTCGGTCTCTACAAGGATTTTATTACGGTTACGTAACCGTTTCAATATATGAATTTATCCGTTATACCTTTTGCTAGTATTACTTAAACTTAGGTGGTAAAAGTACCTTATCAACTACGTGAACAATACCGTTACTTGCAGGAATATCAGCTTGCACAACTTTGGCGCCATTAACAGTAACACCTGTACCAACAGATACTTTCAGCGATTGACCTTCTACAGTATTAACGTTTCCAGATTTTAATTGGCTTGATGTAACTCTTCCGGGTACAACATGATAACCAAGAAGCTGAACTAATTTTTGCTTGTTGGCTGGTTTTAACAAGTTATCTACAGTACCTGTTGGTAAAGCATTAAAAGCTGCATCGGTAGGTGCAAATACAGTGTAAGGACCTTGCCCACCCAAATTTTGCTCTAAACCAGCCGCTTTAACTGCCTTTGTTAAAATTGTAAACTGTCCTTGGCTTGATGCAGCTTGTGCTAATTGTCCTAAATTTTCACTTCCTGTTGTGGCGCCTGTTGTAGGAGTTGGTGAAGCTGTTACAGTCACAGTTTCAGTAGGTGTAGCAGTAACAGTAGGAATTTCTGCGACTGGAGAGGTATTTGGATTTGCGGTTTCCACAGCCGAAGGAGTTGTTGTATTATCAGTTGTTGGTTGTCCGCAACCTGATAAAGCAACGACGCCACCCAGTAATAATGTGCTTAAAAACGTCTTTTTTAACATTCCAATTGCCTTCATTGCTTTTTATAGAAAAACTCTATGTGTTTACAAAAGTTAATAGAATATTTTCAATAATTTCTCTGTCTAATGGCATAAATAAGGCATAAGCAATCTTATTTTTTGACATATAGCAAAATTTAATCATGCAACTAACACCATTACACACAGCAATACTCGTCACGGACTTAGAAAAAGCCGAGCATTTCTACGGTGAAGTATTGGGAATGTCAAAAATTGACCGAGTAATCAAGTTTCCGGGTACGTGGTATCAAGTTGGAGATTACCAACTTCATTTAATTGTGGCAAAAGAAGTCGTAAATAAGCCCAAACACGAAAAATGGGGACGCAACCCCCATATAGCTTTTTCAGTTTCCGACTTAGATGCCGCTAAACAGCGGCTACTAAATTATAACTTCCCAATACAACCAAGTGCGTCAGGGCGCCCAGCAATTTTTACTCAAGACCCAGATGGAAATGTAATTGAGTTAGGTCAACCATAATATAGTCATTACCGTAACTGTACTATGACGGTTTTTGCTTATTCTTACACCGACCCACTTTTAGATGTTACTCCCGAACCAAATAGTTGGGGGTGGGAGGTTGACCGAGTTTATGAGGACTTGGGAAAACGCGAACAACTCGAAAATTTACTAACAGACTGTCGAGACAACCCTCCAAAATATCTGTTAATTCGTACTTTAGAAGAATTGGGTGATAATTTGGAGCAAGTTAGCGCACGTATTACAGAATTAAAAGCTTTAGGAATTATTCTAGTTGCAGTTGAGCAAACCTATAATTCTTCAGAAAATACACTTAATCAACACATAGAACTAATTAATTTAATACAGCAAATTCAATATCAACATCGTAGTCGTCGCATTCGCCAAGGTCATGCTCGCAACCGTCTTGATGTGGCGCCTCCTCCTGGTAAAGTTCCTTACGGTTATCGTAGGGGTAAAGGTAAATACATAGTTGACCGTACCACAGCACTTGTTGTTAAAGACTTTTTCGAGAACTTCTTGCTTTATGGTTCATTACGAAATGCTGTACGGTACATCGCGAAAAAGTACAACAAAAAAATTTCTGTCACCACAGGAAAGCGCTGGTTAACAAATCAGGTATATAGAGGCAACACCGCATACCAAAATGGCGAGATTATTTCAGATACACATGTACCCATAATTACTAAAGAAGAAGCAGCACAAGTAGACAGGTTATTGCGTCGTAACAGTCGTTTAAGTACACGTTCCGCTAGCGCACCCCGTTCTTTAGCAGGTTTAGTAACTTGCAGCGAATGTAAATCACACATGACTATTACGCGCGTCACTATACGCAAACAAACAAAAGAATATCTATATTTACGTCCCATCAACTGTCCTAAACAACCCAAATGCCCATCAATTCCTTACCAAGAAGTTTTAGGGAAAACGATTTCTGCTGTATGTCAGGACTTACCAAAAGCAGTAGAGGGAGTAAATTTTCCTCAACTAGACACAGTAAAAAATCACTTAGGACAAGAAATTGCGCGCGCAAATGCCATCTTAGAAAAAATTCCAGAATTGATTGAAACAGGTGTTCTAGACGAAGAAACAGCCAAACTTAGAACTTATAAGCTTCGCACCGAAATTTCAGCAATGGAAGCGAAACTAGCAACACTTCCCCCTGTCAACTTACGTTCAGTAGCGCAAGCAGTATCAATTCCTCAATTTTGGCTCGACCTCTCCGAATCTGAGCGACGATTTTACCTGCGCGAATTTATTAGAGAAATTCAACTCGTGCGTCAAGATAACTCTTGGGAACTACAGATTATCTTTATTTTTTAGTAGGGTGCGTGACGCCATGAACAAATTTCAATGTAATTATAAGACTTGTAGGGTCACGCACCAGCTTTTAATTATGACTCGCTACAAATTTTTTAAATAATAGAACAGGCAGGGATGCCTGTTCCACAATTTTACAGTTTCAGCTTACAGTTTCAGTTTACAGTTTCTTTTTTGGTAGCAGGGTTTTATGCTGGGTAAATTCTTAGCCTGCGGTTAGGTTCTTCACCGAAACTGTTAGATTTTAATCGATAATGCTCGACTAATTCGTGTTGCATTTTACGTACTTGAGCGGAACGGGGTAATAATTCTACTGGTTGCCCTTTGGGAATTACTATTTGCTCGACTGCAAGTCTTGCTTCTTCCAAAGCATCCATTTCATCGTCGGTGCCGTTGTGAAGAAATAGCTGCAATTCGTTTTCGTCAGAAAATTCTGGGTCATCGATGTTAAGCATTCTTCGCAACCCGCGCGTAATTTGCGGGATGGTACTCGATTTAATCATGTGCAGTGGTAGGTGTCTTGACTTCGCCAATTGCCTTAATTTGGCATGGTTTTTGACGTGTGACCGCAGTGCCAAAATAGAATCTGCACTGTCTATGTCTTTTGTCAAGATAACTGGCAAGTTTAATACTTTGACGACTTGTTCGAGTTGATGGCGACTCACACCATATGGATAAATGTGCAACGGCAAGTCTTCGCCATTGGGTCCTGGTACTCGTGAGTTTTCATCAAATTCTAAGTCTGAGGTATCAAAACTTGCTTCTTGTGAAAGCAAACGGTCAAATTCGCTTTTCGGTGCTGATGAGCCGTTTAAATCAGTGGGTACTGCCTGCAACGGGGTCATTCTACCCGATGACCGCCAATTATTTCCTTGCTGCCGTTGGGATGCAAAGTTTTCATCGAGAGTAGTGACGTTTCCACCTCGACCATTTATTGCTGTTAACTGGCGAGTAATAGAAAGTTTACCATTTTCATCGACGGTTCGGGTTTGCGGACTCGGTTGGCGCCCACGTAATAATGTGTCAACTGTATCAGCAACACTTTCGTGAACAACCCAGCGCTTACGTTCGTGCATTTCAACTGCAATATCGAACGTAGGCAATGCTTTACGTTCCAAAACAGTTTTTTGACTGCCTCTTCGTCGTGCCTCGTCGTCTCCCAACGTCACAGCTTGAATACCACCTACTAAATCCGATAAAGTGGGGTTTTTAATCAAGTTCTCAATTTGATTCCCATGCGCTGTACCAACTAACTGCACGCCTCGTTCCGCAATTGTCCGCGCTGCTACGGCTTCAAGCTCGGTACCAATTTCATCAATAACGATAACTTCTGGCATGTGGTTTTCCACTGCCTCAATCATCACTTGATGCTGCTCGTTTGGATGGGCGACTTGCATCCTACGAGCTCTGCCAATTGCTGGGTGCGGCACATCACCATCTCCAGCAATTTCATTCGATGTATCAATTATCACCACACGCTTGTTAAGCTCATCCGCCAAGACGCGGGCAATTTCGCGCAGCGCAGTAGTTTTACCAACACCTGGGCGACCTAGCATGAGTATCGATTTACCTGTTTCCACTAAATCGCGAATCATGCCAATCGTTCCAAAAATTGCTCGACCAACACGACAGGTCAAACCAATTATTTTGCCGGAACGGTTACGGATGGCACTGATACGGTGCAGAGTCAGCTCAATCCCCGCACGATTGTCTCCACCAAAGCTTCCCACTCTAGATACACAATCATCGATTTGTGCTTGAGTGATAGGTGCCTCCCTTAGATACTCAGCTTTATCAGGAAAGCGAGCTTCTGGACGGCGCCCTAAATCCAAGACCACTTCTACTAAACTATCTCGTTGCGGATGATTCTCTAGAATTTCTCGCAGGTCTTGAGGCAGTATATCTAATAACTTCTGGAGCTCGTCTTTAATCGTCATGCTTTTTATGGTGACGTTTTAAAAGATTTTTGGACATTTATGATGCGCGATATTAACGATAACAAAGTGCTTTAAAAAGTACTTGTTATAAACCCTATTAACTGAAATAACACAAACATGCAGTTTCAGTACAAGGTACGCGCTATACTTTGCTGTGACTTGAGCTGGGAAACGAGAGAATGGGCAAGTTTTACCGCTTGCCAGAGCAATTCAGGCTCGTCCTCTAGACGAACACATTTAACATCGTATTGATTCACCTCCTTTGTTTCTAACTGTTCCAAAATTGGTGACAGCAATGCACGCGCATAACTGCCGTATGCTATACCAGAAATATAATTCCGCGTAGAGACGTGATTTGTAGAGACGTGATTAATCACGTCTCTACGTAGCATTCCCATTGCCTTTAACTTAGCAACAGTGTAGCTATTTGTGCCTCCTGCTAACTGCACATATCCTGGTAAAGAAGCTGCCAAAACTTTTTGCCCTAGCTTTATTGCCGCAATAGTGGCGCCAGAACCAATATCACCACTCATTGGACGACCATCCGTTTGCCAAATTAAATTAGGAACAGTCGGAGCTATTAGTTCATATAGGGCATGTAAATAGTCAATTAAATCTTCGCCATCAGGACAACTGACAGCAACTAATTTCAACTGCTCTACGTGCGGCTCGATTGCTTGCCACAACCGCTTAAATTCCGCAAAACGTCCTACTTTGGTATGTATTTCTACTGCGTCTACTCCTGTTGACAATACCAATGGTGCTATCGCTCCTGGCGTTGATACATAAGAACTTGTATAAATTATATCATAGGGACAGATAGGGATACAACGTCCACAGCCATAACATTTTTGCGATACTACACCAGAGAAATTACTGGAATGCTCTTTAAAAACGATTGCTTGAGCGGGACATACTTTCTCGCAGGGTCTTGGGCAAGTCGAAGGACATAAACGCTCATCAAATTCGGCTTTGCGAAAGTGGGGGTCTTCTCCATCGTTTAGACTTACCATCAAGAAAGGCATCTTTACTTCACAGTTGATACCCAGGCTTTGAGATTTGGCGGATAATATCGAAGCAACTCTAAGCGCGTCTTGTGCTGCTGAAATTACAGCAGGGTCGGCTGCTACATCGATACAGTCGGCGCCTGCCAGTGCATAAGCTAAAGTTAAACTTCTCACCGCAGGCAAGTGTTGATAACTGGCTCCGCAGATCAGCTTGAACCAGTGACCAAAATCTAGAGAACGTAAAGGGTTAAACAAATCAGTCACACTTCTATTATGCTATTTGTGACAAAAAATGGTAGCCCTAACCTCTAAAAAAGTTTTCAATTCAAAACAAATCTCTACGGCGCCGTTGTTTCTAAGCAAAAGACCAAAAACCTTTTTAGTTACAACGTACTATAAGTAATTGGAATTTCGATGACAAATTTAGCTCCTTCTCCCGGCAAAGAATAGCACGTTAAATTGCCATGATGCTTTTGAACCACAATTTGGTAACTAATCGATAATCCTAATCCAGTACCTTTACCTACAGGCTTTGTAGTAAAAAATGGGTCAAACAATCGTGAACACGTAGAAGAATCAATTCCAGGTCCGTTGTCAGCAATAATAATTTTGACGGTATTTTTGCTTGTATGCTGCGTTTGAATCAAAATTTGCGGTGAGCCATGAGAATTTAGAATTTGTTGTTGGGAAGCTAATGTTTGTGTCGTGTCAAAATTATCTTGACTTAACGATACTACAGCATCTTCTTGCAATCGGTTCTTTGTCCCCAGGCGCCATGCTCCATTTCCCATCTCTAAAGCATCAATGGCGTTATTCAAAATATGCATGAAAACCTGATTTAGCTCGCTAGCGTAACACATGACTTTCGGCAAAGCTGCAAAATCTTTGACAACGGCAATCATTGGACGATGAACAGTCTCCTTGAACCTATGCTCCAACATAACCAACGTACTTTCGATGCCTTCATGAATATCCACCGACTTCATAATCGCTTCATCTAAACGCGAGAAATTTTGCAGCGCTAGTACAATAGCTCTAATTCTCTCTGTACCTCGATACATGGCGCCCATTAAACTTTGTAAGTCATGAACTACAAAATTCAAGTCGATTTCTTTAATTGTTGCTTGAAGCTTTGGCGTTGGATTCGGATATTCTTTTTGGTATGTTTCTACTATTTTTACTAAATCTAGAATATATTCATTTGCGTATTGTAAATTGCCGTAGATAAAACTAACGGGGTTATTAATTTCGTGCGCGACTCCTGCGACTAATTGTCCAAGAGCAAACATTTTCTCATTTTGTATTTGTTGGACTTGAGCAGCTTTTAATTCGTCGAACGCATTTTGCAGTAATATATTCTTCTCTTGTAATTTATTTTGTAGTAGACGTAAATTAATTTGATTTTCAATTCGTAATACTACTTCGGCACCGTGAAAAGGTTTAGTGATATAATCAACACCACCAACATCGAAAGCCTTAACTTTGTCTAACACATCATCGAGTGCGCTAATAAAAATTACAGGAATCTCACTTGTTTTATCTTCGGATTTGAGTTGTTTACATACTTCATAGCCATCCATACCGGGCATATTGATATCAAGTAAAATGACATCAGGCAAAAGCATTTGACAGGCAGTTAACGCCATTTTACCGTTCAGAGCTTTACGAACTTCGTACCCTTGTGCTGTCAACATTGCTGATAGCAACCGCAAGTTGTCAGGTGTGTCATCGACAACGAGTATATTAGCTTTATAATTATGATTCCGCTCTAAAAGCATCTCAAAAAATAACCTGTTCTATATTATCTTAACAATTAATATTACAAAACACATATACTGGTAAACGAATAAGACACTTCAAAGAAACCTGGTTTCTACGCATTCATTGTCGCAGACAAATCGTCTTTTTATTACAATATCTCAATGAAGAAACCAGGTTTCTACGATTTAAAAGTATACTTGTTACACTTCTGCTAAAAATAGTTTACTTCAAGTACGTAAATAAATTTGTAAAAAAATATACTTAGAGTGCAATATAATCCACAGGCATATAGCATTCGGTCGATTTATCGCGCAACGTATAGTCGGCAAAACTTATAATTGTCTACTAACTATCGGGTAGTGCAATACTTTTTGTAACAAGTCTAATTTAAGTATATTATATAACATGCACGTCTGAATTAAATTGTCGTCATTTTCACATAAGCTTTTTATTTGTGTAGCATCATATATTATGTTACGTTACCAAGCGCTACCATTGCGGATTGGAAGCAATAAAATCGAGAACAAGTTCTTGCTTTAGTGGTTGAGAGAATAAAAATCCTTGAGCAAGGTCGCAATTTAGAGTACGCAGTTGAGCTAGTTGTTCTTGGGTTTCGACACCTTCAGCGATTGTCAGCATTCCCATTGAGTGTGAAATGCCGATCATTGCGGGTACTAGTCCCATATTTTCTTGATTATCTTGCATCCTCTTGACAAAAGACTTATCAATCTTTAGCGCATTCAACGGAAAACTATGAAGGTAGCTTAACGAAGAATAACCCGTACCAAAATCATCAATAACAAGTTTGAATTTTTTTTGTTTTAACTGCTGTAGAATTCCTCTAACTATATCGTTATTTTCCATAATCACGCTTTCTGTAATTTCCAATTCAACATAGCTAGGATTAACCTGAGTTTCTGCGATAATCTTATCTACGACGGCGCCGAAATCAGGATAAGAAAATAACCGTGCCGATAAATTAATATTGATTGTGATATTTTTTGAGAAGGCTGAATGCTTTTGCCAAATTTTGAGTTGCCTTAAAGCAGTTTCCAATATCCAAATATTCAGTGTGTAAATCAACCCAATTTCTTCTGCTGCGGGTATAAATTCAGTAGGTGGAATCATACCTTTAGTTGGGTGTTGCCATCGAACAAGAGCTTCAAAACCAGCGATTTTACCTGTAGCAAGTGAAATAATTGGCTGGTAGTAAATTAAAAATTCTTCACGCTCCACAGCTCGACGTAAGTCATTTTCGAGTTCTAATATTTGAATAGCTTTAAAATGCATATCAGGGTCAAATACATGATAACGCGCGCGTCCTGAAGACTTTGCACGATACATTGCAGTGTCCGCATCACGTAATAAATATTCGGCTTTTTCGTAGTTACTATTACCCCAACTAATACCAATACTAGCATTCATAAACACTTCGTATCGAGACAATTTGAATGCTAATGACAATTTTTTCAAAACAGCTTCGGCAACATCAATAGCCATATTTAAACTAGTGATGTTTTCTAATAAAATAGCGAATTCATCACCGCCAAATCTTGCTAAAGTATCGAAAGGACTTAGTAATCGCTGAATGCGACGAGCAATAGCAATAAGTAATTCGTCTCCAACAAAATGACCAAGCGAGTCGTTAATCACTTTGAAACGGTCACAATCTAAAAATAAAACGGCAAATTGATAGTTAGTATCTTCTTTGGCATGGTTCAGCGCTCTTTCAAGCTGTCGAATGAATAAAACGCGATTTGGTAAACCAGTTAAGGAGTCATGCAAAGCAATGTCAAGAAGTTTACCCTGTAGTTCACGTCGAGAATGAATCTCAACTTGCAGTTGTTGCATAGCTTGTTCTAACTCTTGAGTCCGCTTCTTTACTCGTTCCTCCAACTCAGCATTTAGCTTTACAACCTCTAAACGAGCTTCACGCAGAGCAATTTGATTTTGCACTCGTACCAAAACTTCTTCAAATTCAAACGGTTTTGTGATATAATCTACACCGCCTACGCGAAAAGCCTTCACTTTGTCAAAAACATCATCAAGTGCGCTGACAAAAATCACTGGAATATCAGTAGTCTTATGCCAGTTTTTCAAACGATGGCAAACTTCATAGCCATCCATTTCAGGCATCATGATATCAAGCAAAATTAAATCGGGTAGAATCGTTTGGCACGCAGTTAAAGCCATTTGCCAGTTCAGAGCTTTGCGAACGTTGTACCCTTCCCTGATTAAAATCGCTGACAAAACTCTGAGATTATCGGCGGTATCGTCGATAATTAATATATCTTTCTTTGGATTAATCAAACTGACATCGTTCATTCTGCATTTGCTGTCTAGAAATTCTTTAATTTTCACCAAATCGCTTAACCAAAGGCGCCTGTATAGCGGAAACATTAACTAGTCGAGCAACAAGGCATCGATAATGCCATAATAACTACCTCTAAACTCTTGAAGCACTATCCAGATCGCTTCAAGTCAGCTATTCGCTTAATACACATTTATACCTAATTTCTGCATAAATAACAAAGTTTCAAACTTGTTATAGCATCTTGGTTATTGGTTAAGTATTACTGAATAAGGTCAAATAGCCGTATGCAGCAGAGTTTGAAAATCTTTTCACTATTTTTTCTTTAAAAGGTTAGTAAAATAAATTACCATGATTTTACCCGTACTGCAATATATTACGTTGTAGAGTGAAAATCATTGAGAACGAGAGAATAACATAGTTTACTCGGTTTATTGGTATCGCACCATAGTCAGCCAAGAACAATTTTTAAACGCGAGTTGCCCGTCTTGCAGCAGGTTGTAGACCAAGTATCCATTGCTATTACTCAAAGCAATTTGGTTGCACAAGCGCGGGTTTGGAGCAAAAGCGCGGGTTTGGAGCAGTGAAGATATTACACTTGCTCAAACATTGGCATATCATATTTCCATGTCAATTCAACAGCAGTTAATGTATCAAGAACTGCAAGAATTTAACTTAACTCTCAAACAGCAGGTACAAGCACAAACATCCGAATTAGAAAAATCACTACTAATTACCGATGCTGTTCGATTAATTAGCCAACAAATCGTGGTTGAAAAGCACGGTGGTATGATAGAATGCACCTCCAAGCCGAATCAAAATACTGAATTTATGATTGAAATTCCTTTAAAACAAGCTATTATGCACAAATAATTATTCAATTTAATGGTTTCTAGGTAGCTAATATGAAATATTGGCACGAAACGATTGCGGTCTCACAGCGAATAATAACTGAACTTCTGCGCCGAAAACGCAGCTTAATTTTCTGGTGTATATTTCCTGTCTCAGTATTAATTATTAATGGATTGATTATAGCTGAACGAGCAAAGCTTTCACAATCAGTCGCATTTGAAAACGCTGCACCATCAACCTTAGTGGGAGCAGCATTATTTTTTAGCTGCTTAGGTGGAAGTGTTGCCACCGTAGTCGCAGAACGAGAACAGCGCACCTTAAAACGTTTATTTATTTCTCCCTTAAGCGGCGCCTCATATTTTATGGGTATTTTTTTAGCTCACAGCTTTATTGGCATAGGGCAAACACTACTTATATATACCGTAGCAGCATTTTGGGGCGCCAGTTTCAAAGGTTCCATCCTACTTGGAGCAATTATCATTCTTGCCAGCATCATCGCTTACGTAGGATTAGGATTCATATTAGGCACACAGCTAGCACGTCGCACCGAAGACGTAAACGCCCTAGTAGCAGCATTTGGAGTACCCTTACTAATACTAGGAGGTTCCTTTCTACCAACATCACTATTTCCCAAAAGCCTACTAAATATTGCCCGCTTCAACCCCATATACCACATGAACGAAGCTCTACTAAAAGTATCCGCAAACGGAGGAAACATCGCCGACATAGAACCGAACCTTCTATTCTTACTATGGTTCGCACTAATCATGATAGTATCCGGCTGGCTCTCATACAGACGAATGCTCCTTGTAGAAAGAAGACTTTAACAAAACCGTAGGTTGGGTGGAGCTTGCGGAACCCAACATAAATACATTTTTTACCACAGAGACACAGAGTACACTCTTGAGAGATTAGCAACGGATTCCGAAACGGATGTAACGGATGAGTTATTAGCTACCAACAAATTGTCTTCTGGCTAAGACTTTAGTGTGATACTTCTAACCTTTACGGTTTCTGAATTACTAACCAATCCTCAAATCCCGATTTTTGGTACTACTGGTTGAGTTAACCAGTAGTACTTCGCCCTTGGTTTACTTTCAGGCTGGCGCCCATCACAGTACGAATTAAAAAGATAAATTATTGGTTACAAACAAAACTAGTATATAAAATGAACTATCCGTTACATCCGTTCATCATCCGTTGCCAGTCTACCCACCAATGAGATTTTGCCTTGCCCAAAGAGCTGCTTGAGTCCGGTCACGCACTTCTAAACGAGCGAGAATTTAACTAACATAGTTTTTTACAGTTCCTTCCGTCAAATACAGTTCCTCGGCAAACAGTATTACAGGGAATCCTTCTGGAGTGCGAGGTAAACCAGGTAGTGGTTACGGTTATGGTCTAGGTATTCGCATTCAATCACCACTTGTCCCAATTCGTCTTGATTACGGCATTAATAATGAAGAAGATAACCGTATTCAATTTAGTTTTGGGGAAAAGTTTTAAGAATTAAGAGAATGTGTGGTAATCATGAAAATTTCAGGTGTAACTAACCGTAATCTTATAAAATTAGGCGCCATTACTATAAGAATTAAAGCAACCAAAACAAACTATTCCTAAAATTATTATGATGTTAACACGCTATAACCCTTGGCAAGAATTAAACGCATTACAACGCCAAATGGATTCTTTATTTGAACAAAAAGCGACAGTAAAAGCTCCTGTAGCAGAACTTCATGAAACTGATGCAGCATTAATTCTGAAATTAGAACTTCCTGGAGTTGAAGCTAAAGATGTAGATATTCAAGTTTCAGAAAAAGCTGTCTCTGTCACCGCAGAACGCAAGACAGAAACAAAAACCGAAGACAACGGCAACGTCAGAAGCGAATTTTACTACGGTAAATTCCAACGAGTTATTCCTCTTCCTGCCCGAATTCAAAATACCGATGTAAAAGCTGAATACAAAGACGGTATCTTGAACTTAACCTTACCAAAAGCTGAAGCTGAGAAAAACAAAGTTGTCAAAGTTAATCTTGAACAACCAACTGCATAATAGCTAAACATTTCTAAATAATTTAGATTTCCAATTTCTTAAAGAAATTGGGAATCTTTTTGTTTAAATATTTTGGTATAGTAATTTAAATCTCCCCAACCCCCTTAATAAGGGGGGGGCTAGGATTTGTTGACGTATCAAAAAAATTATTCTTTCTTCTCTTGTTCCCCCCTTATTAAGGGGGGCTAGGGGGGATCAAAATCAGTTATGCTTAAAATTAAAAATTTAAACAAATCATACGGTGCCAGAAAAGTCCTGAATAATTTAAATTTAAATATAAACACAGGTCAAATATATGGACTACTCGGCGCCAACGGAGCAGGCAAAACAACTACTATAAATATTATTTGTAATCTTATCCAAGCTGACAGCGGTTATATTTCAATTCATAATCAACCGATTACAGATGATACAAAAGCATTAATTGGCATTGCCCCCCAAGAAAATTTACTGTATAAAACTTTGTCATGTGAGGAAAATCTGACATTTTTTGCACAAATATACGGTTTACGTGCAAGAACATGTCGTGAGCAAGTACTCAAAACACTCGCTGACGTAAAGCTATTTGACCGGGCAAAAAGTCCAGTTGAAACTTTAAGTGGAGGAATGCAACGGCGCCTAAATATGGCAGTTGCTTTAGTACACCAACCAAAACTCGTAATTTTAGATGAACCAACCACCGGGTTAGACATCGAAGCACGTTACGAAATTTGGGAGCTTATCAAACAACTTAAAAATCAGGGTATCACAATTTTACTCACAACCCATTTACTCGACGAAGCCGAACGACTATGTGATAAAATAGGCATCCTTAAAAATGGTCAAATATTAGCAGAAGGCAATTTAGCGCAATTACGGCAGTATATACCCGCAGACGAAGTTGTAACTATAAAAACTCCAAACGAGGAAAAAGCGATTGCTTTAGCACAAGAATACGGTTTTACACCTCGACGTTACGGAAGCGATTTGACATTTTGGATACCCGAAGCACTAGAACTAAAAGAAATTATCGCGCGTTTTGAAGGTGTTGATATTGATTCTATTTCTCGTCAACCTGTGCGCTTAGAGCATATCTACCTCGAAGTCACGCAGCAAGATAGCGTAAAATCCAACAATGTTAGATAGAAACTGCGTTTCATAAAAAATCGGTTTCTAACACCTAAAACAGAGGAACCACGATGAGTTGGACTAAAGTTCTGGCACAAGACGAACTATCTGGTGATGCACGAAAAGTAGTTAAAGTCGAAAAGCGCTCGATTTTATTACTCAATCACAATAACCAAATTTACGCCATTGAAAATTCTTGTCCGCACTTAAACCTGCCACTGAAAAACGGCAAAATAACCGAAGACGGGTCTATTGTATGCCCATTTCACCGTAGTGCGTTTGATTTAACTACAGGTCAACCCTCAAAATGGATTCCTTTTCCACCTGGTATAGGCAAACTAATGGGGATGATTTCTACTGAAAAAGGAATTGCTGTCTTTCCGACTCGCATTGAAGAAGGAAGCATTTGGGTAGACGTTTAGCCAAAGAAACTGGGTTTCCCTAAAAAGAAACCCGGTTTTTGAACATGCATAACTTCCAAAATAAAACCGTATCAGATATTAGAACTCAAATATTTAAACCGTATATCTTGACACTTCGCTTTTTATGGATAATCTTTATTGTATCTTCATGAAATCTTTATTGTATTTTCGGGAAATATCTATAGGGAGCATGAAGATAACAATTAGAGATTTTGATTAAATGAAGTACAATCCGGAGCAAAAACGTGAAAAGCAGCCAAAATAGCGCAAATACGCGCCCCACTAAATCTGACAAAAAACGCCAATCATCGACTTACGTAGATATTGGTACACCGAAAGTGCCACTTAAAAAGCAGTCCTCTAAGGAAAGCCAAGAATCACTGAGTGATTGGGCACACGCAAGCTAGACATTAAAATTAAGCGTTCAATAATCTTCAATGTCCGGGAACAATCGATTTTGAGGCGCCGTCATCGGTTGTATGAGTAGGACTCCAAGTTTTAGGTAGTGTTTACTCAAGCTATACTTCTCCTTTATGATTACCAACTATTCAACCCCTCACGCTTTATGAACTGCGTGGGGGGTTACTTATATATATTGGGAATATGAGGGAGCAGAGTATGCATAGATTATGGGACTGTGTGAAAGCGACGACAGAACGCGCGCTGTCGTGTGGTGCTTTACTATCAATACAGACAAATTACGAGTTTGTCGAGCAAGATGGTGTAGTATTCATGGTGCGGATATTATCAAATCTGGTGCGAAAGGATGAAGCCAAGAAGAAAGAAAAGCAAATAACTCAAAATGCAATTGACTTTAATCCTTTCCTTCCTTACGACCAAGATTTATGGGTTGCTGACATTTCAGATACCCACGTTTGTATTTTGAACAAATTTAATGTTGTTGATTACCACTTACTTATTATTACTCGCGCATTTGAGGCACAAGAATCTTTACTAACAGAACGAGACTTTGCGGCAATGTGGTCTTGCATGGCTGATTTCGATGGATTAGCGTTTTATAATGGCGGTCAAATTGCCGGCGCCAGTCAAAAGCATAAACATTTACAACTAGTTCCTTTACCATTGGTGCCTATTGGAACAAAATTACCAATTGAACCTTTACTTTCATCAGCTTCATTTCAAGGTTCTGTAGGTACAATACCCGGACTTCCATTCGTACACGCATTGACACGCTTAAATCCTGATTGGGTAAAATCTCCAATCTCTGCTGGTGTCGCTACTTTAAAACAGTACCATGACTCACTCGCAGCAGTAGGGTTACAAGATGGCGGCGCCTATAACTTGCTTGCAACACGAGAGTGGATGCTCATCATACCGCGACAACACGAATGTTTCGAGTCCATATCAGTAAATTCACTAGGTTTTGCAGGCGCCTTACTCGTGCGAAACTCCGAGCAACTCCAACGTCTTAAGGATTATGGACCAATGAATATCCTTAAAAGCGTAGCCATACCTCTCTGAGAGTTAATTCAAATACTTTGCATTGGTACCCAAGATTAGAGTAAAGTTAAAAAGTGTAACAAAGTATCAGTTTTACTTTAAGCTTTGAAACAAGCTTTTAACACTTAACGTTGAAATTCTTATAAAAAGTCCATGCAAAAAAGTTTTTGGCGGCGCCTAGGGGCGTTTGTAGGGTTATTATTCTTAGCTGGTTCCATTTGGGTAATGCATCCTGCCGATGCCTTAGCTTATGACAACCCAGAACTATTACCAAAAACAGCAACCCCAGTTGTAGACCTAGCCAAAACTCTGACTGATGTCCAAGAAGAGAATTTGGTTAAAGAACTTAATAGTTTTCAAGAAGAAACAGGCTGGAAACTACGAGTATTAACGCAGTTCGACCGTACACCTGGTCGGGCAGTTATCAACTTTTGGGGTCTAGATGATAAAAGCATTTTGCTTGTATCAGATGCTCGTGGTGGTAACATTCTCAGCTTTAGTGTTGGTGATGCTGTGTATGAATTATTACCTCGTACATTTTGGATAGAACTGCAAACCAGGTTTGGGAACTTGTATTACGTCCGTGAGAATGGTGAAGACAAAGCAATACTCGACACATTAACGACTGTAGAAGGTTGTTTACGTAAAGGTGGTTGTGGCGTAGTACCAGGATTACCGCGTGAACAGTGGATTTTAACCTTAATTACATCGGTCATTGGAGGTGTGATTTGCGGTTTTGCAGCACAACCACGTCGTGAAGGTCAAGTGTTTGCATGGCAGTGGGCATTAATTTTTTCACCTTTATGGGGAATTTTATTTCTTGCCTTCGGTATCGGCCCCGTCGTCACTCGTACAACCGAATGGCTACCTTTATTTCGCAACGTAGCAGGTTTCCTAATGGGTGTTATAGTAGCTTACCTCTCACCAGTATTTGGGCGCCCGTCACCAAACGCCGAATCTTAAAAAAGTTATGAGTTAAGAGTTAGGAGGCGCGGAGTATAACTCATAATTCATAACTCATAACTCATAACTCATAACTAATTTACTGTAAGCTTATTGCTGTTGTGCGTTGCAGAACTCGAATGGAATGGCATATAACTGATGCTCAAAGCTTGGCAATAATTGATAGTGAAATTGGCGACCATGTTTTTTCACCCGCAGAATACGAAATCGTAAGGCGTGTTATTTATGCCACATGTGATTTTGAATATAAATCATTGCTAAATTTTTCAGAGCGTGCTTTACAATCAGCAGCAGCAGCTTTAGCCGCTCGCACTACTATAATTGTCGATGTACCGATGGTACAGGTAGGTATAGCAAATGACATACAAAATACTTTTGCAAATCCAGTATTTTGCAGTTTTGAAACTGTAAATGAATTTCAAAACAAAAAAACTCGCGCTGCATCAGGTACAGAAGTACTTGCAAAACGATATCCAGAAGGAATTTTTATAGTTGGTCAAGCTCAAACTGCACTTTCCACACTTGTGGAATTAATAGAAGCAGAAGAAATTAAACCAGCTTTAATAATTGCAACTCCTCCAGGATTTATAGATGTAGATATGGTAAAAGAGGGTTTACGTGAATCACTTGTCCCAAATATCATGATTGAAGGTCGTAAAGGAAACGCAGTAGTTGCCGCAGCAATCGTTGATGGTTTGGTAGATTTAGCTTGGCAAGCTTATGGGTCAGATGGAAAATAATAAATCCCAGAAACCCGGTTTCTTCTCGATATCCTGCAATAAAAATGAGGATTTTGGACAGAAACCGGGTTTCTTTGATGAGTTTTAATAATCTTCTTCTGTATCCCAATCATCGCGTCTTCTGCGTCTCGTATCTTCTTGTGGACGACGACGGCGCCTTGGTCTATCATACTCGTCATCATCATCGCGTAAGCGCTTTCCAACTTCTGTAAAAAACTCTCTTCGTAAATAAGGGTAATCACTTATCCAGATATTGCGATTAGGAATATATATATCAGTAATTTCTTCAATACGGCTGAGGTCAGCACGATTTGACAACACAAGCATTTCAGCAATTTGACCACGTGTCACAGCTTTATATGCAACTTGTAATGGTGCTTGATACTCAGCAGTAAACCCTGTTTCATCACCAACTTCTAAATTGATGCGCTTTTCGCGATTTTCGACAATTACCAACTCACCCTTCCCATTAACAGTTTCTTGCTTACCGACTAACTCTTCAGTAATCCAAATATCCACGACTCGACCGCGAAAAAAGCCACAATACTTATAACGTCGGCATTTACTATTTCGGACGCTAGCTTGAAACACAGGTCCCCACAACCAATAAAAAGCGCTAACTAGTCCAAGCACGAATACAAGTAGCCCAAAATTAAGTCCCAGAACAAACCTTAAAAGTAAAACAACAGCAGCAGCAACTACAGAAATTAATAATCTTTGTAAAAGTTTAGAAAAATTACCCCAATAATATTTGTACTGAGGTCCAGTCCCTATCAAAGGAATAAGTTGGTCAAATTTTTCGCGTGTCAGTGGAATAAGCATAATTTTTTACATGTAGAGACGTGACATGTCACGTCTCCCCCTTGTCTACAATATTTTTTCTAATCCATATACTAACGACTTTAACTGTTGAACCTTGCGAATAGCCAGTAAAACCCCTGGCATGTAACAAGCTCGGTCGGAAGTATCATGACGCAGTGTATAAATTTGCCCTGCTGCACCAAATATAACTTCTTGGTGTGCAATTAATCCAGGTAAACGAATACTGTGAATTCTTATCCCTTCTCCAGCATCACTACCCCTCGCACCTTTCAGCTTTTCTTCTTCCTTGACAATCGCAGGGTTAAAAGATTTACCCATTTCCGCGAGCATTTGAGCAGTTTGAATAGCAGTACCGCTAGGAGCATCAGCCTTTTGGTTATGATGCAATTCAATAATTTCCACATGGTCAAAATACTGTGATGCTGTTACTGCTGCTTGCTGCAACAATACCATCCCAATCGAGAAGTTAGGGATAATTAAACAACCAGTGCTAGCTTTATCAGCAAAATCTGCTAAATCTTGTAGCTGTTGAGGACTTAAACCAGTAGTACCAACCACCGGACGAATACCATAAGCAATAGCGCTACGAACATTATCATACACCCCCGAAGGATGAGTAAAATCTACTATCACCCCAGGAAGCATTTGCCGTTCACCTGCCACATAACCCAACATCGGTTCTAACTGGTTAGTTATTGGCACCTCTAACGGTTCGCTCAAACCAGCTAATTCACCAATATCTTTACCTTGATGTTCTGGACTAGTGTCAATGGCGCCCATTATCGTCATATCAGATGCTTGGGACACAGCTTTAACAACCTCACGTCCCATTTTACCCGCAGCACCATTAATAATTACCGGAATTTTATTTTGATTAGCCATACTCAAACAAATATTCTGCCAGCGTAATTTCAACCCAACACACGAATTTTAAGGGAATTTGAGGCGCCACGTAAAAACCAACGTTAGTTATTGTTGGGAACTTGGCAGATTTAAATGAAGTCAGTCGCTTAAAATAAAGCACTCTACATCACTCATACGTGAGCTTCACAAGGGCAAATACCAAATGTCGAAAATTTAGTCAGTAATAACCATGACAATAGTCACATCTTTGTATAAAATGCACTGAGCAACAACCAAAAGATGTGAAATCATTAATGCGGTCTCTGTAGTTCAAAATAAAATTGAGTCAATGAATAAGAAATTTGTCCTCACCTTACTTTCCAGTCCAGCATTGTTTGCCTCAGTTGCATCAATGCTGATGACCACTCCTGCCCAAGCAAGCCAAGTACTTCACCAAGGGTCACTTGACTGTATTCAATCACCCCACACCAAACAACATGCATTTGTTTGTGAGCGGCGCCAAAAAGCAACAACAGCACCCGGACAACAAGTAGCCATAGCACAAAAACAACCAGAACTAATACCACAGGCGCCGAACAAAATTACCGAGCTAGCATTTACCGACGAAGAAAGCGACACAGCCATCCAACTCTTTGGATGCGACTGTCCCGCTTGTCTTAACTCATTACGCCAACTGCGTAACATGACACAAATGGCTGTATAAAAAGTAGGGTGCGTGAAAGCCATTACAATCAAGCAACGTAAGCAAAATTAAACTGCTTTCACGCACCATCAATTTTAAGCACCATTCACCTGTATTGGTGCGTGACGCTACCAGATTATTATCTTCGTTGTAAATTGTTGTTAGCGTCACGCACCCTACTTAAATTCTTCCAAGGTTGTGTAAACCTAAAATTACACCAATTCCCAGGATATGACCAAAGCTGGTTGTCGCTAAAATAGCAGGCAAGCCAAAACCACCAAAGAAATTAGACGCAGGCACAGCAGGTTCAGCATTCGGATACTTAATAGTCGATTTACCGAACGCAATAGCCAAGATATTACAAACAACCATTATCGCTCCAACGGTTGGACTCCACTCTAACGGCGCCGTTACTGCTGTAACAGCCAGTAAAGTTGATGTTAACAAGCGATTTGCTCCTTGATTTAATTAAATGTTTTACTGGGTTGAAAATATTACTCCTAAAAATTTTTAGCAAAAAACCTTTGCCTAGCGCTAACTTTCGTATCACTAATTCATATTTCGTTGTAATATTTCATCACATTTTTGTAAAAATTATTTATTTTTATTTACATTATCTCAATATGAAGTTTTGACAGTGAGGTAGCGCAGGCATCATTGAAGAGAATACAGTGTAAAAAAGAGCTATTTTGCACTAACCCACCATGAAACGTAGATGGAAGTCTTTGTTCCTTTCTCTCAGCTGGGTATTTCTCTCAGTAGGGACATCTATTT
The DNA here is from genome assembly GCA_019359675.1 of Calothrix sp. FI2-JRJ7. Taxonomy (GTDB): domain Bacteria; phylum Cyanobacteriota; class Cyanobacteriia; order Cyanobacteriales; family Nostocaceae; genus Dulcicalothrix. The sequence continues at coordinate 112,955 of JAHHGX010000064.1, forward strand.
TTGTTATCGTGACGCAGCCTTTAATTACACCAGCACAACAGCCTGCGTCTGTTGACCAGTATAATAAAACACACATACAAACCAAAGAAGATAAAAAACCTGAATTAAAAAAACCCGAAGAAGAAGAAAAACCAACACCCGAAGAAATAGCTCGTCAACAAAAGTTGATAGAAGGCGATAAATTATACCTAGCAGGCAATGTAGCCGAAGCTGAGAAAATTTATCGCTCTCTCAAACAACCATTCAAGCTAGCAGCTAATAACAGTAACGAACAACTCCAACCTGCAATTGCCGATGCAGCACAATTAACACCAGCAGGAAGAGTATACTGGCGTGAAGCTGAAGCGGGAATTATTGGCAATCTACAAACTCGCATTTTGGTTCCTTTAGATTTATTAGTTCAACAGGTACCTCAGTTTATACCCGGACATATTAAGTATGCTGAATATCTGAAGAAGTACGGAGATGAGAAAAAAGCGTTACAAGTATTAGAACGCGCAGCTACACTGTATCCAAATCAACCAGACTTAGTACGAGCGCGCGTCGCTGCGTTAGGGGATGCCGAAAAGTGGATGGAAGCGTCGCTAGCTGCACGTCAATATGCAATTCTCAACCCTAATGACCCCTTAATGCCAGAATTTACCAAGTTGGCAGATGATAATTTAAAGCGTTACAAATCTCATATTCGTGGTGAAATTCGCGGTAATGCCATAGCCAATATTATTACAGGCGCCATAGGTTATGCCGTTACAGGCAGTCTACTAGGCCCATTTTCAGCGCTTGACTCAACGGTAATGTTGCTGCAAGGAGAAGAATCTATTGGTGAAAGCGTAGCTAAACAAGCGAAAAAACAACTTGATTTGGTCAAAGACGAAACCGTTAACGCATACGTTAATGATATTGGTCAAAAACTTGCCCAAGTTGCTGGACGCAATGAATTTAAATATGAGTTTTTCGTAATTCCCGAACCTGATTTAAATGCATTCGCTTTACCTGGTGGTAAAGTGTTTATAAATGCAGGCGCGATTGAAAAAGCAAAATCAGAAGCTGAATTAGCAGGGTTAATTGGTCATGAATTAGCCCACGTCGTACTATCCCACGGATTTCAACTAGTAACTCAAGGTAATTTAATTTCAAATATTACTCAGTATTTACCGTTAGGTGGAACCGTTGGACAGCTATTTGGACTGTCTTATAGCCGTGATATGGAACGTCAAGCCGATGTTTTGGGCACACGCTTACTCGTAACAACTGGGTATGCAGCAGATGGGTTAAGAAACCTTATGGTAACGCTCAAAGAACAAATGAAAAATAAAAACGCACCACCAACTTGGGCATCATCGCACCCAGGTGGTAACGAACGGGTGGGTTACTTGGAAGAGTTAATAACACGCAATAGTTACAATCGTTATGCTTATGAGGGAGTTGCCAAGCATGAAGAAATTCGCTCAAAAGTTAAAACTATATTAAAAGAGGTAAAAGAGTGTCGCGAAGACAAAAAGAAATGCCCTGATGATAAGAAAGATGAAACAGAGCGCAAAAAGCCAGAACAACCTCCAAACCCCACCCAGCAAACAGAACAACAACCGAATGAATCTAAAAAATAATCGAAAATAATCATCCTATGGTTATAAAGTTTTGATGACACATAACAAAAACATGTGGAAATCAACGCTATTGACAGACACATCAATGCAAGAGGGCAAGTTATAATTTTTTAGCGGACGACTATTGTAAACATTTATGACTACCCCTCTTGTACAAGCTTTTTTTGTAGGCAGAGCTGTCGCTGAGATTCTTAGCGAACGGCTTGAACACACTGTTACTGATACCCTATCGCAACTCGGTAAGTTAGATGCTGAGTTACGCGAGCAAATGCGCTCGTTTACGGATGAAGTTATGGTTCGTGCCCAAAGCGCATCAAGCGCAGCAGGTGCTGGTTTTACTTCTCCAGGCACTGGTGGACAATCAGCATCAGTTGATACACAAGCAATGATTGATGATTTACGCGCCGAAATTGCCACACTACGCACTGAACTCCAACGTCATCGCGTTAGTGGTTGACGGTAGGGTGGCTTCGGCCACCGTACAAATTTTACAAACAAGCAAAAAATAACAAAGTATTTTCTCCCTTTAAGATTCAGTTAATCCCAGCGGTATTTAAAGCATATGGAAAAAGGATATTCGGATAAGGCATACCGTTGGAATCGCGAGAACTACTCTAGCAGGCGCCGCTTTATAGATATTTGGGGGTTTGTGCTGCTATTGATGTATCGCCTTTGGCTGTATAACAAATCTTGGAGTTATCCAGGAGGAGTTAGCGACGCAAAGCAAGCTGCAAGGCGCCGGACTTTAGCGGTTTGGATTCGCAACACATTACTCGATTTAGGCCCAACTTTTATTAAGGTTGGACAATTATTTTCGACGCGCGCGGATATATTTCCTGCTGAATATGTCGAAGAACTAACAAAGTTACAAGACCGTGTTCCAGCTTTTAGCTACGAGCAGGTAGAGTCTACTATCGAGAAAGAACTAGGTAAAAAAATTCCTGAACTTTTCCATAGCTTTGAACCCGTACCTTTAGCAGCAGCTTCTTTAGGTCAAGTTCATAAAGCGGTTTTACACTCCGGTGAAGCTGTTGTCGTCAAAGTTCAGCGTCCCGGACTTAAAAAGCTTTTTGAAATTGATTTAAGAATTCTCAAAGGTATCTCGCGCTATTTTCAAAACCATCCTAAATGGGGAAAAGGACGCGACTGGATGGGAATTTACGAAGAGTGCTGCAAAATTCTTTGGGAAGAAATCGATTATTTGAGCGAAGGTCGCAATGCCGACGCTTTTCGTCGTAATTTTCGCGCTTATGACTGGGTAAAAGTTCCCCGCGTTTACTGGCGTTACGCCTCTTCTCGTGTACTCACACTCGAATATGCTCCTGGTATCAAAATTAGCCAGTACGAAGCGTTAGAAGCGGCTGGTTTAGATAGAAAAGTTTTGGCTCGCCAAGGCGCCGAAGCGTATTTACACCAGTTACTTGATAATGGTTTTTTCCACGCCGACCCACACCCAGGTAATATTGCCGTTAGTCCCGAAGGCGCCTTAATTTTTTATGACTTCGGTATGATGGGACGTATCAAGTCGAACGTGCGTGAAGGGTTAATGGAGACCTTATTTGGCATCGCCTCTAAAGATGGTGATAGAGTTGTGCAGTCACTAATTGATTTAGGCGCCATAGCACCAACCGACGACATGGGTCCAGTCAGACGTTCGGTACAGTACATGCTCGATCACTTTATGGATAAACCATTTGAAAACCAATCGGTTGCCTCCATCAGTGACGACTTGTACGAAATCGCTTATAATCAGCCATTTAGATTTCCTGCAACATTTACCTTCGTCATGCGCGCGTTTTCGACGCTAGAAGGTGTTGGTAAAGGACTTGACCCAGAGTTCAGCTTTATGGAAATCGCTAAACCCTACGCAATGCAGCTTATGACTAATACGAATGGTGAGGGCAATAGTTTGCTCAACGAACTAGGCCGTCAAGCAGTCCAAGTTAGTAGTACAGCTTTGGGACTACCGCGCCGTCTCGAAGATACTCTTGAAAAACTAGAACGCGGTGATGTTAGAATGCGTGTTCGCGCTATAGAAACCGAGCGCTTATTAAGGCGGCAAAGTAACATCCAATTAACTACCACTTACGCGGTGCTTATAGGTACTTTCACCCTTTCAGCCTCGATTTTATTGGTTAAAAATTATATATGGGCAGCCGTATTTGTAGCTTTTGTCGCAGTAAGCGTATCATGGCTGTTAATTAGGCTGATTTCACGCCTTGACCGTTATGACCGTATGTATTAAATGATTGTTTCCGATACGCCTAAAAAAATATGAAAATAAACTATATAGGAGCTAGCGACCCCGGACTTATTCGATTTTCTAATCAGGATGCTTATTATACTGACCCAGAAGGACGATTTTTCGTGGTTGCCGATGGGATGGGTGGTCATGCGGGTGGTGAAGAAGCCAGTCGTATCGCCACCCAAGAAATTCAGGCTTATTTAGTCGCAAACTGGGATTCACAAATTCCTTCCGAAAAATTGCTCGAAGAAGCATTACTTCAAGCAAACGAAGCCATCATACGTGACCAACAAAGCCATCCAGAACGTGCCGATATGGGCACAACTGCCGTCGTCATACTGTTGCGCGACCCCGAATCACCCTTATGCGCGCACGTCGGTGACTCCAGATTATACCGTTGGCGAGAACTCAAACTCGAACAAATTACAGAAGATCATACTTGGGTAGCACGTGCGTTAAAAGTTGGTGACATTTCCCCCGATGAAGCGCGTATTCACCCCTTCCGTCACGTACTATCACGTTGCCTAGGACGCGAAGATTTACAAGGAGTTGACATTCAACCTCTGAGTTTAAAACCAGGAGACCGCTTACTCCTATGTAGTGACGGTTTAACCGAAGAACTAGTCGATGAAAAAATCGCCAGTTACCTGCAAGAAACTTCAATGCTCGACAAAGCAGCTTTCGCGCTGATTGAAGGCGCCAAAGAACAAGGTGGACACGATAATATTACTGTTGTACTAGTAGCGCTTGATTAATATTGGCAACGGATACAACAGATGTAACGGATAGTTGATTCGTAAGATATACATCTGTTGCCAATTTGTTCATTTTAAGCATTTTTCATCTTTACAATTTGATACAAAATACATTACCCTCCAAGAATTACGTTGGAGGGTTAATTATATAAATTATCACGTTGTATGAATTGACATCTTGCTACTTTTACTGTATGCCGAATAAAATCGACTTTAATACTCCAAGTCCTTTTATTTCCCATACAGGGAACAGGCGTATTAACTCACGTTAAATACTGAATCCTTGACTTTTGGTCGTATAGTGCAAAGTTTACCGAAATATGCATAGGTAAACTTGGTATATATATTTAGCTAGAAGCTCACGAGTCTAAACTAGACGACATTATAGAAAGACAACACAAAATTACCACCTAAAGGAGTGGGCATTTTGTCAAACTCTTGTTATCTTTCGTAATAAAGAGGTACACAATTAGATTTTATTCGCTCGAATTTAATCAACGGCGCCTCGGTTACTCAGTCTAACTTACTTCACTGTTTCACGTCATCTTCTCTATTTGGAGCTATTTTATGAACAACCCAATCGAACTTTCACTCGAACAGCAATTCAGCATTCACTCATTTGCTAACCAAGTACAAGATATGAGCCATGAGCAAGCAAAAGACTTTTTAGTCAAGCTTTACGAGCAAATGGTAGTAAGAGAAGCAACATACAAAGAACTTCTTAAGCACCAATGGGGCTTAGATGGTACTGGATTGGCTTAAGCAATGTGATTGAAGTCCAGTGTCGCATAGAGGCGACCTCCTTCTCTTGCTTAGTTCCAACAATGGAAAGGAGCTGGGGATGCTGGGGCGTCAACTTAAGACTCAAAGGACTACCAGTAGCAGCGTTAATTACGTTCAGTACCATTAATATTTATATTTCCTATGAGCTTTTATTACAACCGTAATTTATTTATTATTATTATTTCTTAACAACCCTATAAAAAAAGGTTACATTCTCGTAGGGTGCGTAATGCCATAGCAATATATCAACGAAGCAAATAACCTAGCAGCGTTACGCACCAAAAATATTTATTATTACATAAACAAAACTTATACTTAATATAATACAAATAATCAGATTTAGCAAGCTTAGTATCTAAGCAGAAAGGTCGAAAGGAGAATCAGTATTAATCGAGGCAAGCTTAGTTAAAATTTGGGGTTTAATTTTTTCATATTCGGTTTTGAGGTAGGTTTTGCTAATTTGGGGATTAGCAGACGAAGGAAGTGTATTCCCCAGTAATGACCATTCCTTTAAACGACGACATTGAGAAAAAGCAATAGTAGAAACTAGGATATGAGTGGGGTGAGTAGGTTGCTCGCGCGCAAAAAACAGCAGGCGATAGTAACCTTTATCACTAAGTAAGTGTACAGTTTCTTGTCCAAAATTGGTTTTAAGGTCAAGGTAATAAGGAAGCCATTTGGCGCCAAACCTACGATTATAGATAACAGTTACCCAAAGTAGCATGGGGTGAGGAGAAGGAATAAAAAGAAATTGGTTGTAGCGAGTACAAACCGAGCGCTTTTGAATTTCGAGCATTGGTAACATCATCCACAATGCAGGGGTAAGTTGATTGTGAACACGAATAGGTTGAGGAAAAACAATATCAGCGATTGGTTTATTCTTGGGCCAAGTCGAAAGTTTTACAATCTCATCTGGTAGGGGGCTAGGCAGGTTTTCAGATTTATCGACTTCTGGAGCAACAACCGTAGGAGCATCACCACTAGTAGTTTGGCGCCCTGTATGAGTAGTAGGTGTACTAGTAGTTTTGTTAAACTCAGATGTAATATCAATTGCTGATAGTGTTTGTATAATGTCATTAATATTTTGCGGACGGTCATTAGGTTTTTTAGCAAGACATGACATTACTAACTCTTCTAAAGACTTAGGAACGTCAAAACTCATATCAATTTCCGCAAACGAACGCGGTTCTTGGAAATGATGTGCTTTATACCAGGCGCCGAATGAATGAGTAGGAGCACTAAGAGGTAACTTGCCCGTAAGCATTTCAAACATCATCACACCCAAACTATAAATATCCGAACGGTTATCTAACTCTTTACCCTCCATTTGTTCGGGGGAAGAATAAGCCAAAGTTCCCAGATAGTAATTAGTTTGCTGCGTATTCGACTGTAGTAACTTAGCAATGCCAAAATCAAGAATTTTAACTAATTCACCAAACGTCGGGTCAACAATCACCAACATATTACTAGGTTTAATGTCACGATGAATAATGGGGTAAATAGTGCCATCTACAGGAATACCATCGTGAGCACACTGCAACCCCAAACTAATTTGACGTGCCATGCTCAAAAACCGTACCAATGACATTTCTTGCTTGCGGATAATATATGACAAGCTTTTACCTTTAAGGTATTCCATAACGTAAAACGGAGTATCATACTCGTCCACACCATAATCCATAACTCGAACAATTTGAATACTTTTTTGTCCCAAAAGCGCGCAGGTTTTAGCTTCACGCTCAAAGCGTTCCTGCAACCGCATTTTTTTATTAGTTTGGATGGACATTGAGAGAAACTTCACCGCAACAGGCACATCTCCCAACAAAGTATCCTTAGCACGATATACTCGTCCCATAGCTCCAGTTCCTATTAACTCCTGAAGCTGGTACCTTTTGCTAAGTTTGCGACCGACGTTGGGGTCCGACATAGTAAGCTTTGGCTCCAATCTTTTAAAATAAGCGAATTTCCTGTTAAATTTAGTATTCCCAAATTTTTGCCAATAAACAGCAAACATTGACCAAACAAATGCAACACAAACAAAAATATTTAAGTATCTCTTTATACTTTCACATTTAGTTATTTATTCGTAACTAAATTAGCAATGGCATCTGCTAAAGCATCAGGTTCAACAGGTTTAGCGACATGAAGATGGAAACCAGCATCAAGAATCTTTTGACGGTCATATTCTCCAGCAAATGCCGTCAGCGCAATTGCTGGAATCAGCCCGCCATTTTCCGGCGCCCACTTTCTGACTTGCCGTAATAATTCATACCCATCCATCAAGGGCATACCAATATCACTAACTAAAATATGAGGTTTTGAAATTGTCAATAGCTGTAGTGCTTCAACCGCACTAGACACGCTTTGAACTTCGGCGCCGTATAAATCCAAAGCAAAGCAAATAAAATCTCGTGAGTCTGGGTCATCATCAACAGCCAAAACTCGAACACCAGAAAGCAAAGATTTAGTGATGAGTGAGTCGTGAGTCGTACTGAGTGATAAATTCTCAGCACGACTCACTTTTAACTCAGCACTATTTAATAGAGGCAGTTTAACAATAAAAGAGGCGCCTTGATTTAAACCAGAACTATGCGCTTCAACAGTTCCACCATGAAGCTCAACCAAATTACGAACAATAGCTAACCCAAGTCCCAGTCCACCAAATTTTCTAGTAGTCGTACTATCTTCTTGACGGAAATAATCAAAAATATGAGGTAAAAACTCAGAATTAATACCCTTCCCAGTATCACTAACAATAACCTTAACAAAAGGAACTTCCATCAATAAATCCACCTTTACGTGCCCACCACCAGGTGTAAACTTAATAGCATTAGACAAAAGATTCCAGAAAACCTGCTGCAAACGTGCAGCATCCCCCATCGTCGTAATAAGCACTGAAGTGCTTCCACCCCCAAAATTACTTTCAATCTCAATCCCCTTACTCTCCGCAGCCAACCGCACAGTATCAATAGCAGCGGAAACCACACCAACTAAATTAACACGAGTCGAATTAAGCGTCAGCTTACCACGAAGAATACGAGAAACATCAAGTAAATCTTCAATTAAATTAACCTGTAACTTAGCATTACGCTCAATAGTATTCAAAGCTTCAGAAACCTTAGTTGGATTCAACTTACCACTCTTCAACAACTTGACCCAACCAATAATCGGATTAAGCGGAGTCCGTAACTCATGAGAAAGAACAGCAAGAAACTCATCCTTAACACGATTAGCATTTTCAGCTTGCTCACGTGCAGCTTGCTCACTTAATAATAATCGTTCTCGCTCAATCTCCGACTCCTTACGGTCATGAATATCATTAGCAACACCCACCCACTTAACAATTCGTCCAGAATCATCCTTTAAAGGCAACCCACGCGCAATAAACCAACGATACATCCCATCCGACGCACGACGACAGCGTACTTCCGCTTCATAATTATCACCATTACCTGTAGCATGATTCCAAACCGTTAAAACTTTGTTACGGTCATCAGGATGAATGGCGCCAACCCATTGATAGCCGATAGTTTGTTGCATCGACAAACCAGTATAATCAAGCCAGTACTGATTACAGTAAGTAATTTTGCCATCATTTTGAGACATCCAAACAACTTGAGGAGCAACTTCCGTCAGAATTCGATAACGTTCCTCACTTTCACGTAAAGCTTGGTCAACCCGTTTAGTATCATCAATATCAGTACAAGAACCAAACCAGCGAATTATCTTACCGTCTTTATCTCGCAATGGAAAAGCTTTACCAAGAAACCAACGGTACTGTCCATCAGAAGCACGTTTAAAACGATATTCAATATTATAGTATTTACCAGTACGCAACGATTCGTTCCAGATATCCAAACACCTTTGTTGGTCATCTGGATGTAATAAATGACTCCATCCCCAACCTTGGGTTTGCTCTAAAGTCATGCCAGTATACTCAAACCAACGGCTATTAAAATAATCATGATAGCCATCAGGTAAACTAGTCCAAAATAACTGTGGCATTGTATCTGCCAAAGTTCGGAAGTTCAACTCGCTTTGCTGTAAAGCTTGCTCTTGTTGCTTTCTCTCACTAATATCTCGAATTGACCATCGTAAACCAGTAAACTGTCCAACATTATCGTGTATACTAACAACTGTCACCTCAGCATAAAAAGGCGCCTTTTTATGCTGAATGAGAAATTCTTTTGTTTGTGTTTGTAGCTGTGGTAATGCACGTAACTGGTTGAATTGTGAGTAAAACGCTTGATATTCTTGACGCGGAATAAAACCTATTAGATATTTACCAATTAAATCTTGTTGTTTTAAGCCAAGAAGAATAGCAATAGACTGGTTTGCTTCCTGAATTTTACCCTTAGTGTCGGTAACAATATACCCATCAGGAGCAAAGTTAAATAAATCTTGATAACGTTGTCGTTCGGTTTCTAACAATAAATTCTGGTATTCTAGTTCTTCTTCTGCAATACTAAGTTCTTCTAATACAATTTGTAAATCATCATTGACATTTGATAAATTTGTGTTCTCTGTCTCTAAATCCAAGTAAGTCCTAGATATTATTTGTTTTATTGTGCGACTATGACCATTGGGTATAAAATTATTTTGAGCTTGTATTTGCCCTAATACATGAAAATTTGATACCACAGCATAAGGTTTACTGGCGCCAGATAAAAACAGGGGTTGAAAGTTTAATTCAAGCCATATGGCATTTTCAGTATTAGACTTACAAAACCCGATTATGACCTTTTGATAAGAATTAGATGTTTTAAATGCTGCAATGGCTGGGTAAGTATTATGTGTGTAACTTGCCCCATTTACATCTATAATTTGTGTGAATAAGTCAAACAGGCTTTTACCTATCATCTCGTTTGGAGTATATCCAAAACAAGCAATATTATTACAACCGCAAATCGTGCCGTCACCAATATGAAGTAAAATTCCGTCTTCTTGGATGATGGAATCACCTTTTAGCATTTGCTGCATGTTCGCAGGTAGATTAGAAGACGTTTCTTCAGGTAGCATTATTAGTACTTCAAAAACAGTTAAGCAATTGTTATAGATTCAACTATATAGATTTTAATTAATGCCAGTGGCGCCGCAGTGTAACGTGGCAAAAATTTAATAATCATAAATTACAACGTTACGACATTGCAAACAGTTGTAACTTCTACCTAAAGATTTATTTATAAAGTATTATATCTGAGTTTGTTGACGTTCGAGTTTTGCCTCCATTGTACTAGAAAGGAAATGACCAACGAGAATACCGCCAGTCATACAATAAGCGTCATTAGAAACGCGGTGTAGAGTTTCAAAACCACTACAACGCTGACGGTCACTAAGCACCCAGTAGCGTTGTACTATAGTTTCCGGACCTATCCAACCTTCACCTTCAATTTGTCCAAACAGGTTATGTTGCAGCAAAAACGAGTAATGACGCTCACCATCATCTAAACGTCCTTTGTACTGTAAAGCAATTTCTGGGCGTTCGCTGCCAGGAAAAATGAGTTTAGTTGCCATAGTGAACCAATTATCGCGGTTCCAGGCAACCAAAGTCATACCTTTAACGGCAACAGGCATAGCATCACGCTCTAACCAACTGCCTTGTAAAGTCCAGCGTCCAGCTTCGAGTAAAAAAGAGTGTCTCACTTGTTAATACCTTTATGTGTTTATTTTTTCCTAGTTTTGCAGCGCCAAAACCGGAGATAAAAATAAAACACCTCTGGCGGCGAGTACACTTAGTATACCCATTACTTTTCGTTGACTTCTCCTAATAGCACTTCAAGTTTGGCGCCAGTTGCACAAGGCAAGTTACCGGGACTGCCATTTCGGCGCCAGTATGCCAGTACAGCAAAAGCGATAGCCTCTTTAAAATCAGCATTTAATCCAAATTCGTCGGTAGTTGTAACAGGTGTTGAGCCTAAAAGCGCTTGTAACCTTTGTTTTAAATAAAGATTACGACTGCCACCACCGCACAAAAGTACTCGTTGTGGTGTTTGTGGGAGAAAATGACGGTAATTATAAACAATTGAAGCTGCCGTCAGTTCAGTAAGTGTTGCTAAAAAATCGGCAGCATTTAATTGATACTCTTTGGCTTCGTCAAAACACTGAGTAATATAATCAAAACCAAATAACTCACGTCCAGTTGATTTAGGTGGAGGCGCCTGGAAGTATGGGTGTTTGAGCCATTTATCAACTAAGGGTTGGCAGATACTGCCGCTAGCAGCCCACTCGCCATTTTCATCATAATTTTTGGTACCATCGCTTAATTGATTTACCGCCAAGTCAAGTAAACTATTTCCTGGGCCAGTGTCCCAACCGCGAATTTGAGAAAGCCAATCACCGCTTCGATTTGGGATGTAAGTAACATTACCAATACCGCCAATATTTTGAATACATCTTGTTTCATCGGCATGAGCAAGTAATGCCGCATCAACACGGGGAACAAGTGGCGCCCCTTGACCACCCACAGCAATATCAGCGGCACGAAAATTACTGACGGTGGTAATACCCGTTAAGGCAGTAATCAAGGCGCCGCGACCAAGTTGCAAACTATAACCCAGGTTCACTTCATTAGCTTCTTCAATTCCTATTGGTGGTCGATGAAATAAGGTTTGTCCATGCGAACCAATAAGTGAGGCGCCTTCGTGTACAGTTTGAATATTTACAGCAGCTTCAGCAAAAGCAATAGCAATAGCATCATCAAGCTGTGCAAATTCAGGCATCGAAATAGCCTCACCTGCACAGATACTCAAAATACGTTCTCTAAGTGCGGAAGGGTAAGGGTAAGTCGCTTTTTCTACTAGCTCGACTTTAATATCCAAATCTTGACCGGAAATATCAACCAAGGCAGCATCAATACCATCGACTGATGTACCGCTCATTAAACCAATTACGCGCGTCATGTTTGTTGGGGCGGGGGGGCGGGTTTACAGATATGCTAATGATAGCGGAAGTTTTTGGGTTAACCCGCCCTTACAGACCCGCCCTTACAGTTACACCGTCCTTACAGTTGCCCTGCCCCTAGAGCGAGGGATATTGCAGCAGGGAGGATTCGGTGTTCTTCAATTTGAATTCGTTGATGAAGCGTTTCGGTTGTATCGTCTGGCAAGATAGGTACTGCTGCCTGCATCAAAATTGGCCCATCGTCAACTTCCAAGCGTACTATGTGTACTGTACAGCCAGCTATTTTGACTCCGCTCGCTAAAGCTTGTTCGATGGCACGGGCGCCTTTAAAGCTGGGTAATAAGCTGGGATGGATATTTATAATTTTGTCAGTGTATGCCTGAATTAGTACTTGGGTAACAATTCGCATCCAGCCAGCCATTACCACCCATTCAACATTGTACTTTTGTAGAGTGCGTACAATTTCCGCGTCAAAATCTTCGCGACTTTTGTAGTCACGGTGATTTAACAGTACTGCTGGAATATCCCAATTTGCCGCGCGTGCTGCTGCATATGCATCTGGGTTATTGTAAATTAAAACCTGAATTTGGGCGTTGAGTTGTCCATCTTTTATTGCCTGGGCAACTGCTTCAAAGTTACTGCCGCTACCCGAAGCTAAAATTCCCAGATGAAAGTTGGCGCCACTAGGTGAAATGCTGGTAATACTGGGAGAAATCAAACTATTTGTCGTCATAGCAATTGAGTAGGACACCATAATTTCCTCTCTGTGTTCTTTGCGTCTCTGTGGTAGTATAAAGAGCTTTTTACCACAGAGGCACAGAGGGCGCAGAGAAAAGATAAAATTTTTATAGTATAACTTTGACACAAATATATCAAGCTATTTACTAATTATTATTGATTTTTTTAATAAACCGAAATATGACATTGCGTCATACTAAAAAAGTCAATGTTTGACGTATCGTCATATTTTCTAGTGCCATATAATTGTCAAGAAAATATATTATTTTGTATCCAAAAGCTTGACATTGTGTTTTTATAACGATAATGTTTTTTTAAAAGTATTGCATATAAGCTATTGAAAAAATAGCTTATTTTAATCTCCCCCTTATTAACGGGATTGGGGAATAAATTTTACCAATTACAGCATTAAAATAACTTCTTATTTGTGTTATTTGTGTTCTTTTTGTTTTATAAATAACCGCAATTGTACACAAAATTCACAAATAAAGAATTTAATTAGACTTAAAACCTACTTATGTAATAAGTCTAAAATCACGGCAGAATCTATCAATTAGGAGATTAAAGTGCAGAATTTATATTTATACCAGGTCGCTTTATTAAGTATATTGATAGGATTACCAGCATTTGCCGCTGACACGAATCAGCAAGACATGCCTAATCTGAATGAAGTCAAGCTGCCATCACAAGAAGCCAAGTTCTTGACCCAGCAATCTACAAACAATCAAGTTCAAGAAGAATCAAAACCAGAACAACCACCGTCTACAGACGATTCAGATATTGACCTAGAAGCAATTGGAGAACAAGACACATTACCGCAATCTACACCAACTTATACTATTGAGAAAGAAGAAATTCAAAAACAAGGCGCCACAAGCGTTGCGGATATCTTAAAGCGAATGCCGGGATTCGTAATTAACAACGTTGGACACGGCGCCGATATTCATACGGGCACATATTATCGAGGCGCCAGCATCAATCAAACAGTGATATTGATTAACGGTAGACCGATTAATACCAATATCAATACTTATCACGGCGCCACCGATTTAAATAGCATTCCAGTAGAAGCAATTGACCGAGTAGAACTATATAGCGGTACAGCGACATCATTATATGGTTCCTCCGGTTTTGGTGGAGTCGTTAATATCATCACAAAACAAGGTAGTACCACACCTAAATTTAATGCTTCAGCCGAATTTGGCTCATTGAACTTAAACAATCAACAAGCTTCTTATAGCGGTGGTAGCGAAAACGTTAGATACAACGTCAGCTTTGAACGCTTTTTTATAGACAACCGTTATAAAGTACCCGTAGGGGCCGCAAATAGAGACGCAAGTGGTAATTTATTTAATGCGGATACAGCGACAAGTACTTACTTTGGTAATCTGGCTGTAGACTTAGACAAAAAAAACACCGTTAACTTAGACGTAAAAGTACTAAGTAGTGGTCGCGGTCTAGTATATTTTGGTTTTCCATTACAGCGAGATAGATTAGACCATGATGGATTAAACATTGGTTTATCATGGAAATCGCAACTAGCCAAAGGTTCTAGTTTAACTACGACATTTGGATATAACCGAGATTACTTTAATACCTATGGGCCAACAGGGACATTTTACCGTAAAGGAACATTAGACACTCAGCAGTTTACAGGTAGACTACAACATGATTGGCAAGTAACATCAAACAATCAACTTCGTTGGGGTTTAGATGTCAAAAATACTGATTTAAGTAGTCTTGCCGACAGTACGCTACCAAGTCGAATCGCTTTAAACGAAACTGAAGATAGAAGTATATTTAATACAGCACTATTTGCCGTTAATACTTTTAATATTAGTGATAATCTTTTATTCGACTTAGGTTTACGACAAAGCTTTGACTCAAAATTTGGAAGCTATTTAAATCCAAGTGCAGGATTACGATATGCCATCACACCAAATCTCGCAGTACGTGGCAGCTTGGCTTATGGACAACGTAACCCAGGTTTAGACCAGCTATATACATATGACACAGTACATGGTTGGTTGCCAAACCCCAATTTAGAGTCAGAAACAGGTACTTCTTGGACTGCGGGTGCCGATGTTAACTTTACCAAAGATATAATTGGTCAATTTACATATTTCGGCAGCAGTATCGATAATTCTCTCAGCGTCATTCAAGGACAATGGCAGAATATTGGCTTAGTTGATACCAACGGTTTTGAAGCTGCACTACGCATGAAAGTCGCGCGTGATTGGTCAACTTTTGTAAATTATACCTACACAGATGCTCAAGTAAAAACAGGAGCAGATAGAGGTTTACAGTTAGGCTTAATACCCTACTCTTTACTTCAAGCAGGTGTTGGATACGAAAAAAATGGCTGGCAAGCTAACTTATATGCTACTTATAACAGCGGCGCCCGTCGAGCATTATTCACGGCGCCAGGAGACAAAAACACAGACTTTGTACCTTCTTACTTCAACCTAGACCTTAGTACTCGTATACCAGTCACTCCAAACCTAGGCTTAACATTTTACCTAGAAAATTTACTAGGAGAACAATACGAACGAGTAAATCGTATCTACAGTCCCGGTTTCACCTTCCGTGTAGGCTTAACATCCAACATCTAAAAACTCAGATGGTTGGACACCTCTACATTCAGTTATTTTCGGTCTTAATTTTGATAATAAAATTGAAATTCCAAAATTTTTAATTGAAAATGGAGCAGATGTCAACGCAAAAACAAATGATGGAGAGACTCCACTAGACCTAGCTCTAAGGGGTTATAACAGCAATTTAATAAAACTTTTCAAGCAAAAAGGGGGAAAGCAAAACCGTAGCTAACTACTTAACATTATTACATCAATCAGAATTTATTTAGATTTTAATATTTGATGGAGAATTCAATACTGTTTGTACTTTTCGAGTTAAACGGCAAAAATACAGCTTTGGCTGGCTTTTAAGTCCGGCAGAGAAAAAATGGATTGTGCCTGAGGTAAATGATTTTTTGCAAGATTAATAATAATGTAGGACAGGCTCAAGCCTATCCTACGGGAACATAATCTTGGCTACCTTTTTAATATTCGTTGTCGCATTTTTACAACAAAGCTGTTGATTTCGTGTATTCGCATCACAGCAGTAATGGCGCCAAACACTATTAACCCTACAAGTCCTGCAACAGAAAGTTTAATTAGTAAAAGCAGTAGATTTTCGTTGCCAACTAAAAACCGTTCCACAAGCTGTAATGTGGCAAAGCTAGAAATTCCACCTGCAACACTCGCAGCAGTTAATCCTAAAATAGGCAAACTCCACTCGATCCACGGTAAACCACCAATTTTGCGGTCGAGTAAGTACAAAAGCATTAAGGTAGAACTTAAGTTTACTCCTACGGTTGCTAGTACTAAACCAGGGGCGCCAAATGATTTAATGAAAATCAAATCAAGGACAACATTTAGGACAATATTAAATAAGCTAATGCGAAACGGTGTATTTCCATCACCCAAAGCATAAAACACTCGTACTAAAACATCTCGTCCAAGGTAAACGAACATCCCGACACCATAAGCAACCAGCAGTGAAGCAACTAAATCAGAAGCTTTTTGGTCGAATGCTCCTCGTTTATATACTAAATTTACTATTGGTTGTGACAAAGCAATCATTAGGGCGCCCAAAGGCAACATTGTAAATGCCGAAAGAATTAGTCCTTGACGGATGCGCTGCTTTAATTCACCCCAGTCTTGTGGGTCAGTCAGACGAGAAAAGATAGGTAGTAACGGAACTAATACAATATTAGAAATTACTCCTAGAGGTGTTTGGACAAGTAAATTGGCGTAGTTCAATCCAGAAGCGGCGCCAGGAATATAAGAAGCAAATATAGAATTAATCTGCCAATTAATATAAAGCATTCCAGAAGAAAAGGTTGCCGGAAGCATAATTTTCATTATCTCCTTCACACCTGGTTGATTAAAGTCAAATCGCAGTCGCAAACCACCCATGCCAATGCGCGCTTGTGCGACAAGTTGAACTGCCCATTGTAATATGGCGCCCGCAGTTGTACCAACCGCTAAAATTGCCCCACTGTATATAACATTTTCTGCGGCGTAAATATTTTTTCCTAACTGCAATCCTAGAAATGCAACGGCAATGACGACCGTAATACTCGATAATAAAGGACTAATCGAAGGCAACCAATATTGATTTGCAACGTTAAGAGTACCAAAACCAATACCAATTAATCCCGCTAGCACTGCCATCGGCGCCATAATTTGAAGTTGTCGGGTGGCAATTGCTTTAATTAATTCTCCATCAGGACGTTGGTCTAAACCAGGTGTTGTTAAATCAATCAGGTTTCCAGCAAAAACTACCAGCAAAATTGTGACTGCTAAAAGCACGACACCTACAAGCGTCGTCATTGTTTCCACCAAGGGTGCAGCGTCTTCTTTTTTCCGCTTCGCTAAAACACTGACAATTGCGCTGTAAAATGGACCATTGATACCCCCCAGTAATATCAGTAGAAATCCGGGGACGATATAAGCGAAGTTATAGGCTTCAGCAATTGCGTCTGTACCAAACGCGGCGCCAATAGCGACTTGGCGCACTAAACCTACAACTTTGCTAATAATGGTAGCAGCAGCTACAATACCAGCGATACCAGCCAGGGAGCGAGTTACTTTTTTTTGTTCTTGTGACACAAATAATACCCGAATCTTCAGGTGAGGGCGCTTATCTGTTGAACATTTAACATGAAAGTGACTATTCTGTCAGGCAAATTTTAATCAATTATCTACAACCTAAACTATCTCTTGTTGCTACACCAGTCACTGGGTTAACACCGTCCGCGCGTTCACACATCAGGCTAACTTGGTAGCGGTCGATAAGAGCATTGCTAAAGTCGGCGCCTGTAATATCGGCATCGAATAAGCGACTGCGAGTTAGTGTTGCATCAGTGAATATGGCGTTTCTAAGATTGGCATTATCAAGGGTAACGCGGTCTACTAAGGCGCCTGTGAGGTTAGCACCTTCTAAGTTGGCTTTGAGCATTACGCCTTTGGTAAACATGGCATTGGTTAAGTTGGCGCCTTTGAAATTGGTGCCACGCATTTCTGCTGCAACAAAGTTTACACCTACTAAATCAGTATTAGAGAAATCACGATTCTCTAAACTGGCGTTGTTATAGTTGATTGTATTAATTTGAGCATATCCTGGCTTGGCATTAAACATTACTAGTAAACATGCTAAAGTAAGTATAGTTATTAAAGTGACAACACTACGCAATATTTTTTTCATAAATTAAAATTAAGAAACCAGGTTTCTAAGAAAAATCACCATGTTCATTATAAGATATCAAAAAAAACCCGGTTTCTAACGGGGATAGTAATCACAAACTCAGTTCCTTCCTTTTCAGTTGAATTTATATCGATACTACCATGATGTTTCTCAACAATAATTTGACGCGCGATAGCCAAACCTAACCCTGTCCCTTTCCCAACACCTTTAGTGGTAAATAAATGGTCAAAAACCTTGCCTTTAACTTCATCTGACATTCCAATACCATTATCTTTAATTTGGATAATATCTGAATAATTATCAAGATTTTTGAAGATAAAGTATTTGGTTAAATCAGAAATTTATAGTCAAAAAAATCCCTCCAATTTTTCTTCGGAGGGAGATATTTTTTATTTATGGTAGAGACGTTACATGTAATGTCTCTACAAAATTTTGAAACTATTTTCTATTTCCAATCCTTACCGACGCGAATTGTAATATCAGATTCAAGGTCACCTGTAGCAGCTACTTCCACATGTCCCAGACCGAGGGCTTTTTGAACTTGTTCGCCAAGCTCGCGGTCACCTTTTTGGACAATTATTTGTGTTTCGCGCTGGGTGTCAGACCAGTCTGTGGATGCGTAAGCTTTAGCAAAACCTTTTTGTTTAAGAGAATTAATAACTTTATCGGTTATACCTGGCTTATTGGAAGCATTTTGAATAGCAACTTTGAGGTTCGGTAAAGGTTTTACTAAGGGACGCATTCCTGCAATCCCAACACCTGCATAATCGTTCAACAGCTTAACTTGTCCGGTTAAGTCAATCCAGTAGCTGTTAGGGTCAGCACTGAGACGGCTAAAAATACCGGGCAAAATCGTCATTTGAAAATTATCGCGCTCTAAGTTAGAAGAGAAGTTGACGAGTGCCATCATTTCTTCCACCTTTAAGTTGGTGTCGAAGTATTTTCGCATAACGCGGATAAGTTGCGGTAAGCGAGTTACAACTGTCGGACTCGATAGTTTTTCGCGCATTGCCATTAATAGCGCTTGCTGACGTTGAACACGCGGTAAATCTCCACTATTGGTTTCACGGAAGCGTGCGAACTGTTCAGCTTGTTCACCATTAAGGTTTTGCCAACCTTTAACCAAGTTAATTGAGAAGCGGGTGGAAGTATCTTTGTAGTTCATAGCTTGGGGAACAAATACTTCGACTCCCCCTAGTTGATCTACTAGCTGACGCAAACCGCTCGTGGAAATCCGAATATAACGGTCTATAGGAGCATTATTTAGAGTTCGGCTAATTACCCGGTTGGATAGTACAGGACCACCTTGAGCGTTTGCTTGCGATACTTTGTTCAAACCCTTTTCAGGAATTGAAATCATTGTATCTCTGGGTATTGATAATACACGCATACTTTTATCTTCGGTGTTTAAGCGAATTAGCAGCATTGTGTCGCTTTTACCCGCAAAGCTTTCTGGTGAACCATCGACGGTACCCGGTACTGGCTCAATTCCCATTACCAGGATATTCATTGGACGAATGAGTTTATATTGTGAAATATTGCTCCACAAATCTGCTGGTAACTGCGTTTTTTCCCCTTCTTTACCAGACAGTTGTAACTCATCATCAGCACGGCCAACACTGCTCCACAATGGAGTCCATAGCGCAAGTGCTGACACCATTAACCCAGATAAGGTCATCCCTACAGCAATAGAAAGTATCCAGAATAACCAGCGTGGCATCGAGAGACCGAGCCGTTGATAAAGCTGACTAGGAATTGAACCGTGCGTCCTATCCGGATTTGCGGTACTATTATCTGAATAATTTACAGTCCCATAGTTAAGGGATTCTTCTGAGTATGATGGTGCCTCTTGATTCTCTGACCAATCTGTATCTTGATTTTCTTTACGTTCTACTTGTTTAACCACAAATATCTCCCCACTCAACCAACGCCATTTACTCAAGATGGGAAAAACCCCAGCTTGCTTCTGTGGCCACTCCCTTAAGGCTATGTTAATGCAAGCTTTCAAACTTGCCAGTGTCCGGGCTTCCAGTACACACTTGTAATGTTTTAAATTTAGGTTTTCTGAATAATTATGAAGTACGCATTTTTTCCTGTAATCCTTGCTGGTGGTAAAGGTGAGCGTTTTTGGCCCCTGAGTCGCCTCAACCGACCAAAGCAATTTTTGTGTCTCGATGGTACTGACCGAAGTCTTTTACAAGCTACTGCCGACCGACTGCTTAGTTTAGCTTCTGGTTGGGAAAACTTGTGGGTTATTACTTCTAGTTTGATCGCGCAGGGTGTTCGCGACCAGTTAACAGAACTGCCATCCGATAATTTACTTGTTGAACCAGAGGGAAGAGACACAGCAGCGGCAGTTGCATGGACTAGTTTAGAAATAGCTCGTCGCTACGGGGAGGACGCGATAATTGGCTTTTTTCCAGCAGACCACTGGATTGCTGACCAATCAGTGTTTGTAGACACTATAAGTGCAGCTTCCCAACTAGCAGCAACCACAGATGCGATTGTGACGTTGGGGATCAAACCTACGTTCCCCTCAACTGGTTATGGATACATTGAACAAGGCGAAAAAAGTGGTATCTTTGATGACTTGCCAGCTTATCATGTTAACCGCTTTACTGAAAAGCCTAATCGTGAAACTGCTGAAACATTTTTATCTACGGGTCGTTTTAGTTGGAACAGTGGCATGTTTATTTTTAGGGCTGGTGTTGTCCTTAAAGAACTACGTGCGTATGCTCCCGAAATTATCGAACCGTTAGAAAAAAATGGGACAGATGTCTACCCCAAACTGCCTAAAAAGAGTATAGACTACGCTTTGATGGAAAAGACAGGTCTAGCATATGTATTACCAGTAGAATTTGGTTGGGATGACCTTGGTGACTGGAATGCTATCGAACGGCTTCTTAAAAAAGAAGATAATAAGAATGTTGAACTGGCTACTCATGTAGGATTAGATACAAAAGGCGCCATTGTTTATGCATCGAATCCGGATGATGTAATTGTTACAATCGGACTTGAGGATGTAGTTATAGTACGTGATGGAAATGCTACCCTTATTGTCAAAAAAGACCGTACTCAAGAAATCAAAGAAGTCCTCAAAACATTGAAAAGCGATTCCAAATTTAAAGAGTTACTTTAGATAGTTAGGAGTTATGAGTTATGAGTTATGAGTTAATTAATTAATTAACGTGGGTGTAATGAATGAAACTCTTGACAGAGGTAGAATGTACCTTTTTTTAGTATAACTTAACTATCTCAAGAGTGAAAGTTCGGATTAAGAAGTAAAAACCTAACTCCTAACTCTTAACTCGTAAGGTGCGTGACTTACTAGTTCATTTGTTTTAGTTTACGATTGTTATAGCGTCACGCACCCTACCTCCGCGCCTCCTAACTCCTAACTCTTCTATTTATGTTTATTACGCAAACCGTTCCTCGTCAACGCGAAATAGTCGAAGTTCTCCTCCGTAATGGTTGGGATTACATGCGGCGCCTGCTTACTGGAGGCAAACCAGAAGACCCACAACTTCCGACACCTGCCGTATTAAAAAAAATTCTTGTAGATCTAGGACCCGTTTACGTAAAACTCGGTCAACTAATGTCAACTCGTCCTGACATTTTGGGTGCTTCCTACATTGAAGAACTCTCAACCCTACAAGACGAAGTTCCACCAGTCGCCTGGTCAGAAATTGAAATACTTATCCGTAAGCAATTAAAACGTCCTCTTGAAGAGACATTTAAATATATAAACCCCGTTCCAGTTGCTGCGGGTTCAATTGCTCAAACGCACCGTGCGACTCTTCTTGATGGTCGCGAAGTGGCAATGAAAGTTCAACGCCCAGGTATTGATATTACTATCGCTCAAGATATCGCTTTAATACAGGGTATTGCCGATTTAGTTGCACGCACAGAATTTGGACAAAACTACGAAATCAAATCCATAGCAGAAGAATTTTGTAAAGCTCTAGAAGCAGAACTTGATTTTACTCGCGAAGCTAGCTTTACCGACGAACTACGTCGCAATTTGTCAAAAAGTAAGTGGTTCGACCCTACAAAACTTGTAATTGCCGAGATTCACTGGGATGTGACATCACCCAAGTTAATGGTGATGGAATGGCTCGATGGAGTTCCTATACTCAGTGCAAAAATTGGCACTGAGTATAACAACGGCAAAGACCCTATTGTTGAACGTAAAGAAATAACAACTTTATTATTCCGGGCATTTTTCCAACAGCTATATATAGATGGCTTTTTCCACGCTGATCCCCACCCTGGAAATTTGTTTTATTTGCGAGATGGTCGCGTTGCCATTTTAGATTGTGGTATGGTTGGGCGCCTTGATCCCCGCACTCAACAAATTCTCACAGAAATGTTACTTGCGACAGTTGACTTAGATGCACAAAGATGCGCGCAGTTAACATTACAACTAGCAGACTCAACTCAGCCAGTAATTTTGTCGCGACTAGAAAGCGACTATGACCGGATGTTGCGGAAGTATCATAATCTAAACGTCGCCCAAATCAACTTCTCACAAATTATTTACGAAATTCTCCAGGTCGCACGCAATAATAAAATTCGCTTACCAACGAACATGGGTTTATACGCCAAAACCCTCGCGAACTTAGAAGGTGTCGCACGTGGCTTTAATCCAGAACTCAACTTTTTCGATGAAATCAAACCGTTACTTACAGACTTATTCCGGCGCCAATTACTAGGGGACAGTCCATTCCGTTCGTTGTTACGTACAGCGCTTGACCTAAAAAGTCTCTCTCTCCAATCACCGCGTCAAATAGAATCACTATTAGACCGAGTAACATCAGAAACCTTACAGTGGAATATCTCTCTACGTGGATTAGACGGCTTACGTCGCACAATGGACGATTCAGCCAATCGACTCTCATTAAGTATCCTTGTAGGTTCACTAATAATGGGCGCCGCAATTATTTCCACAAAAGCACAAACCGTACAACTATCACTACTGAATAATATTTTATTCGCTGTTGCTAGTTTATTAGGTTTATGGCTTGTTTTCAGTACATTACGCGCTGGTAATAGGAAATAAGTATGGGACGGGCAATCTTAAGCCCATCCCACAAGATGTCTATCTCACAAGAGGGCACCAATTTGCTTGTGCTGCTAGTTGAGCATTAATCAAGGTTAAAATACGCGATAGTTCGGAAATACCATCAAATTCAGCTCTTTCTTCTTGAGTTAGGGCATCGAGTTTATTTTTATTTAGAAGCACTTCTAAACGTGCTTGCAAATTCTCTGTAAATTTAAAAATATAAGCATCTCCAAACTGACTCATCCGAACGCCAGAACCGATGAATGAAGATGGCTGTATGATCTAAAAAGCTCCTTTAGTATGCAAGTTTGTAATAATAAGTTATCCGTTACATCCGTTCTATCCGTTGCAAAGATTGAGATTGTGGAGATGTTGTATTATTCCTTTGTGGCATAAACAAGGATACAAAAGCTAATAAAATTGCGAGTAAACTTCCGACACCAATAAAAAGTAACTTTTGATTTGTTTGTGCTTGATACTCATCTATTGTGGCAAGACGGTTTGGAAGGTGTTCTAGTTGCTGTACTGTATTTTGTTTTACTTCATTGATTGAAGTTTTTGTATTATTAAGTTCTGATTCGAGACGGTTTAAAGATTGCTGTAGTTGTTTCTGGCTATTAGTCACATCTTCTAAACGCTGCTCAAGTTTGGCTTCAAGTTCTTCTTGATAGCGTTTTGATTCAGTTTTAACATCGTTTTCAATATTTATTATATTTTGATGCGATTGGTTACTTAAATTTTCAACATGCTGATTCAATTCTGTTTGGAATTGAGTAAAGTTCTCTAGTATTTCATGCTTTAAAGCTATAAATTCTTGTTGAACAGCTTCGTTACTGTGGGTTACTTGTTTAACTGCGGTTTCCGATTCGTTTTTTATGTCTATTGACACTTGACGTAATTCATACTCAGACTTCTTAAACTGTTGGTTTAATTCTTTCTGGAATTGAGTAAAGTTTTCAACAATTTCATGTTGTAAATTTGTAAATTCTTCGTGAATATGCTCATTCGCCAAATTTACTTGTTTGATTGCATCTTTTGATTGGTCTTGTAATTCTATTGCAGTCGCGCGTGATTGTTCAACAAATTCACTCAGTTTTTTATGCTCCGCTTGTATTTCTTTATACTTTTGTGATAGTCCTTCAAAATCAGTTTTAATTTTAGCTAAATCGTTCAAAGCCTCCGATGATTCTTTAAATTTCATGCGATAGCTAGCTAACTCTTGCTCTAAACTTTTTAAGAAATCTGTCATGTCCTTATCCTCTAGCAAAATTAAACTATGTTATGCAAATTTTTTCCTGATATTGCTCAGTTTTGGCTTTAATAGGGCAACTTGGTCATTAATTTCATTCAACTTTCGCTCGTTGCCATAATACCATTAATATACGGTACTGTACGGAGTCTATACCAAATTTAATTTTTGCTTTTTGGAGTAAAAAGCTGAATCCTTCTTCGTTATCCCAGCGTCCACCAGGTTGAATTAGCCATTCTAAAGCTGGTTCTGGATATATTAAGGCAGCTTCTTCATAAAACATCATTCATATTATCGTTAGATGAACCTTGTTTTATTCCTTCATTAAATCCAAATTTTAAATAATCAAAAGCGATTTTTTCTCGACCTGGGCGTTGTCGAGCTAAAGCTCCAGCTAGGTAAAGTGCTGATAAGTTAGTGGGGGAGCGCTCTAATACATTAGTTACACGCGCAAATAGTCCAGCAACGGCGCCACTTTGAATAGTTCTATTTAAAACTTCAATAATATTGCGTTTGTCAAACTCTTCTAAAATCTTATTAATTTGTCTGCTAATATGATCAACTTCAGCTTCTTCTAGTAAAATGTTCGCCGTATCTGTTTGAAACTTCAAGCTAGGATGTCCCCACCCAGAAACGCAGTGAGCTTCGTCTATTATTAAACCACCTACAGGCGCCTGTTACATTGTTGTGATGTTTAGATCGATTCTTCAAACATAAAAATAAGCTGAACCCACTCAAAGAATCTAACTTTAGGTTTTATAGTACAAATTGGCTTTATAAATAGTCGTCTAGATTTAACTTTGTATGAAAATAAATAAAGTACTTACAAATATTATTGTTGGCATTGGCTACTTCTTGGTTTCGTTACCAGCGAAAGCAGAATGGAAACCTGGGACGGTTGTTCAAGGTATATATTCTGGTATCCAGCAAATTCACGGTTATCAAGCTACACCAAAATTAATTTGGGATGTTCCGAACGGCGCCAGGGGAGGTTGCGGTAGAATTTACGGTAGTCATTATTGTGTTCGTAATCACACTGTGTATATAACCAGGCAGCACATACGTATGGCTTATCAACATGGAGATGCTGCTTTAGCTTATATCGTGGCACACGAATATGCTCATGCAATGCAAACCGCGTATGGGTTTCAACCTCGTATTACACCTATTTCAGAATTACAAGCAGATTGTTTGGCAGGTGTTTATATTGGATTAATTCCAAATATTGAGTTTGATAATAGAGACATTCAAGAAATAGCTTCATTTGCATACCGCATTGGTGATTATAATTGGCACAACCCACAGCACCACGGAACACCGCAACAACGTGTGAAAGCAGTGGTTTTGGGTATGCAGTCTTCTGTACAAGGTAAAAGTGGTATTAGTGCTTGTTTAAGATAGCCAAAGAAACCGGGTTTCTTACACTGCGACTAAATTTTGTAATTGTACTTCACTTTGTTGAAAAGTATAATTAACAGCCGCAAATAGTTCATCTAGCTTTTGAATAGTATAATACTTTTTATTGCGGGTAAAAAGATTTTCTTCTAATTTGCCAAATTGCCAGCGGTCACCATTAGAAACAATACCAAAAATAGTTATCTTTAATTCGCCATTTAATCTTTGAGCAGCAATCATCTCAGCAAGACATTGTGCCCAACCTCCTTCAAAGTCATCTTGCTTGGCTTCAACTAAGATAAAATAAGGTTTGTCGAAAACAACTTTACCTAAAGGTGACCTCGTTGCAAGAATATATTCGGGGTATCCTGTTAGTTTTGCATCGCAATTCAGTAATTGGTGGCTCCATAGTAGAAAATTACTGCGATAAACTTTCCAAATTTCTTTTAAAACTGGGTAAATAAAATTTTCACAAATTGCAAATTCCGAGTTATCGACAACAGCTTCATTCATCATCAACTCCAAGTCGTCGCGGAAATAATCTGGAATGTTAAACGATGTTTCAATAACAAAATTTGCTTCTGTATAAGTAACCTGGTATTCTTTGACTACTTCACCAATAGTTCTGTAACTGCTAAAAGGCATATTTTGTAAGTTTGTGTTGAGATTTATAACTTATATTATATAAAAAAATGGGAAGTGTTTACGCTTTGTAGCAATCTTTAATTCAAGATTATGTTAGATAAATTTGGAAACTGACAATTCAAAAATCATTGGTACAGCTTCATACTTACAATGGTACGGTCAATGGTACGAAAATGGTACGAAAAAACGAGTTCGTACCATTTTTTAGACATTTTTGTACCAATTTTTAGGGTACGAGCTACAAAAATAGTACCAATAAACAGAGAAAATTTGTCAAATTATGGTAGCATTTTTGGCATGGTCAGGCAAAAAAGTACGTTTTTTCGTTGTTTTTTGCTAATGTACCACGGTACGGAGTTGATGTACCAAGGCTGGTTGAAATTAAAAATGCTGTGTTGACCGTACCGTTTATTATACTGTTTTTGGTACGAAATCAAGCTATCTTTTGGTACGAAATGCTTGTTTTTATGGTACGGTGATGAGTTTTAGTTAGTTCAATATTTAATTAGAGTGATATTATTAAACTATTAATAATGAGTAATATTGTGTCCGTACCAACATTTTTGCTTTCGGTACCACGTTTAATCAGGCGCCACAGATGAGGCGCCGTTGGGTAATATGTATATGTTAAAAATTATTAACTTGTAATAAAGGCATATTGTGTGTAATGTGCGCTTCTATCCAGAAGTAGAAGTAATGTTGAGAGAGAATATGTAAATTGAAAGAATTTCAGTGAATTTTACCAATAATCGTCAAGAATATATTACTATTTCCTATACACGACTTCGGAAGAGAGTGCATTACCACACTTTATCAATATATATATGTCTATGATCCTTGCTCACAATTTGAGCAAATTTTACCCCGTCGCTGTCAAAGAACCAGGTATTAGAGGCACATTATCTCACTTTTTCCGACGCACTTACCGCCAAATTAAAGCTGTTCGGGATGTTTCGTTTGAAATTACCCCTGGTGAAGTTGTCGGTTTTTTGGGGCCTAACGGTGCAGGGAAAACTACGACGCTGAAAATGCTTACGGGACTGGTTCATCCAACAAGCGGCAATGTCAGAGTTGCTGGATATGTCCCTTTTCGGCGCCAAGAAGAGTTTTTGCGAAAAGTTACACTTGTAATGGGGCAAAAGCAGCAGTTATTGTGGGACTTACCTGCTATGGACTCGCTAAAAATTAATGCTGCTGTTTACGGTATTTCTGACCATGAGTTTATGCTCCGGGTGGGAGAATTAACCGAAATGCTTTCACTAGAAGGTAAATTGAATCAAGCTGTGCGGAAGTTGTCTCTGGGTGAGCGAATGAAAGCTGAGTTACTTGCTGCATTATTACATCGTCCTCAAGTATTATTTCTTGATGAACCGACGTTAGGGTTGGATGTGAATGCACAAGTGGGAGTGCGCGACTTTTTACGTCAGTACAATCAACGCTATCAAGCTACTGTATTATTAACTAGTCATTACATGGCAGATATTACTGCTTTGTGCGAACGAGTTATTATGATTCACCAAGGCGCCTTAATGTATGATGGTAGTTTGGATGGCTTACTCGAACGGTTTGCACCATACCGTGAGGTTCATGTAGACTTAGCACACCAAATATCCAAAGAAAAGCTCAAATTTTATGGCGATGTAAAAACAGTAGAAGGACGTTCGGCTTGTTTTATTGTTGAACAAGAAAACCTAACGCGCACTATATCCCGCATTTTATCAGATTTAGAAGTTGTTGATTTAACAGTTAATGAGCCACCTGTGGAAGAAGTTATAGGTCGGGTGTTTCAAGCAGGAGTCGTATAAAGTTAGGAGTTAGGAGTTACTTTAGTTTTATAAGTTATGAACTTGATTTGGAAAAAAGTAAGAACTTTCCTTTGGGTGTATTACGCTTATATGGTGGAATACCGTGCTGAGTTAATATTGTGGGTTTTGGCGGGTTCACTACCTATTATATTGATGGGAGTATGGACGCAAGCTGCACAAGGTGGTCAATTTGGTTTGTCACCTGCTGATTTTGCTCGTTATTTTATTACAGTGTTTATCGTTCGACAGTTTACGGTTGTTTGGGTTGTTTGGGAATTTGAGCGTGAAGTTGTCGAAGGTAAACTTTCACCTCGGTTATTACAACCTATTGACCCTGTATGGCATCATGTAACTTCGCATGTTTCTGAGCGCGCAGCTCGTATGCCTTTCTCTATTTTTTTAGTGGCTTTATTTTTTATACTGTATCCGCAGGCTTTTTGGATACCTAGCTGGTCACAGTTTTTATTATTTACACTGTCTATACTGCTAGCGTTTGCGTTACGGTTTATTATTCAATATACTTTTGCAATGCTAGCGTTTTGGACAGAGCGTGCTAGTTCTGTGGAAAGCTTTTGGTTTTTGTTTTATTTATTTTTATCTGGAATGATAGCTCCTTTAGAAGTTTTTCCTCCAATAGTACGCGCGGCAGTTTTGTGTACTCCCTTCCCTTATTTAATAGATTTTCCTGTAAGTCTTTTAATCGGTTTACCTACTGATATTGGTAGAGGGTTTTCTATGACCATTGGGTGGACGTTGTTGTTTTTGGGTTTAAATAGAATATTATGGCGCCAGGGTTTAAAGCGTTATTCGGGGATGGGTGCGTAGGGGCGGGTTAACCCATATCCCACAAAAAAATTATAATCCAACTAAACCCGCCCCCACAATATATCGGGGAAACGAAATTTTGGAGACACCACAGGATTTTGGAGCAGACCGTACATGTATGGTCTCTACATTGTGGTGATTAGGCTTTCCAAAAATCCTTGTTCTATGTTAGATGCTTGTTGCCCTCCTCCTTCAGCTAAAAGCACATAATATTTTTGCAATAAACCCTGCATTTTTGGTGTACGATATTGAGGTTTAATTTTATATAAAGCATCACGCCAATGTGTTTCATTCGGACTATTTCCCACCCTGCCAAATAAATCACTTCTTTGACTAATTTATCTAATTCGGCGCCTGAAAAACCTTGTGCATCACTACTACAACTAGCAAGGATTTTACCATCGAGACTAAAGATAGTTGCCCATATCCAATCTTGATGTGCTCTTAGTATATGTATACATTCACCTGTGCGCGCTTAGTTCTTCTAAAGTAAACCTGGCGCCATCGTTTTCCAAAATCTCAGCCTGATGTTTCGCCTCAGTCAGTTTTTTCCATCCCTGGAGGCTAAGAATCACACCACGCCTACGTCTTTGTTTGGAGGCTTCCATAGGCTAAGAAGGCTAACGCTTTGTCGAAACTAATTTTACTCGTTTTAAGCCAAGTTAAGCAATTCTTCACATTTTATACAACTTAAGCAAAATAATATAGGAAAAGTTATCTATATTACCTCTACAAACCGCGCTCGGTACTGACTGCCAAAAGTCTTTCGTTACAAAACTTAACTTAGCGCTTAACGCCTTTATCTTTACTGGTGCAAACGGTTTTGCAAAGAGATACTGAAATTACAACCTTTACAAAACTTAAAACTTAAAAAGGAGAATTAAAGATAATGTTTGCACCAATGGTAATTCTAACTCGTAACTATCTAGGTCAAGTTAAGTTTAATAAACTGCGTGGCAAATTGATTGCAATACATGCTCAAGTAATAACTCATTTTTGCGACTACTTTCACATCAGCCATATTACCCGTCAGAATCTTATCCGTTTGGCTCGTGATAATGGTAAACGGTTAGGCTTTCTAGCTTAGTGGCTTATGGCTATCTCAAAGATTACCTTTATCGTAGATGTACAAATGGTGCCTTTATTTTTGCTAGCGTCCGAAAATACTTGATTGCAAACTGTAGTTAGCAACTCAGAGTCATTTCTTAAAGGAACGCAAAGCACAAAGCTTTCCAGAAAGTTTCTTTGGAATACCGGCTCATGGTCGGCAGCAGACGTTTACTGCTATGTTCATTTTTTGCATTGTTGACGGGAAGATAATGGAAACCTAGCGAAATGCTGACGATTTAGGACGGATTCTTCAGCTTGGAGCAAAGATTGAGCCGGGTTCTTCTAAGTAATACTCTGCATTACAAGTGTTTAAAATCACTTAGTATTACTGGCGTTGGATTAAGGCTGGAAATACAAGCCGTACTTTTTATCTTAAGAGTACAGCTTAAGTTAGCACCTTAACGCCTTCATCTTTACTAGCGTCCGAAACTAGTTGATTACATACTGTAGTTAACAAATGCTGAAAGGCATTTTTTCTTGCAGAAAATACTCAATAGTAGAACACAAAGCTTTCCGGAAAGTATATTTTCTTAGTGCGTGGTAGACCAAAAACCACAATTATTCCCAATAAACAGTCCAATAAATAGCTCAAAAATTAGTTCATAAATTAATATGGGGAACTCTAGCCATGACAGACACAATTATTAACCCTGTTAAATATCCTGAAATTACGCAACAACTCTCTGAGAATATTATTCTCACGACCTTGGATGACCTTTACAACTGGGCAAAAATGTCTAGTTTGTATCCAATGATGTTCGGTACAGCTTGCTGTTTCATGGAATTTATGGCAGCTTATGCATCTCGCTTTGATATGGAAAGGTATGGAATGATTCCACGTGCGACTCCAAGACAGGCAGATTTACTTATTACCGCAGGCACTATAACTATGAAGTATGCACCTAACCTGGTGCGACTTTACGAACAAATGCCCGAACCTAAGTATGTAATAGCAATGGGCGCCTGTACAATTACAGGCGGTATGTTTAGTGTAGATTCACCTAGTGCAGTACGCGGAGTAGATAAATTAATTCCTGTTGATGTTTATATACCAGGATGTCCACCTAGACCAGAAGCACTAATTGATGCAATTACTAAACTGCGGAAGAAAATAGCGAATGAAAGCATCCAAGAGCGGGAACAAACCAAACAAACCCACCGCTATTACAGCATTCCCCATAAAATGAAGGTCGTCCCCCCTGTAAACAATGGACAATATCTTAGAAGTGGAGAACGAGAGGCGCCATCACAGGAGATTTTGGAGGCAACAGGTTTACCTTTACCGTTGATGCTCTCAAAAAGTGTGAATTCTCAAAACCCATCAACAACAAAAATGGATTCTACGACTTATGCAGGAACTACTGCATAAATTTTGAAAATATTAACTGTAAGTTGATATGAGTGGGATAAAGCTTCCTGGTTTAAGCAAGTTGGACTCCCTATAGATTAAGAGGTACTGTGAAATGAACGAAGCACGCTTACAAGAATTTGTGCATCAAGTTGTTAATGATATGGCGGCAGGTATGTCTGGTGTAATGACCAACATCGGACATAAGCTCGGTCTTTACAAAGCAATGGCAGGCGCCGGAGCAATTACACCCAAGCAACTAGCCCAAAAGACAAATACAAAGGAACGTTACGTACAAGAATGGCTCAATAATCAAGCGGCAGGTGGTTATGTTATTTACCATCCAACCACACGCGCTTACGAGTTACCTGATGAACATGCGATGGTGTTAGCTAACTCTGAAAGCCCTGTGTTTATGAGTTCTGCTTTTGACTTGATTTCTTCAATGTGGTTAGATGAAGACAAAACTATTGATGCTTTCCAAACAGGCAAAGGTATCGGTTGGCATGAGCATCACCCTCGGTTATTTTGCAGTTGTGAAGCATTTTTCAGAAATGGCTACAAGACTTATTTAACCAATGCGTGGATTCCTGCACTTGAAGGGGTAGAAGCAAAGTTAAAAGCAGGTGCAAAAGTCGCTGATTTGGGTTGTGGTCATGGCGCCTCTACTATCATTATGGCGCAAGCTTTTCCTAATTCCACTTTTTTTGGCTTTGACTACCACTTTGATTCAATTGCTACTGCACGTCTGCGCGCGGAAGCTGCGGGTGTTGCAGATAGAGTTCACTTCGAGGTTGCCACAGCTAAGGATTATCCAGGAAACGATTACGACCTCGTTTGTTTTATGGATTGTCTCCATGATATGGGTGACCCAGTAGGCGCCGCAAAATATACTAGAGAAGTATTAAGCGAAGATGGAACTGTATTATTAATCGAACCTTTTGCAGGAAAAAAACTTGAGGATAATCTCAATCCAATCGGTCGAATGTACTACGCAAGTTCCACTGCAATATGTACACCAAATTCCCTATCTCAAGAAGTTGGACTGGGACTAGGAGCGCAAGCAGGAGAGGAAAGACTTACTCAAGTGATGTCTGAAGCAGGGTTTAGTCATTGTCGTCGTGCGACTGCAACACCCTTCAACTTGATATTAGAAGTGCGAATTTAGTAAATAGGGAATGGGGAATGGAGAGAAATGTAGAGTGCGTAACAGCAAACCCTAAATAGAAAATAAAATGAGAAAACAAAGTGCTGTACGCACCATCAACGTGAACTATAAAGTAGGCAATTATAGCAGTCCGTGCAGTAATTGTAAAAAATGTATCAATGTAGAGACCGAATATATTCGGTCTCTACAATGGGCGAATTTTACGAATGATGCGCGGACTGCTATATGGATTAGGAGTGTAATTCGATGAAAAGAAGAATTATATATATCTTGACTGCGCTGATAAGTTTTATTCTATTTTACGGTTTATTCATAAAAACACCTATAGCAGTAGCAAATAATTCTGCTCGCAGTGCTGAGGCACAGCCACACATGGCGCCTTTATTAAAAAATCTCGGCGCCTATGATCATCCAATTTCTACAAAATCAGAACTTGCTCAACGTTATTTTGACCAGGGGCTTATCCTCACTTACGGGTTTAACCATGATGAAGCTGCTCGCTCCTTTCGTCAAGCAGCAGAACTTGATAGCAATTGCGCGATGTGTTACTGGGGAGTAGCTATAGTTAAAGGTCCCAATATCAACGCAGTAATGGAAGCTGACGCTGTACCAGAAGCTTGGCTAGCATTACAAAAAGCGATTGAATTAAGTAAAAACGCCACTGAATCAGAAAAAGGCTACATTCAAGCGTTAGCAAAGCGTTATCCATCGGCACAAGTTATAGCAGACCGAAAACTATATGATATTGCTTATGCTAATGCAATGCGAGATTTGCACAAGCGTTATCCAAATGATTTAGATGCAGCAACTTTATTTGCTGAAGCTGTAATGGATACTTCCCCTTGGAATTACT
The DNA here is from genome assembly GCA_019359675.1 of Calothrix sp. FI2-JRJ7. Lineage (GTDB taxonomy): Bacteria > Cyanobacteriota > Cyanobacteriia > Cyanobacteriales > Nostocaceae > Dulcicalothrix. The sequence continues at coordinate 146,711 of JAHHGX010000064.1, forward strand.
GGGCAGCAGATGGTAAACCAAGAAGGGAGACAGTGGAAGTTTTGACTGCTTTAGAATCAGTTCTAAAAAGCAATCCTGATCATCCCGGAGCAAACCACTTATATATTCATGCTGTTGAAGCATCGCCTAATCCTGAACGCGGAGTTAAGAGTGCTGACCGTCTTCGTGATTTTGTAACAGGCGCCGGACATTTAGTACATATGCCCTCGCACATTTACATTCGAGTCGGACGTTATCAAGATGCTGTAATTGCTAACCAAAAAGCAATCGCTGTTGATAAAGAATATATGAGCCAACATAAAGCCTCTGGTCTTTACCCATTAGCTTATATGCCGCACAACCATCACTTCCTCTTGGCAGGTGCCACAATGTCGGGACAAAGTAAGCTAGCAATTGAAGCTGCCCGCAATACAGCAGCGATGGCAGATGAAAAACAAATGCGCGCGTCTGGTTATGAGACATTACAGCATTATTATGTAATGCCACTTTATACCCTAACTAAATTTGGTAAATGGGATGAAATTCTAAAGCAACCTACTCCAGCAGCAGATTTGAAGTATCCTCAAGGAGTTTGGCATTACGCGCGTGGGATGGCATTTACAGCTTTGGGTCAACTTGAACAAGCAACCCACGAATTAGAAGAATTAAGAAAAATAGCAGTTGACCCTTCCTTAGAAAAAGTAACAATCTGGAATATCAACTCTGCGGCTAATTTGATGCAAATTGCATCGCAGGTACTAACAGGTGAAATTGCTGCAAAACAGGGTGACTATACAAAAGCAATTGACTACTTGAACCAAGGAGTTGCATTAGAAGACAAACTAAATTACGACGAACCAGCAACTTGGTACTCCCCAGTCAGACATTTGTTAGGTGCCGTTTTGCTAACAGCGAACCGTCCAGCAGATGCAGAAAAAGTGTATCGCGAAGATTTAAAACATTATCCTGAAAATGGTTGGTCGTTGTTTGGACTTGCACAAAGTTTAAATATCCAGGGCAAAACAAAAGAAGCAGAGGAAATACAACAGCAATTTGAAACAACTTGGAAACAAGCCGATGTCAAACTTATTGCCTCACAAATTTAATATAATCTAAATGTAGGTTGGGTTACGCTGCACTTCACCCAACCTACGATAAATACAACCCAACATAATCACGGTGAGCAAAAATGAAATTAAATCGTTTTCATAATGCAAAGCAATTTTATGACCAAGTAAAAGATTACCTCATTAGCCAGGAAGCACAACATTGCTTACTTTTAGGTATCAGTGATACATTAGTTCATAATCCTGAAAGATACCAACCAAACCCCTACCTGGCATCTGTAGAAGTCGCAGAACAAGTTGTAGCGGTAGCAATAATGACACATCCTTATAAGCTAGTATTGTCTTGTCAGGATTTAGAAGCAATAGAAATATTTGCCAAAGACTTGTACACTCAGGATTTACAAGTACCAGGAGTTAGCGGTCAAACAAACGAAGTTCTTGCCTTTGCAAACATGTGGCAAAATCTCACTGGTCAAGCTTATCAATTAAGTATGCAAATGCGGATTCATCAACTGCAAGTCGTACAACCTATTGTTAGAGCCAATGGTTATTTACGTAATGCCACGGAAGCAGACCGCACGCTTTTACTCCAGTGGTATCAGGAGTTTGAAATTGAAGTATTTGGTGAGCAAATGACAAATGCACAATATATAGATAATAACCTGAAGCAAAACACAATTTATCTTTGGCAGGATGAAGTACCAGTATCATTTGTTTGCTGTGCAGGCTCAACACCCAACGGCAAAAGGCTTGGGCCTGTGTATACACCAAAAGAATATCGTAAAAAAGCCTACGCCACAACTTGTGTAGCTGATTTAAGCCAGAAGTTTTTGGATATGGGTTGTCAATTCTGCTTTTTGTTTACTGATTTAGCAAATCCTGTCTCAAATCATGTTTATCGCAAAATTGGCTATCTGCCTGTAACTGATTGCTGCGAGTATAAATTTATAAATAGTTCTAAATAGTATAGATATTTAGTTTAATTAAAGGAAAATTGGGATGAGAAAGGTTATTTATCATGTTGCCACTACGCTTGATAATTATATTTCCCATGAGGATGGCTCAACCGAAGGGTTTTTAGGAGAAGGAGAACATGTGGATGATTACTTGGAGAGTCTCTTGGCATACGATACGGTATTGATGGGTAAAGCTACGTATGAGTTTGGCTATCAGTTCGGTGTTCAACCTGGGCAACCTTCACCAGTTTATTCCCACATGAAGCATTATATTTTCTCCAAGACGATACGGTTTGACACCGAGCCACATGAGCAGGTTGAAATCATAGACAAAAACGAACTAGAATTTGTTAAGGAATTAAAAAAGGCGCCGGGAACCAATATTTACTTGTGTGGAGGTGGAACGTTTGCAGGTTTTCTGTTTGAAAACGAACTGATTGATGAATTAATAATCAAGCTTAATCCTGTTATATTTGGTAGCGGGATTAGGCTTTTTGGAAAAAGCATAAAGGCAGTTAATTTATCGTTAATTGATTCAAAAGCTTATAATAGTGGTGTGCTGTTGTTAACTTATAAACTCAATTACAAATAGAAAACTTGCAACGGATGTCACGAATGTAACGGATGGTTGGTTCGTTTTGTACTTAGCTTTATTTAGGCAACTTCTCTGGTTTTTTGTTTTGTTTTTTCTGCCTCTATTTTTAAAGTTTTAAGAGACTCGAAGTAACCTTGCTCCCACAATTGTCTAACCACATTTTCCATTGCTTCACGGGTAACTTCGGGTAAAATAATTAATCCAGGTTCAGCAAATAAAGCAGACCCTGCTTCCTGTTCTGCTTCCAAGTCTTGTTGTAAGCGAATAGGATCAATGAAGTAAACGGTATACATTTCTCCCTCTGGACTCTGAAGAATACCATCACTTCTATACCCTTTCATTGGAGTTTCTTCATCATCTCTATCTTCCCATCCATATTTAAAGCTTAACTTTGGATAATCAGCCATTATCTCTATTCCTCCTTAATTGCTTAAATTTTTCCTAGTTCATCGTTAAACTGTTCAAAAGTTAACAAATTTGCTTCTTTCGGAACAATTTTATAATGCTGCGGGTCTCGCTCTCTTTGTATCATTTTTAACGTATCAGGCAAGTAAATAATTTTAATTGTCATTAATTACTGAATTCCGCTCCATTCTCGCAAAAATGGTAGTAAAAATGTAATCGGCGCCTGTTCTTCTACTTTAACTCGCACAGCAGTAGTAGTTCCTGGTGTTAGTTTCATGTTTGGTCCTTTGGAGGATGACCATTTGTAACCAGTAGTATTGGTTGGCTCGGCTACTAAAGAGGCAATAACTTCTACTTTAACGGTTTTACTTGTTAGTGTTTCTGCTAGTTCGGCATTTCCAACTTTGGTAGCTACTGTTGTTGATGTTACTGGGTAAGCAGATACTGATTTGACGGTGGCGACAATTCCACCAAACCGCTCGCGTTTGACTGTATCTGGTGTAATTTGCATCTGCATTCCTGGTTTAATTCGCTTACCGTCTTTGACATCAAAGTAAACGATACTAGATATCTGCGTTCCTGATACTTGAGGTTGTAATGTGCCAAGACGTGTACCGGGATTTACTACTTGTCCAAGTGTGCTACTGATATCTAAGATACATCATAGATACTAATGCTTGTTTGTCTTGAAGTCGTTGCAGCAAAGTTTGACGTTGCTGTTCGATGTTGGCTAAAGCTTGTTCTTTAATTACTGGGGATAAAGCTTGAATATCGCGCAGGCGAACTAACGAGTCAACCCGCTTTTTCATTTAATTCCAAGGCTAGTAGTTTAAGGGGTGCGATTTCCATACTGCTGGATATAGGCGCCAACGTCTTACCAGGGTGATGATTAATATTAATACGCCGTTAGCTTACGGTGTTATACATTCAGTAATATTTACTATTGCCAAACAACGGCAATATTTTCATGACTGATTCTACAAATTTGTAAATATTACGCACCAAATTTTTTAACTTTTGCAATGTAATAGCGACTATTAAAATTCGTTTTTTGTTTATATTCCTGATAATAAAATTTGGCAAATAATGATAAAATTGATTTGTGAATTGATATTCTTGCGCGTGATAGTTAGCTGTTTTTTGTTGATTGCTGTATCTTTTTATGCCTTTATTTACAATGTGCCTCTACTTTCAAGAGTTTGAATGCTCAAGCTATGTATCTTTGTTTACAATTGATGGAGTAGCTTGAAATGACTAGGTTCCCTTATGATGAGTTCGCCAAGGATTATCTGAAAGAGCTATTGTCATCAATCGGTAATGTTGACCCAAGCCGTAAAGTTGCTTCTGAGATACAAGAGATAGATGTGTATTATACTCTTGACCCTCAAGGAGCTATTGATGAACAAAAAAAGCGAATTCTTGGATTATTAGGAAGATTTGCAACAACAGCAGCCATATTTGAACCTTTCCGCAATGCTGCTACACCAAGTGAAATTCGCGGTTGTACGAACAAATTATTTGATATATTTGCTGAGATAGAGCGTAAAGCGAAACGCGAAAAAACCAAAGTTATCGAAGCAGAACTGCCACGTTTGTGGATTTTATCTCCTACAGCCTCGAAATCTCTACTTAAAGGATTTGGGGCTAAACTAGATGAAGAGTGGATAAATGGTGTTTATTTTTGCGATGATTACTGGAAAACGGTAATTGTCGCGATACACAAGTTGCCACGCACACCTGAAACGCTATGGCTAAGGGTATTAGGCAGAGGGAAAATTCAGACACAGGCAGTTGCGGAACTTCAAGCACTTCCAGCTGACAATCCGCTACGTAATGTTGCACTGGATTTATTAAGTAATTTGAAGACGATACTTGAAGTTAGACAAGACCAAAATAAGGAGGATAAAAGTTTTCTTATGCAGTTATCACCTATTTACGAACAACATTTAGCAGAAGCGACTGAACGAGGAGTGCAACAAGGTCAACGTGTTATTGTCGAAAACCTGTTGACAGCTAGGTTTGGTAGTTTAGACCCGGAGTTGATGGCTATTGTTCAGCGTATTGTTAATTTACCACCTAATGAATACTCGGTTCTTTTGTTGCAATTGGCAAATCTATCGCGCGAGGAATTATTAGCTAGGTTTAGTTCAGGAAGTTAATAAATTTCCTAATTTTTTGTAAATAAGCCAGCTTTAATGTAATCGCTGGCTTTTTTTTGGTTATACCATTAGTACGCGATTAGCATACTGATGGATATAGGCGCCAACGTCCTTATATCTTGCACATATAAATCAAAAATAACTAATGATACTAAGTAATTACAGATAGTTGGCTACGTTCCTACCCGCATATCCCTTCCAGTACTATGCTAATAGCAAAAGTCCTCTTAAGAGGACTAAACAATAAATGTTGTTTCTGTTACTGCAATTGCTATGTTTGATAGTTTTTACTTAGAGGTGCAAGATTTCAGGTAAGGACTGGCCACCGTACAATATCAATGTATAAAAAATCTTATGACATTTATAACAGACCAACAAACAACAGACGAAAAAATAATAGTTTTACTAATTGACGACCAATCAATTATCTCAGAAGCAATATCTCGAATGCTTGCTCCCGAACAAGATATTGTATTTCATTATTGTAGCGACCCAACCCAAGCCTTCAAATTCGCAAAAGAATGTCAGCCAACTGTAATTTTACAAGACTTGGTAATGCCGCAGATGGAAGGGCTATTGCTAGTTAAATTTTTACGTTCTCAAGACTTACCGACCTGCAATATTCCTCTAATTGTCCTATCTAGTAAAGAAGAACCACTTATTAAAGCAAAAGCATTTGAACTTGGCGCCAATGACTACCTAGTAAAATTGCCTGACTCTAGAGAACTAGTTGCACGCATCCGCTATCATTCCAAAGCATATGTTAACTTTCTTAAACGCCAAGAAGCAGAAGCTCTCTTCAAAGCTGAAATAATGCGTCAAGCAGCATATATTCAAGAAGTGGACAGAGTTACATCTGCTGCCAGTGATGTCGAACGCGATGCCTTTCAACCAGACGCTTTAGCGGAAGTAGCAAAACGTAGCGACGAACTAGGACAACTGGCACGAGTCTTTACCAATATGGTCAAAACCGTTAAAGCGCGCGAACAAGAATTAACTACTGCCAATATTCAGTTAGAGTCATTGTTAAAAGCTTACGGACGTTTTGTACCTCACGAATATCTACGCTTTTTGCGGAAAGAAACAATAACAGATGTGCATTTAGGCGACCACGTTAGCAAAGTCATGGCAGTAATGTTTAGTGACATCCGCTCGTTCACGACAATTTCTGAGGGCATGTCACCTCAAGACAATTTTAACTTTGTCAATGCTTATCTCAAACGTGTTAGTCCAGAAATTCGCAGTCACTACGGTATTATCGTTAAATTTCTCGGTGATGGTATGATGGCTGTGTTTCCTGAAGGTGCAGACGATGCACTTGCAGCCGGAGTTGCCAAGCAAAAACGAGTTCAGGAATATAACCAGCAACGTACAACAAAAGGTTTTTTGCCCCTAGAAGTAGGTATTGGTATCCACGTTGGACATATGATGCTAGGTATGGTAGGCGAAGAAAGCCGGATGCAAGGAGATGCCTTTTCTGATAATGTTAACCTGACCGCGCGTTTGGAAGGACTAACGAAATTTTATGGCGTGTCTCTGCTAATTTCCGAGCAAACGCTACACCATCTAAGCCAACCTGAAAAATATCAAATTCGGTTTTTAGATAGAGTAATTGTTAAAGGACGTACTGAAGCAATAGCAATTTATGAAGTACTCGATGCAGAACTTGAAGCAATCCGAGCGTTGAAAATCCAAATCCAACCAGAGTTTGAACTTGCATTAGAATACTATAAAAACAGTGATTTAGCTCTTGCAAAAACATATTTTGAAAAAGTACTCGCCGTTCACCCCTCAGATAAAAGATCATTACTTTACTTAGAACGAGTAGAAATATTGTTGAAACAGGGAGTTCCTGAAAACTGGAATGGCGTTTGGGCTTTAACACAGAAGTAACAAGATGAAATTGCTTTTACTGAAGAGTACCGAGATGAAACCACCAATGTCATAATTTTTTTATTCTTGGCGTTTTTTATACTAAGCCTACAGATTAATTTAGTTATACTGACCAATCTTGAATAGTTAGCCCTGGTACTTTCTCAAAGTCTTGTAAATTTCTACTTAATAAAATACCATTGTTAGCAAGTGTAATTGCAGCGATTCGCAAATCTAACGTGCCAATACGAATCCCTGCTTTCCTAAATTCTCAAAAATATTCATCCGCTTTAAGGTCATATTCCAAAATGTCTAAATCTGAAAACAGGACGAAGATTTGCTTTAATTTATTATATGCCCCAACCAGAGCTTGAGGTGTGGTAGCTTTACGAATTTGAGCTATACGTCCAGCATACTATTCCTCAAGACTTACAACCGTTGTAAACAGTGTATCAGAAGAATGTTGTCGCGTCCTAATAACGCGCTCGCATACTTTAGGGTGAGAGCGTTCGTAAAGACTAAGATGATCTGTATCCATTACGTAGCAAGTCATTCAAAAACCTCATCCTCCGAAACTTGCTGACGATAAGCTGCAACTTCTGCCAAAAAATCGTCAAAGTTGGGTCTGAAGCAAAAATACCCATATGTTTAAGCCAAGGATCTGTTTCTTGCTGCGAACGCTCTTGACCCACCTCAATTGTGACTATCTCACCTAATGCCAGTTGGGCTTCTAAAGCAGCTTTGGCAAGGGCTATTGCTTCTTCCTTTGTGCTACCTTCAACTGTACTATTAGGTATGCCAACTATAGAAGCTATAAATTTATTCTCTGGATGGCTTTGAACAAAAACCTGATACTGCATAGCTAATTCCTTTAAATTATAGATTTTTCCTAGTTTCTCGTTAAACTGCTCAAAGGGCGCGCTTTCTTTGCTTCTTTGGGAACAATTTCATAATTGCTGTGGGTCTCACCCTCGTTGTATCATTTTTAACGTATCAGGCAATAAATAATTTTATAGAGCTAATCCAAACCGCCGAACTTTATTTGGGTCAAGATGAACATAAATACCATTAGTTGGTTTGAGGAAACCAGTATTTTGATCAATTTTTACTTCGTTGAGTTTTACTAGAAAGCGACTTCCTCCTCTATAAAATATTTGCTCAGAGTCCAACGAACGAAAACCCTTCTATACTATTGTTTTTGAACGCAGGTTGAGCTGGGAGCAGGAAACTCAATACTAAGACCCACATCATAAGTTTACAACTTTGTACAACTTTACGCAGCAGCGCTAACCAAAGTTTTTCCCTACTTTACCATTAACACACAAGCATCATATCGTCACTAGCCAACTCCTCGAACGTTTTCTGGTGTACAACTCAGCTAGTGAAACAAAGTAACCGTAATAATCAAGAATAATACGAGCGTGAGATAGGCGCCACACTTAACGCAACTGCATGTGGATATTCTGATACGTTATTTTATAAGCTTTTAAGACAATTTTACTTAAAAATACCTTTGCTAGCGCCCAATGTAATTAAGGGTTAATACGCTCATCGACAAGCTTGGATAAATAACAAGAAGCGCTCGCAATTATTGGAAGCGCTTCGTGCATTCAACTCAATGTTAAAAAGTGTGACGTTAGTCACTTAACTTTCAATAATTAACCATTAACTATAACTAAGAACTAATTAATCTATTCCTTTATGTCCACAACCGTTCAATACAATACGCATCAAGCTGTATATCTTGACTAACGATAACTAAATAATTGTTCATTGCCTGTGCAACTAGTATTCTATCAAAAGGGTCACGGTGATGTAGGGGAAGTTTACGAACTTGCGCGGTATCAGCGAATGAAATCGGCAGCAATGTTATGTCTGAAGATTCAACTTCGACACCAATAGTTTCGTAATCCTTATTGAGTGAAAGTTTTCCGATACTTAACTTAATTGCTATTCTCCCAAAGGCTAGCAATGCTAAGATAAACATTATCAGCTTCTTCAATCGTTACTCTAAGATTTTCTGGTAGGCTTGCATCTTTTTCAGATAACCAGAATATATACCCTTAATTATAAATAAACGTGTTTTTAATATTACTATTTTTTTCAATCCATTTTAATGGGTGCTATTAGCCTATGGGTTTTAACCATAGGCGGGTATGAGCATAGTTACAAAGTTGGGTTCCGCAAAGCCTCCACCCAACCTACAGTTTTCCTTTTGTGGAACCTGAGTAGGTGATGTTTTTAGTTTGGGTTTGATTGTTGTCTCCTGTTTGCCATTGCCATTTGCCGTCACTGAGTTTTTTCACACATTTCCATTGAATTGATGTGTTAGGTGATAACCCAGATATTAAACCTGTCCATTTTGGTGTTTTTGGTCCTGGGCCGTTATGGTTTGGTGGTGGGTTGTAAATATATTCGTGGTAAACGTTTGGTGATAATGGTTTTGCTTTATTGGTATCCCAGTTTCCTAGCTGCGGTTGATTTCCTACTACGTATATGCTTTCTCCAGGTTTTGTCCAAGCGTTATCACATACAAAGTTGATAGATGTTGTGCTTGGGATGCTTGTTAGATTAAATCTAAATTCTTTGTCTTGTTCGGCGCCTATAATTCCTGATTTGGCAATAATTAAGTTATCTCCTGCATTGTACCAACCTTCTTCGGCGCCTTCAAATTCAGTTTTATTATTAAATTGAGGTAATATTGTACCATTTACAGTTACAGCAGTAGCTTTGGCGTTTTCAGCGACTAATTGTACTATATTATTTCGCTGTTGAATTGCTCCTTGGTAGGCGCCTTTAGCTTTTTCTATAGTGACTGTCGCGATGTTTCCTGATTTTACAGCTTTAATGTCTGTAGTTCTGGTTTGATATATTGGTTCTTTGTTTTCAGTATAGCTGATGGTCGAGCCGTCATCTTCGTAGACTGTAAATTGGCTGTTTTTTTCGTCTGGGTAAACTTTGAGAATTAGGTCATTCTTTGAATTTCCTGCTCCAAAGACGTTTTTGGTTTCAGCATCGACGTGCATTAATGGGATAATGGCGCCGGAGCGGACAAAAGTAGGTAAGCGGAGAATAGCGTCTATATAAGTAGGAAAAGATTTTATCCAATTACCTGAACTACTTAGCCATTGGTTAGTATGGTAATTTATCCATTTGCCTTGAGGTAAATAAACGTCGCGTTCATATTCGCCATGTTTGGCAACGACACCCACCATAATATCTTTACCGATTAATTTCTGATTTCCCATGTTTCTTACTACTGGGTCATTTTGGAAGTAGAAGACAAGGGGAGCAATTAAGGGTTCAGCGAATAAATGTGCCCGGTAAGCGAGAGAATAATAGTAAGGGGTTAATTCATAACGCTGGCGAATATTTTCTAAATTGATTTGTTTGTAACCAACTAAATTGGGTGATGTTTCATAACGCTTTGCCGTTTGAAAACTATTATCTGTGTGGGGACGAACGGGTACATCAAACCAGGCACCATGAGCAAACCATGTAGTGTACATTTCCGCTTGATACTGTAAATTCCCTGAATGATTCTCATTATAAGGAACACCCTCACGCCGAAAACCACCAATATCTGACCCATAGTAATCAATACCTGAGAAAGACATGTGCATGTGCGAATTGATATGAGTCGCAAGTAGTTCTAAGTTAGAACCAATATCCCCCGACCACATCGCGGCGCCATATCTTTGAGTACCAGGGGCGCCGGAACGTGTGACAATAAAAGGTCTACGGTTGATTTCGTTGCGATGCCGGAAATAACCATCATATATAGATTGGTTCCAAAACAAGTTGTAAAGGTTGTGGATATCCCCGTGCTGATTAAAACGTTTACCTGCAACTTCCACTCCCTCGTAACAAGCATTGCCATCGTACTTTTCCGGTTCTCCTAAATCTGTCCAATGACCGAGAATTCCCTTTTGCACTAAATTTGGAAACCGTCTATTGTCATGTACCCATTCACCAGCAGCTTTATCCGACCAATCTACCATTCCAGCTTCACCAAACCAGTTTTTAATAATTACAGTTGCTGATTGGTTGCTGGCATCACATTGATTATTAGTTCTTTTATAAGCAAATAGATTCGCGGCTGACATTGGTGCAAAAGTATTAGTGTTCTTACTGATGTAAGCTTCTTCAATTGCAACTAAACCAATACCATCTTGTAGAAAATTAGATATTTCTTTTGCAGGGTTAGGAAACTCAAATTTATTACCATCATTACTGGTTTCGTCCCAATCTAATGCTCCCATAGGACTATCAGGACTATCTTTAATAATTCCTCCAAACCATTGCAAGTCCAAAACAAATCCATCAACAGGAAACTTATCTGTGCGTAAACCATCGCGAAGCGTTTTGACTTGGTTCCAATTTTTGTAACCAAATTCTGAAACCCACATTCCAAAAGCTTTTTTTGGTGGAACGAGGGGTTTACCAACTAGCTCTAGATAATCTTGCCGCAAGTCGGGTAAATCTTTACCTGTCATTATATAAAAACGAATTTGCTCACCCCACATTTGGACTTTCCAGGGGTTGCTCGTAAAATCCCAGCGCTGTTTGTAAGGGTTATCGAGAAATAGAGCATAGTTGAGATTATTTTTCCCCAAACCATACATAATTGGAAACTGGACATTTCCCACCATCCCCGCAGAGCCAAATGGCATAAAACCATTTCCATGCGCTTGTTCTTGCCATTTGGGTTGTTCTTCTCGTACCCCATGACTTAACCAGTCACCATCAGCAGTACCTAATTTTTTAAATTGTTGTCCTAAACCATAGACGTTCTCGATTTTTTCTGGCGCCAGAGTTAAACCTTTCCAATCTTGTTGTAAATCTTGTGGGCAAACGGTAGTTAATGCAGCTTTTTTTATTTTGTCAAAGAGCGAAATACATAAGCTGGTCTGATTAACGTTAACTTGAATGTCACTTGTTTCGATAATATTTTTATTTTGCGAATAAACCGATGGACCTGGGTAGTTTTTCCGATAAATCATCGGTGAGGTAGACAAGGGAGTATTGATATCAAAACTATTATCATTATCTTTCTTAGCCGAGAATTCAAAATGAATTAAGTCATTGTCTAATATTTCAACAATTAGGTTTTGACCGCTGTTACTAAATTTAGCTCGCTTTACTTCTGCTAATGCTGGACTGGCGAAATTAGATAGTAATAGGGAGAGAATTAATAGGGATATGCTTTTCATAAACAGCTTTCTTTCGATTCTTTTGATGCACCAAGAGGCAAATTGAACACAAATGTGATTTGGGATATTACATTGTTTTTTATACATAGCTCAATATACTTAATATTTATTTAATAATTTCAGTTAAAACATTACAAAACTTTACATATAGTCTATGTTAAGGGGTAAGGTACAGTTGACATTTATAAATTTATCTGCCTATTAATAGAGAACTTAATTAACACACAAGTATAAAAATTGAATTAGTAGGGGGGAGATTAACTTAATACAACTGACGTTACTCGCATAGACTTATGCGAGCAAGTTTACCTGTGGAATCAATTTGTGCATCAGATAATTAAAAAAAGTTAGGGAATTAGAGATGGCATCTAACAGTCAAGTTTTGACGAAACAACAAAATACAAGTTATGTAATTTTAATTGCAGTCGCCGCAGCACTAGGTGGTTTTTTATTTGGTTTTGATACTGCTGTGATTAATGGCGCCGTTTCAGCTTTAAGCAAAGCGTTCAATATTGATAGCTTTATGACGGGGTTTGCAGTATCTTCGGCGTTGTTAGCTTCGGCTGCTGGCGCCTGGATAGCTGGACCAATCGCTGACAGGCAAGGTCGTATCAAAACGATGGTGGCTGCTTCAATTTTGTTTACATTGAGTGCAATTGGTTCGGGAGTACCTTTTGGAATTTGGGATTTTATATTTTGGCGCTCTGTAGGTGGAGTTGCTGTTGGAATGGCGAGTGTGATAGCTCCAGCGTATATTGCTGAAGTGGCGCCTGCTCATTTGCGAGGAAGATTAGGTTCGCTGCAACAGTTAGCGATAGTCGTAGGAATATTTATAGCACTGTTATGTAATTACTTTATTGCATCCACAGCAGGTTCGGCAGAGGCGCCATTTTGGTTTGGGATGACAGCATGGCGATGGATGTTTTGGGCAGAAATTCCACCAGCAGTATTATATGGACTAGCTGCGTTAAAGATTCCAGAGTCACCAAGATATTTAATTGCTCAACAACGTTACGAGCAAGCAGGGGTAGTGCTGAAAAAAGTACTTGGTGGTGATGTTGAAGCCAAGATTGATGAAATTCGCCAGACTGTGATGACAGAACGCAAACCCAAATTTTCTGACTTGTTGAGTCGCAGTGGTGGATTACTGCCAATTGTTTGGGTTGGTATGGGATTATCGATTTTGCAACAGTTTGTCGGTATTAATGTGATTTTCTATTACAGCAGTGTACTTTGGCAGGCAGTAGGATTCTCGGAAAAGGATTCTTTACTGATTACCGTTATCACTGGTGTTGTAAATATTTTGACTACCTTGATTGCAATTGCATATGTAGATAAATTTGGTCGCAAACCTTTACTTGCGATTGGTTCTATTGGAATGACGGTGACTTTGGGTACTTTGACTGTCATTTTTGGTGGCGCCAGTGTAGATGCTGCTACTGGTACTCCAAGTCTTTCGGGTACAGCGGGAATTATCGCTTTAATTGCAGCTAATTTATATGTAGTGTTCTTTGGTTTCTCCTGGGGTCCAATTGTTTGGGTAATGTTAGGAGAAATGTTTAATAATAGAATTCGCGCTGCGGCGCTGTCTTTAGCTGCTGCGGTACAGTGGCTTGCTAATTTTCTTATATCTATTACGTTCCCTCCTCTGCTGAAGAACTTTGGCTTGGGTTCGGCGTATGGGTTGTATACTGTAGCTTCTGCGATTTCTATCTTTTTTGTGATTTTATTGATTAGAGAGACCAAGGGTAAGGAATTAGAAGATATGTAATTAATCTTGTGGGATGGGCATCCTTGCCCGTCCCTTTCTACCTACATAGACATAACAAGACCAAGACGCAATATTTCGCGTGTAAAATCACACGAGTACCCAATCATTGCATCATTAAGAAACTTACCTGCTTTTGATTGTGTAGTAGTTCCATACCCACCAAGAATTTCAAGTGCTAATTGCGCGTTTTTAATTGCAACATCTACAGCAAAAGTCTTACAAGAAGGCGCCTTTACTGTTGCGGCAAGAAAAGGATTCGTGTCTGCACAGCAAGCTGCATCCCATACCATTAATCTTGCAGCTTGGGTGTTCACCATCATATCAGCTAATTTCAAAGCAACAGCTTGATGTTCAATAATAGGACGACCCCAGCTTACTCGTTTCTTAGCATAATCAACAGCGTACTCATATGCAGCGCGCGCTAAACCTACATAAGAAGCAGCAAGTCCAATAGCTACTTCTGGAAGCAACATTAATAATTCTGCCGCTTGTCCCTCTTGTCCAATTCGGTTTTTTTCGTGAACTCGCACATTATCAAGATGAATAGCTGCATGATGCGAAGGTTCCCAGCCAATAAGCGATGTACGTTCACCAAATTTCAAACCGGGTGTATCAGCTTCGACGTAGAATAACGAAAGACTATCACGCATTGGTTTATCTTCGTCTGTACGCGCAATGATAAAATATCCATCGGCAATACCACCGTTTGTAACTAATAATGACTTTTCACCCTTGAGAATATATGTATCGCCTTCCCTTTGCGCGAATGTTTTCATACCAATTTTGGCATCTGGCATAGGGCAAAACATATCTGACGTTGCCACATTTGGCTCACTCTCTGCGGCACTAAACAAAAAAGGCTCAGAGTTACTGACTTTGGATAATATACGCTCTTTTTGTTCGCTCGTTCCAGCCCTAGTGATAAAAAGCGCCATTGCAGCAGTAAGATTAAAGTAACTGCTAGCAACACTCACATCAACGGCGCCGAGTTCTTCTAAAACCAATACCAAGTCTACACACTTTTTACCTTTACCACCGTACTCAGCAGGAAGTAATAACTGAGTAAATCCTAAATCAACTCCTTTAGAAAAGAAATTTTTACACAAATCCCAAGGTTCGACATGAGAATCGCTTGAATCAATCTTTTCAACAATTGGCTGAACCTCATTCAAAGCGAAGTCATGCGCTGTTTGCTTCAACAACTGCTGTTCTGGTGTTAGGCTTAAATCAATCATTTACTTATTGCCGCGCTTAGTGCATTTAATACAAAATATATCCCTTATCCAGTTATTATCCTGCCTTGTGCAAGTATAAAATTTACTATTATTTCTCTAAATTTGTCATTTTAATTGCTCTTTACAAATTACTCAAACCTCTATTATAACTAGAGTTGATTCGTAATTATACTCTCAGTACACAGTTTGAATTCGATAAAAATATATCAAACTTACACATAAAATAATCAATAAAGATTAATTGTAGGGTAAATATTTTTACCACAAAGACACGTAGAGACGCGATTATTCCCTGCGGGACACTACGTGAACGCGTCTGTACAGAGAGATTTAAGATTGGCGCCAGTACCCCAGAATAATTGGCATAGAATACTAACACTCTATGTCATAAGTTTTGGAAGGTTGTAGGGTGGGCACTGCCCACCATACTATTGGCGCCAACCTGCTAATGTAAGCCTAAAAAAAAGGAAGGATTTTTAGCCCTTCCCTTAATTCGTTTATAAATCAGCTATTAGTTCTAACGCTTCGGTGAGTAGTTGCCTAGCTTGGTATATCTTCCATAAAGCCTCAGTACATAATTTCTCTTCAGCTTTAGTCCTTTTTCATCAAATAAGTGTCCTAAGTCATCATATCTAGGACGTAGCTCTATCAAGCGCGCGAGTATTGCTAGCTGTATAGCATTGGGGTTGTGGTCGTTGTCTACAAACTTAAGAGTTTCAAGTAGACAGTTAAAAAAAACCACAGATTTAGTTTATCTGTGGTCTTTAGCCGTTTATTGGGAAAAACTGTGCTTGAACTTCTTCACATTGAACCAGGGGGAGGTGTGGATACTTCAGAATTAGATGATACAGTTGTTGGCACTTAAGCGAGAGGCATCACCATTGTCCAAGACAAGAAGTTTCTCGAACCCGCTCTTATTTCTCTTACCATCTGCGTCTAGGCGCAAAACTGTATCAGCACCAACTTGGTCTGGTTGCAGATAATCAGAGAATTTATTGGAACTGCGACCAGACGAGCCAGTTACAATGTCACGCAAGTCGAGCGTATTTTCATTGGCGTTCGCGCGTCCGGGACTAGCAAATAATTTATCTTGTCCAAAGCTGTCAAGCGGTTGAGCATTACCTTTACCACCAGTCAGAATATCATCCTCTATCGCTACCGTAGTGTCTTTAACAACTCCTTTCACAGCGTTAGCACTAGGTTGTGGGATGTTGCTTGCAGGATTGCGGTCGTCACTACCAAACTTTTGCACCCAATAGTTGTTTTCAAATCCTACACCAAGTTGTGTAAAGGAAGGATTGAGAATATTAGCACGGTGTCCGGGACTGTTCATCCATCCTTGCACCACCTGTTGTGGTGTTTTTTGACCAGCAGCAATATTCTCTCCCATCGTTTGCGCTTCAAAACCAGCAGCTTTAGCTCTGTCCCACGGTTGAGAGCCATCGGGACCAGTATGGCTAAAGTAACGGTTTTGAGACATCAGTTCTGCGTATTTGTCGGCAGCGTAGTTCAGTTCTGCATTCGCTTTCAATGGTGGTAAACCAGACTTAGCTCGTTCTTGGTTTGTTAATTCTAGAACTTGTTGTTCAAAGGCGCCATTATTAGCTCCTGAATTCGTGGGAGTGGTGTTACCAGTAGGTGCAGATTGTGTTGGTTGTGGTGTAGGTTGTTCAGGTTGAGACTCCGAATTAGATGTGGCGCCTGATATATTACTTGCAGGGTTACGGTCGTCACTGCCAAAGTTTTGCACCCAATAGTTGTTATCAAATCCCACACCGAGTTGTGTAAAAGAAGGACGAAGAATATTCGTGCGGTGTCCGGGGCTGTTCATCCATGCTTGCACTACCTCTTGTGGTGTTTTTTGACCAGCAGCGATGTTCTCTCCCATCGTTTGCGCTTCAAACCCGACAGCTTTAGCCCTATCCCACGGTTGAGAGCCATCGGGACCAGTATGACTAAAGTAGCGGTTTTGAGACATCAGTTCTGCATATTTGTCGGCAGCATAGTTCAGTTCTGCATTCGCTGCTAATGGCGGTAAACCAGACTTAGCTCGTTCTTGGTTCGTCAATTCCAGAACTTGTTGTTCAAAGGTTGCATTATCCGATGCCATAAATATGTCCTCGTAAATATTTACTCAGATGAACGAGTGCAGGGAACACACTTCCACTGCAACTTTTGGTACAAGAAAGCCAATCTGGACAAGGCGTGCTTTTGGTCGTGAAACTTGACTGTAAATGCTGTACTTGGAATGGGAAAGTCTGGTATCGGCGCTTCTGCGCTACATAATTGAGAGGATGTCCTGATAATCAGCCTACATATGCATGAATTTGAATCAAGAACTTGTAGCTTAAAAGGTACAAGAGGTACGTGCTTGAACCAGCGGCTTATCCTTACGATAAAAGATACAGTAGCTTTAGTAACACCTACCTTGTGTAGGTTAATAAACCGTCACAAGGTAGTCAAAATATAATTTATACATAATTTTTTAAATTTTATTTGCAAACTAAATACTTATTAAACGCAAATTATATAGAATATATAAGGATTGTTGCTAAATACTATCTGTATAGTACAATTAAAAAATCTTAATTTATTAGTATATTTTTTGACTATAAAATGTAATATTTTTACGGTTAAAGGAAGCAAATTTTTTTTGAAAATGTGTTTTGTTGCAGTATATAATGTAAAGTTTTAGCTACGTCTACAAAACGTTAAGCAAAAAAATTTACAAAGACTTATTAGAAAGATTCCGGATACCGTAAAAAAAACTCGAACTATTAAGAGAATAGGGGCTAAAATGCCCGAACCCTAAAATGACGAACGTGCTAGTCAGGACTTATGAAGACACCAACCTTACAAATGGGTAACGAAATGCTTCAGGCAGAAGAATTGCTGTCTTTGTTGCATCGTTACCAGTTGTTACCCCAGGTATTACGTGCCAAAGTGATAGACGAAGCGCTCGCAGGTTTTTCTTGCACCGCTACAGAAAAGAAAGCAGCAATTACTAAGTTTTCTCAAGACTATCAACTCACATCTATTGAGGAACAACAGGCATGGTTGCTTTCTCATCACTTGACTGAGACAATGATGCAGGAGTTAGCAATACGTCCGGTACTGATTCAGAAATTTCAGCGAGCAATGTGGGGCAACAAACTAGAGGCTTATTTTCTGCAACGTAAAGCAGACCTAGACCAGGTTGTGTATTCTTTAATTCGCACTCCAGACGAAGGTTTAGCCCAGGAGCTATATTTTCGGATTGTAGAAGGAGAACAATCTTTTGCTACTTTGGCACAGCAGTATTCCCAAGGTGCAGAAGCGACTACTGGAGGAGTTTTGGGTCCAGTTCCCTTGTCTCAACCTCATCCAGCAATTCAGAAAATTCTTTCTGTCAGTCAACCGAATCAAATTTGGGAACCGCGCTTAATTAGCCAGTGGTTTGTGATTATTCGCTTAGAAAAATTACTACCCGCACAATTAGATGAAGCGATGCAGCAGTATTTACTAGACGAGCTATTTGAAACCTGGATACAACAAGAAATTCAAACGCGCTTAAAATCTGCTAGCTGTTGCTTGGAGTATCTCGTGGCATGAAGCCAGTTATCACGCAAAACGAAATTATCGCATTCTTAGCCGACACTCCCCCGTTTTCCAAACTTCCAACTGCTTGTTTAGAAAAAGTTGCCCTTAACTGTAAACTTTTGCAATATCGCACTGGGCAGTGGATGTTAGTTAGGGAAAGAATGCCAGCACAAGTAATGGTAATCTATCAAGGAAGTGCGAGGGTGTTAGGCTATGACCAACAACTAGAGTCACAAGTCAGTCTGACTGTAGTCGAAAAAGGCGAGTTCCTCGGTTGGTTAAGCTTAGTTCGTGGTATTAGTTGTGAAACTGTTATTGCCTCAAGTGAAGTCATTGCGCTCGCTCTAGAAGCTGCTGAATTTTGGCAGATGATGGGCAAATTTCCAGAGTTTGCTCAATTGCTAGCACGTCCCCATATTGCAGAAGTGTTTGAACTTTTGAGTTTGGATTTCCAACGTCAAGCTTCGGGCGCCACGGATTTAAAAGAATTAACACGCTTTCTTTGGCAGCAGACTATTGTGGTGAATTTACCTGCCGGACAAATAAATTCTCAGCTAAATTCTCAGCAGTTGGACGCGCGCCGTTTGTGGTTAATTAGTGCTGGCAGTGTCGATTTACTCACTGTTGGCAGTCGCTTATCGTTAGATTCTGCTCACAATATTGAAACTCCCGTTCGTTTGCTGGGTATTCCTTGCGGTATTGCCAAGAATTTGAAAGATGAAAATTGCTCGTCGGCGCCTATAGTAGAAATTACTCCGGCGCCAGAATATCCACTCCTCCCAACTGTTGACAGTCAAAAACCAGCCCAAACTATATTTGTATCGGGAAAGGGCACAATTGAAGCTCCGTTAGCCTGTTTCCAAATGTTGCATCGCATCTTGGGGGGTGATTTTCGCCGCAATTTAATCCGCAAAGTGTTGACAAATCAATTGAAATCTAACTCACAGATTTCCTTACAAGTAGCGGGAGCAGTGGTGGAAATGATGGGTTTGCAAGCCCAATTAGTCAAAGTTCCAGCCCATGTCATCAACCGTATAAATGCACCAGCGCTAATTTATTGGGAGAAAAGTTTAGCCCTGCTGTATAAAATTACAGATAGCTCGATTGTAGTTGTAGTTCCAGAAACCGGAATTTCTGAATATTCAGATCGCCAGTTTGCCCAAATTTGGGGACAGGTAGGACAGGTATTGATGGTGGAACGAGGAGAAGAGCGTCCAGAAAAATTTAGTCTGGGCTGGTTTCTACCTGCTATCTCTAAATACCGTTTGGCATTGGTAGAAGTTTTCGTGGCTTCCTTTTTTGTCCAAATATTTGGGCTAGCCAATCCGATTATCACCCAAATCATCATCGATACCGTCTTAATCCAAAAAAGCTTGGATACTTTGGATATCCTAGGGATTTTCTTACTCGTAATTGGCGTATTTGAAGCCATTTTGACGAGTTTACGTACCTATTTGTTTGCTGACACTACTAACCGAATTGATATTCGTTTAGGGACGGAAGTAATTGAGCATCTTTTGCGACTGCCCTTAAATTATTTTGAGCGTCGTCGTGTCGGAGAATTAGCAGGACGAATTAATGAACTAGAAAATATTCGACAATTTCTGACAGGTACAGCCCTAACAGTAGTGCTAGATGCCGTATTTTCTGTAATTTATATCGGGGTCATGCTGTTTTATAGCTGGGTGCTGACATTGGTTGCTCTTGCTACTGTACCCTTATTTGCAGTTCTGACAAGTTTTGTCGTACCCCTTGTCCAACGACAATTACGCAAAAAAGCCGAACGCTACGCCGACACCCAATCTTATCTTGTAGAGGTACTTACTGGCATTCAAACCGTTAAGGCACAAAATATCGAGTTAAAATCTCGCTGGCAATGGCGCGACCGCTATACCCGTTATATCAGCGCCGGCTTTAAAAATGTATTGACTGCCAGCACTGCCAACTCTATCAGCAGCTTTTTAAATCAATTCTCTAGCTTTGTACTACTTTGGGTAGGAGCGCATTTAGTCATCTCTAATCAACTTAGTATTGGACAACTGATTGCCTTTCGTATCATTGCTGGTTATGTTACCAGTCCCTTACTGCGTTTGATGCAATTGTCACAAAACTTCCAAGAAGTGGCATTGTCCATCGAACGTTTGAGTGACATCTTAAATTCGGCGCCTGAAGTTCAACGAAGTGATCGCTACAATATTCCACTGCCGCAAATTCAAGGAGCAGTGAAATACACCAATGTTTCCTTTGGTTTTAACCCCGACGATACCTTACAACTGCTTAATATCAATCTAGATATTCCTGCTGGCGCCTTTGTCGGTATCGTGGGACAAAGTGGTTCTGGTAAAAGTACGTTAACAAAATTATTACCTAGGCTCTACGAACCTTTATCAGGGCAAATCCAAATAGATGGCTATGACATCAGGAAAGTAGAGTTAAATTCTCTACGGCGCCAAATTGGGGTAGTGCTACAAGATACCCTCCTCTTTGAGGGAACAATTCAAGATAATATTGCCCTAATTTGCCCAGAAGCCTCTACAGAAGAAATTATTGCTGCTGCCAAAGCTGCTGCTGCTCATGATTTTATTATGGCACTACCTAACGGTTACAACTCTGTTGTCGGTGAACGCGGTTCTGCACTTTCCGGTGGACAACGACAACGCATCGCAATCGCGCGTACAGTGTTACAAAATCCTCAATTATTAATTCTCGATGAAGCTACAAGTGCTTTAGATTACCAGTTTGAGCAAGAAGTATGCCGTAATCTCAGGGAAGTTTTTCACAAAAAAACTGTCTTTTTTATTACCCATCGCCTTAATACTGTTAAAAATGCTGACATCATCATCATTATGGATCGGGGTGCGATAGCTGAAATCGGAACTCACAAAGAACTTATGGCAATGAAAGGACGTTATTACTGTCTTTATCAACAGCAGGAGTCACAGTCTTGATACGGGAAATGAAATTATGCCTGATTTATCTTTGCTAGTGCTTGCTTGTACACAAAATTCTGAAGCATCAGCTAATGTTTCTATAACAGATGCTCGTCGTTGCCAACAGATTCGTCAAGATGAAATCACAACTCAACCAAAGTCTGATTTGAATACCGGGGTTAGCGAACCAGAAAGGATTAATACTCAGTTGCAATTTCACTCCCAGGCGCCGTTTAATTCTGTACCTAACTATGATCAAAATGGTCAGAGTCAGGTAAATGGGGGAAATACTCTGCCAATAAAGGTACAAATGCTGTTACCGATGGGTGGTTTTTTGTTTTTGTTTGTTGTTGGGGGAATTTTATATATTTGGAAGCGTCTGCCAAATTCAAAACGTCAATGGCAACTGCTTTTACAAGGTGACTCCGGTATTTTCAGTTCAGGAATTGACTTACATCAGGAGACAGAGGAGTTCGACCGACCTGTCATCTTAAAACAACCGCGCGCTTGGTCACATGCGATTATTTGGAGTATCGTTGGTGTTACAAGTTTTGCGGTAATTTGGGCTTGTACTGCTACTATCGATGAGTCTGTCCCAGTGCAAGGCAAACTCGAGCCTAAAGGTTCTGTGAAAGAAATCCAAGCTCCAGTGGGAGGAGTCGTTGCTAATATTCATGTGCAGGAAGGACAAACGGTTAAAAAAGGCGATGTTTTAGTCAGTTTTGACCGTACAGTTGGACTTGCGAAACTAAGGTCTTTACAACAGGTACGCGCGAGCTTGATGCGTGAAAATCAATTTTACCGTTCTCAGTTGCAATTACCAACAGTTGATTCTAGATCGAAGCAATTCCAAAGTTCGCCTGAGATAGTATCGCTAACAAAAAATCGTGCCGTTTTGATGCAGGAAATTCAACTTTACCGTACACAATTGAATGGTGGTAAAGCTATCCAAGAACTTAATCCCCAGTTACGACAACGCTTACTTAATAGACAATTAGAGACAGACTCGCGCCTTGCTGCTGTGCGTCTGGATGTGGAACAATTAACTCGACAGTTAAATCAAGTTCAAGTCCAACTGACTAATGTTCGGGGTAGTCTTGCAACAAATTTGGAGATTGCTAATAACATAGAAACTTTGGTTAAAGAAGGTGCGTTTGCCCGCTTACCTTATCTAGAACGACGACAAGCAGCCAATACTAGTCAAGCTGACGTTAACCGTCTGGAGCAAGAAGCAGAACGCATACGACTAGCAATTGTCCAAGGACAAAAGAAATTACAAAACGCGAGCGCAATTATTAAAGAAGAGTTACTTAGCAAAATCGCCGAAAACGAAAAGCAGATTGCGGATATTGATAGTCAACTTACTAAAGTCATTGTTGAAAACAATAAAAATATCCAAGAAATTAACAGTCAAATCAGCGAACTCACCTTAAATCTGAAATACCAAGAACTTCGGGCGCCGCATGATGGTATTGTTTTTGACTTGAAGCCGCGCGGTCAGGGTTACGTCTACAACACCAGTGAATCTATTCTTAAAATAGTGCCACCAGAAAATTTAGTAGCCCAAGTTTTCATTACTAACAACGATATTGGTTTTGTAAAAGCGGGAATGCCTGTCGATGTGCGTCTTGATTCTTTTCCCTATACAGAATTTAGTGATATCAAAGGTAAATTGATTCGGATTGGTTCTGATGCCTTACCTCCAGATCAAATCCATCCAAATTATCGTTTTCCGGCAGAAATTCGCTTAGAAAAACAATCGATTCAGGTTAATGGCACAGAAGTTCCTTTACAATCGGGAATGTCTTTGAGTGCTAATATTAACGTTCGCAAGCGAACTGTTATAAGCATTTTTACAGAGAAATTCTTAGGAAAAATGGAGAGTCTGAAATATACACGTTAGTTTTAAACCTACCAATATATTTTTGAAATACTACGTAAGGTGGGCACTGCCCACCAGAAGCCTGATATAATGAACACTGTCCACCTTACATATACTTAGATTTTTTAAAAAACAATTTAGTATTTCTATACCTGCTTGATAATTAACTGTTAAAGGCAAAATTTTTAACCAGAATGAACCTAACAAAACTTCTGTAATATAATCACCAGCATAAACAGGAAGTTGATATAACAAGTATTTTGATTGATTGCCTTTTGTCTGTATATTTTTAGTGACGGGGCAAGAGAAAGCCCATCCCACAAGAGTTTAACTTAAGGTAGTAAATTTACTTAAACTTAAAGTGTACTGAAAACATAATTTTTCAGTATTTTCTCAACCGTTGAAAAAAGTATAAAAAACTATACTGGTGCTGATATACATATATATAGTTATGGCGCCAGCTAAAATTGCTTTGAAAACGACAGAAAATCAAGTCAAAACTCGCCTTTTACTGAGTTTGTGGGATTTAGGAGGCGCCACGCGGGAAGTGAAGCGTGGCGAATTGACCAAACGAATTGTTTCCAAGGGTAAAAAAGTTGCAGATTATCAAGAAGTAATTGCCCAGTTAGAGAAGGAAGGTGTGCTAGTAAGTTCTAAAAATGGCTACTCATTAGTAGCGCCGAAGGGTTTGGAAGCATTGAGCGAAGGATTGAAAAGTGCTGCTCTTAAGTTTGAAGGTACTACAGTTCCTACTTGGACGGCAAATGCGTTACTGAAATGGATTAGTGAAAATAATAGTGTAGTAGCTACAGCCTCGGCGCCAGTAGTAAATAGTAGTAACAATGCGAAAAAGGGCGAAATTAAATCTTACGATAACTTTAAAAAAGTTGCCCTAGAAGTATATGAGCAACTTAACCGCGATTATAACCTAGATAATTTAGTGCCAATCTACCGTATTCGCAGAACAATTGGTGAACAAATTACCCGCGAACAGTTTAATGAATGGATGTTAGACATGCAAGCTGAAGATATTTTACAACTACAGGGTGGAAGCTTGCCAGATAACGACCCAGCAAAACTAGAAGATTCCATAACAACGCAAGTTAGCGGTTTACGGTGTTATGCCAAACTTCTAAAATAAATCATTTATTTGACTTTTTAAATACTCGTTAATTCATCTTACCTCACTATCATCAAAAATCATGTCAAACGACTTACTGCTTGATGTCATAAAAAATCACAATCCGTTTGCTGGCCGATTCGTCGTTACAAACCATAATGTTTGGCACCAGGGTTTTCCTGATGTGCCATCTTTAAATGCCCATGCTTCAGATGCCGTTTACGAAGCTATAGAGAAAGTTCGTAGTGGGCAACGACGAGTGATAGGTATCACAATGACAGCAGAAAGAGGGCTAGGAAAAAGTCATATTATCAGTCGTATTCGTCATCGTTTGCAGGAAGATGGCAGTGCTTTATTTATCTGCATGAACCAGTGCGATGACTTAAACCAAATTAAAAGTGAGTTTTTAAGAACTTTCGCAAATAGCCTAAAGCAAATTGGCAGTAAAGGTGTTAGCCAATGGCAAGAATTAGCCACAGCTTTAGTTAATGAAGCATATAAAAAAGACTATACACCACAGCAACTAGTAAATCAATTTCCTGGTGCATTCGCGAAAAACCCTAAAGTCGCAGAAATTCTGAGAGATAAAATACTAAGTATTAAATCTGACATCGAAAACCCTGATATTTTAACAGCAATTATTTGGACTCTTTCACCTGACCCAGCTTATGAACTATTTGCGGTTAGTTGGCTTTCTGGAAGGAACATTCCACAATCAAAAGCTGATGTAATGGGATTAGCTAACATTAACCCACAAAATCAAGAAGTGGAGTCCTTTAATACAGTAAGACAAATTCTTGATCTAATCAGTGACTATAAACCAGTAGTGGTTTGCTTTGACGAAATGGAAAATCATCATTTAAATGATGCTGGACTTACAGCACAACAAGTTACTGCTATTTTTGGCAAAGATTTATGCGATAAAATTAAAAAAGGTGTTTTGTTAACTACTATGTATCC
Source organism: Calothrix sp. FI2-JRJ7 (assembly GCA_019359675.1). Lineage (GTDB taxonomy): Bacteria > Cyanobacteriota > Cyanobacteriia > Cyanobacteriales > Nostocaceae > Dulcicalothrix. Next base: position 172,434 of record JAHHGX010000064.1, read on the forward strand.
TGATAGCTGGATTCATGAAGTTAAAAGATTGGCTTATGCTGAATCAGTAACAGATAGAATTGGTCAACAAGTTATTGATTTAAAACATTTAAATTCAGATGATGTCGTTGCTTTAGTTTCTAAATGGTTAGAGGAGTTTTACAAAGAAAAGGGAGTAACACCTCCCCACCCGGTTTATCCTTTTGATGAAATTAAACTTCGAGCATTAGGAAAGGAAAGACCAATTGTTAGAAAAGTTTTGCAGTGGTGTGGGGAAAATTTTAATTTAATACCTGCAAAAAATCCTGTAGAAGCAATTTATGAAGAACAATTAACTTTTTTAAATACAACTATCCAAGATTACATTGAAAACAATGCAACACTTGCTCAAGCGCTTCGCTTAGGTTTCTGTGCTGTCAAAGGAGAAATAGTTGAGAAGGTAAAAGTTGAAGATGTAGTAGATATACAAGCTAAATCATCTGACAGAGGTTATATAAACTTTAAAATTGTTGGTCAAGAAAACGGTAAAGAGGTAAAGATTGGTGTTGCTGTACTCCAAGATTCTGGAGGTATGATTGTTCAAGCTACATTAAAGCGTTTAATTCGTTACGAAGATTTCGATTTAACCCGTGGTTGTTTACTTCGCTCTAAAGAAATTAGTAAAGGCGCCGCAAGAGCGCAACAGTATTTAAGCCACCTTTTATCACCAGCACTTGGTGGAGAATGGGTATTGTTAAAGTCAGAAGATATTAAACCTCTATTGGCAGCGCATCTAGTCATGAAAGCTCGCGAAGATTATGAGTTAAGCGAGGAGCAAGTAATTGATTATATCCGCCAGAAAGGAATTGCAGCCAATAATTATCTGATTCGTGAAATACTAAGTGACCCATCAGGACAGGTTCCCACTGGTTTAGTTGATGAAGATGTTATTCCTGAAGTTCAAGCAACACAACATCTAAGTGAAAGCGATGAAGTAGGGGTTATGGTTGATAATTTACTGGCTAAAATCGGCTTATGAGCAGTTCAATTATGATTAATACTGCATTGTGTCTACCCACCCCTGATATTGAAGCTTTAATTCAAGGGCGCCTAATTGTCGCATTACCCCGAATGTTTCTTCGTCCGGGACAAACGTTTGCTCTTTATCCAGTAGATATACAAAGTCAACTTCCCTATGAGAAGTACTACCGCGCGAGTTTTCTACCTGTGGCTAACACTGCCGTAACTCACCAAGGTGTTTTACTTCAACCTCCTCAACTCAGCTTAGTTGCACAAACCGAACAGTTGCAATTACCTCTGTTAGTTGATGAGACAGTACAAGTAAAAGCCTGGGCACGTTGCGAGTTTTGTGAAATCCTTGATAATACTGCACCTTTGGATGTTTTATCAAAGCTAACTATCTGGGCAAAAGAAGCATTACAAGAGATACTCCAACAGCGTCAGCACATTTTCTTTGCATACCTACGTGTTTATCAGCTATCTCAACCTCAAGATGTATCTGCTAATCTCGGTCAAAAGGAAAGGTTAGGGAAATTTATTGGTTTACCTAACTCACTCACTGCTTCTGAAGTAAACTCAGTATTGAGTGATAATACTTTTGCCATTCGCAAGCAGCAACTCGAAAAGCGTCAACCTCTATTACATCAGGAGTTACAGGAACTTCTTGGCGCCTTAACACCCGTTAATATTCCTGCCGCAAAGCAATTAGAACAAGATATTCAAATATTTTTAGGTTGGAGGCGCCCATTACTAGCAGCATCCAATGATATAGATTTAAGCTGGATACGTAAAATTGCTGAAGTTGGTAACTCAAGCGATGGACACAGCTTTGAGAAACTTGTCCGTAGAAGTTTGTTAAAACTGGGTTTCACTGGTTCTAAACTAAATCCTGAAGGAAGTGGTGGCGCCGGAGGAATGGACTTTTATTGCGAATATCCATACCCAGTAGTAGGTGAGTGCAAAGCAACTAAATCAGAAAAAGTTCCCGATGGTACCCCTGCACAACTTCTGAAAATAGGTATGAATCATTTGGGTAAAACGCAGTATGAAAGCGCGGTTAAATTGATTGTGGCAGCAGGTGAGCTAAATACCTTTGCAAAAAGAACAGCAACTGAAAATAGTATGAACGTAATTACACCAAAAACATTACAAAAATTAGTTGAGTTACAAACTAATTATAAAAACTCGATTAATTTATTAGAACTTAAAGAATGCTTGCAACAAGCGCCATTTGGTATAGCTGATGAGAAAGTTAATAAATATATAGATAAAATCAATCAAGATATTAAACTACGAGCGCAGCTAGTCGAGCTTGTCAAAAAATATCTGGAAAATACAGGCTACGAACGTGCAAGCGTTGATGCACTACATGGTTTTGTTGCTGGAGCATCAATAAAAATTCAACCACAAGAACTACACTACATCTTAGTTGAACTCGCATCACCACTCGCTGGTTATTTAGGACGAATAAAAGGCGAAGATTGGCGCCGTGATAGGTTTTACTATCTTCGTGATTTACAGATTAGTTAACTATCATACGAACAACAGGCATTTACTACAATTTATTTTAAAATTATATTAAGGAATAGAGTAATTGGTTTAAGTCAATCCTGCCTAAGCTGACGTGAGGCGCCGGGATTGTTGTTAGACATTCTTCAATTGATGGCACCTTTAAAAGCCTTTTCAAGAATCAATAACTAGTCTTTTAAACGAAGATACAGAAATTATCGTAGCTTTCACCAAATTTTGAGCTTCAGTAAAATCAGAATCCCCAGTTATTAAAAAATCAGCATTTGCAACCACAGCACAAGCCAAAAACTTAGCATCCTTACTATCTCTAGGAAAATCAATCTCCACATTCACATCAATAATAGTCGGGAATGTATCAATAATTTCAAACCACTCGGCTTTTACTTCCGAAGTCAACTTAAATTTTTTACGACTTAAAACTTCCTTATATTCTGCTAATATTTCTGTTGATACAATCCACTCAAATTCTGGATTATCAATAATAAACTGAATTACGACTCTTGGTTCTCTGCCTCGAAGAACAGCAGAAACCAAAATATTGGTATCAATAATTACAACCTTCATTCACCGCGTCGATAAGCTTCAATTTCTGCTGTAATTTCTTCTTCTGTAATATCTTGTATTCCCGGAATTTCTTGTGTTTTATCAAACAAGTTCCTGACTTTTTGACTAATTTCTGCTCTGGGATTTTCTTTTGCCAAAATAGTTATTTCCACCTGTTGCCCTGGTTGAAAAGGTAAATCTGATAATATTACATTATTAGGATCTTCTATAGTGATACTTTTTTTGTAAGCATTCATGGTTATTTCTCCGATTCTTATACGCTCTTCTTTAGATGGCTTTACCCTGTGGTATCAAATTTCAGTATAAGCGTAAGCTTCAATAAACGATGCTTTTAGTCTAGCTCATAAATGCCACTCCGGCTACTGTTATACTGTAGATTCTATAAAAAGCAAATTTTTCTTGTCTCAATAATAATAATTATTATCTTTACGTCATCATACTTGCTTGACAAGTAACTCTTTAATACTACACGTACTGCATACAGGCGCCAGTTCGAGCAAACTTTTATAACATTAACATTACTACGTCACACGCTCCTGAAGCTTTAGCCGTATTACAAAAAAAATAGATTGACTGGGAACATTTTGACTACGGTTGCTTAAACTTAGATACGCAGTTGCTTAAAATTAGACAAAATATGTTCTCCTCCATGTTAGTCAGTTAGATTTTTTGGGAAACATACTTATGTAAGCGTAGATAATTATCACTTTGATATTGTCTACATAATTTTACAGTGTTGATTATTTACATACTATATTGATTAACTATAGATAAATGTCTATGTATACAACCATTAATCGTGCTGCTGTGATTGCCAGCATCATTGAAAAACGGCGCCCACTTGCAGAAAAAATTGCAAGCGTTGAAAATAACTTACAAACACTGTCTGAGGCACTACGCTCACTTGAAGAACATCGCAAGCTACTCCTGACTCAAGTTAATGAGGATATTATCAGGCGCCTGCGAGAAATTGATTTAACATCTTCACAAAGTCCTATTGAAAATGAACGGTTAGCACTTTCAAAGCAGTTGCTTTATCAGCATATGAGCAACTCAATCTGGATTATAATCTAGATAATTTAGTCCCTATCTACCGTATTCGTAGAAAAATTGGTGAGCTAGTTACTCGCGAAAGCTTCAATGAATGGATGCTAAATATGCAATCTGATAATATTTTGGAATTACAGAGTGCAAGCTTGTCAGATAATGACCTTGTAAATTTAGAAGATTCAATTACAACTGATGCTAACGGTTTATTATACTATGTAAAACTTTTGTCAACAAAAGCTTTATAGTGGCGCCCAATTATATGAAAGCGTTTTAAGCGAAAGATTGAAAAGTGCTGCCCTTAAATTTGAGGGTAGCATATTTAATCAAAACTTTAATTTCATATAAATAGATTATACTTTGGGGCTAATTAAAGGCGAAGACTGGCGCCGCAACAGGTTCTACTTTCTTGGCGAATTACTAATCTCCTAGCGTCAGTATACCTGCTTGATAGTTTACAGATAATGGTAAAATTTTTAACCACTCTGATCCCAATAATGTTTCTGTAAGTTCATTGTTGGCATACACTGGAATTTCATACTCTTGTCCATCAAGTAGTATTTTACCTTGATAAATACTAAATTTACTTTCTCCCTGTGCAGTTCGGAGTTTATCACGGCGTAAATAATTCCAACCGAAACCATTTAAATCTTGCTTATTCATAGCTAAAAAGCCTGTAAAGCCAGTATCTAACATTATCTCCATAGGCAACTTTGAACCATTAGTTGCAACTAACTCTATTTCAAAAAATAGCTGACCTTCATCGCCGAAAACACCATAAATCATATAGTACCTGAAACTCCAGTTTCATTGATACCAAACATATGGTGAATAACATTTGGGTGCTTTTGACGTGCTTTTAAACTCGCCGTTTCTTTGTCTTTATCTATGAAATAGTCACCACTATCAGGTTCTATAGCGATATACCAGCCGTAATATTGTTCTATGAGTTCAGGAAGTAGTTTCTGAAAAATTATCTCACAGCGCTCGCTAAACGCTTCTGCTTCTGCTTCGCGTCTAGCTAATTCCTCTTTTGGAATTTGGATGTCAGGAAAAATTCTTCCTCTACGTGCGCGCGGCTTTTGTGCTGATTCGGTCATAATAATTTTTGCTTTTATATTGTATACAGTATATATTATAGTTATTTTGATATTACTAGTTAGTAATATTTTTTTAATTTTAGGAAGATTGAAAATTTTTCTTACCTCAAGAATAATTATTATTATCATCACGTCAGAATACTTAGTTGGCAAGTAACTCTCAAATACCGCACATACTGTATACAGGCGCCAACTCAAGTAAACTTTCAATAGATAGTTGTATTATATTTTACCCCATTTTAGAGCGTAAATTAGCCATGATTCTGCCGTTGAAGAAGAAAAAGTAAGCTGGCGCCCCTCCTTTATTTAAAAGATGTTTTGCCATTTTTTTCACTTCTTTTTGTCTTTGTACCTTTTGGTCGGCTAAATAAATTCCTAATAAAGCCTGGTTAATCATTTTATGAAAATCGGTATCGGGCAATTGAGCGACGCTTTGATTGGCATTTTGAAGAAAATATGAAAATCTTTTAGTCATGACATCATGATTTTTGTAATAACAACAAAAATTTAAATCACCGTTGATTTGGTCTTCTTCTTGGTCAATTAAATAGTCGAGTAAAATATGTAATCCTTGCACCCAAGGGAAATAACTATTTTTTACACACTGAGTTGTATCATTGGAAAAATTATCATCAAAGCCATAAGCGATCAAACAAAAAATACCCAAAGTTGACCCTGTACAAGCGGAAAACTCATACCAACTCATTTGATAAAATTTATCCTCATACAAGTCAAATAAAGCTTTTAACCTTGGAACTCTTTCTTCTATTTTTACGTGTTTATTAACTTGTAAATCACAGTAATAATTGGCAAGCTCATGCAAGGTAGCGGCAATTGTCCCATAAGCGGGCATTTTCTTCAATATGTTTTGGCAGTTTTCAACTAGCTTATTTAAATAACCACCATCATCTTGTTCTTCACGAAAACGATAATAATTAGTCACGCGCGCTCCTGGTGTTAAAGCATGAAACATAGACTCATGCAACGCGCGGAAGTCGTCGGGGTCAAGAGAGGTGCTGCGGTCACATAAATTATCTAGGTAATCACTAATCGTTTGATAAGCGACTATAAAATCTATTGCTTCAGACTGATGTTCTCTAGCCAATAATCCATAAATTCCTCCCCCTTCACAATGAAAGGTTTTATTTTCAATACTCATTAACGCTTGCTTGCGAAGTTCTGGATTAGGAATTCTTTGAGCTAATTCTTTCCATCTACGTAAATGCCAACGAACTGCTGGAATCACATCTTGATAGACCCTCAGCATTAACACCCAAGGTAAGGTCGGAATATTCATAAATGTAAACAAATTTTGTGTTTATGACTACAAACTTACTTATTTAAATAGCTTGGAAAATTTTTCTGCTTGGCTATTCACGTCAACTTGCTCTAGTATTTTAATTATCCATACTTGAAGCACCATCCCTCTAATGAAAGAAATGGCGCCTTTTAATATAATTCGTTCAAAGAGAATGTTTTAAAAATACGTTTTGGTGTCATACTGAACACAGTGAAGCATCTGGTGCGTATACATGTCATTAAATCTGGTGACAGGCGCCCTCTCTACTCTGTGCCCTCTGTGTCTCTGTGGTAATAATATTAACCAAATGATATCTGGTACATTAATAAGGCTTTTAAAACATCCAGGACTTACGATATTGTCACAATTAAGAGCTGGTGCGTGACGCTACAAGTCTTATAACTACGTTGAAATTTTTTAGTAGCGTCACACACCCTACTGTTTTATGTGTTCAAAACTTATAACTCGATTTTATAATATTCATCCCTGCTGCTGCGAACCGTTTAAATGCTTCATCAGCAGCTTGGGTATAGTCAACCACATTTTTAACTACTACAGGAGAGGTGCAATCTTCTAAAAGGTATATTTTCTTAGCTAAGTTTGCATCTGTTTGCTTAATTTCTGTTAACAAGTCGTCTATTGTCCAAGCGACACAGTGACTTTTTGCCTGCCCACCAATTATTACAATATCATATTGCAATAGTTGTTTAATCAAACGTGTATTTTTTTCTGCAATTGTACGGTTATCAAAGCTTGTCGCTACTTCTGGTCGTAATACTGAGTAATTTTCTGTTAAAGGATTATTTCCTTTGATTTCAAACTGTGTTTGACTGCTACGCGCGATTGAATGGAAAAATATTGCTTCTTCTACTGCTGATACTAATGCATGACCAATACCGCCTAATATTGAATGGTAAGGCCAAACAGTTAAAGGATATTTGCCGTTTTGAGTTAATTCTTTAACGTAATGATAAGCGTGTTTTTGTAGTAGTTCGTAATCCCAGCCTAAGCTGAAGGCTACACCTGGGTTAACTTTCCATATACCTTTGTCAATATCTGCGGGTGTAATGTTTGTTGCTGCTGGTGTTGGATTTTGACCGCTATCATTTACCCAAAATATGGGATGAAATATTTGCATTGCTGTATGGGTATCTAGCGTTGGTACAATTGTTGTTATTGACCCTAGGTTACGATAGATAAATTCACATAAGCGGATGTTGTCTTCTACAGCAGCTTTACCAGATTGTCCTCCTACGAATAATTCAAATCCTGGAAGGCAAAATGTATTTTGTACATCTATTAATAGTAAACAAATACGTTTTTTATCTTGTGACGCTGGTTTTATATTATGCTTTTTTGCCCATTCGTTTGCTTCGGCGCCTCGTTGTTGGTAGGGGACGCGGTAGACTTCGCTGACTGTTTCTGGTTTGAAGTGCGAGGGAATGAGTAGTTGGGCTGCTGGGGTGTTCATAAGTTATTTTTATAACTATTTAAAATAATTTATACTTAGTTAACGTCACCATAATAACGTAGTGCCAAAAATTTTAGATAGTTTTTATGATTTATAAATGTGTTTTTTTATGCTTATACTGAAGAACGGGCAGGGATGCCCGTTCCACAAGAGGTTAATTTTAGTTTTTAATTAAAGTAGTGGCGCCGATGTGTTGATTGTTTTTAAGTTCTCAAGTGCAGATTTTGCGGCTTCTAAGTCGTAAGGAAATGGTCTACCGCGTGTTACGTAGTCTAATGGTTGGACTGGACGATGACGTAGTACTGCATTCACTACTACACATGCTTCTGAACTAAAATTAATAACGCCGTGTAATACTCCTGGTGGAATTATTGCTACGGCTGGTTGTTTTTCGCTTAGGGGAATATACTGATACTTTTTGTCGATGAGTGTAACCAATACGAATTCGCCTTTGACTACTAATATTTGGTCGGTTTGTGATTTGTGTACGAACAAGTCATCTACTGCATGAGGGGGTACTTGCACAAGCATAGTTTCGTTGCTCGCTTGCGGGGTGAAAAATTGCGCCATTCCCCCTTTGATTGATTCTAGATGGCGAATTGTAATTCCTCTAGGCTTATTCATGTTAAATACCTATAAATAATTTTTTTTGAGTGTGTGTATTATTTAGCTGTATAAATTGTAGCTAGCAAAAAAGCTGAACATCTTAAGAACTGAGTGCTTTCTTTTATCTTAGATGTTCAGCTATGAAAAATTGTTGCAAAAGCAACAAATATTGACTAACTGTGATATGTATTTTACAAAGTTCAGCCCATAGATACAGTCAAATTGTTGGGTTCGCCTAAGTTACCTTGCATAACTACACCACGATTATTTGCCGACATGTGTCGCAAAATAATGTATATTGACTCAACTTTGTCACTGGCGCCTGCTTTATCAGCAATTTGCGCTAGTGTCATAGGTGCTTTTTCGCTTTGCAATACGTCGATGACTTTTGTTTGTAAGTCTAATATTACTGCGGCTGCTTTTTTACCTGCTTCTACACCTGGTTGATGGTAAGCGTTTATGTTTACCAAACTTGCATAATAACCAACCGTTCGGTCATATAATGCAATTAAGGCACCGACTGTACGAGGGTTAACTTCAGGAATTGTGACGGTAATGGAGTCACGATGGTTTTCGTATAATGCTTGACGCGAACCTTGGAGGAAACCAGAGAGGTAATCACCAGAGGTAATACCTGGTTCGAGTTCAGGAGATGCTCCCTCACGGTCTTTCAATACTTCAATAAAGGTAAGGAAGAAGTTTGGTACACCTTCGCGTAACTGTTGAACGTAAGCGTGTTGGTCGGTAGAGCCTTTATTACCATATACAGCAATACCCTGATGAACGATATTACCGTCAAGGTCTTTTTCTTTTCCTAAAGATTCCATGACGAGTTGCTGCAAGTAACGACTAAATAGCAGCAAGCTGTCTTTATAGGGTAGAACGACCATATCCTTCTCACCCTTCCCGTTACCTGCGTAATACCATGCTAAAGCTAGCATTGCAGCAGGATTTTTCTTGATATCGGCAATGCGTGTAGCATCGTCCATTTCTTTGGCGCCTTCGAGCATTTCTTTAATATCAATGCCTTGAAGTGCAGCAGGTACTAACCCAACGGTAGACATGGACGAAGTGCGTCCACCAACCCAATCATACATTGGAAAGCGCATTAGCCAGTTTTCGTTTTTGGCTTGGTCGTCTAGCTTACTACCTGGCATGGTAATAGCAACGGCGTAATTCGCAAAATCTAAATTTTGTCCCGCATAAGCTTTTTTAACTTCCAACATGCCGTTACGCGGTTCGGGAGTACCACCAGATTTAGAGATTACTAAAACTAAAGTACTAGAAAGTTTATTACGTAGATGCGTGAGAATCTTGTCAATGCCAGTGGGGTCTGTATTATCGATAAAATGAATTGCTAAAGGAGGAAAATCGGGGGCAAGGGCTTCAGCGACAAATTCGGGACCAAGTGCAGAACCACCGATACCGATAGAGATAATATCAGTAAAGCGTGCAGCTTTGGGAGGATGAATTCCACCAGTGTGAACTTTTTCGGCGAAAACTTCGATTTGTTCGATTGAACTCACAATTTCTTGTGTCAGTTCGGGAGTTGGCGCCAAATCAGGATTTCGCAGCCAGTAGTGTCCAACCATGCGGTCTTCGTCGGGGTTTGCAATGGCGCCCTTTTCAAGCTCCGCCATATCCGCGAAAGCCTTCTCGAACTTTGGTTGCAACGCCTCTACGAACGCATTATCAAAGCGCATCCGACTAATATCGAGGTAAAACCCCAATCCTTCGTGGTAATATAACCATTCCTGGTATCGCTGCCAAAGTGTCGAAGCGTCCATAGGGAAATCTCAAGTAAGTTTTATCAAGAACAAGTTTAAGGTAAGGACTGGCTTATCCCATTCAACCTTATACAGTTTTAAGTCTTATGCCATCTGCTCGCCCTTAACATCTGGCATAGGTATAACTCGCAAAAACTTAACAATTTCACCCCGTAGCTCAATACCAATAAGGTATCTATCGAGGCTAAATCGGTAAAATATGCCTTCACCATCAATTTGCCGTAACTGTGGTAAGTAGTGCAGTTGCCCTCTTTGGGGAAACTCCACAAATGCTAAATTATATACCTGCTGGTAAATAGTAGGTTCCAAACGACGTAAATCGTTTAAGAAAGACCGCTCATAGCGTACTTCGATATTCACGCTTCCATTTTCCCCTTTTCACGTCATTGTCAGGTATCGCATCGCTTCCTCATGGGTTAGTGCATCCCACGGTTGCTGCAATTGTTTAACGGACTGTATCGCTTTGAGAACTTTGTAGTCACAATGCAAGGCATAAACTACACTCCAAACTAGTTGGAGTTCGTCATCGGTCATTTGTTCTATTAGTCCATGCAACTGGGGTCGCAGCACACTCATAAATAAGCTCTTTATCGCAACTAATCTTTATAATTCCCAAAAAATGCATAAAAATAAGTCTTGTTATTGTAAAGATAATATGTAATGATTAATGGTTTTTACTAGAATCAATGCCAACATAGGCGGTATTGAATTTGACATTTAACTTGCCAATGTTAATTTCAGTATCTTTACAAAGTCTATTTTTTGGATACTATTCTTGCAGGACGTAAAAATTCTTATGTTTAATCAGGCTTCATAACCCAGTAAATGTAAAATCAGTATGCAAAACATCGAAAAAACTAGCTTTAACAAACGTATTAAGTCTAAATTTGGGCTTATTCGCAGCAATATCCTCTTCATGGCTCTTTGCAGTGTCGGGTTGTTTGTAACTGGATGTGGTGGTACTAACACGGGTGGTACTGGCGCCACAAATCAAGATGCTTCAGGAGGTGCTTCTGGCAACACTGTTAAAATTATGTCCAGCTTTCCCCTAACAGGTAGTTCTGTCGGTCAAACCCAAACAATCGTCAACAGTATCAAACAAGCACTCGACGAGACTAACTCAACAGTTTGTGATGGTAAGCTCAAAATTGAATATGAGTCTTTAGACGGTGCAACTGCAGCAAGCGGAAAATGGGATGCTGCTAGAGAAGCTGAAAACGCAAATAGAGCAGTCTCAGACCCCAATGTTGTCGCGTATATCGGTACTTTTAACTCCGGCGCCGCCAAAATTTCAATTCCCATCCTCAACCAAGCCAACTTAGTAATGGTCAGTCCAGCAAATACCGCTGTGGGCTTAACTAAACCAGGTGGAGAACCAGGGGAACCCGAAAAATACTACCCCAATGGCAAGCGAAATTATGTGCGCGTAGTTCCTGCTGATGATTTACAAGGTTCTGCAGCAGCAAATTGGGCAAAATCACTCGGAGTCAAAAGAGTTTACATCCTCGATGACCAAGAAGTTTACGGCAAAGGACTAGCTGATGTATTTGAAGCTACTGCCAAAAAACTTGGTATCGAAGTTTTAGGACACGAAGGTATTGATGCCAGAGCAACAGACTATAGAGCATTGATGAATAAAATCAAAGCCGTCAATCCAGATATGATTTATTTTGGTGGTATTACCCAAAATAACGCTGGGCAGTTAATTAAAGACATGCGTAACGTTGGGATGACACAAGATAAAGTCAAATTTATGAGTCCCGATGGTACATATGAACAAGCTTTAATTGACGCAGGAGGCAAAGATGCAGAAGGTGTGTTGGCAACTTTTGGTGGTATTGCACCTAAACAGTTAACAGGTGCTGGTAAAGCTTGGTATGACAGCTATAAGAAGAAATTTAACGCTGAACCTGAAGCTTATGCTGCATATGGTTACGAAGCTGCCAAAGTAGTTATTAATGGCATTGGCAAAGTTTGTAAAAATGACCGCGTGGCGATTCGTGATGCTGTTTTGGGAACAAAAGACTACAAAGGTATACTTGGTAGTTGGAGTTTTGACGCGAATGGTGATACAACTTTAACCACAATGTCTGGTAATAACGTCAAGAACAACAAATGGGAATTTGTTACCGTGCTGGACGCTAAAGCCAAATAATTTCTCGTATAAAAAATTTCAACGTAGGGTGCGTGAAAGCAGTTTAATGTATCATTTTATTGTAGATTGTAATAGCTTTCACGCACCCTACCTAGTGATAATAATATCAACCAACACATAAAACAACTATGATAAAATCACTCCAGAAAGTATCTAAGAGTAATTCGCTAGGTAAGAAATCATTAAGCGGTTGGCAAAAAATTGTTTTATATATAGTTATAGCTTATTTAGTTTTATTACTGGCGCCAATTGCAGGGTTTGATTTAGCAAGAATTATAGGCGAAATCAAAAGTAACCCTGCTCTTTTAGTACAACAGCTATTAATCGGACTTGTGAACGGTGCAATTATTGCGATTATTGCATTAGGTTACACAATGGTTTACGGCATCATCGAGTTGATTAACTTTGCTCACGGCGATTTATACATGTTAGGTGCATTTGCATCACTAACTGTTATCGGTGCTTTTGGAATTACTGATGGCACCTCATTTCAAGCTAGTATTGGGGCTATAATAATAGCTTTGATTGTTAGCTGTCTTTTATGCGCTTCCTTAAATATATTAACTGAGAAGTACGCCTACCGACCATTACGAAATGCCCCACGATTGGCGCCTTTAATTTCGGCAATTGGAGTTTCGTTCATTTTTCAAAATATTGGACTGTTCTGGGGTGGCTTAAAGTCATTTATCCCTGTAATGGGTGTAAACGCCGCAGCACCAAAGAACTTCCCAGACTTATTACCGCGTATAGATATTTTCAAAGCATTAGGAATTGAAACCAGTATTCAATTCACAACTAAAGACTTAATCGTATTGGTGACTGCACTAGTTTTAATGGTAGGGCTACATTCATTTGTACAGTTTACATCTTGGGGTAAAGCAATGCGCGCAACTGCCCAAAATCGAGATGCAGCTAAAATGATGGGTATTAATGTAGATGGCATTATTATACTGACTTTTTTAATTGGTGGTTGTTTAGCAGGAGCAGCAGGGCTATTAGTCGGACTTTATAACAATACGATTGTATTTACAATGGGTTTTACCGCTGGGTTACGAGCATTCACCGCAGCAGTTTTAGGAGGAATTGGCAATATTGTAGGTGCCATGTTAGGGGGATTATTAATTGGATTACTCTCAGCTATAAGCGATCAATATTTCTCAAGTCGATGGACAAATGCTTGGGTGTTTGCGGTTTTGGTGATAATTTTGGCGTTCCGACCAGGTGGTCTACTTGGTGATAGCGCACAAGAAAAGGTTTAACAAGAAAGATATAAGTAATCACCATGAAAAAATTACTAAACCAAATAATCAAATCAATTGGGGTTTTGGGAATAGTCGGCGCCATTACCGTCCTAACCTTTGGTGGTTGGAGTGGTGCAGTTATAAGCTGGCTACTTGGTACGGCAATCGGATTAACCCAAACTCAAGGTAAAAAAACTAATACCCCTGCTACTAGTGCTGTTAATGGTGCTTTTTCAGGATTAAGACTAGGTATTTGCGTACTAGTTGCCAGCTTAATTCAAGGTTTATTATTACTACCAATTTCAGGGCGCCCTGCAATTGGGTTTCCACAAGCTTTATTGTTCGGGGTTAGCGGTCTTGTGATTGCGCCATTATTTGCTGCTATTACTGGAGCAATTACCGCGTTAAATCCCAAACAGCGACAACTAGGAATGTTAATCGTTCTTGGTTTTTCAGTAATTTTATTTCCGTTCGTGGATGCAGTCGCGCAGACTCGTTGGATATCAACAGTAATTGAAATCCAAATTTTTGTTCTGTTAGCACTGGGTCTAAATATTACCGTTGGCTTTGCTGGACTGCTTGACTTAGGTTACGCAGCTTTTTTTGCAATTGGCGCCTACACAACAGGTTTACTGTGTTCACCTCAACTTAATATTCACTGGAACTTTTGGCTAGTAATTCCCATTGCAGCAGCAGTTGCAGCACTTTTTGGCGTAATTCTTGGCGCCCCAACATTGCGGTTGAGAGGTGATTACCTTGCTATCGTTACCCTCGGTTTCGGAGAAATCGTCCCTGTTCTTTTTCGTAACTTGACGCAAATTCGTATCGAAGAACCAATTTCTAAAATTATTGGTAGCTTAATTGGGCGCCCAGAAATGGCGATTTGTCTTGTTGGATGTGACCGCGCGATTAATTTGACTGGTGGTGAACCAGGAATTAACCCTATCGACCGACCCTACCTACCAATCATCGGTAGTTTCACCAGCAGCAATCCTTTTCCTTGGTATTATTTGATTTTATTTCTCGTAATTTTCTCTTACTTCGCAATTAGTCGATTACGAGATTCGCGTTTAGGAAGAGCTTGGACGGCAATTCGCGAAGATGAGCTTGCCGCAAGTGCTATGGGAATAAATCTTGTTAGAACTAAGTTACTAGCATTTGCGATGGGAGCAGCTTTTGCAGGATTTGCTGGTGCATTTTACGCCGCTTATATCAGTGCGATTTTCCCTAGTGTATTTGACTTTTCAGTGTCTGTAATTATACTGTGTATGGTGATTTTAGGCGGTTTAGGAAACATGACAGGAGTTATTCTAGGTGGCATCATTATAATGGGTGCCGACCGACTATTTCTACCTCAAATCGCCAGAATATTAGAAGGAATTCGCACGACAACTTTGCTACCGCTAATTAGCAACCCGCAATGGCAAGAATTTATTAGAACCAGCTTAGACCCAACACAAATGCGTTTATTTCTGTTTGGTTTAACTCTTGTAATTATGATGTTAGTGCGTCCAGAAGGACTAATACCCGATAGACTGCGCCAAGCAGAACTACATGGAGAAACAACAGATAGCGAAGCAGCAACTTAAAACAAAGAAACCCGGTTTTTACCCAAAATCATTGTTTATATTACAAAATATCAACAAAAAACCGGGTTTATAATAGTCAAATTTACTTAAACAAAAGTATATATGATGGCAGTAGAACCCAAAGTAGCAATATTAGAAGCACAGCAACTGACAATGCGATTTGGTGGCTTAACAGCAGTAAATCAAGTTGATTTTGTCCTAGAAAAAGGAAGCATTGCCAGCCTTATTGGTCCCAACGGCGCCGGAAAAACAACATTTTTCAACATGCTGACAGGAATTTACAGCCCCAGTGCAGGTAGATTATGGCTTTATGATAGAGACATAACAGGCTTAAAACCAGACGAACTAACCAAACTAGGTGTAGCAAGAACTTTCCAAAACATCCGCTTATTCAATAACATGACAGTACTAGATAACGTACTAGTTGGAATGCACTCCAAACTCAAAGCTAACTTAGTAGGAACCTTACTACGTCCACCAGCAGTTGTACAAGAAGAATCCAACGCCAGAATAAAAGCTTTACATTGGTTAGATTACGCAGGTTTAGCGAAATCTAGAACATTTGAATTAGCAAAAAACCTATCTTACGGTGAACAAAGGCGCCTAGAAATAGCAAGAGCATTAGCCTCCGAACCGCAATTACTGCTATTAGACGAACCAACAGCGGGAATGAACCCCAAAGAGACAGGAGGGTTAACAGCGTTTATGCAACAAATTCGCAGCGAACTCCAGCTCACCATATTATTAATCGAACACGACATGAAACTAGTAATGGGAATCAGCGATTATATTACCGTACTAGCAAACGGTAAAAAAATCTCCGAAGGAACACCCAACCATGTACGTCAAGACCCCCTAGTCATCGAAGCCTACCTAGGCAAAGAGTAGTAGTACCTATCCTGTAGTAGTACCTATCCTGTAAGGGCAGGTTAACCAACAATCTCAATACCCTTAAGGGAACCTGTAAACCTGCCCCCCCCCTAATGTAAACCTGCCCCCCTTAATGTAATGCTAGAAGTAAAAGATATCCACACATACTACGGTAATATACAAGCCCTCAAAGGAATTTCAATAAAAATCAACCAGGGGGAAATCTGCACACTTATTGGAAGTAACGGCGCCGGAAAAACCACTCTTCTAAGAACCATCCAAGGGTTAATACGTCCCCGTCAAGGTACGATATTATTCGAGGGAAAACCAATCGAAACCGTATCACCGCAAAAAATTGTGCGTGAACTACGCATCGCTCAAAGTCCCGAAGGACGGATGATTTTTCCGCGCATGACAGTGCAAGAAAATCTAGAAATGGGCGCCTTTTCTCGAAAAGATAAACTTGGTATAAAATCAGATTTAGAATACGTCCTAAATTTATTTCCCCGTTTGCGAGAGCGAATAAGCCAAAAAGGAGGAACACTTAGCGGAGGAGAACAACAAATGCTATCAATAGGACGCGCATTGATGGCAAAACCTCGCTTACTACTGCTTGATGAACCAAGTATGGGTTTGGCGCCTAACTTAGTGCAAGAAATATTTTCTCTAATTAAACAAATAAACAAAGAAAGAGAAACAACTATTTTATTAGTAGAACAAAATGCACGTCAGGCATTAGATGTAGCAGTGCGCGGTTATGTATTGCGAACTGGTAAGATTGAACTCGAAGGTCGAGCTAGTGATTTACAAACAAACGAAGAAGTCCGTAAAGCATATCTAGGTGAAGGTTAATACATCACACGTAGGTTAGGCGTCCCGCCTGACCTACATTTGTATATAGCTATGTTCTTCTATAGATAATCAGCACCCCGACGAGCTCAGTTAGGCAAGCACATACGCTTTACTCCGAGCGCATGTATTGTGAATAAATTTTTTATAAGTACGCCTGTGTGTGAATGCTAAAGGTGCCTCTCTTTTAGACTTTGGAGGCGATAGGGCAATATCATTGGCTTTACTGTACTTAGATACGTTTACTTTACATTCTTCGGCACCATGCCGTTGTGCATTTTCGCTACCCCTACTCCGCAGAGCGGATACCTCAATTTATCAGTAGGTTTGGCGCCTTAGTTAAATTCCCACAGTAGCTAAGATGGTGGAATCACAATGTCGTTTTTTCTAGAGCGGCAATCCTTACCTGTTTTGTGCAGTTAAATCCATAGCAAAAACCGCCCCCTAACCAACCGCATTAACAGCTATTTTAGGCAGGTAATGCCTACGATGTCGGGATAGTCAATGTAATCCTGCCAGAATTCGGAGCCAAATTTCTGTATGCCTTTAGGACAAACTATTGGATGGTGCCAGCGAATCTGTTTAAAACCAACATTCATTAAGGCCCATTCATAAGTCGCCCGTTATATATTTTAAGTAGTCTATAATTGTCGTTAGTAATCAAATATAAATGATGTTTTTCAATTAATTGGCACTAACTAGTCCAATTTGAGAATTGTCATACTCAGAGGTTGTTTGAAAAGTGTCTTTGAATGTCATGCTGAACGTAGTGAAGCATCTCAGTATATGCTGAAACCTTAGATTCTAGCCTGCGGCAAATGCTCCGCATTACGTTCCGCGTAGCGGAACGAAGAATGACAATTTATACCTGGTTTGACTTTTCAAACATCCTCTCAAAATTATGAGAGTGGATGCTTACGTATTAAAGAATAAGTTTATATACAACAACGCTTCAGATTACTTTTAAATAAAGCTAATTAGCTGAAGTACTAACCACTATTTAATAGTTAGATTCAGGTACTGGCACAATGCTTTATATGTTTTACTGAATTTCATATATTGTTAATTGTAAGCAACGTTACAGCGTTGAAATTTCTAGGCATCAGCCAATAATGCCTTCTTCAAGGAAAAGTACTCTAACGGCTCATCTTACTTATGCCTGCCCCCCTATTCAACCGAGCTACACCAACATGTCTAAGTTTCAGTTTAGTTTCTTAGTAGGCTTAATCAGCGCCCTTAGCGCTTGTGTTAATCTACCAGCAGCAGCTTTACCAGGGCAAGACGCTCAGACAGTAATACTATGGTCACATGATCATCAGTTGATTACTGGACTGATGCCTAGCATCAAATTACAAACGGCAGAACCCGATTTTGACTCTACATCTAAGTGCCTTGGCAACGAGTTAAGTTTTGCCGTTTGGTCACCTAATGGCTTGGTGAGCCAAGAACTCGTCGATTATCGGTCTAGTGATACGTCTTTTAATTTCGATCCGAAGAATTCAGCCGGAATTAATCTGATTCAACAAGTGTACAATTCTGTAATCGCTCAAGATTTTGCTTCTTCCACCCTGATATATCAGAGAAACGATAACACTCTCAGACCCAGTTTTTACCGAGGCAGGCATTACGGATATATCACGCAACACTTTCGTGATCGCCATCGTGAGGATAGAACTCAGCAACGCACCGTGTCACAGCTAACAGTAGTGCCTCTGAAGCAACTAGAAAACAAAATTCAACTCGATAAAAAAACTATCCCTGTTAAGGCGTACTAAAAAACGAACTAATAAGAGGTTAACACTCCTGCTATAGAAGTGATATATGCTAATGAGGGGGACTCAACGTGAACAGATGTACGAATGTCCATTTACTTTAATTCGCATTTTTACTGTATTGTACGTCTAGATAAGGGTTCTAAGTTTTGCCTAATATTTGTCAATATTTAGATGCGTTTGCCCTGGTATGACACCCACTCCTTCATTACTGTAGTAATTCGTCGCAAGTCGTCCTCACCAATGACGTATGGAGGCATAGTGTACAGCCACTTGCCGTACGGGCGGAGGGAGCCACACTCCCCGGTCTAGAGCGAACTCCCTGAATCCCATGAGGTTCGATAGACATTCAAACTCCAGGACTCCTATGGCTCCAAGCACTCGTGCATCGCAAAGCGATGGCCCCTCCAATCCCTGGATTTCTTCTTTAAGCACTTGCTCAATAGCTTTTACTTTACCAAGGTAGTTTTCGGTTTCGATAAGGCTGATACTTGCCAAAGCTACAGCGCAGGCGACTGCATTTCCCATGAAAGTCGGCCCGTGCATGAAGGCGAGTTCCGGATCGTCACTGAGGAAGGAATCGTAGACTTCGCTTGTCGCAATAGTCGCCGATAGTCCAAAGTATCCCCCAGTGAGCGCTTTACTAAGCACCATGATATCCGGGGTGACATTGGCAAGCTCCGCTGCGAATAAGGCTCCTGTTCGCCCGAAACCCGTTGCTATCTCGTCGAATATGAGTAGCACCCCGTGTTCATCACACAGTCTTCGCGCGTGGAATAAATACTCGGGAGGATAGAAGCGAAAGCCACCCGCTCCTTGAAATACCGGTTCGAGGATCAAGGCGGCAATCTGATTCTTGTTCGATTCGAGAAGCCCAGCGAGTTGACAAAGCGATGCTTGGCATTCGTGAGACTCTATGTTAACCCCGCCCGGTGCATCAACGAAATACTGGGGGAGTATGGCCCCTTTGAACAATCGGTGCATCCCCTCGTCGTCGTCACTCACCGACATTGCCCCTGTCGTGTCGCCGTGATACCCCCGGCGGAGCGCCACGAAACGGTTCTTCTGTGATACCCCTTTGTTGCGCCAGAACTGAATTGCCATTTTTAACGCGACCTCTACCCCCACTGAACCACTGTCAGCAAAAAACACATGATTGAGACCTGATGGGGTAATCCTGACTAACGTCTCAGCGAGATGAATAGCTGCATCGTTAACGAGACCACCAAGCATAACATGAGCGAATTTTAAAAGCTGTTCCTGAACCGCCTTATTAAGGACAGGGTGATTGTACCCGTGAATAACGCACCACCACGAAGAGATGCCGTCAATAAGCACCGTGCCATCATCGAGGTAGAGTTTGACGCCCTCTGCTCGAACTACTCGATACGGGGGCGGAACGGTCTTCATTTGTGCGTATGGAAGCCAGAGCGAATGAACTTGTGTTGCCATAGGGACTTATATCAAGTTATTAACATAGGTAATCTTATACCTTAAAGGAGAAAATAAGAGTTTTCAGGAGTCCTAACCCGAACTTATGCTTTTGTATTACTTATTGGAATCACTGAAATCAGAATATGCACCCTTCCTTGAGGATTAAGAATATACTAATTCCTTAAAAATGCTTGAAAACCTCTTACAGCAAGCAATTTGTCAATTTCTGCCGCTCCTTTTATTTTTGCAAACTGCTAAATTTTGAAAGTTTAATGGTTGCAGATAGTGCATTATATACTGCATCAAACATACAACTATTATCTAATATCCAATGGTTATCTAGAGTACCATTGTCAGGCACCGAAGCTAAAAAAATAGTTTCTACCCTACCTGAATCAGAAATGATAAAAAGTCAAATACTAGGTTATTCGTATGTTGTTAAAAGAATAATTATGCGGGCATTGAACAAAGATGGTTAGTCGTTAAAAGTGAAGCAAGAAAAAAATCAGACTTACTCCCTTCCATGTATTGTATATGAGGTTTTTATTTTTGAGGATAAATTATAAGGAATCGATGATACGTGAACGCTATGATATGTTTCGTTTTGGTATTTGCAATAGCTTTCACGTACCCTATATTTAAGTTTGGCGCCAGTAAATACCAGATTCCCTTTGCATCAAATTGTAACCTATCATTTCGCGTCGTAGCGTTGCACAATCAGGGTGAAATTGCTTCAGAATTTCGTTGACCTTAGCTTCTGAATAGTTTGTACCCTGATCAAAATGACTTACTAACCATTTTAAAATTACTAAGCGCTTTTTGCGAGTAGCTGGAATATCCTTTAAACGTGGTAACTCGCTTGTTTTGTCTACCAATATATAGTTGCTGAGAACTTTAGCAGACCAAGCTTCATCCTCAGCTTGTTCGAGCCAGATGTCAAATTGCTGGTTAAGCATAATATCTAATTAGATGTGTGTCTAATTATAATATAGCATTGTAAGGTGGGCACTGCCCACCCTACTAGTTTTTCAAGTCACGGTGTGTGAAAGGTTTGGCACTGGCGCCTGTATAATTAGCAGCAATATGCCCGTTACCAGTCATTTGGTATTTGTAAGTTACTAAACCTTCTAAACCAACGGGTCCACGTGGTGGCATTTGCTGTGTGCTAATGCCAACTTCGGCGCCGAATCCATAGCGGAACCCATCGGCAAAGCGGGTGGAACAGTTATGATATACACCTGCGGCATTTACTAAAGCTAGGAAAGTAGAAGCAGCGTTGGGGTCTTCGGTAATAATTGCATCTGTGTGCTTGGAACCGTAATTATTGATATGCTCAATTGCTTCCTCTAAACTATCTACAATTTTTATAGCTAAAATCAAATCGCTGTATTCGGTTTGCCAGTCACTAGGTGCAGCTATATTAGGTAATATTTCACGAGTTCGCTCGTCTCCGCGTAACTCAACACCCATATTCTCTAATGCTTTTGCGACTTTTGGTAAAAAGGTTGGCGCCACTTCAGCATGAACTAGCATTGTTTCAATAGCGTTACATGCGGCAGGGTAGTGAGTTTTTGCGTCTACAGCAATGGTAACTGCTTTTTCGATATCTGCTGCTTTATCTATATATAGATGACAAACACCGTCTGCGTGTCCAAGTACAGGTATGCGAGTATTTTCTTGAACGAATCGTACAAATGAATTAGAACCACGTGGAATAATTAAATCTACATATTTATCTAACTTGAGTAGCTCTAAGGTTTCTGAGCGCGTTGTTAGTAGCTGCACTGCATCAGGGTTTACCGCAGTTTGGGCTAAACCTTGTTTTATGGCTTTAACTATAGCTTCGCACGAACGTACTGCTTCTTTACCACATTTGAGAATAACACCGTTCCCAGATTTGATTGCGAGTGAGACAATTTGAATCGCAGCTTCAGGACGTGCTTCAAAAATAATTCCCAAAACTCCCAACGGACAAGTTACCCGCTTTAAAATTAATCCAGTATCAAGTTCACGATGAATTTGTACATGTCCTATGGGGTCTGCAAGTTTACCGACATCACGTACCCCTGTAATTGCGTCTCTTAATTTATGTTCATCTAACTGCAACCTTTTATATAGTGGTTTGGCAATACCATCAGAAGAAGCAGCTTCACAGTCAGCAATATTTGCTTTGATTATTTCATCACGCGCTGATTCTAAGGCTAAAGCAATAGTCTTAATAGCTTGATTTCTTTGGTCAGTTGAAAGCACTGCCAACTTTAACGCTGCTGAACGAGTTTGTTGGGCAACTGTAATTAGGGAGGATAGGGTAACTTGAGAAGCGGTCATAACACTTGGCTCGCGAGAGTCTCTGCTTTATAACAATCCTACCGCTATTTGAAACTTTGTGTTCGCTCATTCGTTTGGAACGGGCAGGGATGCCCATTCCACTCTTAGATGCCCATTCTACAAGATAGTTAATTTAATTTTTGGAAATCTCTAAGATTTATTCTGTGAAATTAGATTGTTGATTTCAGGTTTTTTTGTAGATGCAAATGGGTCTTGAAGAATTGAACTCATAAAACTCATCCCTCCTGCGCTATTGACAGGAGCATCTAAAGGAGATGCAGGTTGAATAGAGGCAGGAACTTTAAAATTAACTTGGAGAACGATATCGTTGTAATCTCCATCTCCTTTGCCAAACAAGTCTTCAAACCCAAATTTGTTATCTCCCAACAACCGCGCGTGGTCTATTTTGTCAGGGTTTGCGTTGGAGTAGGCAAAGTAGGCAATTGGAGCATTACCACCTAGATTGTTCGGGTTCTGATTCAGGAATTCTTCAATGCTACCATTGGCAATAATAAAAGGTGCAAACAAGGCGCCACCGTTGAATTGTCCTGTTACATCGGTAGCATTACGGTCAAAGCTGACTACCCGACGCTGTAACGCTGCTTGAGCATAACCTGCGTCTGTTGGTAACAGATTACCAATGCGTCCTGCCGCATCATCTATAGTATAAAATCCAACATGATTATTATAACTAGCTTCGCTATAGACAATAAATTGTGCAGAGACAGGGCTATTGTAATCTCGTAAATCAATTATTTCGCGTTGCCCTTGCAGTTTGCTTCCAACTGTTAGAGGTTGAGTACTAGTTGATACTTTGATTACTAAATCATCAAAGTCTTTGTCCCCACCCCCTGATGAGTCTTCCCAAGCAAGGGAAACACCATTTGTTAAATTGCTGAAAAGTAAATGGTCAAAACTGTCTACATTTGCAGGGTTAGTAGCGAAAAATACATTAGGAGTAGGATTACCAGCGGCTAAATTTGTCAGTACTTCATCGGTACTACCATCTTGAACGAGGTAGAAGTTGAGGTACGAACTAGAAGCAAAGTTAAGTAAACGCGCGCTATTAAATCCAGGTGAGGGGTTATTAGCAAGTGCGGACAGTAAAACTTGCTTGCGCTGCATTGCTGCTTGTAAGTAACCAGTTTGACCGGGTGCAATACCGTTGATTTCACCTTTCTCGTTATCGACTACAAATACACCTACTTCATTGACAAACCCAGCGTTATTTTGAAGCAGCGCAAATTCCAATCCAACCTGGGAACCTTGTCCCGAAACCAACAGTAAATCATTTGCTGTTTGGCTGACACCCGTTTGGCTATCAGTACCACTAGTACCAGTTGGGTCATTAACTTGTATTTTGACTGGAGGAATGTTTATACCGTTGTAATTGGGGTCGTTACTAGTCGCAGTAATTGTGATTGTTTCTGTTTGCGTACCTTCTGTCTTACCATCATCGACGGTGGAAACGGGTATCATATGAGGGATATTAGAATCAGTGGGGGTAAAGGTAATTACAACAGGTTTACCTGGGCCGTTACCTAAATCGACTTCTGCACCAGGTTGTACAGTAACCGTTACATCTTCGCTAGGGATAGTATCTAGCGAGATATTAATAGTACCCGCTTCTCCACCTTCGGTAATTGTAATTGTATCTTTACCGTCTTCTGATTCAATATCGACTCCTGGTTTAGTGCCATCACCAGGTTGAGGTGCAGTAATACCAAAGGTTCCAGCTTTGAGGAAGACAGCAGAATCTAATAATCCGTCGCGGTTATCTTTGACGTTGATGACTAACTTGTTTTTTGCATTCGGTTCAACAACACCAACAAAAGTCAAAGGTTTGGTATAACCATCTAACTTAGTTTTGCTGCTAGCAGGACCAGTACCAACGGGGTTGTAAATAAAGTCGGGGTGATAGGAGGAAGAAAACGGGTTTTTGGCAAGATTGTTAATTGTAACTGTATCTCCGTCACTCAACCGCGCCATATTAAAGCCATTTAGTTCTAAGCTAAAGGCATCGTTAAACTTACCTGCGTATTCGGCAAATTCTTCTGAACCAAACGCGAATTGGAAAAATACATATTTTGTTTTGGCATCGGCATCAAATTCTACTTCCATTGAAATAGAATCATCTGTGGCGCCAGGTAAACCAAAGTCTTGACTGAGGTCGTTTAAACCCTTAACCTCGCGGTTGGAAACGGTAATGTCACCACCAGCAACTTCATCCTTACCCTGTCTTCCAGCTTCACCAATATAAAGATACAGAGGTTGACTAGATTTAACTGCCTTGGTTAGGTTAAAACCAATTTTTCCCAAGTCACCTAAAGTAACAAATCCACTGGGGTTCCCTGTTTGACCATTTGCATCAAAATTACTTAGAGTTGCAAAACCGTTATTAACAACACCGTTAATCGTACCTGTCAAATCTGGATTAGCTGGGTCGCTAGGAGGACGTTGGGTACCAGGGGTGAGAATAGTTCCGACAGGACTAAAATCAAAAACGTTTAAACTTGGTAGCGTGTTAATATCAGCAGCTTTGATAATTTTTGTTGTACTAATTTTGATACCATCTAAATCAAAACCAGTAAATCTACCATCACTACCACCAATTACACCACCATCACCAATTGTTAGAGATTTAAGGTCAAATCCGAGGTTAGAAATATCCGCACGGTAAACTATAGTCGAGGAGTTTGCAGGACTACCCGTTAATCCTTCTAGTTCCTCAAACTTCAATTTCACATTAGTGCCTGGTGAAAAATCGCCGTCAGAGTTGTTTTTACCAACTAAATCAGTAACTCTACCCGTACTCAGTACAATACCAGAACTTAAGCCGAAGGGGTCATTTTGGAAGGTACCAAACGCGCGACTATCTCCTTTTAGCTTAACTTTAAAGTTACTTAGTCCTTGCGTATTTCCAAGCAACTGATTGAGTAATTGATTCCCATCACCATTTTGTGTAATTGTAAAGTCGGCACTAGCTGGAGTCAGAGAAGCTGTTAATGGTTGAATACTTGCTCTTACTACAGAAGTTTGGGGTAATGGTTGTACTAACGCGGCTTGGGGTACTAAATTTTGATTTAAAGAAAGCGAATTAAAGTTGAAGACTCGATTAGGTGAAATATTTTGCTCACTATCATTTACATAGCGTATATAACTGGCGCCTAAATCAAAATTATTTAAACCTTGAACAATTCCTATCAAATCTCCAGGCTCGACCAAAGGGGCATCTTTTCGATAAATTTCGATTGAATTATTTACAATTTGAATGAAGTAATCTTCTTTCTGCCCATTTAGCTGTATGATGTCCCCTTCAGGAGAGTTAAAGTCGGTAATTAAAGCGTAAGTATTGCGTCCTGGAGAAGTACGGGCGCCATCGTCATAATATACAAATGTACCGTCACCCAGCCAGAATTCATCGGCACCAGTTCCACCTGTTAAAGTATCGATTTCATTATTTTGGGCAGTAACTACGGCGCCGAAATTAATTCCAATTAAAGTATCATTACCACTTTCACCCTTGAGAGTATCACTACCTTCATCACCAACTAGATAATCATTATCATCTCCACCATTTAGTTGGTCATCTCCAATACCACCGTTAAGTGCATCATTACCTTTACCACCATCAAAGATGTCATTACCACCACCAGCAATAGTAGTTCCTTGGTTAACAGCAGCAAAATTTACTCCAGATGGATTAAATCCACCATCGATTATAATGTCATCTCCATCACCACCATTAACGGTATCATTACCAATACCAGCAATGACAATATCTTTTCCTTCACCAGCTAAAATTTGGTCGTTACCAGCATTACCGATAATAAAGTCATCACCAGCATTGCCTATTAAAAAGTCGTTTAAATTACCGCCAAATATACGGTCATTTTTACTCGTTCCAGTAATATTAAACCGTTCAAAGTTAGTAAACTTAACTTCATCAAGAATTTTGCTACCATCACTCGTATTGCGGTAGTAACGTCCGCCGTTTATTGCGTTAAAACTAGAAATTTCTGCGATTATACCTGTACCATTATCTTCAACCGAATAGTCGATAACTAACAAATCATCTTCGATTTGATTAGCTATTGGTTTGGGAGTTATTACTGGGTTGTTATCTAAATTTACTTCCTGTGTAAGATTTCCCAAGACTTCAGATGTGTCACTTATTACTGTTGGAACGTCTTGAGCTTCTATAGGCGCCGACCTAATTACAATAGGTTCTGGGTCTTGACCACCATCGAGTATATCTGTACCTAAGCCAGCATTTACATAATCATTTCCTTCACCCGTACTAAAGTTATTATTAACTCTTCCTAGCTGAATTAACGTGTCGTTGCCACCAGCAGTTTTGATATCTTTGAAAATTTCAAAGTTGGTAATAGCGGTTCCATCACTTAAAATCAGCGCTTGGTTAGGGTTTTCAACTAAGGGATTCGTACTAATAAAGGCAAGATTATATTGAAGCGTACCGTTTTGAGTCTGTACAAACTTACCAGAAAGGTCAATTGACAGCGTATCAATTCCACGTCCACCATCTAGATAAATACCAGTGTTATTCGGGATGGTTTTAAACTCAAGGTTGACATCGTTTTGGTCAACGACAGTATCATCACCATCACCAGCCAAAATCAAATTACTACCACGACCACCATAAATGGTATCGTTACCATCGCTAGTAATTACGATATCATCACCAGTACCAGCGATTATCGAATCATCTTTAATCGTTCCTTTGACAATTAAACGCTCAATATTAGTGAAATTAACTGCATCTAATATCGAACCACCAGGACTAGTAAGTCGTGAAAACCCTCCAGATGTAGCGCTACCAAGCAAATAACCACCTGTTATTCCCGTCCCGGTGTCGCGAATTGAATAATCGACTATTAGAGTATCTTTATTACCACCACCATTCGCATTATCAGTTCCACCGCTACTTAAGCCAGGGTCAATGGTGTTAAAACCATTATCTGCGACTAGCGTATCACCAAAATCTGACCCACGTAAATTTTCAATAGTTGAAACTTGTGGCGACGCATTGACAAAAGTATCTCCTTGTGCATCGCTACCGGAACCAACACCTTGAAGATTGACGTTAACGGCGCCAGGAGAATCGCTATAATCAGCCCAGTCGATACCTGCACCACCATCTAAACTATCTGCTCCGGCGCCGCCAATTAGGATATCATCACCGTTATCACCTTTAATGGTATCGCTACCCGCTAGCCCTTCGAGTTTATTATTACCTTTATCGCCTTCGAGGGTGTCGTTAAAGTTGGAACCGATAAGGTTTTCAATGGTGTTATATTCTGAATCAACGGGTTTGTTATCTGCATCCAGAATTTTAACTTTAATTAATTCATCGTCTTCTGCGTCTCCACCATCACCTTCACCTGTCTTGAGGCTAACATCTACACCCGAACTAGAATTGCGGTAAATCGCTGTATCGTTACCCGCACCACCATCTAATAAATCGGCGCCAGCACCACCTTCTAATTTGTCATCACCATCGTAACCACCTAAAGAGTTATCGGAACTATTACCAATTAGTACATCATCAAAAACAGTAGCGTGAACGTTTTCAACAGAAGTTAACTTATCTCCTTCCGCATCTCCACCAAAAGCTACCCCCGTGCGAAGGTTAACATTGACTCCACCAGGAGAAGTTAAATATGTAGTCGTATCAACTCCTTCTCCTCCATTAAGAACATCACGTCCTGCACCACCAAGAAGAACGTCATTATCTCCACCTGCAAAGATATCATCGTTACCATCTCCTGCATCAATGAAATTCTTCTGTGAGTTGCCAGTGATAATGTCTCTGTACTGCGACCCTTCAACGTTTTGGAAATTCTGGAGAGTGTCAGAAGTTCCGTAACCATCTTTTGTGGCTTTATTTATTGTTAAGTTGACAGTTGCTCCCTTTGGTGAATCAGCATAACTAACAGTATTCGTCCCATCTTTACCGTCAAGACTATCGTTACCCGCACCACCCGTTAGATAATCATTACCTGCGGCGCCAACAATAATATCATCTCCGGCGCCACCATCGAGTTGGGCAAAAACATCAACGCCATCGGTAAGGGTAATCGTGTCATTTCCCCCCAACCCGTCAATAACAATGGCTTTGAGGTTGTCGTACTGTTTGCCAGGTGCTTTACCTTCAGGAAAATCAAGTCCTAATAGCAATACTGATTCATTTCCATCTTTTTTATTACCCGACAGGTACTTAACTGTAATCGTCTCACCGTTCTCTGTTCCCTTACGGTTGATTACCCCTTGGTCTTTCAAAAACTCTTCGGTTGCTGGGTCAGGTGTTGGGTCTTCGACGTTAAAGTGTTTATCGTTGGGGTCGCAACCTGTACTAAAGTCAAGCAGGTTAATATTTGCTAAATCTAAACGTCTTGTAAAGTTAAAAAAGCCCAAGTCAAGAGTTACAGAACCAAAGATAATTAAAGCTAAATTGCCACTTGGTGCAAACAAACACAAAGGGTCATCTGCTAATGCACTTCCCCGTACTTTTGATGGAGAAGTTTTACCTAGTTCAACTGTTGCTCTTAGACCTCCACCAACCTCAAGGCTAGCGACACTAAGATTAACACCAGCAGTGGCGCCGATTTCACCAAATATTGTGAAATATCCTTTATTATCAGGTTTACTGAGGAAGAACCCGTTGGTTAAGTCAGCAGGGTTTTGGAAGTTATTCTTTGTAAAATCAATTAATCCTTGAGCGTCATAACCGAACCCAAATTGTGCGCTGGCGCCTGCTTTGGCGTAAATTTGAATTACAACTGGTCCAAAAACAGGAATTGGCGGAATAATACCTTTACCAACGTTTGCCTCGAATTGTAATCCAGGTGGGTTGTACTCAAAAAGAGTCACATTTTGACCCAAGAGTAAATTAAAAGCTTTGCTGGGGTCTGTAAGAAGTGGGAATTTTAGTCCATCTTCTTCTTCAAGCTTTTTCAGTGCGTCAACAAAGCTGTTAGATGGTTCCGCAGCATCGGCAGGTAAGATAGTATTTAACGAAAGCGGTTGTGGTACTGATTGTGGAGTCGGGTTCGAGTTATTTGGGTTGGTGTTGAAACTACCCAGGTTAATTTTAATACCATCTGCGCCGCTCGGCAGGTTATTAAACTGCTTGATACTCTCGGTAATTTGTTCGACAAATTCGTTTGTACCAGGTTTTACTAAGTCCGGTCTAAATGTTTCAGCAAGTTCCAGTAGCGAGTAATCGATAACTGGTATTGGCGTAATTACTGGAGTTAATATGTCTTCAATTGGATTTGTAATTCTCTGGATATCTTTGAGAGTTGGTCCAACGAATTTATTTGCAAACGAACCTAAATCGAGCGCAACATTTTTAAATTCGACATTAGGGACTAGTGAATCTAAATTCCAATTTGTGAGATTAAAGTCAGCAGTAATGGATGGTAAGTTACCGTTTTTATCTAAGCCAGTATCCAGCTTTAACTTCAAGTCAGCATTTGCGGTTAACTTAGGACCAGAACCAAGGGTAATATCATTAAACTTCGACAATTTAACGCGCGGAGTTGTCGTATTGGTTAAGTCTAGAGCAAATTTACTATTTAGGGCACTACCGTTATCTGTGGCGCCGATTTGCAGAAAACCCAACGAACCTTCTAACTTTAATGGATTGGCGCTTTTGTCTTTGAGAAAAGCTTTAAGTTCGACTTGGAGTTCGTCAGTTGCGGATGTATCGAAGAAAAACGCATCAGCCCCGGTGGTATTATCAACCCCAAAACCGACATTCAGAGCAAAGTCGAGGGTGGGAGTAATACCTCCTGTCAGGTTAAGCCCTAGGTTAGGAAGACCGAAATTTTTTGATAAGGCAATATCTGGATTAAAGCTTTTACCTATTTTGAATTGATAGGCGATACTATTAGCGTCGGTCGGGTTACTAATATCGTTAATGTCAATCGTGCCGTTGTTATCCAAGTCAAGCAGCAAACCCAACCCACCCTGACTTTCGGGTTTTAAGGCATTGAATAAAGCATTCCGAACAGCCCCATTGGTTTTATCTGTGAGTTTATCAAGTTCGTCTAAAATTCGCTTTTCAACCGAATTAGTAAGGAAATCATCAATATACTTTTGGAGAGGAACGTCACCTAGAAGCGGTAACTTAGCCAAACTTTGTCCCGCGATAGAATTCCTAATTTTGTCCAGCAGTGGCTTAATGGAACTATTTAATAACCCTAAGTTGCTTTCCGGAGTCGTATCTGCTTCTGCTTTAAAGGTTTGTCCATTTACCGTAACAGTGATTCCATCATCTTCAATTCGCAACTGCTCTAGTTCCAAGTCGCTGATAGACATACCCCGCACAACTCTAGAAAAAACGGCGCCTTCATCACCAGCGGTATCAAGGTGATTAATCCTTGCATCAATAAAATGACCAATTTCTTCCAACACCACACCTGTAATGTCATGAATGCTGTGAGAACTGTTAAGAAATTCTGTCGATAAGTAGATGGTATTGGTTTCTTTAGAATAGGCACCTCTAGCTCCACTTAAGTCTGTACTCTTGAGAGTAACGAGTTCTGGAAGCGCTGAAAAATCTTGATTTGACCACTGTTGAAACAGTTCACTAAGCTTTTGCGTGTCAAAATTAGTGCCATAAATTGAACTGACTTTATCCAACGACACTTCATATTGGGCAAATTGAGTTAATAAATCATGGGCGCCAGCAAGAACTTCATCAAGCAATTCTGGGCGATGTGTAGATGTAGTGTTCATATAAGTATTTTTTTGTAAATTTTAACAATCAATATGAAAAATTTATTACATCGGCACGCAAACAAGCACTTGCTTATTATCCGCAAGCTTGGCAACAAAAGCTATTTGGTCTAACATGTTTAATCTCCAGAAACCTATGCCTGCATTTAGCACTGGTAGTTGACTAATCAGTTATTTAATACAACTTGCAGTCACAATATTCCACAAAGCTACATAAATTTATCTAGCGACTTTTCATCTAAGAAAAATTGAAATAACTGTAACTAACAGAAATTACTCTACCCTGCTAAGTACGCATATTGAAGGCTCACATCCTTATCAACCCATTTTCAATTTAATTAAGCACCCTATTTTCTTGCTTACTAACAGAACACAGCCAAGACCCACAAATCTGATATATTTTTAACTTCAGTACATCTTGCTAGTAAGTATAAAATTATATTAAGTTACTACCCGTGTTACAGTTCAAATAGCAAAGCTGTATAGATAGCCAGGGTTAATGCAGGAGTAGAAATCTACCGTGAAAGCTTCCTCCTTAGAAATGCTTATAATGTATGAAAATACACTATAAATCGCCTATAGGCAATTAGTCTTTATAAAATTTTTACAAACCAGGTTTCTATAAGCTCATATGGATAAACGATTGCGTTACATTCCTAAACAAAATTTCAGATGGCGCTATCCGAAATAATACCGTCATAGATTGTAGCAACTACCTGTAAACACATAACTTTGTTTATATATTTCACATATAAGGGAATCACAGAAATGACTTCTGCAGTAGATACTAGTAAACCCGTATTAAAAAAAGGAATGAGTGGCACCAGTGTTAGGGAACTACAAAAACTTCTGTATGATTATGGCGCCTTTGCTTTAGCTTGTATCTTTGGTTTTCCTGAAGTTTTAATTGATGGTGATTTTGGTGATGATACAGAAGATACAGTCAAAGCGTTTCAACGGCAAGTCTTTCTTACAGTCGATGGTGTTGTAGGTAATATTACTTGGCAAGCATTGATTAGAAAGGCGCCTATTGCTTTACCTGTATTGAGAAGAGGTAGTAAAGGTGAACTTGTATCGCGCGTTCAGATACGATTAGTTATAAGCGGTGATTATCAAGGTGCTATTGATGGTGATTTTGGCATAGCTACAGAAGAAGCTGTTAAATCTTTACAGCGACGTAATCGTTCAGATGTCGATGCAATTGTAGGTAATGGCACTTGGCTATTATTAAGTCAAATCAAAGAAGCTGAATGTTTACCTTAAAAAGAAACCGAGTTTCTAAGATTTTGTTTGCGGAATAAATCAAATTCAATTTGATTGTAAATATATATTCACCCACCATAGTAACCACCAGAGTAAAAATTATGACAACAACAATTAATACTTTAACACCACTCAATAAACCTATTCTCAAACAAGGCGCCCAAGGTGAAGCTGTCAAAGAGCTACAAAAATTATTATTTCAATATCATATGTTTGTACATCTAGATAATAAAGGCGCCTGTGTATTTCCTGGCGAAGAAGTTATTGATGGTATATTTGGCACCAAAACAACCGACGCTGTAAAACTCTTCCAAAACCAAATGTTTCTTACACATGACGGTATAGTTGGTGATAGTACCTGGAAATCTTTGTACAAAGGGGCGCCTGTTGGTTTACCCGTTCTCAAAAAAGGTAGTCAAGGTGATTTAGTAAATCTTATTCAAGAACGCATGTCCCTTGAAGGTTATTATAAAGGCATAATTGACGGTAACTTTGGTGCTGGAACTGAAATCGCTGTAAAAGCTCTACAAAAACGCGCGGGTTTAACTACTGATGGCGCCGTTGGTGATAAAACCTGGGCAAGTCTTAGCAAGATTAACACTATATTTTGTTAAAACACTCTTACGGTGACTCATTTGCTAAAATCAATTTCAACTTTGGATACAAAAGATTTATTTGTAGATGATTAATCCACGTAAGAACCAACTCAAGCAAAAACTCCAACGGGGTGAGGTCGTTATCGGCCCGTTTGTCAACTGTGCTGATCCAACATTTATTGAAATTTGTGGATACGCAGGATTTGACTTTGCTGTGATTGATATGGAGCATAGTCCTATGCACACCCTAGCTGCGGAAAATCTCTGTCGTGCTGCGGAGTGTGCGGGAATCTCACCAGTAGTCCGCGTTCGTAAAAATGATGCACCGCAAATTCAACGCGCGTTAGATATTGGTAGTGCTGGTGTGCAGGTGCCCCAAATTGAAACTCAACAAGATGCAAGTGCCTGTGTCAGAGCAGCTAAGTACAGTCCATTAGGTGCGAGGGGTCTTTCATTTGGTACACGCGCGGGTATGTACACCGCAGCTGGGACGCTCATTACAGACCAACTCAACCAAGAGTCTTTGGTAGTTGTTCACGTTGAAGGTAAACGTGGTGTGGAGAATATTACAGAGATTGTTAGTGTCCCCCACATTGATGTGATTTTTCTTGGTCCCTACGATTTATCCCAATCATTGGGAATTCCTGGTCAAGTGGGGGATCAACGGGTAATTAACCTTATGCAGCAATGTATTACCACTATTCGCAATGCTGGTAAAGTTGTGGGTACTTTTGCCGACAACCCGGAAGTTGCCAAACGGTGGATAGATGCAGGCATTGGGTACATAGGTTTGGGTGTCGATGTTAGTATCTTTTTACGAGCCTGTGAAGCCTTGGTGAAAGCAGTCAAGGACTGATGACTTAAGTAAACTTTGGTAGGAATAAATACAAAATTATCTCTTACTAATCGCATAAGAATTTAAAATAACAACCCTCTTGTTCCCAAGCACAAAGAGCGCTGCCAGCTTGGCGCATCTGTTAAGAAATGTAAACAAAAATATATATCAGAAAATGGAAAAATATGTAGTGTAATTCGCGACTTTTTTATAAAAAAATAGTTATAATAAATTTTATAGTTTCCCAAAAATAAAAATTTGATTGGGAAATCTGAATATAAAAGGAGATACCCCATGCAAAAAGTAGGGGCATTAACGGAATTGGAATATGCTTTTCTGTTTACCTTAAGAAAAGTAAATTCAATTAAACTAGAGGGATTTAAACCATTTTTTAACGACTTGCCTGTAGACCCTTATATCAAAGGTAATTATCGTTTGAGAAGGTTATCTCGATTTATAGCTTCTAAAGATAGTGTAATTAAGTTACCGAAAGGCTATTTTTATCAATCGAAGGAATATAATCCATTAGTAGGTGACATCAGAAGAGAGTTTGCAGAATTAGATGATGCACTTATAGAACTTGATATCTTTAAAAATTTGGTTTTAGCGTTTAGTGATTCTTGTAAACTTCATCCTGAAGCAGAAATAGGAGTGCATCAGATTAGAATTACCTGTTCACCTGATAATTCGGGTAATCCTGCACCAGAAGGTATTCATAGAGATGGGACTAATTTTATCGGTATCTTCTCTGTTGATCGAGAAAATGTCCAAGGTGGAGAAACCCATCTATATATAAATAGAAAAGAGAATCCCGTTTTTAGTAAAGTCCTGAATCCAGGAGAGCTATTATTAGTTAATGACCATAAATTTTTCCACTTTACAACTCCTATAAAGCCTATAGTTGAAGCGAAAGGAATTAGAGATGTTTTTGTATTGACTTCTCCAAGTTTGCTTTCTGATTGATAGTTAACAACTTCTAAAGATAAGGCACCTATTTTCACGCTTCTGTTCTGCCAAAAATTTGTATATTATTTTTAAGTTCTACCACTACGCGCGCATCGTACTAATTTCCTAGATTCAAACATTAATAAACCCAAATTAGCAATACCCAACGTAAAAGCTATTGCCCCTATTACCCCATGTAATTCTGGGGTTTTTCTCATTTGTTCATCCCAAGCAAGCCAAAGAACAGGAAAAGTGTGTATTGCTCCTGCTGCTATCAAGGCGATTGCAGCTAATAATTTTATATAGTGTATAATAAAGAACTTTGTATTACGTAACAAGTTTCCACCATATATGTATTAAATTAAATCATACTTACATGGGGGAATGATAGAAATCCGATTGATTTGCCATTAAAAACATAAATTTTTAAACTACTTAAATGCCAAGTGAAATTAGTTACAAAGCAGATTTTTCTGAAATTCGCTATGCCCAGTGTTGGGAGGATGCTGATATACTGTTGGATGCTCTAGATATTCAGCCTGGTGACGTTTGCTTATCTATTGCCTCTGCTGGTGATAATACCCTAGCAATGTTAAGCCAAAGTCCAGCTAGAGTAATTGCAGTAGACATTAATCCTGCACAAATTGCCTGCTTAGAGTTACGAGTTGCAGCTTACCGAGAACTTAGTCATCCTGAATTACTGGTGTTAATTGGCTCACTGCCTGGAGACGGCGCCTATAGAATTAGTTTATATCATCGTTGTCGCCCTCAGCTATCTATAGTTACCCGTGAATTTTGGAATAAACATAGCAGAGCAATCGCGCACATACTGCTCGGTTAAGGAAATAAAGCAGGCTGAAACCCTTAATATTGCATTGTTTTTCATACCTAAAAAGGCTTAACCGAGCAGTATTGGGTGCGAGATATAACTTAACGCGCGTAGTATTAACAGTTGATTTGTAGATAAATTTACTTATCCTCGTCAGATAGTGGTGCATCAAGATCAACATCAATGCCCGTAACTAAAGACTGAGCGCGGTTGAATAATTCAGAAGTGATTGGATGAATATGAGTCGGATTATTTTCAATATCTTGAGCAAGAAAACTCAAAAACTTTCCGAGTGCGGGGTCATTATGTTCTTGGTCAGCCTTCGACATAATTACTCGACCATCGAGTTGAAGAGTGTAAAGAATTTTATTATACTTGTTTTACTATAGCAGTATTTGATTGATTCCGAGCTAAAATAATTTTAATGAATTTATGAAAAATAACCAAGCTATTCTTACTATAATTATAGTTTATGACTTATACACCGCCTAAACTTTTAACTTTTGAGCAATTTCTAACTGAATATGCAGATAACCCTCAGTATGAACTAATTGATGGAGAGCTACGTGACATGGAACCGACGGGTCCTCATGAAGATGTCTCAGGAAATATTGCTGGTAGAGTTTATAGCGAAATTTATCGTTTGAATTTAAACTGGCTAATTCCAAGAACCTGTTTAATTAAACCACCATACGCCGAAGCAACGGCACTACGTCCTGACGTAATTGTTTTAGATAGAGCAAAACTGAGTCAAGAACCCCTGTGGCAAAGAGAACCTATAATTTGTAATGGTGCCACAATTAAATTTGTTGCCGAAGTTGTTAGCACTAACTGGCAAGATGACTACGCTAGAAAAGTAGAAGAATATGCTTTTCTTGAAATTGAAGAGTATTGGATTGTAGATTTTCGGGGTCTAGGTGGTTTAGAATTCATCGGCAGCCCAAAACAACCTACTTTTACAGTTTGCCAGCTAGTTAATGGTAGATATCAAAAGCAACAGTATCGCTTGAAAGATAAAATTACCTCTAGCCTTTTCCCAAACTTGCAGCTTAAACTCGAAGACCTTATGCCACAATAAAGACAAAATAAAAAAATTTGTTAAATAATTATGACACAAGTATCTCTACGAGTAAGAGAAGCCTTAGAGTTATGCTCATTCCTTACCTGCTTATGGTGAATTTGAAGTTGAAACTATTTTCGATACGCAACGAAATCATTATCAAATTGTACATTTTGGTTGGCATCATCAGCGATGGGCGCATCATTGTATAATACATTTGGATATTCGCTTGGGAAAAGGTATGGATTTTCAACAATTCAACAGAGCATGATATTGCCGTTGATTTAGTTGAGTTAGGTGTACCAAAGCAAGATATTGTATTAGGATTTTATCCTCCTTATATGCGGGTGCAGGAGTGATTATGCAGTGATGTAAACGAAGATTTTGTGTAATAAGTAACATAAATGTAGTATGTATGGCGCCTGCTTTAAGCTGGTTAATATAAAAGCTCTAAACCTAACTGTAATGGTGCTTGTAGGTTATTGTTTACATGATAGTTGGTGATGAATAGTCTTTGCCTTTTTTGGTACCGTTTTGTTTATAATTATTCATTCCATACTGCAATTCCCACTCGTTCAGGTAAGCTGGGGGGGTGACGAAAACCTCTGAACCTGAGATACAGCAATGGTTTTAAACGCGCTTGCCATAAAAAGATAAACACCATTTTCGGGCTTTATTGATTCTATTATCAATACGCTCTGTACAAAAGTCTTATTTTTCGTTCGACTTGGTTCTAAATTTACTTTTATCTTTTTAGCGGTCACTCTTTTATAACCCTTGCTGCATAAGCCTTTGAAGCTAGATTGTCACCCCTTCAGTCAGGTAAGAGGATTTAAAGTTTTCTCTGATAGAGGGTGAGTGAGTCATCGTAGGTTATTAACCAGCGTTGGGAACAGTTTTGTACGAGTGTTGCAAACTTTTGATGCTCGGATGAAACTCCAGATGTTTAATCCATCCGAAACATTGCAAGGAAAGCTAAAAAAAAGCCAAATTTATAAAATACAGCCAGTTTATAATCGTGGTCGATTTCTACTTTGGAAATTAGAAAAATAACTTCTATAGGACTTAGGCATTTTAACGAAAAATTGTCCCAAGCGAACGCAGTGTAATGCGGAACATTTGCCGCAGATTAGAATCTCTAAGATGCTACCCTTCGGGAAAAGCTTCGCTTTACACTGCGTTCAGCATGACAATTTTGTGGCTTATTTAATAATTGTTAAATGCATAAAAAAAACTTTATTTTTATAAAAAAATTTTATATTGCGCCAAATAAACGTAAATATACTTAAAAAATATTAATTTTTATACTTTTGGTGAACTTTGCCGAAATTGCGGTGGCGAACGGTGAATGTATACATTATCCATGAATTGTAGGCGCCTCCTACTAGAGGAAGAAATATGTCATTGCAATCTGGGTTAGATGCCCTAAAAAGTGGAAATTATCAAGAAGCTATTGAACTGCTAGAAGATTTTTGTCGCGGTGAGAGTGCTGGAACCCCTGACTATGCGAAAGCGCAGATGGGGTTAATCAAAGCTTATCAACGTGTTGGTCAAGTCGAACAAGCAATGACGCTGTGTCAGCAATTGATGCATAGTGAAAATTCGCAGGTTTCAGAATGGGCACAGCAAACTTACCAAAGTTTAAATTCATCACAAGCACAAGCGCAACAAACTGGCGCCCATACAGCAGGACGTGCAGCAACTGCTGGTGTCAGACTCGCAATGGGTGGTGTGGGTGGTAGCTTGGCGTTAGCGTCGGGAGTTACTATAACGCTGTTATTTGGAATGATTTTTGTATTGGGGTTGGCGGTAGTGTTGATTTTGGGTAGTGATAATCCTACTCAAGGGTTAATATTTGCTGTTGCGATAACCCTGATATTTAATACTCTAACTTTCTTCTTGGCGCCGTTTTTGATGGACTTGACTCAATCGTGGCTTTATCAGACACGTTGGGTTGATTTTTCGGATATTGAGATTCGCAGTCCAGAAACAGCGCGCGTACTGCGTCGAGTTTGTCAGCAGAAAAATCTCAAAATGCCACGCTTGGGAATCATTAGTGACAATAATCCAACGGCATTTACTTACGGTTCATTACCGAACAGCGCGCGTTTAGTTGTGAGTGAAGGACTGTTTAAATACTTAGATGATGACGAAATTGCTACTGTTTACGCTCATGAATTAGGACACATTGTCCATTGGGATTTTGCTGTGATGACCGTTGCATCTACTTTAGTGCAAATGTGTTACTTGATTTACGTTACGTTCAGACAATTTGGACGTGGTGGTGGTGATAATAAAATCAAAGATGCGTTGCAAACAGCAGCTATCACCGCTTATGTATTTTATATAGTCGGCACATATATGGTGCTGTATCTATCCCGAACACGGGAATATTTCGCTGACCACTTTGCTGCTGAAAGTACAGGTAATCCGAACGGACTTTCGCGCGCTTTGGTTAAAATCGCTTACGGTATTGTTGAAGAAGGTTCGCGTAGTAAAGAACCTAGTCGCTTAATTGAAGGTACTCGCGCGCTAGGTATTTATGATGCTAAAGCTGCTAGTTCAACTGGAACTGCGTATCGTGTTGCTTCCGATAAGCAAAAAGTTGGGCGCGTTTTCCTGTGGGATATGTTTAACCCTTGGGGCGCCTGGATGGAATTAAATTCTACTCACCCATTGACAGGAAAACGAGTTCGTGCATTAAGCACCTATGCTGAACAATTAGGTTTAGATATTGAGTTTGACATGGGTCGAATTGTTGCCGAAGGTAAAAATCTTAGCAAGAGCAAGTTATATGGTAACTTTGCTTTAGATGTTGTACTTTATGGCGCCGAAACTATTGGTTTTGTTGGTGGTATCATCGCTGGTATATTCTTGGCTGCTGGCGCCAGTGGACATATTGGTTTTGTTTTTGGCTTACCTTTGATTGGGTTGGGTATAGGAATACTTATCAAAGCCTTTATTATGTACCCAGACTTTAGCCAAGCTCAAGCAACCGATGTGTTAACTTTAATGTCAGACCCTTACGCGAGTCCTCTGCGTGGAAAACCAGCTAAACTTAAAGGCGAATTAATTGGACGCGGTGACTCTGGATATAAGTTTGGCTCGGATATGATGCTACAAGACCGTAGTGGTTTACTATATTTACATTACGCATCACGTTTCGGTCCAATTGGTAATTTCTTATTCGGCATGAAGCGGGTTGAAAGCTTGATAGGTCGTGAAGTTGGAGCCACTGGTTGGTTCCGTCGTGGCGCCGCTTCGTACATGGATTTAATAGAACTTAAAAGTGAAAGTGGCACTGTTGTTAACAGCTACCACCGCTTTTGGTCACTTTTCTTGGGCAGCATGTTAACAATAGGCGGTATTGTTTGTGTTGTTTTAATTAGATAATTAAAGATTAAACACTAGCTACCTGGCGCCCAACACGAATTTGAATATCTGTATATTCTGGAACCCAGCCAGCCGTGCCGCAGAAATAACGCACGGCTTTTACACGTTTTGCAGGTGTCAAAATAAACCAGTGTTGTGTACCTGCTGGAACGTTAATATATTCTTGCGGTTGCACTGTTAGTTCTACTTGACTACCATCTGGACGCACAAACCCAAAAATTCCTTCACCCGCGACTATATAACGTACTTCATCATCAGCGTGGGTGTGAATTTTATCAAATTTTGATAGCATTGTATCGAGGTTTGGGACTTCTGGATGCAAAACTATTAAATCTCGTGATGTGTAACCTGCACTTGCAAGTTCTTTAAAATAATGGTCTAGATGAGTTAGTACGGTTTCTTTTTGTGTGTCGTCTAGGCTGTCTTGGGATAGTAAGTGGTGTAATTCAGGGTTATCGCCAATTGACCAATGATTAAGTGTTATTCCTAAAGGCGCCAGTTCTTGTACTATGGACTGTAAATCAGTAAGCTTGCTACCGTCTTCTTTTTGTAAAATCGCCATGTTTGCCTCTCTTGATGTCACTTATACTAATTTAGCGAATATTACTGAAAGGTTGTTTGCTGGCATTTGAAAGGTTTTCAGGAAAGAAAGATTTTGTGCGCTAGCTGCTTGTATCACTTCTTCTAGGTCGCGTACACCCCATTCTGGATTTTGCATTTTTAGCGATTCATCAAACGCTTCGTTACTAGGCGCCGTATGTTTGCCGTTTTGTTTGTAGGGGCCATACATATATAAAATACCGCCTGGAGGTAATATTCGATTGGCGCCTGCCATTAAACCTAAACATGCAGCCCACGGCGAGATATGAATCATATTAATATTGACGATGGCTGTTATTGGTGAAAAGTTTTCTAGATGCGTCTCTACACTCCAAGTTGGTAAAGAAGCATCTATATCAATAGGTTCATAGATATTATTGCTTTCTACTTCATGTAACCATGCTGCAATCGAAGCGCGTGCAACTGGGTTCGGGTCTGAAGGCAACCATTTATGTTTTAATAAACGTAGCGCCATAAATACCGCGTGTTCTCCTGTACCAGAAGCCACTTCTAAAAGTGTGCCACTTGGTGGCAGCACTTGCTGAAGTACTTCTAGAATCGCTTCACGGTTCCGTTGAGTTGCGGGAGCATATTGTTTTGCGCTGTTGGTCATGTTTGTTTAATTAGATTCTCTAAGCTAGGTATTGCATTCATAACGGTTTAATTCCCCTTTACTAAAGTAGCAAGCAATATAAATATCAGACGAAGGAGATGTTACAGCATAAGACTAGTTTTATTAAATAGTACAAATAAATTATGTGTTTTACATTATCTAGATATTCTGAGCTTGATTTTTGTGCGCTTCTTCATTTTATGATGAGTGGTATTACTTGATTCCTAGAAGTCTATGGTTAAATAAATTACTTTTTAGCGAACAGAGAAAAATATTTAAAAAAGCCGTAATCACTCTGGTGTCTAAGCTACGAGCCTATTCCACAATTAGGCTATTGATAGCAAAACATACCAGGAGTTAAAAACATGTTTATCAAAAAAGCTCTTACAATCGCGGCTTTATCTGCTGTTGCATCTGTTAGCTACGCTGGTTCTGCACATGCTCTTGGATTTACCTACAATGCAGGTTCGTTCCGCACCCCAGGCGTAACTAACGAGGGAGCTTTCTCCAACAATGTTAATCAACAAGGCTATACTACTTTAGACTTTAATAATGGTGCTGTACCAGGAAACGACACAGTTAAATATTCTTTCTCTAGTGCTGCTCCTTTACCTACACCAGGCAAAACTGGTATTTATAGTGACCAATGGGCGCCTTCTGGTGTAAGTGGTGAAGAAAATAAGTCTAACTATTTAGCAGTATTTGAAGGAAATGATGCAATTATCGAAGCTAAGGGCGGCAAAAAATTTAACTACTTTGGTTTAAATCTGGGAGCGCTAAGTGGTGGTAATACCTTGAGATTCTTTGATGGAGCTAACTTAGTTAAAGAACTAACTTATGACATAATGACTAAACTTGCTCCAGTTGCAGCTACGCAGCACGGTGGTGAAAAAAATGGTTTCTTCGAATTTTTCTCAGAAGGTGATAACGATAACTTTGACAAAATTGTCTTATCACAAGTTGGAGGTGGCGGTTTTGAAACTGATAACCATACCTTCCGTGTTGGCACAGGTAAATATACAAGTGTTCCTGAGCCAGGTATAGTTCTAGGATTGGTTGGCGTCGGTGGTATGTTCTTACGAAAGCGCAAAAGTCAGAAAACTGCGTAATTGATTAAGAGAAAGCGCTCTGTGAAGACAATAAGCATCTACTTTAATTGTTATTTGTTGATTTAATGTCATTGGAAAGTTGGGGATGGATTTATTATCCGTCCCCTTTTTGGTTTATATATCTCCTTGTGGGTATTCATCCCATAAAGTTGTGATTTCGCGCAAGCTCTGAAAGTTACCGTTACCTAAAATTACATGGTCAAGTAGTGGAATGTTCAACAGCAAGGCGCCTTTTAATAATTGACGAGTTAAATCAATATCTTCAGTACTTGGTTCGACGCAACCAGAAGGATGATTGTGTGCAACTATTAACCTAGTGGCACCTTGACGTATGACTTCGCGGAAGATTTCTCTGGGTGGTGCCAGAGTTTCTGTTGCTGAACCAATAGTTATGACTTGCTTTCCTAGCATTTTATTTTTCACGTCTAGTAAAATAACAGCGAATCTTTCTTGCGGATACCACATTAAGTCTTGACTCAACACTGCTGCTGCATCTGCCGGACTTTCTACTGGAATCCGTTGATCTGGACTTGCTTGGAACGCGCGCTTACCTAATTCAACAGCAGCTAGAATGGTTGTTGCCTTTGCTGGTCCTATTCCTTTTATATTCATCAATTCCGAAGGATTTACCTCACGTAGAGCTGCTAAAGGGTCACGTTCACACTTTGACAACTCAGATATTATATGTTGTCCTAAACCTACTGCAGATAACTTTCCGGCGCCTTGACCTGTAGCTAGTAAGATTGCAATTAACTCTGCTGTGGATAATAATTTGGAACCGTGTGCAAGCAAGCGCTCTCGCGGACGCTCGCATTCTGCCATATCAATAACTCGAAGATTATAAGCCATATATTAGGTAGAAGCTTATTAAAACACAAATGTACCTATGTACATTTATCGTCTTTTTTTTTTCAAAAATCTCAATTTGACAGAATCTTCAATTTGTTTAAATGTACGCTTCATTAAGTTATGTATCACAATATAATTATGTATAAATTTAGTTAAATATTTATGATAATGGGACGGGCAAGGATGCCCATCCCACAAGATTATGACTTGAATGTTTGAAAATTCCTAACTCCTAACTCCTAACTCCTAACTCCTAACTCCGCGCCTTCTAACTTTTATAGATGTATTTGTGTTGCTTTTAGCATGTGATAGGTAACTAGCAGTTGAGTTAAAGCTAAAGGATAACTTTGAATTGTTTCGCCAGTTGTGCCAGAAATTTTACCTAGTTCAGGATTTGATTCGCGGTCGCACACGCTTTTTAAATGTGGCATATCTGAACAAATCATTTGTTCAAGTTTATTTACTTGTTCTAGTGTTGCGTGTCCGTCAACTCCCAATACATCAACGGGTTTTCCCATATCTCGGTCTAGTTCTAATCGAATTGCTGAACTCAGATTGCCATTTCCAGAGGCTAGTACTTGGGTAAAATCGGGATGAGGTATTGTTGGACGAAGTACTAAGCGTACATTAAGATGTCCGTTGGCTTGGTCGATATCATCGTTGGGTGGGTAAAAACTAACTACAATATCTGACCATTGACGTTGCGGACGAATGTACTGTTCAGAATCTGGTTCTCGCTTTTCTAATTCTGCTAATACTTGCTCTTCGGTATAACCCCGCTTTTGGGTATCACGTTTAATTTTCCATTTTGCCCGCAGTCTTTCGGGAGGAGCTAGATAGACTTTAACGTCGTAACAGTCTCGCGCTGCACGAGTTGAATATCCTAATAATCCTTCAACAATTACGAATTTACCAGGCTTTATATACTCCGGCGCCTCAAAGGTTCCTGTTTTGTGGCTATAAATAGGTTTTAGAATTGCTTGCCCCATTCGCAACAATGATAACTGCTGTTGCATAATATCTAAATAGTTACAATCTGGGTGAAGCGCTGTAATACCGATTTCCGCACGTTGCTTGCGGTCATATCTGTGATAATCATCAGTGCAAATCACCGTCACATTCTCGGGCCCTAGTACCTGAGCAATTCCTTTCGTTAAAGTTGTCTTACCTGCTGCACTATCACCAACAATACCAAGTATAATCGGACGGCTCATCGTACTTCTCCCAAAAACGCAGAAAATGGAGCTGTAAATTGT
This sequence comes from Calothrix sp. FI2-JRJ7, assembly GCA_019359675.1. Taxonomy (GTDB): domain Bacteria; phylum Cyanobacteriota; class Cyanobacteriia; order Cyanobacteriales; family Nostocaceae; genus Dulcicalothrix. Next base: position 217,166 of record JAHHGX010000064.1, read on the forward strand.
ATTTTATTTTACCAATTATCATTAAAATAATCATTGAAATAATTATGGAAACCTTGACATTCTGTCAATGGTTAATCGCTTAATAGCTCTACAACCACGAATTATCAAGTTTATTAGAGCTTGCGAGCGTATTTATTTATTATTATTTTGTTTCATAAATTTTTGTAACGTCTCTACCAATAATTTTTAATCTCAAAGTTGTCAAAGACGAGTACCCAACAGTTGAGGCAATTGCTCGCCTCAAACATGAGCATTCAATAGCGCAAGCACTGGAACATGACAGACAATATTGTGAAGTTGCTGACGCTCTTAAGCTGCGAAAAACGTTTGATATTAGTATTTGAAGGTTTTGGTGGTATTTCGCTGAAAGATTATAAAAATTCACAAACTTGGCAATGGAGCATTACAGATATTCAAGCCCTGAGCGAAGGTATTAATAGTACATTACTTATATTAGGACATAGGTTAAAAGCTGATTCAACTCGTCCTGCTATTCAAATTATCAAAGATTATGGCGATTTATCATTAGTTGATTATTATCCAGGCGCCCTTAACCAAGTGTTTATGAATTTAGTTGCTAATGCTATCGACGCAATGGAGGAAGGTAATATTGGTAAAACATATCAAGAAATTGAGTTAAATCCTAACACTATCACAATTCGTACATATGTAGGCAATGACATGGTTGTGGTACGAATTAAAGATAATGGTCTTGGGATGAATCAGGAGACGCGCGCTTCTTTGTTCAATGCCTTCTTTACCACAAAACCGTCGGGTAAGGGTACAGGGTTAGGACTCTCTATTAGCTATAAAATTATTACTGAACAGCATGGTGGTAAATTGGATGTGATTACGGCGCCTCTTACTGGAGCAGAGTTTGTAATTCAAATTCCACTACAATAAAAGTGCGCTTATGTCCTGTTCTATTTGTAGTTACTATCTAAATAATTCAATGCATCTTGTGGAGTTTTGAAACTACCCACTACTTGCGGCGCCTGACTATTAGGATATTTTCCAGGCATACTGACTTTTAAATAGTAGCCAATAGGACTGCCTGTATTCCATATTTCATAGCTGTAATCACGATTATTTCCTTTTTTAACTAAGGGGCTAGTATCTTTAAATACAGGCGCGTTGAGCAAGTTTAATGCAGCTAAAAAATGTGCAGCCATTGTTTTTTTCCTGATTATTCTACAACAAGAGATTTTATACTTTTAATGATATTTTTTTGAAGCGTCAAAAGCATGAAGTAAGTTTGTATTCTCGGTAGAATAATCTTGTTTTTTTCAAAATGTTGATGTTGTATAATTAGTTATATTCACTGAGAAAAATTTTGATTATGAAGAATTAACACAAACAAAATGTATAAAAATTTAAATGTATTAATGTATTAATACGCAGGTATTGACTGGAAGAGACGCTTATTAATATGACAAAACAAACGCTTGGACTTGATAATAACCTTCGTGATTACTTACTTTCTGTGTCGGTGCGAGAACCAGAAATATTGACGCAATTGCGACAGGAAACAGCACAGCACCCAATGGCAATAATGCAAATTGCTCCTGAACAGGGACAATTTATGAGTTTGCTTATGCAGTTAATTGGCGCGAAGAAAACTTTAGAAGTCGGTGTTTTTACTGGATATAGTTCGTTGGTAGTAGCGTTAGCTTTGCCACCTGATGGTAAGGTTGTAGCTTGCGATGTTAGTGAGGAGTATACACAAATTGCACGGCGTTATTGGGAGAAAGCCGGAGTATCACATAAGATAGATTTGCATATTGCTCCAGCGGTTGAAACACTTGATAAGTTAATTCAAACAGAACCAGAAACGTTTGATTTTGCTTTTATTGATGCAGATAAAAGTGCTTATGATGATTATTATGAACGGTGTTTGCAACTCGTGCGTCCGGGTGGTTTAATTGCAATCGATAATGTATTGTGGTTTGGAAGAGTTGCCGACCAGGAAGTGCAGGATAATAGAACGAAGAAAATCCGCGCGCTCAATGCGAAGTTACATCAAGACGCGCGGGTTAATATTAGTTTGGTGCCTATTGGTGATGGGTTGACGTTGGCACGTAGGGTGTGTGGCGCCTTTGAATAAACCTGAACGTAATAATAAAACTTGTGGCGCCACGCACCGGCTTTGTGATAAACGCGAATATTTATGTTGGGTTCCGTTCCTCTACCCAACCTACAGACTGCGTTGGCGCCTTTTTTCTTCCAAACCTGCACGTTTTTCGGGGGTTAGGGTGTCAAAACAATGATGGCAACAAATTCCTTCTTCATAGTGAGGAGAAAGTTTATCTTCGTCGTTAATGGGGTGTCCGCATCCTACACACATGTCATGGGTTCCTTGCTCTAACCCATGTTGCACTGCGATGCGTTCGTCGAATACAAAACATTCTCCGGACCACAGACTTTCTTGCTGTGGTACTTCTTCTAAATATTTCAAAATACCGCCTTGAAGATGGTACACTTGCTCAAATCCTTGAGACATCATATAAGAGGAAGCTTTTTCGCAGCGAATACCCCCTGTGCAGAACATTGCTACTTTTTTGTGTTTTTTGGGGTCGAGGTGATGACGCACATAGTCAGGAAACTCTCGAAATGAGTGAGTCTCTGGGTTAACGGCGCCTTTAAATGAACCGATTTTTACTTCATAATCGTTACGGGTATCTATTACAACTACATCAGGGTCAGATATAATAGCGTTCCAATCAGATGGACTAACGTAGGTTCCAACTTGTTCTGTAGGGTTAACAGGTAAACCTAATGTGACAATTTCTTTCTTCAACTTTACCTTCATGCGTTCAAAGGGTGGTTCTGAAGCTGAAGATTCTTTATGTTCCAAGTCAGCGAGACGAGAATCGGAACGTAGGTAAGATAGTACTGCGTCAATACAAGCACGCTCACCCGCTATAGTACCGTTAATACCTTCAGGCGCCAGTAAAATAGTCCCCTTAATTCCTTGAACAGTACAAAATGCCAGTAAAGGGTCTTGCATCTGGGCAAAATCTGGCAGTTTAGTAAATTTATAAAATGCAGCTACCACCAGAGTCATTTTTCTTATAACCTCTTTCTTTTAAGAACACTATCAGATACAATCTAATTTATCAAAGTGAAAGGGGGTTTAGCTCAGTTGGTAGAGCGCCTGCTTTGCAAGCAGGATGTCAGCGGTTCGAGTCCGCTAACCTCCATATATATAGGTATATAAGGCACAATTAATGTAGAGACGTTACATGTAACGTCTCCGCACAATATATTTGTAGCAACTGGGGGAAACTGCTATGGTAAATCCAGCGGATAAAGGGTTTATAGAACCATCACAACGCAAAAGCGCTTCTAAGTTAGAAGTACTTAACTGCGTATCAGGGGAAAGGTTTAAGGTTGAAATTCTTGGTTACAAAACATTATCGGGAGTAAATGACCCAATAACAGCACAAGCAATATATTACGCAAACCAAGCTGGAATGCAGCTTAAACAAATTAAAATTACCCTCCAAGGAGGAGAAGCGCAAATCGAAGCAGGCGCCTTACAGTATTTACATGGCAACATTCAAGTAGAAAATAGAGCGGGTGGAGTCGCTGGAATCGGAAAAGCAATGCTGAATAAGTTGCTTACCAACGAGTCTATATTTATTCCTCGCTATCGTGGTGATGGAGTTATATATCTCGAACCGTCGTTTAGTCATTTCATGGTTTACTATCTCAACAACGAAGAACTTATTGCTGATAAAGGTTTATTTTACTGTGGTGAAGGCGCCCTTGAGGTTGGTGCGTTTATGCAAAAGAATGTTTCCTCAGCATTATTAGGTGGTGAAGGTTTGTTCCAAACTCGTATTCGTGGTACAGGTATATGCATCTTTGAATTACCAGTACCTGCTGACGAAGTACATTGTGTACATTTAGAAAACGAAACGCTTCGAGTTGATGGTAACTTTGCTTTAATGCGAAGCGGTAGAATTGAGTTTACTGTCGAGAAATCAACTAAGAGTATTTTAGGGTCTTTAGCGAGTGGTGAAGGACTGTTGCAAACTTTTCGAGGTACAGGTAGAGTTTGGTTGGCACCTACTCAAGGTATTTATGAACAAATTCGTCTTGGTGGTATTGATAGCTTGACTACTGCGCCGAAATCCTCAAATACGTACACTTAATTATGGTTCTAAATTACGGCGTTGTTCTCCTTGTTGAATTTCGCGCTCTAGAAAATAATTTAGTAAGGTTCTTAATAAGACAATGGCGCCTAAATTTAAAATATCTTGACGAGTTGGCGCCACAGCAGTGCGTAAAATGTCACTAGCAACAGAAAACTCCAGTCCCAAAGCAAGCATTCGTCCTAATTGCAAACGAATGAGTTCTGTAGCATCGAAATGTCTAGAACGAGAAAATAATAATTTTATGTAATTAATAATACCTTGAAAGACTGCTCCACCAATAACAATCGCTGCTGCAATCTCTGCTCCTCCCGCTAAATAACCGACAATAATTTTTAGCCAAGACTCTAAGGGATTTGTTACTGTTCTTTCGCTTCTGCCTTCAGTTACATTTAAACTGAGAAGCATAACAAGTCCTAAAATAAGTGCCAATGGCAATAACAAGTTAACTAATGGTTCACGTGATGATTCTCGTTTCATGCTATATTAGCACTCGTATATAACGAAATACTTACACAATACACGTAGTTAGATTAAATTAGATGATACTTAGGTTAGATGTTATTAGTTTCTTAGTAGATGTAAAAGATAAAAGCATTTACTTTAATAACAAATTAATATAAATTAATTATGTCTTTACCTAAAGAAACATCATTGTTTATAGGTTCGGCGCCTTTACCAGACAGTAACGCATTACGAACAAAACAAGCTGTCGGTAATCTAGCTGATGACCCATTAATTGCTCAAGGTTGGGAAACTACTTCTTACGTAGGAATCATTATACTAGTATTTCTGATTTTAGGAGCGGTTGGATTATTTAGCCGCAGAATTGAATACGTTATTATTACCGCTTTTTTCTTTAGTTTATTGTTTATTGGCTTTGTTTTAGTTGCGCGTTAATCTGAAAACTAATCAGATTGTAAATAGGGTGTAAGCGAAGGATACCCACCCCACAAGATAAGTAGTATTTTTGAAATTAATTTAACAGGCGTGTTATATTTAAAGTAGATATTTGTGATATTTTCACAAATATCGCGAATAAGGTACGCCCACCTCAATATGCTTATAGAATTTAGTGTCGGTAACTATCCATCAACGGCAGTACATATACTTGTTAAAGAGCTAAATAGGTTTATTAGTTGATGAGAACTAAATTATAAATTCTACGAATGATTTAGTGCTGCTATGGCTTTTTTTATAAAGATATAGATGTTTATGTTGGGTTCCGTTGCACTCCACCCAACCTACTTAAGTTTAATCTACGGGGATTTCGATTATAAATTCGGCGCCTTCTCCTGGTGTAGAATTGACCTTAATATTGCCACCGTGTTTTTCAATAATAATTTGCCGTGCGATTGCTAGTCCTAGTCCTGTACCTTTACCAACTGCTTTGGTAGTAAATAACTTGTCGAAGATGCGTTGTTTGACTTCTTCGCTCATTCCTTTACCGTTGTCTTTTATATAGATAATTACTTTTTGTGCGTCGGTGCTTAAGCTGGTTTTGACGGTAATACAATTGGGGTTAAGTTGAATTTCCTCGAAGCTGCGTTCGGTGTTTGACTCTTCTAGCGCATCTATGGCATTTGCAAATAAGTTCATTAGTACTTGATTGAGTTGTCCAGGAAAGCAAAGAATTTGAGGTAGTTTTGCATAAGTTTTGACTATTTGGATTTGGGGACGATGTTCGTTTGCTTTGAGACGGTGTGAAAGTATCATGATGGTGCTGTTGATACCGTCGTGAATGTCAAAAGGAATTTTTGTTTCTGTGTCCGCACGGGAGAATGTCCGCAAGCTATTTGATATACTGCGAATGCGTTGCACACCTTCTTTCATTGAAGAAAGTAGTTTTGGTAAGTCTTGACGTATGTAGTCTAAATCTATTGTCTCTATTTCTTCGCTAATTTCGGCGCCTGGGTCTGAAAATTTTTGTTGATATAAATCTAGTAGTCCAAATATATCATTTACAAAGTTGAGCGCAGGTTGAATATTACCAGCTATAAAACCAACGGGGTTGTTTATTTCGTGTGCTACACCTGCAACTAAGTTTCCTAATGCTGACATTTTCTCGTTTTGAACAAGTTGAGTTTGAGCTTCTTGTAGTTCTTCGAGTGTTTGCTGTAACTCCAAAGCTTGAATTTTTTGTTCCTGAAGGTTTTGCTCTAATTTAATAGCGTAGTTTTGTGAAGTTTGGTAAAGAGTCGCGTTTTCGAGCGATATTGCTGCTTGTGAACAAAGTAAATTTAATATTTCTACCCGGTCTGTTGTAAATGCTTCTCTAATTAAATTATTTTCTAGATACAATACGCCAACTAGGCGACTTTTATTTATAATTGGGGTACATAGAACACTTTGTGGATGCAATTTTTCAAAGTAACCGTCTTCTTTCCACTCTGTACTGGCGCCAACATCATTTATTATGACCGATTTTTTCGCATAGCGCGCATAGTTAATAAGATTATCTGGTAATAGTACATTTATTTCATCATGACTGTGAGCAGCAACTCCCAGAATATTGTTCTTTAGTAGTAATAATACACCTTTGTCGGCGCCTGCGTTTTCTAACACAACCTGCATTAAAGTTGATATTAAATTATCAAGTTGAATTTCACTTGATAAACTTTGAGATGCTTTGAGGATAGCTTTAAAGTCTAAATATTCAGTAGCTGTAGTACTATGAGTGCTAATAGTCGTGAATTTATCGGTTTTAATTGGAGATATTGTAGATTGTAATGAAGTTAGTAGCTGAGGATAGTTTGACATCAAGTGGGTGAGTTTGGTTTTTGCTCCCCAGTGCTGATATGCTTCGTATGCTTTTACCATATAGGTTTGTGCGATGATTTTTTTACCCCATTCCAGGTAAAATTTAGCCGCAAGTTCCCAACATAATGCTTCTTCGTTAATATATCCGTTCTCTTGGGCAAGGGCAATGGCTTTATCGTAACACTCTATTGCTTCGACTTTATTATTTAACACTCGATATTGCTCTGCTTCTACTAAATACCATTTATGTAAATGGTTCATTGGAGCGTGGTTTGCCCAATTTTTTATTTTATCTTGGTTTTGTTTAACTTGGGTTAAAATGATTTGTTGCTCTTCTGCCGTTTGCTTTGAGTAAATTCCAAGTTGGCACAAAGAACTATAAAATGGTATCAACGCTGAATAATAAGTTCCAGCAATGGCGCCTGCATACTGTTGGGCTAAAATAGAACTTTCTACTCCTTGTCGATTCTCACCAAATAATACACATAACATCAACTTGTGTAAGTATAACGTACCAAGTGAATAACTATCACCTACTGAAGTGTGAACTGGCAACATTTCTAACTCGTTATATACTTCACCATTGAAAGCAATAGGATTTGTATTATTTGTTGTGAGATTTAATGCTGCCTGGTAGAAAATACGCTGAAAGTTACGTGCGCTTTCCTGCTTTGTTTGTCGCATTGCAGAGTTATATAAATCTATTTCGTCTACTAAAGTCGCTAAATTTTTACCCGACCAATATGATAAATTACAGTAATTAAAAGCACAATAGGCGCCGAATTCTAAATCACCTGTTTCTAAACCATTATGATAACCTTCTAATAATGGCTGAATGTTTTTTTGTAAATGAGTTTTCCAAACCAGAACGAACGAATATACTAAATTAATAACTTTTGCTTTGAATTCGCTTGCTTGGGGTAAAAGTTTTAGTGCTGCATTTCCACAACGATAACCAGCTTCAATATCATTCCCAAAAGCACATAATATTAACCCATACGTTGCATATGCATATGCTGAACAGGGAGCATTACCATATTGTACTGATATACTAACTTGCTTAAAAATAATTAACGAATAAAGTGGAGAAGAGCTAATGTAAGCAGCAGATGCAACGCTTGACAAAATCCTCATTGCTGCTAGCATATCTTGTGACTGCATTGGCGCCAATACCGATAAGTCATTGATAGAATTCTCTGATATATATGTAGCAACTTCTGCCATTGCTTGCTGAAAGTCTTCTGGTGTAGGCAATTCAGTAAATTCTATTCCAAAACGCTTTAATATAAATAAAGCAGTTGAAATTGCATCTGCAAATCTATTTTGAGATATATACGCTTGAATTTTGATTTCATGTACTTTAATTTGATGTAATAGTACATGCGCGTTATGGGTAACTTGATTGATAAAATACTCCATTTGTTCTAACTCACCGCACAAGTAAGCAATTTCGGTGCCAAGTTCGTGCAAAGCTAGTGTTACTTCATAATATCGCTGCCAACTATCTTCTCCTAAAAGCTTAATTCCTTCTTTTGCATACTCTCTAGCTGCACTATAGGCTGTGGTACTTCTAGCTTTACGACAAGCAATAAGGTTTAGCTGTGCGAGTTCATCACGTTCAACTTGGTGTGTAATTAACTCAACTCCGTAATTTAGTTGGTTAACTATTTCAAATATTCGCTCTTCCCTAGATGCTGGTACAATACTCTTTAATAAAAGGCGCCCGATTTTTAAATGTACACTCTTTTTATCGGCTTCTGAAATCAGTGCATATGCTGCCTGCTGTACACGGTCGTGCAAAAATTGAAATCTAAATGTTAATTGTTCATTATTATCTATAAGCATTCCATCAGCTTTTGATTGGTAGTACTTATAAACTTGACTTGTTGTCAATATCAACCCTTCCTGAATTGCTTTCCATAGTGCGGCAGCATCAATATCGGATACTGTGGATAGGATTTCTAGGTCAAATTGATTGCCAATACAAGCTGCTAGTTTTAAAATATCCTGAGTTGCAGTTGGTAAAGAAAGTAACTTCAATACTATAAACTCAAGGATGTCATTACTTAAAGGTAAATTGTGAGCAGCGCTCTCATCCCACTGCCATATACTTTTTTCATAATCAAAGTAAATAACTCGTTCAGTATAAAGTGTATTTAATAATTCACGGGTAAAAAATGAGTTACCTTGAGTTTTACTATATATATACTGCGTTAGTGAATAAGTTTTATCTGTATTACATAACAGCGTATCAGCGACTAATTGATTTACAGCATCGAAACTCAAAGCGTTTAATGTAATCGTTTCTATTGTTGCACCCGCATTTTGAATGTCATCGATTGTTGACATTAAGCGATGTGTGCTGTTGACTTCGTTATCGCGATAGGCGCCAATTAGTAATAAATACTCAAGCTCAACTGCGAATAGATGGATTAATTGTAATGAAGCAGTATCAGCCCATTGTAAATCATCGAGGAATATTACGAGTGGATGTTCAGCACTACAGAAAACGCGAATAAACTTTTTGAATACTAAATTAAAACGATTTTGCGCTGCTGTTAGATCTAGCTCTGTAGATGGTGGTTGTTTACCAATGAGTAATTCTACTTCCGGTATTACATCAATAATTACCTGTCCGTTATCACCGACAGCATCTAATATAAGATTTTTCCATTTTAGAATTTGCGATTCGCTTTGAGTTAATAGTTGTTCAATTAAATCGCTAAATGCCTGTATTATACCGAATAATGGTACATTGCGCGCAAACTGGTCGTATTTACCTTTGATAAAATAACCGTGATGCTGGGTAATTGGTTTTTGAACCTCTTTGACTAAAGCTGTTTTGCCTGTTCCTGAAAACCCACGCAATAAAAGTATTTCCACACCTGTTGTAGATACACGTGCGAATGCTTGTAGTAAAGTTGTAACTTCTGTGTCTCGACCATATAATTTATCGGGAATTAAGAAACGGTCAGAAATATCTTTGGTTCCTAGAGGAAATATTGTATTACTGGCGCCTTCATTACTATGGTATAAATTTAAACAGGCTTCTAAGTCATACTTTAAACCGAGTGCGCTTTGGTAACGCTCTTCGGGGTTTTTTGCCATTAACTTAGAAACTATCACTGCTAAAACTTTGGGAATATTTTTGTTGATAGCGTCAACTGCAACGGGTTGCTTGGTAATATGGCTATGTACTAACTCGCTTGGTTCATTACTAGTGAAAGGTAGTTGCCCAGTTAGTAACTCATAAAAAGTCACACCCAAACTATAAAAATCGCTGCGGTAATCGACACCTCGGTTGATACGTCCGGTTTGTTCAGGTGAAATGTATGCTAATGTCCCCTCTAATATATTGCGTTGTAGTTGTTGAGTTTCGCGCAGAAGTAAAGATGAAATACTAAAGTCAGTAATTTTGATTTGCTGAGTGTCTGGGTTAATTAGGATGTTGGCAGGTTTGATATCTTTGTGAATAACACGGTTGCGGTGTAGTTGGTCAAGGACGGTTGTAATTTGAATGGCAGTAGAGAGGAAGTCAGGTATTGATAGTTGAGTGGATGCTAACCAATCTTTGAGCGATATTCCTCCAAACTCCATTATTAATGCGTAACCGTTACCGTATATCTCTAAACTGTAGGGTTGAACGATACCGGGAATATTTAGGTTAGCGGCAATGGTGTACTGGTTACGAAAGTACACTATCTCGTCAAAGCTTGGGTCTGGGTTTCGCATTAACTTAATGGCAACAGGCGCCTGGTCTTGTTCGCGTACAGCTTGATATACAATTGTTCTAGTACCGACATAGATTCTTTCGCTAATGCTGTACCCAGGAATCTTGATTGCTGCTGTCACCATTTATTACTACCCGTAAAATTCAAGCTACCTCTACGAAACTATTATTCCCACTTTACAAAGATTTATATCAGGTTCATGAAGAAATTGAGATTTTATATAAATTGTGTTTATTTAAAGATTTAGTATAGAGTAGTGCCAATAATACATTTTTATTAGATACTCAATAAATACAAGTTTTTAATTTCTCAAATCAAATGAGAACAGACACAATCTTCTACCAATTGTTTCAAACAGTGCCAAGTGTTGTATTCGAGCTAATTGGCGAAACAGAAATAAATGTTAATGGTTATCAATTGGGCGTGAATATATTTTGTCGGTTTTAGAAGTGCGCTTTGCTAATTTACCTTCAGAGATTGGGGAAATATTAAATAGTATTAATGGTTTATGTTTTCTGGATAGTTTAATCAGACAAGCTGCGACTGTTAACAATATAAATGAGTTTCAGCGTTCATTAAAGGAAATAACAGGTGATAACTGTCTAAACCAGCTTTGAATAATGTGTGTAACTATAAATAATTTGCAAGTTTTTTTAATCTTGTTTAACGGTATCAATTAGTACTTAAGTATTTGCGGTATTGTAATAGAAATTATAATTTGTTAAGATTCTTCCCTTCGGGAAAACTCCGTTTACGCTACGCTCAGAATGACAGGAGTGGTTTTGGCATGATAGGAGTGGTTTTGGAATGAAGAATGTAGTTTTTTGTGATTTTGATGGCACGATAACCGCACAGGAAACTTTTGTTGCGGTACTAAAGGAGTTTGCACCTGAACTTGCTTCTGAGCTAATTCCCCAAATGTATGCTTTAAAGGTGACGTTACGTGATGGTGTGCGTCGCATATTAGAATCTATACCATCATCATGTTTACCCGAAATTATTGAGTTTACTCGGCATAGACAAATGCGTGCGGGACTTCCTGAGTTATTAGATTTTCTCGAAGAGCGAGATGTACCGTTTGTGGTGGTGTCGGGTGGGTTACGTTCGATGGTATGTGCGGTATTAGATTCTTTAGTGGAACGCGCAGACGCTATTTATGCCATAGATATAGATACGAGTGGTTCGCATTTTCGCGTTGTATCACCATATGAAGGTGAAACTGAGTTGGTTGATAAAGTCAAAGTTATGGATTTATATGACGCAACGAATACTAAAATAGCAATTGGTGATTCTGTTACCGATTTAAATATGGCTTTAACGGCGCCTGTGGTTTTTGCACGTGACCGTTTAGCTAAATATCTCGATGAACGAAACTTTCCTTATATTGCTTGGAATGATTTTTTTGATATTCGCACCGCTTTAATAGAAATTTGGGACAATGAAGCAACAATTACTTGATACAGTCAGTATTAATTATGACCCGCGTGTAGAACTTATCGGCGCCGCGAGTTATTTCCATGCACAAGGTTGGATGTTAGGCACAGCAGGGAATTTATCAGCAAAAATGCCTGATGGTAGCTTTTGGATTACTGGAAGTGGTAAGTCTAAAGGAAAACTATCCCAAGAAGATTTTGTTCGTATTTATCCTGATGGAAGCACACCTACGGCGCCACTTGGAGTCGAAGTAAAACCATCGGCAGAAACTTCTATTCACTCTAGCATTTACGAACTGTTTCCCGATGCACAAGCTTGTTACCACGTTCACTCAGTCGATGCGAATTTAGTATCGAACTTTGTTAAGGGTGATGAAATATCATTGCCACCTTTAGAAATGATTAAGGGTTTGGGTATCTGGGAAGAAAATCCTAATTGCGTTATGCCTTTATTCGATAATCATCTAAAGGTTCCACAAATTGCCTCGGATATCAAAACCCGCTTTTTAGCACAAAAACCCCAAATACCTGCTTTACTAATTCGTAACCACGGTGTTACAGTCTGGGCAAACTCTCTTGAAACCGCACGTAACTATATTGAAATTACAGAGTTTGTATTTCGTTATATGGTCGCGGCAAGAAAAGCTGGTATTTAGATTAAGAACTACTTATGACTCTTCGCGTTGTTGCCCGTGTTGTCACTTTACCTGGTAAGGAAAGTCAATTTAAAGCTTTGGCATTACCTCTTGTTGAAGCTACAAGACTTGAAACTGGATGTATTAAGTATGAACTTCTGCAAAATTTAAATGACCCTACTGATTTTACGTTTGTGGAAGAATGGACGAATGATGCTGCTTTGAATTTACACTTACAGGCGCCGCATTTTGTAGAAGCTGCTGGTAAACTTGATGGTTTGGTTGCTATGGCGCCTGATATTCGTCGTTATGAGGTAATATTTTAAGTATATTCACGGTATATTTTATCGTTCCTTACTTATAATTTGAGCAACCTTGTTGTAACAAGATTGCTCAAAGTAGTTCAGTATATAGTTTGGCTTTAGAAGGTTCGTGATATATTTCATTTTATAAAATATAAATATTCAAATAAGCTTCAGTGAAAATACTAATTTATTGATTTTCTTCGTTACATCCTCCGAAAATATACGTGGTTTCTCTACTCAGTAAGCCAAAATCAACCGATACGGTGATGCTAGGACGCGATATTTAATGAAATAATGAGTTTGCTTGATTTATCTCGGCTAGTATATCTGTTTTATGAGTTTTTCTGTTAGTCGTAATATTACTTATAGAGAGAAAAAACAGCATAAGTGGCAAAATACTATAGTTGGCGCCTTGATTGGGATAGTATCAACACTCGTAAGCGCAACTCCAGGATTAGGCGCCGAACGTATTGCTTTTTATTATCCTCCGTTTGGGGAGTTTACAATATCTACTGATGATATAGAGACTTATGCGGAGTCTGGCAAGGTGACAAGAGATTTTGCTTTTTATCTAAATCGTGTACCTTCATCTCAACGCGCACAATTTCGACAGTTGCTTAGAACTAATTTTAAATTAAATGCTACTTTAGTTTCACAGGTTACTTACTCTGCCCTAGGTGAGAGTGTAGTGCGACGGTTATCTGAGTTGATAATGACGGAAAGCAGGCAAGGTAGCTTTTATGCGTTGCGTTCAGCGTTGATATTATCTGCGACTAACCCCAAGGGATTAAATATTGTTGAAGTAATTCGTCGCTATCCATCCAGCACTATTCGTCTTAATTTAACTGAAGGACAGTCCATACTTACTAATTTTTCTGAGTTACTAAGAAGAAGGAATAGGGTTGTCGGTGGTCTTAAAGAAGTTGCCACTGCTGAAGCGTTAAACCAAACTAGCGATTTTTCACAACAGCCAGATTTACGAGTCAATGGTAGTTTTGGTTATAAAGTAGTACCTTTGGAGATGAACGATGTTGCCCGAAGTCGCGCTTTTCCTGTTGATTTATATTTACCACAGAATAACAATAACCGTTCAGGTGGCGCCTCAACTTCGATTAAACCACCATTTCCATTAATTGTAATTTCCCACGGTGTTGCTGAAGACCGGGAAACTTTTGCTTATGCAGCACAGCATCTTGCTTCGTATGGTTTTGCTGTTGCAGTTCTCGAACATCCAGGTAGTGACGCTAAAAAAATTCAGCAATATTTTGCAGGTTTAGCAAGTCCACCCGAAGCACGCGAATTAATTAACCGTCCTTTAGATATTAAATTCTTACTCGACCAACTCCAAAGTCTTAATGAATCAGGTTCAAATTTTGTTGGGCAACTCAATGTTCAAGAAGTTGGTGTAATTGGACACTCTTATGGAGGTTATACAGGTTTAACATTAGCAGGCGCCACAATCGATGTAAACTCTGTTAGTAAACAATGTAATCCTAATAACTCATTAAATTTATCAGTATTATTACAATGTCGAGCTAACGAATTATTACGGCAAAATATCCCAATTCCATCATTTCAAGACACGCGCGTTAAGGCTGTAATGGCTTTAAATCCTTTTGGTAGCGTTGTATTGAATCAAAAAGGATTTAGTAAAATACAAGTCCCGATAATGTTTATGGGAGGTAGCCAAGATGTTATTACGCCAGCAGTTCCCGAACAGGTAATTCCTTTCACTTGGGTGGCATCGCAAAATAAGTACTTAGCATTAATTGAGAATGGAACTCATTTTTCAACTTCTGAAAAATTAAACGCTTCAAAACCTGTTTTGCCAGTGCCTAGAGAGTTGATTGGCCCCAACCCTGCGATTGCTCAAATGTATGTTAAAGCATTCAGCGTGGCATTTTTTCAAACTCATTTATTAAATCAGCAGCAGTATAGCCCATATTTGAGTGCAGCTTATGCTCAATATATTAGTAAGGCGCCGCTCAATGTAGATTTAGTACGGTCACTAACGAGTGAGCAATTAGAAAAAATCTTCGCGAATAATTAACTCTTCATATACTATCCGCAGCAAGTGTTAAACTCACGGCAGATAGTATATAAGTATTTACAATTAGCTAAATCTATCTAGCAACTCAGAGCGCGATAACTGCTGTATCAATGGTATAAACTCCTCTTCTCCCAACGCTGACAAAGGTTGAATAATTTGATTGAGTTCATCATCTAGAGACCCAAACTTAAATCTCAGTAGCTTTTCAACAACGCTATATAGAGATTCTTGGCGCCCTTCTTGTCTCCCTTCTTGTCTCCCTTCTTGTCTCCCTTCTTGTCTAACTTCTTCCAGCTTTTGCAGATAAATGGGTGATAAAGTCATAATAAAATCCCTATCCTCTTCTTCTTCAGGTTCTTTAAGTTGTAAGGTAGCCCTTAAATTCAATAGTAATTCAACTGCTTTTTCCCGCAATGGGTTATCTGGTGGAACATTCCGGTTAAAATTTCAGTTCTTATTTTAGATTATGTTTGTAATTTATATTACTTTTATTGGTGAGGTAAAATAGGAATTATAAGCAAATTGGCAAGGGATTATGTAACGCATTTAACGGATAGATTTATCAGTTATTTTTGTTACATTCATTGTGGGATAAAAGTTTTCTTGTGGGGTGGGCATCCTTGCCCGCCTCATGTTTGGACAGGGCAAGAGAAAGCCCATTCCACAATACAGGAGAATTAAATTTTTGGAAGTTCCTTATTGTGGTGTCCACCATGCTAGTGCATAGGGTTGTTTTGCTTCGTTGACTTGTTTTTTATATTGAATGCGAATTTTATATTTACCTGCGGTTGGAACTGGACAAAATATATGTTCTACGCTGTCTACTTCGCTAACTGATGAACATGCTATTGATGTCGAACCGTTAGGAGTGTCTTGGACTAAATATAAATCAAGATTGTTTAAACCTTGGTCGCGAAAGTTTTCTCCTTCGTCGTATGCTTGGTTGTTATTTTTGTCTTCGAGTTTGACTACTCTATCCCAACTCAAAGTTAAGGAAACGAAACTACCTGCTTTGAGTGGTTTTCTAAGTTGATAGTCTATGTTTGTATTTGCTGCAATTGTATTGTAATCCCATCCTAAAGCGGGGGCTAGTTGGTTTGGTTGCCACTGTCCGGCGCCAAATTGTTGTAGTGCGCGCGATGCGTTCATATGTCCGGTGCCCATTTGGGCATGAAGTGGTATTTTAGGGTCTCTATAAGCGTCGGAAGCTAGCCAGTCTAAGTTCTGCTTGTCAATAATAGTCCGCGTCATGCCCAAGCGTAAACCATTACCATCGTCTTTTAGTTTTTCGGCGGAGTTTAGTAACACTGCTTTCATGACTTCGTGGCGCCGCGAAGCTATACTCCAATTTGTCTGTTTTTTTCGTATCTGTCTATCACCAAATTCTTGGAGTAAAGCTACTGTTCCTGTTACATGAGGCGCCGCAAAACTTGTTCCTGTAACTTTATTTATTTTGCCATCGGGGTTTAACATCCGAATATTACTGCCAGGAGCAAGAATATTCACCGAACGACGAACTCCAATATTTATTTCTTTACCAGCTAACCGAGCTGTGGCGCCTTCATTCGCTGCTGCTAAGTTGGAAACGTCAACTTTTGTAAATATATCGCCACGACGCGAAGAAAAGGCGACGTTTACAGCATTGAAGTTATCGGTGGGAATGGGAATTCCACCTTTACCTTGATTTCCAGCAATTACATATAGCGTATTATGAACTCGACTAGACCAGTCAACGCACATTGTTAATAAAGCATTGCCGTCAAGAACAGGGTCGGGACGCGGGTCACGATTAAGTGGTTCACCAAAGCTAAAATTAATTGCACGCACGTCACCACTATTTTGCGATGCGATATGTTGCGCTGATAAACATTCTTCGGGTTGACCTTGGCTTTTTGTCGAACCTACTGCTGAAGAATATAGTCGCGCGTTTGGCGCCACTCCAGGAAATGCTTTGTCGTTACTTGCCATTACACCCGCAACATTATGTGCGTGTGGGTCTACACCACTATTCGACTTGGCTGGTATAGTTCGCGCAAATACTGCAACAGGTGACAACGCACGATTACTAGAAACTGATTTATCGACACCAAACTTTCCTGGGCGCCCAATTTCTACTTGACCGATGGCGATTTTGCGCCCAGTTAAATTGTAAGGAGGTTTGTGTAGCTTCAGTGCATCAATTCCAAAACTATCTAGTGAACTGCTAAATGTAATAGCTAGAACTGGCGTACTTACTAAAGCTGCACTCAATCCCCAAAATATCCAGGTTTGTTTTTTTGCCATCGTCTTTATCTTTATAAAGGGTTAATAATTGTAAAGCATTAATGTAGGATGAAATTAGACAGGTGAGCCAAGGCTCATATTTTGTTACAATCAATACAGAATTTCAAGCACCTATTAAGCGCTAGCCATGACCCATACGCCATCCGACAAGCCCATTGTAATTGCTCCGTCTATATTATCAGCAGATTTTAGCCGTTTAGGAGAAGAAGTTCGTGCCGTAGATGAGGCAGGAGCTGATTGGATACATGTTGATGTAATGGACGGACGCTTTGTTCCGAATATAACCATTGGTCCGCTGATAGTTGAGGCAATTCGTCCAGTTACCAAAAAACCACTTGATGTCCACTTGATGATTGTGGAGCCAGAAAAATATGTGGCAGATTTTGCTAAAGCTGGCGCCGACCATATTACGGTACACTGTGAGCATAATGCGTCTCCGCACCTGCACCGTACCCTTGGTTTGATTAAAGAGCATGGCAAAAAAGCTGGTGTGGTACTCAATCCTTCAACTCCGTTGGATTTAATTGAGTACGTGCTTGATATTGTCGATTTAGTATTAATCATGAGCGTTAACCCTGGTTTTGGGGGTCAAAGCTTTATTCCTGGGATGGTGCCTAAAATTCGTCAGTTGCGTCAAATGTGTGACGAACGCGGTTTAGACCCTTGGATTGAAGTTGATGGTGGTTTAAAAGCGAATAATACTTGGCAAGTTTTGGAAGCAGGCGCCAACGCGATTGTAGCAGGTTCGGCGGTATATGGTGCCCCTGACTATGCACAAGCTATCGAAGCTATCCGTAACAGCAAACGTCCCGCTCCAGAATTGGCGAAAGTCTAAGTATCGCGTAAGCTTTTTAACTTTTGCAGAAAGTATATAGTAAGTTTGAAATGGCAGTCTCTAAGGGCTGCTATTTTTATACCTGCTAAATATATTTATTTTAATTATGCTTCTTCACAGGTTATTATATATCTACTAATGTCCGCAGGTGTGAACAACATTCTTGACGACTTTTATGAAGTTACGAATATGAGTCTCATTATAATGTTTACACAAATCAATTTATATAATCAATAATGATTTTAAGATTACTATTTAGTTAAAGAAAATTAATTTTAATTAATTTACAGGTTTTGTAAAGTTTCAGGTACGATAAAAATGACAGTGAATATTCCAACTATTTTAGCGTCTGATTTTGACGGTGTTATTTGTGACGGTATGGTCGAGTACTTTGAGGTTGCTTGGCGAACTTATTGCCAAATATGGGCGCCAACTGAACAAATAGCAACCGATGATTATGCATCAATGTTTTATAGTCTGCGACCAGTAATAGAAACGGGTTGGGAAATGCCTGTTTTGATTAAAGCAATAGTAGAACGTATATCTGAAGATAATATCTTAAAAGATTGGGCAAATATTACTAAAAGAATTTTGGCAGAATCTAATCTTCAGTCATCAGAAGTTGCACATAAACTTGACTCATTACGCGACGATTGGATTGAGAACGATTTAGAAGATTGGATGAGTCTACATCGATTTTATCCTGGAGTTGCAGACAGAATAAGAAACATGATTGCCAGCGGCATAAAAATATATATTGTCACAACCAAAGAAGGTAGATTTGCTCATAAACTCTTACAAAAAGAAGGAATAGATTTACCGCGCGAAGTTATATTTGGAAAAGAAGCCAAGCGTCCTAAATATGAAATATTAAGAGAATTAAAAGCTTCGGCAGAAGGCGCCAATATTTGGTTTATCGAAGACCGTCTCAACACCTTACAATTAGTTAAAAAGCAAAGCGACTTAGATGATGTGACCTTATTTCTAGCTGACTGGGGCTATAATACTCCATCTGAACGCTTAGTTGCCCACAGCGACCCCCGTATGCATTTGTTATCATTAGCACAATACTCACAAGACTTTTCAGATTGGGTTTAATATAAAAGTAGGGTGCGTGACGCTACAAGAATTATTAAACGAAGCTATAATCTCGTGGTGTCACGCACAGGAGCGAGGAGCAGAGGCTGTATAATGTCTTGTAAATAAATGAAAAAAGTTTGATTCGTTTCGTTTGCAAGCTGTTACACGAATTATGGCGCCTATAAAGAAATTAATTTATATTCACAAGACGCAACTTCAATATTTAAAGTTTTATTACAAAATCCTAAACCTGAAGTCAGATATGCTGCTTTAGGTGAAGTAAAAATAGGTGACGAAGTACTTGCAGAAGCCAAGAATTTGCTTAAAAATGAAGAGAGTGCATTTGTACGTGAATACTTGGAGTCATTATAAATCACTTCATAATTTTTTTTGAACGAGCGCATTAGTCTTATGACTTATAACTTATAACTAGTAAGGTGCGTGACGCTACTAGATTATTAGCTTCGTTTAAGAATTGTTGTAGCGTCACGCACCCTACTCCTAACTTTTATTTTTATGCTTGACTTAACAAAACTAGCGGGTCAAATTCAAGGTTTGAGTCAACACTTAACGCAAGAAGCTGTCGCAAGCCAAAAACGTTTAGAGTTAGCTTCTAAATATTTGATTGATGCTTTCGCTCGTCAAGATGAGTTTGTCGAGAAGCAAGATAAATGGAAAGACCGCATTGTCTTTGCTAATGCAACTCCGATTGAACCGCTTGATACTCGCATTGATATTCCAGTTCCACCAAAGGTACACACTGTTATTGCAACTGACGGTTCGCAAATAGCACCTAATCATCACGAAATCGCTTACTGTTATCTTCTTAATATTGGAAGGGTTGTTTTACATTACGGACAAAACAAACATCCACTCCTCGATAGTTTACCCGAAGTGTTTTACCGTCCCGAAGATTTATATGCTTCACGTAAGTGGGGAATACGCACCGAGGAATGGATGAGTTACCGTCGTACTGCTTCGGAAGCGATGGTTTTGGCAGAGCTAGCTTGTGGAGTTGTAAATGACCAAACTCCCCTTTTTAATCCTCAGTTAAATGCGCGTGTTCCAACTTTGGCAATGGTTGATGGTTCACTTATTTATTGGTTTTTAGAACAGTTACCTTTGGAAGCACGCGAACATATTTTGCCGCCAATATTAGAAGCGTGGGGTCAAATGAAAGCTAGTCGCGCTCCTTTGATGGGTTATCTTAGCGCTTCGCGTAATGTTGAGGGGGTAAACTTTTTACGTTTGCTTGCTTGTACTCATCCTGTGCCAGATTGCGCTAGTTTTTGTCCTAACCAAAATGATAAGGTTCCATGCAAAGTATTCGACCCATTACGAGACAGCACTCTTTGGGCAACCCAACTTCAACCTGGACAGCGTGGACCCTTATGGCGTAGTAATGCTCGGATTCTTGAATTGTACCAAGACCAGCAAATTTATTTTTGTTATGTTCACGTTGGTACTGAGATTGCACGAATTGAAGTACCTAGATGGGTTGCAGAGGATACACAGTTATTCGATGAGTCGCTAGGTTTGATGTTAGCTCAGGTGCAAAAAGGTTATGGTTATCCTGTCGCTATTGCAGAAGCGCACAACCAAGCTGTTGTTAAAGGTGGCGATAAAGCTCGCTTTTTCTCGGTTTTAGAACGCCAAATGATTAAAGCTGGGTTGAGAAATGTTGGAACTTCCTATAAAGAAGCGCGTAAGCGGGGAAGTATTGCATAAAATCCCCCCAACCTGCCGACGGGGGTTAGGGGATTCATAAGCTATTTATAATTGATTTATAGAAATTTCGTGATAAATCGAATTATTATACTTCCTTGTTTTTACGGTGGCTTTGATATTCTAAGTAAATTATGGTCGTTGCAAGATGAACCGCCTAGTTCAGAAACATTAAGGGCACTTATTAAACGGTTACGTCAAAAACTTAAATCGGTTGGCGCCTCCGATTTAATAGAAACTGTATATGGAATGGAGTATCGTCTCAACCCTGTTTTTCAAAAAGCACACAAGAGTAAAACAAACATTCCCATCTCAAACTCAACTAACACCTTAACACCAGAATCCAGTCCAACACCACGTAATGATGTGTTACACGGTCTGGTTCAATCTGCAACTCAATCAAATATATTAAATACACACGAAAATCATAATCAATCTCTTTTTCAAAATATTAAACCTCCCAAACAACCTGAAGCAAAGGTAATGGTGCTAGATAACGATAAACTAGCATCGCGTTTAGTGCGAACTTTGTTATAGAAACCCGGTTTTTTATAAGAATAGAGATTCCCAACCCATCAAGAGATATTTACATCAAAGAAGGTTTAAATAAATTAGAGACGATGAGTATTTAATCGAGGCAGAACTAAAATAATTAAAATCAACAGTGCAACAGCGCCGGATGTTGTTACAGTTAGTAAAGCCAAATTACTCGAATGCTTGATAGCAATGGCAATTAATGCCCAAATTGTGACTCCAGTATAAGCAATATCTTGATATTTTGTCGTCATAATAGATGCTAAACCAGTAGCAATCAATACCATAATAATAGTCCAAGTAGTTGGAGAAATGCCTCCACCATTCCAACCTGAAGCAACAAGCGCAGAAGCAAAATTGACAATTGTAGCAACACTTATCCAACCAAGGTAAATACTGATGGGAATACGCGCATACCATTTGTAGCTACGAGTTGCAGGGTTTACTAATTTTAGCTGTAAAACGGCGCCGATGAGTGGTAGCAAAATCAAAAGCATTGCAACTACTGACAAAATAAACATCCGTGACAAAAATAAATATACCCATACACATTGAGCAATACTCGCAATGATTAAAAACAATCCAGCTTTGCGTAGATATGGGTTATTTCGCTGTGGAAGTAGAATTTGATAGACTCCAAACGCAAATAAACCTAGATAAATTACTCCCCAAATAGCAAAAGCATAATTTGCAGGAATAATTAAAACATCCTTAAAGACAGTATTAGAAATTGCACCAATACTTAGTCCACCTAAAGGAAAAATATTTGACCAGACATTAACAACAAATGCAGTAATAATAGCTACAAGAGTTGCTAGAGGTAAAGCTAAACTTTGGTTAAAGTTAGAATTAGATTGTTGCATAGAATTTTAGGTACAAACGTGATTGATTATCTACAATTTGGCGCCGAATACCAATTGCGTTGAAGAGTAGGTGAAGCAAAAGCGGTGACTAGCTCGACTTCACCTTTATTATCTACCACCAATGCACTAGCTTGAACTAAATCTAAATTATTATTTACTTTAAAAGCCTGCCTCTTTTGAGGATAAGAGTTAAAATTATTATCGTCAGAGCGAAACTAAAATACCTAAAATAAAAGTGACGATAATTGAATTGATTGTAGTTCGCTTCATCCTTGTTGGTGCCGTATCAGGTATCTCAGTCAACAAGGTGGGATGTTAATTATGCTGACTGTCTAGTTCCCAATATTACCAGCATCGTGTTGAATTTATGATAAATTTTTTCAAGAAGTATGGTGGGCAGTGCCCACCGTAACTTTATAAACCCATTACCAACCGATAATGCTTTTCTAACTCTGCTGCTGTTTTGGATTTGCGTGATTTTTGCCAGTCACTATGTTTTAATAATTCTTGCCGTAGGTTATCAACGTCAACTGTTGTAACATTTCCGCTCTTCACTATTTGCTTTCCATTGACCCAAGCACTATCTACTACGTTGACTGGGCGCCCAAGCACTAATAATCCAATTGGGTCTGTACGCGGTAATAATGATAAGCTGGTTAAATCATAGAGTACTAAGTCAGCTTTTTTACCAACGTCAAGAGAACCATTATTATCAGCCATATTTAATCCAGTGGCACCACCTAATGCAGCCATTTTGACAGATTGATGCGGTGTAATCCAATGTTGATAATCAAAATCAGTCACATTATGTACAATAGAACCAATTTTGATAGCTTCGAGTAAATCTTGCGAGTCGTTACTTGATGCACCATCACAACCAAAAGAAACATTTACACCAGCTTGACGATATTTAAGGATAGGGGCAATACCACTACCTAAACGCAGGTTACTAAGGGGGTTGTGAACGACTGTAGATTTAGTGTGGGCAAGAATTGCTATATCTTTATCGGTAAGATGAACACAGTGTGCTAAAGAAGTACGATAATCTAAATAGCCTATACGCTCAAGATGTTCAACCGCAGTACAACCGTATTTTTCTTTAGCAAGTTTTTCTTGTGCTTTGGTTTCGAGTAAATGTGAGTGTCGGCAAAGGTCGTATTTATCGCTAAGTTCAGCGCATCCTTTAAATAAAGCATCACTACATAACTGAATACCTGTAGGCGCCACAGCAATATTAATACCTTTTTCAGGATAATGAAACTTTTTAACAGCTTCTTCGATAATATCGAGGGTTGCTTGGGTGGAACGAAAATAAGGTTCGTGGGTTTGCTTGGTGTCTCCAGATGGTATTCCAGCAGCGAGTGACTCGTCTTGAATAAGGGGAGCAACAAAAGCGCGAATACCAACTTCTTTGTACGCACGGACTGCGGTAGCAATAGTTTCGAGTTCTTTGCCAGGAATTAAAACTAAATGGTCTACAACGGTAGTACCACCAGAAAGTAAAGTTTCAACGGCAGTACCCAAAGCACTTAGGTAAACTTTTTCAATATCAAGCGGTGCAAAGTCGTATAATTCAGCTAACCACAGTTCGAGGGGAAACATCGACATTATCCCACGCTGCCACATTTCGGAAGAATGAGTATGGGCATTAACGAAACCAGGAAGTAAAAGCTTATTATGAGCGTTTATTGACGTACCAACAGTATCAAGTTGTGAGGAAATACCAGCAATACGACCGTCTACGACCTGCACGTTAGTAGTAGTGTAATCATCTGGTGTGGCAATTAAAGCATTCTCAATAGTAAAGTTCACGATTTCAACCTTTATTAAGTAATTAGACTCAATAGTGAATTTTCGAGTTAAAAGTAAAGTTGGGAAGTAGCGAACTAATTCCCCTTCCTCAATATAAATCTGTTTATGAATTTACCACTTCGGAACTTAGGAGTACCACCAAACGCTTGGTCTGTTAATCACGAGGTTGCTGATATTACTCGTCCTCCACTATCCCCACAACCTGTGATTTTAACAACTGCTACCAAGCAAGTACGTATCGATTTAGCGAAAACAGCCATTCTCGTTATCGATATGCAAAACGACTTTTGTCACCCAGATGGTTGGTTAGCGCATATTGGTGTAGATGTGGCGCCTGCACGGCAACCAATTAAACCATTACAAAAGTTATTACCAATATTACGCCAAGTTAATATTCCTGTACTTTGGGTAAATTGGGGTAATCGTAAGGATTTGATGAACATTAGTGCCAACGTCCTACATGTATATAATCCTACAGGAGAAGGAGTAGGTTTAGGCGACCCGTTACCAGCAAACGGCGCCCATGTATTAATGGCAGGAAGTTGGGCAGCAGCAGTAGTAGATGAACTAGAACAGGCGCCATCTGATATTCGCGTCGATAAGTATAGAATGTCAGGGTTTTGGGATACGCCTTTAGATAGTATCCTTCAGAACCTAGGACGCACGACACTATTATTTACAGGAGTAAATGCCGACCAATGTGTCATGGCAACACTTCAAGATGCAAACTTTTTAGGATACGACTGCATATTAATAGAAGATTGTACTGCCACAACATCACCTGAATATTGCTGGCAAGCAACTATATATAACGTCAAACAATGCTTTGGTTTCGTCACCGACTCCCAAGCAATTTATAAAGCAGTAGGGTGCGTGACGCCATGATAATTCTTAAACGAAGCAAGTGATGAGCGTAGCGTCACGCACCTTACGAGGAGTTCAAGATTACATAGGAGATAATTATATGCAAGTAAAGAGTTGTGTTATTCCTGTCGTTAGATCTCTCAAAGATTATCAAGTCTATCGCATTAGTCCCGATGATTCAAATCGATTAGCAATTATTTTCGATACAAAGAGCGCTAATACGTCTTTAACCTGTTGCGTAGAAATTTTTGATATTGGTGGAAAAACTCCACCCAACCGTCATCAATGGGCAGTAGAAATGTTTTTCGTGCTTAAAGGAGAAGGAGTAGCAGTTTGTGATGGCAAAAATGTTTCAATTAAAACTGGAGATAGTTTACTAGTACCACCTACAGGTACTCACATGATAAAAAATACAGGCGCCTCACGTTTGTATACTTTAACAATCATGGTACCCAACGAAGATTTTTCCGAGCTGATTCGTAGCGGTATTCCTGTCGAGCTAGACGAAGAAGATATGTCAGTACTTAGTAGACTGGCGCCTTAATTTTAACAGCTTCATTGTGGCATTGTGGCACAGGCATCCTGCCTGTGCTTTGATATTTATTGAATAATCATAAAAAATAAAAAAGCCTCTACCAAACGATAAATAATACATTCGTTTGATTTTGGCTCTTTAGAATGAGGGAACTGATATTGTACATTCGTAAACTAAAACTTATACATTTACACAATTCTGTAGCAAGTTTTACATTATGGCAGGCAAAACACAAGCAAAAAGTAAGCAGGAAGCAGACCATAACGAAGAAGAAAAGCAACCTGCACAACAAAATGGCGCCTCTTCAAAAGCTGATAATGACTTATTAGAAAAGCTAGATGAGTTACGCTCAACACTTAGTGGTGATTTGACCGACCTAGAAACAGAAGCAGCAGTTGAACTAGTTAGTGAATGGCAAGGTGTACTGCAAAAAGTTAAAGAACCCGAAGTAAAAGAAATAGCTTCGCACCTGAAAGAACTAGCAAAACTCCTGAAAAGCAACAAAGCTACAGGACATGAAATTAGTGAAGTTTTAATAGAAATTGGCGAACAAACAGCTAACTATGCTGGGGACGCTGAAAAAGAAGTTAAAACTCCAGTACGACAACTAGGTAAACAACTAACTAAAGTTGGTAACACTGTAGGTAAAATTGAAGAACACGAGCAAATCGAAGAAATCGATGGCTTGATAGATACTTTAGATGGTGACTTAACCCAAGTTGATAGCGAAACTTCAGTAGGCGCCATTGATACTTGGTATAAAGTATTGCATAATTCTGAAGACGAAAGTATTAAAGAAATTGCTAACGGGTTGAAAGAGCTTAAGCAAGTATTAAAGCGTAGCAAACCTAAAGCTACTGATATTGCTGAAGTATTAACTCGTTTGGGTGAGCAAACTCAACAAGCAGCTCACGAAGCAAAAAGAGGATTTAAAGGTCCCGTTCAACGTTTAGGTAAGTTACTATCTAAAACCGCAAAATCTTTAGAAGAGTAACCCTGGCAACGGATACAACGGATGTAACGGATAAATTGATTTAGATTTCCAACAATTTGGTAGAGACGCGATTTAATCGCGTCTCTACGTTGTGTGTTATGAGTCGGGCACGAAGGGCGCAGTTTTCCCGCAGGGTGGTAGCATCTTCAATATATAAATTAAAAACGCGCGCGGCAGTTTCTATCAAACGGTCATCATTTGAAAGCATTAGCTCTGCATGAATCAGTAATGGGTCAGCAATGAATTCTTCTTGTTTATTACCTAAAGCGTTATTAACTCCAAACTGTTGTAAAAAAGTTATTTCTCCTTGTGGACTAGGTTTTAGCTTGAGTTTGGCAGCAATGAGACGATGATTATCTAAAACGTGTAATGTGGCGCCAATTGGATTTAAATATGATGTTACTATCGCGGCGCCTAACTCTCCACCAATCAAAAAATTTTGTTCTTTTGCCAAGTTAATAATATTATCTGCAACTTGCGAAAACTTACGCTCCCCTACAGAAGTGAAAGTTCCAAGTAATAATTTTGGACGTAGCGTTTCAGTATAACCTATCTCCCATCGCTCTAGAAGTTTTATGTAGTCTGTGATTCTGTAACTTCCGTTGCGTTGACGTTGAAGGTAGCCTAATTGATATAAGTTTTTTAAGGTTTGACTAACTGTTCGTGTTTGCAAATTCTTCCAATCAAAACTAGCAAATATAACCTGGACAGAAGCGCAGTAGTGATTATATAATTCCGGTGCTTTGCCAATTTCACCGTATTTTTGCGGTAATTACCACAATATAAGGTAACAATATTTATGGCGCAACGCCGGAAAATGATTGAGTTAGCTGTGTGTTTATTGGGTGCATTTGCAACAACACAGGTTTTAGGAATTGGCGCCGCTCAAGCTGCTGATACTTTAGTGGTGAGATATGGGCCATTTACTGAGACGATTACGCTCTCGGAACTGCAACAAATAGCACAAACGGGTAAAATTCCTAGTGGCTATGATATTTATACAAAAGGTTTATCGCTACAGCAGCGTCAGCAACTTGTTACAGCATTGCGGACGAATGTGCCAATTAGCGTTGTGACGATGAATAATTTATTAAGTACACGTATTGGTTCGACTGTTCTTAATGACTTGTCAAGTGTAATTCGGCGCCGAGATGATGCGCGGTTTCAAGCTGTGCGTGGTGCGTTGGTTTTAGGTTCAACGGCGCCTCAAGGTTTATCTGTATTATCATTTATAGCTAATTATCCTAGCAAGCAGTTAGAAATAGATTTACCACAAGCTTTTAAAGTTGCAGGCAGTTTTAATACTGCGTTTTGGCAGACGCAACGGTTCATGGCAGCAATAGAACCTCGTTTGAGCAGTCGCAAAGTTCAATTAAAGTTACCACTTGATGCTTCTAAACCTGGGTCAGCAGAAGTTAAAATTTTGAAGCTGGACTTAGATGATAAAAAACGGAGACGAAAAATACCTGTTGATTTATATTGGTCAAAAGAGGTTAATTCGAGTAAACCTGTAATTATTTTTTCTCATGGACTGGGGTCTGTACGCACAGAATTAAAATATTTGGCGGAGCATTTAGCATCACATGGTTATCCCGTAGTTACATTAGAGCATCCTGGGAGCAACGAAGCAAATGTAAATTCGGCACTTGTTGGCAAGAACCGAATTATGAAGCCACAAGAATTTTTAGAACGTCCTCAAGATATTAGTTTTGTTTTAGACCAACTTGATGCGAGTAACCGTAATAGGTCTTTTCCTTTGACTGGCAAACTCGCTACTAATAATGTAATTATTCTTGGTTACTCGTTTGGAGGAAGTACTGCACTCGCTGTTGGTGGCGCCTTTTATCAGCTAGAATTTCTTAAACAACGGTGTAAAGATAATCTTGCTGTTGTTAGTCTCGGTGAAGGTATGCAGTGTATTGCTCAGGAATTACCAGAAAACAATTATTCTTTTCGCGACACTAGAATCAAACGGGTTATTGCACTAAACCCCACTACATCTTTATTATTTGGCAATACTGGTTTATCTAAAGTACAAGTTTCTACGCTTATACTTGCTGCTTCCGCTGACAAAACAACACCCGCACTAACCGAACAAGTAATTAGCTTTGACAAACTTCCAAATCCTAAATCTCTAGTTGGTATTGTAGGCGCCACTCACCTAAGTGTAAAAGACCCAAACGCAACTCTTGACCAACGCGGCAAAATCGATACTCCCATCAGTGGGGGTGAAATTGTTGGCGCCCAAGCTGTTGATGTCCGCAATTATGTAAAGAGTATTGTACTAGCATCTGCGGCTCAACTTACACCCGAAGCCAAAAAATATGAAGTGTTTTTAACTGCCGACTATGCTCAGTTTGCTTCTACACAAGCATTTCCCATCCGTCTGATTACACAAATTCCCCCTGAAGCATTAGCTATCGCCAAGGAATTAGTTCAAAAGTAGGACATACAAGAAACCCAGAAACCGGGTTTGTATACCTTCAGAGTTTGACGATTTTGAAATAAAACGTTACATTACTTAATATCAAAGGTATTCCATCCTCTGATATCGGTTTTATAGTATCTCCCATCATGTTTGAAGTAAAATACACCTCGGTGCGGTAGCCGAGGTTTTTTCGTATTTAATTGCTACTCAACTTTGATATTTTTTAGTACACAAACTAATACAATGACTATTTTTGTTTCATGTACTTGGAACGTTCTAAGCGCATGTACTAATAATTTACGCTCTTATTAAGTTTGGTGTTAAGAAAAACTTTATTCTAAGATATTTATTTTAATTACTGGGGCTGTTTTTACTTGTGGTTATAATTAAAGTTGAATTAGAATTAGCAGGTTAGTGGAGGTTTTAGTATTAACAAAATTTAATTTTTATATATTGGTAATTGAACTGTGAATGTTGCCCCTTTGTTTTCACCTTCGCTTGCTGCTGCTACGATTCCTCCATGCAATTCGACTATTTGCCGCACAATTGCTAATCCCAAACCTAATCCACCGAATGTGCGTGTAATGCTGCTATCCGCTTGACGGAAACGTTCAAATACGTGAGGTAAAAATTCTGGGTTTATGCCTTTACCTGTGTCTGTGACGGTGATTTGAGCATAATTAGATGTATTAGAATCACCATTAGTTATCTCTGATAGTATAATATTTACGTCTCCACCATTTGGCGTAAACTTAATTGCGTTTGTAAGTAAGTTACATATAACCTGTTGTAATCGATTTATATCCCCCATTACTGAGGATTGAGTTGTTTGTACAAATTGCAAATTAATTGATTTCGCATTTGCTGCAAGTTGAACCGTCTCAATTGCCGCTTGAATAACTGATTCTAAGTTTACTACTGCTGCATTAAGTGTAAACTTACCCTGTAATATTCTTGAGACATCGAGCAAGTCGTCTATAAGTTGATTTAATAATATAGTGTTGCGTTCGATGCTTTCCAACGCACGTTCTGTTTTGGCTTCATCAAGTTTACGTGCCTGCAATAGTTTAGTCCAGCCTAAAATTGGGTTGAGTGGAGTTCGCAGTTCGTGGGAAAGTACAGCTAAAAATTCATCTTTGACACGGTTTGCTAACTCAGCTTCGTTACGAGCAGATTGTTCACGTTCTAATAGTTCGTCTTTTTCTTGATTTGATTGTTGTAGCTGGATATTGAAAAGCTCTAATTGTTGAGTGAGTTGAGCTTTTGCTTGATATTCTGCCGCACGCACACGTTCGACGGCAAGCATTGTTTGCATTGTAGCTTGTTCGGTTATGGCAGAACCAATTAATAAGCTAACAGCACACTGAACGAATAAACTTAGTTTGTGAACTTGTAAGATTTCTGAATCAAAGGGTATAAGTAAGGTATTCGCATTGGGAAAATTTATAATATAAGCCACAATCGTAGCAAATACACAGAAACTCGCGGTAAATGTACCACCGACAATTTGATACCGAGTTGCTGCCCAAATAATCGGGATAAAGTTTAAAAATGAGTAGTTTTGAAATAATATGCTCGATGTGTCTACTTTATGTACTGTGACTATCGCAATAAATATACACAAAATTAAGATAATGCTTGCTTCCAACCAATTGGGGGTAATATTATCTACCTGGAAAAAGTTTAAATTAGTACTATCATCAGGCGCCGTTAGTTGTATCGAAGATTGGGAAGATTGTTGGCTTCTAGACGGAATATAGCTATATTTAACTAAAATTGGAGTAAATAGCAATAAAAGTAAAGGTGCAACTGCCATTACTCCAATAGCGTTACCTAACCACCAACGCAAAATATTTCCACTTAAGGAAAGCCAAGACATTTTACCTACAGTTGAAAGCAGCAAGCAACCAACCAGCGCAGAAGCTCCACAACCTAGTATTGGTGCGCTGATAATAAAAGTCACTGCATCTCTTAATCGTTTAAAATTGAGGTTGCTGCGCCAATAATAACGAAATAGAAGTAGAGCTACTAAAGGTTCTGTTACATCCGTCAAACTTGCGAGTCTAAACCAACCGTCATTTCCCCACAAATGAGACATTGAAAACGAAGCTATCCACGTTAAGATAACTCCTACCCAACCAAACCACAAACTGAGTGTTACGGCAACTCCGGATGGTGGAAACCATAGAGATACTGCTGGACTAACTCGAAAAATTAGTGCAACATAATGTGCTATCACAAGTGCTACCAACCCTAACACAATTGGCGCCCCGGAACTTAACTTCATTCGACTACTCAAATTAAAATCAGCCAATTTATGTCTTTGTATAGAGGTAGTTTTATAACTTTTTTATTATCCCCGATATCAAATCTAGTTTGCATCTATCTGATGACATACAGCTATTTGACGCATTTTAAATAAAAATTATTTTTGTCTTGATGAATACATTTTTTTATGAATAAAATTTAATCGACGGCGCCTGAAGAACAACGATATATAAAAAAAATCTATATTAATTATAAAATCTAGGTATATCTCGTGTCTACAAACCATAAAGCTACGGTAAAAGACCGATATAATCAATAATTCTTCAACCTTAAGAGGTAATCAATACTTGTGTATTGTTTTTCAGTCTTTAGATAAACGTGTGAGATATCTTAAGTGATACATATATCTGCAATTTCAAAATTGAATTCAGTCGCAAGATAGTGTGTAATATTGTTACGAGAATATAAATTAGTAAATAAGAAATAACGAATCTGCTATTCGATTTAATTGAACCCTCAAGGAGATTAACTATGGACACTACTATGTTTGAATTAAGTTTAGAGCAACAATTCCAAATGCGCTTAATGCAAGAGTCTGCTCAAGACCTAACCCGTGAGCAAATGTTAGATATACTTATGCAAACTTCACGTATGTTAATGGTAAAAGATAACATTATTCGGAATTTAGTCAAAAATGGAACTTTGTAAGGTTAGATGTGGAGAGTTAAGTCATATGCTACTGCTCTCCACTTTTCTTTAATGCTTTTTTAGTTTATTTTTTATTGGCACAACCCTCTAAAACCTTGTTGCCCGAAATAAAAGTTGCCGAATAAGTATATTCTATTTCAGACATTCCATCACTACAACCATTCGCTTTTTTAATAATTAGCGTGTTATCACCGCGAAGTTTATATACACGCATGGTATCAGGAGTACGTCCGACTGGAGAAAGCGGTTGTACATAAGCGAAAGTTTGCTTTTTCGCATCGGGTGTTGAAAGTATTATCGCGCGCTTGCTTAAGTCAATATTCCAGAATGGTTCAGTACCTCGAATTTCAAACTCTACTGTTGCTATTGAAGTGTTTGGAGAGACTGGTGTACTTTGAGCAGATGTTACATAATTTGTAATTACCCCAGCGGTGATAAGCAATAAAAATACGTATGCTATGATTTTTTTCCAAATAATTTTTATCATAATTAACTAATATTCATTATAAATTAACTATTTAATATATCATATTAAGTGCTAATTGTCATGCTGAACGTAGTGAAGCATCTTATTGTTTTTATTTGACTTATAAAGATTCTTCGCTGCGCTCAGAATGACAAATTTAACTCACAATGACAAATTTAACTCACAATGACAGTTTTTGCATTGAAAAAAATTGACAAAGGTAGTTACTGTTAAATCACCTCTGGATTTTGGACGGTTGTTGTTGTGGCAGCGTGGGGAACTATTTGCTGCTTGGATGGTGGTTTACCCGTTTTAATTGCGTACTTAATAGCTAGCAGTCGTAACCATAAACCTGGGTTCCTTTCTAGCCTTTTTTGATTTTTAGCGAGAAAGTTAGGATACCAATTGCCCAATAATGCACAAACTATTGCATGACGAGTAAAGTTGATATAATTACCTAACCATCGAAATAAATCTTTGGCGCCTGCTAATTCCCAAATCCACGGTAGTAAAGCGGGATTCTTTCTAGCTGCTTTGAGTGCGAGCAAGTTAAATGTCAACCAATCAAATCTATCTTTGATAAAGTTTTCGGCAACTTCAGGAGAAGAGTCTGCGAGTAAACCAAAGAAGTTATTTAACATTGAGTTAATGCGTTCAGGAGGTAAGAATTTTCCTGTTGGAACCATCATCCCCTTAGAAAACATCCAAGTTACTGCAATGTTACTTTGAAACGCACGTATTCTATTTAAATGTTGTGCGCTCAATAAATTATGCTTTAAAGCACAGTCCAGAAGTTTGGTAAGACGTTCTAAGTTGCGAACTAGTGAACCAAACCCTGTAAATACTAATGGAGATTGTAACGAAGCTGCATCTCCAATTGCGACTAATCTATCAAAGGCAACGGTGCGCGAGTTAGCATTTGTGCTGAAATGTCCAGGTATGTAACCAAATGTTGGCTTTTTCCACTCTAATGAATCTACGTCACAGCGCCGATACTCTGGCAATATTGTAAAAAAGTCTTCGTACATTTCTAATAATGAACCAGGATTAAGGGCGTTAACTTGATGGTAGTGAAATAAATAAATCGTTAATTCATCATTCTCAGCAGGGAATAGCTCCCAAATTAACTGCCGACCCCGTGATATATCACCATGACTATATAAAACGTCACCGTAATGTGAATCCCATACTCCCTTTTCAAATCCGCTGACGACTGCTCCTACTGTTGGGCAAACGCTGTCAAATGCTCGACTGCCATTTAACTGCCAAGCTATTGGTGATGCAGTTCCCATTGCGTCTACTAATAATCTGGCATCAACTTGTTTTTCGACATTATTAGTCAAATTTTTAACTGTAACACTGACTTGAGAACTATCTATATCAGCACGAATAAACTCCGTCTCATCCCATATTTCACCTCCTGCTGCTTTTAATTTATCGCCGCACATTTGCAGCCATTTATCTGATTTTAAGGATATATTTAATACAGTTGGTGTATGTAATACAGGTGCCTTAAGTTTTTTGATATTATTGGCATCAAAGAATTTATTGAAACCGTCTTTATACTCACGGGCAATAATCGACTCAATTTCATTTGATGTCACCAAGCCTAAATTTATAAGACTCTGAATTTCATCTCGTGAAATATTCCATTCGCGGTTCATTCGCCCAAATGATAATCTTTCGATTAGTAATACTTTATACCCAAGCTGCGCCATTACTGCTGCATGAATAACTCCAAGGGCGCCACCAATGTAAATAATGTCATATTGGGTAGAAGTAGAATTTTGTTTCCCATGTTGATGAGAAAAAATTACCTGCTGAGGTTGGGTGGGGTTTCTTACACCTTGGCGCCAACGTTGTTCCCACCAGTACGCGCGTTTTAGGTCATATTCACCGTTGGGCATTTTTTGGAAGTACTTAACGGTACTTGGGTAATGTGGCGCCAAGGCTTCAAATATAGTTTGATGAGATAAATCAATTTCTGGTGGTTCAGGGTATTGATTGGGAAAACGGTTGCGAATTTCTATTGAAAGACGCTTGACAATTTGCGCTTCACTAGGAAACTTACTATCTCCCCAGCGAAAAACTTTCAAGTAGGTAGTTCGCTGTACTGACCATACAAATATCGAAAGTTCCTGAAGTTTGTCCGGAATAGTGGCTTTTTGGGATGTAGAAGCTACTCTCAATCGAATTCCGTCAGGAGTTCTTGATTTTGTACAAGTATCAGTATCTCGTCCAGGCGCAAAATCGTTTTGCAGCCAGTCTCGAACTGACGCTGTATCGGGGGTTGGAATTTCTAAATAAAGCAGTTGTTTCATTTTTTTGGCAAATCTCTGAAAAATCTACTCATTAAGACAGATTTAACAAACCTGTAAAGTGCGGTAATATCCGCCCTATCAGCTAGATGAAAATTCAGTAAAGAAATTTTAAGAGTTTATCAAAAATTATCATCCATTAGTTCGCTCTTTACATCACGCCATGAATTATCCTATCCCAAACAGTCCAGAACAAATTTTTGACCTACGTCAGGCGCCAGTAGATGAAGAATTGGTAGCAGCTGCCATAGCAGGTGTAATCAAAATCGTCCGTGCCCAAGGTCAATCTCTCGAAGAACTCACGGCACAAGTACTTGCCGATGACATGGTTCTCGATAAACAGCAACGTCGCTGGTTAAGTCAAGTAGTAGCCCAAGCATGGGACAGTTTGTAACTGTTTGTGATCAACTTCAAATCAATAGATAACTGAATAGCGATTAAGAATGATTGTGAAATTATCTGATCTTGATTGCCAATCACTGGATGCGCGGTGTGAGAGTTTCAAGTAGGTTTATATGAGATTGGCAATTATTCAGATTAAGTTTGAGACAAACAATTGTAAAGGATATTACTCAGCGTATCAGTTAATGTCTGATTTTGTTCGTCTGTGCCTACAGTAATGCGTAACTTATCATCAAGACCCGGTTGTTTGAAGTAACGTACTAGTATACCGCGTTGCTTGAGTTCTAAGTAAAGTACTTCGGCTTTTGCATGAATAGGTTGTACGAAGAGAAAGTTTGCTTGTGATTCCCAAACCTTAAAATCTAATTTTTGCAAGCTTAAGGCTAATTTGGTGCGGTTCAACTTTACCTTTTGACAGCATTCATTTTTGTAAAATTGGTCGCGCATTGCTTTCTCACCTACAGCGCAAGCGATAGCGTCTATGTTATAGCTGTCTTTAACCTTAAACAAACCTTCGAGTATTTTGGGATTAGCAATACCAAATCCTAATCGTAGTCCTGCTAGGGAGTATCCTTTGGAGAGAGTTCGTAAGCTTATAACATTATCAAATTCGTTTAGAAGTGCCAAGGCAGATTCTTCTGCAAAGTCAACGTATGCTTCATCAATAGCCAAAACTCCTTCTAGACGCGAAGCTAAACAGCGTAAATCATCTATTGGCACCGCGTGTCCATCAGGACTATTCGGTGATGCTATTAATGTTATGGCGCCGTTTGCAGCAACTAATTCTTCTATAGGTAACTTAAAATCTTCACCATAACTCACTTCTATAGTTTCTGTTGGCTGCATTGCTCCTAGAGTACGATACAAAACATAAGTAGGCATTGGATACACAATTTTACGGGCACCTTCACTACAAGCTCGAATCAGCACGTTTAAAATTTCATCGCTACCATTACCAACAATTATCCAGTCACGCGGAACACCCAGCACATCACTAACAGCTTGCCGGAACCCGTTTGCATAAGGGTCAGGATAGCGTCGTAAATATTCGCTATCTATATTTTGCAACACTGACATTGCCTGAGATGAAGGTGGATAAGGATTCTCATTCGTATTTAACTTAATAATTTTTGTACCAGGTGGCGCCTGTTCTCCAGGTACGTAAGGCGCCATTGCATCAATATTGGGACGGAAATAAGAAGCCATGATTATCGTCGGGGCAGGTTAACCAATATCCTAAAACGAAGCGCTTTCTCCCGTAAACCCGCCCCCATCCATTATATTGGACGGGCAAGGATGCCCATCCCACAAGAAAGTTTATATGATGTGAACCGCGCAAAATGCAGGCGCCCCTACACTTAACATCAACCCATACTCCAACCCCTCAACTACAGCCTGATACGAAGCATCTAAAATATTTGCTGACACACCTACAGTAGTCCAGCGCTGTTGCCCATTACGTGATTCTACCAACGCGCGCGTCTTAGCATTTGTACCCGCATTTGGATTAAGAATCCTCACCTTATAATCAGATAGTTCAAATTCACTGATACGAGGATAAAAATTTATTAAGGCTTTGCGTAATGCTGCATCCAAAGCTGCTACTGGCCCATTACCTTCTGCGGCTTGTAAAATATCTTTACCTTCCACAGCAACTTTTACTGTCGCAAGGGCATTATTTATTTCTTTCCCCCGTGCTAAATCACAATGCACTTGAAACCCTTTGACTTCAAAAAATTGTTGCCTTGTACCTAATGCTTCACGCATCAGCAACTCAAAGCTTGCTTCTGCCCCTTCAAACTGATACCCTTCACTTTCCAATACTTTTAGTCGCTCTAATATTTCTCGCGTCGCTGGGTTTTGTTTATTAAGTTCTATACCAAACGTGCGCGCTTTTGCTATCACATTGCTGACTCCTGCATGTTCAGAAATCACAATCCGGCGCCTATTTCCCACCTGTTCTGGCTGAATATGCTCGTATGTCAAAGGATTTCGTTCTACAGCAGAAACATGTATTCCACCTTTGTGAGCAAAAGCCGAACGTCCTACAAATGCTGCATGTTCATCTGGCGCCAAATTCACTACTTCACTAACGAAACGACTCGTTTCTGCTAATCTAATTATTTGGTTATCTTCTATACATTCATAACCAAGCTTAATTTGAAGGTTCGGTATTAAAGAACACAAGTTAGCATTACCGCAGCGCTCGCCGTAGCCGTTGATAGTGCCTTGAACCATTGTGGCGCCTGCCATGACCGCAGCAAGGGCATTGGCGACGGCGGTATCCGAATCGTTATGTGTATGAATTCCAAGTTTGACGGCGCCCAAATGGCTGGTAACTTCTGATACTATTTGGCTAATTTCGTGGGGCAAGGTGCCGCCGTTGGTGTCGCACAAAACTATCCATTCGGCGCCTGCGGAAACTGCTGTAGTTAAA
Organism: Calothrix sp. FI2-JRJ7; assembly: GCA_019359675.1. Lineage (GTDB taxonomy): Bacteria > Cyanobacteriota > Cyanobacteriia > Cyanobacteriales > Nostocaceae > Dulcicalothrix. The sequence goes on from JAHHGX010000064.1 coordinate 254,789, forward strand.
GTTTGTAGCGCATATTCAGGATTATTTTTATAGCCATCGAACCAATGTTCGGCATCGTAAATAACGCAACGCCCTTGGCTAAGAAAATACTCAATACTATCGCGAATCATCGCGAGATTTTCTGATAAAGTAGTTTTTATGCCTTCAATAACGTGTAAATCCCAAGATTTGCCGAAAATTGTCACCCAACGAGTGCCAGCAGCAAGGATTGCTTGTAACATTGGTTCTGTTGCAGCGGTTGTGTTGGGGCGCCGAGTTGAGCAAAAAGCTGTAACTTGTGCGTTCTTTAACGGTTCCGATTGTAATTGCCAAAAAAATTGCACGTCCTTCGGATTCGCACCCGGCCAACCTCCTTCAATAAATGGAACACCAAGCTCATCCAACGCGCGGGCAATGCGTAATTTGTCTTCAATCGACACCGATAAACCCTCACGTTGAGTGCCATCTCGAAGCGTGGTGTCGTAAAGCCAGATTTGAGGTGAAGAATTTTTGGTCATAACGTTCTTAAGAAGCAAGACAACTACCTCGGTGATGTGTAAATATACAACAGAAGCTATTGCACGTGAAGTGGAAATAACATGCCAAAGGTACTAGCTCAGGGTAAAGCAATTGAATGTAAAAGTGGAGCAAACTTAAGAAAAGTTTTGCTCGTCAATGATGTTGACCTGTACAATGGCGGTTCTAATGTAATTAATTGTCGTGGTATCGGCAGTTGTGGCACTTGTGCTGTTGAAATAGAAGGGGAAGTCTCACCAAGCAACTGGCGTGATAACGCTCGTCGTTCTCTACCTCCTCATTCTCCCACCAGAAATCTACGTCTCGCGTGCCAAACTAAAGTTTTAGGTGACCTAACGGTAACAAAATATGACGGATTTTGGGGACATGGTTCTCAAATTGTCTGGACTTCCATCTCATAAGTGGAAGTAATAAGGTGTACACAAATAAATTTAATTAAGGGGAATATTTATATGGGTAGATGGACACCACTAGTTTTGATGGCAGGCGGTTTAGCGATATTGTTAGGTACTTTAATCGGTTCTTTGTATCCAATGGGTCCTCAAACTGCTCAGTCACCTCAACAGGCGCCAAACCGAGCATCAAGTGTTTTGCCTGCTAACATCAATGTTAACAGTACAACAACTGGTACAGGCAATCGCGGCGCCGTGGCTCAGAACAACAACGCAGCTCCAAGCGACAATAATAATAGTTCAACCACAAACGAAACCAATATCGACCAAAACCAATCTACAACCTCAAGAGGTTCTGATTCCAACTCTGGCAACACGCCAATTAAGGCTTTATGGTAAGCAGGTAAACAATTATTAATATAAAAGCACAACAATAGTTATATTGTTGTGCTTTTGTTTTGTTGCATTACGAGTTATTGGTCGTTATATCTGTTGACGTAGAATATGCGCTATGAGTTTAAGTGTTGGGTAGTTGTAAGTCATGCTCTTGGAGTTGTAACATGTAAGACCCTTGGCTAATGACTAAATTACTAACGACTAATTACTAACGACTTGTAAGCGATGGCTAGTGATATTTTAATTATTGGTGGCGGTATTATTGCTTTGGCAACCGCCATTGAGCTAAAGATACGGGGTTGCAATGTTACTATAGTCAGTCGCGATAATAAAGCTGCTGCTACTACTGCTGCTGCTGGAATGTTGGCGCCTGATGCTGAGAAGATTTTACCAGGGGCAATGCGTGATTTGTGTTTACGCTCACGTAGTCTTTACCCTGAATGGACAAGTAAACTCGAACAGCTTACAGGTATAAATACAGGATACTGGGCTTGTGGCATTTTAACACCAGTATATGACGTAAAAGTAAAAAATGAACAAGATAATCATTCTTATTGGTTAGACTTTCAAACAATTCACCAATACCAGCAGGGACTAGGCGAAGAAGTAATCGGTGGCTGGTGGTATCCTGAAGATGGACAAGTAGATAATCGTGCCCTAAGTCGAGCATTATTAACTGCGGCACAATCACTTGGTGTGGAAATAAAAGAGAATTGTCGCGTCAATGGTATTTTAATTTCTGCGGGTCAAATTACAGGTGTACAAACTAGTGCAGGTGTAATGAGTGCTGAACATTACATCTTGGCAACAGGAGCATGGACAAACGAATTGTTCCCTTTGCCCGTACATCCTCGCAAAGGGCAAATGCTAAGTTTGCGCGTTCCAGATTTCCTTACGGAATTACCCTTAAATAGAGTTTTATATGGTGAGGAAATATACATTGTTCCCAGGCACGATAGACGAATTATTATCGGCGCCACAAGTGAAGATGTTGGTTTCACACCTTACAATACTCCTAGCGGAATTCAAAGCTTACTGCAAAACGCGATTCGATTATTTCCACAGTTAAAAGATTACCCAATAGAAGAAATGTGGTGGGGATATCGACCCGCAACTCCTGACGAGTTACCAATTTTGGGTGAAAGTCCTTATAAAAACTTAACCTTTGCCACAGGACATTACCGTAACGGCATTTTACTAACACCAATCACTGCATTACTAATCGCTGACTCTCTTACACAGCAAAATAGTGATGCTTTACTTCAACATTTCCATTACTCTCGCTTCCAAAAAAACGAAAAAACCTCTACACCTATGTTTACGCACTCCGCTAACTTTAGTAACGGCAATATAGTAAAAAGCAATATTGAAACGAGACTATCACTTTCCAATTCTTTAGTAGCACCCTCTGACTTACTTCAAATTGCCGGAAAATGCTTTACTTCTCGTTTAATGACAGGTACAGGTAAATACCGTTCGATTGAGGAAATGCAAAAAAGTGTTGAAATGAGTGGTTGTCAAATTGTTACTGTTGCCGTGCGACGAGTTCAAACCAATGCTCCAGGACATGAGGGATTAGCAGAAGCACTTGATTGGGGTAAAATTTGGATGCTACCAAACACTGCTGGTTGTAAAACTGCTGAAGAAGCTGTTCGTGTCGCAAGATTAGGACGTGAAATGGCGAAGCTATTAGGACAAGAAGATAATAATTTCGTCAAGTTAGAAGTAATACCCGATGCTAAGTATTTACTCCCAGACCCAATCGGTACACTACAAGCAGCAGAACAGTTAGTCAAAGAAGGATTTGCCGTATTACCTTACATTAACGCCGACCCAATACTTGCCCAACGTTTAGAAGAAGTTGGTTGTGCTACTGTAATGCCATTAGCGGCGCCTATTGGTTCAGGACAAGGAATACAAACAGCCGCCAACATCCAAATTATTATTGAAAACGCCAAAGTCCCCGTAGTCGTTGACGCTGGAATCGGCGCCCCATCTGAAGCTGCTAAGGCAATGGAAATGGGCGCCGACGCATTACTAATTAACAGCGCTATTGCTCTCGCACAAAACGCTCCCCTCATGGCACAAGCCATGAACCTCGCCGCAACCGCTGGGCGCCTAGCATACCTAGCAGGCAGAATGCCAATTAAAGACTACGCTAGCGCCTCCTCCCCCCTAACAGGAACCATCAAGTAGGGTGCGTGACGCTACCAACAATCTAGAACGAAGCTATTATCCAGTAGCGTCACGCACCAAACCACCAACAACAAGACTTACCATATTGTCATAATCAATTTGAACTGGTGCGTGACGCTACAAGTCTTGTTACTACGTTTTAATTTTTTCGTGGCGTCACGCACCCTACTTTATAAACTAGAACGAAGCTATTGTCACAATCAATTTGAACTGGTGCGTGACGCTACAAGTCTTGTTACTACGTTTTAATTTTTTCGTGGCGTCACGCACCCTACTTTATAAACTAGAACGAAGCTATTGTCATAATCAATTTGAACTGGTGCGTGACGCTACAAGTCTTGTTACTACGTTTTAATTTTTTCGTGGCGTCACGCACCCTACTTTATAAACTTTTGTAAATTAAGGTGAGAGTACTTATGCCTAGTTATGTAACATAAAGCAAAAGAACTTAAATAAAGGAACAATTCATGCCTTATACCACAGAAGAAGGCGGTCGTCTTAATAATTTCGCAAGAGAACCAAAAGTATATACCGCAGAACCTCCAAATGATGGGCAAAAGCGTAACTACATTTTTCTGGGAGTTGCAGCATTTGTACTAGTTGGTGGTTTAATATTTGTGGCATTTTCGGTATCTTGACCTTTAGAAAATAATACGTTCTTAAATATTTATTCAAATTTGCATCAAATTTCAGCATCTAAAACTTGAGAAAACCTCAAGCCAAAAAACTTGCTATCATTTTCAGGTTCCCACTCGATAGTGTGAACCTGCTTTTTTATTTGTTAAAATTACATAAAGTAATGCGTATAATAAGATACTTGTTTTGCGAATAACTTTAAAATCACTATTTGTCCTGAACAGCAGGGTTTAAAGTAGAAAAACGAAGTCATTGCAAGAGCTATAGGTAGCAAAAAGCAAATATCTGATCCAATTAAATGTAAACAGCAAGTAGGCATGTGACGCCACCATGAGCGTGAATGAAGCTACACACCCAGAAAATTCAGCTTGGAACAAGCAAGTGTACCACCGTCTCAAGCTTGCCCTAAGTCTTGGCTTGCGGAGACAAGTCTTTTTGGCGGTGTGTGATGATTTAAACCTCCGAAATCAGGTGGCAGCACGGTTGCATTCAACGCTGGCATATCCAGTAGGGCAGGTTTTGTACCAGCAAACCAATTTAATGGAAGCTAGTACATCAGCGTATCCACGACTGGTAACGTTACGGTTGAATTTGAGTGACCCAAACCCTATTGCCCAAATTAACCAGTGGTTAATAAATTATCCACCACCAATTGTAGGTGGCACAAAAGATACTCCAGGTAGACCGCTACCAATACCAGCATTTCAAATAGTTGGAGTTGAGCAGTTAACGCGACAACCTGTTGCAACGCAGCGCCTATTTTTACACTATTTGCGGCTAACTGAACAGCGTACAACACAGGAATCAAATCGATTTTTAGAGTCGAGTTTATTAGTCTGGGTACCGCGTCCGTGGCTACATGCTATACAACAATCGGCGCCACAGTTTTGGCGGTGTCGAACGGGTGTGTTTACTTTTGCTGGAGAACCAACACCTACAGCTAAAACTAAGAGTTCAGAAAGGGTTTCATCCCAGGAAGTAGATTTAGGCAATCTGGAAAAATCTATATTAAATGATGCTATTCTTCCTGGTGGAATAGATAGCGAAGATGCATCATTTGATTTTCAAAGAACCGAACAACCCGTCAATCGTAGCCACAAAAAGAAAGAACCAAAACCGCTAAAATCAGAACTGCTCGCGGTAGGATTACCTAGTGATGAACCTGCAAGTAGAGAAACAAGTAGAGAAACAAACAGAGAAACATCCAACGCACCTGAAAAGTCACCACTCGAACGTTTTACACACATCACCAAAGAATTAGTTGAGCTTGTGCTTGCGACGTTGGATACTCGTGCAGAAGGTGAAACAACTTCACCCCAAGTAATTTTAGAGGAAATTGAAGAATTACATAGTAAAAAAGCTGAACAAGAGAGTTTAGCACTTGGATATCAAAAGCTTGGTAATTTATATCGCTTGCGGATTGAGCAGGGACAGTCTAACTTAGAAAGTTTAATGGTGGCAATAATAGCTTACCAAGAGGCAATTACATATGATGAAGTATCGCCTCAAGTTCCTGATATCTTGAACGACTTAGGGACTTTATATTGGATGTTGTACCGTACTCCTCCCAACTCAGAGGAGGGGCAGTCATATATTGAGCAAGCAATCGAGTTTTATCAACTATCATTAAAATTAGTATCACCGCAAACCAATCCTGAAACTTACGCGCGGGTACAAAATAATTTAGGTACAGCATACGGTGACTTAGCACGCTTTTCCAGTCCGGCAGAAAACTGGCAGTCAGCAGTGGACGCATATTCCGAAGCACTGCGCTATCGTACTCCCGACATGGAACCGCTCAAATTTGCCGCATGTCAAAATAACTTAGGCACTGCGTACTGGCACTTGGCACAGTACAACCTTCCTATTGTGCATTTGAAGAAAGCCATTACTGCGTATAATTTTGCGTTGGTGTATTACACCCCTAATCAAGAACCCTTAAAATATGGGATGATTCAAAACAATATTGGTACTGCTTATTGGAATCTTGCCCAGTACGAACAGGAGTGCGAACATTTACGCACTTGCATTGGCGCCTATAACGAAGCTTTAAAATTTAGAACACCAGCAAATCAACCTGCTGCATGTTCTGCTACACAAAATAATCTTGGAACAGCTTATTGGCATTTAGCAAATCAAGTTAAAACACCAAAAGAAGAACGACACGAATATTTACAAAAATGTATTAAGTCTTATCAAGAAGCATTGAATTTAGCGCATTCACTAAGCGGAATAACATTAAGCTTTGATGTTTTTGCCACGCATAACAACTTAGGACTAGCGCACTATCAACTTGTTACCGATGCTTATTATGATGGAAATAAAAATGAACGCTCGCAGCATTTAGAAGCTGCGTTAGATAATCATTTGCAAGCGCTTAACGGTATGAGTAAACAGCCTGAGACGTATCAAACTACGCTCTCATATATAATTAAAACTATACGCGAATTTCATAACGAGCTAGGTATTCAAGGACAAAATTTAGCTTTATCTAAAGTTCCTGGTTCGTTGCTACCTGAGATTTTGCCTAAGTTGTGAATTATAATCCCCCCCAACCCCCCCTTAATAAGGGGGGGCTTTATAAGGCATTTACAGCAGATTGCAGGTTTATGAGGTACAGTAACAGCAGTTAGCAAACCAGTTTCTTAAATGTTTGGGGTTGAACAAATTAAGTGCAATCGCGATTAATGTATCAACCATTTTCGTTGTTTTAG